>NZ_JACHZD010000002.1:0-1151470 GCF_014193275.1 Enterobacter sp. Sphag1F | reverse complement strand
ACCTGACCCCATGCCGAACTCAGAAGTGAAACGCCGTAGCGCCGATGGTAGTGTGGGGTCTCCCCATGCGAGAGTAGGGAACTGCCAGGCATCAATTTAAGACCCGTTATCGGGTCGTGACCTTCCCGGTGACGCGGGAAGGGCGAAACACCTGAAATCAGAACGATTGTCTGATATCAGTACAGAATCGGTGGAGCGGTAGTTCAGTTGGTTAGAATACCTGCCTGTCACGCAGGGGGTCGCGGGTTCGAGCCCCGTCCGTTCCGCCACTTAATTGATAAGCCCTGACTGAAAAGTCAGGGCTTTTTCATGTCTGTAATTCCGCTAATATTATTGATAAAAAATCAAAATTCTTCTGCTTATAAGCGGATTTTTCAGCAACAATAAACCTGCCAGAATAGTTCCCATCGAAACATAACGCTATCCGATGAGGAAATCATGACAATCCCCGCCTTTGGTTTAGGTACTTTCCGTCTGCAAGACGATGTTGTAATCCATTCAGTTAAAACTGCTTTAGAACTTGGCTATCGCACATTAGATACCGCGCAAATCTATGAAAATGAAGCAGCTGTGGGTCAGGCGATCATTGAAAGTGGCGTAGCACGTGGCGATTTGTTCGTTACTACCAAAATCTGGATTGAGAATCTTGATGCTGAGAAGTTGATTCCCAGCTTGAAAGAGAGCCTGGCAAAACTGCGCACTGATTATGTCGATCTCACCTTGATCCACTGGCCTTCTCCGGGAGCGGCGGTATCAGTGAAAGAGAGCATGTTGGCATTGATGGCAGCAAAAGAAGCTGGCCTGACGCGTCAGATTGGTATCTCAAACTTCCCAATCGCCTTGATGAAAGAGGCGATTGACGCGGTTGGTGCAGAAAATATTGCCACTAACCAGATTGAGCTGCATCCTTTCCTGCAGAACCGTCAGGTGGTTGAATTTGCTAGAAAGTATGGTCTTCACATCACTTCTTACATGACGCTGGCTTATGGCGAGGCGCTGAAGGATCAGGTAATCAACGCAATTGCACAGAAGCACAAAGCTACTCCAGCTCAGGTGGTTCTGGCATGGGCGATGAAGTTAGGTTACGCGGTGATCCCGTCATCCACCAAACGTGAAAACCTGGCGAGCAACATGACAGCAGTTGATCTGCAGTTAGATGATCAAGATATGGCAAATATTGCCGCGCTGGATCGTCAGCAGCGTTTAGTGAGTCCTGAAGGTCTGGCACCAGACTGGGATTGATCGCTACTTACCTCTTCAGCCCTGCACTCGCCAGGGCTGATCTTTAACCCATTCACTTAGAAAATCGATAAACGCCCGAACGCGCTGACTAACTCCCAAGTCGCTGTAATAGACCGCGTTAAAGGGCATCTCGACTGGAACGCGATGTTCAGCTAGCAGTTCAATAAAAGTGCCATCCGCTATCTCTTTATCCACCATAAAATCTGATAAACACGCGATACCTTGATCGCCTAGCACTAGCTGTTTGAGCGTTTCGCCGCTGTTAGATGACATGCCCGGCGTGATGTCATAAAGCTCGCCACCTTCATCTGCGACAGGCCAGCGATTTAAGCGTGGCGTTTCAACGAAGCCAAGGCATTCATGCTGCACTAAATCAGCTGCCGATGCTGGTACGCCATATTTCGCCAGATAAGCCGGCGTGGCCACTAATTTGCGATAACTAATAAAGAGCAGACGAGCGCGCAACGTAGAATCCGTCAAATTGCCGGCGCGAATCGCCACATCGACTTTACGTTCGATGAGGTTAATAAAGCTCTCCGAAGAGATCAGCGATAGCGTGACGTCTGGATAGCGCTCACGAAAGGGTTTAATCATCGGCAGTAAAAGATGCAGAATCACGGGCGTAGCTGCATCAATACGTAGCACGCCCTGAGGTGCCAGCTGACGCTCAATCAACTCGCTCTCGGCGGTCGACATCTCCTGCATCAACTTTTGCACGCGGCGAAAATAGTGCTCTCCTTCATGAGTGAGCGCTAACTGACGCGTAGTACGCGTTAAGAGCGCCACGCCCAGCTTGTTCTCCAGCTTTTTAACCGTGCGGCTTACTGCTGAATTGGCCATCTGCAACTGTTCTGCTGCCCGACTAAAGCTGCCGCTCTCCACCACAGCGATAAACACCTTAAGCTCATCTGACGATGCCTTCATTATCCCTCCAAAAGCAAATGTCTATTCTTACTTTGCATCTTTTTGTCATTAAAGCATGAGGCAATACTAACGCCCATCAAAACTTCATGGGAGTTAATCATGCCACTTGCACTTTGGGCGCTGACAATCAGTGCCTATGCGATCGGAACGACAGAATTTGTTATTGTCGGGCTGATCCCAACCATCGCTGAACAACTCAGTATTACGCTGCCTTCCGCAGGAATGCTGGTCTCTATTTATGCTTTGGGCGTTGCCGTTGGCGCTCCGGTGTTGACTGCTTTGACCGGTAAGTTAGCGCGTAAGCAATTATTAATGGGATTGATGGTGCTCTTTACCGTTGGCAATCTGGTTGCCTGGTTGGCACCAAACTATGAAACGCTGGTCATTGCCCGACTGCTTACCGGCCTGGCTCACGGTGTGTTCTTCTCTGTCGGTTCCACGATAGCGACCAACCTCGTAAGCAAAGAGAAGGCAGCGAGTGCCATTGCCATCATGTTTGGCGGTTTGACCGTAGCGTTGGTGACTGGCGTGCCGTTGGGTACGCTCATCGGGCAACACTTTGGCTGGCGTGAAAGTTTCCTGGCTGTGTCATTGCTGGGCGTCATCGCTCTGGTGGCAAGCCAACTGCTTATCCCGCGTAACATTGCTCAACCACCGGTAACAACGCTGGCCCAGCAGGCTCGCGTGATGATCAATCCACGTCTTCTGCTGATTTATGCGATTACCGCGCTGGGTTATGGTGGCGTATTTACTGCCTTCACATTTCTTGCGCCAATGATGCAGTCGCTGGCTGGCTTTTCACCTACCGCAGTGAGTGTGATTTTGCTGGGTTATGGTGTGTCGGTCGCCATCGGTAATATCTGGGGCGGTAAGTTGGCCGATCGCCGTGGCGCGGTTCCTGCATTAACACTGATCTTTATGGCGCTGGCCATGCTGCTGATGGTGTTCCAGTTTACCGCCAGCATGCACTTTATGTCAGTGGCAACAGTGTTAGTTATGGGTATCTTCGCCTTTGCCAACGTGCCGGGTTTGCAGGTTTACGTGGTGCAGAAAGCTGAACATTATGCGCCAGGCGCGGTAGATGTTGCATCAGGCCTCAATATTGCGGCCTTCAATATCGGTATCGCTCTGGGTTCCACAGTAGGTGGTTATATTGTCGAGCATTATGGACTGGCGCAAACGCCGTGGGTTGGTGCGGTGATTGTGCTTGGCGCGCTGCTGCTGGTGCGATTGAGTGGTCAACTCGATAAACCTAAAACGGCGATAGCGATGGAGTAACACGCGCAAAAGCCTGCCAACTGGCAGGCTTTTGCATTGGTATGCTGTGAGGCGAATTCCGACAATCAAGAACACCAATTGAAACCCCGCGCTAAAATCCCTATAACAGTCAGGTGAAGTACGAGTCGTAAACCAGTCAGGCGGGAAAGTGCGGAAAAAAACTTATTCAATGCGTTATGTAGCAGGTCAGCCAGCAGAGCGGATCTTTCCGCCGGGGGCAATGCTGCATCTTGGGCAGGCATTACCGCCTGGCGCACCTTTGCCAGCCGATCCCACACTGCGAGTCTTAGTCTGGAATATCTTCAAGCAACAGCGCGCAGACTGGATGTCGGTGCTGCAAGGTTTTGGCAAAGATGCCCACCTTGTTCTTCTGCAGGAGGCGCAAGCCACGCCCGAACTGGTCAAATTCGCCACCAGTAACTATCTCGCGGCCGATCAGGTGCCAGCCTTTGTTCTACCGCAACATCCTTCTGGCGTCATGACGCTGGCATCTGCGCATCCTGTTTATTGCTGCCCACTACGCGAGCGTGAACCGCTGCTACGTTTAGCCAAATCTGCGCTGGTCACGGCATATCCGTTGCCGACTGGCGAAATGCTGATGGTAGTAAATATCCATGCAGTCAATTTCAGTCTCGGTGTCGATGTCTACAGCAAACAACTCGGGCCGATTGGAGAACAGATTCAGCACCATCGCGGTCCGGTGATCATGGCGGGGGATTTTAACGCCTGGAGTCGTCAGCGTATGAATGCGCTGTATCGCTTTGCGCGGGAGATGTCACTGCGTGAAGTGAACTTCACCGATGACCATCGACGTAAAGCCTTTGGTCGCCCACTGGATTTCGTTTTCTACCGTGATATGAAGGTCAGTGAGGCTTCTGTGCTGGTGACGCGCGCCTCAGACCACAATCCGCTGCTGGTTGAGTTCAACTCTCTCTACGGTATCGAGCGTTAGGCCAATACGCTCTTGCTCCCATCTAGCAACAATCGAAGTCATACTGCGAAGGGTAAGTTAGTGCCTGAACAGGCGATATGCAGAATTCAGCGGAAGCAGAAAATGAAAAAGGCTGACAAAAGTCAGCCTTTTCGGGGCATTAGGTATCAGGTGTTGCGCTATTATTCACAAACAGCGTGAGCTTGTCGCCCGGCTGAATGTCTTTAGCGTCACTGTTCCAGCGCATAACATCTTTGGTATTCACACCGTGACGTTTTGCAATACTGGCAAAAGAATCACCCTTACGTACACGATAGGTGATGCTGTTGCCGTTATCAGCCAATTGCGTGCTCGCTTTGCCGCTTACGGTCAGAGTCTGACCGGTACGAACTGAAGCGCTGCGCAGATTGTTCTGCTGTTTCAGTGCACTGACGCTTACGCCAAGCTTGCTGGCAATACCAGACAAGGTGTCGCCTTTGCGTACCGTGTAGCTGTTTCCTGCCGCGCTGACTTTCGCCATCTCGGTAGGCTGCACGGAAGCGATATCACCGGAAGCCAGTGAATCGCGCAACTTAGCAACGTTGGACTTCGGCACCATAATGTAGTGCGGTCCATTTGGCGCTGTGGCTCCGTTTTTATAACCGGCATTAAATGTCTTCAGCTTGCTGAGAGACATACCGGCCATATCGGCGGCCTGCGTCAATTCAATCTGCTGTCCCACCTCTACGCGAGCTAATGCACGGCTCTCGTTCGGGGTCGGCAGTTTGATACCGTAACGCTTGTTGTTCTTGAGAATCTCACTCAAGGCCAACATTTTAGGTACGTAAACCGTGGTCTCGCGTGGCAACGATAAATTCCAGAAGTCAGTCGGCTTACCGCGCGCCTTATTCTGTTTCATCGCCTTCAGCACACGTCCTTCACCGCTGTTGTAGGCGGCGATGGTCAGTAACCAGTCACCGTCAAACATACCGTTAAGACGCTGCATCATATCCAGCGCTACTTTGGTCGAGGCCACCACATCGCGGCGTCCGTCGTACCATTGGTTCTGTTTCAAACCATAGTTTTTGCCCGTTTGTGCAACAATCTGCCAAATGCCGGCGGCATTCGCAGAAGATGTTGCGTGTGGGTCAAAAGCGCTCTCCACTATGGGTAGCAGTACCAGTTCCATCGGCATTTTACGTTTCTGTATCTGCTCGACTATCCAGTACATGTACGGCTCTGCCCGTAATGTTACATCGTGGAGATAGCTCTTATTTTTTAAAAATTTTGTTTTTTGTTCGCGGATCCGGCTGTTTTCCGGAATCCCCATCTTCAACTCGTCACTAATGTGATTCCAGAGATCAGTATCTTCTGCGAGGCTTGTTCCATCATCCTGCCATCGCGGCGACAACAATCGATCTCCGTACTTTCCATTTTCACCTTGACCAGCTGAAGACAGACTCTGGGCATGCTGTACGGGGATATTGGCGTCATTCCTTGATGCCTGACATCCCACCAGCAAGACCGAGGCGAGTAAGATCGCTTTAGCCTTCATGTGTGTGTCAATAGTTCGCTTAAAAGACGAGCAACTATACGTGACGGTCCACCACAACACAACCTCAAATATCAAAAGCGGTCTTTCTTCTCGCGTAGATCGGCGAAAGTTTGCCATAATGCTGACGATGACACATTAGTGCCTAAAGCCTGTTGTAAATCAGCGTCTTGCGTGCGTAAAAATAAATTTATTTCCCGCTCTAAGGCCAGTTTTGTCGGTAAAGTAATGCGGTTTTCTGCGCGTAAGTCCTTAATTTGCTGATACCTTGCCAAAATTTTAGGGTCATGGGGCAGAATAGCCGCAGCAAACTTCATATTGGATAAAGTGTACTCATGCGCACAGCAAACAAGAGTATCTGCAGGGAGTTGATTAAGCTTTTGAAATGATTCGAACATTTGTTTTGCGGTGCCTTCAAATAAACGTCCGCAGCCACCGGAAAACATCGTGTCTCCACAGAAAAGATAAGGAGAGCTGAAATATGAGATATGTCCTAAAGTGTGACCAGGTGTTGCGATGACACGGAAATTAAGCCCAAGAACTGTAAATTCATCGCCTTCGGCCACAATATGCTTTGCCCCTTTATCTGCAGTTTCCTGTGGACCGAAAACCGCCAAATCGGGATAGTGCTGCAACAGCTCATCCACGCCGCCGACGTGATCGTGATGATGATGCGTCAGCAAAATCGCCACGGGTTGCCAATGATTAGCCCTGATTTTATCCAGCACCGGCTGTGCTTCGCCGGGATCGACAATCAGACAGTTATTGTCATCGTCCGTCAGTGTCCAGATGTAGTTATCCTGCAATGCGGGAATGCTGGTAAGATTCATAAACACCTCTCAGGTCGTAGAAAAAGGAAAATGGTAGAGCATGAAGCCGGCTAAAACACGCCAAATCCTGACTGCACCGCGCTCCTGGCGCGATATGCCAATGGGAGACTATTTTCGCGACGCGCTCACTCAGCAACTGCAGCCTTATCTCGGGAAGCTGTATGGCTTTCATATGCTTAAAATTGGCAGCCTCAGCGCAGAAATCAACACCAGCCAGTGTGCCATATCGCATCAGGTGAATGTGGGCATTGAGGGCGATGAGTTACAGGTTATCGCCAATAACACACAATTACCCTTTGAATCTAAATCAGTTGATGCCTGTTTGCTGGCGCACACGCTGGCGTGGAGTCAGGATCCGCATCGTGTGCTGCGCGAGGTGGATCGGGTATTGATCGATGATGGCTGGATGATCATCAGCGGCTTCAATCCTTTCAGTCTATTAGGGATCAGCAAAGGCATTCCGGGATTACACTCGCGCGCGCCCTGGAGTGGAAGGATGTTTAGCCAGGTGCGATTGCTCGACTGGCTGGGCCTGCTGAATTATGAAGTGGTGTACCGCACGCGTTTTCAGGTGGTGCCGTGGCATCGGCAGGGCGGCAGGGTGATCAGCGCGCATTTACCGGCGCTCGGTTGTTTGAACATTGTGGTGGCACGTAAACGCACGTTCCCGTTAACGCCCACCAAAATGAAGAAGAATCTGAGTCAAAGCCAGCTACGTCAAACGGTTAACGTTACGCGCCAGTTTCGTGAAGTGAAGGATCAGGATTCAACCTGATAGCCGATATCATCCTGGGTAGGATTTCCCGCCGCGCTGCGTGCCAGTTCGTCGCAGCGTTCGTTCTCAGGATGCCCCGCGTGACCTTTTACCCATTCCCATTTAATTTCATGGTTGCTGAGCGCCACATCGAGGCGTTTCCACAGATCGACATTTTTCACCGGTTTTTTATCGGCGGTTTTCCAGCCGCGCTTCTTCCAGTTGTGGATCCAGCTGGTAATGCCCTGACGAACATATTGGCTGTCGGTGCTAAGCACCACCTCACACGGCTGCTTTAATGCTTCGAGCGCCACGATAGCCGCCATCATTTCCATGCGATTGTTGGTGGTGAGGCGATAACCCGTACTGAACTCTTTTTCATGCGCGCCATAACGCAAAATGGCGCCGTAGCCGCCGGGACCGGGATTCCCAAGGCAAGATCCATCGGTGAATATTTCTACCTGTTTGCGCATCTCTGGTAGACTTCCTTCTGACAAAACGCCAAGTCTGACATAAAACGAGTCCTATGAGCACTGCAAATAACCGCCAGATCGTCCTCGATACCGAAACCACCGGCATGAACATGATCGGTGTGCATTATGAAGGACATCGCATCATTGAAATTGGTGCGGTTGAGGTGATCAACCGTCGCCTGACCGGCAACAACTTCCACATGTATCTGAAGCCCGATCGGCTGGTGGATCCGGAAGCGTTCGGCGTTCACGGTATCGCCGACGAATTCCTTGCTGATAAGCCGATGTTTGCGGATATCGCCGACGAATTCCTTGAGTACATCCGTGGCGCGGAACTGGTGATCCATAACGCATCGTTCGATATCGGCTTTATGGATTACGAATTCGGCATGCTGAAGCGGGATATCGGCAAAACCGAAACCTTCTGCCAGATCACCGATAGCCTGGCGATGGCGCGTAAGATGTATCCCGGCAAGCGCAACAGCCTCGATGCGTTGTGCAACCGTTATGAGATAGACAACAGCAAGCGTACGCTGCACGGCGCACTGCTCGATGCCGAGATTCTGGCCGAAGTGTTCCTGATGATGACCGGCGGTCAGACTTCGCTGGCCTTTTCACTCGATGGTGAGCAGAACAATCAGGGCGGCGGTGAGAACATTCAGCGGATAGTGCGCCCGAGTTCAGGTCTGCGCGTGGTCAGCGCCAGCGATGAAGAGATTATTGCGCACGAAGGTCGTCTGGATTTAGTGCAAAAGAAGGGCGGTAGCTGCCTGTGGCGTGTGTAAAACGGCTGATTTTGCGTGGAAAATCGACGTTAAGCTGAAAAAAACGCCAAACGAAACATTCCCACATAAAAAGCGTTGACGGGTACGAGAGCTGCTATTAATATGCGCCTCGTTCTCGACGGGGAACAAAGCGCGGAGCGGTAGTTCAGTTGGTTAGAATACCTGCCTGTCACGCAGGGGGTCGCGGGTTCGAGCCCCGTCCGTTCCGCCAATCTATTTAAAGAAGCCGATGCAGATATGCATCGGCTTTTTGCTTTTTACAAACCGGCGTAGGGTCGCCATTCATGGCGACCATTACCAACTTAATCCTTCTGCACCGCCACCGTCGCGCGATACGCCGCCACAGACTCTTCGCGGTCCGCGCGCGCCAGCCAGCGATAGCAGCCCGCACCCAGCGCCACGCCGATAAACCAGCTAAAGTTCGCCACCGCATGCAGTGAAGGAATGAAGCTGATCACCAGACAAATGCCCACCGACGGCAGCAGCGCAGCAATTGCTTTCGGGTTGAAGCCGCCGCGATACCAGTAACGTCCTTTTGGCGTGTCATCAAACAGATCATCAACATAGACTTTGCTGCGTTTAATCAGATAGAAATCAGCCACTAGGATGCCGAACAACGGCCCAATGAACGAGCCCAATACATCCAGCGTGTAGTGAATCAGTTCTGGCGACTGAAACAGGTTCCACGGCGTCAGTAACACCGAGCCGACTGCAGCAATCATGCCACCCGTACGGAAGCTGATTTTCTGCGGCGAGCAGTTAGAGAAGTCGAATGCCGGCGAGACAAAGTTCGCCACGATGTTAATACCGATGGTGGCGATAATCATGGTCAACAGGCCAATCGCCACCGCCACGTCGTTACCCACCATGCTGACGGTCTCAATCGGATCGGTGATCATTCTGCCGAACAGCGATTGGGTACCGGAAACAATCACTACGGTGACAATCGAGAACAGCAAGAAGTTGAACGGTAAGCCCCAGCGGTTGCCGCGACGAATTTCGCCCATGCTTTTGCCGTAACGTGAGAAGTCACCAAAATTCAGCAGCGGACCGGAGAAGTAAGAGACCACCAGCGCAGTGGCGGTGATCATCTGCCAGGTTTGCTCGCCGGTGCTCAACTGCTTGCTGGCCAGCGTGAAGGAGATACCGTCAAAACCGGTTTTGTATACAATCCAGCCCGCCAGCGCCACCATCACCACGTACACCGCCGGACCGGCGACATCGATAAAGCGTTTGATCGCGCTCATGCCGTGCCAAAACACCATCGCCTGCAGCAACCACATCACGCCGAAACAGCACCAGCCCAACTGTGATAAGCCGAGCCAGCTGCTTTGCGTCATGCTGCTCAGGGCTGGGAAGAACTTCAGCAGCACCAGCATCAGCGCATTAGCCGCCAGATAAGTCTGGATGCCGTACCACGCGAAAGCGATCAGCCCGCGGATAATCGCCGGGATATTCGCGCCGAACACACCAAATGCCTGACGCGAAATCACCGCGTAGGGCACGCCCGCCATCTGGCTCGGTTTGGCCACCAGATTGGCGCAGAGCTGCACAATGCAGATGCCCACTAACAAGCACAGCAGCACCTGCCAGCTCGCCAGCCCAAGGGTAAAGAAGCTGGCGGCCACCACATAGCCGCCCATGCTGTGCACGTCCGACATCCAGAAAGAAAAGATGTTGTACCACGACCAGTTCTGGTCGCGCGTCGGCGCCAGATCTTCGTTACACAGGCGTGGACTGTATTGCGCGTTGGCTTCAGAGGCCACCGCAGAGGTCACTTCAGAATGATTTGGCATGAAACCTGCTCCTCTCTACATCATGGAATAATAATCACATCGTGAAACGGTATTGCAGGATCCAGGCCAGAATTGATTTCTTGTATACAAAAAATTAATTTCACGTATACGATGTGCAGCACACAGTCACTTACCGGAGCAGGTAATGAAGAGTGAAACAGGCCAGAAAACGGCTGCCGATCTGAACGATCGCGATGAACCTATCTATCAGGCGCTGCTGACCGCCATCGTTGAGCATCAGTTGCCGCCGGGCAGTAAATTGCCGGAAGAAGCGTTATCAGACGTCTTCGGCGTGAGCCGCACCGGCATCCGCAAGGTGCTGCAGCGCCTCGCCGCGGTGCAAATGATCACCTTGTCGCCCCGACGTGGTGCACAGGTGGCGACGCCGGGCGTTGATGAAGCCCGCGACATCTTTGCCACCCGCAGTTTATTAGAGTGCGCCAATTTGCCAGCGGTGCTGAGCCACGTACAGGCACCGCACTTAGCGGCGCTTGGCGTGCTAATTGAAGAAGAGCAGCAAGCACACGACCAGCACGATGGTGCTGCCGCGATTCGTCTCTCCGCCGCTTTTCATATTCAGCTGCAGGCGATCTCCGGTAACGAAGTGCTCACCGATATGGTGACGCGCCTGACGCAGCGTTCGTCGTTGGTGATCGCCGCTTACGGTGCACCGTGGCAGCGCGGCTGCCGTTGCGATCATCACGATCGGCTGGTGGATCTGCTGCGGCAAAAAGATCTGCCGGCGTTGACTGCCGCACTACAGCATCACTTCGAACACATTGTTGCCAGCCTGCACTTTGAGCGCAGCGGCGAAACCTTGCCTGATTTCACCCGGTTATTTGCCGGTAACAAAGGAGCGGCATCATGAGCCTGATTCAGGTCATCAATCCGAACACCAGCTTAGCGATGACGGAAACCATTGGCGCCGCCGCGCGCGCCGTTGCCGCGCCGGGCACCGAGATTCTGGCGGTGTGTCCAACGCACGGCGTGGAATCGATTGAAGGTCATTTTGATGAAGCCATCGCAGCAATTGGCGTGCTGGAGCAGGTGAAGCGCGGCAAAGCGCAAGGCGTGAGCGGCCATATCATTGCTTGCTTCGGCGATCCGGGATTGCTGGCGGCGCGTGAACTGGCGAGCGGGCCGGTGATTGGCATCGCGGAAGCGGCCATGCACACCGCCACGCTGGTGGCGACGCGCTTTTCGATTGTCACCACTTTGCCGCGCACATTGGTGATTGCACGCCATCTGCTGCAGCAATATGGCTTCACTCACCATTGCGCTGCGCTACATGCCATCGATCTGCCGGTGCTGGCGCTGGAAGACGGCACCGGTGTGGCGCAGGAGAAAGTACGTCAGCGCTGCATTCAGGCCAAACGCGAAGATGGCAGCGGCGCGATTGTGTTGGGCTGTGGCGGCATGGCCACGCTGGCGCAGGATCTCACCAAAGAACTAGGCATGCCGGTGATCGACGGCGTCAGCGCCGCAGTAAAAATGGTGGAGTCGCTGGTGGCGTTAGGCTTTGGCACCAGCAAGCACGGCGATCTCGATTATCCCCTCGAAAAACTGCTCAGCGGAGCCTTTCAGCACCTAAACTAACCACTGGTTGAGCGACAGGAACTTACAGAATGAATGATGTATCTGGAAAGAAAGAGTACAGCTTCAACAAAAACTATCCACGCGATCTGATCGGCTATGCCGGCAACCCGCCGCATGCGCAGTGGCCGGGCAAAGCGCGCGTCGCGGTGCAGTTTGTTCTTAATTACGAAGAGGGTGCTGAGAATAACGTGTTGCATGGCGACGCCGGTTCCGAGCAGTTTCTTTCCGATATCATCGGTGCGGCCAGCTACGCCGATCGTCATATGTCGATGGATTCGCTGTATGAATACGGCTCGCGTGCCGGTTTCTGGCGCATTCACAATGAGTTTCAAAAGCGCGGTTTGCCGCTAACGGTGTTTGGCGTGGCGATGGCGCTGGCACGTCATCCGGACATCGTCGAAGCGATTAAAGCGGCGGATTACGACGTGGTGAGCCACGGCTGGCGCTGGATTCACTATCAGGCGATGGACGCCAAAACCGAGCGCCAGCACATGCAGCAGGCGGTGGACGTGTTAACCGATCTGTTCGGTAAAGCGCCAACCGGCTGGTATACCGGGCGCGATAGCCCAAACACCCGACGTTTAGTGGTCGAGCAGGGCGGTTTCAGCTATGACAGCGACTATTACGGCGACGATTTACCGTTCTGGACGCAAGTCACTTGTCAGGACGGCACGGTCAAACCGCACCTCATCATCCCTTACACGCTGGAGTGCAACGACATGCGCTTCGCCTCGCCGCAGGGCTTTAACACCGCGGAGCAGTTCTTTACCTATCTGCGCGACACCTTTGATGTGCTGTACGAAGAGGGCGAAACCGCACCGAAGATGATGTCGATTGGCATGCACTGTCGTTTGCTGGGACGTCCGGGGAAATTCCGTGGCTTGCAGCGCTTCCTCGATCACATTCAGCAGCATGAAGATGTGTGGGTGTGTACGCGGCAGCAGATCGCCGATCACTGGATCGAAACGCATCCGGCACCAACATCCTGAGTTTGTAGGGTCGCCATTTATGGCGTAATGCTTGTCAGTTAAGAAAGCATGTTGCTTTGAATAGGTAGCTGGCTCTGCCACATCTGCTGCGTCACGGGCCGTCCTCGCGCCGCTTACGCGGTACCTTCGGCTTCCACGTTGTGCCAACGGACCGTTCGCGGATCGGCCGTCCTGGCCGGCCCCGAACTGCCTCACGCATCCATGCGTGAGGCTCCTGGCCCAACGTAAAAGCCTCAGCGCTGCGAATAGCCCTTATGCCGCAGCAGACGCGTCAGCGCCTCTGGCAAAAGTGCCCTTTTCAACAACACGCACTGAAGCTTGGGAGCAGGCCGGGGACGCTTTTGGGCAGGCAATCCGCAGCGCTGAACGAAGCGAGGAAGCCAGGAGAGCCCGCAGGACGCGGGCGAAAGGCGGAGCCGGGACAAGGATGTCCCGTCTCCGCCGGTCCGTCAGGCAGACGAGCGAAGTGAAGGTACCGCATAAGCGGCGCGAGGACCGCCGGACCAAAAGTGGCATCGGCCTGCGCAATCGGCGTTGGCTTATCTGACGAGCATTACGCCATATATGGCGACCGATTTATCCCGCTAACACCTCAAATCATCAAACTCACCTGCGCCGCGACAATCCGCCAGCCGCACGGCAATCGCACCCACGTCTGCTGCTGGCGTCCAATCTTCTCCACGCCTTCACGCGTAAACTCGGTGCTGCACACCGCATAGTCATCGCCAAAAGTGGTAATCACCGTATTACGTAACTCGCGCTCCAACCCTTTCGACGGACGCGCCGCGCGGAAAGCGCGAATCTCATCAATGCCATACAGATTCTCACCCGCGCCCAAACGCACGGTACGTTTGTCGTGCCAGAACAGCTCATCCAGCACTTCAACGTCATTGCTGATCAACGCCTGCTCGTAGCGGTAAAAGGCGGCGGTGACTTCGGCGAGCACTGCCGGGCGATCGATATGTTCAGGTGTCATCTTCAGGCATCCATTAAGGTGGTTTGTGGCAGCGTCAGCCCTTGCTGTTGCAGCGCCCAGGCGGCGCGCAGTGCCAGATGTTCTTTAAACGGTGCGGCGATCAGCTGTAAACCAATCGGCAAGCCGCTGGCGGTTTGCAGCGGCACAGTGCAGACCGGTAAGCCGAGGAACGAAATCGGCTGGGTCAGCATGCCCATGCTGGCGCGCGTCGGTAAATGCTGGCCGTTGATGTGAATGGTTTCCTGGCCGATGGTGGTGGCGGTGCACGGTGTGGCGGGTGCAATCAGCACATCGAACTGTTCAAACAGCGGCAGCACCTGCTGCTGGAAGTGACGGCGGAAACGCTGCGCCTGCACGTACCACGCCGAGGGCAGCATCGCTCCGGCCAGCAAGCGTTCACGCGAGTTGGGCTCGAACTGCTCCGGCTGCGTGCGCAGCATCGGCAAGTAGTGATTGCCGCCTTCTGCGGCGGTCATGATAAAGGCCGCCGAACGCGCTATCTCTGCATTCGGTAAGGTTACTTCGTCGATTGCCTGCAACGCTTTAGCCGCCACGGCCACGGAGGCACGCGCTTCATCGCTGCACCAGGCTGAAAAGAATCCGCCGAGTACCGCGCTGCGCACGCCTTCTGCGCCCTTGTTAAGCCCGGCGCTGGCTGGCGCAACGGGCTGCGCGGCCTGGAAGGCATCGCTGGCGTCGGCACCTTGCAAGGTGTCGTACACCAGGCTCAAATCTTCAACCGAACGGGCAAATGGGCCGATGTGATCGAGGCTGGCGACAAACGGATGGCTGCCGCTACGCGACAGGCGGCCAAAGGTCGGTTTCAGGCCGAAGATGCCGCACAGCGAAGCGGGCACGCGAATCGAGCCGTTGGTGTCGGTGCCGAGCGAGAAATGCACTAAACCCGCCGCCACCGCCGCTGCCGAACCGCCGGACGATCCGCCTGCCACGCGGGTTAAATCGCGCGGGTTGTGCGTCGCGCCGTAATGGGTGTTTTCGGTGGTAAAACCGTACGCATAGGCATCCATATTCAGCATGCCGGAGAGCAGCGCGCCAGACTGACGCAGTTTGCTCACCGCCCATGCATCCTCGCGTGCCGCCGCGCGTTCGCTGAACAGGCTGGCGCCGGCTAAAGTGCTGTGTCCGGCGACATCAAACAAGTTTTTCACCGCGTAAGGAATGCCAGCCAACGGCGGCAAGGTTTCGCCTCGCTGGCGCTGCTGATCGATCTGATCGGCTTCGCGCAGCATGCGCTGACCGGTGACTTCGGTCCAGGCGTTGATCGCCGGATTATGTTGTTCAATCGCCGCCAGCGTATGTTGCGCGATATCGCGGGCGTTGATCTCGCCCTGGCTCAGCGCCTGCTGCAAGGCGTTAATCGATAAAGACGACAGTTTCATGGATGAAAGACTCCCGCCACTTCCAGCCGATCGTCGAGCGGCAGCGCCATCAGCGGCTCGGCCATCGCGGCGATGCGGTTGAACTGCGTCAGCAGCTCGGCGCGGCGCGCATCATCCAGCTCCAGCGCCAGAATCTGTTCCATTTGGGCGATATAGGTGGCCCAGTCCGGTTGTGAACTCATCAATAATCTCCGTTAGAAACCGGCGGCACTGCCGTTGCTGCGCGGATCGAACGCGCCTTCCAGCATGCCGTTGTTGTGTCTGACGATCGCGCCTGCATGGCCGACCACTTCACTGAAATCGGGTAGCAGTTCAACCTCATGGCCGAGTGCACGCAGCTGCTGCACCGTTTCCGGTGCGATGCGCGCTTCGAGCTTGAGCGAATCGGATGATTGTCCCCACGTACGACCCAGCAGCCAGCGCGGCGCGCTCACCGCCTGTTGCAGCGGATGCCCCTGAATCACGTGACGGGTGAAAATCGCCGCCTGGGTTTGTGGTTGGCCGTCGCCGCCCATCGAACCGTACACCATGGTGCGACCATCTTTGAGGCGCGCTGCGGCGGGATTAAGCGTGTGGAACGGCTGTTTGCCCGGCTGCAGCGCCAGCAAATGATCGGGTTGCAGGCTGAAAGCCGCACCGCGGTTTTGCCAGGTGATGCCGGTGCCAGGCAGTACCACGCCGCTGCCGAATTCGTGATAGACGCTCTGGATAAATGAAACGGCCAGCCCGCTGCTGTCCATCACGCCCATCCACACGGTGTCGCCCGGTCCGCGCCCGGTGCCCCACGCAGCCGCTTGGTGATCGTCCACCTGCGCCGCCAGCGTGCTGAGATGTTCAGCATCCAGCAGGCTCTGTACATCAATGTCGATGTGGCGCGGATCGGTGATGTGTTTGTCGCGCAGCGCGAAGGCTTTTTTGGTGGCTTCGACGATGCGGTGCACGGTTTGTGCTTCATTGGCGTCAGCCATATTGAGTCGATCGGTAATGCCGAGGATCGCCAGCGACACCAAACCCTGCGTTGGCGGCGTCATGTTCCAGATATCGCCTTCACTGTGCGCCAGATGCAGCGGCGTGCAGCGGCGGGCTTTATGCGTTTGCAAATCTTCGAGCGTGATCGGCATCCCCAGCGCGCTCATTTCGCGCGCCAGATGGTGCGCCAGTTCACCGCGATAAAAACTCTCGAGTCCGTGATCGCACAGCATGCTGAGCGTGTTCGCCAGCGCCGGTTGAGTGAAGCGGCTGCCTGCAACCGGCACGCTGCCGTCCGGTAAAAAGGTGGCGGCAAAACCGGGTTGATGCTGCAATTCGTGCTGTTTGGCGGCGGTAGCGGCGGCCTGCGAGGCGGTGACCGGAATCCCGTCGGCGGCATAGCGAATCGCATCGCGCAGCAAGCGGGTTAATGGCAGCGGCGTAGCGCCGAGTTCCTGCGCCAGCGTCAACGCTTCCTGCCAACCGCTCACGGTGCCCGCCACGGTTAAGGCGGCTTTCGGACCGCGATGCGGAATATGCGCTTCGCCGTGATAGAAATCGATATGCGCCAGTGAACCGGCCGCGCCGCTGGCGTCAATGGCGATGGGATCGCCGTGTGGCGGCACCACCAGCCAGAAGCCGTCGCCACCTAAACCGTTCATGTGCGGGTAAACCACGGCGATAGTGGCAGCGGCGGCCACCATCGCTTCCAGCGCATTGCCGCCTTCACGCAGCACCGCTAAGGCGCTTTCGCTGGCGAGATGATGTGGCGTAACGGCCATGCCTAACGGCGCCATGTTGCTCTGTATCATAGTGAACTCTTTCTCTGTTTTGGCTTGTAGGGTGCATCTGTACAGTGGTCGCCATAAATGGCGACCCTACAACCGTGCGGTGCGGATTTGTGCGCACCTGGCAAATACTGCATAAATCTAAGCAAGAGCTGTTCCAGTTTTGGTCGGACATCAATCTGGATCGATTTATGCTAGCTTGTGGTGAAACGAAAGTTACAGGACCGATGATGAAACAACTTGATGAACGCCTTCGTAGTCACTATCCGCAACTGTCGCCGCAGGAGCAGCGCATTGCCGACTTCGTGTTTGACCATTTTGATGACCTGATCAGCTACAACAGCGCCGAGCTGGCGCGGCTGAGCGGCGTCTCAAAGGCGACGGTTAGCCGTTTGTTCAAGCGTCTCGGTTACGAGAAGTACAAGGATATGCGCGATGAGCTGCGCATCCTGCGCCAGAGCGGCATGCCGCTCACCGATAATCGCGATGCGGTGCAGGGCAACACCTTGCTATCGCGCCATTATAAGCAAGAGATGGCCAATCTGACGCAGTGGGTCAACAGCATCGATCCGCAGCAGTTTGGCGAGGTGATTAGCGTGCTGGGCGCGGCAAAGCGGGTGTTTATCATCGGTATGCGTAACGCCTATCCGGTGGCGCTGCACCTGCGTCAGCAGCTGATGCAGGCGCGTCCGCAGGTGCATGTGCTGCCGCAGCCTGGCCAGACGCTGGGCGAAGAGCTGGTGGATATCACACCTGACGATATCGTGGTGGTGATGGCGTTTCGCCGCCGTCCACGCATCATTCGTCCGCTGATGCAGCAGCTACAGCAGAGCAACATCCCGGTGCTGGCGCTGTGTGAGCCGCAGGCGCAGGGCATTATCACGCTGGCGCGCTGGCAGCTTTGCGCACCGCTCGACAGCGTTTCCGCCTTTGATAGCTACGCCTCCGCCATGAGTTTGGTAAACCTGCTGGCGAATGCGTTGCTGCATGAAATGTTGTCGCAGGGCCGTCAGCGCATCCATCAAATTGCCGATCTTTATCAACATCTCGACGAGCTGGAACACCGATAACGGGCGCCATCATGGTGCAGTGCACTATTTTTGATCGTTAATCCCAACGGGCGCAATGCCCGTTTATGCTGCCAGTAACGCGGTAAATTCACGTTTTTTCTCCTTTCTTCTCCCAGCACTGCGGTTGGCACATTAGTTGCAGAATGATTCATCAAGAATCTTTTGTTTCACGTAAACTCACCGGGGTGCATAATGAAAAAAGTATTATTAGCGGTAGCGGGCGCGGCATTGCTGATGGCGCAGGTCGGGAGTGCGATGGCCGATCAGCTGCAGGATATCCAGAAGCGCGGCGTGATCCGGGTGGCGGTTCCGCAGGATTTCCCGCCGTTCGGTTCCGTGGGTACTGACCTGCAACCGCAGGGCTACGATATCGACATGGCGAAGTATCTCGCGAAAGAGATGAAACTGAAGTTGCAGCTGGTGCCGGTTTCCAGCGCCAACCGCGTGCCGTATCTGCAGACCGATAAAGTCGATCTGGTGATCTCCAGCATGGGCAAAAACGCCGAGCGCGAAAAAGTGATCGATTTCACCCAAGCGTATGCGCCGTTCTTCCTCGGCGTATTTGGTCCGAAAGGTGAAACCCTGAAAGATGCGGCAGCGCTGAGCGGAAAATCCATCGGCGTCACGCGCGGTGCAGTGGAAGATATGGTGTTGAGCGATATCGCCCCTAAAGATGCACAGGTGAAGCGTTATGAAGATAACAACACCACGCTGTCGGCCTATCTTTCCGGACAAGTGCAATATGTTGCCACCGGTAACCTGGTTGTCGCCGCCATTGCACGTCAGAACGCAGCGAAAGCACCGGTTGCGCAGTTCATGCTGAAAGATTCACCGTGCTACATCGGCCTGAAAAAAGATGAGCCGGCGCTGAAAGAGAAAGTGAATGCGCTGATTGAGCAGGGCATCAAAGACGGCACGCTGAACAAGCTGTCGGAAGAGTGGCTGAAAGCGCCGTTGCCAGCCAACCTCGGCGCATAAAGCATGGCGCAACTTAACTTTGCCGACCTCTGGCCGCACTGGCCAGAGTTGCTGGCCGGATTGTGGGTCACGATTCAGATCACCGTGCTCGCCACCGTGGGCGGTGTCAGTCTCGGGATTCTGGGCGCGGCGTTGCGCAGCGGCAAACCGAGCTGGGCGAGCCGCATCTGGGGCCTGTATGTCGAGCTGATCCGTAATACGCCGTTTGTGGTGCAGCTGTTTTTTATCGTCTTTGGTTTGCCCAATCTGGGTCTGAAACTGACGGCGGGCGAAGCGGCGCTGCTGGCGATGTTGATTAACCTGGGCGCGTACAGCACCGAAATTATTCGCGCCGGGATTCAGGTGACGCCGCGCGGCCAGTGGGAAGCGGGGCGCGTGCTGGGATTAACCCGCACGCAAACCTTTATCCGCGTGGTGCTGCCGCCGTCGCTGCAGCGCATTTATCCGGCGCTGGTTAGCCAATGCATCATTGTGATGCTCGGTTCATCGGTGGTGTCGCAGGTGTCGTACGAAGAGTTGACCTTTGCCGCCAACCTGATTCAGTCGCGCACCTTTTTGAGTTTTGAAGTCTATTTCGTGACCACGCTGATCTATCTGGCGTTGTCGATTGCCATGCGCCAACTGCTGCTGGCGCTGGGACGTAAATGGTTGGGAGCGCAGCCGGCATGATGACGCAATTTACCGACTGGGACATCCTGCGCAACCTGCTGCTGGCAGCGCGCTGGACAATTTTACTCTCGCTGGTGGCATTTTTTGGCGGCACGCTGGTGACTCTACCGCTGCTGTTTATGCGCCTGCTAAAACGTAAATGGCCGATGCGCCTGGTGCGCGCGTACACCGAGCTGTTTCAGGGCACGCCGCTGCTGATGCAGCTGTTCCTCGCCTTCTTCGGTGTCGGCTTGTTCGGCATCGATGTGGCGCCCTGGACCGCCGCCTCGCTGGCCTTAACGCTCTACACCAGCGCGTTTCTGGTGGATATCTGGTACGGCAGCATTCGCGCCCTGCCAAAAGGGCAGTGGGAAGCGTCGCGCTGTCTTGGCCTGACCTTTGGTCAAACGCTGTTTCGCGTGGTGGCGCCGCAGGCGATTCGCATCGCTATCGCGCCTACGGTTGGGTTTGCCGTGCAGGTGATTAAAGGCACCGCGCTGGCTTCGATTATCGGTTTCGTCGAGCTGACCAAAGCCGGCACCATTTTGAATAACGTGACGTATGAGCCGTTCAAGGTGTTTGGCCTGGTGGCGCTCGGTTACTTCCTGATGTGTTATCCGCTGTCGCGTTACAGCCAGTACCTGGAGAAAAAATTCAATGCCGCTCATCACCATTAATCAGGTACAGAAGTACTACGGCGACAACCACGTCTTGAAAGGTGTGGATCTCGATGTCGATCACGGCGAAGTGATCTCGATTATCGGCCGCAGCGGATCGGGCAAAAGTACCTTGCTGCGCTGCATGAACGGGCTGGAAGGCTATCAGGAAGGCAGCATCAAACTCGGCGGCATGACCATTACCGACCGCGAATCGCAGGCGCGTGAAATCAGCCGCTCGGTCGGCATGGTGTTCCAGAACTTCAACCTGTTCCCGCACATGACGGCGCTGGAAAACGTGATGCTGGCGCCGCGCCGCGTGCTGAAGAAAAGCGAAGCTGAATGCCGCGAGCTGGCAACGCAGATGCTGGAGAAAGTCGGCCTCGGTGAGCGCATCAATTACTATCCGGCCAATTTGTCAGGCGGTCAGCAGCAGCGCGTGGCGATCGCCCGTGCGCTGGCGATGCAGCCCAAAGTTTTACTCTGTGATGAGATCACCTCCGCGCTCGATCCCGAGCTGGTCGGCGAAGTGCTGAAAGTGCTGGAGCAGCTGGCCGCCGAAGGCATGACGCTGATTCTCGTCACCCATGAAATGAACTTCGCCCGCGATGTGGGCGATCGCGTGGTCTTTATGCATCAGGGGCGCGTCTGGGAGCAGGGCGACAGTAAAACGCTGTTCGCCAATCCGCAAACGGCGGAGCTGAAGCAATTTATCTCCACGGTCCGCCTCTAAGTTTTCTTTAAGGAATACAACATGGATATCAGCCAATTTTCGCAAATCAATCCGCCACAGCGTCTGCTGATGGGACCGGGCCCGATCAACGCCGATCCGCGCGTGCTGCGCGCCATGTCGAGTCAGCTGATTGGCCAGTACGATCCGGCGATGACGCACTACATGAACGAAGTGATGGCGCTGTACCGTGGCGTATTCCGCACTGAAAACCGCTGGACGATGCTGATCGACGGCACCTCACGCGCCGGTATCGAAGCGATTCTACTGTCGGCGATCCGTCCGGGCGACAAAGTGCTGGTGCCGGTGTTTGGCCGTTTCGGTCATCTGCTGTGTGAAATTGCCCGCCGCTGCCGCGCGGAAGTGCACACCATCGAAGTGCCGTGGGGCGAAGTGTTTACGCCGGATCAGATCGAAGATGCGATCAAAAAAGTGCAGCCGCGCCTGCTGTTGACGGTGCAGGGCGATACGTCCACCACCATGCTGCAGCCGCTGGAAGAGCTGGGCGCGATTTGCCAGAAATATGGCGTGCTGTTCTACACCGATGCCACCGCATCGCTCGGCGGCAATGCGCTGGAAACCGATGCGTGGGGCCTGGATGCGGTATCGGCTGGCATGCAGAAGTGCCTCGGCGGACCGTCCGGTACGTCGCCAATCACGTTGAGCCCGCAGATGGAAGCAGTAATCCGCAAACGTAAATGCGTGGAAGAGGGCATCCGAACCGCCGATCATCAGGACGGCGATGACGAGATGATCTACTCCAATTATTTCGATCTCGGCATGATCATGGATTACTGGGGCCCGGAGCGCCTTAATCACCACACCGAAGCCACCACCGCGCTGTTCGGTGCGCGTGAATGTGCGCGTCTGATGATGCAAGAGGGATTGGATAACGGTATTGCGCGCCACAAGCTGCACGGCGATGCGCTGCTGAAAGGCATTCAGGGCATGGGCCTCGAAACCTTCGGCGATCTGCAACACAAAATGAATAACGTGCTCGGCGTGGTGATCCCGCAGGGCGTGAATGGCGATCAGGTGCGCAAGCTGGTGCTGGAAGATTTCGGTATCGAGATCGGTACTTCGTTTGGTCCGCTGCACGGCAAAGTGTGGCGCATCGGAACCATGGGTTACAACGCGCGTAAAGATTGCGTGATGATGACCTTAAGCGCGCTGGAAGCGGTGCTGAATCATGTGGGTTTCCGCACCACGCAAGGCGCAGCGATGCAGGCGGCGTGGGATCTTTACGGGAGCCGCGCATGAATAAAAGCCTGATGACCGCCAGCGAGGCGCAGATCGCCGCCGCTCGCGTCATGGCGCGCTGTGATGCGCTGGCTGAGATCAGTGAAAGCGAAGATGGCCTGACGCGCGTTTATCTGTCGCCGGAACAGCTGCGCGCCAATGCACGCGTCGGCGATTGGATGCAGGCCGCGGGCATGACGACGTGGCAGGATGCGGTGGGCAACATTTGCGGTCGCTACGAAGCGGCGCAGCCGGGCGCGCAGGCGCTGCTGCTCGGTTCGCATCTGGATACGGTGCGCAACGCCGGTCGCTACGACGGTATGCTCGGCGTGTTAAGCGCTATCGAAACCGTGCAGTGGTTGCACGATCGGCAGCAGCGTTTACCGCTGGCGATTGAGATTGTCGGCTTCGGCGACGAAGAGGGCACGCGCTTCGGCATTACGCTGCTCGGCAGCCGTGGCATGACCGGCAGCTGGCCGGAAAGCTGGGTGACGCATCCTGATGGCAACGGCATCACCGTGGCAGAAGCGATGCAGGATGTCGGCTTCGATGCGGCGAAAATTCTCGATGCGGCGCGTGATGTCAATGAGATCGCCGCCTATCTGGAACTGCATATCGAGCAAGGTCCGTGCCTTGAACAGGAAGATTTGGCGTTGGGCGTGGTGACGGCGATCAACGGGGCGCGTCGTCTAAATTGCAGTTTTATCGGTGAAGCCGGCCATGCGGGCACCGTGCCGATGACGCATCGCAAAGATGCGCTGGCCGCTGCCGCCGAATGGATGGTGTTTATTGAACACACCACGCAGGAGCATGATCCGCAGCTGGTGGCGACCGTCGGCACGCTGAGCTGCTTGCCGGGCGCGGTCAACGTGATCCCCGGCGAAGTGCAGCTGTCGCTCGACGTGCGCGGTCCGCAGGATGAGCCGCTGGAGCGTTTGCTCTCCACGCTGCTGACGCAGGCGCAGGCGATTGCGCTGCGTCGCGGCTTAACCTTCAGCTCAAACGTGTATTACCAGATTGCCGCCACCGCCTGTGATGCGCGCTTGCAGCAGGCGCTGAGCCACGCGGTAGAAACCGTGCAAGGGCGCAGCCTGTCGCTGCCAAGCGGCGCGGGACACGATGCAATTGCCATCGCCGAGCGCTGGCCGGTTGGCATGCTATTTGTGCGCAACCATCGCGGCATCAGCCATCATCCGGCGGAATCGGTACAAACGGATGATGTGGCGCTGGGCGTGCAGGCATATCTACAAGCGGTTTGCGATATTGCACGCGCTAAGGAATAAAGATGGATTTGGTCAGCTTTAATCAGTTATCACCCGAAGCCGCGCAGGTGGCGATTGCCCACTGCGTGGCGATTCCCGGCTGGCAACAGGCGCTGGTGGCGGCGCGGCCTTATGCCGACGTTACGGCATTACAGGCTGAAGCCGATCGCCTGGCGCAGCGGTGGCAAGCCGCTGATCTTGAGCAGGCGCTGAGTGCGCATCCGCGCATTGGCGACAAAGTGGCGGGCGCGGACAAAGAAGCTACGCTGTCGCGCAGTGAGCAGTCGGCGATGCAGCAGGCGGACGGCGCGCTGCAGCTGGCGATGCTGGCGGGCAATCAAACCTATGAGCAGCGGTTTGGCCGGGTGTTTCTGATTCGCGCCAAAGGGCGCAGCGGCGAAGAGATGCTGGCGGAATTGCAGCGTCGGCTTAACAACGATGCAGCGAGTGAACAGCGTGAAGCGCTGGCGCAGCTGCGAGAAATTACCCTGTTGCGGCTAAAGGAGAGCATCACATGAGCACCATTACGACGCATATTCTCGATACCGCGCTGGGCAAACCGGCGATCGGCGTGGCGGTTTCGCTCGAGCAAAATAGCCCGGAGGGCTGGCTGCCGCTGGTGGAAGGCAAAACCGACAGCGACGGACGCATCAAAGATCTGACGCCCGAACCGCTGGCACCGGGTCATTATCGTTTGACGGCGGAGATCGGCGACTACTTTGCTGCCGAAGGGCGCGATGCGCTTTATGTAAGCGCGCAGATCGATTTCGTGATTGGTGCCACAGGCAGCCATTATCATCTGCCGTTTCTTATCTCGCCGTGGTCGTGGTCGACCTATCGCGGCAGCTGATTGTAGGGTCGCCATTCAAGGCGACCTGTTTTTGCGAAGCGCATCACGCGCTGCGCTTGAAAGCCAGTAACTATCAAAACCTTCGGTTCATCCAAATATATTCTTGGCTAAAGTGCAGCTAATCTTAGTCGCATATAAGAAAGCAATGTGAAGCCAATGGAGCCGATAAACATGAGCACGCACGACAATAACGATAATGCAGCAGCCGCAGGTAAATGCCCCTTTCATCACGGGGCGTCTGAAGAGAAAAGTGTTCTGGCGCGTGGCGCTGGTGGCGGGACATCTAACCGCGACTGGTGGCCCAATATGTTACGCGTCGACCTGTTAAACCAGCACTCCAACCGTTCCAACCCGCTCAGTGACAACTTCAACTACCGCGACGAATTCAGCAAGCTGGATTACTCCGCATTAAAAGCCGATATCCGCGCACTTCTCACCGATTCGCAATCCTGGTGGCCAGCCGACTGGGGCAGCTATATTGGGCTGTTCATTCGCATGGCGTGGCACAGCGCGGGTACCTATCGCACCATCGATGGTCGCGGCGGTTCTGGTCGTGGTCAGCAGCGTTTTGCGCCGCTGAACTCGTGGCCGGATAACGTCAGCCTCGATAAAGCGCGTCGCCTGCTGTGGCCGGTGAAGCAGAAGTACGGTCAGAAAATTTCCTGGGCCGATCTCTACATTCTGGCGGGCAACGTCTCGCTGGAAAACGCGGGCTTCCGCACCTTCGGCTTTGGTGCCGGTCGTGAAGACGTGTGGGAACCGGATATGGATGTGGATTGGGGCCACGAGACCGAATGGCTGGCGCATCGCCATCCAGAAGCGCTTGCCAATGCACCGTTGGGCGCCACCGAAATGGGCCTTATTTACGTTAACCCCGAAGGTCCGGAAGCCAGCGGCGATCCGAAATCAGCGGCGCCGGCGATTCGTGCCACCTTCGGTAACATGGGCATGAACGACGAAGAGATCGTGGCGCTGATTGCTGGTGGTCATACCTTGGGTAAAACTCACGGCGCGGCAGAAGCCAGCCACGTTGGCGTTGATCCTGAAGAGTCACCGATTGAAGCGCAGGGCCTCGGCTGGACCAGCAGCTACGGCAGCGGCGTAGGTAAAGATGCCATCACTTCAGGTCTGGAAGTGGTGTGGACGCAAACTCCAACGCAGTGGAGCAACTACTTCTTTGAGAACCTGTTCAAATACGAATGGGTACAGACGCACAGCCCAGCGGGCGCAATCCAGTTCGAAGCGGTTGATGCGGAAGCGATTATCCCGGATCCGTTTGATCCGGAGAAAAAACGTAAACCGACCATGCTGGTAACCGATCTGACGCTGCGTTTTGACGAAGAGTTTGGCAAGATTTCGCGCCGCTTCCTCAACGATCCGCAGGCGTTCAATGAAGCCTTTGCCCGCGCGTGGTTCAAACTGACGCACCGCGATATGGGACCAAAAGCGCGTTACATCGGTCCGGAAGTGCCGAAGGAAGATCTGCTGTGGCAGGATCCGTTACCGCAGGCGATTCATCAGCCAACGCCCGCTGATATTAGCGAGATCAAAGCGCGCATTGCTGCTTCAGGCCTGAGCGTTAGTCAGCTGGTTTCAGTAGCCTGGGCTTCGGCCTCAACCTTCCGTGGCGGTGACAAACGTGGCGGCGCCAACGGTGCACGTCTGGCGTTAGCGCCGCAGAGAGATTGGGCGGTGAATGCTAGTGTAATCAATGATGTGCTGCCAACCTTGCAGAAGATTCAGCAGGAATCCGGCAAAGCGTCGCTGGCCGATGTGATTGTGCTGGCAGGTAGCGTGGGTATCGAACTGGCCGCTTCAGCCGCTGGCGTGGCAACGCAAGTGCCGTTTACGCCGGGCCGTGTTGATGCGCGTCAGGATCAAACCGACGTTGAGTCGTTCAACTTCCTGCAGCCGCTGGCCGATGGTTTCCGCAACTATCGTCGCAGCCCGAAAGGTTCTTCAACCGAAACGCTGCTGTTAGATAAAGCGCAGCAGCTGACGCTGAGCGCGCCAGAATTGACGGTGCTGATTGGTGGTCTGCGTGTTCTCGGCACCAACTTCGACGGCGGCCAACACGGCGTGTTCACCGATCGCGTTGGCGTGCTGAGCAATGACTTCTTCGTCAATCTGCTCGACATGCGCACCGCGTGGAAAGCCACCGACGAAAGCGAAGAGCTGTTTGAAGGCCGCGATCGTCTAAACGGTGAAGTTAAGTTTAGCGCCACACGTGCCGACTTAGTGTTTGGATCGAACGCTATTCTGCGCGCGCTGGCCGAGGTATACGCCAGCAGCGATGCGAAGCAGAAGTTCGTGACCGACTTCGTCGCCGCATGGACCAAAGTGATGAATCTGGATCGCTTCGAGCTGTAATCACCAGCAGAAGCTATTAAACTTCAAAGCAAGGCAGCCGAAAGTGGCTGCCTTATTTTTTGCTGTTTTTTCACTTAATGTCGAGATTATTAAAGTTTTACGCTGAAAAAACAGCGTAATAATGCTGCCTGATCGGGCGAAAATCGTAAGACCTGACTCAAACCGGTTCTTAAAGGATTCGAACACTAAAATACGCTCACTCCTGTGACGCTCTTAAGTAGGTGCGCAAAAGGCCCACAACGGAGCAACAACAGTAGGATAAATAATTATGAAAATATCGATGTATACCAATGCTATAAGCATGACTTCAACCCAATCGCTGGGCAAAGCCACTGATGCGCTGAGCGTTGCCATGCAGCGTTTGGGAACCGGCAAACGTATTAACAGTGCGGCTGATGATGCGGCAGGTCTGCAAATCGCCACCCGCTTGCAGTCACAATCCAATGGCATGACCGTGGCGAAGCACAATATCGCACGTTCGAGTGCGATGATGTCGCTGGGTGAAGGCGCGCTGGAAGAGGTGACCAACGTGCTGCAGCGCATGAAGGAGCTCTCTACTCAGGCAGCCGATGACAGTTTCAGCGCTGAAGATCGTAGTGCGATGCAGTCAGAGTACGACGCGTTGTTCAGCGAAATGGATAGCATTATGCGTAATACTCGTTACGGATCTGAGCCGTTATTGCAGAGCGTGATCCCGCCGGAAGTAAAAGGCAAGTTCACTTCTACCGTGCAATTCCAGATTGGTAGCTCAAGTGATGAAGTGCTGAAAGTAAACCTGGATAGCAAGCTGCAGGGTTCTGTGGATGCGATGTTAAACCTGGTGACCGTTCCGGGTAACCCAGGTGCGCTGGAAGATGCGACAACGGCGAACGACAACATTGATCTTGTCAGTGAAGCGTTGGAAAAAGTGCAGTCAGTACGCAGTGAATTCGGTTCTAACATCAACCGTTTGCAGTACACCGACGCTAACCTGAGCAATATGCGCGACAATACCGATATTAATATCGGTACCATTGTCGATGCAGATTACGCCATGGAAGTGACGAAAATGACACGCATGAACATGCTGATGCAAAGCAGCCAGGCAATGTTAAATCAAGGCAATGGCATCGCGAAAATGGCGTTGAATTTGCTGGGATAGTGCATTGAAACGCAGGGAACCTCTCCCTGCGTTGTTTTATAAGGTAAAGTTATCTGCGTCGCGCCATGCCGGAAAACGTTCACGGTAGGCTTGCAACTCTTCGAGTAACAACTCCGCATCCAAACGCGCGCGCGCAAACGGCTCGCCAGCCGCCAGAATCTCACCCTGTGGCGAAATGATCCGGCTATCCCCACTGTATTGATGCTGATTACCATCGCTGCCGACGCGGTTACAACCCGCAACATAAGCCTGATTTTCAATGGCACGGGCTAGCAGCAGCGACTGCCAGTGCAAGGCGCGCGGTGCCGGCCAGTTAGCGACATACAGCGCCAAATCATAATCATTGTGATTGCGGGAAAACACCGGGAAGCGAAGGTCGTAGCAAATTTGCGGCAGAATACGCCAGCCGCGCCACTCAAACACTTCACGCGTTTCGCCCGCCACATAATGCTGATGTTCATTGGCCATGCGGAACAGATGACGCTTGTCGTACTGATGCAGCGTGCCGTTCGGTTCGACCAGCAAGAAGCGGTTTACCGCGCCTTTTTCCGTCTGGATCGCCGCACTGCCGCCGACTAGCGCGTTGCTGGTTTGTGCGTGCGCGTGCAGCCAGGCGACGACTTGATCCTGCGGCAGCGAACTTTCGGCGGCTTCCATAGCAAAACCGGTGGTGAACATCTCCGGCAGCAGAATGATGTCGCGGCCTTCAATGCCTTTCAGCACGCCATCGAAGTGACGCAGGTTGGCTGCGCCATCCATCCAGCTCAGGGTTTCCTGCAGAACGGTAATTTTTAAAGCTGACATAAGCGCTCCGCAGCGGCGTCGAGCGTCGCTTCCTGTTTGGCAAAGCACAGGCGAATCAGCTTGTGCGGGAAGGGGGCGGCACAGAACACCGACAGCGGAATCGCCGCGACACCAACTTCTTTGGTCAGCATCTGGCAGAAGCTCACGTCATCCAGATCGGAGATCGCGCTGTAATCGACCAGCAGGAAATAAGTGCCTTCACACGGCAGCACTTTGAAACGGCTGGCGGAGAGCTTCTGAAGAAAGCGATCGCGGCGCGCGCGGTAGAACTCTGGCAGTTCACGATAGTGTTCTGGCTCCTGGCGCAGCATATCAGCAATCGCCAGTTGCGCCGGTGTGTTCACCGAGAAAGTCAGATACTGATGCACTTTGCGGATTTCAGCACTGATCGCCGCCGGTGCGATGCAGTAACCCACTTTCCAGCCGGTCATGTGGAAAGTCTTGCCAAATGACGATACCGCAATCGAACGTTGACGCAGTTCAGCATGCGCCAATACGCTGGCGTGGCCCGCTTCGGCGAAACAGATGTGCTCATACACTTCATCGCTCAGCACATAGATTTCCTGCTCTGCAATTGCCTGCCACAGCTCGGCGTAATCGCTTTTGTGCCACACGGTAGCGGAAGGATTGTGTGGTGTGTTCAGAATCACTAAGCGGGTTTTGCTGCTCAGCAGGCCACGGAATTCGTGCCAGTCAACGCGGAAACCTGGCGGCTGCAAGGCGATGCGCTTTAACACGCCGCCCGCCAGCTGCACGGCAGGCGCGTAGCTGTCGTAGCTTGGGTCGAAGCAGATCACTTCATCTCCGGCACGCACCAATGCGGTAATTGCGGCGTAGAGCGCTTCGGTCGCGCCTGCGGTGATGGTGATATCGCTGTTAACGTCAGGCGTGTGGTCGTAAAGCGCAGCGGTTTTCTCAACAATCGCTTCACGCAGTGGCAATGTTCCTATCATTGGAGCGTATTGATTGGCGCCCTGGCTGACGTGGAAGGCCAGACGTTGTTGCAGGTAGCGTGGGCCGTCGAAATCGGGGAAACCTTGCGAGAGATTGATGGCGTTGTATTGCTGCGCGAGTGCGCTCATTTGCGTAAAAATGGTGGTACCGAGCGCCGGTAATTTGCTCTCGGGGATCAGGTTGTGCTGCGTCATTGTTTATGGCCTTAAGCGCGAATGTCGTTGCGGAGTCACCTTGTGTTGTCGTCACTATAAACAGGATAACAATTCAGGGCAATCCAGACGCTTAGAGGTCCAAATCAATATTGGTCGTTATTATTGAGTTTTGCCGATTAGCGATGAAAATTGCTGGTGATTCTGCAGGGTGCGCATAAATGCGCACCCTACGAAAAACGCGCCAATCCTTTGTAGGGTCGCCATTTATGGCGACCCGCACATTACATGAGTTCCGTTTTCAATCCGGCCTGAATCAAAATTTCAACATCTGAGTTTTGATTGTGCCACACGTGATACTCAACGCCTGAAGAGGTAATAGTGCCCTTGGCCACTACCCATTCGTTAGCATCAAAGTTTTCCAGCTGACGGGCCAAAATCGCGCTATCACCTTCGTTACCCTTCACCTGAATCTGCTTCTTATCATCATCAATGAACAGGGCATGCTGTCCCAGAGCCAGTACATCTTCGGCACTGAGTGTTAGCTGATTATCACCGTCGCCACTGAGATCAATGGTGTTGAGGGTAGATAAACTTTTTTGCAGTGCTGACAGATCAAGTGATTGATTGCTGCCAGTTATGTTCAGCGTGTTAATCGCCAGCGGAGCATTATCATCCAACGTTACGCCATGTATGCCACTTCCATCCCATTCGGCATTTACAGCAATGTCGTTGACGGAGAAGGTCGACTTGTTATCAATAACGATGGTGAATTGGGGTGACCACGCGCTGGTATTACCGGCTTGATCGGTGTACTGAATGCGGAAGTCCCAGGCTTCATCATATAAAGGCGTCGCCGGTGTCCAGAACCAACTCCCATTAATGGTATCGGCCTGCACGGTCGCTGTTCCTAACCAGGCACCATTATCAATGCCATATTGAATGGTTACCGTGGCCCCTTTTTCAACATGGCCTTCAAGGGTTGGCGTACGATCTTTGGTTTTACCGTAATGGCCTACGTAACCACCCCAATTATCCCAGGTGACAGATGCCGTTTCTATGGCGGGTGCGGTAGTAGATTTATCCAACACCACATTTTTACTCTGCTCAGCGAGAACATTATTTTTGCTGTCAGCGACCTGAAGCTTATATTGCCAGTTACCTGAGTGCGCAGCATTATCCCTTGCCGTCCATGTTGTACCGGTGACAGTGGCTTTAGACCAGGAAACGCCGTTCCAGAAGTTCAGAGTTTCACCTGCGCCCAGTGCTTTACTGAGCGTGCCCGTTACATTACGTCCTGCGGTTCCATCATTGGTAATGAAGTCGGTTTGGCTGGTACCCGTATCCTTATCCATTTGCGAAAGCTTGATGGTAACGTTATTGGCATAGATAAATTCCCAGTCAGCAGACGAGGAACTCAGGAAGGTTCCCACTCCCATTTTCACATTGATTTTATGTAAGCCGACACTCAGGCCACCCGCATATTCCCATTCCCAATCACCTTTGGCGTCAGCTTTAACACTATCGATACGAGTGGCGCCATCATAGATGTAAACCACACTTTTAGGGTGTGCTTTACCTGCAAATTCGGGACTCCAGTCTGCGCTAGTGGCACCTGAAGGAAGTGCGACATTTTTGACATCATCGAAGGCTTTCTCAATGGTCGGTGGCGCAACGATGGTTATGGGGTAATAAACCTCTGGAGATATTCCGTGAATAGCAACAAATACATCACCAGGCGGAATGATCACAGTAGGCTTCCATTCCCATTGGCCATCACTGGACACGATTACAGTACCTTGGTCTAACGCTCTCGAGTTTTTATCCACGATATATACGTCGATTTTTTTGTTGGGCGTTGCGGTACCTTTGATCGTCGGCTGCTGGTCATCAGAATATCCGTTCTCTGGCACTTTATCGCTGCCACCCACGTAATCCCAAACTTCGAAGCTTGCTTTAATTTCGAGTGTCACAGTTTGCTTCACTGGCACTGAAACATTCCCGGCGACATCAACAGTGCGCACCTGATATTCCCAGTTGCTGGTGTGTACTTTATCATCGGTGAACCGCCATGCCGCCGAGCCATATAGCGTGGCTTCCTTCCAGGTTTTCCCGCCATCAAGCGAGTATTCAACCCTATCACCTGTGCTGTGTGGCTTAGCGAGTGAACCGTGAACCAGGCGATTTTTACTGCCATCGCTGGTTATCCAGTCTCGAGCTCCCACGCCATCATCTTTCTCCATATATTCAAATTTTGGATTGTTATCTGAAGGCGTGATGTCATAAATGACCTGGAACTCTTTCTCCGGCGAGAAATTCCCATCAGCATCAACAACGCGCAATTTATAGATCCAGTCGGCTGTGTGCGCGGTCGCATCCTGTGCTTTCCAGTTCTTACCGGTGACAGTGGCATTAATCCAGGCGCTGCCATTCCAGAACTGCAGCGTTTCACCAGCGACGAGTTTGCGGCTGATCTTGCCTACAACTTCACGGTTGGCTGAGCCATCATTGGTTATCAGGTCGGTCTGACTGATACCGGTATCTTTCTCCATGCTCGTGAGCGTGAAGGTGATCGGCTGAATGTTGATGTACTCAAAGTCCCACGGAGGGGAGAAGTCGCTCTGGAAGGCGTCTTTCTCCATTTTCACCGTGATGCTGTGCTTGCCGACGCTCATGCCTGTGGCATGTTCCCACTCCCAGGCTCCATTGGTATCCGCTGTGACGCTGCTTATCAGCTTGCCGTTGTCGTAGATATAGACAAGGCTGCCCGCTAGCGCTTTGCCATACAAACGTGGCGCGCTGTCATCGGTGGTTGCGCCGTTAGTCAGCCATTCTGAGGTTTGCCCGGCGTCATCAAAGGCTTTTTCAATGGTTGGGCCTTCAACGAGATTGAAAGTGTAAATCGCTGATTCAGCGCCTGATTTCTGACTTATTGCGATTACTTCCGTTTTACCCAGCGGCCATGGCGTGGGTGATGTCCATTCCCAGTTACCTTTGCTGTCCACAACAGGATAAGGTTTGGCAAATATATGCCCGGTTCCCGTTCCACTTTTATCCAGCAGGAATATAAAAATCTTATCCCCCGGTGTACCCGTACCTTTGAGCCTTGGGGTAAGGTCATCCGAATAACCATTCTGCAGCACGACATTACTGCCACCTACGTCATCCCAAACTTCAGTAATAGCTGGAGCTGCGTCGCCAAGTATCACGCTTTGTTTAACCGGCGTGGTGGTATTCCCCGCGATATCGGTGATGCGCACCTGATATTCCCAGTTGGTGGTATGCGCGTTGTTATCGGTAAAGCTCCAGAAGAGATTGTTTACCGTCAGCGGGTGCCAGGTCTTACCGCCATCGAGCGAGTACTCGGCGATATCACCGGTGTCGAGTTTTTTGTCAAAGATGCCTGATACGCTGCGTCCGGCGCTGCCATCGGATGTCTGCCAGTCGCCAGTTGTGCCATTGTCTTTACTCATCTCAACAAAGAACGCCTGAACAGCTGAAGGCGTGGTGTCCAGAACGACCTGGAAATCCTGCTCTGGCGATACGTCACCGAGGCTGTTGACCACGCGCAGTTTGTATTCCCAGTCGGCGCTGTGGGCCGTGGCGTCCTGCGCTTTCCAGCTCATGCCGGTAACGGATGCGTTGACCCAGGCGCTGCCATTCCAGAACTGCAGCGTTTCTGACGCGGAGAGCGCGCGGCTGAGCGTGCCGGTGACTTCGCGGTTGGCTGAACCATCGTTGGTGATGAAGTCGGTCTGGCTGCTGCCGGTGTCCTTCTGCATGCTGGTAAGGGTAAAGCTGACCGGCTGCATGCTGACGTATTCAAATTCCCACGGCTGCGAGAAGTCGCTCTGGAACGCGCCTTTCTCCATTTTCACCGTGATGCTGTGCCTGCCGACGCTCATGCCGGTGGCGTGTTCCCACTCCCAGGCTCCGCTGGCGTCTGTGGTAACGCTGGCAATCAGTGAACCGTTGTCGTAGATATAAACCAGGCTGTCGGGCAGCGCTTTACCGTACAGGCGCGGGGTGCTGTCATCGGTGGCATCGCCGTTAGCCAGCCAGTCTTTGTTCTGACCAGCATCATCGTAGGCTTTTTCGATGGTCGGCGGTTTAACCAGCGTGATGTCATACAGATCGGAATAGATGCCTGACGGTGAGATTGCCGCATAGCGTACAGTTTCACTCGTCACCGGTGTGGGCTGCGTCCAGGTCCAGGTGCCGTCTGCTTTCACATCGACAGTGCCCACTTTAATCAGCTTGTCACTGCCATATTTTGCCCAGATTTCAAGCTGCGAATTCGGGTGGCCGGTGCCGACCAGGCGTGGCGTAAAGTCATCGGTGTAACCTTCATGTGGTACCACGCGGCTGTTGCCGACATCGTCCCAGACCTCAGTGATGACGGGCGCAATTTCAGTCAGGGTGACCGCCTGCTTAACCGGCACGGTTACGTTGCCGGCAATATCGGTGATGCGCACCTGATATTCCCAGTCAACAGTGTGCGCACTGCCGTCGGTGAAGCTCCAGCTGTTATCATCCGCAACGCTGAGTGTCTGCCAGGTTTTACCGCCGTCGAGTGAGTATTCAATGATGTCATCTGCACTGAGCGCTTTGCTCAGCGTGCCGTGCACGGTGCGCCCGGCGCTGCCGTCGGTGGTTTCCCAGTCACGTGTGTCGCTGCCGTCATCTTTGGTCATGTGATCGAAGGTGACCTGCACGTCAGATGGCGTGGTGTCTAATACCACCTGAAAATCCTGCTCTGGCGATACGTCACCGAGGCTGTTGACCACGCGCAGTTTGTATTCCCAGTCGGCGCTGTGGGCCGTGGCGTCCTGCGCTTTCCAGCTCATGCCGGTAACGGATGCGTTGACCCAGGCGCTGCCGTTCCAGAACTGCAGCGTTTCTGACGCGGAGAGCGCGCGGCTGAGCGTACCGGTGACTTCGCGATTGGCTGAACCATCGTTGGTGATGAAGTCGGTCTGGCTGCTGCCGGTGTCCTTCTGCATGCTGGTAAGGGTAAAGCTGACCGGCTGCATGCTGACGTATTCAAATTCCCACGGCTGCGAGAAGTCGCTCTGGAACGCGCCTTTCTCCATTTTCACCGTGATGCTGTGCCTGCCGACGCTCATGCCGGTGGCGTGTTCCCACTCCCAGGCTCCGCTGGCGTCTGCGGTAACGCTGTCAATCAGTGAACCGTTGTCGTAGATATAAACCAGGCTGTCGGGCAGCGCTTTACCGTACAGGCGCGGGGAGCTGTCATCGGTGGCATCGCCGTTAGCCAGCCAGTCTTTGTTCTGGCCGACATCATCAAAGGCTTTATCAACGGTTGGGCCACTGACCAGAGTGATGGTGACCGGTGCTGAAATTAAAATTGGGTCCAGGCTGACGAGGTCAAAAGAGACTTCCCCCAGTGGTAACGGTGTTACAGGCGTAAATTCCCACGTCCCGTCGGCATTAACAATAACCGAACCAATGCTGTCTATAGGACTGCCATTATAAACAGCATAAACATGTAACAGCTGGCCCGGATGAGCGATGCCTTTTAGTGTTGGCGTAAGGTCATCGGAATAACCGTTATCAGGCACTAAATCGTTACCACCAACGTTATCCCATACCTCGGTTATTGTCGGGACAACATATTCTAACGTCACCGCCTGTTTCGCCGGAGTAGTCACGTTGCCGGCAATATCGGTGATACGCACCTGATATTCCCAGTCACCAGTGTGCACACTGCCGTCGTTAAAGCTCCAGCTGTTGTCAGCGGCGACGCTGAGTGTCAGCCAGGTCTTACCGCCATCGAGTGAGTACTCTGCGATGTCTCCCGCGCTCAGCGCTTTGTTCAGCGTGCCGTGTACGGTGCGCCCGGCGCTGCCGTCGGTGGTTTTCCAGTCTCGAGTATCTCTACCGTCATCTTTGGTCATGTGATCGAAGGTGACCTGCACGTCAGATGGCGTGGTGTCTAATACCACCTGAAAATCCTGCTCTGGCGATACGTCACCGAGGCTGTTGACCACGCGCAGTTTGTATTCCCAGTCGGCGCTGTGGGTCGTGGCGTCCTGCGCTTTCCAGCTCATGCCGGTAACGGATGCGTTGACCCAGGCGCTGCCGTTCCAGAACTGCAGCGTTTCTGACGCGGAGAGTGCGCGGCTGAGCGTACCGGTGACTTCGCGGTTGGCTGAGCCATCGTTGGTAATGAAGTCGGTCTGGCTGCTGCCGGTGTCCTTCTGCATGCTGGTAAGGGTAAAGCTGACCGGCTGCATGCTGACGTATTCAAATTCCCACGGCTGCGAGAAGTCGCTCTGGAACGCGCCTTTCTCCATTTTCACCGTGATGCTGTGCCTGCCGACGCTCATGCCGGTGGCGTGTTCCCACTCCCAGGCTCCGCTGGCGTCTGCGGTAACGCTGTCAATCAGTGAACCGTTGTCGTAGATATAAACCAGGCTGTCAGGCAGCGCTTTACCGTACAGGCGCGGGGAGCTGTCATCGGTGGCATCGCCGTTAGCCAGCCAGTCGGTATTCTGCCCGGCATTATCAAAGGCTTTATCGACGGTTGGGGCAGATACCAGGTTGAGCGTAACGGGATCCGAAGCCAGTCCTGTCTTTGTCACCATATCAAAGGTAATTTCACCCAGCTGTAGTGCTGTTGATGGCGTCCACTCCCATGTGCCGTCTGCTTTGACGAGCACCGATCCTATTTTTTTGCTGTTGCTTTCGTTGCTGTAAAAGGCATAAACATAGAGCGTGGCTCCGGGCTGTCCGGTGCCTTTCAACGTTGGCATGAGATCGTCGGAATAACCGTTATTAGCGACCAGATCGTTACCGCCGTGGTTGTCCCACATTTCAGTAATGACGGGCATAATTTCAGCCAGCGTCACCGTCTGTGTGATCGGCACGGTAACGTTGCCGGCGATATCGGTAATGCGCACCTGATATTCCCAGTCGCTGGTGTAAGCGGCTTTATCGTTAAAGCTCCAGCTGTTGTCGGCAGCGACGCTGAGCGCCAGCCAGGTTTTACCGCCGTCGAGTGAGTATTCAATGATGTCGCCAGCGCTCAGCGCTTTGTTCAGAGAGCCATATACCGTGCGTCCGGCGCTGCCGTCGGTGGTTTCCCAGTCACGCGCATCGGTACCATCGTCCTTATCCATATGCCCGAAGGTAACCAGCACGTCGGATGGCGTGGTATCCAGCACCACCTGATGACTCTGCTCCGGCGTGGCATTGCCTGCCGTATCAACGACACGTAATTTGTACTCCCAGTCTGCGCTGTGCAGCGTGTCGTCCTGCGCCTGCCAGTTCATGCCGGTAACGGTGGCGTCGACCCACTTGCTGCCGTCCCAGAACTGCAGAGTTTCGGAGGAGGCGAGGGCGCGGCTCAGCGTACCTTCCACGCTGCGTCCTTCAGAGCCATCTTTAGTGATGAAGTCGCTGCCGCTGCTGCCGGAGTCTTTGTCCATGCGATCAAAGGTGAATCCAACCGGTATCAAACCAGCGGAGGTCCAGCTTACGTTATCGATGTGGAAGCCGTAGTCACCGACACCCGGCTCATCGCCAGTGATGAGCTCTGCGCGGGCAATCAACATGCCGGCGGGGGCGGTGAAGCTGAGGGTCTTGATATCAAATTGTTTGGCGGTGACGGAGCCGGTGTAGAAAAGCTTTTCACTGCCAATCAGGTTGCCATCAGCATCGTAAAAGTTAATCACCGTACTGTGGTTATGCAGGGCAAAGTAATCAAAGCTAAATTCGGACATGCCCTGAGAGCCAAGGCTGAAGTTGATGGTGCTTTTTTCACCCACCAGCAGAGTTTTTGAGTTGTAACCGAACCAGTTGAACTCGGCGATTTCAAGGCGACTGTTGTGATTCTGGATGATCAAACCCGTCTCGGTTTCGAGCTGGGCGCCGATGGCTACCTTTTGTACGCGCTCTTCATCAAAGCTTTCCCCGAGCGGCGAGGCAGAGGCCAGCAACGTAGCACCGGTTACCGGTGCGGCGGAAACGGCCGGATCAGGGATATCGCTGGATGACTGAGGCAGTTCATCCTGCTCGGTACCGTAAGGGTTGTAGCGATTCTTTTTGAAATCCATTTTCTTAACCATTGAATTGAGATAATGGCCGGTATCCTAAACAGGCAAAAAAAATACGCCGTACAGACATGTCTGTTATCCGAAGAATATATTTTTGTGCAGGAGACTTAAGAAATGACGAAGAGGGTAAAAGAGAGTACGCGCAGTAGAAGAGGTTCCTGCTGCGCGTAGTGGCGTGATTAGTGATTGAGCAGATTGGTCGTTACGCCGCTCTGCACCAGCAGTTCAGCATCGAGCGCGCTGTGCTGCCAGACGGCGTAAGTCACACCACCGACCGTAACGTTGCCGCTGCTGCTCCAGTCGCCAACATCACTTTTGTCGGGCAGGAGGTCTGAGAGGTTTATTTTGTCGCCGGCATTGCCTTTCACCACCATCTGCACGTTGCCTGAGATGTTGAACAGATCTTTGCCGCCCTGTTGCAGAATATCGCCCAGCGACAGGTTGAGGGTGTTATTGCCGCTGCCGGTAATATCGATCACCTCCATTGACTGAATCTTGCCGAGGAAAGAGGTGAGATCCAGCGTCTGATTCGCCCCTGCCAGCTTCAGCGTATCGATGCCGCCGTTGCCGTTGAATATCTCAATTTTGCTCAGGTCGCTGACCTTATTAACGATGAAGATATTATCCAGGTTATCACCCACGGAAATAATGTCGCCGTTAAGCACGGTCTGAGTTGTTTCAGTCGACACAATCTTATCGTCATAAACCCAGAAGTTCAGGTTATCAATAGCCAGAACATCACCTGAAGTTGCCGGAATAAATTTTATGGAGGTAAATTCTTTTCCTGCTGGCAGATCTACTGTCAGATATTGGTATTTACCATTGCGCATGTAGGCAGTGTAGTTATAGGCCAATTTTCCATCATCATAGAATTCAACTCTAATATCCCCGAGCGTTAAATCTTTAATCTCGAAGGTCATTTTATTGCTTTTTTTACCATGATTTAGCATCAACGTTACAGGATCTCCCACGCAGGTTATACCCAGTGTATTGGTGGGATATTGCATGCCCTGTTCTTTAGCAAGACCAGTAATTCCATGATTAGCCGATGAGCCAGACCAAATAATGCTGAACAAACCAAAGTCATAGGCTTTATTTTTGACCGGATGATTAAAAGCCTTCTGATCTTCAAAATCGAAGATCAGCGGCGTACGGGAGAAGTAGTCCGACACGTTGCCGTGCGCGTCCATGAAGGCGGCGCGGTACTCCGCCGACAGGCGGCTGTTGGCCGGCAGCGTAACGACGGCCTGGCCCGCCTGGATATCGGCAGCGGTCAGGGTGTAAAAGGCGTTTTTGCCGTCGATGTGGACGATAATCCTGTCGCCGGCCACCACGCCGCTGTTCTTCAGGCTGACGGTCAGCCTGTCGCCTTCGCGGTTAATCAAATCCGGATGATCAGGCGGCGTGGTGTCCATGCGCACCTGATGCGGCGTGCCTTCGTAGGTGTTGCCCGCGCGGTCGGTGATGCGCGTCTGTACCGTCCAGTCTGCGCCGTGGTCTTCGTTATCCTGCCAGCTCCACCTGTTGCCATCAGTCAGGGCGTCGTGCCAGGTGAGGCCGCCGTCGGTGGTGACCTCCACGCGCGCGCCGGTTTCCGCGGCGGCGAAGGTGCCCCAGTAAATGCGCCCGGCGCGGCCGTCGCTGGTGTAGAGGTTCTGCACGTCCAGCCCGCTGTCTTTGCCCATCCCGGCGAGGGCGGCGGCGTCCGGCAGCACGAGGTCGAGCACCACGTCCTGCGTCTGCTCGTGGAACGGGACGCCGCCGGGGTTGAGGACGCGCAGTTTGTACTGCCAGTCGGCGGCGTGGGCGGCGTCGTCCTGCGCGCTCCAGCTGAGGCCGCTGACGCTGACGCTGACCCAGCGCTGGCCGTCCCACATCTCCAGCGTCTCGCCCGCGCTGAGCGCGCGGCTGAGGGTGCCTTCGACAAGGCGTCCGGCGCTGCCGTCATTGGTGATGAAGTCGGTGGCGCTGATGCCGGAGTCTTTGTCCATGCGCTCGAAGGTGAGGCTGACCGGCGGCGGCGGGAGCAGCACGGCGGTCTGGCTGACCGGGGCGGCAATATTGCCGGCGACGTCGTGGATGCGCACGAGGTAAACCCAGTCCTGGCCGTGGGCGGCGGGGTCGGTGAAGGACCAGCCGAGGCCGTTCAGGGAGGCGACCTGCCAGCTGACGCCGCCGTCGAGAGAGTATTCGACGACGTCGCCGGGGCTGAGCGCGCGGTCAAGCTTTCCGCTGACGAGGCGTCCGGCGGAGCCGTCGCTGGTGCGCCAGTCGCCGGCGATGCCGTCATCCTTCTCCATGTAATCGAAGGTGACCCGCACCGGTGAGGGCGGGGTGAGCAGCACGTCCTGATGCTGGTCCTCAAGCGTGCTGCCGGTGGCGTCGACCACGCGCAGCCTGTAGGTCCAACTGCCGCCGTGCGCCGCGTCGTCCTGCGCCTGCCAGGTAAGGCCGGTTGCGGTGGCATTTACCCACGCGGTGCCGTTCCAGAACTGCAGGGTTTCGCCGGCGTTGAGCTCGCGGCTCAGCGTGCCTTCGACCCGGCGGCCGGCGGAGCCGTCGCGGGTGATGAAGTCGCTGTCGCTGGCGCCGGTGTCTTTTTCCATGCGGTCAAAGGAGAGGGTGATGTCGAGCGGCAGCAGGACCACGTCCTGCACCGCCGGGGCGGCGACGTTACCGGCGATATCGGTGAAGCGTATCAGGTACTGCCAGTCGGCGCTGTGGTCGTCGGGGTCGGTGAAGGACCAGTCCAGCCCGTTCAGGGTGAGCGTATGCCAGGTTTTGCCGCCGTCGTAGGAGTATTCGGCGACATCACCGGCGTCGGGCGTGCGGTCGAGCGAGCCGCTGACGAGGCGGCCAGCGGAGCCGTCGGCGGTGCGCCAGTCGTCCGCGACGCCGTCGTCCCTGCTCATGCGCTCGAAGATAACCTGCACCGGCGGCGGCGTGACGTCGAGCACCACCTGATGGCTCTGCTCCGGCGTGGCGTTGCCGGCGGCGTCCACCACGCGCAGCCTGTACTCCCAGTCGGCGGCGTGCGCGGTGCCGTCCTGCGCCTGCCAGCGCATGCCGTTCACGCTGGCGGCCACCCACCTGCTGCCGTCCCAGAACTCCAGCGTTTCGTTCGCGCTGAGGGCGCGGCTCAGGGTGCCTTCCACCTGGCGCCCGGCGGAGCCGTCTTTGGTAATGAAGTCGGTGGCGCTGGTGCCGGTGTCCTTCTGCATCCGGTCAAAGGTGAAGTTCACCGGCAGCAGGCCGGCGGCGGCCCACCTGACGTTGTCGACGTGGAAGCCGTAGTCGCCGACGGCGGGCTCGTCGCCGGTGACCAGCTCGGCGCGGACAATCTGCGTGCCGGACGGGGCGGTGAAGCTCAGGGTTTTAATGACGAACTGTTTGGCGGTGACGGAGCCGGTGTAGAGCAGCTTTTCGGAGCCAATCAGGGTGCCGTTAACGTCGTAAAAGTTCATCACGGTGGTGTGGTTGTGCAGGGCAAAATAGTCGAAGCTGAATTCGGACATGCCCTGGGCGCCGAGGGTGAAGTTGATGGTGCTCTTTTCACCGACCTGCAGCGTCTTAGAGTTGTAGCCAAACCAGTTGAACTCGGCGATTTCGAGGCGGCTGTTGTGGTTCTGGATAATCAGGCCGGCCTGAGTCTCGAGCAGGGAGCCGCTGCCGATCTTCTGACTGCGTTCGGCGTCGAAGCGCTCTTCCGGGACCGCCGTAGCCGGTGCGGCGGAAAGGGTTGCTGTGCGGCTGGTTATGGGCTGATAAGGCAGTTCATCCTGTTCCGTGCCGTAAGCGTTGGAGCGGTTTTTTCTGAAATCCATTTTTCCTGACCATTAGATAGAGGTAATGAGCGTTATCCTAAGTAATGAGAGGAGATGTGCCGTACAGACCTGTCTGATTGCCGGTGGGTATATTTTTAAGGTGCAAGCTTAAGATATGAGAAATGATAATAATGTAGCGAAACAGAGCTTCGCTACATTTAGGGATGATCAGTGATTGATAAGGGTTGTCGTTACACCACTTTGTACCAGCAGTTCAGCGTCGATCGCGCTGTGCTGCCAGACGGCGTACACCACGCCGCCGACAGTAACATTGCCGCTGCTGCTCCAGTCGCCAACGTCGCCATTATCCGGTAGTAAATCGGAGAGGTTAACCTTATCCCCGGCGTTGCCTTTCACCACCATCTGCACGTTGCCCGACAAGTTGAACAGATCTTTGCTGCCCTGCTGCAGGACATCACCCAGAGAAAGGGATAGGGTATTATTGCCGGTTCCGGTCAGATTAATGATCTCAGTTGACTGAATTTTTCCAGCTAATGCGGTCAGATCCAGATTGATGTTTTTACCGGTAAGTTGCAGCGTATCAATGCCGCCCTGACCACGCAGGAAAAAGTCATTGCTGTTAAAATAGCTGGCATCACTGAGCTGGAATACATCATCGCTGTCGCTGCCCATATAAAGGGTGTTTTGATTGATTATTTGAAGATGTAAAGGTGCTTCCGTATAGCTCTGAGGGATATAATCAACATAACTTAATTTAACATCATCAAGCCATACATAAGACCATTGTGAATAGTTTAACGTAAACTTGAGTGATGAAAATACTTCTCCATAGGGCAATTCAAACGCAATGGTTGTGATGTCAGCCGATTGCGTACCTGCCTGAGTTAATGTTCTCACTACCTTTCCTGCGGCATCGTAAAACGTAGCCGTGATAGTTTCATGGAGATTTAGATCACCCACCAGGAAGGATATTCTGTTTGCAGGTTTATTATTCTTTAAATCGATTTTATATGAGGTGTCGCCGCCACCATTAGCGATTTCAAGTGCCATGCTGGTCGGTGGCTTACCTATTCCACCTTGGTTCGTGTTACCAAACCGATTTTTAAACTCGCCATTAGAAACAGAAAGAGCTTTGAGGGTAAATGCATCAAAAATAAATTCATCACCTGTTTTTATTGCAGTGGCACTTTTTTTATTGAAACTTTCAAGATATTCACTCTTTAATTCCGGCTTTAATACTCTCCAGTTTGAATTGTTTCCTACCATATCAATATAGCTAGCGCGTATATCCTTTGGATTACCCACTTGAGATGAGTCCAGAGCAACAATGGCCTTTCCTGATGCAATATCTGCGGCAGATAAATTAACCACTACTGATTTGCCATCAATCATAAATTGCAGAGTTTCACCCGTTACCGCCGTGGCTGGCAGTGTTGCTGCAAGCTGTTTTCCGTCCCATGTAATCTCAGGCGCATCAACATTAACCCTATGATAGTGCAATGTTTGTTGCTGTTCTTTACCGAAACTATTCGCATTGGCAACTCGCGCTTTAATCACCCAGTCAGCGTTGTGAATGCCGTTATCGACCGCAAACCATTTTTTGCCGTCATGTTGGGCGTCATGCCAGGTTACACCATCATCGAATGACACCTGCACTTTTTCACCAGGTTTAAGCGCTTCACTGATAGAACCATGAACCAGTCGCCCAGCCGCGCCATCTCGTGTCAGGAAGTCCGCGTCACGAGCCGCAAAACCACTGTCCTTAGATACGGCATCAATAGTGACTTCAGCCAGCACGGACTCAAGCGTTGCCTGCTGCTTATGGGGCGATGAGATGTTCCCCGCCACGTCCGTGATACGGACTTGATATTCCCAATCGGCAGAATGTTCAATATCGTCAACAAATGACCAGTTAACACCGTTAACGGTCAGTACCTTCCAGGTCATGCCGCCATCGAGGGAGTATTCAATAAGGTCACCAGCACTGAGCGCTTTGCTAAGAGTTCCGTAAACGGTTCGGCCTGCGCTGCCATCGCTGGTACGCCAGTCGTTAGCGATACCGTCATCTTTCTCCATGCGCTCAAAATGGATCTGCACATCGGACGCGGTGGTATCAAGCAATACATTCTGCAGTTGGTCATGAACCGTTGTGCCCGCAGCGTCAACAACGCGTACCCAATAATCCCAGCGACTGTGGTGCTCAATATTGTCCTGTGCCTGCCATGTCAGACCGTTCACGGTGGCCACTACCCATTGAGTACCGTCCCAGAACTCCAGCTTTTCGCCCGGATTAAGCAGGCGACTGAGCGTGCCTTCCACCTGACGACCGGCGGAGCCGTCGCGGGTGATGAAGTCGTTGTCGCTGGTTCCAGTATCTTTTTCCATGCGGGTAAAGGTGAGGCTGATAGCGCCGGGCAGCAGTAACACATCCTGAGTGACCGGAGCCGCGACGTTGCCGGCGATATCAGTGATGCGCACCTGATACTGCCAGTCTACGGCATGTGCACCGCCGTCGGTGAAGGACCAGTTGAGGCCGTTCAGGGTGAGCTTATGCCAGGTTGTGCCGCCATCCAGCGAGTACTCAATGAGGTCGCCGGGGTTGAGCGCGCGGTCAAGCTTTCCGCTAACGAGGCGGCCAGAAGAGCCATCGGTGGTTTGCCAGTCGTCCGCAATGCCGTCGTCTTTACTCATGCGTTCAAAGATAATCTGCACGTCGGACGGCATAACGTCGAGCACCACCTGCTGGCTCTGCTCCGGCGTGGTGTTGCCGGCGGCATCCACTACGCGCAGCCTATATTCCCAGTCGGCGGCATGCGCGGTGTTGTCCGGCGCCTGCCAGGTCAGGCCGCTGACGATGGCATTTACCCATTTTGAACCGTCCCAGAACTGCAGGGTTTCGGAGGCGGCGAGGGTGCGGCTCATCGTACCTTCCACCTGGCGCCCGGCGGAACCGTCTTTGGTGATGAAATCCGTGTCGCTGCTGCCGGTGTCCTTCTCCATCAAGTCGAAGGTGAAGGTGATATCGCCTGGCAGCAGGACCACGTCCTGCACCGCCGGGGCGGCGACGTTGCCGGCGATATCGGTGAAGCGTATCAGATACTGCCAGTCGGCGTTGTGGCTGTCGGGGTCGGTGAAGGACCAGTCCAGCCCGTTCAGGGTGAGCGTATGCCAGGTTTTGCCGCCGTCGTACGAGTATTCGGCGACGTCACCGGCGTCGGGCGTGCGGTCGAGCGAGCCGCTGACGAGGCGGCCAGCGGAGCCGTCGGCGGTGCGCCAGTCGTCCGCGACTCCGTCGTCCCTGCTCATGCGCTCGAAGATAACCTGCACCGGCGGCGGCGTGACGTCGAGCACCACCTGATGGCTCTGCTCCGGCGTGGCGTTGCCGGCGGCGTCCACCACGCGCAGCCTGTACTCCCAGTCGGCGGCGTGCGCGGTGCCGTCCTGCGCCTGCCAGCGCATGCCGTTCACGCTGGCGGCCACCCACCTGCTGCCGTCCCAGAACTCCAGCGTTTCGTTCGCGCTGAGGGCGCGGCTCAGGGTGCCTTCCACCTGGCGCCCGGCGGAGCCGTCTTTGGTAATGAAGTCGGTGGCGCTGGTGCCGGTGTCCTTCTGCATCCGGTCAAAGGTGAAGTTCACCGGCAGCAGGCCGGCGGCGGCCCACCTGACGTTGTCGACGTGGAAGCCGTAGTCGCCGACGGCGGGCTCGTCGCCGGTGACCAGCTCGGCGCGGACAATCTGCGTGCCGGACGGGGCGGTGAAGCTCAGGGTTTTAATGACGAACTGTTTGGCGGTGACGGAGCCGGTGTAGAGCAGCTTTTCGGAGCCAATCAGGGTGCCGTTAACGTCGTAAAAGTTCATCACGGTGGTGTGGTTGTGCAGGGCAAAATAGTCGAAGCTGAATTCGGACATGCCCTGGGCGCCGAGGGTGAAGTTGATGGTGCTCTTTTCACCGACCTGCAGCGTCTTAGAGTTGTAGCCAAACCAGTTGAACTCGGCGATTTCGAGGCGGCTGTTGTGGTTCTGGATAATCAGGCCGGCCTGGGTCTCGAGCAGGGAGCCGCTGCCGATCTTCTGACTGCGTTCGGCGTCGAAGCGCTCTTCCGGAACGGCTGGGGGCGCTGCTGCCATAACGGCAGTGGCGACGGAGGTCTGCGCCACGGGCAGTTCGTCCTGCTCCGTGCCGTAAGGGTTATAGCGGTTTTTTTTAAAATCCATTTTTCCTGACCATTAAGTAGAGGTAATGGTCGCTATCCTAAAGAGGACAGGAAATAGCGCGGTCCAGACATGTCTGGTATCGGGCAAAAATATTTTTGCGGCTGGGACTTAAGAAATGGCGGGGGAGGAAAAGTTAGAACGCGCAGCGGGAGGTTTCCCACCGCGCGTGGCATGATTAATGATTAATGACGTTGGTGGTGACGCCGCTCTGCACCAGCAGTTCAGCGTCAAGCGCGCTGTGCTGCCAGACGGTGTAGACTATGCCGCCGACCGTAACATTGCCGCTGCTGCTCCAGTCGCCAACGTCGCCATTATCCGGCAGCAGATCGGAGAGGTTAACCTTATCCCCGGCGTTGCCTTTCACCACCATCTGCACGTTGCCGGACATATTTAACAGATCTTTGCTGCCCTGCTGCAGAATATCGCCCAGCGACAGATTGAGGGTGTTATTGCCGCTGCCGGTAATATCAATCACCTCCATCGACTGGATTTTGCTGAGGAAATTCGTGAGATCCAGCGTCTGATTCGCACCTGCGAGTTTCAGCGTATCAATGCCACCGTTACCGTTAAGCATCTCGATTTTGCTCAGGTCGCTGACGTTATGCACCACAAAGATGTTGTCCAAATTATCGCCCACGGAAATGAGATCGTCTTTTACTATGTTCTGAACGGTCTCGGTTGGCAGTATCTTATTTGTCGAAGAGTGGAAATTAAAATTGTCCACCTCATATTCATCGGAGGAGCCTCCAGGAAAAATTATGCTGGTGAATTTTTTTCCAGCAGGCAAGGTAATTGTCACAGTTTGGGAACCACTCTTAGTGTTAGTAATTCTGTGAGTGTGGATTTTTGTCGCGCCGTCATAAAATTCCAGATCCATACTGGTTCGGTTTAATCCCCCAATAAAGAAAGAAACCTTATTGCTTTTAAAACCGTTATTGAGTTCCATCTTCATCGCAGAACGCCCATCATTAAGCAGCTCATGTGAATCCCAATTAACAATACCATTAAAATTACTATTACCTGACCATGTAAGACTAACCAGGCCAATGTCATAAGTCTTTCCGGCGGTTACGCCCTGGAATAACGGAGCATCTTCAAAATCAACAATATATTCCTTACGAGAGTAATAGTCCGATATGTTGCCGTGTATATCCATAAAGGCGGCGCGATATTCTGCCGACAGCGGGATGTTAGCAGGCAGCGTGATGACGGCCTGACCCGCCAAAATATCGGCATTGGTTAAGGTATAGAATGCATTCTTATTATTGATATGCACGATTATCTTATCGCCTGCCACCACGTTACTGTCTTTCAGACTCACAGTCAGGTAATTGCCTTCCCGATTAATCATCTCCGGTGCATTAGGCTGCGTGGTATCTAGTTGCACCTGATGCACGGCGCCTTCGGTGCTCTTTCCTGACTTATTTGTGACGCGCGTCTGCAGCGTCCAGTCTGCAGTGTGCGCCGCGCTGTCCTGCCATAGCCATTTGTTGCCGTCAATCAGCGCCTCGTGCCAGGTGAGTCCACCGTCGGTGGTAACTTCAACCCGTGCGCCGATGTCTGTTTCGTCGAAAGTTCCCCAGTAGATGCGCCCTGAGCGCCCATCGTTGGTGAACAGGTTATGTGAGTCCAACCCGCTGTCTTTGCCCATACTGGACAGCAGAGCCTCCTCTGGTGGCGGTCCTTCAAGCACAACTTGCTGCTTTTGCTCGATAATTTCATTATTGCTGAGGTCAGTAACGCGTAACTTGTATTCCCAGTCGGCGTTGTGCTCGGTGTTATCCTGTGCCTGCCAGACCAGCCCGTCCACAGCGGCGAGAACCCAGGCTTTACCGTTCCAGAATTCAAGTTTTTCGCTTGGGAAAAGGAGGCGGCTTAGCGTGCCTTCAACCTTACGTCCGGCGGAACCGTCCTCCGTGATGAAGTCGGTGGCGCTGCCGCCGGTATCCTTATCCATGCGGGTGAAGGTGAGGAATATGTCGGTGGCGAGCAGCGCCACGTCCTGAGTCACCGGCGCGGCGACGTTGCCGGCGACGTCGGTGATGCGCACCTGATACTGCCAGCCTTTGTCATGGGCATCCGGGTCGGTGAAGGACCACGCCAGTCCGTTCAGTGTGACGAGCCGCCAGGTGAGGCCGCCGTCGAGCGAGAACTCAACGACGTCACCGGCGTTCAGCGCGCGGTCAAGCCTGCCGGACACGGTGCGCCCGGCGCTGCCGTCGGAGGTTTTCCAGTCGCCAGGGGTGCCGTCGTCCTTCTCCATGCGCTCGAAGGTGATGTTCACGGCAGACGGCGTGACGTCGAGCACCACGCTCTGTGCCTTCTCGTGCAGGGCCTTGCCGACGTCGTCGGTGATGCGGACTTTATACTGCCAAGTGGCCGCGTGCGACGTCGTGTCCTGCGCCTGCCACGTCATGCCGCTCACGGTGGCGCTGACCCAGGCCGTGCCGTTCCAGAACTCAAGCTTCTCGCCCGGCTCCAGCGCGCGGCTGAGGGTGCCCTCGACCTGGCGTCCGGCGGTGCCGTCTTTGGTGATGAAGTCGCTTGTGCTGCTGCCGGTGTCTTTATCCATGCGCTCAAACGTCGCCTGCACGGGCAGCGGTTGGATGAGTGTCACATTCTGGGCGAGGTCCTGCAGGGTGCTGCCCGTGCTGTCGGTAACGCGCAGCTTGTACTGCCAGCTGACCGGGTGCAGGCGGTCGTCCTGAGCCTGCCAGGTTGTGCCGTTCACGGTGGCGTTAATCCACTGCACGCCGTTCCAGAACTTCAGGGTTTCGCCCGGCAGGAGAGCGCGGCTCATTGTACCTTCGACCAGGCGTCCGGCGGAGCCGTCCTTCGTGATGAAGTCGGTATCGCTGTCGCCGGTGTCCTTATCCATGCGGGTAAAGGTGAGGCTGATGGCGGTGGTGAGCAGCACCACTTCCTGCACCACCGGTGCAGCGACGTTGCCGGCGACGTCGGTGATGCGCACCTGATACTGCCAGTCTTCGCTGTGCGCGCTGCCGTCGGTGAAGCTCCAGCTCAGGCCGCTTACGGTGAGCTTCAGCCAGGTGGCACCTCCGTCGAGGGAGTACTCGATGACGTCGCCAGGGCTGAGCGTGCGGTCAAGCTTACCACTGACGGTGCGCCCGGCGGAGCCGTCGGTGGTTTGCCAGTCGTCCGCCATGCCGTCGTCTTTACCCATGCGTTCAAAAATAACCTGAACGTCAGAAGGCGTGACGTCGAGCACCACTTCCTGAGTCTGTTCGTGAAGAGTGCTACCGGCGACGTCGGTGATACGCAGCTTATACTGCCAGGTATCGCCGTGCGCACTGGTATCCTGTGCTTGCCAGATCATACCGTTGGCTGTGGCCTTCAGCCAGGCGGAGCCGTTCCAGAACTCCAGGGTTTCATCCGGCTCCAGAGTGCGGCTGAGCGTCCCCTGTACGAGGCGTCCGGCGGAACCGTCTCTGGTGATGAAGTCGGTACCACTGCTACCGGAATCTTTCTCCATTCGCTCAAAAGTGGCCTGAATGGGGAGAGAAGGGGTGAGCACTACATCCTGGTGCCGATCTTCCAGCGTACTACCGGAGGCGTTAATCACGCGTACTTTGTAGGTCCAGCTGCTGCCGTGCGCGGTGTCATCTTGTGCATGCCAGCGCAGGCCGTTGGCGGTGGCCTCCACCCACTGGGTGCCATTCCAGAACTCCAGTTTTTCACCCGGTCCTAGCAGACGGCTGAGGTTACCTTCCACCCTGCGTCCGGCAGAACCGTCTTTAGTGATGAAGTCGGTCGCGTTGGACCCGGTATCCTTATCCATGCGGTCAAAGCTGAGGCGTACCGGAGGTGGCAGCAGCACCACATCCTGCACCGCAGGAACGGCGACGTTGCCGGCGACATCGGTGAAGCGAATCTGATACTGCCAGTCGGCTTTGTGACCGTCCGGGTCGGTGAAGGACCAGTCCAGCCCGTTCAGGGTGAGTTTGTGCCAGGTTTTACCGCCGTCGGTGGAGTACTCGGCGACGTCGCCGGCGTCGGGCGCGCGGTCAAGCTTACCGCTGACGGTGCGGCCGGCACTGCCGTCGGTGGTTTTCCAGTCGTCGGCGATGCCGTCGTCTTTGCCCATGCGCTCAAAGATAACCTGCACCGGTGATGGTGTGACGTCGAGGACCACCTTCTGGCTCTGTTCTTGAGTGGTTTTACCGGTGTTATCGACCACGCGCAGTTTGTATTCCCAGTCTGAGGCGTGGGCGATAGCGTCCTGAGCCTGCCAGGTCAGACCGCTGACGCTGGCGGTCACCCATTTCGAGCCGTCCCAGAACTCCAGCGTTTCGTTCGCGCTGAGTGCGCGGCTCAGGGTGCCGTTTACCTGGCGACCGGCGGAGCCGTCGTTAGTGATGAAGTCGGCGGCGCTGGCGCCGGAGTCCTTCTGCATCTGGTCGAAGGTGATGTTAACCGGCAGCAGATTGGATGCACTCCACTTCACGTTGTCGATATGGAAGCCGTAGTCGCCGACGGAGGGCTCGTCGCCGGTGACCAGCTCGGCGCGGGCAATCTGGGTGCCGGATGGGGCGGTGAAGGTCAGGGTTTTGATGACGAACTGTTTGGCGGTGACGGAGCCGGTGTAAAGCAGCTTCTCGGAGCCAATCAGGTTGCCGGCGGCGTCGTAGAAGTTCATCACGGTGGTGTGGTTGTGCAGGGCAAAGTAGTCGAAGCTGAACTCGGACATGCCCTGCGCGCCGAGAGTGAAGGCGATGGTGCTTTTTTCGCCGACCAGCAGGGTTTTGGAGTTGTAGCCGAACCAGTTGTACTCGGATACTTCGAGGCGGCTGTTATGGTTCTGGATAATCAGGCCGGCCTGGGTTTCGAGCTGCGTACCGGTGCTGATCTTCTGCAGGCGCTCGGAGTCAAAGTTCTCTTCGGGGGTTGCGGCGGTGGTTGCTGCATACGCGCTGACGTGCGCGTCGAAGACGGTCTGTGTGTGCGTATCAGAAAGCGGCTGCGGCAGTTCGTCCTGCTCCGTGCCGTAAGGGTTATGGCGGTTTTTCCTGGAATCCATTTGTCTGAACCATTATTGATGAGGTAATGGCCGGTATCCTAAAGAGGCGGGAAAATAGCGCCGTGCAGATATGTCTGATATGCAATGAAAATATTTTTACTACCAGAGCTTAAGAAATGGAAAAGTGAAGAGGCAGCGAATTTCTTCGCTGCCTGAGGATATTACGCCGCTTCACTTGCGCGGGACGGTTTTCCTGCTTTGGGTTGAACGGGCACTGCCAGCGCTTCCGGCGCAAAATCATCGACGTTAATCGCTTTCAGGCGGCTGGCTTCAGCACGGATCAGCACCTGCGCTTCGCTCTCATCAATCCAGCCCTCTTTCAGACCACGCTGCGCCAGCGCATCCAATCGGGTGAACGAGAGGTGTTTTTTCTGCTGCTGGCACAGACGATCGTGAATCACTTCGGCGGCCATCACATCCTGCAGCGCCTGCTCCAGCTGACCCGCCGGATTATGTGCGCTTGGTGCCAGATACTGTCCGCGGCCCAAACGGGTACGGGTCGCAGAAGGCAGCTGCAGCAGTTTCGCCAGTTTGTGATCCAGTTTATCGGACGGTGCCGGGCAGTGATGACCACCGGCGAAAATCACCAATCGCAGCGCACCGGCCACCATGCGGTTCGGGAAGTTGCGCAGCAAATCATCCATCGCCACTTCGGCCTGATGCAGCGCATCCTGCACGCCCCAATGTACCAGCGGCAGATCAGCTTCGTTGCGGCCTTCATCCTCATAGCGTTTCAAGGTAGCCGACGCCAGATACATCTGACTCAACACATCGCCGAGACGCGCCGAGATACGTTCACGACGTTTCAGGCTGCCGCCCAGCACCGCCATTGACACATCTGACAGCAGCGCGAGGTTGGCACTCAAACGGTTGATATGCTGATAGTAGCGGCGCGTGGCGTCGCGGGTTGGCGTGGCGCTGGTGCGACCGCCGGTTAAGCCCAGCCACAGGCTGCGCACTTTATTGCTGCCAACGTGGCCAATATGGCTGAATAGCGCGCGATCAAAAGTCACCAAATCGTTTTTCGCTGCGGCATTCATCTCTTCCAGCACCCAAGGATGGCAACGGATGGCGCCCTGGCCGAAGATGATCATGCTACGTGTCAGGATGTTAGCGCCTTCTACGGTGATGGCGATCGGTGCGCCCTGATAAGCACGCGCCAGGAAGTTGTTTTCGCCCAGCATAATGCCTTTACCGCCAGCGATATCCATCGCGTCGATAATGGCGCGCTGACCGCGATGGGTGCAGTGATACTTCACAATCGCCGACAGCACCGCCGGTTTTTCACCGAGCATAATGCCGCTGGTGATCAGCGTCGCAGCAGCATCCATCACGTAAGCGTTACCGGCAATGCGCGCCAGCGGCTCTTCGATCCCTTCCATTTTACCGATAGAGACTTTGAACTGACGACGAATGTGCGCATACGCACCGGTTGCCAGCGCAATGCTTTTCACGCTGCCGGTTGAGTTCGAAGGCAGCGTAATACCACGACCAACGGACAAACATTCCACCAGCATGCGCCAGCCTTGACCGGCCATTGACGGGCCGCCGATGATGAAATCGATCGGCACGAAGATGTCTTTACCGCGCGTCGGACCGTTCTGGAACGGCACGTTGAGCGGGAAGTGGCGCTGGCCAATCTCTACGCCAGGCGTGTGCGTTGGGATCAGTGCGCAAGTGATGCCGAGCTCTTCGGTATCGCCCAGCAGATGATCCGGATCGGAGAGTTTGAACGCCAGACCCAGCACGGTAGCAATCGGTGCCAGCGTAATATAGCGCTTGTTCCAGGTGAGGCGCATGCCCAGCACTTGCTGACCTTGCCACTCGCCCATGCACACCACGCCGGTATCGGGAATCGCGCCGGCATCCGAACCCGCTTCCGGGCTGGTCAACGCAAAACAAGGGATCTCATCACCGCGTGCCAGACGCGGCAGATAATGATCTTTCTGCTCATCGGTACCGTAATGTTGCAGCAATTCGCCTGGGCCGAGTGAGTTGGGTACGCCGACGGTGATCGCCAGAATGCCAGAGACGCCCGCCAGTTTCTGCAGCACACGCGCCTGCGCATAAGCGGAGAACTCGAGGCCGCCATACTCTTTCTTGATGATCATGGCGAAGAAGCGATGCTGTTTCAGATACGCCCACAACTCCGGTGGCAAATCGGCCATTTCATGGGTGATTTCGAAGTCATTCGCCATGCGGCACGCTTCTTCCACCGGGCCATCAATAAAGGCTTGCTCCTCTTCGGTCAGGCGCGGCTGCGGGTAGTTATGCAGCTTCTGCCAGTCCGGTTTGCCGCGGAACAGATCGCCTTCCCACCATGTGGTGCCGGCGTCGATCGCCTCTTTTTCGGTGCGTGACATCGGCGGCATCACTTTCTGGAAGCTGTGCAGCGCCGGTTTCGAGAACATGCTGCGGCGCATCACTGGCAGGTTGAACGGCAGCAGAATGATTGCCAGCGGCAGCAGCATCCACGGTGTCCACACGTCAGCGGCCGCCAGCGCGCCGGTCCACAGCAGCAGAATCACGCTGCTCAGCTGAAGAGAAATTTGGTGGTAGAACAACACGCTAAGCAGGATTAGCGTCGCAACGATTGAGGCAACCAACATAATGAACCACTCCATAAGTAGTAAGAGGTCTGACCTGTTATGGGTGTAGGTTTAGAATATGGGGCAAAATTTATCAATCTGTTTACATCGCAATTACAACACATCTCACAAATTCGTTGCACGATGCGCAACAACTGCCAAACTTCCTCAAAGCGCCGCGCTTTTACTGAATGCAGGCGCTTTGCGGCGTAGCCCCATTCCGTTAAACTTGCCGGGTCAATCTTTCCTCTAAAGGACATCCCTATGTATCAGGACATTATTCGCTCAGAACTCAATGAAGCAGCCGATACGCTTAACAACTTCCTGAGTGACGAAGCCAACATTCACGCGATTCAGCGCGCCGCAGTGCTGCTGGCCGACAGCTTCAAAGCGGGCGGCAAGGTGCTCTCCTGTGGTAACGGCGGCTCGCACTGCGATGCCATGCATTTTGCTGAAGAGCTGACTGGGCGCTATCGTGAAAACCGTCCTGGCTACCCGGCGATTGCCATTTCTGATGTCAGCCATCTCTCCTGTGTCAGCAACGATTTTGGCTACGACTATGTGTTCTCGCGCTATATCGAAGCGGTAGGTCGCGAAGGCGATGTGCTGCTGGGCCTCTCAACCTCCGGTAACTCTGCCAACATCATCAAAGCGGTGGAAGCTGCACGCGCGAAAGGCATGAAAGTGATTACTTTGACCGGCAAAGATGGCGGCAAGATGGCAGGTTCAGCGGATATCGAAATTCGCGTGCCGCACTTTGGCTATGCTGACCGCATTCAGGAGATCCACATCAAAGTGATCCACATCCTGATGCTGTTGATTGAAAAAGAGATGGTTAAGTAATGATGCGTTCCTCTCGCCGTGTGCGAGAGGATCTAACTTAAGGCGGTTGCTATGTGCGAATTGCTCGGGATGAGCGCCAATGTCCCCACGGACATCTGTTTCAGTTTTACCGGTCTGGTGCAGCGTGGCGGTGGAACCGGGCCGCACAAAGATGGTTGGGGCATCACGTTCTACGAAGGAAAAGGGTGCCGCACCTTCAAAGATCCGCAGCCGAGCTTTAACTCGCCGATTGCCCGTTTGGTGCAGGAATACCCGATCAAATCGCATTCCGTGGTGGCGCATATCCGCCAGGCGAATCGCGGGGAAGTCTCGCTGGAAAATACCCATCCATTCACGCGTGAGCTGTGGGGCCGCAACTGGACCTACGCACACAATGGTCAGCTTAAAGGTTATCGTCAGCTGGATACCGGGCCATTCCGTCCGATTGGTGAAACCGACAGCGAAAAAGCGTTCTGCTGGATGCTGCACAAACTGACCGAGCGCTATCCACGTACGCCGGGCAACTGGCCAGCGGTGTTCCGCTACATTGCCGAGCTGGCAGCAGAAATGCGTGAGAAGGGCGTGTTTAACATGCTGTTATCGGATGGGCGCTACCTGATGGCGTTTTGTTCGACCAATCTCTACTGGATTACGCGCCGTGCGCCGTTTGGCAAAGCCACGCTGCTCGATCAGGATGTAGAAATTGATTTTCAGCAGCAGACGACGCCGCAGGATGTGGTGACGGTGATTGCCACGCAACCGCTGACAGGTAATGAAACCTGGCACCGGATAGTGCCAGGCGAGTGGGCATTATTTTGCCTGGGTGAGCGCCAGGAATGATTTCGAGGCAGCATCCGGTGTAGCGATCACCGGCGTGCTGTTCACCGCATATTGGCCGGTTGCCGTCACATTCACCGTTGGCGGCACACGGTACTTGGCAAAGTACGCATAGCCCGGCTGCAGTTCACGCCAGAAGTTAATGTACGTCGAGTATTTATGACGTTGCATATTGCTGTCGGTCATGCGGAACGGATAGATGTTGACCTGAATTTCTTGCTGACCATTGCGCAGTGCGGCGTTGGTGTAGGTGAAGATCTCATCCATTGACGCATTGGTCATCGCGTAGCAACCAATCGATACGCAATCACCGTGAATCATTAAATAATTGCCGTCATAACCTTTAGCGCGATCGTATTGATTCGGGAAACCGGTGTTAATAGCGCGATAGAAACGGCTATCCGGTTTCAACTGATTCAGCTTGACGTTATAAAAGCCTTCCGGACTTTTGAAATCGCCCTGACGACGTTTAGGTCCTAAACCGCCAGAGAAATTACAGATGCGATAGCTGTCCAGCAGACGATATTCATTACCGATTTTGCCGTACAGTTCCAGCGTACGCTCTTCCTTGAAAATCTGAATAAACACCGGGGTGCCAATTAGTTGTTTCTTTAACTCTTTGCTCACCGGAGCCAGCGGTTGCGTAGGCTCGGGGTTCATTGCCCAGCTAAGGACCGGCATAAGAATCATCGCAAGCGTTAATGCGATTCTGCCCATTCTGTTGATACCTTGAATTGAAGAGAGACGATGACGCTGAGCGTCCGGGTATTGCATTATCGGAAATATCCGCTATCGCAGCGCAACATTAACATTGTCTGGCTTTTAATCAAGCCAGTGTCCGAGAAAATGGCGCGTTCCTAAAAGGAATACGACCACTAATTTGTAAACTTTAATCTCTCTCTCAACAATTATTGCCGATATTTTTCGCTGCTGTATACTTATCCAGTATTCAGGAGGGCGTATGCGCAAAATTATTCATGTCGATATGGACTGCTTTTACGCAGCGGTTGAGATGCGCGACGATCCCTCTTTACGTGATATTCCGATCGCCATTGGCGGCAGTCGCGTGCAACGCGGTGTGATCAGTACTGCTAACTATCCAGCCCGCAAATATGGCGTGCGCAGCGCGATGCCGACCGGCATGGCGCTCAAACTTTGTCCGCATCTGCGGCTGCTGCCTGGCCGCTTTGATGCCTATAAAGAAGCGTCCCGCCAGATTCGCGACATCTTCTCTCGTTACACCTCGCTGATTGAACCGCTCTCACTGGATGAAGCCTACCTGGATGTCACCGATAGCCTGCATTGCCACGGTTCGGCCACGCTGATGGCGCAGGCAATTCGCGCCGATATTCTGCGTGAAACCGGTTTAACCGCTTCAGCCGGGATCGCGCCGATCAAGTTCCTCGCCAAGATCGCCTCCGATCTCAACAAACCTAACGGGCAATATGTGATAACGCCTGACGCGATGTCCGATTTTTTACTCACGCTGCCGCTGAGCAAAATTCCTGGCGTCGGTAAAGTGGCGACCAAAAAGCTGGAAGAGATGGGATTGCGTACCTGCGCTGATGTGCAGCGTGCCGATCTGGCTTTGCTGCTCAAACGCTTTGGCAAGTTTGGCCGTATTTTATGGGAACGCAGCAACGGTGTTGATGAGCGCAATGTGGTGGTTGAGCGCGAACGTAAATCGCTGGGCGTTGAACGCACGCTAATGGAAGATATTCACAGCTGGGAGCAGTGTCTGGAGATTATTGATTTTCTCTATGCTGAGTTGGATCGCCGCTTAACCGCCATCAAGCCGGATAAGCAGATCGCCCGGCAAGGCGTGAAACTCAAGTTCAATGATTTCCAGCAAACCACGCAGGAGCATGTCTGGTCGGTGTTGAATAAAGAAGACATGATCACGATTGCACGTCAGGCGTGGGACGAACGCAGAGCAGGGCGCGGCGTACGGCTGGTGGGATTGCATGTCACGATGGTGGATCCTCAGCTGGAGCGGCAGTTGGTGCTGGGGTTGTAGGCATAAAAAACCCGACCGAAGCCGGGTTTGTCGCGAAATTCAAAACTTACGCTTTTTCTGGCACCACGCTGAGCAGCGCAGTCAGCAGTTTCCAGTACAGACCCACGCTTTCAATGTGAACCTGCTCATCCGGCGAATGCGGGCCGGTGATGGTTGGGCCAATCGAAACCATATCCATGTTCGGATACGGTTTTTTAAACAGACCACACTCCAGACCGGCGTGAATCACCTGAATGTTCGGCGTTTTGCCAAACAGCGCTTCGTAGGTTTTACGCGTCAGCGCCATCACCGGTGAATCGGCGTCAGGCTGCCAGCCCGGATAACCGCCTTTAGGTGCGCTTTTCGCTCCGGCCAGATCGGCCAGCGAGGTCAGCACTTCAACCACCCAATCTTTGCCGGTATCGATCAGTGAACGAATCAGGCAGATGATTTCGGCATTGCTCTGATCCATGGTCACCACGCCGACGTTAAGCGAGGTTTCCACCACGCCTTTCGCCACATCGGAGTTACGGATCACGCCGTTTGGTGTGGCGTTGAGCAGGTTGAGGAAACGATCGCGGCTGTCAGCGTTCAGCGCCTGGCCTTGATGCGCCAGCGACTCAGCGACGACGGCGATGTTCTTCTCTTTCACGCCCAGCTCATTCAGCAGCGTTGCCTGGAAATGGGCCGCAGCCGATTTCAGCTCGTCAACTTTATGGCTGTCGATCGCCAGCGTAGCAAAAGCTTCACGCGGGATGGCGTTACGCAGCGTACCGCCGGTGAATTCGATTAGACGCACATCGAGTTCACGCGCGTGTAGCGCGAGGAAGCGTGCCAGCAGTTTGTTGGCGTTGCCGAGACCATGATGAATATCAGCTCCGGAGTGACCGCCTTTCAGGCCTTTCAGCGTCAGCTTCAGGGTTTCATAGCCCGCAGGAATCGCTTCACGCGTCAGTGGTAAGGTGGTGATGAAGTCGATACCACCGGCGCAACCCATGTAGATCTCACCTTCCTCTTCCGAGTCGGTGTTGATCAGAATGTCGGCCTGCAGCCAGTTCGGCTGTAAACCAAAGGCGCCGTCCATCCCCGATTCTTCGGTCATGGTCAGCAGCACTTCAATCGGACCGTGGATCAGGCTGTTGTCAGCCAGCACCGCCAGCGCAGACGCCATACCAATGCCGTTATCGGCGCCCAGCGTGGTGCCGCGTGCTTTCACCCATTCGCCATCAACATACGGCTGAATCGGATCTTTGGTGAAGTCGTGCACCGTGTCATTGTTCTTCTGCGGCACCATATCGAGGTGCGCCTGCAGTGCCACCGGCGTGCGTTTTTCCATACCGGCGGTAGCGGGTTTACGAATCAGGATGTTGCCAACCTGATCGCGCTCAACCCAAAAACCTTGCTCTTTTGCCCAGCCGACAACGTATTCGGCCAGTGCTTCTTCGTGATAAGAAGGGTGCGGAATGGAACAGATTTTGGCAAAAATATCCCACAGCGGTTGGGGTGAAAGTTGCGACAATTCAGACACCATGCATCTCCTGTGTCAGCGTGGCGGACAGACCGCACGCACGCGGGTTTCCAGTAAAAATCGTCGTCAGAACATCTGACGTGATGGGCCTGAGAATATCACTGTTTCTCGCCGGGTGCGTAATCAGCCGCGCTAAAAACCTGCAACCAGTAAGACAGATGCTGGTTTTTAAGGCGTCAGATCCTTATAATCTCGCGCAACCTTTTCCCCCTTGCATATTTTTTAAGCCAAGTTTCTTGGCCGGGATTCCTTTATATGAGCGAAAAATACGTCGTAACCTGGGACATGTTGCAAATCCATGCCCGTAAACTGGCCCAGCGCCTGCTTCCTGTGGAACAGTGGAAAGGTATCATCGCGGTAAGCCGTGGTGGTCTGGTTCCGGCATCGCTGCTGGCGCGTGAACTCGGAATTCGCTACGTCGATACCGTGTGCATCTCCAGCTACGATCACGATCATCAGCGCGAAATGAAAGTGCTGAAGCGTGCCGAAGGCGACGGTGAAGGCTTCATCGTCATTGACGACCTGGTGGATACCGGCGGCACCGCGCAAGCGATTCGCGATATGTATCCAAAAGCGCGTTTCTGCACCATCTTCGCCAAGCCAGCTGGCCGCGCGCTGGTGGACGACTACATTGTCGATATCCCGCAGAACACCTGGATCGAGCAGCCTTGGGACATGGGCGTGGTCTACATCCCGCCAATCGTCAAAGGCGCCTGATTGATGCATCGCAAACAACGCCCGGTTATGCCGGGCGTTGTGCTTTCTGCGCCTCGCGCGCGTATCACGGGTGCAGTACACTCTTAGCCATCGCCACGTTGTTGGCAGGAGAATAGCTGAGATGTCTGATAAAAACCTGAGCGAAGAACTGTTCAAACCGCGTTTTAAACACCCGGAAACCTCCTCATTAGTGCACCGCCAGCATCACGCCGCTGTGCAGGTGCATAACGCCCTCGAAGGGGATACGCAGCGCGGCTGGTATCGCATGCTGAACAAGTTGCTGTGGACGTGGCGTGGGTTGTCGCCGCAGGAGATCAGCGAAGTGCTGGCGCGTATCGCGGTAAGCGAGTTTGAGCGCACCAATGAAGCCTTGCTCGATACCGTGATTGGTTATCGCGGTGGCAACTGGAATTACGAGTGGTCGAAGCAGGCGGCCATCTGGCAGCAGCGCGCGTTAGAAAGCGAGAACCATGACGACGCAGGCCAGCATTGGCTGCACGCCGCCAATCTGTTCAGCCTCGCGGCTTATCCTTATATTAAAGGCGATGAGCTGGCGGACCAGGCGCAGGTGCTGGCCAATCGCGCCTACGAAGAAGCCACGCAGCGTCTGCCGGGCGAACTGAAATCCCTGACCTTCCCCATGAGCGGCGGCAGTCCGGTAACGGGCTTCCTGCACATGCCTGCGCAGGCCGAAGCGCCATATCCCACGGTGCTGCTGTGCGGCGGCCTTGATTCGCTGCAGAGCGATCACTATCGCCTGTTCCACGACTATCTCGCGCCGCGCGGCATCGCCATGCTGACGCTGGATATGCCGTCGGTAGGATTCAGTAGCAAATGGATGCTCAATCAGGACACCAGCCAGGTGCATCAGCAGGTGCTGCGTGAACTGAGCAATGTGCCGTGGATCGATCACACTCGCGTGGCGCTGCTGGGCTACCGTTTCGGTGCCAACGTGGCGACGCGTCTGGCCTATCTGGAAGTGCCGCGAGTACGCGCGGTGGCGACGCTGGGTGCGATGGTGCATAGCGTGTTTGTCGATGCGCAACAGCAGCAGCAGTTGCCGGATATGTATATGGATATGCTGGCGAGCCGCCTGGGTATGTCTTCCACTTCCGACAGCAATCTGCGCATTGAGCTCAATCGCTACTCTCTGAAGGTGCAAGGCTTACTCGGCCGCCGCACGCCAACGCCGATGCTGGCGGCTTATTGGCCGGATGATATTTTCGGTCCGGAAGCGGACGCGCAGTTGATCGCTAACTCCTCCTCGCAGGGCAAGACGCTGGCGATTCCTGCCAAGCCGGTTTTTGCCAGTTTTGACAAAGCGCTGAATCAAATTTGTGACTGGCTGGAAAAACAGTTGAAAAGCTAGCTGGCGAAATCACTGAACTCTGCTACTACTTATATCCGGGATTTTCCATTTTTAGGTTTAATGGAAAGCTGGAAGTGCAATTTAAAGGGTTAAGGGAAAATAGATGACATTACCGAGTGGTCACCCCCGTAGTCGCCTGCTTAAGCGCTTCACCGAATTGGGGCCGTATATCCGTGAAGGCAAATGTGAAGAGACACGCTTCTTCTTCGATTGCCTGGCAGCGTGTGTTAACGTCAAGCCTGCACCAGAGCTACGTGAGTTTTGGGGCTGGTGGATGACGCTGGAAGCCTATGAAGATCACTTCACTTACGAATATCATTTTGGCCTGTTTGATAAAGCGGGTGATTGGGGCGCGGCAACCATTAAAGGCAAAGAGAACAATGCCAAAGTGGAAAGCACGCTGCGTAATTTCCATGAGCGCTTGAAAGCGATGCTGCTGGAACAGAAACTCGATCTGCGACCGGCGGAAGGCTTTAAAGAAGAGCCGGTGAAACTGAGCGCCTGATGGATATTTAAGGGTTTAAACAGGAAAGAGCCGGTGATGAGCCGGCTCTTTTTTTATAGACACAGCGAGGGCACAGCAATACTCGAATCATTCTCGCTGCAGGAAGGCGGCAAGTGTGTGAATCCCCAGGAGCTTACTGAAGTAAGTGACTGGGGTGAACACACGCAGCCAACGCCCCTGCAGCGTGAAGGATGAAGAGTATTTTAGAACTGATAAGTCAGGCCAACCGCCACAACGTCATCGTTGTTCAGGTTCAGCTTGTTGTTGTCATCCAGCTGGTTGATTTTGTAATCCACGAAGGTCGACATGTTTTTGTTGAAGTAGTAAGTCATGCCCACGTCGATGTATTTAACCAGATCCTCGTCACCGATCCCTTCGATGTCTTTGCCTTTGGTCTGGATATAGCCAAGGGACGGACGCAGGCCGAAGTCGAACTGATACTGCGCGACTACTTCGAAGTTCTGCGCTTTGTTAGCAAAACCACGCGTGCCGATTGGCGTCATGTTGCGGGTTTCGGTGTAGATAGAAGCCAGGTAGATGCTGTTAGCGTCATACTTGATACCCGCGCCCCATGATTCCGCTTTATCACCGCTACCCAGCGCTTGCAGCTGCTGCTGGTTAGTACGGTCAGAAGAGGTGATGGCAGACATCAGGCTGATGCCGGTGTCAGCGATGGTGTAACCCAGTGACGCACCGTAACCGTCGCCGTTCTGACGAGAAGTATCGGTGATGCTGCCACGGGCGTTGGCGCTGGTAGAGTCGTTTTTGCCCTGATATTGCAGCGCGAAGCGCAGGCCATCAACCAGACCAAAGAAGTTGCTGTTGCGGTAAGTGGCCACGCCAGTTGCACGCGCAGTCATGAAGTTATCGGTACGCGCCGTACCGTCACCGCCGAACTCTGGGAATACGTCAGTCCAGGCTTCTACGTCGTACAGCACGCCGTAGTTACGACCGTAGTCGAATGAACCGTATTGACCGAATTTCAGACCGGCAAAGCCCAGACGGGTTTTGTTGCCTGCGTTGGCGTCTGAACCTTCAGAGTTGTTTACGTTGTACTGATATTCCCACTGACCGTAACCGGTCATCAGGTCATTAATCTGCGTCTGGCCTTTGAAACCGATACGCACGTAAGATTTGTCGCCGTCGCTTGACGCGTTATCGCTGAAGTAGTGTTCAGCTTTAACACGGCCGTAGAAGTCCAGTTTATTACCATCTTTGTTATAAACTTCTGCGGCGTTTGCGGTGGAAGCCAGTGCCAGCGCTGATACAACTAATGCCAGTGTGCTCTTCTTCATTTTGCTATCAATCCCAATGAGTAAAATTTGTTGTACCCGTGAAAGGTTTTGTAAAACACGGAACTTTTTACCGGTAGGTGATGAAAGTTTTATGACAGTTTTTCGGATTTCTTGTTAATCGCGAACTTTTGGTCTACCGCATTGTCAGGGGATTTTTGTGCTTTTCCCCTTGCTGTTGTTGGCTTCCTTGCTCACTCCTGATAAAACGTCCCTTCGCAGATTTTTTTCTTACATGGCAGGAAAAACATGAGTGGCAGTCAGACCCTTGTGGTCAAGTTGGGTACTAGCGTCCTCACCGGCGGTTCGCGTCGGCTGAATCGGGCGCACATGGTGGAGTTGGTTCGTCAGTGTGCGCAGTTGCACGCGGCAGGCCATCGCATTGTTATCGTCACCTCTGGCGCAATTGCTGCCGGACGCGAACACCTTGGTTACCCCGAACTGCCACCTACCATCGCCTCAAAGCAGCTGTTGGCTGCGGTGGGGCAGAGCCGTTTGATCCAGCTGTGGGAACAACTGTTCTCGATTTACGGCATTCACATCGGGCAGATGCTGCTGACGCGCGCCGATATGGAAGACCGTGAACGTTTCCTCTACGCGCGTGACATGCTGCGCGCGCTGCTCGACAACCACATCGTGCCGGTGATTAACGAGAACGATGCGGTGGCGACCGCCGAAATTAAAGTGGGCGACAACGACAATCTGTCGGCGCTGGCGGCAATGCTCGGTGGCGCAGATAAGCTGCTGCTGCTGACCGATCAGCAAGGGCTGTTTACCGCCGATCCGCGCACCAATCCAGAAGCGGAGTTGATCAGCGACGTGCACCAGATTGACGATGCGTTACGCACGCTCGCGGGCGGCAGTGTGTCTGGCCTGGGAACCGGCGGCATGGCGACCAAATTGCAGGCGGCGGACGTCGCTTGCCGCGCCGGTATCGATGTGATCATCGCCGCTGGCAGTCGTCCGGACGTAATCAGCGATGTGTTGCATGGCAAACCGGTCGGCACGCGTTTCCACGCGCAGCAGTCGCCGCTGGAAAACCGTAAGCGCTGGATCTTTGGCGCACCGCCGGCAGGCGAAATCACCATTGATGATGGCGCGCTGGCCGCGATGCTGGAACGCGGCAGTTCGCTGCTGCCAAAAGGCATCCGTGACGTGCAGGGCAACTTCTCGCGCGGTGAAGTGATCCGTATTCGCAACCTGCAAGGGCGTGATATCGCCCACGGCGTCACGCGCTATAACAGCGATGCCATGCGCATGATTGCCGGTCATCACAGCCAGGAAATCGGCGAGATCCTCGGTTACGAATATGGCCCGGTAGCGGTGCACCGCGACGACATGATCGTCAGTTAAGGAGCGGATGATGTTAGAAGATATGGGTAAAGCGGCGCGTGCTGCGTCGTACAAACTGGCGGAACTCTCCACCGAACAAAAAAATCAGGTGCTGCTGAGTATCGCCGATCGTCTGGAAGCAGAAAGCGCAGACATTTTGGCAGCGAACGAGCAGGATCTGGCGGATGCGCGCCAAAACGGTATGAGCGAAGCGCTGCTCGATCGCCTGACGCTCAACCCGCAGCGCCTGAAAGGCATTGCCGATGACGTGCGTCAGGTGTGTCGTTTGGCCGATCCGGTCGGTCAGTTGATTGACGGCGGCCAGCTTGATAGCGGCTTGCGCATCGAGCGTCGTCGCGTGCCGCTGGGCGTGGTTGGTGTGATTTATGAAGCACGTCCTAACGTGACAGTTGATGTGGCATCGCTGTGCCTGAAAACCGGCAACGCGGCGATTCTGCGCGGCGGCAAAGAGACTTATCGCACCAACGCCGCCACCGTGCGTGTGATCCAGAATGCGCTGACCCAGCACGGTTTACCGGCGGGCGCGGTGCAGGCGATTGAAAACCCGGATCGCGAGCTGGTGAATCAGCTGCTGAAGCTCGATCGTTATGTCGATATGCTGATCCCACGCGGCGGCGCGGGTTTGCACAAGCTGTGCCGTGAAAACTCTACCATTCCGGTGATCACCGGCGGCATCGGCGTGTGCCATCTCTATCTCGACGAAACCATGGAGACTGAGGCCGCACTGGAAGTGATCGTTAATGCTAAGAAGCAGCGCCCAAGCGCCTGCAACTCGCTCGAAACCTTGCTGATCCATCGCGATCAGGCGGACAACTTCATTCCGGCTTTCCTGCATCGCATGGCGCAAGAGAAGATTGCGCTGCACGCCGACGAAAATGTGCTGGCGCTGCTGCAAAACGGTGCCGCCGAGGTGGTAGCGGTGAAAGCAGAAAATTATGATGACGAATGGTTGTCCAACGATCTGAACGTCAAGCTGGTGGCGGATATCGGTGAAGCCATCGCGCATATCCGTGAACACGGCACGCAGCACTCTGATGGCATTCTGACGCGCAGCATTGGCAACGCCAATCGCTTCGTCAACCAGGTTGACTCATCGGCGGTATACGTTAACGCCAGCACACGCTTCACCGACGGCGGCCAGTTTGGCCTTGGTGCCGAAGTGGCGGTGAGCACGCAGAAGCTGCACGCGCGCGGTCCAATGGGACTTGAAGCGTTGACCACCTACAAATGGATAGGTTGGGGCGACGATACGCTGCGTCGTTAATGTTCGCCTCTGCATGACAATGGGCACCGAAAACGGTGCCCATTTTTTTTGCTTTCGATCCACTCATTCCAAGAGCTTTTTGATTTATTTCTGTCATCTATGGCGGGCTCGCGGCTTTTCACCCATTTTTTCCTTTAGATGCTGGTCTTATAGCTACAGAACAATCCTGAAAACCCCTGTCAGAACAAGCGATATAGCACTGAACACTGGTTTCGGCCTAACCGAAAGGGATAATGATTGTCCAGCTTCATTGATAAAAGCGGTTGGGTAGTAAACTGCCGGTAATATAAAATGAACTGGTAGCAAAAATGAAAATAACATTCAGTCTTTTACTGAAGGCAGATTATTAACTGATGGTTAAAAAAGAGAGTACGAGACAAGCATTCACTGCCAGGCTGATTGCCGCATGCGAAAGCGCGGGAATTGTCGGACATGGACGAAACAAACAGGTTGCGCTTGCGCTGCAAGAGAGGGGATGCAAGATCTCAACGCCGGGGGTGTGGAAATGGTTTAACGGACAATCGATACCTGATGATAATAATTTACTGGCGCTTAGCCAGTTACTCGACGTGCGCGTTGAGTGGCTGCAATTTGGCATGGAAAAACCGGCCGCTTTGCTAACGCAGCGCAGTTTGGTGAATCCACAGCATCTGTTTCGCGTTGAAAGTTTGGATATCGGCCAGCACGGCGTGCGCAGTAGTTCTACGCGCGATGAACTGGTGGAGACCATTCAAGCCATTGAATATGGGCTGGAAGAGGCGCGGGTGCTGTTTAACGGCCGCCCGGCCGAGAATATTCGCCTCATCGCACTCAATAGCGATTCGATGGCTGGCACCTTTGCGCCGCGCGATCAGCTGTTTGTCGATATCAGCGTGCATCGCTTCGACGGCGATGGCATTTATCTGTTCACGCTTGACGATCAGCTCTATCTCAAACGCCTGCAACTTCAGCACAAAAAAGTCGCAGTGATCTCCGATAACAAGCGCTATGAAACCTGGTATCTCACGCTGGAAGAAGCCAGGACGCTGCAAGTGGTGGCGCGGGTGATCATGAGCCAGGCGCGGGATTATCAAATTCTAGGCTGATCACAAAACGCCAGATTGCGACAAAAAAATATTTTGGCTGAAATCATAAATTTAACTGATGGTAAATAAAAAATTAACCATTGGTGTTTGCCAATGCATTAGAACCTGTTAATAATTTGAGCATGGATGGACAACATATCTGCTCACGGATGAGCCCGCTCTTAAACAATTGAGGCGCTGCACAAGCGCGATACATACCATCCAAAGTTAGTGAACTTTGGGATGGGGTGGATACGCACTTTGCAGCGTTGTCAGTTGCCCTCTGTTTTTCACTCTCCTCTACTTCACCCTGGCCGCGAATGCAGCCGGGTGAGTTGACGTCGAGTATTTTCCAGAGGAACAGCGAACGCGTCGGCATCAGCCGCATCGCCATGCCTGCCACCCCATCGCCAAAGACTCATTAACAGGAGGAGTTATGGCGATTATCCAGTACGGGAAGTCAGTATTTACCGGCAATGCACGCACGCGCCGCCATCGGCGACGCCAGTCCCTCAGCCGCCTTAAGCGCAGCATCGATAGCGCACTCGGCATCGAATACGAAAATGTCACCCTGCGTACTGCTGAGCGTATCTGCCAGCGCCAGACGCTGTCGCGCGTTGATTGCGCCGTGTTAGCGCCCGTTCGCGTTCAGCAGGAACAGGCGAGCGCTGATAACTGCTGTTTGCCCCATGTTTATTTGTACGCCGTGCGCTAAACCTGCATCACTTTCCCCAGTTTTAAACGGAACGTTTCATTGTTGCTCACTGTTTAACCATTCTTGAGCGTTTCGCTTATCTGACAACGCGCTCAATGTTTTAAACGATCAGCAAGATTTATGTTTTTTGCCGTTTTGCGCAGCCATTTTCGGACTGTTGCGCCCGTCAAAGAGGAATTTCTATGAGCCAGATTATTGCCATCCTGAATTTTGAAGAGGGTTACCGCGAAGCGCCTTATCTCGACACGCAGGGTTTCCCCACGGTCGCGGGCGGCATTCGCATTGGCCCCAAAGGTGCCTCGCTCAGCAACTACATCTTCCAGGTGCCGCGTCCGGTGGGCGATGTGTGGAAGCAGTGCATTGTCGAGGGCAAGGTGCAGCAGATGCATCAACGTGCGCTGGTGCAGCAGGCGCTGGCCAAATGCAATGAAGCGCGCTGCGATGTGCTGATCAGCATGGGCTATCAACTGGGTATTGATGGATTGGCGATGTTCCGCGGCATGCTCACCGCGATTACCCAGGGCGACTTCAACAGTGCGGCGAACGCCATGCTCGATAGCCTGTGGGCGCGTCAAACTTCGGGCCGCGCGCGGCGCCATGCCGAAGTAATGCGCAGCGGCACCTACGACATCTATCGGGGGCTGCTATGAATCTGAAATTGTTGATTTTTATCATTGCGGTGCTGCTGGTTATCATTGTGGTGTTGATCATGCAGCGCTTTACCACGCTGGAGTTCGTCAAACATGCGCGGCTGTTATTCAAAACCTGGTCGGTGTGGCTGGCGTCGCTTGGTTCGATGCTCAGCGCTTGGGTGCAATCGTTTCCCAGCGCTGCGCTTGATGCCTGGAACAGCATGCCACCCGATGTGAAAGAGATTCTGCCGCACAACTATTTGGGGCTGATTGGTGCCTTTATGGTGGCGATGGGCGTGATTGCTCAGTTCGTCCGCCAGAAAGGCCTTAACCAGCAGAAAATCGCCATGGAGGAAAAAGCATGACACTTCTCACCACATTGCTCGGCGGCAGCTGGCATTGGCTGGCCGCGCTGGCGGGCGTGATTGCCGCGCTGGTCGCCAGCTACTTCGGTGGCAAGAAAATCGGCAAGGTGCAGCAAGCATCCAAATCCGCCGTCGAGCGCGCCGATAAAGCCGCGGCGCAAGCGGTAGCGGTTAACCAGCAGCAGCAACAGCTGCGCGAGGAGGCCAAACGTGTGGAAGCCAGCAACCTTAATCTTGATGACGCTGCTGCTCGCGACAAGTTGCAGCAGTCGAAATATCACCAGCCCTGAAGCCCCCGTCGTCATCGACTCAGCCTGTACCCTTTTTTCCCCGATTTACACCCACGGCAATGACGCCGAGCGCATGGACATTCGCACCGTGCGCGCCATCAACAATCACAACGATCTTTGGGATCAGCACTGCGGCCAACCGGCTCACTAACGCTGCTCTCTTGCATTTGCATTACCTACCCGAAAAGCCGAGGAGGCTATAATGATCGAAGTTAACTCTTACGCAGAACTGCGCACCACTGTTCCGGCCAAAAACGGCGATCTGGCATTCTTACGTCGCTACAACGCGGACTCCACCTTTCACGGTGGCGGTGATTTTACCGGTTTTATCGGCACCACAACGGCGGTTGAAGATGGCGGTACGCTGGTGATCGGTAACGGTTTTTACTGGAAACGCGTGATTAACGATCCGTCGGATATCAACGTGTATCACTTCGGTGCCAAAGGCGATGGTTACGCCAACGATACCGATGCCTTTAATCGCATGCTGGCGTGGACGCAAAACTATTCGGGCAATATCACCGCGTTGCCGGTGCGTTTCCCAGGCGGTAAATTCCTGATCAGCCCGATCGACATCAGCGGCACCGAGCGCGCCTTCTTCGGTTTGCAAGGTGATGATGTGGAGCTGGGTTCGCTGCCGCGTACCACCATTATTTCCGACAAAAGTGCCAACACGGTGTTCAAGGTGAAGGCGCGTCGTACCTCCATTCGAGGTATCGCGTGGAACGGCCAGGCATCCGCCGATATCACCACCAACAAAAGCACCATTACCTCCGATATGTGCAGCAACGTGCAGCCGTTCTTCGAAAACACCTGCATCGAAGGTACCACCGTCAATATCTACTGTTTCCGCGCGCAGAATAACGGCGGTACGGTGATTAAAGTGCTGGATACCCTCGACAGTAAATTCGACCAGATTTACACCCTGTATACCTATGCGCGCGTGTTTGATGTTGGCTGGTCAAACTCGCCGAAAGGCGCGTGGGATCACTCCACGGCGATTGAGCTGTGTAACTGTAACTTCCAGACCGGTTATGGCGACGCCACGCTCTTCATGCCGCGTGTGACGCAGGGGATTATTCGCAACGTGTGGATCGAACACACGCGTAATCCGGGCGATCTCTCTGACGGCGGCTGGACGGTAGATACGCTGAACATTGAGGATTGCGGCACGCCGTTGAATCTCAACAATGCGCGCGTGGTGATCCGCCAGCTCAACCTGCAATCCGGTGCGAAACTCAGTCTGGATGCCGCCGCCGGACGTTGGTTGTCCACCTTTGAATATGGCTATCGTCGCGACGAAAACTACGGCACCTTCATGACCGGATCGCTGCGCGCGGGCTATTACAGCGGCTACAAAATTACCAATAACACCGATACCGATAACTGGTACCGCGTCGGGCAGCTGTTCTTCCCGAACGCCAATCAGCAGTGGGTGATGGAGTTTATTGGTAAAGCGGATGCCACCCAGCCCACCGGCACCGCCGGTTCGCCGGTCAACGTGGCGGCGACCGGTAAAACCTGGGTCAATCTGCAGCGCCTGGAAACGGTGTGGGCCGATGCCTATCACATGGGGCAACCTGCGGTGCTGGATATTCGCTACAGCCGCGTCGGCACCACCTATGCGGCGGTGTGGGTAAAACTGCGCGCCAACAGTGGCGATACCATGCTGAACCTGAAATGTACCGGTCCAACGCGTTTTGATACCGGTTCCTGCTCGCTGTTCCAGCAGGACTTCTCGGTGGTGACCGATACCACCAAGCTGGGCGGTTTCAAACCGGCGGCACGTTTTGGTCTGCATAACGGATTGGCGGGAATTGGGGCGAATGAGAAAGGGGTGCTAACCGTCGCGACGGCAGCCGGCACGCCGACCAACGCCACCGCGCCGACGGGCTTTGTGCTGGTCAACATTAACGGTGTCGATCGTAAACTTCCTTATTACGATTGAGGGCTGGCATCTTTTTGGCGAGGCTTCGGCCTCGCTTTTTTTGTTTTAGACGGAATAACGGCATTTTTACTTTAAGTCCGTTAAATCACCTCCGTATAATTTTTAAACACAAAAATTGATGTACACTTTGATGTGCATTATGCTGTGTTTAATAAATATGATGAGAGGTAATTTTATGGAACGCATTCTCGCAGAAAAATCGATAAACATTACTGAGTTGAGGAAAAATCCCGCTAAGTATTTCATTGATGAGCCGGTTGCCGTTCTCTCCAATAACCGACCCGCAGGTTATATGATCAGTGCTGAGGTGTTTGAAGAGCTTATTGATCTGTTGGAAGAGAAACAGGGAAAGGTGCATACCGTGGCGCGATTCAGACCCAACGCTAACCGCTTAAGTGATATTGCGGAGAGTGGAGAGAAACTGCTGCAAGGCGCTTCTGACAAGGATTTGACAGAGTTCACCGAATGAGCATAAGGGTTTTTAAATCAACCTTGATCCGCCAGCAATTGAGTCCGGAAGAGCTTGATGATTTGGCGGCGGATTTTCTTTCCTACAAAAAAGACGGAGAGTTGCCCGATACATTTGGTCGGGATGCTCTTTATGATGATGACCGAACCTACCCATTGGTAAAAGAAGAACAGGTGGCTCACATTCATCTTGCCGATGCGGAGGCACCTTTTCCCAAATTCTTACGTCAGTTCAAACGCACCAGCGATCAGGCCCATTTGGTTTATTGCCGGGGTGCGATGGATGCAGATGCCTATTTACTGATGATCATCCTAAAACCCGAAGCGCATAAAATGGCGCGCAATAATAACAATATGCACAAGATCGGAATGATGGCCGAAGCGTTCAGGATGAAGTATTAAGTTATTGAAATTCCCTCAATGCTTTTCAGTTAAGAAATCATTTTGCTTTAAATCTGGTGCGGGCGCTGACACATTTGCTGCGTCACGGGCTGTCCTCGCGCCGCTATCGCGGTACCTTCGGCTTTCACATTGTGCCTGACGGACCGTTCGGGGATCGGCCGTCCTGGCCGGCCCCGAACTGCCTCACGCATCCATGCGTGAGGCTCCTGGCCCAACGTAAAAGCCTCAGCGCTGCGAATAGCCCTTTTGCCGCAGCAGACGCGCCAGCGCCTCTGGCAAATGTGCCCTTTTCAATAACACGCACGGAAGTTTCAAAGCAGGCCGGGGCCGCTTTTGGGCCGGCAATCCGCAGCGCTGAACGAAGCGAGGAAGCCAGGAGAGCCCGCAGGACGCGGGCGAAAGGCGAAGCCGGGACATGGAAGTCCCGTCTTCGCCGGTCCGTCAGGCAGACGAGCGAAGTGAAGGTACCGCGCTAGCGGCGCGAGGACCGCCGGACCAAAAGTGACCCCGGCCAGCGCTTTCATCGTCGGATTAACAAACGAACATTAAGATATGCATCGTGACCCGTTGGTCCTTTACCCTTTCGGGAAGATCCACACATGGTTTTCCGGCAACGCCAGATGGCAGTGCTGCGGATCGCGCACCTCGGTGCCGTAGGCGCGAATCACAAAATCATCGCCTGAGGTGCGGAACAAATATTCCCAGCGATCGCCGAGATACATGCTGGTGAGCAGCGGCAGTTCCAGCTGATTTTCGCCCGGCCCTTCAACCAGTTTCACGCGCTCGACGCGGATCACCGCCGTGGCTTCCTGGCCGTTTTGCACGCCCGCGCCCGCCAATCCCCACAACGCCCAGCCTTTGCCCTCGATGCGCGCTTTGCCGTCGCGCAGCTCGGTGATTTTGCCGTGCAGCCGGTTGTTGCTGCCCATGAACTCGGCGGTGAACAGGGTTTTCGGCGAGCCGTACATCTCCTGCGGCGTGCCTTGCTGTTCGATTTTGCCGTTATTGAGCAGCAAAATACGGTCGGAAATCGCCATCGCCTCATTTTGATCGTGCGTCACCATCAACGCCGATAAGCCCAGCTTGATGATCAGCTCACGCAGGAACACGCGCGCCTCTTCGCGCAGTTTGGCATCAAGGTTTGATAACGGTTCATCCAGTAGGATCACCGGTGGGTTGTACACCAGCGCACGGCCAATCGCCACGCGCTGCTGCTGACCGCCAGAAAGCTGGTGCGGATGGCGTTTGCCAAGGTGGCCGAGGCCAAGCTGGTTCAACACATCCTGCACGCGTTGGGTGATCTCCGCTGTCGCCACTTTGCGCAGCTTCAGCGGATAGGCCACGTTCTCAAACACGGTTTTGTGCGGCCACAGCGCGTAGGACTGGAACACCAATCCCAGATTACGTTCTTCCGCTGGGATCTCACTGCGCGGCGTGCCGGCGTAAACCGTGTTGTTGCCAATCACAATGGTGCCCTGAGTCGGCTTCTCCAGCCCGGCGACCGCGCGTAGCAGCGTAGTTTTACCGCTGCCGGACGGCCCAAGCAGGGAAACCACTTCGCCGCGCTGCAAATTCATCGACACGCCTTTCAGCACCGGATTGTCGCCGTACGTTAAGTGCAGGTTCTCGACCGATAATTCAATCATGTAATTTGACTCCAAATCGCAGGGCAATACCCAATCCAACCACGACCAGCAGGATATTAATAAAGGAGAGTGCGGCAACGATATCAATCGCGCCCGCCGCCCACAGGGAAACCAGCATTGAGCCGATGGTTTCCGTGCCGGGCGAAAGCAGATACACGCCGGTGGAATATTCGCGCTCGAAAATCAGGAACATCAGCAACCATGAGCCAATCAGGCCGTAGCGTGATAACGGAATGGTGACGTGACGCGTGATCTGTCCGCGCGTAGCGCCGGTGCTGCGCGCCGCCTCTTCCAGTTCCGGCCCCACTTGTAATAGCGTTGAGGAGATCAGGCGCAGACCATACGCCATCCACACCACGGTGTAGGCCAGCCACACGCTGAAGATGGTGCTGCGCAGCGAACGCAGCCAGACGATCAGGTGATCGCGCAGCCACTGCGACCAGACGAAATCCGATAGCCAGCCCGATTTGAGCGAGTTATCCAGCCACATCGGCAGGAACAGGAACACCCAGAGAAACGCCAGACCGGCCAGCAAACCCGGCACCGCACGCGGCACCAGCACGCTGTAATCGAGGAAGCGCGTAGTGTTATCGGGTTTACGGTGCATGGCGATACCAATAAACAGATAACAACCCACCGCCAGCGCGCCGCCGATCACGCCGATCGCCATTGAGTTGACGATTGCGCGCAGCAGGTTGGGCTGCGCCCAGATGGTCTGGAAGGTCTTGATCGACAGCTCATCCCAGATCGAAACGCCAACGCCCCAGTTAGAGATAAACGCACGCAGCACCACGCCCAGCAGCGGCACGCCAATGGTCACCGTCAGCCAGAACGCCACGACTGCGCCCGCCACCCAGCGCCATTTGCCCAGCGGCAGCGCACGCGCCTGCGAAGCTTTACCTTTTACGGTGACAAAGCGATTGGCGGTGCGCATCAGGCGGCGTTGCAGCATCACCAGCGGAATGGTGATACAGATCAGCACTACCGCCACCGCAGCCATCAGGTGATAAGACGGCGTGCCGAGTTTATTGGTCAGCTGATAGAGATAGGTGGCCAGTACCATGTTGCCTTCGGGATCGCCCAGCACCAGCATCAAACCGAACACTTCCAGCCCAAGGAAGAACAGCAGCACGATGGCATACAGAATTGACGGGCGTACCATCGGCAAACTTACCGCCGTCATCACCTGCAACGGCGAAGCACCCGAAATACGCGCGGCTTCTTCCACATCCGATCCCACGCTGCGCAGGGCGGAAGAGATATACAGATAGGCGTGCGGGACGTGCGTCAGGCCAGCGATCACCACGATGCTCGACATGTCGTAGATATTCCACGGCACGAACCCGAGTAGTGATTGCGCCCACAGCGAGAAGAATCCCACCGGGCCCGCCGCCACCACATAACCAAAGCCCAGCACCATCGGCGAGACAAAAATTGGCACGAGGATCAGCGGCTCAATGATGCGTCTGCCGGGTAAATCGGTACGCACCATCAGGAACGCCAGAATACCGCCCAGCGGAATGGCGATGATCACCAGCCCAAAGGCGAGAATAAATCCGCTGCGCAGCGCTTTGTAGAAGTCGGGATCGGTGAAAATAAATTCAAACGATTCCAGGCTCCACTCTTTCGACGGCGCAAAGAACGGCGCGGACAAGAAACTTTGTATGACGATAAACGACAGCGGAACGTAGATAACCAGCGCGGTTATCAGCACCACAACGCCGCGCGGCAGGCTTTGCCACTTTCTATGCAATGCACGCATATTGAGACCCTGAATGGCGAAATCAGATAAGAGAAAGCTGAGCGCGGCGCAGTCGCCGCGCTTGATAACGGCGGTTATTTACCGGCGGCTTCGCGCCACTGTTTGATGTAATCCAGACGTTTTTTCGGTTGCAGATATTCCAGCAGGCTTTCATCAACCGGGATCGGTTTAAGCGCGTTGCCCAACATTTTGGTCATACCATCAATGTCGTTTTTGCCTTCAATATCGTTGCGCAGGGAAGGGATGTCGGCCTGATTAGCCAGAATGCTTTGTCCTTTCTCAGACAGCACATAATCGAGCCACAGTTTGGCGGCATGGCTGTTTTGCGCTTGCTGGCTGATGAACGAAACGCGTGACAGCACCAGCGTGTAATCCTTCGGATAAGAGATGCCCAGCGACGGATCGGTTTTAGCGCGCGCTTCAGCGTAAGAACCGAGGATGTTGAAGCCGATCAGGTTTTCACCGGATGAAACCCTTTCCATCATGGTGCCGGTGGAGGACTGCACGGCTAAACCGCCTTTCGCCACGTCGGCCAGCGTTTTGAAGTAGTTGGGATCGGCTTTGTAATCCTGCACTGAAAGCATGAAACCAAGTCCCGATTTCTCAATATCGTAAGTGGTAACTTTGCTCTTGAATTTGTCGGTCTGGCTGGCGATCAGTTTGGCCAGCGCGGCGTGCGAATCAGGCACATCACCGGCCGGGATCAGACGTTTGTTATAGATGAACACCACCGGTTCGTAGGTGGTGCCGTAGGCTTTGTTGTTCCACACCGCCCACTTCGGCAGCTGCGCCAGTTCAGGTGATTTGTACTCCTGCGCGTAGTCGGTCGCCAGCTTCAGACCGGTATCCATTGAGGAGCTCCACACCACGTCGCCGCTGGTGCCGCCCGAGGCTTGTTCGCTGATAAAACGGTTGTACAGCTCGGTGCTGTTCATATCGTTATATTCAACTTTGATGCCGGGATAGGTTTCTTCAAAACCTTTGATCAGCGGCCCCGCAGCTTTGGTATCAGTGGTGGAGTAAACCACCACTTTGCCTTCTTTGGTGGCGGCATCAATCACGCTTTGATAATCCGCTGGATAGCCTTGCGGCGGGGCAGCAACCGCTGACATAGACACAAAAACAGTTGCAGCAATCAGAGACAGAGGGAAAGTGTTCGACATTATAATTAACCTTTTAGTTACATTTGAGGAACTAAAGGTCAACATAGCCTATCGACTTTTCCACACAAGAGGTGACGGATTGTTATCTTCACGAAGTGTGATTGTTGGCGTCGTTTAGGCAATTAACACCATAAAAACCACGACAGGCCGCGCGCGAGATCTGCGCCAGATCACAGGATTTTGCGGTACAGCCGTCGCGGATGGCCGATGTTGCCGTACTGCATTTCGACGCCAATAAAACCGATCTCCACGCAATATTCCAGGTAGCGACGACCGGTGGTTTTACTGATGCCAACGCGCTCAACCACCTGTTCAACTGACCAGCTACTTTCCGGTGCAGCGCTAAAAAAGCTCTTCACCCGATCCAGCGTAATGGTTTCAATCCCTTTGGTCGAAGGCGCTGACGGCGCATCACTGGTTGGCAAATTAAACAGCTTATCCAGCGCCTGCTGATCAACGTTTTTCATCTGGCGCATGGTCTGCACCTGCAGCATAAAGCGTTCCAGCGAGGCGCGCAGACGATGGAAAAACACCGGTTTCAGCAGGTAGTCGAATGCGCCGCTGCGCATCGCGTGGCTACAGGTTTGCATGTCGCTGGCGGCGGTGATGAAAATCACCGAGCACTCAAAGCGTTTCAGCAGCGGATCGTCAATCAGCGTAACGCCCTGACCATCCGGCAAATAGTTATCGAGCAGCAGCAGCCGTGGCTGGTGTAACGCAATCAACTCGCGCGCCTGCGCCAGCGTGGCGGCGATGCCGACCACGCGCAGATGAAAGTTCTGCTCAATATATTCACGATGCAGATCGGCCAGATGCGGCTCATCTTCCACAATCACCACATCAAGCGGCTTAGCATTATTCATGAGAAAGTCCTGTTAACGCGGCGGGCTGGAACGGGATAAACACCGAGAAAATGGTGCCCTGCGGTGAGTTGTCGCTGATCTCAATGCTGCCGCCTGCCTGCTTCACATAACCCGCCGCCAGATAGAGGCCGATGCCGTGTTCTGCACCAAGCATATCGTCGCCACTGGAAGGTTTACTGGTGACGCCTTGCTCAAACAAGTGCGGTTTGATGCTGTCATCGATGCCGCAACCCTGATCGGCCACTTCGATTAACAGCTCCTGATTACGACCGGAAATATATAACTCAACCGGTGTCGCGGGCTTTCTGGCGTTGAGCGTGGCGTCCACCGCGTTATCCAGCAGGTTGCCGATCACCGACATCAACGCCGTTTCACTCAGCGCGGCAGGAATGCGGGTTAGCTGGCAGGCGGGGTCAAATTTCAGCTCGACGCCTTTTTCCCGCGCGCTAACATATTTCCCCAGCAGCAGCCCACACAGTGCGGGCGAGGTGAAGCGCGCCGAGACAAAATCCAGCACCTGCTGCGCGCCAGCAGATTGCGCATGGATGTAGCGCATCGCGTCGTCATAGCGCTGCATCTGCAGCAGGCCGACCAGCGTGGCGGTCCAGTTCAGCTGTTCATGCCGCATTATGCGTAAATTGTCCGCGTAGCGTTTTACCTGGCTGAGCTGGCTGCTCAATGTGTTGATGTCGTTTTTATCGCGGAAGCTGCACACCCAGCCGCCTGGCTCGCCGGGTTCCAGCTCAATCGCTACCCGGTTAACGATCACCTGACGCTGATTGAGCACGGTGATGTGGTCGTGGGTTTTCACCTCATGCTGGCTTAAAAACGCCGGATGGATTTGCAGCACCTGATCCAGCGGTTTCCCCAGCAGTTCACTCTCACTCTGCTGGATATCCAGCAACTCACGCGCAGCGCGGTTAATGAGAATCAGCTGCCGCTCCGCATTCACCGCAAACACACCTTCATACATCGCTTCCAGCAGCGCTTTTTGTTGCAGCACCAGCAGGGCGATATCTTTCGGCTCCAGCCAGAACATCTGTTTTTTTAGGTTGCGGCTAAACATCCACGAAAAGATAAACAGCAGCAGCAACAGCGCCACACCATACAAGCTGGCCTGCCACAGCAGGCTGACGTTGATATTGGCAATATAGGAGGTGAGATAACCCACTGAGACAATGCCAATTACCTGATGCTGCGCATTAAAGATCGGCGCCTTACTGCGGAGCGACACGCCGATGCCGCCTTTGCGCACCGAGATGATGGTTTTGCCCTGCAGCACTTCGGCATTGTCGCCGCCAATCATCGGTAAATTGAGGCGCTCCGGTGATTCCGAGTGATAGAGATGCTGTTCTTGCGTGTCGCCAATCACGATGTAGCTGGCATCGCTTTGGTTACGCAGCGGCTGGATCAACGCCGCGATACCGGCGATATCGCGGCGCGCCACTTTCTCCGCCAGACCGGGCATCAGCGCAATCTCACTGGCCTGGACCCGCGCGCGCTGCCCCAAATCGTGATGCAGTTGACGATCGATAAAATGAAACAGAATGGTGCCCAGCAAGGCGAGTAGCAGGCAGGAAAATAGCACCAGCGACAGGAAGAGTTTTACCTGGAAAGATAATCTGCGTTTCATACAACCTGCAGTAAAGGAAAACTGGAGAGAGGCATGGCTGGAGACTAGCACGCGAAAATGCGTGCTGTGACAGGCTAACATCAGAGTTGTGAACTGGCTTCAATCCCGGCGCGGCTTAGGCGCTGGTTTCTGTTGGCACGATGTCAGAGATATTCCCATCTTATTCCTGGTGATCGCCTGCTGCGGCGCTAATCAATGAATAAAAAACCAATTCACCACGGCTAATCTATGCGCCGCTATTTAATCCATCCTTTCTCTGAGTAAATTCCGTTTTAACCCGGCAGCCATTGACCTTATAACCCCGAGTGGTGAGAATGCCGGGAAAAGTTTTGAATTAGATCGCAAATTTTGGGCATCAAGCCTCTTGCAGTGCGGCTGCGATAGCCGTACTGAATTAACGCCACTTGCACTTATCGGCGCGCGAATGACGCGCCAGCGTTATTAAAGTGCAGGGCATACAGCAAATATCGTTAATGTCGTGACGTTCGTTGAGAAGGCCCGTCTTTGGATGCACCTTCTCAGCCCCGGTCGGCATTTCTTGTTTTTGGTGATGAGCACGATAAAGACGCCAGCGTTTTTTAACGTTCATTACCAGGCAGATAAAAATTTAATTTAAGTACGTCATGATTGGCGTGGTAATGGCGTTAAGCCAAATTACCAAAAGAAAAAACGTAACTGGCTGAAAATTAACTGAACTCTTATGAGCGCAGCGCAGCCTCTTTACGCCAAAAATAGGGGTTTCACTGTGGTCAGTATACAGGTAGCTGCAAGCCTGGGGCGGTAGCCTGCCTTGTTTAGCTGACGAAAACAGAATGAAACTGCACGGTTTATTTGGCGATTATCTTATTTAGTGAACTTTTTAGAGAGAATTAAAGGCCAGTTTTATTTGACCTGAGGAAACTCTGAAATAGACAAGCAACAAATGTTAAGCCGGGCGCAAGCAACGCGCAGTGTTAATCACTGCAATGTTCATAGATTACTTTTTTCGCCCGCAACTTTTACTCCGACAGAGTCCAGAGGTTATATGCAAAATCCCGTTAACGACGTTTTAATCAGCGTCATCGTGCCGGTGTATAACGCCGCGGCGTATCTGGAACGATGCATTGATAGCCTGCTTCAGCAGGAAGAGAGCCGTTTTGAAGTGATATTTATTAACGACGGCTCCAGCGATAACTCGCTCGCGATATTACAGAATTACGCCCATTACCCGCATTTTCATATCATCGACCAAGCCAATGGCGGCGTCTCGTCGGCGCGCAATCAGGGCATTCGTGCCTCGCGCGGCAAACTGCTGTGCTTTTTAGACGCCGATGATTTTCTGCCAGCCAGCGCGTTTGCCACCTATGTGCGGCTGATGCAAAACAACATCGCGATGGTGGGCGGCGAATCGCAGCACTTCACGCCGCAAGGCGAGCCGCTCGATTTCCCGGCCAACACCACTGACGCGCGCCAGCTGACCGCTTCGGCGGCGATCAACGATCTGCTCTATTTCAATCCGCGTCACGGTATCTGCGACAAGGTGTTTCGTGGTGATGTGATTCGTCAGCATCAGCTCAGTTTTAACGAAGAGATTTATAACTTCGAAGATCTGCTGTTCGTGATCAATTACCTGCATCTGCAACAGGATCGTCAGGTGATCTTCACCCAGCAAGTGGTTTATCACTATGTGGAATCCACCAACTCCGCCACGCGATCGGCATTACGGGAAAAGCATTTCTCCTTTGCGCGCTCGTTTAATGGCATGCAGGCGTTTTTATCCGCCCAGCATAATCGCTGTTATTACCATCTCTATTTAAAAGTCACCTCATCTTATATCTATAAAGCGCTGCACAGCGACGGATTCAGCCGCGCCTTTATTGATGAATATATCTCGCTCTACCGCCGCAGCTTTAAGTCCTATTTCACATCAGGATTGATGCTCAATCCGTGGAGCCTGTACTTTGTGCTGTTTTTTGTCAGTCCACGACTGGTATCGCGTCTGCGCCGCCTGGCACAGAAATAAACGCTGAGGTTAAGTTGTGAAAGATAAATTAAAAAACTCCATGTGGATGATCGCTGAAAAGCTGATTGCGGTATTCGGCCTGATATTTGTCACCTCCTATGTGGCTAAATACGTTGGGCCCACCACTTTCGGCATTATCTCGATCTCGATGCTGGTATTTCAGTTCATTCAAAGCATCGCGCTAATGGGCAGCGATGTGATTCTGCTGAAACGCTTATCGCAAAATCATCACTCTGGCATGCGCTTAATGATGGCGACCTTTCTGCTGGTGCTGGTGATTTATGGCGTGCTGGCGGCCAGCGGCATGTTGATTATGGGCGAAGAGTGGAGCGCTGAAGCGCTGGTGTTTATCTGCGCGGCGGCGATTGCCTGTCTTTTCTCTTCGCTCGATTTGGTCAATATCTACAACGAGGCGATGCTCAATGCGCGCCTGAATGTGATCGCCAATCTGGTGGGTTTGGCCATCAGTTTAACCGTGCGCTTCTTTATTTCGTATTACGGACTGGATCCGCAGCTATTATCGATTCCTATCGTGCTGGCGACCTTTATTCCGTTTGCCATCAAGCTGGCGATATTCCTGAAATATCATCGTCAGGTGCCGATTCCGGCACTGCGCCAGATGAAGAAATATTCACGCTATATGGTGGCGTCAGGTATTTCACTGGTGTTTTCCGTAATTGCGGTGGCAATTTATACCCGCGTCAATCAAATCAGCGTGTCGTATTTCCTTGGCGTGAAAGAGGCAGGAATTTTCTCCGTTGCGCTGACGCTCGCTACCGCGTGGGTATTTTTACCCAATGCGTTGCTGGCTTCCTTTTTCCCAGCGTTCTTTGCCGAGCGTGACGATCGGCAATCAATTATCAAAGCGCAGAAATTACATCTGCTGGTGATTGGTGTCTCTTCGCTGGTGATTCTGGCGATTTGGTTATTGTCCGGATGGTTTATCCGGGACTTCTACGGTGCGGAGTATCTCGATGCGGTAGCGCCAACGCTGTTACTCAGCGTCGGTGCGATGTGCGCGGTGCTGAGCAGCGTGATGGATCGTTTCATTATTAAGTACAACGGATATCGCTATTTAGTGAAGAAAACCTTCGTGGTGTTATTAATTTGCGTGGCCTCCTCTTTATTATTGGTTCCTTACTTCGGTTTAAATGGCGCGGCCATGAGCGTGGTAGTAACCGAGTTTTTATCGTTCTCCCTGCTTAATTACTTTTTCCCTGCTCAACCGGTAATGCGTATTCACCAAATCTTTATCAACCCCAGGAAACTATGGCTGTTATTCAACAATATCAAAACCTCAGACAGTAAAGAGAGTTTATCATGAATGAAAAACCACTATTTAGTCTTATCATTCCCGTCTATAACTCACAAAAAACCATTAAACGTACCTTGCTGAGCGTGCTTAAACAGACGTTCAGCAGTTACGAAGTGATTGTGGTTAATGATGGTAGCAGCGATACAACCGCAAATATTCTGCAGGAGTTCAGCGCATATTCGCAGGTCACGGTAATTCACCAAATCAATGCCGGTGTCAGCGCTGCTCGAAACAGCGGAATGCAGCAGGCCAGCGGTGAATATGTGTTATTCCTTGATGCGGATGATTGGGTGGACGATAACTTCCTGATGATCTTCAAACAGAATCTCGATGCCTGGCCAGCGGAGTCTGTCGATTTGATGGTGGGAAACCTCAACGACAACCGCGTAGGCAAAGTGTCGCAGGCGGGCTTCTTCAGCAACGAGGACATTCCTTATGTGCTTGGTGAGCTGGAGATGAGTGATAACATCGGTTATCTGCATAACAAATGTTATCGCCGTCAGATTATTGAGGAGCTGAACCTGCGCTTTTTGGAAGGTATCTCCATGAGCGAGGATTTGTTGTTTAACCTTAAATTCTTCAGCTGTATTAGCAATTTCCTGGTCACGCCGGGCGCTGCTTATCATTATGAAGATGTGGAGGGTTCATTATCGAAGCGTAAAGTGCAATACAGCGAACTGAAAGTGCGTAAACAGTTTCTCACCGCACTGTATGATTCGATCATCAGTAAATATCAGTCCAGCAATCTCGATTATTTCCTCAAGGGCATTTCCAAACGTGTGCTCGCGCTGGATATGCAAATCGTGACCGCTATGTATCACTCTTCGTTTTCACCTGCGGATATTGCCCAGGAAATTAATGAAATAAAGCGGGGTAAATACTCAAAAGGTATTTTCATTCTGCTGAATAAAAATGAAAAATTGAAGTACATGATTATGAATTTGAATACACTCACAGCGTACTATTTTCTTTATGCACTCTACAGGATGCGCGCATTCTGATTTGAAATTCTCCCGGTGTTAGTCTCTGGACGCATTTGTTGTACAGAGGCTAGTTGCCGGGGGAGTTTCACCCGATGTTATCAGCTCTACCCGTGGCAACAGCCCAGCGTTGCCACACCTTTCCACTCTCCGCACGTCTTTCTGCACACTCTCCGTTTCTCCTTCTTGCACTCATCCCGCGTCTCATGTCAAATAGCGCCCCATGCAATCGATTGCACGCATGTTTCGTGCATTTAGTGAAGCGTAAAACATCATGATGCGTGAATTTCATCTCATGAAGCGTCATCCTTTGCGTTTCGGCCGGGCGGAGCAGCCTACGCCATGATTAGTAGCCATCCTTGTGGCTGCGTGTTGATAAAGCTTGAAATTCTGGAGAGACAGATGGACAACTCACAAACCGGTACGCTTGGCACCGTAGAAACGGCGGCTAAGGGCTGGCGTAAGAGTGATACCGTGTGGATGCTGGGTCTGTACGGTACGGCGATTGGTGCGGGCGTGCTTTTTCTGCCGATTAACGCCGGTGCAGGCGGGCTGATTCCGCTGATTATCATGGCAATTCTTGCCTTCCCGATGACCTATTACGCGCACCGCGCGTTAACGCGCTTTGTACTCTCCGGTAAAAATCCCGGCGAAGACATTACCGAAGTGGTGGAAGAGCACTTCGGCGTGGGCGCTGGCAAGGTCATCACTTTGCTCTACTTCTTTGCCATCTATCCGATCCTGCTGATGTACAGCGTGGCGATCACCAATACCGTCGATAGCTTTATCGTGCATCAGCTGGGGCTGGTTTCGCCGCCGCGTGTGCTGCTGTCGCTGATTCTGATCATCGGCATGATGACGGTGGTGCGCTTTGGCGAGCAGATGATTGTGAAAGCGATGAGCATTCTGGTGTTCCCGTTTGTGGCGGTGCTGATGCTGCTGGCGGCTTATCTGGTGCCGCACTGGCATGGCGCGGCGCTGGAAACGTTATCGTTAAACGCGAATGTAAGCGGCCACGGCATTCTAATGACGCTATGGCTGGCGATTCCGGTGATGGTGTTCTCCTTTAACCATTCGCCGATCATCTCCTCTTTTGCCGTGGCTAAGCGCGATGAGTACGGCACAGGCGCGGAGAAGAAGTGTTCGCGCATTCTGGCAAACGCCCATCTACTGATGGTAGTGACGGTGATGTTCTTTGTCTTCAGCTGCGTGCTGAGCCTGTCACCCGCCGATCTGCAGGCGGCGAAAGATCAGAACATCACCATTCTGTCTTACTTAGCCAACCACTTTAATGTGCCGATGATTGCGTGGATGGGGCCGATCGTTGCGATGGTAGCCATCACCAAATCGTTCCTCGGGCATTATCTGGGAGCGCGTGAAGGTTTTAACGGCATGGTGGTGAAGTCACTGCGTAGTCGCGGAAAAACCGTCACGCCGCAGCGCCTGAATCGCCTGACCACCGCGTTTATGCTGCTGACCACCTGGCTGGTGGCGACGCTGAACCCCAGTATTCTGGGCATGATTGAAACGCTGGGCGGGCCGATCATTGCGATGATTCTGTTCCTGATGCCGATGTACGCCATCCAGAAAGTGCCGGCGATGCGTCAGTACAGCGGGAAGATCAGTAACGTGTTTGTGGTGATTGTCGGCGTGCTGGCGATTTCGTCGATTGCGTATTCGCTGGTGAGTTAGCATTGTAGGGGCGCCATTCATGGCGCTCAGTTAAGCATTTAGCGACTTTCGTTCGCCCTGTGCTGAGGCAGTTGCAGCACCTTCGTGCGGCGACCGAGCAGAGAGCGCCTGGCCGCGCCCTCTGCACTCCCGGGCCTTGCGCCAGCCCAACTCGCCGCTGCGCGGTCCCTTAACTCATTCACGATTCCTGACGGACCGGTGTCGATTCGCTCCTGCTCAACGCACCTCTCGCCGCATCCATGCGGCTCGCCCTGGAATCCTTCATTCGCTCAGCGGTTTGGGATGTCGCCTCAACACCGTCGCTGCAGCAGCCGTGCGTATTCTTAACTCAAAATCGCTATAAATCCCGTAGGGTCGCCATTCATGGCGACCTGTTTATCGTTACACCGCCGCCGTTTTAAACACACTCATCGACTGCGCCAGACGATCGGCCTGTTCCTGCAACGCCTGCGACGCCGCTGAGGCTTCCTGCACCAACGCGGCATTCTGCTGCGTCACCGCTTCCATCTGCGTAATCGCCGAGTTGATCTCGCTAATCCCGCTGCTCTGCTCGCTGCTGGCAATGGTGATTTCGCTCATGATATCCGCCACGCTTTTCACGCTGTTAACCACTTCACCAATGGTTGAACCGGCGTGCGTCACCAGACGGCTACCTTCATCCACCTGCGCCACAGAATCCTCGATCAACACCTTGATCTCTTTGGCCGCAGACGCCGAACGCGCCGCCAGATTACGCACTTCGGTGGCTACCACGGCGAAACCACGGCCTTGCTCACCGGCGCGTGCGGCTTCGACGGCGGCGTTAAGAGAAAGAATGTTGGTCTGGAAAGCAATGGAGTCGATCACGCTGATAATATCGACGATCTTCTTCGAAGAGAGCGTAATCGCTTCCATCTTCTCGATCACCTGTTCCATCACCACACCGCCTTGCTTCGCCACGTTGGAGGTATTGGCCACCAGCTGATTGGCTTCACGCGCGTTCTCGGCGTTGTGCTTGACGGTGGCGGTCATCTGCTCCATCGCTGAAGCGGTCTCTTCCAGCGAGCTGGCCTGCTGTTCGGTACGCGACGAGAGATCGATGTTGCCGCTGGAGATCTGATTTGATGCCACGGCGATGGTATCGGAGCCGGCGCGCACATCGGAAACGATGGTCAGCAAGTTGTCGTTCATCGCCTGCAGTGCCTGCATCAGCACCGCCGTTTCATCTTTGCCGTTCACTTCTATATGTGAACTCAGATCGCCTGCCGCCACTTTCCCAGCGATTTCCACCGCTTCATTCAGCGGACGCACAATCGAACGCGTCAGCATAAAGCCGAGCACGATGGCGGCCGCAATGGCGATGGCGGAGAAGATCAGCGTCATCTCAATGGCTGATGAGCCGTTATCAATAATTCGTGCGCCTTCCTGCTCCAACTGCTGTGACTGCGAGTTAGCAAATGCCACGGCGCTATCGAGAAAGGCATTCTGCGTGCTGGTAATGGATTTCAGCACATAGGCGCTGGCGGCATCAGCATCGCCCGCACGTACCAGATCCAGCAGCTCTTTCTTCTCGGCTTCAAACTTGTCGCTGGCGGCTAACAGACCGGCAATCTTCTTTTTACCCACTTCAGTCACCTGCACCGCTTTGATTTTATTCATCGCGCTGTTGGTTTTATCGGTGGCGTCCGCCAATTGCTGGTAGCGTTTTTCGTTGAATTGCGGGCGCGTGGTATCAATTACGATGCCACGCAGATATTTGATCTGTTCGTTCACGCCGTCACGCACGTCAAAGCCGAGGCGTACTTTCATATAGCGATCTTCAACGATCGAGGTAATGCCGGTTTTGATGTTATTGATTTTGGTAATCGACGTGACGCCGACGATGACCAACAGTGCCACCACTAAACCAAAGGCGATGCCCAGACGGACGCCGACCTTCATATTTTTTAAGCTCAACATTGGATCTCCCCGTAATGCCAAAAATTGATGTTTTCAAGACGGACAAGCAGGCAAGGCGCCCGCATCAGGTTGATGTTTTGTAAGATGAAAATCGTTGCGCAGCGTGACAAAACTGGTATGGCAGCACCGGCGCAAGCGCTATCAGTTATCGGTTGTTAATGTTTTAACTTTAATTTTTTAGAGGTACGTCACAGAAAGGTTAATGGTATTGAAGTTGATTTTTTGTTGGATCTAAACGTGAAGGGTTTTGCGGTCGCCATAAATGGCGACCCTACGACATATGGGCAGGGTTTTCGTAAGGTGCGCATTTATGCGCACCTGGTAGACGGTCGCCATAAATGGCGACCCTACGACAGAGGGGAAGATATTTCGTAGGGTGCGCATTTATGCGCACCTGGATATGGTAATTAACGCGGCTTTTTCAGCACGCCGTGAATGACATTCGACAGCTCGTTGATTTCGAACTTCGCCACGTAACCATCGGCGCCGACTTTACGCACGTGATCTTCGTTGGCGCTGCCGGAGAGCGAAGAGTGGATCACCACCGGAATCTGGCGCAGGTTGTTATCGCGCTTGATGTTGCGCGTTAAGGTAAAGCCATCCATTTCCGGCATTTCGAGATCGGTCAGCACCAGTGCGATTTTGTCGTGGATCGACTCACCGTTGGCTGCCGCTTCTTTCTGCATCTCGTTAATTTTGATCCAGGCTTCCAAACCGGTGTTATGCATAATCGCCGGGATGCCCATGCTTTTCAGGCCTTGCTCCAGCAGCTGACGCGCCACTTTGGAATCTTCCGCCACAATCGCCACCTGACCTGGCTTCAGATTGAAGTCTTTGGCGGTCTCTGCGCTCGGCTCAACGCCGCGCACCGAAGGAATGATGTCATACAGAATCTGCTCAACGTCCAGCACCATCGCCAGATTGTTGCTCTGACCATCGGTATCCAGACAGGCAATGCTGGTGATGTTGCGGCTGCCGATGCCCGCTTCAGCGGTATGCACCTGGCTCCAGTCGAGACGCACAATGTTCTCCACCGATTCCACGGCAAACGCCTGGGTGCTGCGTGCATATTCGGTCACCAGCAGCAGGTTAAGTCCGGTTTCCGGTTTGCAGCCGGTCACGGCAGGCAGATCGATAACCGGAATAAACTGGCCGCGAATACTCGCCATGCCGAGCAGCGGCGATTGCATGCCCGCGGCGCGGGTGATGGTTGGCATCGGCACGATTTCACGCAGTTTAAACACGTTGATGCCGTACAGCTCAGATTTGCCTTTCAGCTGATCGGAACCCAGTCGGAACAACAGCAGTTCGAATTTATTGGAAAGCGCAAGGTTGGCGCGTTCATCGATCTCTTTCTGAAAATTATCCATCATGGCCTCGGAGCAGATCTGGGCTGGGTAAAGGGCAGGGCAATATCGCCATGATTAACTTATCGGCAGAAGAGAAAAAAAATGAAGGGGAGATAACGGAAATTTTAGCGTGAGAGCGATCGCCCTCACGCGGATACAACTTACTTCAACAGAATGGCGCGCACGCTTTTGCCTTTGATCTTGCCCTCTTTCAGCTTGATCAGCGCTTTCTTCGCCTGAGCGGCGTCGATGGCCACATAGGCGTGGGTGGCGGTCATATCGATCTTGCCGATCTGATCGCCGCTGAAACCGGCTTCACCGGTCAATGCACCCAGAATATCGCCGGGACGGATTTTGGCTTTGCGGCCACCATCAATGCACAGCGTCATTTTGGTCGCCGGTAGCGATTTGGCGCCGGTGCCTTTCAGCGTGCTGGAGGAAACCCAGTTGAGCTTCTGCTGCAGATACTCTTCCAGCGCATTGGCGCGCACCATTTCGTCGGGGGCGACAAAGCTCACCGCCAGACCTTTTTCACCGGCGCGACCGGTACGGCCAATACGGTGAATGTGCACTTCCGGATCCCACGCCAGCTGGAAATTCACCACCAGCGCCAGCGACTTGATATCCAGACCGCGCGCGGCGACATCGGTGGCGATCAAGACACGGATGCTACCGTTGGCGAAGCGAATCAGCACGCGCTCACGATCGCGCTGTTCCAGATCGCCGTGCAGCGCCAACGCACTGATATCACGTTCATTCAGCGCGGTGGCAACGTCGTCACATTCGCGCTTGGTGTTACAGAACACCACGCAGGAGGCCGGTTGCTGCTGGCTGAGCAGCGCGCCGAGCAGGCTATGACGCTCTTTGGCGCTGGCTTCAATAAACTGCTGCTCGATGGTCGGTAACTCGGTTTTGTCTTCGGTGGCGACCGCCAGCGCATCGCGTTGAAAACGCTGGCTAAGGCTGGCGATGGTATCCGGCCAGGTCGCAGAGAACAGCAGCGTCTGGCGCGTTTCCGGCGTAAAGCCGATGATCGCTTCCATATCGTCGCGGAAACCCATTTCCAGCATGCGATCGGCTTCATCCAGCACCAGCGTTTGCAGCTGGCTGAGATCGAGGTTGTCGCGCTTCAGATGATCGAGCAAACGGCCCGGCGTGCCGACCACAATGTGGGGCGCATGCACTAAGGAATCGCGCTGTGCGCTCATTGGCTGGCCGCCGCACAACGTCAGAATTTTGATATTGCGGGTAAAACGCGCCAGCTGGCGCAGCACGTTGCTGACCTGATCGGCGAGTTCACGCGTCGGGCACAGAATCAGCGCCTGGGTGTGGAACTGGCTGTTATCAATGCGGTTCAGCAAACCCACGCCAAAGGCGGCGGTTTTGCCACTGCCGGTTTTCGCCTGCGCACGCACGTCGCGCCCTTCCAGAATAGCGGGCAGGGAAGCGGCCTGAATCGGCGTCATGGCGTCGAAACCCATCTCGCGCAGGTTATCGAGTTGGCTGGCGGGCAGTTGCGTCAGGGTAGAAAAAGCAGTCACGGGAAAGTCTCTAATTGCGGGTAGGATTGCGGCGGTCAGTCTGGCAGAAAGGGGCGTGATCGGCAATGGCAAAAGCGCCGCTGGTTCCCACTTGAAATCAGTAAGCGTTATACCAGACTTGTCTCTTTTTTAAGCATTAAATGGTGCGAAGTTCTAATGCTTTTAAGGTTGATTTAATCCTGAGAAGTTGCGTTAAAAAAAGACATCTTTAACGAAAAGTGAGAATTAGCGTTATGAAACAACTGTTATCACCTCTTTTGGCACCCTTTTTAGAGGTGTCTCGCTAATGAATGGCTGCGGTTAGGTAAAATTCTGATTAAAACGAATGGCTGATTTGCTTTATATTTAGCGCGCCATTTGGCTAATTATTAAAAACCCATAATATTTCAGAGGTCATTTTGAGTCATTCTGTCCAGGGACAAAACGAAGACATTCTGAAAATCGTCGGCCGCGCCGTGTTAACGCTGCATGTGCATGGAGAAACCTTATCCTCGGATAAAGTGAGTTCCATGATTGCCTGTTATGCGGAAGAAGAGCCTGTCAGTGACGATGAAAACCAGCGGCTGTACGCGCTGGCGATTCAGATGCTTTCGTAAAATCCAGCACTCATCGGGTGTGCGCATGCCGCCCTGTTTATGTCGTACGTAAAGCCTCCTTGCGGAGGCTTTTTTGTTGGTGCGGGTTTAAGACGGTCGCCATGTAAATGGTGCGTGCATTGAGACGGTCGCCATGAATGGCGACCCTACGAGTGAAGTCAGGCGCTGAATACGGGCAATCCGCGGTGGAAGGTGGCGCGTACCGGGGAGATGCGGGCGACGGCTTCGGCGGAGCAGCTGGCATCGACCAGCATCATGCTGGCTTCATCGTCGACCTTCGGCCATTGGCGTTCGCCCTGATTCGACAGCGGCAAAATCCCGCCGGTGGCGATATGCAGCGCGCGGCTTAAGCCGAACTCATCGGAACCGCGATACAGCTGCGCGTACAAGTTGGCTTTTTCCAGCATGCTGCCGGTGCCAAACGGTGACCAGTGATCGATCACGCTGTCGGTGCCGGTCATCACCGTGATGCCTGCCGCCTGCAACTGCGGCAGCGGCATGGTCAGTTTGCCAATCGGTATGGTCGAGGCCACGCTCATCTGCTGCTCGGCCATGCCGGCAATCATCTGATCCAGCGCTTTGCCTTCCAGCGTGCCAAGCGCAAAACCGTGGCTTAGTGTCACTTTGCCCTTCAGCTGCGGGTTTTTCGCGATGGTATCGATCATGTACTGAATCGCCGTCACGCCGGATGGCGAGGTTTCATGCAGATGGATATCCACGCCGCGCTGGAAATCGAGGGCGATCTGGAACATTGCATCCAGCGACGCCTGCATTGCGCCATCCACGTTGGTGGGATCGAGTCCACCGACAAACTGCACGCCCATCTGCATCGCTTCACGCATCAGGCCATCGACCTTCGAGTGCAGTAAACCGTGCTGCGGGAAGGCAACGATTTCACACGGAAATTCCGGATGATTCGCCAGCGCCAGCTTGAGGTGCTCAAGGCTTTTCAGGCCGCTGACCGGATCGATATTGCAGTGGCTGCGCGCTTCGGTGGTGCCTTTGCTGTGCAGCAAACCAATGATCGCTTCGGCACGCGCCTGCGAGGTCGGCAGCAGTTGCGGGATCAGCACCTGTTCGCGCGCAATCATATCCATGATGGTTTTGCCCTGGCGCGGACGCGGTGCTTCCCACGGGCCACCGTAAAAGGTTTTGTCGAGATGGATATGCATGTCGCGGGTGCGCGGCAGCAGCAGGGCGCCGTTGGCGTCCCATTGTGGCAAGGCGGCGTTGCGCGCTTTGCCTGCGGCATCAATTGCCGCGAAAGTGCCGTCTTTGATAGTGATGTCGTACAGCGCGGTACGCGTGGCAATCACCTCTTTACCGTCGCGCTCAAAGCCCTCTTCGAGACGGACATTGAGCAGTTGATAATGGGCAACGCGCGGTGGCGGCGTGTGCGGCTGCGTGCTGTTGGCGAGCAGCGGTGAAGCGGGCGCAGCATAGCTGATGCCGGCGGCCAGCAGGCTACCGGCGGCGGTCAGGCTAAGGAATTCGCGACGGCTGGGAGAGGTCAGTTGCATCAGAGGTTCCATCAAATGAGAAACGCTTAATCTGGCAAAACTCAACGCAGCGCGCTGCGATATTTGCCACTGATTAGCAGTGGAAAAATCACTGCCATTGCAACTGGCAAAAGGTCACCAGCGCGGCGGCTAACGCCTGCTGCAGATCGTCCTGCGGCGCACGGCAAAACAGCGCCAGTTCAAAATGGTTGATGCTGGGTAAACCATCGGCTTCGCCTAATACGCGATGTTCAGGCAAGCGGCAGCTGGCGGGCAGCAGCGTTAAGCCTAATCCGGCAGCGCTGGCGCTGGCGAGCGCCACCAAACTGGAGCTGCTGTAGCTGATGCGCCAGCTGCGGCCAAGGCTATCCAGCGTCTGCGCCATCTCTTCGCGATACAAACCGAGCTGCGGGAATACCACCAGCGGCACCGGCGTTTGCTCAAAACAGGGATGTGCGGCGCTGTCCAGCCACAGCAGCGGTTCGGGGCGCGCAGCCAGCGGACGTTCGCCGCCCGGCTGCTTGATCAGCATGATATCCAGCTCCTCGCGCTGCCAGGCGCGATGCAGATCGACATACATGCCGCTCATCACATCAAGGCGCAGTTGCGGATGTTCGCGGCTAAATTCGGCCAGCAAACCGGCGGTCGGCGCGGCGAAATCTTCCGGCACGCCGAGGCGCAGCACGCCGTCACGCCATTTATCGCTCAGCACATCATGCGCTTCTCCGTTCAGCGCGATGATGCGGCGCGCATAGCCCAGCAGTTTCTCGCCCTCTTCAGTGAGCGCCACCTGATGCGACGTGCGCTGCAGCAGCGGTTTTCCAATCATCTCTTCCAGCCGACGCACCTGCTGGCTGACGGTGGATTGCGATAGATGCACACGATCGGCGGCGCGGGTAAAGCTGGCGGTTTCGCACACTGCGACAAAACTCAGCAGTTGCTGCGGGGTAAACATCGGCTGACGATTCATTTTTCCACTGGTCGTTATAGTGTTATTTCATTTCCAAATAGTAACCACTGCTGCGATGCTGACAACCTCTTTGCAGCAGGATTGTGTATGAATCGACATTATGACGGATTAACGCTCGGCGCTTTGGTGTTGGCTGGGCTGAATATGCGACCGTTACTCACTTCTATTAGTCCATTACTCGGCCAGCTTCGCCAGACGATGGGACTCTCTTCACTGGCGGCCTCGCTGCTGCCTGCGGTACCGATGGTGATGATGGGCGCGGTCGCGCTGCTGAGCGCTTCGCTGATGCAGCGTGTGCCGCTGCAACGCTTACTGCTGGCCGGATTGACGCTGCTGCTGCTGGCGCTGGCGGCGCGTGGCGTGATCCACAGCGGCAGTTGGCTGGTGGTTAGCGCCTTGTTTGGCGGGCTCGGCGTGGGCGTGGTGCAGATGGCGATGCCGGGCCTGATTCGACAGCGCTTTGTGCAGCGCAGCGCGCCAGTCACCGGATTGTGGGCAGGCGCGTTGATGGGCGGCGGCGGTTTGGGGGCGGCGTTATCGCCGTGGCTCAGCGATCATTTTGGCTGGTCGCTGGCGCTGACCGGCTGGGCGCTGCCGGTGCTGCTGGCGATTGGATTATGGTTGTATGTGCGCGTGCCAACCGCTGCCAGCACGGAAAAGGTTGCGCTGCCGTCGTTGTGGCGCACGCCGCGCGCCTGGACGCTGGCGATCAGTTTTGGCCTGGTGAACGGCGGTTACGCCACCTGCGTTGCCTGGCTGCCGGATGCTTATCATCATCTTGGCTGGTCGGCGCAGGCTGGCGGGTCGCTGCTTGGCGCGATGATTCTGTGCCAGGTTGCGGGTGCGCTGCTGATGCCGCTGCTGGCACGCAAGGCGGATCGGCGTCCGCAGCTGATTATCAGTTTGGTTTGCCAGCTGATCGGTATGAGCGGTTTTCTGTTTGCCCCGCTGTTCGCGCCGTGGTTATGGGCGGCGATTGCCGGATTTGGACTGGGCGCGGCCTTCCCGCTAGCGATGGTGCTGGCGCTCGATCACCTGCCGCATCCGCAGGCCGGGGCGCGGCTGGTGGCGTTTATGCAGGGTGCAGGCTTTATCATCGCAGGCAGCATGCCGTTTATCGCCGGTCAGCTGCAGGCGTTGACCCACAGTTTCTCCAGCGTCTGGCTGATGCAAACGGCGGTGACGGTTGGGCTGATCTTGCTGAATCTGCGCTTTCATCCACGCAGTTATGGTCGGGCCTTTGGTCGAACTACGGTGTAATTGGTCCTACCGCATTGCGCGATTGTGGCCGCGTCGTCACATAACATGAAAAATCTCGCCTGTTTCGTTGCATAGAAATAACAAAGCATTAACCATTCTCCTCCACGAAGCCCGCCGCGCTGCATTTTGGTCCTACCAATTCAGCGTGACGGGCGTGCTTCACACAGGATAATGCGATGACGGAAAACACGCTGCGGGCGCGGCTCTGCGCCTGGATCACAGAGCACCAGCTGGAGCCGGGCATGCGCTTGCCGTCCGAACGCGCGCTGGCGGCGGAGTTTGGTTCGTCGCGCTCGTCACTGCGCGAGGCGATCCAGCAACTGATCAGCAGCGGCGTGTTAATCAGTAAACGCGGCGGCGGCACCTGGCTGCGCCAGCCCCAGCAGCCGTGGTCGGAACAGCGCATCGTTGAGCCGATTCGCCAGCTGCTGGCGGAGGATCCCGATTATCGTTATGACATCCTTGAAGCGCGCCACGCGATAGAAGCCAGCACCGCGTGGCATGCGGCGTTGCGCGCCACCGAATCGGATAAAGAGAAACTGAGCTTCGCTTTTGATGCATTGCTGAAGATAAAGCAAAGTGACGATGCCGATCTCGCGGCGCAGGCCGATCTGCGTTTTCATCTCGCCATCGCCGAAGCCTCGCATAACGTGGTGCTGCTGCAGACCATGCGCGGCTTTTTCGATCTGCTGCAATCTTCGGTGCTGCACAGCCGCCAGCGCATGTATACCCAACCGGTGATTTTCAATCGTCTTAACGAACAGCATCAGGCGATATTTGATGCGGTGATGTCCGGTGACGCGGAAGCGGCGCGCCAGGCAGCGATGGATCACCTCGGTTTTGTTCACACCACCATGAAAACCCTGCATGAAGATGAGGCGCGCCAGGCGCGCATTACGCGTCTGCCGGGCCACCAATGACCTCAGCACAAGGAAAATAAGGGATGATCATTTCTGCTGCCAGTGACTATCGCGCCGCGGCGCAACGCATCTTGCCACCGTTCTTGTTTCACTATCTGGATGGCGGCGCTTACGCCGAGCACACGCTAAAGCGCAATGTCGCCGATCTCTCCGACGTGGCGCTGCGTCAGCGCGTGTTGAAAAACATGTCGGAGTTGAGTCTTGAGACTAAACTGTTCAACGAAACTCTATCGATGCCGGTGGCATTAGCGCCGGTCGGCTTGTGCGGCATGTATGCGCGACGTGGCGAAGTGCAGGCGGCGCGCGCGGCGGCGCTGAAAGGGATTCCGTTTACGCTCTCCACCGTGTCGGTTTGCCCAATCGAAGAAGTCGCACCTGCAATTAATCGTCCGATGTGGTTCCAGCTTTACGTGCTGCGCGATCGCGGCTTTATGCGCAATGCGCTGGAGCGTGCCAAAGCCGCTGGCTGTACCACGCTGGTGTTCACCGTCGATATGCCGACGCCGGGCGCACGTTATCGAGATGCGCACTCCGGCATGAGCGGCCCAAATGCGCCGCTGCGTCGTTACTGGCAGGCGGCAACGCATCCGCAATGGGCGTGGGACGTCGGTTTACATGGCCGTCCGCACGATCTCGGCAATATCTCCACCTATCTCGGCAAACCGACCGGGCTGGAAGATTACATCGGCTGGCTGGCGAACAACTTCGATCCGTCGATTTCCTGGAAAGATCTGGAGTGGATTCGTGAATTCTGGGATGGCCCGATGGTGATCAAAGGCATTCTTGATGCGGAAGATGCGCGCGATGCGGTGCGTTTTGGTGCCGATGGCATTGTGGTGTCGAATCACGGCGGGCGTCAGCTGGATGGCGTGCTGTCGTCGGCGCGCGCGTTGCCGGCAATTGCCGATGCGGTAAAAGGCGATATCACTATTCTCGCCGACAGCGGCATTCGCAGCGGGTTGGACGTGGTGCGCATGATCGCCCTCGGCGCTGACAGCGTGCTGCTGGGACGCGCGTTTGTCTATGCGCTGGCAACGCACGGTCAGCGCGGCGTTGAAAATTTGCTCAATCTGATTGAGAAAGAGATGAAAGTGGCGATGACGCTGACCGGCGCGAAATCGATCAAAGAGATTACCCAGGCTTCGCTGGTGCAGGCTAACGCGCTGTTGAGCGAGGCGGGCTTGAGTCCGGCACGTCCTCGCGCGGTGAGCTAATCCAGCAGAATGAGTCATGTTGTCTATACTCAGTACCTGTCGAACACAACAGGAGGAATGACATGACCATTCATAAGAAAGGATCGGCCCATTGGGAAGGCGACATTAAAGGCAAAGGTACGGTAAGTACCGAAAGCGGCGTGTTGAGCAATCAACCCTACGGTTTCAATACCCGCTTTGAAGGCGAAAAGGGCACCAATCCGGAAGAGCTGATTGGTGCCGCGCATGCCGCTTGCTTCTCCATGGCGTTGTCATTGATGTTGGGCAATGAAGGGCATCCGCCAACAAGCATTGATACCACCGCTGATGTGTCGCTGGATAAAAAGGGCGACGGTTTTGCCATTACCAAAATCGCGCTGACCAGCGCCATCGTGTTACCCGGCATTGAGCAGGCGAAGTTTGATGAGATTATCCAGAAAGCCAAAGCGGGCTGCCCGGTATCTCAGGTACTGAATGCTGAAATCACGCTCGACTACACGCTGAATAAATAATCGCCCAAATGGGTGACCAGCGTTAGAATCAACGATGCGCCTTAGGGCGCATCGTTGCTTTCTGTCGTCTGGAGGATGCGTGGCAAAAAAACTGGCTGCAACCAAACACTGGAAAATGATCGTGGTGCTGTTGTGCATCTGCGGTGCGCTGATGCTGATTCGCTGGGCGGCGATGATATGGGGATGAAAGAGTGGATCAGCAGTCACAAGCTTGGCGTGTTGGTGATGGTGATTTTGGTACTGGAGTTACTGCATTATCTGCTCACGGCGTCGTGGTTCCCATGGCAGATCGGCTAATCAATCAGGCGAATTCACCGTCTGTCTGGCGTACGTTACGCACACTGCTGCGCGCAATGCGATAGGCCTTGCGTGGATCGCCCGCCACGAACTCAAAAGTAGGCGAGAAATAGAATGGCAGCCAGCCGCCGAAGCCGCTCTCCCATTCCCAACGTACGGGGCAGGGCCAGAGAATGCCATCATACAAAATGTAGTAAACCCAGCGTCCGTTTGGACGACGGGGGCGAGATGTTTTCATTGGATTCACAACGGTGATAGTGAAAAGCAGCTTATATTTTGAACGCTACAACCCATTCTTGCAATGCCGTTTGGCTAATATTTGCGCGACTGTAATAAAACTGGCACCGAATTAACGGTGCACTTCGCCACAAAGTAAGACCACGTTTGGCCGGACTTTATGGATGCGGTCGGCCATTTGCTCACAGGCCACTTTGGTCGGATAGATACGCTCTGAAACCGGTAAGGCATCACAGGCATCATGCCCACACGCGCTCACTAACAAAACAAAACCAATCAGCATAATCAGACTCCTTTAACACCTTCTCGCTGGTACGGAATGTGTGGCTGGTCGTTCCCTTTTTTGATCCAGTATAGCTAAACGCCTTGAGAGTCAATTATCACCCTGAGCGGCTTTCGTGTCCGGCTTGTAAGATTATACGCATCGCGGCGCGCAACCGTAGCTCAATCTGGGCTAAACTATGCGGCCCTGATAAAAACGATGAGTGAATTAACATGTCGAACGAAATTGCCCAGCCAGCCAGCAACCCAAAACAAGCCGCCTTGCAGCTGGTGATTGAACTGGTGCGCGCCGGAAAACTGAGCCCGCTGCAAGGTGATGCTTCTAACATGATTTCGATCTACGAGCAGTTCAAAAACCATTTCGAAGCGGAACAAGCGTAATTTTTTTGCCAGCGGTCGCCATGAATGGCGACCCTACGCGGGCTCATCTGCGTGGGTGCGATCGTACTCTTCCTGCGCACGTTCCAGTGATGGACCATGCTCCAGCGCCCAGTCATACAGCGCGATAAACGGTTGTTGCAGCGTCTGCGCCAGCGGCGTCAGGCTGTATTCCACACCGATTGGCGCTGTGTTTAACACTTCACGATTCACCAGCCCATTGCGCTCCAGCCGCTTTAACGCATCCGCCAACGCTTTGTGGGTGATGCCATCCAACCGACGACGAATCTCGTTAAAACGCGACGGCTTAGTACAAAGCACGGTGAGAATTAAAATCGACCATTTATTGGTGATGTGCTCCAGCACCGGCCGGGTTTTTCCTACATCTCTCAAGCTGTTACCTTCGATCTCCGCCATGGCGATATACTCCGCGATATCTGGTATAAACAAAGTGCGTAATTGTTATTAAGTATAAAATACATACCATTGACTTTCTACCCAAACAGGAGAGAGCAGATGAGCAGACTGGATAACAAAGTGGCGGTGGTGCTGGGCGGCGCAAAGGGAATTGGTCTGGCAATCAGCCAGCGTTTCGCTAGTGAAGGCGCGACTACCTGGTTTACTTCGCGCCGCGATGAAGAGTTACAGGCCGCCAGCAGCAGCATCACCGGCAACGCGCATCCGCTGCGTGCCGATGTGAGCCAACAGAGTGAACTAACGCGCATTATCGAGACGATCAGGTGCGAATCCGGCCAGCTGGATGTGTTGGTGATCAACGCTGGCATGGCGGAGTACGCCACCATTGATGAGATTAGCGCTGAGCATTTTGATCAAATCTTCGGCCTCAATGTGCGCTCGCCGGTGTTTGCCCTGCAGGCAGCATTGCCGCTGCTGAAGCCCGGCGCCAGCGTGGTATTGATTGGTTCGATTGCCGATGTGATTGGCACCCAGGGTTACGGCGTTTACAGCGCCAGCAAAGCCGCGCTGCGATCCTTTGCCCGCACCTGGACGCGCGAGCTCTCTGCACGCGGCATCCGTATAAACGTGGTGGCGCCCGGCCCGATCGATACCGATATGATGCAGGCGGCTTCTGAAGAGGTGCGCAACGGCATTACCAGCACCATCCCGCTCAGCAGAATGGGCAAACCCGAAGAAGTGGCCAACGTCGCGCTGTTCCTCGCCAGTGACGAGAGCAGCTACATTGCAGGCGCAGAAATCTGTGTGGATGGCGGTTTGACGCAGGTGTGAGGATCGTGCACGGCCATCTTCGGATGGCTGTTTTGCTTGATCAGGCGAAATACCAGGCGGGCAGGATAGCGATCAGGTTATTCAGCGTGTGCAGGAAAATCGGCAGCGCCAGGCTGTTACTGCGCAGACGCGCATAACACAGCAGCAGGGAAAACAGCGTTAAGGCGACCAGCGTTTCCCAGTGCACATATTGAGTGTGCATCACGGCGAACAGCAGGGAAGTGAGCAGCATGCAGGCAAAACGACTTCTCGGTGCCCACAGCAGAAAACCTTGCAGTAAAAATCCGCGGAACAGCACTTCTTCAAACACCGGCGCCAGCAATACAGCGGTGAGCAGCAGAATCAGCATCGAGCTGCGTCCCTGCTGCGATTGCGCAATCAGCCAGCCTTCCGGTTGCAGAAACTGCGTCTGCGCCACCATCAATGCAAACAGTAAACCGATAAACAGCAGCGCCTGCATTGGGCGCACATACCCCAGCGGAATGTCGCTGCGACGCTGGCAGTAAAAACGGTACAGCGGATAGATCACCGCAAACTCCACCAGGCAAAGCACCGGCATCAGCAAGCCGTTGGTGCGCAGCATCCCGTAATTGGGAAACAGCGTAACCAACATGGTCACAAGGTAATAGACCACAAAGCTACCAACGTAAAACAGCGTCAACGTAACTTTGTCGGATTGGGTGTCCATAGGCGACTCAGCGAGCAGAGGAGAGCGCATAGTAGCAACGCCGATCATCGCTGTCGAGGTGGCGTGCTGCACATTTGCGCTGCTCAAATATTCCACCAACAAGACTAAATCTGCGGCACTCCGGGCCGATAACCTTTCAAACCCTTACAGGGTGGAGATGTGCGCAGTCTGCGTTGTCATCCGCCTTTTTTGCTGCCTGTATTTCGCGAGCATTGCGCATGAATTCTGAGTTTCACCGGCACGCGGCACTGGCCGCCAGGGCCAACATGGAAGCACACACGGTACGGGTAACGCGGCGCAGCCTGCGCACCTTGTCCTCGCTGCTGTTTGGCGTGCTGCTTCTCTCGGTAGTGATGGTGCTGGTTATCGCCCATCGACAAAATATCGACGCCATCCAGCAGGATGCCAATTTGCTGCGTCAGGCGTGGCAGCAACAGCAGCAGGAGATGATCGTCGATGCGCGCGATTATGCAAACTGGGGCGAAGGCTGGAAAAACCTGCATCTGACGGTCAACAAGGTTTGGGCGTGGGACGAAGAGAACTTTGGTCCGGGGCTCTACAAGGAGTATCACTACGATGGCGTGTTCGTGGTGGATGGCAAGGGAAAAACCCGTTACGCGGTGATTCGCGGCAAATTATCCGATGTCACGTTAGAAAGCTGGTTAGGTGCACAAAGTGACCTTTTAGTGAGCACGGCACGTACGCTGCATGATGCCGTGGCACGCAATGCCAAGGTGGAGAACCATCCGGCCATTTTGGTAGCCGCGCCGATTACGCCGGGCAAAGTGCCGGATTTGCCCACTATTCCCGGCCCCGCTTCGGTGATGGTGTTCGTTAACATTTTTAGCCCAGACAAACTGCAAGCGTTGGGCAAATCCCTGAATGTGATTGAGCCGCGTATCGCCAGCGGTTTAAACGATGCGCTGTTTGAACCTCGGCTGGTGGAGCCGGTGCTGCAGGGCGAACCGCTGGTGCTGCGCTGGCAGCCAAAAAATCCAGGCTTCGGCGTGATCTGGCTGATGATGCCGCTGCTGCTGTTCACCGCGCTGGCGGTGGCGCTGGTGACGCGTCGCGTGCTGCGTCATGCGCTGCATAATGCGGTGATCTCCGATCGGCGCTTTGAAATGCTAGCGATCAGTCAGCGTGAATTAGCCAACAGCGAAGAGCGTTTTCGCGATCTGGCTGAAGCAGCCTCGGACTGGATCTGGGAAATCGACGATCAGGGCCGTCTCTGCTATCTCTCCTCACGCTTTGCGGCGGTTACCGGCCATGAAGTGAAAAGCTGGATGGGGCGTCCGCTCGATCAACTGCTCAGCCATCCCAGCCATTCACTGGTCTCGTGGCTGATGCGTCAGGGCGAAGAGGTGCAGCACGTGCCGCTGCGCTGCCAGTTTATGTCGGCGAATGGCGAGCGACGCATTGGGCAGTTAATGGCGAAAGCCATTCGGCGTAACGGCCTGCGCTCGGGATTTCGCGGCACGGTATCGGATATCACCCACGAAGTGGATGCTGAAGCGCGCATTCAGTTTCTATCACGTCATGACATGCTGACTGGCCTCGCGAACCGTATGCAGCTGCAGGAGTATTTAACTGCGTATCTGGAGAGCGTTAGCGAGGATGATCCGCTGTTTGTCATCAGTTTCGATCTCGATCAGTTCAAACCGATCAACGATACGTGGGGCCACGCGGTCGGCGATGAAGTGCTGAATGAGATCTCAAAACGGCTGAAAAGCCTGCTGGCGCCGAATGAACTGGCGGCCCGACTCGGCGGTGATGCCTTTATTTTGCTGCTGCGCGAAAGCACGCGCGCTGGCGTTGAATATCGCTGCCGTGCGCTGCAGCGCATGGTGCATCAACCGATCATCAGCGGCTCGCATCAGATCAGCCTTACCGCCAGCATGGGTATCGTTTCGGCACCGCAGGATGCAGCGCATCCGGAAGCGCTGTTACGCCTGGCCGATATTGCGCTGGCTCAGGCGCGCAGTGCCGGACGCGATCAGTGGGTGTGGTACTCCAGCGATATGGCCAACCATCTGCAGTCAAAACGCGACATGGTGCAGGCGATCGAAGCAGCGCTGCACAATCACGCCTTCACGCTGCATTATCAGCCGCGCTATCAGCTACAAAGTGGGCAATTGGCCGGTGCGGAAGCGCTGATTCGCTGGCAGATAGCCGACGATCAATGGATCACGCCCGATCGCTTTATTCCGTTAGCAGAAGAGAACGGCCTGATTGCGGCGATCAGCGATTGGGTGCTGATGCGTGCTTGCGTGGACGCCCGCGACTGGGGCGAGCAGCGCTATGTTTCCGTCAACATTTCGCCGGTTGAGTTTCGTAATAACGATCTGGTGCAGCGCGTGGCGCATGCGCTGGAGGTGAGTGGATTACCGGCCACGCGGCTGGAACTGGAGATCACTGAAAACGTCACTTTTGAAAATCCGGATCGTGCACTGGAGATCATGCAAGGCCTGCGCGCGCTTGGCGTGCGGCTGACGGTGGATGATTTTGGTACCGGTTATGCGGCGTTGGGTTATCTGAAAACCTTCCCGTTCAACGGTCTGAAGATCGATCGTTCATGGATGAAGGAGTTCCCGGAATCGCAGCAGGCGCAATCGGTAGTCGCGGGGATTGTCGGCCTGGCACGCGCGTTTGCGCTGACCATTACCGCAGAAGGGATTGAAACCGAAGCACAGCTGAAAGAGCTAAAAGCGCTGTCGTGCGAGGAAGGGCAGGGATATTTCCTTGGCCGACCCATGCCGCTGGCGGCGTTTAATGCGCGGTTGCAGGAAGAGGAAACCGTCAATTAATTTTGCACACATTGTAGCGGCGCAATTCATTGCGCGATAAATCGCGCCGCTACGAAATGTGCGGTGGCTTATTAACGCACTCTGATCGCAACAAACGTCATCAGCGCCGCAAAGCCAACAAAAATCACCAGTTCCATAACGCCTCCTAACTAAGAAAATTCTTAGTTAATTGTAGTGTTCCGACGCGTGATGTTTAGACAGTGCGTGCGATTAATCCTAACTTTTGAGAGGAAGATCGTGCTCTAAAGGGAATTTATGCGACCAATCTGCTGTAAATATTTCCGCTTCACGGTCACGCTTTGCTACTCTCAAAAACCGGTTGTCTATTAATCCAGGAGGAGAAACTTGTGACCCATTATGGAAAAGCGCTACTGGTAACGGCCTTATTTGCCCTCAGCGCCTGCCAGTCCGCCAGCAAACCTGACACCAGCGCTGCTGCCAGCCACGATCCGGAAACCGATCAGTGCGGCGCATCGCAATATCAAAACTACGTTGGTCAGCCATTATCAACGCTCGACAGCAAACGCTTCGCGGTACCGGTGCGCGCCATTCCGTGGAATTCAGCGGTAACGATGGATTTCAATCTGCGTCGGGTGAATTTCGCGGCGGATCAAAGCGGTAAGATTTCCCGGGTGTACTGCGGATAACACTAAAACGACATTGCATTGTCATCTGGCTGTCACAGCGCCGGGCGAGGATAACTGCGCACTACGGAGATTTCCTCGTCACTCTCGAATATGCAATGCTCGTCTTATTTCTTCCCGCTTCGGCGGGAATTTTTTTATCTTTCGGCCTATAAGGCTGATAGAGGAGTGATGATGAGAAAGAGTGCAAAATTGCTGCTGTTAACGCTGATGTTAAGCCCGCTGGCGCAGGCATCGAGCGAAGCGGCGTGGCAGCAAAACGACAAGAACATGCAGCAAAGCTGTCTCAAGGCCAGCGGCCTGAAGTCAGTGAAAGTGGTGGGCAAGCCGATTCAGTATGACGATAGCGTGGGCTTTGATGCGCTACTGCTGGAAGGTCGCTATCCGCAAAAACATATGAAGAACCAGGTCGGGCGCGAACTCTGCCTGTACCAGCGTCAAAGCGGTAAGGCGTTTGTCAGCGAAGCCGACCATCTGCGTACGGTAAAATAATGGCGTGGGCCGCTAGTTCTGCGGCCCCGATTCCAGCAGTTTTGCCAGTAAGTTGCGATAGCTTTGCAGCTGCTGTTCATCCCCTTCAAATTCCAGCTTATCAATCACGCGCGCAATAATCGCTTTGCTGGTGGCAGGCTGTCCGTCATCCATCAGTTCGCGCATAATCGCCGCTAACATGTCGCTCTCATGCGGTGCATGCCAGGCTGGGCTATTGAAGTAGTCGGTAATCGCCCGACTGGCGCTGTTTGGCTGGGTTCTCATAGCTGACCTCCGCAGAGACAACGATGCCCACCGCCGGATAATGGCAGCATGGGGAAATAAAGGTTAATCATGCGGACTGTCCAGAACAGACAGCGCGTCGCCAGTGATGACTGGTGGTTTTTTAAACATAGATGCGGTGTGGAATATTGTCAGTAACGTGTAGACATATTTTTTCACGTTTGCCTGCAGTAGCGATGCGCTTATCTTGCGGCAATCATTGTTTCAGCACATAAAGACACTAAAAAACGGCCCTCTGACATGATTTGCTGTGAGCAGAATCACGCTCGACAGTGTAAAACTGCGTTTTTTCGCCCATGCCATGTTTTGCCGTCCGGTAATGTTATGAGATTGTTAGACTGAACCCTCGTTTCATTCTTCTGATGCCCGCGCCCATGTTACGCTCCATCGAGTCCTGGAAAGTTAATCTGATATCCGTCTGGTTTGGCTGCTTTTTTACCGGCCTCGCCATCAGTCAGATCATTCCCTTCCTGCCGCTGTACGTTGAAGAACTCGGGATTCGTGGCGGTAACGCGCTCAGCGTTTGGTCTGGACTCACTTTCAGCGTCACCTTCATTGTTTCTGCCGCCGTCGCGCCGTTGTGGGGCAGCCTTGCCGACCGCAAAGGGCGCAAGCTGATGCTGCTGCGCGCCTCGTTCGGCATGGGCGCGGTGATTCTGCTGCAGGCGTTTGTCACCCAGGCGTGGCAGCTATTGCTGCTGCGCGCGCTAATGGGCCTCACTTCCGGCTATATTCCCAATGCGATGGCGCTGGTGGCGGCGCAAGTACCGCGCGAACGCAGCGGCTGGGCGCTGAGCTGTGTCTCCACCGGGCAGATCAGCGGCGTAATCCTCGGGCCGATGATTGGCGGTTTGCTGGCGGACTGGCTCGGTTTGCGCATGGTGTTTATCGTTACCGCCGTGCTGCTGATGGTGAGCTTCCTCGTCACCTTGTTCCTGATAAAAGAGACCGGTTATACGCCGGTCAGCAAGCAGGACAAGTTGAGCGGGCGAGAAGTGTTTCGTAGCCTCGATAATCCGCGCTTAATGATCTGCCTGTTCTTCACCACCATGGTGATTCAGATGTGCAACGGTTCGGTGAATCCGATCCTGACGCTGTTTGTGCGCGAGCTGGCACCGAATGCGCAGAACATTGCGTTTCTCAGCGGGGTGATTGCCGCGCTGCCGGGCGTATCGGCGCTGATCTCCGCGCCACGGCTGGGTAAACTTGGCGATCGTATTGGCACGCAACGCATTCTGATCGCCACCATGATTGTGTCGTTGCTACTGCTGGTGGCGATGTCGTTTGTCACCAGCGCGACGCAGTTGGGCGTGCTGCGCTTCCTGCTGGGATTTGCCGATGGCGCGATGATGCCGGCGGTGCAAACGCTGCTGGTGCGGCATTCACGCGATAACGTCACCGGGCGTATTTTCGGCTACAACCAATCGTTTATGTATCTGGGGAATGTGGCAGGTCCGCTGCTGGGTGCGGCGGTATCGGCGGCAACCGGCTATCGCTGGGTGTTCTTCGCCACGGCGATGGTGGTGTTGGTCAACGTGATCTTCCTGCGCCGTTTCTATCGCCGCCCGAAAACCACGCTGACTCCACCTTTAAGCCAGCGTGACAGTGTGGAAAAACCTACTGACGCAACGTCAGCGCGTAGTGCCAGCGCTGCTGAGAAAGCAAAAACTCCGGGCTAACGCTGGGACTCCATGAATCGTCACCGCCGACGCCCATATGGAAGCCGTCGAGGTGCAGCCAGCAGCCATCCTCTGGTTGCAATAAGTGGCGATGCGAGGTTTCACGCAGCTGTTCAAGGCTGTAGCGACTGAGCGAGAAGGCGAAGTCGCCGCTCACCTGCAAGCCATTGCTTTGTAACTGACGCGTGCCGCAGCGCAAGCCATTTTCACCGGGGAACACATACGCGGTGCTGAGTGCCGCCAGCGGCAGTTGCCAGCGTGAGAACTGCGCCGCCAGTTGGCGATCCGGATAGTTCTCGTGCGGGCCTAAACCGAGCCAGCTCACCTGCTGCGGCGACTTGACCAGTTGGCAGCGCAGTCCGATGCGTGCCGGCGGCGGCAGACCGGCGGCCTGTTCCACATTGATGCTGATGGACAACTCGCCGTTAGCATTGATTTGATAGCGTTTGTGGCTGGTGAAAGCCAGTTGCCCGTTAGCGTGCCACTGATGCCAGGTTTCAATCAGCACGCTATGTTTCAGGCTGTCGACCTGCATATCCACCAACACCGCATCCAACTCATCGTAGCCCGCACGCTTCCAGCGCTCGACCCACGCATTGGGATCAACATTGGCGGCTTCGCTGGTGCCGATATCATTATCAATCGGCGCACGAATAAAGCACTCCTGCAGCGGCGTGAGCAGCGTTTCTTCATCATCGACAAACCATTGCACCAGCTCGCCGCTGCGGCGCGAGAAGTGCCAGCGCTGCTGCGGCAGCACCACCGCCACCAGATCGTGATTGGCGATCAGTTCTGGCGCGGTAACACCGGTCTCTACAACGCGCAACGGCAGCGCAGCGGGCAGCGGCCACTGATCCCAGGCAACGCGCGCATCCGCTTCGGACCACGGCGTGGCGTTGACCTGATGCACCGCGAGATTCAGCCACGCGTTGCCCTGCAAATCGTCACTGGCCGGCAGCGTAAACGTCTGTCTGCCTTGTGCGGCGAGATCGAGTGGCAGTTCACCGCTGACGATGGCAACGCCATCCTGCTCGATCGACCAGCGCAGCACTTCGTTATCGCTGCGGCGGAACAGATATTCGCTGCTGACGGTAAAGCGATACGGCTCGTTAGCGTCACGCTGAAACTGGAAGAACTGCTGCGCGCGCTGGGCTTCAAACAGCGCCGGATGCGGGGAGCGGTCGGCAAAAACCAGCCCGTTCATGCAGAACTGGCGATCGTTCGGCGTATCGCCAAAATCACCGCCGTAGGCTTGCCAGGCTTCGCCGTTGTCGTCATAGCGCGTCAGGCTTTGATCGACCCAATCCCAGACGAAGCCGCCCTGCAAGCGCGGGAACTGGCGGAACGCATGCCAGTATTTAGCGAAGCCGCCAAAGCTGTTACCCATTGCGTGCGCATATTCGCACAGGATCAGTGGACGCGTTTCGCCCGGCAGACCAATCCACTTTTTCAGCGACCACTTGGGTACCGCCGGGAAAGGCTGATCCTGATCGACGCGCGCGTACATCGGGCAGACGATATCGGTGGCGGCCGTGTTGGCGCCGCCGCCTTCGTACTGCACCGGACGCGTTGGATCGCTGCTTTTCACCCATTGATAGAGCGCATCATGCGTGCTGCCGTGACCGGATTCGTTGCCCAGAGACCAGATAATGATGCAGGCATGATTGCGGTCGCGCTGCACCATGCGCGTGACGCGCTCGCTGTAGGCGGCGAACCAGCGCGGATCGTTGGAGAGACGGTTCATCGGCTGCATGCCGTGCGTTTCGATATTGGCTTCATCCACCACATACAAACCGTATTGATCGCACAGGCGATACCACAGCGGATGATTGGGATAGTGCGCGCAACGCACGGCGTTGAAGTTGTGGCGTTTCATCAGCTCGATGTCGCGGCGCATACTGGCTTCATCCACCACCTGACCGTTTTCCGGGTGATGTTCATGGCGGTTCACACCGCGAATCAGCAGCGGCTTGCCGTTCAGGCACAGTTGACCCTGTTCAATGCTGACGCGGCGGAAACCGACGTCATAAGCTTCGGCTTCGAGCACGTTGCCATTTTCATCCAGCAGCGTCACCACCGCGCGATAGAGATGCGGCGTTTCGGCGCTCCACAGCAGCGGCTGGTTGACCGGCAAAACCAGCAGGGCGCGTTCAGGATAATGTCCGCGCTCGTCGATGATTTCGCTGCCGGGTGCCTGTTCCTGCTCGCCAATGCAGTTCTCGCCGCGCCACAAGCTGACGCGCAAGCGGCATTGCGCGGGCTGACGATCGCCAGCGTGGATTTTGACGCTAACGCGCAGATCGCCGCGCAGGTATTCCGGGCTCAGCGCGGTTTCTATCTGCACATCGGCCAGTTGCGTTTCCGGCTTATGTAGCAAGCTGACATCGCGGAAGATACCGCTCATGCGCCACATATCCTGATCTTCCAGATAGCTGCCATCGCTCCAGCGCAACACCATCACGGCTAAACGGTTCTGGCCGGGCTGCAGCGCCTTGCTGAGGTCAAACTCGGCGGGCAGGCGACTGTCCTGCGAATAGCCGATCCACTGGCCGTTACACCACAGGAAGAAGGCCGAATTCACGCCATCGAAGATAATGCGCGTCTGGCCCTGTTGCAGCCAGTTGTCGTCAACTTTGAATGTGAGCGAGTAACATCCAGTAGGATTCTCTTGCGGCACTAAAGGCGGTGTGACCGGAATCGGGTACTGCACGTTGGTATAAATCGGCGCGTCAAAGCCGTGCAACTGCCAGTTAGCGGGCACCGGCAGGGCATCGGCGCCGGGCAGATCCTGCAGCAGCCAACTTTGTGGCACCGCTTCAGGCTGCGTGAAGTAGCTGAAGGTCCATTGGCCGTTCAATGACTGGCGCGAAGGCGAAGGGCGATCGTCGCGCGCGCTGGTTTCATCGCGCCAGCTGGCAAACGGCGGATGCGCATCCAATCGGTTCAGGCTGGTGATCACCGGGTTTTCCCAGTCACGACGCGCCAGAATTTCACTCAGGGAAACAGCAGATAAGCTCATGATGAGATCTCATTTATTGTAATGCGCTCACATTGCGCGAAATTGCACCGGCTGTAAAGCGCTAGACAGCAATTATGCGCAGCGCGATGGCATCAATCGACGCCGCCTGTGTGGTGTTTTTGCTGCTTTAGTGCCAGTGAATTGTTAAGCGTGGTGAGCAGAGATGAATAGCGCCGTGTTGCGGAGAATTCTGTATTGTCGCGCCCGATGCGGCCTCATACACTCAGCCCGATTTCACCATTCCGAGGTAATTATGGTCCGTATTATTAAAATCGCCGCAGTTGTGGCACTGGTCACCGCGCTGAGCGGTTGTATTTTCCCACCTCCGGGCGGCGGCGGTTGGGGCGGCGGTCATGGTGGTGGCGGTCCGGGACGCGGCTTTATGGGGCCTCATTAATACCCGTCATACTTCAAGCTGCAGGTGCGTTGGCGGCGTGCATTCACCTTCAGTCACTTACTGAAGTAAGCTCCTGAGGATGATCGCAATTGCCGCCTTCCTGCAACTCGAATTATTTAGGGTATAGGTAAGCGAAACGTTTCAATAAATCTTTAAACGTCCAGTGAAACGTTTCGCTATTACATATTGAAATCTAGCCGGTTTTTTTATTCTGCCGTTTGGCTATTTTTTTCTGAAAACCCTTAAAAATCCTTGTTGTTTTATTCAGCGCAATGCTAACGTCTGTTTTTCTTCTCTCATTGAGCTTGTCGCATGAAAAACCTGATTGCGGAACTCCTTCTAAAGCTGGCTGAAAAAGAAGAAGAGTCTAAAGAATTAGTGGTTCAGGTTGAGGCGTTAGAAATCGTGTTAACCGCGATGCTGCGCAAACTGAATCCCGAACAATTCCACGACATTGAGGCTGCTATTAAATTAGCTATGCCGCCCGTCGCTCCCGCTGCTGAAACGCCCGATACCACCATGCTGCGTAATTACGTAGAGAAGTTGCTGCATCATCCCCGCGTTTGACGGCTATCGCCTGTTTTTTCAGGCGAATGTCATTATCGATTTCTCGTATTTGCTTATTCCGTGCCATGCTTAGGTGGCAATAATGCTATGGAGAATCCGGTAATGAAATCGTGTCTTTTGGCAATAATGACAGCAGGCTTGCTGATCGCAGGCGGTGCGAGTGCGGCTGAGAAAACTGCACAGCAGGAAAAAATGACCATGTGTAACCAGAGTGCCGGTACACAAAATCTGAAAGGTGATGCGCGTAAAAGCTTTATGAGTGACTGTCTGAAAAAAGACAGCAAAATGGGCAATATGACGCCGCAACAAATGAAGATGAAAACCTGTAATGCTGATGCGGGCGATAAAAAGCTCACCGGCGATGCACGTAAAACGTTTATGAGTTCGTGCCTGAAGAAAAGCTGATTTAATTAACGGTTAGCCTCGTCGTTTTAAATCGAGCCTGCGAGAAAAGTAATAAGGGTTCATGTTTAACGTGAACCCTTTTTTTATTGCTGTAAGCTGCAGCGCAGTGGTATTCAATTTTACTTATCACGTCAGAGGAAAAACTCATATCAGGATCCTCATCACAAAACTGCACCGATAACGCTGCCAGGATGCTTTAGTCCTAAATAATGACTAATTATTCTAAACGCCTAATCCCCGCGAAGCCGGACCGTTCGTTGGGCAGCCTTTACCTGTGGAGTCTGCTATGAATGTGCTTGATTATGCTGTGATGGCGCTTTATGCGCTGATGATTGTGGCTATAACCTTGTGGGCGATGCGCAAGGTGGGCAGCACGCGTGATTTCTTTGCCGCCGGCGGCAAAATGCCGTGGTGGCTGTCGGGCGTGTCGCATCATATGTCGGGCTACAGCGCGGCGGTGTTTGTCGCCTATGCGGCGGTGGCCTACAACATGGGCATCACCATCTATTTTTGGTGGGCGTTTCCCATCGCTATCGCGGTGTTGATCGGTTCACGCCTGTTCGCGCCGCGCTGGGCGCGCTTGCGTATCTATATGAACATCGAATCGCCGATGGAATATCTCGCCACGCGCTACAACCTGCCCACGCAAATGGTGCTGGCGTGGAGCGGGGTGCTGCTGAAAACTTTTGACGTCGGTGCGAAGTGGGCGGCGATTGCGGTGATTATTAACGTCTTCACCGGACTCGATCCGTTGATCGGCATCTGTGTTTCCGGCGCGCTGAGTTTGTTTTACACCGTGATGGGCGGATTGTGGGCAGATGCCTGTAACGATTTCGGCCAGTTCGTGGTGCAGTTTGTCGCCGCGATTGTGATGGTGGTTGCGGTGGCGGTACATCTCGGCGGTTTTGCTGAGCTGTTCACCATCTGGGAGAAGCTGCCGTCAACCCACACGCAGATTATTCAGGAGCCGTACAGCATCGGCTTTATTCTCGCCTATTTTGTCATCTACACGCTGAGCTACAACGGCGGCACCTGGAATCTGGCACAGCGCTTTATTGCCGCGCCCGCTGGCCGCGATGCGCGCAAAGCAGCACGCCTCTCCGCCGCGCTCTATCTGATCTGGCCGCTGATTCTGTTCTGGCCAATGTGGGCGGCGCCGCTTTTGTTCCCAAATCTCAGCGATCCGTCGCGATCCTATTCGATGATGGCGATGGAACTGCTGCCGAATGGCTTAGTCGGTTTGGTGCTGGTGGCGATGTTTACTCACACGCTGTCGATGACCTCTTCGGATGCCAACGCCATTACTGCCGTGGTGACGCGCGATATCCTGCCCGGCATGCTGCCGAAACGCTTTCAGCGCGGTAAAAGCTCGCTGCTGGTGGCGCGGCTCACCGCTTTTCTCTTCATTATCACCACGCTGGTGATTGCCATGAACGCTAGCCATTTCGGTGGCGTGCTGTCGCTGCTGATCATCTGGTTTGGCGGCTTAGTCGGCCCGATCTCCATTCCGATGTTACTGGGTTTGCTGCCGGCGTTTCGTCGCAGTGGCAGCGCCGCCGCACTGGTGAGTTGGGCGATTGGCGTCGGCACCTTCTTCTGCGTGAAATTTATCTTTACCGATGTCAGCACCGCCACCGTGGTGGCCGCGCCGGTGATGTCTTCACTGGTGCTGTTCGTGGTGATGGGCTGGCTGCGCCGCGCGCCAGTGCGCCCGGAAGTGGATCAGCTGCTGAATGCACTCAATCAGGATCAGGATGCGCCCGCCGCACAGCGCTGGGCGCACAAAAGCAATATCTCTCAGGAGGGATAACATGACGTTATTACAACAGGGAACCCGAGATCGCTTACGCATCAAACGCTTCGCCAGCAGCGCGGCATTAGGTGCGGATGCGGCGCAGGATGTGGCTGCGTTTCTGCGTCAACGGCTGAGTGAACAGCATGTGGTGCGCATGGTGTTTGCCGCTGCGCCCTCGCAAAACGAGTTTCTCGCCGCGCTGGTTGCGGCTAAGGATATCGACTGGTCGCGCATTCACGCCTTCCATATGGATGAGTACATCGGGCTGGACGCGGATGCGCCGCAGCGCTTTAGTCACTTTTTACGCCAGAAACTGTTTGATGTGGTGCAGCCTGGCGAAGTCCACTTGATCCCATCTTGCGGCGATAAGGCAGAAATTTGTACGGATTACGCTGCAAAACTTAACACCGCACCGATTGATGCGGTGTGCCTCGGTATTGGCGAGAACGGCCATTTAGCCTTCAACGATCCGCCGGTGGCCGACTTCAGCGATCCTTTCACTGTGAAAGTAGTGCAGCTGGATGATGCCTGCCGCCAGCAGCAGGTCAACGATGGCTGTTTCGCCACTTTCGCTGCAGTACCGACCCATGCTGTGACGCTAACGATCCCCGCCTTGATGAGTGGATCGCGGTTGTTCTGCATGGTGCCGGGCGCCACTAAACGCGCAGCGGTGCGGGCAACGCTTGATGATGCGATTTCTACTGCGTGTCCGGCGACGTGTTTGCGTCAGCATGCCGATTGCACGCTCTATACCGACAGCGATGCCTGCCCGGAGGTGACGTTTGACTAACCTCATTTTGCGCGGCCGCGATTACCGCACGTTGCAACCGATTGAGCTGGAAATTGATCACGGCACCATTATCGATGTGCGCGCGCTGAGCGAACTGGAAGAGGAGGTTATCCTCGCGCCGGGCTTGGTCGATCTGCAGGTCAACGGCTTTCAGGGCGTCGATTTCAACCATTTTCCCTTTAGCGAAGAGGATGTGCTGCACGCCACGCGCGCGCTGTGGCAGCAGGGCGTCACCAGTTTTTTGCCGACGGTGATCACCGCCATGCCGGAGGAGATTGCGCAGGCAATGCAGCGACTCGCCAGCGCCTGCCAGCATCATCCTGACGTGGCGCGCGCCGTGCCTGGTTTTCATCTGGAAGGACCGTTTTTGTCGCCTGAAGATGGGCCGCGCGGTGCCCATCCGCGCGAGGCGATTCGCGCACCGGATATCGCGCTGTTCGACAGCTGGCAGCAAGCGGCTCAGCAGCATATTCGCCTGCTGACGCTGTCACCGGAATGGCCGCACAGCGATGCGCTGATTAAGCATTGTGTGGCGCAGCAGGTGCGCGTCGCCATTGGGCACACTTCCGCTACGCCAGAGCAAATTCATGCGGCGGTTGACGCGGGTGCCACGCTCTCCACTCATCTCGGCAACGGCGCGCATCTGCAACTGCCGCGCCATCCCAATTACATCTGGCAGCAGCTGGCTGAAGATGCGCTGACGGCTACCTTGATTGCCGATGGCGATCATCTGCCGGCGGACGTGTTGAAAGTGTTTCTGCGTGCCAAAGGCGAGCAGGCGCTGCTGGTCAGTGACGTCACTTCGTTTGCCGGGCAGCCGCCGGGCATCTATGACACCGCGATTGGCGGCCGCGTGCAGCTCAGCGCCAGCGGACGCCTGAGCATCGCCGATACGCCGCAACTGCTGGCGGGATCGGCGCGGAGTTTACTTGATGGCGTGAATTTCCTGCTGCGTCAGCAGCTGGCGACGCTGGCGCAGGCGATTGAGATGGCCTCCATACGTCCGGCGCGCCAGCTCAATCTGCCGCAGCAGCAAGGTTTAGCCTGCGGCGCTCCCGCCGATGTGTTGCTGCTTGCTGCTCAGCCCGATGGCAGCGTGGCGTTACGCGGCTGTGTGAAGCAAGGCGCTGCGGTGTGGAGTGAAAACGCAGATTATCTTTAGCGATTAAACAACGACTTACCTCTCGCTGCGCTTTGTTGTTGCGGACAAATCACCATGCTTTGCCAGGCTTACTCTTTGTAGGGATTTGCTGTTTACATCAAAAACCAGAAGAAAGGAGGCCTAACGTGAGCTATCAAACTGTCGTGGAACTCAAGTCGCTGGCGCAGCGCAAACCTACCAAATTTACCGTCGGCGACACCGATGTGGTGTTGATTCGTGATGATGAGCGTGTGCAGGCGTTTCAGGCCAAATGTCCGCACGCCGGTGCGCCGTTAGAGCAGGGCGCAGTGTGTGGCGACAAGCTGATCTGTCCGTGGCACAAAGCGGTATTTCAGCTGCAGGATGGGCAGATGTGCGAGCCGCTGGCGCTGGCGAATCTGAAGCGTTATCCGGTGCGCATTGAACAGGGTAAAGTGCTGGTTAGCCCGCAGGCGATGTCGCCCGCCAGTGCGCCTTCTGCACAAGGCGAGTCGCCGGTTTGCGTGATTCTCGGCTCGGGTGCGGCGGGCAGCGCGGCGATCTGGACGCTGCGCGATGAAGGTTTTAGCGGGCACATCGTGCTGATTGAGCGGGAATCGGCTGCGCCTTACGATCGCACCGCGCTGAGCAAATTTGTGCCATCAGGCAAAATGGCGATTGAAGATGTACCGAAGCTGCTGAAGCAGGATGTGCTGGGCACGGTGGAACGGATTCAGGGCGATGTCGAGCAGCTCAAAGCACTTGAGCAAACGCTGATCCTCAAAGGCGGCCAGCAGGTGAAGTTTGACCAACTGCTGATTGCCAGCGGCAGCGTGCCGCAACCGCTGGATATACCGGGTAAAGATCTTGAGGGCGTGCATCTGCTGCGTTCGCTCAATCAGGCCGATGAACTGTTAAAGGAAGTCGATAAGACCGAGCAGTTGGTGATTATCGGCAACAGCTTTATTGGCATGGAGATGGCGGGATCGCTGCGTAATCGTGATGTTGATGTCACGGTGATTGCGCGCCATCCGCTGCCGTTTGCTAAACAGTTTGGCGAAGAAATTGGCCGCCATTTTTACGATCTGCATCGCAGCAACGGCGTGAAGTTTGTCGAAGGCGATCCGGTGGCGCTGGAAGGCGAGGGCAAAGTGAAAGCCGTGCGCCTGAAAAGTGGCAAAAAAGTCGATGCCAGTTTGGTGCTGTTTGGTACTGGTGTGGTGCCGGCGACATCATTCATCCACGATCTGCCGCTGGAAGAGGATGGCAGTTTGCTCACCGACAGCCAGCTGCGCGTAGCCGATAACATCTGGGTGGCCGGTGATATCGCCAGTTATCCGTCGGTGCATGGCCCACAACGCATTGAGCACTATCGCGTGGCGCATCAACAAGGACGCATCGCGGCGATGAATATGTTAGGCAAACAGATTCTGTATGACCGCGTGCCGTTCTTCTGGACTGCGCATTACGGGACGCGTTATGAGTATTTAGGGCATGCGGAAGAGTGGGATAATTACCGGCTGCTGGGATCGCTGCAGAATAAGCAGTTTATCGCTTTCTATTGTCAGGAAGGGATGATTGCGGCGGTATGTTCTGCCGGACTGTATACGCTGACGGCAGCGCTGGTGCAGGAGATGCAGCAGCCCATGACGCTGGCGCAGGGTATTGCGTTGTATGAGGCATATCAGGGGTAGAATCGGTGTTCAAAGGTCGCCATGAATGGCGACCCTACAACTACGATCACTGCTTACTCAACGCCTCTGACTTCGCCATACACTGCTGCATCGCGTTAATCACCGCCGCGCGGAAGCCTTTCTCTTCCAGCACTTTCACCGCTTCGATGGTGGTGCCGCCTGGCGAGCACACCATATCTTTTAGCTCGCCCGGATGCTTACCGGTTTCCAGCACCATCTGCGCCGAGCCTTTTACCGCCTGCGCCGCGAACTGATATGCCTGCGCACGCGGCATGCCGCCGAGCACCGCTGCATCGGCCATCGCTTCGATAAACATAAACACATACGCTGGCGCTGAACCGCTCACGCCAACCACCGCGTGAATCAGGTATTCATTCACCACCGCCGCTTTGCCGAAGCTCTCGAAAATCCCCACCACTTCATCCACTTCATGCGCTTCCACCAGCACGTTTGGCGTCACGGAGGTCATGCCTTCGTTCACCAGCGAGGGCGTATTGGGCATCACGCGGATGATTTTGCGATCGTGGCCGAGCACCGACGCCAGAGAATCCAGCGTCACGCCTGCCGCAATCGAGACCACCAGCACATCTTTCTTCAGCTGGCCGGCAAGATCTTTCAGCACTTTGAGAATCACATTAGGTTTCACCGCGCCAAACAGGATATCTACTTCACGCGCCAGACTTTCCACGCTATCTGCAGCGGTCACGCCATACTGCTGCGCCATCGCCTGATTGGTGGCGGGCTTACGGTCGAATACCCAGATATTGGCGGGGGCGATCTGCCCGCTGTTGACCAGTCCGCTAATAATGGCTTTCGCCATATTGCCGCAGCCGACAAACCCGATTTTCTTCTCCAGCATCGCTTTATCCTCTAAGTGGTTCATTTTCTGTGGGGGTAAGCTTACGTCAGCAGGGATTAATAACAAGGCGGGCGGCCAGCAAAAACAGTTGCGATTCTGCCGCAGCACGGCAAGATCAGCCTCATTGCCGGTTAAGAAGGATTCATCATGTCGATTTGGGTTGATGCAGATGCCTGTCCCAATGTCATCAAAGAAGTGCTGTACCGCGCGGCCGAGCGCACCAAAGTTACCGTGACTTTTGTCGCCAACCAGCCGCTGCGCGTGCCGCCGTCGCCGTGGCTGAAAACGCTACAGGTCGCTGCGGGGTTTGATGTGGCGGATAACGAGATTGTGAAACGGGTGCAGCCTGGCGAGCTGGTGATCACCGGCGATATTCCGCTGGCGGCGGAAGTGCTGGAGAAGGGTGCTGCGGCGTTGAATCCGCGCGGAGAACGTTACTCGACAGACACTATTCGTCAGCGCTTAACTATGCGTGACTTTATGGAGACGATGCGCGCCAGCGGGATTCAGAGTGGCGGCCCGTCGACCTTAAGCCAACGCGACCGCCAATTGTTTGCTAACGAACTGGATAAGTGGTTACGTCAGCGCTAATCAGACGAAGCTGTCATCGTCATCGTAGTCACCGCCAAAATCGCCGAAATCATTGTTATCCGCAACGTTGTTATCCCAACCCGAATTATCGTTGTTGAGGAACGCGTTGTTGCTGTCGTTGCCATTAAAGGTGTCGAGGCTGTTATCCACCTGCGGCAGCGCCGGTTCGTTGATGATGTTAACGATCTCTTCCGGCTGTGAATGGTGGAACATGCTGGTCAGCATATCCGCCATCACCACGCCGCCCGCCACACCAACTGCCGTTTGCAACGCGCCGCCGAGGAAACCGGTGCCGCGTGCCGCTGGTGCGGCATATTGCTGTTGTGGCGGTGGCGCATACTGCTGTTGCGGTTGCGGCGGTGGATTACCCCACGCCGGTTGCTGTTGCGCTGCCGGGCGCGATCCGCCACCAAACAGGCTTGAGAGAAAACCGCCGCTGCTCTGCTGCGGTGCCTGTTGCTGCTGCGCCTGCGCCAGACGATTTTCCAGATCCGTAACCTGCGCGTTGAGTTTTTTCAACGCCGCTTCCTGAATCAGGATCGCCTGCGACATGTAATAAGGCGCGCCGGGCTGATTCTGTAAATGCTGTTTGATTAACTGCTCTGCGCCAGCATCACGCGGGCCGCTTTGCGTTTCAGCCTGTTTCAGTCGGCTGAACAGATTTTCAATAAGTTGTTGTTCTTCGCTTTGCATGGGGAACCCTCCTTTAAGGTATGCCTCATATATGAGGGCACGACTTGAGAAAGTAAATCAGCGGCCTGGTAAGGAAATGTTGGCCGCTGTTACATTTGGCCCGATGCACGATTCATGCATTGTTTTTCGCTGGCTTTTCAAACGGCTAGCTTAAGATGTGACTGAAATACGCGTAAATCGTGCCTCGCGGGTGGCTGATAAAATAAAATCCAGGTATTATGCGACGCATTATTGACCTGATGACGTTGCCCGCGCGGCACATTACGGCGGAGGATGAGCCCGGATGTCATTACCCATCTATCTGATCGGCGCACGCGGTTGCGGTAAAACCACAGTTGGCAAGGCGCTGTCACAAGCGCTGGGCTATGCCTTTAACGATACCGATCACTATCTGCAACTCACTACGCAACGCAGCGTGGCGGAGATTGTGGCGTCTGAAGGGTGGGATAGTTTCCGCGCCCGCGAAACGGAATCGCTGCGTGCGGTCACCGCGCCGAACACGGTCATCGCCACCGGCGGCGGCATGGTGTTAGCTGAAGTGAATTGTCGCTTTATGCGCGAACACGGCCAGGTGATTTGGCTGAATGCGCCCTCAGAAGTGCTGGCCGATCGTCTGGAACATCAGCCGGAAGCAGCGCAGCGTCCCACGTTAACCGGCCGCCCGATTGCCGAAGAGATGGGCGATATCCTGCGTGAGCGTGCCCATCTGTATCGTCAAACCGCGCATCATGAAGTCAACGCGATGCAATCGCCCGATCGCGTGGTTGAGCAAATTTTGCAATCGCTCTCTCTGGCGCGCGCCAGCTAAACCCTCAGATTTCTCTCTGTTTTTTTGCAGCGATCCTCAGTTGTCTATACTTAGCGTTAGGCAGAGGATCACCGCTGTCTGTGGACAACTGATAGAAGAGGGAAAACGATGCCAACTAAACCACCCTATCCGCGCGTCGCGCGTATTGTCGCCGTTGAAAAAGGTTCGGCGGATCAAACCGTCACCTGGTATGAATTACGTGCCGACCATCCCAAACCCGATACGTTAATCAGCGAACACAAAACCGAAGCTGAAGCGCAAGATGCAAAAGAGCGCTATGAAGATGCCGGTAAAGATTAACTTTACCCGTCATATTTCAAGCTGCCGGTGCGTTGGCTGCATGTGTTCACCCCAGTCACTTACCTAAGTAAGCTCCGGGGGATTCACACATTTGCCGCCTTCCTGCAGCTTGAACTATTTAGGGTAAAGAATCTCAGCCGAAAAACTGCAATATTCCAAAAAAGTTACACACTTTCCTGCTGAATATTTAACTCACCTGATTACGTCATTTATTTCCCACTTCACGCCGTATTTTATTCTGCCTTAAATTCCCTCAGAAACGTCCGGCTTAAAATTTGCGCTTGACCGCAAAAGCGTAGCGCTTTACTTTCTGGTTATTGATAGAGGAACTCAGTTCCATATAGTGAAACCAACGCCATGACCACACTCGAAAATGCCTCCGCCGTACTGAAGCTGTTTCAGCGCTTTGGCGTGACGCAGGGCCATCCCGGCTTAACCTTTACCGAAGTGGTGGATGCGTTGGGCTTGCCGAAAAGTACGGTATCGCGCCTGCTGGCGACCATGGAAAGTGAAGGCTTACTTGAGCGTGACACTGAAAGCCGCTGCTTCCAGATTGGTCGCGTGCTGCTGTCGGTGGCGGGTCACTATCTGTCGACGCCGTTAGTGGATAGCGCGTCGGCGCCGATGGCGCGTCTGGCGGCCAGCAGCGGCTGCATGGGCTATATCTCGGTGCTGGATGGTGACGATGTGCTGGTGATGCGCATGTATCACGGCCGTTTCTTCACCCAACTGGTGACGCCGCCGGGCACGCGCGTTTCATTAACCGGCACCTCGACCGGACGCGTGCTGTTGGCGCAGCTGAGTGATGAAGAAGTTCGCGATCGTTTTGCCAGCAACTGGCAGGCGGCGTCGATGAATTCGCCACTGAGCGTGGATGCGTTATGCAAAGAGTTAGCCGTGATTCGCCAGCAAGGCTGGGCACTGGCGCGCAACGAGACGCTGCCAGGCATCAGCTCGTTAGCGGTCGCGGTAACCAATAAACATCGCGGTGAAAGTGCCGCGCTTTGTCTCTCGTTTTTATCGCAAGAAGCGGCGCCCGGTTATCCGGAGATCCTGCTCAGCGAACTACGCGCAACGGCTGCACTGATGGCCGAAAAGTACGGCGCATAATCCTGTCCAAAACAGGAAACCCTATTTTAGTTTTGAAGGCGTTTATTCGCGCCACACCAGGGAAATAGCAGGTCTTCGGACCTGCTTATTTCAATGATCAGGGAACGATTAATATAAAAACGTTGATGTCCCGCGTGTCGGGCGCTGCGAATTAACGCGTTTTCTACAGGGTGAAAATACGGGGATCTTATGCGTCAAAATAATCCAATAAAAAGTGTTGGCGTCGCCTTAATGCTGGTTCTGCTATCCGTTGCAGGCGCCATCATTGGGGTTCAGCTTATTACCACCATTGGGGTGACACCCAATACCTCTATTATCGGCGCGCTGTTTGCCATGCTGCTGGCGCGTATTCCACTGCAATGGTTTCGTCGCTATCGCTCCATTGAAGTCCAAAACCTCGCGCAAACCGCCATCTCTTCTGCCACCTTCGGTGCGGCCAACAGCCTGTTGATGCCAATCGCGGTGCCGTGGGCGCTGGGCGAGCCGCAGCTGGTGCTGCCACTGTTTGTCGGCGTCAGCGCGGCGATGCTGCTCGATGCTTATTTACTCTATCGCCTGTTTGATACGCGCGTCTTCCCGGCCAGCAATGCATGGCCGCCGGGCGTGGCAGCAGCCGAAGCGATCAAAGCCGGTGATAAAGGCGGTCGTCAGGCCTGGTTGCTGGTGGTGGGCATTGTCGGCGGCATTGTCGGTTCGATGCTGAAGATCCCCATGTCGGCATTTGGTACCGCGTTTATCGGCAATATCTGGGCGCTGAGCATGCTCGGTATTGGTTTCCTGCTGCGTGCTTACGCGCAACCGGTTGCTGGCATTGATATCAACGCGCTCTATATTCCGCACGGCGTGATGGTCGGTGCCGGTTTGGTGGCGCTGATTCAGGTGGTGCAGGTGATTCGCAGCCGCCGCAATGATCAGGTCAACGTCAGCCGCAGCGACAACGAAGTGAAACGTTCGCTGGGTTTCGGCACCGTCGGCTACATCGTCATCTCCACGCTGCTGGCGCTGGCGGGCGGTTTGTGGAGCCAGATGGGCCTGCCGATGCTGGTGCTGTTTATCATCTACGCCGCCTTTGCTGCCTTCGTTCATGAACTAATTGTTGGTATTGCCGCCATGCACTCCGGCTGGTTCCCGGCTTTTGCGGTGGCGCTGATCACCCTGATTCTGGGTATTCTGCTCGGCTTCCCGCCGCTGGCGTTGTGCCTGCTGTGCGGCTTTACTGCCGCCACCGGTCCGGCGTTTGCCGATATGGGTTATGACCTGAAAGCCGGCTTTATCCTGCGCGGCAACGGTGCCGATGTGCAGCAAGAGCTGTGGGGCCGCCGCATTCAGCTGATCGCCGCGATGATCGCCTTTGTGATCTGTATTCCCGTGGTGTGGTATGCGCACACGATTTTCTTTGCCGAGAATCTGCTGCCGCCGGTGGCGCGCGTCTATGCCAAAACCATTCAGGCCGGAGCCGAGCCGGGTATCGCTGGAAATCTGCTGATGTGGGCGATTCCGGGCGCCATCATTCAGTTGATCGGCGGACCGAAGCGTCAGCTTGGTGTGTTGCTGGCGACCGGTTTATTGATCAACAACGCCGCTGCGGGTTGGGCGGTGATGGTGGGCATCGCGCTGCGTATCATCATCCTGCGCGTGTGGGGCGAGCGTGGACGTTCACCGATGGAGGTGATGGCCGCTGGATTTATCGCGGGCGATGCGCTCTACAGCTTCTTCCATTCACTCTTTGCCAGCGGCACTAAAAAATAATCCAGGAAATTCATTATGAGTTTACAGCAGACACTGCAGGTCTTTGAGTTACTCGATAGCGCTTACATTGATGGCCAACAGGTAGTTGATCTGTTCGCGGCCTATCCGGGCGTCACCGCCAGCACGAAACGCGTCACCGGGCCAAAAGGGCGGACCGATTTCGTTCGCATCGACATTCCCGGTGCGCAGGGTAAAAGCAACGGCGGCAATGCGCCAACGCTGGGCATCATTGGGCGTCTTGGCGGTATCGGTGCGCGTCCAACGCGTATTGGGATGGTGTCAGACGCCGATGGCGCAGTCGCGGCGGTAAGCAGTGCGCTGAAGTTGGCGCAGATGCAAACCAAAGGCGACGTGCTGGCCGGTGATGTGATCATCACGACCCACATCTGCCCGGATGCGCCAACCCGTCCGCACGAACCGGTCGATTTCATGGATTCGCCGTGCGACGACATCACCATGAATGACAATGAAGTGATTGCGGGCGTCGATGCGATTCTGTCGATCGATACCACCAAAGGTAACCGCATTCTCAATCACAAAGGCTACGCGCTGTCGCCGACGGTGAAAGAGGGTTACATCCTGCGCGTGTCAGAAGATCTGCTGCGCATTATGGAGATGACCAGCGGCAAACCGGCGGTCACCTTCCCGATCACCACGCAGGACATCACGCCATACGGCAACGGGGTTTATCACCTCAACAGTATTTTGCAGCCTTCCACCGCGACGGATGTGCCGGTTGTAGGCGTTGCGATCTGCGCCGAATCGGTGGTGCCGGGCTGCGGTACCGGCGCGAGCCACGAAGTGGATATCGCTTTAGCGGTGAAGTTTGCGGTGGAAGTGGCGAAAGAGTTCGGGCGTGAAACCTGTCACTTCTACGACGCGCAAGAGTACGCTCTGCTGCTCTCTTTGTATGGTAGTCTCAGCCATCTGCGCACCCGGAAAGCCTGATGATGAATATCTCCCTGGTCACACTGACGATTGGTCAATCACCGCGCAGCGACATTCTGCCGCTGCTGCTGGAACATCTGCCTGCCGATCAGGTGGCGCATGCCGGTTTACTCGACGGTTTGACGCTGACCGAAGTCGAGCAGCAGTATGCGCCCGCGCCGGGCGAAACGGTGCTGGTATCGCGCATGATCAGCGGCGAGCAGGTGCGCCTGTCGGGACCAAAAGTGGAGCAGGGACTGCAACGTAAGATCAACGCGCTGGAAGAGCAGGGCTACGACACCATTCTGCTGCTGTGCACCGGCGAGTTTGGCACGCTGAAAACGCAATCTGCCTTGCTGCTGGAGCCGGATCGCATCATCCCGCCGCTGGTTAAGGCGATTGTGCAACAACACAAAGTCGGCATTGTGGTGCCGGTGGCAGAGCAGATTGCCGAGCAGGCCAACAAGTGGCGCAATCTGGATACGCCGCCGTGCTTTGCCGTCGCTAGCCCGTATCTGGCGGAGCAGGCCGATTTGGTGGAAGCGGGATTGTCGCTGCAGGAGCAGGGCGCGGATGTGGTGGTGCTGGATTGCATCGGCTATCACCAGAAGCACCGTGATTTCCTGCAGAAAATGCTGGGCATTCCGGTACTGCTCTCGAACGTGCTGGTTGCCAAGCTGGCGGCAGAATTGATCGTCTAATGCGGAGAGATCACAAGTTGCGATCTGTGGCGCTAATTCGCGTGACAGATCAGCGAGTTCCTTAGTAATCTGCCAGTCACGATAATGTGCTGTGAGGAAGTAATATGCTCAATACGAGTGAGTATTTCGACGGAAAAGTGAAATCCATTGGTTTCGACAGCGTGACCATTGGCCGTGCCAGCGTTGGCGTGATGGCGGAAGGTGAATACACCTTCGGCACTAATCAACCGGAAGAGATGACGGTGGTGAGCGGAGCGCTGAAAGTGCTGCTGCCGGGTGAAACCGAGTGGAAATGGTACGAAGCCGGCGCTGTGTTCAGCGTGCCAGGCCAGAGCGAATTCCATCTGCAGGTGGCCGAGCCTTCATCTTATCTGTGCCGCTACCTCTAAACTCAACCTTTAGAACATCTTAAACCTGCGACTCTCTGTGAAGCGCAGGTTTTTTTATTTTTTGCCTCCCCAACTTTTTGGTGTACAAATTTAGGCTAAATTTGCCCTCCAAACATCCTCAATGCTACTCTTCATCAATGTTCATTTTTTGCCCGAATACCAACATTTAATGGCAAGCGGGTGAAGGTTAAATCTTCCCAGATGATTCATTATCTGCAGCGATAAGGTCACAGATAAATGGCACAGACTATGTCACAGAAGGTTGCTCGCGAAGGGTTAGGAAATCCTGAACTGTTCAAAGGTGGCGTATTTATTACGAAGAATGGTGTTGCGGAGTTATTTGTTCAGACCGCAGCAGAAAGAGAAGCGGAGTTGGTGAAAATGGAAGAAGAGCGCCAAATCAACGCCCTGTTTAAATTGGCAATGATGGCTAAACAAGAAGTAGCTGACGATGAAGGTGTGACACCGGAAGAGGTTCTGGAGAGATTACGTAATGCCAGAACGTAATAGAAGGATCGTGAAAATTGACTCGTCAGTTTCGAATTAGCGTTGCGCCACTGGCGGAATGGACTCTGAAGGATATCGAGTCTTTCAAGAGCACAACGATTGGCGGCCGTCTGGCTGCGGAATTTGTTGATCGTCTTTTGATGGATTCTGTTGCTGCGATTATGCAGGATCCTGAGCGATATCGATTTAGCCACCTGTTGTCACAACGCGGTTTAAATCTGCGAGAAAGATTGGATCCAGACAGCGACTATCGCGTGCTGTATGACTTTGATGGCAAGACCGTGCAGATATTGATGTTTTTAAGCGTGAAACAGGATTTTGTTACCACGCTGTATCGCTACCAGATAATGAAGTGAAACGAAAATTCGCGCAGGTTTGTCGTAGGGTCGCCATTAATGGCGACCAGATTCGGGGAATTAACGCTTCGCTTCGCCGCCTAACGCTTCAACCAGATTACTGATCAGCGCGGCCAGTTCGCTGGTCATCAGAATGAAATCCGCATCGAAACGCTGGGCGAAATCGTCGCGGTCGATGTCATCATTCTGCTCACGCAGCGTGTCGCTGAACTTCAAACGCTTGACTGAAGCATCATCAGCGATGACGAACTGAATGCGTTCCTGCCAGTCGAGCGCCAGTTTGGTGACCACTTTACCGGCTTCAATGTGCGTGGCGATCTCGTCAGAAATTAGGTCCTGCTTCTTACAGCGGATCACGCCGCCATCTTCCAGCATCGCTTTCAGCTCAGCTTCATCCATTAAGGCGAAACCGGCTGGCAGTTCACCTGAGCGCACCCATTCGGTCAGCGTCAGCTCGATCGGATTCTCCAGCGTTAACGGAACCACCGGCAGCGAACCGAGGCTTTTACGCAGCAATGCCAGCGTATCTTCGGCTTTCTTGGCGCTGGCGCAATCGACGATGATCAGGTTGTTAACGGTGTCGATCCACATATAAGTCTGGCTGAAACGGCTAAACGCGCGTGGCAGCAGGCTGTGCAGCACTTCATCTTTCAGCGAATCTTTCTCGGTTTTCTTCAGCTTGCGGCTCTGTTCCGCTTCCAGCTTGTCGATTTTGGCTTCCAGCGCCTGCTTCACCACCGGCGACGGCAGAATTTTCTGCTCGGTGCGCGCGCAAATCACCATCTGACCGTTGATTTCATGCGTCAGCGCTTCGCTGCGGTTGCCCATCGGTGAGACCCAGCCGGTTTTCGCCATATCCTGACTGCCGCACGGCGAAAAGGTGAAGGCGTCGAGCTGCTTTTCCAGATCGTCTGCGGACAGCGGAATGTCACGATTCAGACGATAAACCATCATATTTTTAAACCACAACATCGGGATTCCTTACCGTGGGTGCGATCGGGCGCACAAGTCTCAAAGTCAGCGCGCATGATAGCGAAACATCGGATTGGTTTCATTGCCTTTCCCGATTCAGCCTTCTACTGTATTTGTCACCAGAACGAATAATGAGGAATAAATCGTGCGCATCGGGATTGATTTAGGCGGTACCAAAATTGAAGTGATTGCACTGTCTGATCAGGGTCAGGAGCTGTTCCGTCATCGCGTTAACACGCCGCGTGACGACTACGCTGCCACGGTTCAGGCGATTGTCGATTTAGTGCTGCTGGCGGAGGAGAAAACCGGCCAGCAGGGCACGGTAGGCATCGGCATTCCCGGCACGATTTCGCCCTATACGCAGCGGGTAAAAAACGCCAACTCCACCTGGCTGAACGGTCAGCCGCTGGATAAGGATTTAGCGCAGGCGCTGAATCGTGACGTGCGCATCGCCAACGACGCGAATTGTCTGGCGGTTTCCGAAGCGGTAGATGGCGCGGGCGCAGGTCAGCCGCTGGTGTTCGCGGTGATCATTGGCACCGGATCGGGCGCGGGCGTAGCGATTGGCGGTGAGTCGCGCATTGGTGGTAACGGCAATGCCGGTGAGTGGGGCCACAATCCGCTGCCGTGGATGGACGAAGATGAACTGCGCCATCGCGCGGAAGTGCCTTGTTATTGCGGTTTGCAGGGCTGCATTGAGACCTTTGTATCGGGTACCGGTTTTGCAATCGATTATCAACGTCTAAGCGGTAAAGCGCTGAAAGGTGCGGAGATCATCAAGCTGATTGAGCAGCAAGATCCGGTGGCGGAACTGGCGATGAACCGCTACGAAATGCGCCTGGCGAAATCGCTGGCGCAGGTGGTGAATCTGCTTGATCCCGATGTGATTGTGCTGGGCGGCGGCATGAGTAATAACGATCGCCTGTATCAAACCGTGCCGGCATTGATGAAGCAGTGGGTGTTTGGCCGCGAGTGTGAAACACCGGTGCTGAAGGCGGTGCACGGAGATTCGAGCGGTGTGCGCGGTGCTGCGTGGTTGTGGCCGGTTAAGGCGTGAGTTGATGTAAAAAGGTCGCCATAAATGGCGACCCTACAAAACCCCCTGCTAACATTACTCACCCACTAACATCGAATCCTGCGGCGCGTTATCGCGCTGGGCTTTAGTGGCCAGGAAGTAGACATATCCCACCGCCATAATCGCCACAAACAGGCCGCCAATCACCGGGTTAAACCACAGCATCGCTACGAGACACACCAGCGACAGCACCAGCGCAATGCCCGGCACAATCGGATAGCCTGGCGCACGGAAGCTGCGTTCCATCTCTGGCGCAGTGCGGCGCAGTTTAAACAGGCTCAGCATACTCATCAGATACATCACAATCGCGCCGAATACCGCCATGGTGATCATCGCGGCGGTCAGCGTCATGCCTTGCAGATTGATAAAGCCATCGCTGTAGATCGCGGCGATACCAATCAAACCCCCGGCAATAATCGCGCGGTGCGGCGTCTGGAAGCGCGACAACTTCGCCAGACTCTGCGGCAGATAGCCAGCGCGGGCGAGGGCGAAGAACTGGCGCGAATAGCCGAGAATAATGCCGTGGAAGCTGGCAATCAGTCCAAACAGACCAATCCACACCAGCATGTGCATCCAGTTGGAGTTTTCACCGACGATCATCTTCATCGCCTGCGGCAGCGGATCGTTGATGTCCGACAGCTTGCGCCAGTCGCCTGCGCCACCGGCCAGCAGCATCACACCAATCGCTAACACCACCAGCGTCAGAATGCCGGTGATGTAGGCTTTGGGAATGGTGCGCTTCGGATCTTTGGCCTCTTCGGCTGCCATCGCTGCGCCCTCAATCGCCAGGAAGAACCAGATGGCGAACGGAATCGCAGCGAAGATGCCCGACATCGCGGGCATGCCGAAGTGATCGCTGCCCGCCCAGCCGTTAGCGGCAAAGTTGGCAATGCTGAAGCCCGGCGAAACCACGCCCATAAACACCAGCAGCTCCAGAACCGCCAGCACCGTGACTACTAATTCGAACATCGCCGCCAGCTTGACGCCGAGAATGTTCAGCGCCATGAAGACGATATAGGCGCCGACCGCAGCAGTTTTTGGATTGAGATCGGGATATTGCACGTTGAGGTAAGCGCCAATCGCCATGGCAATCGCCGGCGGTGCGAATACGAACTCAATCAGCGTGGCGAGGCCAGCGATCAAGCCGCCGGTTTCACCGAACGCGCGGCGGCTATAGGCAAACGGGCCGCCCGCATGCGGAATCGCGGTGGTCAGTTCGGTGAAGCTGAAAATAAAACAGGTATACATGGTGGCGATCATCGCGGTGGTGATGAGAAATCCCAGCGTGCCCGCCACGCCCCAGCCGTAACTCCAGCCAAAATATTCACCAGAAATCACCAATCCAACCGCAATGCCCCACAAATGCAGGGTGCCCAGCGTGGGTTTGAGCTTATTCGTCATCGTCTTTTCCCCGTCGTCATTGTTGGTGCGGCAGCTTCACCGCGCTTTTTTATCTTTGCGCTACAGTGAAGTGATAATGCCGCTGGCTGGCGCGGGAAAACTTGACGCGGGCGCAGTGAGTTTTGTCCTCCACGGTCAACTCTGAGGCAAGAAAAGTGCCAGATGCACGCTGCGGTCAACTTTGGGTTGTCTGCGGTCAAGCAGTCAGGACGACGTCATCCCATGCTGATACCACTTGCTTGATGCTGGAGATTGATGAATGAGTGCCGAACAATCCGATACCTTAACCGATGCTGAAATCACCCTGCTGGCGCATCAGGCGCTGGCCAGTTATCCCGCGGCACTGCGCGGCGAACTGAAGCTGTTGTGCCGCTCGGAGAATGCCACCTTCCTGTTGCAGGCGGCGGGCAAACGCTATGCGCTGCGTCTGCATCGTCCTAACTATCACAGCAAAGCGGACATTCAGAGCGAGCTGCTGTGGCTGGATGCGCTGCGTGACATCGGCATCATGGTGCCGCAGGCGATCCCGGCCAGCGATGGTGCAACTGTGCTGACGCTGCCGATGGCAAATGGCGCAGAGCGCTACGCCGTATTGTTCCACTGGATCGAGGGTGACATGCCTACCACCGATGTCGATCCCAAAGCGTTTCAGCAACTTGGTCACATCACCGCGCGCTTGCATCAGCACAGTCGCAACTGGCAGAAACCGGCGGGTTTTCAGCGCATCATCTGGGATCATCACACCATGGTCAGCGATCAAAGCCATTGGGGACGCTGGCAGGATGCGCCGAACCTCAATCCGGCCGATCACGGCATCGTCGCCGAAGCGGTGGCGCGCGTCGGGCAAGAGCTGCAAGGCTTCGGCAAAGGTGCGGATCGTTATGGTTTGATCCACGCCGATCTGCGTCTGACCAATCTGCTGCTGCATAAAGGCGAAACGCGGGTGATCGATTTTGATGACTGCGGGCTTGGCTGGTATCTGCACGATCTGGCGGCGGCGATCAGTTTCGTTGAGCACCATCCGCGCGCCGCCGAATGGGTGGATAACTGGATCCTCGGCTACGAAAAAGTGGCGCACATCAGCGATGAAGAGATGGCGCTGGTGCCGACGCTGCTGATCCAGCGTCGTATTCAGATGACGGCGTGGATGGGATCGCACGCGGAAACGGAAATGGCGCTGAGTCTCGGGCCGCGCTGGGCCGATCACTCGGTGCGCCTCTGCCGACGTTATCTGGAAACCAATCAGCTGCCGGTCGGCGTCTGATGCACCAGCAGTGAGCAGCTTTGCGCTGTCGCGGCGCAGCAAGGGTCGCCAAATAAACGTAGGGTCGCCATTTATGGCGACCTCACTACAAAATTTGCAAGTGACTCGCCTGGTACGAAAATTGCTGGAATCCTCAACCTGTTTCACTCGCGCCACACGCAGAGGTTCCGATGCAATCACTCATTACACCCACTGAAGCCTTCAGCGCCTTGTCCGTCAGCGCCAGCAATCGCGGCGTGTTGGCGGCGGCCGCCACTGGACTGAGCGGATTTATCACTGACAAAGGCGGCGATGTCGATCGCATCTTTGGCATCAGCGGCATTAACTCCGAACTGCTGGCAAGCCCCACGCTGAGCCTGGGGTTAGTGAACTACTGTCGCGTGATGGAAGAAGCGGCGCGCCATTCCGGTTTTGATAACTTCGGTTTGCATTACGGCAAGCAGTTCAAACCGCAGTCATTAGGCTTGATTGGGTATATCGGCCTCTGTTCGCCGACGCTGGAGCAGGCGCTGCACAACGTGGTGAATGCCTTTCCGTGGCATCAGCACGACACGCTGACGCGGCTGGTGGACAAAGGCGAGTGCTGGCGGCTCGATTATCAGGTACGCCACGGCGCGATCCTGTCACGACGTCAGGATGCGGAGCTAACGCTCGGCATGTTCCTTAACTTGATCCGCCACGTCGCCGGCAAAAACTGGGCGCCGCGCGAAGTACACTTCGAACATCCGCGTCCAGAACAGTGGCACGAGCACTGCAAAGTGTTTGATGCGCCGGTGTGGTTTGATCAACCGTTCAACTCGTTGTTGATCCCGAAACGCGATCTGCTGCGCAGCATGCCGGAACAGGATCCGATGCTGCTGATGGTGATGCAGGATGCCATCCGCCGCCTGAACAGTTCTGCCAGCCTGCAAAGTGTGGTGGAACAGGCGCGCTCGCAGGTGAATTTGTCACTGGTGCAGGGCGAACCGGTGCTGGAAGAGATTGCCGAAAAAATGGGCTTGTCGAGCTGGTCGCTGCAACGGCGGCTGCGCGAAGAGGGCATCAGTTTCACCGCGCTGGTGGACAAGGTGCGCTGCGAGATGGCGACGCACTATCTGCAACAGAAGCAGCTGCCGATTTCAGAAATGGCGCTGCTTCTCGGTTACTCCGAAGTCAGCGCCTTTTCCCGCGCCTTCCGCCGCTGGTTTGGCATCAGCCCGCGCCAGTGGCGCCAGGATGGCTCGGCGTCGCCGGGGCAAAACCGAACCACGCTGGCTGGTTAACCTCTGGCGGCGGCGGTAAATCTTTGCTTTGACCAATCAACTGCCACGCGCGCAGGCACAGCGTTTCGTCGCCTTGCGTCTGCGTCACTGCGTAGCGCCCGCTGTTTTGCCACTCGAGCCGCACCAGACATTGCTGACCGGCATAACGCCGCGCATCGCGGAAATGCTGGTTGAGCTGATGCTGCATCTCATCAGCCCATTTGCAGGATGCGCTGCCCGGCGCACTTTGCGGCTGGCACAGATTGACGATGCTATCCTGTTGCTTTGGCTGAGAATGCTGACAAGCACTGAGCGCCACCACAATCATTAACCCGCCCAATAATCCCGCAATTCGATTAATTAAATTCATTAATGTGCCTGTATTTTCACTAAAGATCCTTTCCCTCACTGCCGACAGTCTACAGACCGACTCAACCAATGCTATGGCATTACTCTGACTGTCGGCAGAACCAGAATTTGCCGCAGCCTCGCGGCTTTATCCCCTTTTGATTCATGGATTAGAAATGCAGAAAAAATATGCCCTTGCGGCACTCTCCTTGTTAAGCGCCACGCTGCTCAGCGGCTGCGCGACCGAATCGTCACGCGCGATTGAAGCACCACAGGTGCGTGCGGCTAGCCAGCCCGCGTATCAGGGCGTGCGCAGCCCGATTGCGGTTGGCCAGTTTGATAACCGCTCCTCGTACATGAACGGCATTTTCTCCGATGGCGTTGATCGTCTTGGCAATCAGTCGAAAACCATTTTGGTCACGCACCTGCAGCAGACCAATCGCTTCAACGTGCTGGATCGCAGCAACCTGAAAGAGTTGCAGCAGGAAGCGGGCTTTAAGAAGAGCGAGCAGAACATCAAAGGTGCGACTTACATCATCACCGGCGATATCACCGAATTTGGTCGAAAAGAAGTGGGCGATCAGCAGCTGTGGGGCATTTTGGGGCGCGGTAAAAACCAGATCGCCTATGCCAAAGTCAACCTGAATGTGGTGGATGTCACCACTTCAGAAGTGGTGTACAGCGCGCAGGGCGCGGGTGAATTCAAGCTGTCAGCGCGTGAGATCGTCGGCTTCGGCGGCACCGCCAGCTATGACTCAACCCTCAACGGTAAAGTGATGGATCTGGCGATTCGTGAAGCGGTTGATCATTTAGTGGATGGCATTAACAGCGGCGCATGGCGTCCGGCGAAATAAGGATATTGAGCATGAAAATGTTGCAACTGAGTGCGGCGTTGATCGCTGCGGGCGTGCTGGCAGGCTGTGCACCAAAAGGGCCGGAACCGATCTATTACTGGGGCGATTACCAGCAGCAGATCTACAGCTACTACAAAAAAGATAGCGACCCGCAGAAGCAGATCGAAGCACTGAATCTGGATATTGAAAAAGCCAAATCGGTCAACAAACCGGTCGCGCCGGGCTTGCACGCGCAGCTCGGTCTGCTGTACGCCAAAACCGGAGATACCGATAAAGCCTTCGGCCAGTTTGCCACCGAGAAGCAGCTGTTCCCGGAATCGGCGCCATACATGGACTTTCTGATGAAGAAAAAACAAGGAGTTGCTCAGTGAAAAAGCTGATTGTTTCTTTAGGCGTGCTCGCCACGCTGTTGTTGACCGGCTGCGCGCACAAAAAACCGTACGACTACAGCGCCTTCCGCGCCAGCAAACCGGCCTCGATTCTGGTGCTGCCTGCGGATAACCGCGCGCCGGATGTGAATGCGGCGAACAGCTTCACCTCGCTGGTAACGCGTCCGCTGGCGGAAGCGGGCTATTACGTGTTTCCGGTGGCGGTGGTGGATGAAACCTTCCAGCAAAACGGTTTAACCAACGGCCACGAAATTCAGGCTGTTAGCCCGCAGCGCCTGCATGACATCTTCCATGCCGACAGCGCGCTGTACATTTCGGTGACCGATTACGGCAGCAGCTATCAGGTGATTCAGAGCGTGACCAAGGTGTCGGCGACGGCGCGTCTGGTGGATCTGCGCAGCGGTAAAGAGATTTGGCAAGGCATTGCCACCGCCAGCGACGCGGAAGATGGCAATAACAATAACGGTGGCATTATTGGCATGTTGGTGTCAGCGGCAATCAAGCAGATTGCCAGCAATGTGACGGATAAGGCACACACCATCGCCGGTGTGACCAGCGCCCGTCTGCTGGCGCAGAACGAGCAGGGCGGTTTACTGGTCGGCCCACGTTATAAGTTGGCAACAGTGAGATAAAAAACCGGTGCGCATGAATGCGCACCCTACGAAAACCCGCCGAAGCACCGTAGGGTCGCCATTTATGGTGACCTGAATTATTCCCCTGGCAACTCCAGCTTGCTATAACCCAAACCGTTCATCTTGCGGACGCGGATCTGCACCGGAATGCGCTCTTTCATCGCTTCTACATGGCTGATCACGCCGATGGTTTTGCCGCTGGCGTTCAGGGCATCGAGCGCATCCAGCGCGGTGTCCAGCGTCTCGGCATCCAGCGTGCCGAAGCCTTCGTCGAGGAACAGCGATTCGATGCGCGTTTTATGACTCACCAAATCCGACAGCGCTAACGCCAGCGCCAGGCTGACGAGGAAACTCTCGCCACCCGACAGCGTACGCGTATCGCGCGTGGCGTCGGCCTGCCAGGTATCCACCACTTCCAGCTCCAGCTCTTCACTGACGCGGCGCTGCAGCAGATAGCGACCGTGCAGGCGATCGAGCTGGCGGTTCGCCAGCCACACCAGATGATCGAGCGTCAGGCCTTGAGCGAAGCGGCGGAATTTATCACCTTTGGCCGAACCCACCAGATCGTTCAGGCGGCCCAACTGTGCCAGCTCTACTTCATCGGTGGTGATTTGCGTCAGCAGCGATTGCTGCTGCAAACGCAGTTGCGCATCGCTGTGCAACTGCTGCTGCGCTTCGCCCTGTTGACGGGCATTGTCACGTAAAGTCACGCGCAGTTGTTCCAGCTGTTGCTGAATAGTGGCGGCGATCTCATCGTTGAGATCGGCCGGGCGCTGCTGCTGATGCGCCATCCAACGCTGCGTGAGCTGTTCGCTGAGGATAAGCTGCTGCTGGCGCTGCTGATCGAGCGTCTGCAGCTGTTGGCGCAGTTCATGCACCTCGCGCTCATCCAGCAGGGCGGCACGCAGCGCCGTTTCATCGGCAAAATCACTCTGCTGCAGCGCGGCGAGGAAGGCGCTCTCGGCCGCGGCGGCGCGTTCACGCAAGGTGTGTTGCTGCGCCGCGATCTGCTCACACTGGCCATTCAGGCTGTGCAGCGAGCTTTGCGCCTGCTGCCACTGCTGTAGCTGCTGCGCCAGCGCCTGTTCACACTGTTGCAGCGCGGCGTGCTGCTGCTGTCGGGCTTCCGCCACCCGACGATCGCCAAACAGCTGCTGACGCTGTTCTTGCTGCTGCTGGCGCTGCTGTTGCAGCGCGCTGAGCGTCTGCTGCAGCTCATCGAGCCGCTGCTGTTCACGCGCCAGATTCTGCTGCAGGCTGCTACGCTCACTCTCGGCTTTCGCCAGCTGCGGCTGCAACTCGCCGTGTAAGCGCTCATTTTCCTGCCATGCGCCCCAGCGCTGCTGTAGCGTGAGGAGCCAGCTTTCCCGCTCAGCCGCGTCTGGCAAACTGAGCTGATGCTGCGCTAACTGTTGTTCCAGCTGCTGCGCCAGTTGCTGCATGGCGCTGCGTTCGCTGGCTTCGCGCTGGATGATTTCATCCAGCGTCTGCTGCGTGCTGACGATCTGCTGCTGCGCCAGCTGCTGTTGATTTTGATGCTGCTGCCACAGCTGCTGCTGTTGCAGATGTGCATCCTTCGCCTGCTGTAGCGCACGCGCGGCGTTTTCCCGCGTCTGCAGCTGCTGTTGCTGCGTTTGTTCCTGCGCATCCTGCTGCTGTTGCCACTGCGCAAAATCGTCTTGCTGCTCCAGTGTGCAGGTAAGTGCCAGCTCACCGCTCAGCGCTTGCCATTGGGTGTTCACCGTTGCCAGTTGCTGGTCGTAATCAGCGATTTCCTGCTGCAACGCCTGCTGCTGTTGCAGCGACAGCTTCTGCTGCTCACCTTTAGCGGTGCCGGACTCTTTCAGCTGCGCCACGCGCGTTTCCAGCTCAGTCAAGCGCTGCTGATTGGCGCCGGGCTCAAGCTGTTGATATTGCGCGATCGCCGGATGCTGACACGAGCCGCACAGCGGGCAGGGTTGATCCGGCTGCAGTTTGGCACGTTCGTCGGCCAGCTGAGCGATGGTGCGCTCCAGCTCGCAGATTTTGCGCACATCGAGCAGCGCTTGATGTTCCCGCTTGTACTCGTCGCGCAGCGCCTGCAACGCCTGTTCGGCTTCCTGATGCTGCTGCTGCAACTGCGCCAGTTTCTGCTGACGCTGCAAGCGCTGCGGCTGCAACGCGCGCCACTGCGCGGCGAGCAGGCTGAGCTGCTGGCGCGCAGAACGCTGCGTTTGATGCTGCGTCAGGGCGGCACGCAGGCTTGCGCTGGTGATCTCCGCCTCAAGCGAAGTCAGTGCTTGCTCCGCTTGCAGACGCTGCTGCGCGGCCTGCGCTTCGGCTTGCTGCAACGGTTGCGCTGCCTGTTCACGTTGAGCCTGCGCCTGCTGATGCTGCTCCAGCTGGCTGCGCTGCTGTTGCTGCTGTGCGATGAGCTGCGTCAACGTCTGCTCGCGCTCATCCAGCCGGGCGATCTCCGCCTGCCAGCGCGTCAGTTCTGCGCCCCAATCGGCGACAGCGGCTTCGCGGATGCGGAATTCCTGCTGCTGCGCCAGCTGCTGTTGTAAACGTTCACTTACCTGCTGTTGCTGGCTCAGCGCGGTTTGGCTGGTTTGCAGCGCCTGTTGCTGCTGCAGGTGCAGTCGCTGCTGTTCATCCAGTTGCTGCGAGATTGTGGTGATGCGTTGATCGAGCGGGATAACCTGCTCGGTCAGCAGCGTTTCGAGCTGCTGCTGTTGCTGTAACGCCTGCTCGCGCGCCTGCTGCGCGGCCTGATAATGGCTTTCGCCCTGTTGCAGCGCGGTTCTGGCCTGCTGTTGTTGCGCCTGTAGCTGCTGCGATTGCTGTTCCAGCGTGCGGAGATCGCCCTGCAGCTGTTCGCGCTGCTGTAGCTTCTCGCGCAGTTTTTCTGCCGGTTCGGCCCGCGCCAGCCGCTGACGATCGCCATCCGCCTGCTGCCACGCCTGTTGCGCGGCAAGCAGCGTCTGCTCGGCCTGTTGCTGTTCCTGCGTCAGCTGTTGCTGCTGCACCAGCCATTGTTGCTGATGCTGCGCCAGCGTCAGCTGTTCGCTCAGCGATTTCTCCTGCTCAGCGAGTTCTGCCAGCTGCTGCGTCAGCTCTGCACGGCGCGCTTCATCAAGCAGCGACATACCACCGGCGCGGGCGCGCAGCGTATCCAGCTCGCTGCGTGCGGTGCGCCAGCGTTCGTAGATCTGTACGGAGATTTGTCCGTAGATTTCGGTGCCGGTCAGCTCTTCCAGCAATTCGGCACGTTCGCCGGGTTTGGCATTTAGGAAGGCGGCAAACTGGCCTTGCGACAACATCATTGAGCGGGTAAAACGGGCGAAATCGAGTCCCGACAGGGTTTCAATCGCTTTCAGCTTGTCGCCAACTTTATCGGCGATGATCTGATTATCCGCGACGCGCGCCAGCTCGACGCGCGGGGCCTGCAATTTGCCGTCGGCCTGACCGCGTGCGCGGTTCTGGCTCCAGAAGGCGCGCCAGGCTTCGCCTTTGATCTCAAACTCCACTTCTGCCAGACACTCGGCGGTATCGCGCGTGATCAGCTCGTTCTGGGTTTGCGACAGCGTGCCGAGGCGCGGCGTTTGGTGATAGAGCGCCAGACAAATCGCATCGAGTAAGGTTGTTTTGCCCGCGCCGGTGGCGCCAGTAATGGCAAACAATCCGTTGCTGGCAAATGGCTCGCGGCGGAAATCGATAAACCATTCGCCGCGCAGCGCATTGAGGTTCTTAAAACGTAACGTCAAAATTTTCATGCGGATGGATTCTCCAGCGCGGCAAGCTGAGTGCGGAACAGCTGCGTTAACTGCTCGGCTTGCTCGGCATCCAGCTGATCTTCCTGCGCCAGTCGGCGGGCAAACACTTCTTCCACTTTTAATTCGCTCAGGGTTTCGTTCTCCAGCCGCTCGAGGCTGCGCTGCCGCTGTTCGCGGCTGCGGCGCACCAGCAGCACTTCGACCGGCAGATTTTCGGTCAGCGCTTCAATGCGGCGTTGCAGATCGCTGAGATATTCCTGCGTAGTGATCTCAATATCCAGCCAAGTTGGCTGTTCGCTGGTGCTCCCGCTGAACTGCGCCAGCTGATGTTCAATCTCTGCCATCGAGCCTTTCAGCATCTGCATTGGCTGGAAGTGCGGAATGGTCAGCGGCGTCACTTCCTTGAGCTTGTCGCCAAACTCCAGCAGGAAGACGCTTTTCTCGCGGCCAAGCTCATCAAAACTGAGCGGAATCGGCGAGCCGCTGTAACGAATGTGCTCGCTATTGGCGATGCGCTGGGCGCGATGGATGTGACCGAGCGCGATGTAATCTGCAGGCGGAAACGCCTGCGCCGGGAAGGCATCCAGCGTGCCAATATAGATGTCGCGCACCGAATCGCTTTTGGTGACGCCAACGGTGGTGAGATGGCCGGTAGCGATAATCGGCAGCGCGCTGTTCATTGACTGCGCGGCGGCAAAGCAGTGTTGGTAATGCTGCTCAATCGCCTCCAGCAGCGAGATCTGCTTCTCGCGGCCGGATTGGCCGGCCTGGCTGCGCAGAATGTCGCGCGGTCGCAGATAAGGAATGGCGCACAGCAGCGCACCCGGCGCGCCATCGCGCTGCTTCAGGGTTAACACCTGTTGCTCGCCCTGCGGTGTGGCGCTGGTGATCACCTGCGTATTCAGGCAGGCCAGCAGCTCGCGCGATTCATTCAGCGTCGCCACCGAATCGTGATTGCCCGCCAGCACCACCAATTGACAGCCGCTGGGCTGCAGCGCCACCACAAAACGGTTAAACATTTCACGCGCGTAGCTCGGCGGCGAACCGGTATCAAACAGGTCGCCAGCAATAATCAGCGCATCCACCTGATGCTGCGCAATCTGATCCAGCAGCCAGTCGAGAAACGCCTGATGTTCCCGCGCGCGACTTTTGCTGTAAAAGAACTGACCGAGATGCCAGTCAGCAGTGTGAATGATGCGCATGTTTGCTCCGTGCTCTGTTTAGCGAAGGCGAATTATAACCACTTAAGATCACAAAGAAAAAAAGCAGATTTTTATTGTCACATTTCTGTTTTTTATCTATCTATCTTAGGGCGGTGTTTTCATAAAAGTGTCACAAAACTGACGCATAATGGCGCCGCAAATCCCAGTGACACGTTGTCACACTAGCAGGAGTTACAATGGCTAAGCGCATTTTGGTTGTGGAAGACGAAGCTCCCATCCGTGAAATGTTATGTTTCGTGCTGGAACAGAATGATTACCAGCCTATTGAGGCGGAAGATTATGACAGCGCGATTGGTAAGCTGATCGAACCCTGGCCTGATTTGATTCTGCTGGACTGGATGTTGCCCGGCGGCAGCGGAATTCAGTTTATTAAGCACTTGAAGCGTGAAGCCATGACGCGCGACATCCCGGTGATGATGCTGACGGCGCGCGGTGAAGAAGAGGATCGCGTGCGCGGTCTGGAAGTGGGCGCGGATGATTACATCACCAAGCCATTCTCACCCAAAGAGCTGATGGCGCGTATTAAAGCGGTGATGCGCCGTATTTCACCGATGGCGGTGGAAGAGGTGATCGAGATGCAGGGCCTGAGCCTTGATCCTTCCTCACATCGCGTGATGTCTGAAACCACGCCGCTGGAGATGGGGCCGACCGAGTACAAACTGCTGCACTTCTTTATGACGCACCCGGAACGCGTGTACAGTCGCGAACAGCTGCTGAACCACGTTTGGGGCACCAATGTGTATGTCGAAGATCGCACCGTCGATGTGCATATTCGCCGTTTACGTAAAGCGCTGGAATTGACCGGCCACGATCGCATGGTTCAAACCGTTCGCGGAACAGGGTATCGTTTCTCTGCCCGCTACTAAACGTAAACGGAGTTTTTACCGTGCTGGAACGACTCTCCTGGAAGAGATTGTTGACCGAGCTGGCGCTGGTCTGTTTACCTGCGCTGGTGTTGGGTCTGTTGTTCGGATATCTGCCGTGGCTGCTGCTGATTGCGGTGACCGGCGTGATGTTCTGGCACTTCAGAAATCTGATGCGTCTGTCGCACTGGCTGTGGGTCGATCGTTCAATGACGCCGCCCACCGGACGCGGCAGCTGGGAACCGCTGTTTTATGGCCTGTATCAGATGCAGTTGCGCAACCGGCGTCGCCGCCGCGAGCTGGGCAATCTGATCAAACGTTTCCGCAGCGGTGCCGAATCGCTGCCGGATGCGGTGGTACTGACCACCGAAGAGGGCACCATTTTCTGGTGCAACGGTTTGGCGCAACAGCATCTTGGCTTGCGCTGGCCGGAAGATAATGGCCAGAACATCCTCAATTTACTGCGTTATCCTGAATTCTCCCGCTATATCCGCCAGCGCAAGTTCGATACGCCGCTGACGCAGATCCTCAATAATCAGCATCATATGGAATTCCGCGTGATGCCTTACAGCGAAGGTCAGTGGCTGATGGTGGCGCGTGATGTCACCCAAATGCACCAGCTGGAAGGCGCGCGACGCAACTTCTTTGCCAACGTCAGTCATGAACTGCGTACGCCGCTAACGGTGTTGCAGGGCTATCTGGAAATGATGGACGATGCGGTGATGAACGAGCGTACGCGCAGCAAGGCGTTGCACACCATGCAAGAGCAGACGCGCCGCATGGACAGCCTGGTGAAGCAGTTGCTAACTTTATCTCGTATAGAAGCGGCACCGGCCATCGATCTGAAAGAGACGGTGGATGTGCCGGGCATGCTGCTGCTGTTGCAGCGTGAAGCGGAAACGCTGAGTCAGGGACGCCACACCATCCATTTCCATACCGATCCGCACCTGAAAGTGTTCGGCAATGATGAGCAGTTGCGTAGCGCCATTTCCAATCTGGTCTACAACGCGGTGAATCACACGCCGGATGGCACGCGCATCGACATCAGCTGGCTGCGCACCAAACAAGGCGCGCAGTTTAAGGTGTGTGATGACGGGCCGGGCATCAGCGAACAGCATCTGCCGCGCCTTACCGAGCGTTTCTATCGTGTGGACAAAGCGCGTTCGCGCGCCACCGGCGGCAGCGGCTTGGGGCTGGCGATCGTGAAGCACGCGCTGGGCCATCACAACGCGCGGCTGGAGATCAACAGCGTGCCGCATCAGGAAACCTGTTTCAGCTTCCTGCTGCCGCCACGGTTGATTGTGGCTAGCGCTCTGCAAGAGCGGGTTAATTAAGGTTTGCACATCCATTGCGTGATGCCGCTCAGTTAAGCACAGAGCATCTTTCGTTCGCCCTAAGCTGAGGTAGTTGCAGCACCCTTGTGCGGCGACCGAGCAGAGAGCGCCTGGCCGCGCCCTCTGCACTCCCGGGCCTTGCGCCAGCCCAACCCGCCGCTGCGCGGTACCTTCACTCATTCACGATTCCTGACGGACCGGTGGCGATTCGCTCCTGCTCAGCGCCACCTCTCGCCGCATCCATGCGGCTCGCCCTGGAATCCCTCACTCGTTCAGCGGGTTAGGATGTCGCCTCAACAGCCGCGCTGCACCATCAAGGCATAATTTTGACTCGCCATCGCTACAAGTCTCGTAGGGTGGCCATTCATGGCGACCAGGTGCGCATAAATGCGCACCCTACGGGATTTTCGTAGGGTAGCCATTCATGGCGACCGCTTCGCGCTTAACTGACAACCTTTACGCAATTTATTGCGCGATAAATCACGCCGCTCCAGAATAGGCGTCTCATTAAATTGCGGAATCGCCAATGAAATCGCTGTTGCTATCCCTCTTGCTGCTTTGCTCTGCTTTGGCACACGGCCAACAAACCATGCTAACCGGCAATCTGAGCAGCGTCGGATCGGATACGCTGGGTTATCTGATGACCTTGTGGGGCGAGGATTTTAGCCGCCAGTCGCCGGGCGTGAACGTTCAGGTGCAGGCGGCGGGCTCGTCTACCGCGCCGACCGCGTTGGCGGCCGGTGCTGCCCAGCTTGGCGCGATGAGCCGCCCGATGCAGATCGACGAACGCCAACTTTTCATTGCGCGCTACGGTTATCCGCCGCTGGCGGTACCGGTGGCGATGGATGCGCTGGTGGTGGTGGTCAATCAGGACAATCCGCTGCCGCGCATCGCGCCGCAACAACTCGATGCGCTGTACTCCATTACGCGCCTGTGCGGCGGACAGCAGGTGCCGCAGCGCTGGGGCGATCTCGGTTTGAGCGACAGCCAATGGGCAACGCGCAGCATCCAGCGTTATGGACGTAACTCGGCGTCGGGCACATGGGGTTTCTTCAAGCAGCAGGCGCTGTGTAAAGGCGATTTCCGTGCTGACGTCGCTGAATTCCCCGGTTCCGCTGCGGTAGTGCAAGCCGTTGCCGCCACGCCTAACAGCATCGGTTACGCCAGTTTTGGCTTTCATCTCAGCGGCGTGAAAATGCTGCCGGTGGTCACGACGAACGGCGACAGCGTGATGCCGGATACCGAATCCATTCGCAGCGGCCGCTATCCGTGGTCGCGCCCGCTTTATATTTACGTCAACAAAGCGCCCGGCAAACCACTGCCGCCGCTGGTGAATGCCTTTCTGCATCAGGTGTTGTCGCCACAAGGCCAGCGTCGGGTGAGCGAAGCTGGCTATTTGCCGTTGTCAGATAGCCAGATGGCGCAAGCGCGGGCGGCAATTGAGGGAAATTGAAGAACGTGCATCTGAACATGAAATAGTTTCATGTAAGCTGAATTTTCTTCCGTTGCCGAAATTGTAACAGCGTGGCATTCTTCTTGGACATATAGCCGTCCAGATGGCTGAAATAACCCAGCGAAATTATACCCTGACGCAACTAAGCGTCAGCCAGGAGATAAGATGCCACGTCATAACCCGTTCCGCGCCGATACCGTCGGCAGTTTTCTGCGTCCCGCTGCCATCAAGCAGGCGCGTGTGCAGTTTGCCAATGGTGACATCAATGCTGATCAACTGCGTCAGGTGGAAGATCGTGAAATCCGTCATGTGGTGGAGCAGCAGCGCGCCAACGGTCTGCAGATCGTTACCGATGGTGAATTCCGTCGCGCATGGTGGCACTTTGACTTCTTCGGCGATCTGCACGGCGTTGAGCTGTTCGAAGCGGAGCAGGGCATTCAGTTCAATGGCGTGCAGACCAAAGCGCACGGCGTGAAAGTCACCGGTAAAGTGGCCTTTAATCCCAATCACCCAATGCTGGATCATTTCCGCTTCCTGCAAAGCGTAGCGGGCGATGCGGTTGCCAAGATGACCATTCCCAGCCCAAGCGTGCTGCACTTCCGCGGTGGCCGTAAGGTGATCGATGCTACGGTTTATCCTGATTTGAAAGACTATTTCGCTGATCTGGCACAAACCTACAAAGATGCCATCAAAGCCTTTTACGATGCCGGCTGCCGTTATCTGCAGCTGGATGACACGGTATGGGCCTATCTGTGCTCTGCCGAACAGCAGCAGCAAATCCGCGAACGCGGTGAAGATCCGCAGGAACTGGCGCGCATCTATGCTGAGGTGCTGAACACCGCGCTGGAAGGTAAGCCAGAAGATCTGACCGTCGGGCTGCATGTGTGTCGCGGCAACTTCCGCTCAACCTGGATCTCTGAAGGTGGCTATGAGCCGGTCGCTGAAGTGCTGTTTGGCGGCGTGAATATCGATGCCTTCTACCTTGAGTATGACAACGAACGTTCAGGTGGCTTTGAGCCGCTGCGCTTCCTCAAGCCTGGCCATCAGCAAGTGGTGCTGGGTTTGATCACCACTAAAACCGGCGAGCTGGAAGATGCGGAGCAGGTAAAAGCGCGTCTGCAGGAAGCAGCACAGTTCGTCAGCCTCGATCAAATCTGCCTCAGCCCGCAGTGTGGCTTTGCTTCTACCGAAGAGGGCAACAGCCTGAGCGAAGAGCAGCAGTGGCAGAAGATTCGTCTGGTGGTCGATATAGCAAGAACAGTCTGGTAATTCCGTAAAGTTAGCCAAACAGGCGCGTAAATCGCGCCTTTTGTGCATCTGCAGGTCGATTTATGCAAAGAGATCTCCCGCGCTGAGGAAACTTTTAGCAAATCATCTGAGGTGTTTTCCTACAATTCCACCGTGATTCACTGCTTTCTCCCGCTATCTTGTTATATCCTTCTGGTTTTCCGATCCCGTATTGCCTTTCTTCGCTATAAACGTTCTAATTTGCGCCGTTGTCGATTTATCCCTCTGCGAACAGAAGAAAAGTAGATTAAATCACCTGCGCTTTAACGATTAGTCCCGCATAACACGCTGGTCTTGCCGAATAAGTCCTTGTTTTAGCGCATCCAGAGGACAACATGAACTCAACTTCCACCGCAACATCAGCTACAGGCAGTACAGAAGTTTATGACACATCGTTTAACCTCCAAGGATATCCTGGCGCTGGGCTTCATGACGTTTGCCCTGTTCGTTGGCGCAGGAAATATCATCTTCCCACCGATGGTGGGGATTCAGTCTGGCGAACACGTTTGGATTGCGGCCTTCGGCTTCCTGATTACCGCTGTTGGCTTACCGGTGATCACCGTTATCGCGCTGGCGCGCGTGGGCGGCGGCATTGATGCGCTGAGCTCGCCGATTGGTAAAGCCGCAGGTTTGTTGCTGGCGACCGTTTGCTACCTGGCTGTTGGCCCGCTGTTTGCCACGCCGCGTACCGCTACCGTTTCCTTTGCCGTTGGTATTGCACCGCTGACCGGCGATGGCGCGCTGCCGCTGTTCATCTACAGCCTGATTTACTTCGCGCTGGTGATTGGCATCTCTCTGTATCCGGGCAAACTGCTGGATACCGTTGGCCACTTCCTTGCACCGCTGAAAATTCTGGCGCTGATTGTGCTCGGCGTTGCCGTGCTGATCTGGCCTGCCGGTGGCGTTTCGCCGGGTACCGAAGAGTATCAGCGTGCCGCCTTCTCCAGCGGTTTCGTCAATGGTTATCTGACCATGGATACGTTGGGTGCGCTGGTGTTCGGTATCGTTATCGTCAATGCAGCGCGTTCACGCGGTGTTGAAGATGCCAAACTGCTGACGCGCTACACCATGCTGGCGGGCATCATCGCCGGTATCGGTTTGACGCTGATTTACCTGACGCTGTTCAAGCTCGGTAACGATAGCGGCGCATTAGTGGCGCAGAGCGCCAACGGTGCTGAGATTCTGCATGCTTACGTGCAGCAGACGTTTGGCGGCATGGGCAGCTTCTTCCTCGCCGCGCTGATCTTCGTCGCCTGCATGGTGACGGCGGTTGGCCTGACCTGCGCCTGTGCAGAATTCTTTGCGCAATACGTTCCGCTGTCGTATAAAACGCTGGTATTTATTCTGGGTCTGTTCTCAATGGTGGTGTCGAATCTCGGCCTGAGCCATCTGATTCAGATCTCGATTCCGGTGCTGACGGCGATTTATCCGCCATGCATCGTGCTGGTGGTCCTGAGCTTCACGCTGAAGCTCTGGAACAAAAGTTCGCGTATCATCGCGCCGACCATGCTGGTAAGCCTGCTGTTCGGTATCGTTGATGCCATCAAAACCACCAGCTTTAAAGACGTGTTGCCGCTGTTCAGTCAGCATCTGCCGCTGGCCGATCAGGGACTATCCTGGTTGCCGCCATCGCTGGCGATGCTGGTGATTGCTGCGGTAGTTGATCGGGCAAAAGGACGTGAGCAGGTCGCGGTTCATCAGTAAGCGACATTGCTGTTAATTCCAACCACGGGCTTGCCCGTGGTTTTTCATTTTCAAGGTACTGAGTGTTATGCAAGAAACCAATAAGCTCAAACGCGGACTGAGCACGCGCCACATTCGCTTTATGGCGCTGGGATCGGCGATTGGCACCGGGCTGTTTTACGGCTCGGCGGATGCCATCAAAATGGCAGGCCCAAGCGTGCTGCTGGCGTACATCATCGGCGGTGCGGTGGCGTACATCATCATGCGTGCGCTGGGTGAGATGTCGGTCAACAACCCGCAGGCCAGCTCATTCTCGCGCTATGCGCAGGATTATCTTGGCCCGCTGGCGGGTTACATCACTGGCTGGACCTACTGTTTTGAAATCCTGATTGTGGCGATTGCCGACGTAACGGCTTTTGGTATCTACATGGGCGTGTGGTTCCCCGATGTGCCGCACTGGATTTGGGTGCTGAGCGTGGTGCTGATTATCGGTGCCATCAACCTGATGAGCGTGAAAGTGTTTGGCGAAGTGGAGTTCTGGTTCTCCTTCTTCAAAGTCGCCACCATTATCATCATGATCATTGCCGGTTTCGGCATGATTTTCTGGGGCATCGGCAACGGCGGCCAGCCGACCGGCATTCACAATCTGTGGACCAACGGCGGCTTCTTCGCGCACGGTATTGTCGGCATGCTGCTGTCACTGCAGATGGTGATGTTTGCTTACGGCGGGATTGAGATTATCGGCATTACCGCCGGTGAAGCGGAAGATCCGAAGACCTCGATTCCACGCGCCATCAACTCTGTACCGATGCGTATTCTGGTGTTCTACGTTGGTACGCTGTTCGTCATCATGTCGATTTATCCGTGGAATCAGGTGGGCACTTCAGGCAGTCCGTTCGTGCTGACCTTCCAGCATTTGGGCATTGCGGCGGCGGCATCGATCCTTAACTTCGTGGTGCTGACGGCGTCGCTGTCGGCGATTAACAGCGATGTGTTTGGCGTGGGACGTATGCTGCACGGCATGGCGCAGCAGGGCCACGCACCGAAGGTATTCCAGAAGGTATCGAATCGCGGGATTCCGTGGGTGACCGTTTTGGTGATGATGCTGGCGATGTTGATCGCGGTGTATCTCAACTACCTGATGCCGGAGAAAGTGTTCCTGGTCATCGCCTCGCTGGCGACCTTTGCTACCGTTTGGGTGTGGATCATGATTCTGCTGTCGCAGATCGCCTTCCGCCGCAAGATTGGTAAAGAGCAAGCCGGCAAGCTGGATTTTGCTATGCCGGGCGGCAGCAAAACTGCATGGTTCGGCGTGCTGTTCCTGGCCTTCATTATTGGTTTGATTGGTTACTTCCCGGATACGCGCGTGTCGCTGTACGTAGGTTTCGGCTGGATTGCGTTGTTATTACTGGCGTGGCCGCTAGTGAAAAAGCGTAAAAGCTAATGTTATTGTAAGGTCGCCATTTATGGCGACCTTTTTATATATGACGATTTCAAAATAAAAATAATAACGCCATCCCCAAAGAATATAACGCACAAAAAAATATCTCGGCGCATCCTAGCGCCGAAAAGAACAACAAAAAAGGAGAAAATGAGTATTACTAAGGGATGTTTGACTTGAGCAGCATATCGTATTTTTATTGTTGCCGGGATGTTCGAAAAAAAATAGAAAAGTCTCAATTCGGAATAGAATATTACTTACAGCGCGCTTAAGTAATTTTGCTTGAAGGTTAAGTTCGCATAAATTAACCAACTTAACCCAATGTGAAAATTATAATGACAAATGCGTAGGCAACAGCGCTTTTAGCTGCGGATAAATAACTGCATTGGCCAGCAGCACCGGATTGCCGTTCTGCAAACCGTGATTAGCCAGATAATCGTTGGTGATGCCGCCCGCTTCACGCATCAGCACAATACCCGGTAAGCCATCCCACGGATTCATATGCGCTTCGTAGTAACCAATTAATCGACCCGCCGCCGCCCACGCACTCATCAACGCACCCGAACCGTTACGGATAAACATGCCGCCCTGCGCCAGTAATGCGCTGATAAAAGTGGTGAGAGGTTCAATCGGTTGGCTGTTGGAGCTGCTTAAACCCAGCAATCCCTGATCGAGCTGCTGCGCGCTGTGCGCCTGAATGCGTTTATCATTTACCCAGGCGCCTTTACCGCGACAGGCGTGAAAGGTTTCATGATGATTGGGATCGCAGACCACGCCGATCACCGCTTCGTTTTCACAAACGATCGCCAGCGAAACGCACCAGTTGTGCAAGCCGTTAAGGAAGCTGCTGGTTCCATCAATTGGATCGATCACCCAGATAAAGCGTGCGCCAGTGCTATTGCCGCCGCTCTCTTCGCCCAGCACCGCATCGTCAGGAAAGCGTTCGTGGATCAGATGCTTGACCAATTCCTCAACGTTGCGATCGGCTTCGCTGACCACATCCTGCAGATCTTTCTTATGCTCAACCACTAATTGATGACGTTGCTGATACCAGGATAAAGCCCGGCTGGCGGCGGTTTTGGCAACATCACAGGCGAAATGATAACGTGCGTCGAGTTCGGTAAGCGAAGCTGATGACATCTTTCCCTCTTATGATTTTTAGGCTGGCGAAGCGACAACAGACGCCAAAAATGGCGTATTGGCTGTGTGACGGACTTAACAAAAGTTAAGAAAGGTTTCATTAAGCCGTAGATGTTCGCGTGTGACAAGAGGGGAAGAAGGCCCGCCAGCGAAATTTTTATTTGCGCTGACGGGTTATGCGGGATGAAGCGTTAGTGGCGAGTTCTCACGCCGATCTGGCGCATGTCATTACCGGTTGGCGATTGGTGCACACGCAGACCAAAGGTCGGCAGAACCGCATATATATGGTCGAAGATATCCGCTTGAATATTTTCATACTCCGCCCATACCGTGGTGTTGGTGAATACGTATACCTCAACAGGTAAACCGTTTTCACCCGGTGCTAACTGACGCACCATTAACGTCATCTCTTTATGAATGCGCGGATGTTGCTCTAACCAACTTTGCAACCAGACGCGGAAGGTGCCGACGTTAGTCAGACGACGACCATTAAGCGGCGAATCCAAATCACAGCCGAGCTGCGCATTCCACGCGGCCACTTCTTCGCTTTTGCTATTCAGATAGGGCGTGAGCAGATGCGCACTTTTCAACTGCTGCATCATGGCGTCATTAAGGAAAGTGATGCTGGTGGTATCGATATTAATGCTGCGCTTAATGCGACGTCCGCCGGATTCCGACATGCCGCGCCAGTTTTTAAAGGAGTCGGAAATTAAGGCGTAAGCGGGAATGGTCACAATGGTGTTATCCCAGTTGCGCACTTTTACCGTGGTTAAAGAAATATCGATGACCGCACCGTCCGCGCCATATTTCGGCATCTCCAGCCAGTCATTCATTTTCAGCATATTATTAGCCGCCAACTGAATACCGGCCACCAGACCGAGAATTGGATCTTTAAATACCAGCATCAGCACCGCCGTCATGGCACCGAGACCGGTGATCAATACGCCAGGCGATTTACCCAACAGCAGCGAAATAATCATGATCACCATTAAAATGGCAGCGATCAATTTCACACTCTGGATAATACCGCGCAGCGGTAATTGCTGTGCCAGCATGCTGTTTGTACTGAGCTGCTGCAGCAGATCCAGCAGCGAGAACAGCATCAGCAGGGCGAAGATCATCATCCACAGCTGAGCGAAAATCAGCAGCGCAGGATAGATCTGAGAACTGTCGTGCAGGAAGAGTTCGGTCTGTAATTTGAATAGCACGCCTTGCATCAGCCATACGCTGCGGCTAAACAGGCGGCTGTTAATCAGCGCCTTCGGCCACTGACGGCTGCTTTTCTCGGTAGAACGACGCAGCAGCGGCAAAATGGCGCGGTGCAGAATGGCGTGAGTGATTAACGAGATGGCAAAGATAATGGCGATCACTATCCCTAACGCCATGATATGCGTGTAGCTAAGACCGGCTTCTGCGAGCCGGTTTGCAATAAGATGCTGCATGAGATTTCCCTAAGTGTGTCGAAGATTAAGGCCACGAAGGGTAGGGGATGGGAAATTTCCCGTCCAACAGACAGGTCTTGAATTACCTAATATTACAATTTCTGCGCACGCGCGGCGGCCATTAAGCGCGGATAAAACTGGAAGAACAGCGGCTCAAGCTGATCATAGTGCTCAACAAAATCCTGATAGGAATCGCGCAGCGCGGCCAGACGCGGACGGCGATGCGCCATGCCGTTTAGCACCCGCGCCAGCCGCGTCGGTTCGGCATAGTGCTCAAACCAGCGTTCGCGCCACATCACTGCGTTCAGCTCAATGAAACCTTCCGGCGTGCCCGCCAGCTGCGGCACGATGTCTTGTTCAGCCGCAGCGGTAAACGCTACCAGCGATTGCGCCGGGTGGATTTTCTCCCAGTGCAGCGCAAGGAAGTGGTCCCAAATCACGTCCAGCGTGATGGGCGCGACGCGGCGTGTTTCCGGGCGAAACAGCTCACGCGCAATACGCACTTCGGGCAGATTATCGGTTAGGACGTCGAGGCGACGATGCATGGCAATGCCAGCCACCACCGGCGCAGGCCATTGTGATTGCACGTTGCCGCGCACGAAATCGGCCATGAGATTGCCCAGCAGAGAGCTGTTAGCCAGCTGCGCCAGGTGAAGGTGAGCGAGAAAGTTCATGGCGCATTATATACACGTCATACTTCAAGTTACAGGTGCGTTGGCTGCTCTCGTTCACCGCCTTCCTGTACCTCGAATTATTTCGTGTATAAGCAGAATCACAGAAACTCAGCCAGTTGTTCAGAATTTGCCGCTTTTCCGCTAGACTATGCCGCCTGATTTTAAGTCCTGAAGAAGTGAAGCATGCGCGTAGCCGATTTTACCTTTGAGTTGCCAGAATCCTTAATCGCCCACTATCCGCAGGCGCAGCGAAGCGGTTGCCGCTTGCTGTCGCTGGATGGTCCAAGCGGCGCATTAAGCCACGGCGTATTTACAGACGTGATGGATAAGCTCAATCCGGGCGATCTGCTGGTGTTCAATAACACCCGCGTGATTCCGGCGCGCGTCTTTGGCCGTAAAGCCAGCGGCGGGAAAATCGAGATGCTGGTTGAGCGCATGCTGGACGACAAACGCGTGTTGGCGCACGTGCGCGCTTCTAAAGCGCCCAAGCCGGGCGCAGAGTTGCTGCTGGGCGATGACGAAAGCGTTAAAGCCACAATGGTGGCGCGTCATGACACGCTGTTTGAGATCGCTTTCGAAGACGACCGTGCAGTGCTGGATATTCTCAACAGCGTCGGCCATATGCCGCTGCCACCTTATATCGATCGTCCGGATGAAGATGCTGACCGTGAGCTGTACCAAACCGTGTACGGCGTGCGTCCAGGCGCCGTCGCCGCGCCGACCGCCGGTTTGCACTTTGACGAGCCGCTGCTGGAGGCGCTGAAAGCCAAAGGCGTTGAGATGGCGTTCGTCACGCTGCACGTCGGCGCAGGGACTTTCCAGCCGGTACGTGTGGAAACCATCGAAGATCACATCATGCACGCCGAATACGCGGAAGTGCCGCAGGATGTGGTGGATGCGGTGCTGGCGTGTAAAGCGCGCGGCAATAAAGTGGTTGCCGTGGGCACCACCTCAGTGCGATCGCTGGAGAGCGCCGCGAAGGCCAGCCAGGACGCGCTGATTGCCCCGTTCTTCGACGACACGCAGATTTTTATCTATCCCGGCTATCACTATCAGGTGATCGATGCGCTGATCACCAACTTCCACCTGCCGGAATCGACCCTGATTATGCTGGTTTCGGCTTTTGCCGGTTATCAGCACACCATGGCGGCTTATCACAGCGCGGTGGCAGAGCAGTACCGTTTCTTTAGCTACGGGGATGCGATGTACATCACCCGTAATCCACAGGCACCTGACGAAACCGTTGGGGCTTAATAATCAGACTGTTTCTCTGATTATCTAATGAGGTTAATGTGAAATTTGAATTAGATACTACCGACGGGCGCGCGCGCCGTGGCCGTCTGGTCTTTGATCGTGGCGTTGTTGAAACCCCGGCATTTATGCCCGTGGGAACCTACGGCACGGTGAAAGGCATGACGCCGGAAGAAGTGAAAGAGACCGGCGCGCAGATCCTGCTCGGCAACACCTTCCACCTGTGGCTGCGCCCTGGTCAGGAGATCATGAAACTGCACGGCGACCTGCACGATTTCATGAACTGGCAAGGGCCGATCCTCACTGATTCCGGCGGCTTCCAGGTATTCAGCCTCGGCGATATCCGTAAGATCACCGAAGCGGGCGTGCATTTCCGCAACCCGATTAACGGCGACCCGATTTTCCTCGATCCGGAAAAGTCGATGGAGATCCAGTTCGATCTCGGCTCTGACGTAGTCATGATCTTCGACGAATGTACGCCATATCCGGCGGATTGGGATTACGCCAAACGTTCGATGGAGATGTCATTACGTTGGGCCCAGCGCAGCCGTGACCGCTTCGATTCGCTCGGTAATAAAAATGCATTATTCGGCATTATTCAGGGCGGTGTTTACGAAGATTTACGAGATGTCTCCGTTAAAGGTCTGGTAGAGATTGGCTTTGATGGGTACGCTGTGGGCGGCCTGGCGGTGGGTGAACCTAAAGAGGACATGCACCGAATCCTGGAGCACGTCTGTCCGCAAATTCCGCAAGACAAACCGCGTTATTTGATGGGCGTCGGCAAGCCAGAAGATCTGGTGGAAGGCGTTCGCCGCGGTATCGATATGTTTGACTGCGTTATGCCAACGCGCAATGCGCGTAATGGTCATCTGTTTGTTACGGATGGCGTGGTGAAAATTCGTAATGCCCGGTATAAAGATGACACCGCAACGCTTGATGCAGAGTGTGATTGTTACACCTGTCGCAATTATAGCCGCGCCTACTTGCATCATCTTGATCGCTGTAACGAAATACTGGGCGCACGCCTGAATACGATTCACAATCTGCGCTATTACCAGCGTTTGATGGCCGGTTTACGTAAGGCTATCGAAGAGGGTAAATTAGAGCACTTTGTTAGCGAGTTCTACCAACGGACGGGGAAGGCGGTTCCTCCGCTGAACGTCTGATAATTCATCAATGAGGGAAATTTAATGAGCTTTTTCATTTCTGACGCCGTAGCCGCAGCAGGCGCACCGTCTCAGGGAAGTCCGTATTCTCTGGTGATCATGCTGGTGGTATTTGGTCTGATCTTCTACTTCATGATTCTGCGTCCGCAGCAGAAGCGTACTAAAGATCACAAGAAGCTGATGGATTCCATCTCTAAAGGTGATGAAGTGCTGACCAGCGGTGGTTTAGTTGGCCGTGTGACCAAAGTGGCAGAAACTGGCTATGTTTCTATTGCCCTGAACGACACCACTGAAGTAGTTGTTAAACGTGATTTCGTGGCCGCCGTTCTGCCGAAAGGTACTTTGAAGGCGCTGTAATTTTTTCTTCCCGAAGGGAACTGCCGTGTTAAACCGTTATCCTTTGTGGAAGTACATCATGCTGGTCGTCGTGATTCTCGTCGGCCTGCTCTATGCGCTTCCTAACCTTTATGGTGAGGATCCGGCCGTTCAGATCACTGGTGCGCGCGGTGGCGCCGCCAGTGAGCAAACGTTGGATCAGATCCAGACCGTATTAAAACAAGACAATATCGAGAGCAAATCGCTCGCTCTGGAAAATGGTGCCATTTTGGCCCGCTTTGCAACGCAGGATGTGCAGCTGCGCGCGCGTGATGCTATCACCACCGCGCTGGGCGAAGACTACATTGTGGCACTCAACCTCGCGCCGGCAACCCCTCGCTGGCTGAGCATGCTGGCCGCGGAACCGATGAAACTCGGTCTTGATCTGCGCGGCGGCGTTCACTTCCTGATGGAAGTGGATATGGATACGGCTCTGGGCAAACTGCAAGAGCAGAACGCCGACAGCCTGCGCAGCGATCTGCGCGACAAAAGCATTCCGTATACCACCGTTAATAAAATCGCGAACTATGGCGTTGAAGTGCGTTTCCGTGACGGCGCCAGCCGTGACGCGGCAATCAGCTACTTGTCTACTCGCCACCGCGATCTGGTGATCTCAAGCCAGGGCAGCGATTCGCTGCGTGCGGTGATGAGCGATGCGCGTCTGAGCGAAGCGCGTGAATATGCGGTGCAGCAAAACATCACTATCCTGCGTAACCGTGTGAACCAGCTTGGCGTTGCCGAACCGCTGGTGCAGCGTCAGGGTTCTGACCGCATCGTGGTCGAACTGCCAGGTATTCAGGACACCGCGCGCGCTAAAGAGATTCTGGGCGCAACCGCCACGCTGGAATTCCGTCTGGTTAACACCAGCGTTGATCCAACTGCTGCGGCCAGCGGCCGTGTGCCAGGCGATTCGGAAGTGAAGAAAACCCGCGAAGGGCAGCCAGTGGTGCTGTACAAGCGTGTGATTCTGACCGGTGACCACATCACCGATTCCACGTCGAGCATGGATGAATACAACCAGCCGCAGGTGAACATTTCACTGGATGGCGCGGGCGGCAACATGATGTCGAACTTCACCAAGGACAATATCGGTAAGCCGATGGCGACCCTGTTTGTGGAGTACAAAGACAGCGGTAAGAAAGATGCCAACGGCCGTTCGATTCTGGTGAAACAGGAAGAAGTGATTAACGTGGCGAACATTCAGTCGCGCCTCGGTAACAGCTTCCGTATCACCGGCATCAACAATCCAAACGAAGCACGTCAGCTGTCGCTGCTGCTGCGCGCGGGTGCGTTGATTGCGCCAATCCAGATTGTAGAAGAGCGCACTATCGGCCCAACCATGGGTCAGCAGAACATCACACAAGGCCTCGAAGCCTGCCTGTGGGGTTTGATCGCATCCATCCTGTTCATGGTGGTGTTCTACAAGAAGTTTGGTCTTATCGCGACCAGCGCACTGCTGTGTAACCTGGTGCTGATTGTCGGCATCATGTCACTGCTGCCAGGCGCGACGCTCACCATGCCGGGTATTGCCGGTATCGTGTTGACGCTGGCGGTTGCTGTCGATGCTAACGTGTTGATTAACGAGCGTATTAAAGAAGAGTTGCGTAACGGACGCTCGGTACAGCAGGCGATTCATGAAGGCTATAAAGGCGCCTTCTCCAGTATCGTCGACGCCAACGTCACTACGCTGATTAAAGTCATCATTCTTTATGCGGTCGGTACCGGTTCAATCAAAGGTTTTGCGATTACTACCGCTATCGGTATCGCAACCTCAATGTTTACCGCTATCGTCGGCACCCGTGCCATCGTTAACCTGGTGTACGGCGGCAAACGCATCAACAAGCTGTCTATCTGAGGAGTGCGTTGTGGCACAGGAATATAGTATTGAGCAGCTAAACCACGGGCGTAAAGTCGTCGACTTTATGCGCTGGGATAAGCTGGCTTTCATCATCTCCGGTTTGCTGATTGTGGCGTCAATCGCCATCGTTGGTGTCAAAGGCTTCAACTGGGGCCTCGACTTTACCGGCGGAACGGTGATTGAGATTAACCTGGAAAAACCGGCGGATCTCGACGCGCTGCGTGAAGGTTTGGTGAAGGCGGGCTTTGAAGAGCCGCTGGTGCAGAACTTTGGTAGCAGCCGCGACGTGATGGTGCGTATGCCTCCGGCGACCGGCAATGCCGGTACCGAATTGGGCAACAAAGTGCTGGCGTCAATCAGCCAGACCACCCAGCAGAACGCCACCGTGAAGCGTGTCGAGTTCGTTGGCCCAAGCGTGGGCAGCGACTTGGCTCAGGCGGGCGCAATGGCGCTGCTGTCGGCGTTGATTGCGATTTTAATCTACATCGGCTTCCGCTTTGAGTGGCGTTTGGCGCTCGGCACCGTACTGGCGCTGGCGCACGATGTGATCATCACCTGCGGAATTCTGGCGCTGTCACGGGTTGAAATTGATCTGACGATTGTCGCCTCGCTGATGTCGGTGATTGGTTACTCGCTTAACGATAAGATCGTGGTCTCTGACCGTATTCGTGAGAACTTCCGCAAGATTCGCCGCGGTTCTTCTTACGACATCACCAACGTGTCGCTGACCCAAACGCTGAGCCGTACCTTGATTACCTCCATCACTACGCTGGCGATGATCATGATCCTGTTCGTGTTTGGTGGTGCGTTGCTGAAAGGCTTCTCACTGACCATGCTTATCGGTGTCACCATCGGTACCATTTCATCGATTTATGTCTCTTCAGCGCTGGCGCTGAAACTGGGCATGAAGCGTGAACATATGCTGGTGCAGAAAGTGGAAAAAGAGGGCGCAGATCAGCCTTCGATTCTGCCGTAACGCTAAGTCAGAAAGTAAACGGGCTGCCAGTGGCAGCCCGTTTTTTTATGCCTGTCGATCAGGACATCGTGCACAGAGGTCACCATAAATGGCGACCCTACTAATGCGTATTCAAGGCGCGGTTTTATTTACCGCTGTGCCTTCCACATCGTGCACGCGCACGTAGCCGAGTTGATCCGGGGTTAAGCCGCTGAGTCGCAGCGGCACGCTAACCGAACTGCGTGGCATTAACTCGGCGGGAACGTCGATGGTCTGGCTCAGGCTGCCCGCGTTAAGCGGTTTGCCGCTGGCCGGATCCATTTCGCCCCAAACCACGGTAGCGCGCAGCGCCGGAACAGGCTGGTCATCGGTCGAGCGGATATTCAGATTGGCGCGACTGCCGCTAGCTTCACCCGCCACCTGCGAGAGTGACAAGCGCAATTTACCCAGCTGCGTCTGCAGTTCCACCGGCGTATTGGCTTGCGGCAACAGCCACGCGCCTTGGGTGGATTGGCTGTTCAGCTGTCCCTGAATCTCCAGCGCCGTTGCCTGATTAGTCAGCTTGCGCATCTGCTGATTAAGCTGACTCACTTCCTGATGCAACTCTTTGACCTGCGGTGAAACCGGCGTTGAACTGCAACCACTGAGAACCAGCAAAGAGAGTGCTGCCGGAGCCCAAAACGTCCTGATCGTCATGCAATGTCCTTTCTTTATTCGGGAATTCGTAAAACCTGGCCAGGGTAGATCTTATCAGGATGCGTCAGCATTGGCTTGTTTGCCTCGAAAATCTTGTTGTATTGATTAGGATTTCCGTAGACCTCTTTCGATACCGCACTCAAGGTATCGCCTTTTTTCACGGTGTAGAACTTCGCGGGCGTAGCAGCATCGCTGGTGGTGACCTTGTCATCGACCTTGGTGATCCCTGCGACATTACCGGCTGCCACCAGAATCTTCTCTTTCAACTCCTGAGAAATGCCATCACCAGTTACGGTAACGGTATCGCCTTTCACATCAACCTTGACCTTATCGCTGTCGGGCAAACCGAGTTTGTTGATGTGATCCTGCAATTTCTTGCTGGCATCGTCGCCACCGCCACTCACGGCATCCCACAGTTTTTCTCCAGCATCTTTCACGAAATCAAACAGACCCATACATCCTCCAGATTTTTATGATGTTGGCCGCCTTGCTGGCGGCTCTCTAAGCGTAGTGGTTTTTTGACGAGGGAACATGAGGGAGATGTCTTGCATTTGGCTTAATGTCACAAATCGCGATTCACACATTATGTGCCACACACATACATTTTGTGGCGCGATCGCGCTACACTGTGTGGCCTATTTATCTCGCATCAGGAAGCCTCATGCATTGCCCATTCTGCTCCGCTGTGGACACCAAAGTGATTGATTCTCGTCTGGTTAGTGAAGGATCGTCGGTGCGTCGCCGTCGTCAGTGTCTGGTGTGTCATGAGCGTTTTACCACCTTTGAAGTAGCGGAGTTGGTGATGCCGCGCGTGGTGAAAAGCAATGATGTGCGTGAACCCTTCAATGAAGACAAGCTCAGCAGCGGCATGATCAAGGCGCTGGAAAAACGCCCGGTGAGCGCCGATGCGGTTGAGAGCGCGGTCAATCATATTAAAACCCAGCTGCGTGCCACCGGCGAACGCGAAGTGCCAAGCGCATTGATCGGCAATCTGGTGATGGATGAGCTGAAAAAGCTCGATAAAGTCGCCTACATTCGCTTTGCCTCGGTCTATCGCAGCTTCGAAGATATCCGCGATTTTGGTGAAGAGATCGCCCGCCTACAGGACTAATCCATGACTGACGAACGCTATATGGCGCGCGCGCTGGAACTGGCGCGCCGCGGACGCTTTACCACCACTCCTAATCCCAACGTCGGCTGCGTGATTGTGCGCGAGGGCGAGATTGTCGGCGAAGGCTGGCATCAGCGCGCCGGCGAACCGCACGCCGAAGTGCATGCACTGCGCATGGCGGGCGAACGTGCCGTTGGCGCAACCGCGTATGTCACGCTGGAACCTTGTAGTCACCATGGACGCACACCGCCGTGCTGCGATGCGCTGATTGCCGCTGGCGTGACGCGCGTAGTCGCCGCGATGCAGGATCCCAATCCGCAGGTGGCGGGACGTGGACTCTATCGTTTACAGCAGGCGGGCATCGACGTCAGTCATGGCCTGATGATGAACGAAGCGGAAGCGCTGAACCGGGGTTTTCTGAAACGCATGCGCACCGGATTCCCGTGGATCCAGCTAAAACTCGGCGCATCCCTTGATGGGCGCACCGCCATGGCGAGTGGTGAAAGTCAGTGGATCACCTCCGCAGCCGCAAGGCGCGATGTGCAACGTTTACGCGCTCAGAGTTCAGCTATTCTTAGCACCAGCGCCACCGTGTTAGCGGATAACCCATCGTTAACGGTGCGCTGGAGTGAATTAAACGATGAAGTGCGTGCGCAGCTCGACGAAAGCCAGCTGCGCCAGCCGGTGCGTGTGGTGATTGATAGCCAACAGCGAGTCACGCCGCAACACCGCTTGATTGACCAACCAGGCGAAACCTGGCTGATGCGCACCGAGCCCGATGAACAAGCGTGGCCCGCCAGCGTGACCCAGATCGCCGTGCCGCAGCGTGGCGAACAGCTTGATCTGGTGGCAATGATGATGTTGCTCGGCCAGCGGCAGATCAATAGCGTGTGGGTAGAAGCCGGTGCCGGTTTAGCGGGCGCGCTGCTGCAAGCGGGCTTGGTGGATGAGCTGATCGTTTACATGGCGCCGAAGCTGTTAGGTAATGCTGCTCGCGGCCTGTGTACGCTGCCGGGACTGGAACAGCTGGCCGATGCGCCGGCCCTGAATTTTAGCGATGTACGCCGGGTTGGCGAGGACCTGCGCCTGACGCTGACACCGCGTTGAAAGCGCGCGGAAAAGCCTGAGCGCGTCGCCAAAGAGTATGATAGAATCCGCCCCCTTCTGCGGGGCCATAAAACAACCCAAAGGATATGTATGAAAGTTATCGAAGCTCCTGTTGCCACGCCTGATGCAAACATTGCCATCGTAATTGCGCGTTTTAACAACTTCATTAATGACAGCCTGCTGGACGGCGCGATTGACGCACTTAAGCGCATCGGCCAGGTGAAAGCAGATAACATCACCGTTGTCTGGGTTCCGGGTGCATACGAACTGCCGCTGGCAGCACGCGCGCTGGCGAAAACCGGTAAGCACGACGCCATTGTTGCGTTGGGCACCGTGATCCGTGGCGGCACCGCACATTTCGAATATGTGGCCGGTGAAGCCAGCTCGGGCATTGCGCACGTTGCGATGACCAGCGAAATCCCGGTGACCTTCGGCGTGTTGACCACTGAAAATATCGAGCAGGCGATTGAACGCGCCGGCACGAAAGCAGGTAATAAAGGTGCCGAAGCGGCCCTGACTGCACTCGAAATGATCAACGTATTGAAAGCCATCAAAGCCTGATTTTTGTAAGGGGAATTTTGTGAAACCTGCTGCTCGTCGTCGCGCCCGTGAGTGCGCTGTCCAGGCGCTTTACTCCTGGCAGCTGTCCAAGAACGACATTGCCGATGTGGAATACCAGTTTCTGGCGGAACAAGACGTCAAAGACGTCGATATTAGCTATTTCCGCGAATTGCTGGCCGGTGTGGCGACTAACAGCGCGTACCTGGACGGTCTGATGAAGCCTTACCTGTCGCGTCAGCTGGAAGAGCTGGGCCAGGTAGAAAAAGCCATCCTGCGTATTTCGCTGTATGAGCTGAGCAAGCGTTCTGATGTGCCGTATAAAGTGGCCATCAACGAAGGCATTGAGTTGGCAAAAGTGTTTGGTGCTGAAGACAGCCACAAATTCGTCAACGGTGTCCTCGACAAAGCTGCCCCGCAAATTCGACCGAATAAAAAATAGTCTTAAAGGCCGGTTTTCCGGCCTTTTTCTCATTGAGACCTGACTTATGTCTTGTGGTGAATTCGAACTGATCGCACGTTACTTTAACCGCGTCACCAGCTCCCGCCGCGATGTGGAGAAAGGAATTGGTGACGACTGCGCGTTACTCAACGTGCCAGAAAAACAGACACTTGCCATCAGCACCGACACGCTGGTTGCGGGCGTCCACTTCTTACGTGATATCCATCCCGCCGATCTCGGCTACAAAGCCGTCGCCGTTAATCTCAGCGATTTAGCCGCTATGGGCGCCGATCCGGCCTGGCTGACGCTGGCATTAACGCTGCCTGAAATCGATGAAGAGTGGGTAGCGGCCTTTAGCGATAGCCTGTTTGAGCTGCTGGATTACTACGATATGCAGCTGATTGGCGGCGATACCACGCGCGGACCGCTGAGCATGACGCTCGGCATTCACGGTTTAGTGCCGGTGGGAAGGGCGCTGAAACGTTCGGGTGCGAAGCCCGGCGACTGGATTTTTGTCACCGGCACTTTGGGTGATAGCGCAGCCGGTTTGTCGCTGCTGCAGCATCGCCATCGCCTGAACGATCCGGCGGTGCACGAAGCGTTGATCAAACGCCATCTGCGTCCAATGCCGCGCGTGCTGCAAGGCCAGGCGCTGCGTGGACTGGCGACCTCGGCGATCGATATCTCTGATGGCCTGATTTCCGATCTCGGCCATGTGCTGACCGCCAGCCGCGTTGGTGCGCGTATCAATCTCGACGCGTTACCGCTTTCAGCGGCCCTGCGCGATCACTTCGAGCCTGAGCTGGTGTTGAAATGGGCGTTGAGCGGCGGCGAAGATTACGAGCTGTGCTTTACCGTGCCGGAAGTGAACCGCGGCGCGCTCGATGTGGCGTTGGGGCATTTTGGTGTGCCTTATACCTGCATTGGTCAGATTGCACCGGAATCGGAAGGGCTGAGTTTGCTGGAGAACGGCAAACCGCGCAGCGTGGATGTGAAAGGGTTTGATCATTTCGGTGTGAAGTGAATGAGGTGGCCATGAATGGCCACCTGGTTTCTCAATCACTCAAATCCCACCACCGGATGCGGTTGATACACCGTTTCCAGCTCGGCAATCTCATTCTCACTCAACTCCACATCCACCGCTTTCACCAGCTCGGCGAACTGCTGCTCGCGCGAGGCGCCAATGATTGGCGCGGTAACCGCCGGTTTATGTAACAGCCATGCCAGCGCCACTTGGGCGCGCGTCACACCTTTATCGGCGGCAACATTAGCCAGACGCTCGGCAATCGCCGCATCGTTCTCTTCGGTGCCGGTATAAAGCTTCTCCATCACATTATCCGATACCGAACGTGCGGTGGTTTCACCCCACGGACGCGTGAGTTTACCGCGCGCCAGCGGGCTCCACGGCAGCACAGCGATCCCTTCGCGCTGACACAACGGATGCATGTCATTCTCCTCCTCACGCTGAATCAGGTTGTACTGATCCTGCATGCTGACAAAGCGCGCCCAGTTGTTCTGCTTCTGCAGATCCAGCGCCTGAGCAAATTGCGATGCGTGCATTGATGATGCGCCGATGTAACGTGCCTTGCCGGATTTCACCACTTCATGTAGCGCTTCCAGCGTCTCTTCAATCGGCGTGTCGTAATCCCAGCGATGGATTTGCAGCAGATCGACGTACTCCATGCCAAGACGCGTCAGGCTGTCATCAATCGATTGCAGGATATTCTTGCGCGACAAGCCTTGTGACAGATTGCTCAGCGGGAAATAGACCTTGGTGGCGACCACAACCTGATCGCGGCGGGCAAAATCTTTCAGCGCGCGGCCCACGATCTCTTCGCTGCTGCCGTCGGAATAGCTGTTGGCGGTATCGAAGAAGTTGATGCCGGCTTCCAGCGCCTGCTTGATCAGCGGTCGGCTGCTCTCTTCGGGCAGCGTCCATGCGTGATTACCACGCGTGGGATCGCCGTAAGTCATGCAGCCTAAACAGAGACGCGAAACCTGCAAGTCAGTCTGGCCTAAGGGAATGGTTTTCATGTATTTGGGCTCCTGCTCTTATGCTTGAGGGAAAATCGTTCCCTAAGCATAGCAGCAGGCTCGCTCACCGGGCGGTGAGCGAGTCGGGCAGATTACTGGGCGAGCCAGTCAGCGATTTGCTGCTGAATACCGGCGGCATCCAGCTGGTAATCCTGACGCACTTCTTCCTGCGTACCTTGTGGGATGAACTCATCCGGCAGGCCGAGGTTAAGTACCGGCACGCGCAGGCGTTTTGCCATCACGTACTCGTTAACGCCGCTACCGGCGCCGCCTTTAATGGCGCCTTCTTCCAGCGTTACCAGCGAATCGTGGCTGGCCGCCAGCTCGGCAATCAATGCTTCGTCGAGTGGCTTCACAAAACGCATATCCACCAGCGTGGCATTCAGCGCTTCCGCCGCGGCAGCGGCTTCTGGCAGTAAGGTACCAAAGTTAAGGATCGCCAGCTTTTCGCCGCGACGCTTCACGATGCCTTTGCCCAGCGGCAAGCTCGCCAGCGGTTCCAGCGTTGCGCCAGTGCCGGTGCCGCGCGGGTAACGCACCGCACTCGGGCCAGCCTGATAGTGATAACCGGTGTACAGCATCAGACGACATTCGTTCTCATCGCTTGGCGTCATGATCACCATCTCTGGCACGCAGCGTAAGAACGCGATATCGAATGCGCCCTGATGGGTTTGGCCATCCGCGCCGACAATGCCGCCACGATCGATGGCAAACAGCACCGGCAATTTCTGGATGGCGACATCGTGGATCAGCTGATCGTAGGCGCGCTGCAGGAAGGTCGAGTAGATCGCCACAACCGGTTTGTAACCACCAATTGCCATGCCCGCTGCGAACGTCACGGCGTGCTGCTCGGCAATCGCCACATCAAAATATTGCTGCGGATAATCGCGCGAGTAGCTCACCATGCCGGAACCTTCGCGCATCGCTGGCGTTACCGCCATCAGGCGCGCATCGTCAGCGGCCATTTCGCTCAGCCAGTTGCCGAAGATTTTCGAGTAGCTTGGCAAACCCGGCACGCTTTTTGGCAGCGCTAAGCTGGCGGGATCGAACTTCGGTACCGCATGCCAGGTGATCGGATCTTCTTCCGCCGGTGCATAACCTTTGCCCTTTTTGGTCATGATGTGCAGGAACTGCGGACCTTTCAGATCGCGCATGTTCTTCAGCGTGCTTACCAGCGTCAGCACGTCGTGGCCATCTACCGGGCCGATATAGTTAAAGCCCAGCTCTTCAAACAGCGTGCCCGGCACCACCATGCCTTTCAGGTGCTCTTCGGTGCGCTTCACCAGCTCTTTAATCGGCGGCAAACCGCCCAATACACGCTTGCCGCCTTCGCGCAGGCGTGAATAGGTTTTTCCGGAGAGAATCTGTGCCAGACGATTGTTGAGTGCGCCGACGTTTTCGGAGATCGACATCTCGTTGTCGTTGAGGATCACCAGCATATCCGGCTTGATGTCACCGGCATGGTTCATGGCTTCAAACGCCATGCCCGCCGTAATCGCGCCATCGCCAATAATACAGGCGGTGCGGCGGCCTTTGCCTTCACGCTCGGCAGCAACCGCCATGCCGAGTCCGGCGCTGATCGAGGTGGAAGAGTGGCCCACGCTTAACACGTCGTACTCACTCTCACCGCGCCACGGGAACGGATGCAGGCCATTTTTCTGACGGATGGTGCCGATGCGATCGCGGCGTCCGGTCAGAATTTTGTGCGGATAAGCCTGATGGCCCACGTCCCACACCAGATGATCAAAGGGGGTGTTATAAACATAATGCAGCGCCACTGTTAGCTCGACGACGCCCAGACCCGATGCAAAGTGGCCGGAAGAACGGCTCACGCTATCCAGCAGATACTGACGCAGTTCGTCACACAGCTCCGGAAGTTTTTCTTTCGGTAATAAACGTAATTCCTGAACCGTGTTGGCTAACGCCAGTGTCGGGTATTTTGCAATATCAAAACTCATCAGAGACTCATTATGAAAGTTATTTATCGCGTTCAATTATGAAGCTTGCCAGCGCTTGTAAGGCGATTGTGTTGTAAGACTGTGCCGCCAGAATATCGAGCGCGCCGAGCGCCTCTTGATAAAGATCCCATGCTTTACTGCGGGCATTTTCCAGCCCCATCAGTGCAGGATAGGTGCTTTTACCCAATGCCTGATCTGAGCCCTGTGTTTTCCCTAACACGGCGGTATCGCCGACCACATCGAGGATGTCATCCTGCACCTGAAACGCCAGTCCGATGGCGTTGGCGTAGGTATCCAGCACCGGCAACGCGGCGCGGCCACGCTCGCCGGCGGCTAATGCGCCAAGACGTACCGCGGCACGAATTAACGCGCCGGTTTTATGACGGTGAATCTGTTCCAGCTGCGCCAGATCGATACTTTTGCCTTCCGCCGCCAAATCCAACGCCTGACCGCCGCACATACCTGCAACGCCGCTGGCCTGCGCCAGTTCGGAAATCATCGCAATACGCGCTTCGGCGTTAACGCCAGGCATTGGCTGATCGGCCAGAATCGAAAAGGCCAGAGTTTGCAGAGCATCGCCGGCGAGAATCGCCGTGTCTTCACCATATTTTATATGGCAGGTTGGCTGCCCGCGGCGTAACGCATCGTCATCCATCGCCGGCAGATCGTCATGAATCAGGGAATAAGCATGGATGCATTCCACGGCCGCAGCCGGCACATCCAGACTGGCCGCATCGGCCTTTAGCATTTCGCCTGTTGCGTACACCAGAAAGGGACGCAGACGCTTACCGCCTAATAATGCCCCATACTCCATGGCATTAACCAGAGGAGAACTCTGAAAAGGAAGTGGATCTATTAAGCGCGTCAAAGCCTGATTGACGCGTTGATGGTACGCGCTCAGCAGTTTAGCGAAATCCATTACTCATTTTCCGGGGTAAAAGGGGCGAGGGCGGCATCTTTCTCGTCGCTGAGCAGGATTTGCACGCGCTGCTCTGCCTGCTGCAGGGTTTGCTGACCGGTACGTGCCAATTGTACGCCGCGTTCGAATTCGTTCAGCGCATCTTCCAGCGGCAGCTCGCCACTTTCCAGGCGGCTGACAATCTGTTCCAGCTGCTGCAATGCGCTTTCAAAACTGGCAGGCGCTTCGGCTTTTTTCGGCATAATCAGTGTCGACTCACAGGTTAGGACATTATCTTGCAATCGGTCATGGTAGCCGACAGGGATTAATTAGCAAAATAATGAATGTGACTGCGGTTGCAGAAGCAGTCACCCGGCAAAGGTGATATACTTTTGCGCCTCGGATGCGGGGGCTCCTGAATCAACCCGCAATTATATGATTTTAACAGCTAAGTGCCGATGCTTTTAGCACTTATTTGCCCAAACGAACCCCTGTCGCCATGAAGTTTATCATCAAGCTGTTCCCAGAAATCACCATCAAAAGTCAGTCGGTGCGTCTGCGCTTTATCAAAATTCTCACCAGCAGCATTCGTAATATTTTGCGCACTGTCGATGAAGACATCAAAGTGGTGCGTCACTGGGACCACATCGAATTGCGTTCCAAAAATGAGTCGCTGCGTGAAACCATCGTTACCGAATTAACGCGCATTCCGGGTATTCACCATGTGCTGGCGGTGGAAGACCGCGCCTATACCGATATGCACGATATCTTCGAGCAGACGCTGGTATTGAACCGCGAGCGTCTGGAAGGCAAAAGCTTCTGCGTGCGCGTGAAGCGTCGCGGCAAGCACAGCTTCAGCTCGCAGGACGTGGAACGCTACGTTGGCGGTGGCCTTAATCAGCACATCGCTAGCGCGCGCGTGCAGCTCAATCGCCCGGACGAAACGGTGAATCTGGAGATTGAAGACGATCGCCTGTTGCTGATCACCGCACGCTATGAAGGCTTAGGCGGTTTCCCGATTGGTACGCAGGAAGATGTTCTGTCACTGATTTCCGGCGGTTTCGACTCCGGCGTGTCGAGCTACATGCTGATGCGTCGCGGCTGCCGCGTGCATTACTGCTTCTTCAACCTTGGCGGTGCGGCACACGAGATTGGCGTGCGTCAGGTTGCGCATTACCTGTGGCAGCGCTTTGGTCGTTCGCACCGCGTACGTTTCGTGGCGATCAACTTCGAGCCGGTAGTCGGTGAGATTCTGGAGAAAGTGGACGACGGCCAAATGGGCGTGGTGCTGAAGCGCATGATGGTGCGTGCGGCATCGATGGTGGCGGAACGTTACGGCGTGCAGGCGCTGGTGACCGGCGAAGCGCTGGGCCAGGTTTCCAGCCAGACGCTGACTAACCTGCGTTTGATCGATAACGCCTCCGATACGCTGATTCTGCGTCCGCTGATCTCCCATGACAAAGAGCACATCATTGATGTGGCGCGTAAGATCGGCACCGAAGATTTTGCCCGCACCATGCCAGAATATTGCGGCGTGATTTCGAAAAGCCCAACCGTTAAAGCGGTGAAAGGGAAGATCGAAGCGGAAGAGCAAAACTTCGATTTCGAGATTCTTAATCGTGTGGTGCAGGAAGCCAGCAACGTCGATATCCGTGAAATCGCCGAGCAGACGGAAGAAGAGGTGGTGGAAGTTGAAACCGTTGACTCTTTTACCAGCAACGACGTAGTGCTGGATATCCGTTCGGCCGATGAGCAGGACGCCAAACCGCTGGAAGTTGAAGGCGTTGAGGTGAAAACCCTGGCGTTCTACAAACTCAGCACCCAGTTTGGCGATTTGGACCAGAGCAAAACCTGGCTGCTGTATTGCGATCGCGGTGTGATGAGTCGCCTGCAGGCGCTCTATCTGCACGAGCAGGGCTTCAAAAACGTTAAGGTTTATCGCCCGTAATAAGTAGGGTCGCCACTTATGGCGACCTCTATTATCAACGCTCTTCAAACTCTTGATAATTATAAATTCCCGCCGCCAGAACCAGCTGTGAAGCCACTTCACGCGCGGTCTCTTTATCCACCAGCAAATCAATCAGCTTCAACGCAAAATCAATGGCGGTGCCCGGTCCCTGGCTGGTCAGCAGATTAACGCGCGGATCCCACACCACGCGGCGTTCCATCCATTTACTGTCTGGAATGGTGTCACGCAGGCCGGGAAAACCGGTCATATTGCCGACGGGAAACAGATCGTGCGGAACCAAAACCGTGCCCGGCGCGGCACAAATCGCCGCTACGATTTTGCTGGAGAGATGGAACTGGCGCACGGTCTCGACAAGCAGCGGGCTGTCGCGGAAGGTCTCCGCGCCTTTCAAACCGCCGGGCAGTACAATCGCATCGTAATCGTTGTCCGCGACCTCAACCAAAGGCGCATCCGCCAGCAGCCGCACACCGCGCGAGCAGACGATCTCACGCGTGCCATCGCTCTCCACGCTGGCGGTGGTGACGCTTAATCCGCCGCGTACCAGCAAATCGATAGTGGTGACCGCTTCGGTCTCTTCACTTCCATGTGCCAGGCAAACCAGAACCGATGCGTTCGCGCTCATAGTGGGACTCCTTACGTTTAATCAGAGCGTACAAACGGGTATTTTCCGGCAGTGAAATGCCCTGCGCGCGGGCGCGACGCAACAGGTAACCGGTGATGTAATCAATTTCGGTCAGGCGCTGCGCCCGCACATCCTGCAGCATTGATGAGGTATTGGCAGCGGTGCTATCGATCACGTCATAAATAATGTCGCGCAGATTATCCACCGCCATGTGCTGGCCTTCGCGCTCCATCACCCAGGCGATCTCTTCGCACAGCATTGCTATTTGTTCCGGCCAGGCACGTAGCGCACCGTTCTGGCAATCGTGCTCAACGGTCATCGGATTGATCACGCAGTTGATGGCCAGCTTGCGCCAGCTGGCGGCGGCGATGTTGTCATGCCAGGCCACATCCGGCAGCGCATGATGCAGAATATCGGCGATATCACTCAGCGCGGCGCTCTCACGATTAGCAGGGCCAATGTGCGTGATGCCGTGCGCGATATGTTTGATCACCGTGCCATCGCGCATCGCGGCGTGCGTGGTGATGCCGCGCAGCAGCGGCTGACGCAGATCTTTCAACTCTTCCAGCGTACCCATACCGTTATGCAGTAGCAGAATCGGTGCGTGCGTCGGCAACACGCTTTGCAGGTTTTTCACTGCAGGGGAAACCTGCGGCGCTTTGAGCGTCACCAGTAACAGCTGGCTTTCGGCGAGGAACAGCGGATCGTTGGCAATAAAGGTGTGATTGCTCACCTGGCCTTGTGGATCGACCACGTTGGCGGAGCAATACGGCTGCGGCACACGTAACCAACCCTGCACCTCATGTCCCTGACGAGCGAGAGCGGCGAGCCAAATTTGACCTAAGGCGCCACACCCCAACACGGTAATTTTCATTTTGCCTCCCGTGGGCGGGTTCCTGTTTTCACGTTACGAGTAAGTATAGCTTTCCATGTATCGTGTTTTATTAGCGCCACAAGACGCGTATTATGCATGTCACTTTAGTATCAGGAGAAGAAAAGATGCCATCTTTCGATATCGTTTCCGAAGTCGAATTGTCGGAAGTGCGAAATGCCGTGGAGAATGCGAGCCGCGAGATCTCAACCCGTTTCGATTTCCGTAACGTGAGTGCAACCATTGAGCTCAACGAAAAGAATGAGACCATCAAACTCAGCAGCGAATCTGATTTTCAGGTAAAGCAGCTGGTGGATATTCTGCGCGAAAAGCTGCTGAAGCGTGGCATTGAAGGCGCGGCGATTGAAGTGCCAGAAGAGATCGTGCACAGCGGTAAAAGCTGGTCGGTGGAAGCCAAGCTGAAGAAAGGTATCGAAAGCGATATCGCGAAAAAGCTGGTGAAGCTGATTAAAGACAGCAAGCTGAAAGTGCAGACGCAGATTCAGGGTGAAGAACTGCGCGTAACCGGTAAGTCACGCGACGATCTGCAAGGTGCGATGGCGCTGGTGCGCGGTGGCAACCTTGGTCAGCCTTTCCAGTTCAAAAACTTCCGCGACTAATCGCGTTTGTCGCGCGCCGCACGACGATAGAGCGTGCTGCGCGCGACGCCTAAGGCTTCCGCCGTTTTACTGATATTGCCATTAAAGCGCTGCAGCGTTTCGCTGATCAATCGTTCATCATGACTCTGCCGATCGGGCTGTGGCGGCAACGCCGCGCGACGATACTCGGCCGGTAAATGCACCTCAGTCACTTCCTCACCTTCATCCGCCAGCGCCAGCAGCACGCGTAACAAGCTGCGCAATTGCCGCACGTTCCCCGGCCACGGCAGCTGTGCCAGTGCTGTTAATAAAGCAGGTGAAAGCTGAATATCTCGATCCGCGCCGCCCAGCTCCAGCCATAAACGGCTGATAAAACCCTCTACGTCCGGCCAGTCGCGCAGCGGCGGAATGGTCATCGAGAATTCCTGCAGGCGATAGAGCAAATCTTCGCGGAATTCGCCTTCATTTACGCGCTGTGCCAAATCGCGGTGCGTGGCGCTGATCACCGCAAAATTCACCGGCCAGCTGCGGCTGGAGCCGAGCGGCGCCACCTCTTTCTCCTGCAACACCCGTAGCAAGCGGGTTTGCAGCGCCAGCGGCATATCGCCAATTTCATCGAGAAACAGCACGCCGCCATCCGCTTCACGGATTTTACCGATATAGCCATTCTTGCTGGCACCGGTGAACGCGCCGGGTTGATAGCCAAACAGCTCAGATTCAATCAACGCTTCGGGGATAGCCGCGCAGTTAATGGCAACGAATTTACCTTCGCGCCAGCGGCTCTGCTGATGCAGTGCGCGGCTGACATACTCTTTGCCGCTGCCGGTTTCGCCGTGAATGCACAGTGAAACGCCGGCATTGAGCAGTCGCACCATCTTCTCGCCATCGCGGCCCAGCGAGAAGGGCAGATCGCTGGCGGGTTCGCTCGGCGTGGCAAAATGGCTGCGCTGCGGCGCGCGCAGGCGGAAATAGTAGCGCTGCGTGGCGTAATCGAGCGGAACGGGAATGGTGTTGGCTTGCTGCTGCTGTTGCGGGAACAGTTGTTGAAAGGTCACGCTGCCGAGTTGTTCGACGCTCAGCGCCAGTTCGCGCATCGCCAGACGATTAGCGGCCGTCAGGACGTTATCTGAGAACACCAGCAGCAGCTCATCGCTGGTATCGATGCCCTGCGGCTGCAGATGCAGGCTCATCAACCATTGCTGCGGGTGCAGGCTCTGTTTTACCCACAGGTATTCGATCTGTTTCGCCGCCGCTTTCACCCAATTAAAGGTTTGCGGATGCGGGAAGTGCGCCGGGCCGGAAATATCCAGCACGCCAGCAATCTGACCGTTCGGCATTTGCAGCGGCATCGCCGCGCAGTACAAGCCTTGGTTGAGCGTCAGGAAGTGCTGATGACCTTCAATTTCGCAGCCGTCATCAATCGCCAGCGCGGTGCCAATCGCATTGGTGCCACGCCCGCATTCACTCCACAAATTGCCCGGAGCCAGCGCATAACGTTGGGCTTTTTCCATCGAAGGCATATCGCCAAAGGTATTAAGCACCAAACCGGTGGCATCCGACAGAATCACCACCGATTGCTTCTCGGCCAGTTTCTGCGCCAGCTGTTTGATCACTGGCTGCGCGAACTGCTGTAGCCCGGCATTGCTGGCGAGCACATCGGCCAGTTCACCCTGGCGAACACGAGGAAAATCATCGGCGGTGCGATCGAGACCATACAGCTGGCTACGAAACCAGGAGTCGCTTAACAGCGGATTGGCGTTAACGGCAGACGCGGATGGATTTCCCTGCATTGATGACCTCATGCCCAAGCGAAAGTGTTGCAGCATTGTAGCGGGTCGGTTTCTGTACTGTTGCGATACGCAACACAGATGGTGAACTTTTCTGCACAACATCTGCAAATCAAGCCGTGTGTGGGTTTATAACTTAATGATTAAATTTATATTTTTTCAAATGATCAGCTGATGAAAAAAGCTGGCACGCCCGCTGCAATAGCTCCTTTGACAGCACGTTCTCTGAATGGCGACTGAGCCTTCAGATTATCTGACCCTACATAAAGGAGTTTGCGATGCGTTATGCACATCCCGGCACGCCCGGCGCTTTGGTTTCATTTCAGGCGACTTACGGCAACTACATTGCGGGCAAATTCGTCGAGCCGCTCAGCGGCCAATACTTCACCAACACCTCGCCAGTGAATGGCAGCGATATCGCGCAGTTCCCGCGTTCGGATGCGCGCGATATCGATTTAGCGCTGGACGCGGCGCATCAGGCGGCCGATGCCTGGGGAAAAACCAGCGTGCAGCATCGCGCCAACATCCTGCTGCAGGTGGCGGATCGTATCGAGGCCAATCTTGAAAAACTGGCGGTGGCGGAGAGTTGGGATAACGGGAAACCGATCCGCGAAACCCTGAATGCCGATCTGCCGCTGGCGGTGGATCACTTCCGTTATTTCGCCGGTTGCCTGCGGGCGCAAGAGGGCAGCACTGCGGAGATCGATGAAACCACTGTTGCGTATCACTTCCATGAGCCGCTCGGCGTGGTTGGGCAGATCATTCCGTGGAACTTCCCGTTGTTAATGGCGGCGTGGAAATTGGCGCCGGCGCTGGCGGCGGGGAACTGTGTGGTGCTGAAACCGGCGGAACAGACGCCGCTGGGCATTACGCTGCTGATGGAGGTGATTGGCGATCTGTTCCCGGCTGGCGTGTTGAATGTGGTGCAGGGCTTTGGCCGTGAAGCGGGTGAAGCGCTGGCGACCAGTAAACGCATCGCCAAAATCGCCTTTACCGGTTCAACGCCGGTGGGTCGTCACATCATGACCTGCGCCGCTGAAAACATCATTCCTTGTACCGTTGAGCTGGGCGGCAAGTCGCCGAATATCTACTTCGCCGATGTAATGGACGGCGAGGATGAGTTTATTGAGAAAGCGGTGGAAGGGTTAGTGCTCGGCTTCTTTAATCAGGGCGAAGTCTGTACCTGTCCGTCACGCGCTTTGATTCACGAATCGATCTATCAACCCTTTATGGATCGCGTGATGGCGAAGGTGGCCAACATTCGTCGTGGCGATCCGCTCGATACCGACACCATGATTGGCGCGCAGGCTTCGCGCCAGCAATTCGACAAAATCCTGTCATATATCAACATCGCTCGCGACGAAGGCGGTCAGATTCTCACCGGTGGCGATCGCGCTAGCGTGGCCGCAGAACTGAATGACGGATTCTACATTCAGCCGACCTTAATCAAAGGAACTAACCAGATGCGCTGTTTCCAGGAGGAAATTTTTGGACCGGTGATTGGTGTCACTACTTTTAAGGATGAAGCAGAAGCCCTCGCCATCGCCAATGAAACCCAGTTTGGCCTTGGCGCGGGCGTGTGGACGCGCGATACCAATCTGGCTTATCGCATGGGACGCGGCATAAAAGCCGGTCGCGTCTGGACCAACTGCTATCACATCTATCCCGCTCACGCGGCATTCGGCGGCTATAAGCAATCGGGTGTTGGCCGTGAGACGCACAAGATGGCGCTCAGCGCCTATCAACAAACCAAAAATCTGCTGGTCAGCTATGGCACCGCGCCTTTGGGCCTGTTCTAAGTCCGCATCCGATCAAATGGAGAGTGAAAGATGAATATGCAAATCAAAACCACCATGAAAGCCGCTGTTGTGAAGTCTTTTGGTGAACCGTTAGTGATTGAGCAGGTGCCGGTGCCGCAGGTCGGGCCGGGGCAGATTTTGGTGAAAATCGCGGCTACCGGCGTGTGCCATACCGATCTCCACGCAGCCGAAGGCGACTGGCCGATAAAACCTAATCCGCCGTTTATTCCGGGCCATGAAGGTGTGGGCCAGGTTGTGGCGCTGGGCGAGGGCGTTAAGCACCTGAAAATGGGCGATCGCGTTGGCGTACCGTGGCTCTATTCGGCGTGCGGCCACTGTGAACATTGTCTGGATAGCTGGGAAACGCTGTGTTTATCGCAGCAAAATGCCGGTTACTCAGTGAATGGCAGCTTCGCGGAATATTGCCTCGCCGATGCCAACTATGTCGGCATCATCCCGGATAACGTCGACTACAACGAAATCGCGCCGATCCTCTGTGCGGGCGTCACCGTGTATAAAGGGTTGAAAATGACCGACACTAAACCTGGCGATTGGGTGGTGATTTCGGGTATTGGTGGTTTAGGGCATATGGCGGTGCAGTACGCCGTGGCGATGGGCCTGAACGTGGCGGCGGTGGATATCGATGATGAGAAGCTTGAGTTTGCTAAACGTCTCGGTGCCAGCGTGGTAGCGAATGCGAAAAATGTCGATCCGGCCAAAGTGTTCCAGGAGAGTTTCGGCGGCGCGCATGGTGTGCTGGTGACGGCAGTTTCCCCGAAAGCGTTCGAACAGGCGATTGGTACGCTGCGTCGTGGCGGCACCATGGTGCTGAACGGCTTGCCGCCGGGCAAATTCGATCTGTCGATCTTCAATATGGTGCTGGATGGCATCACGGTGCGCGGTTCCATCGTGGGTACGCGCAAAGATCTGCAGGAAGCTCTGGATTTCGCCGGTCGTCACAAGGTGAAAGCCACCGTGGCGGTTGAACCGCTGACTAACATCAACGATATCTTCGCGCGTATGCACGCTGGCAAGATTGAAGGGCGTATTGTGGTGGATATGTCGCTGTAACAAAAAGCCCGACGCAGTGGTCGGGCTTGTCATTTAACAGCTGGCGAGCAGCGCTTCAAGTTCGACGCGGCTCGTCACTTTACTGTCGATTTTGATGTAGGCACTTTTCTCTTCCGGCACGATAAACACCGACGCCACGCCGGGCTGCGCTTTTAATCGTTTCTCAAGATTCGGCACCGCCAGCACCGCATCACTGAGCATAATGCGCAGGCTGCTGACGTACGGTGGTTCCTGCATCGACATTGCCACAAACAGCCAGGCAGCAGCGACAATCGCGCCGACCAGGAATACGGTTTGTGCATCTACATGACCATAGATCCATCCGCCCATGCTGCCGCCAATCGCCACGCCAATGAACTGGCTGGTGGAGTAGATGCCCATCGCGGTGCCTTTATAGCCCGGCGGCGACTCTTTACTGATCAGCGATGGCAGAATCGCTTCCATCAGGTTGAAGGCGAGGAAGAACAGCTGCACGCCAATCACCAGCGTCCAGAAGTGGCCTGCCGCGCCCCATAGTACGATTTCCGCGATGATGATGATCGCCACGCAGCCAACGAACACGCGCTTCATGCGGCGCTTCACTTCGGCATAGATAATGAAAGGCACTACGGCGACAAACGCCACCAGCATCGTCACCAGATAAACTTTCCAGTGTTCTGCCGCCGGTAAACCGGCTTGCTCAAACTGTCCCGGCAGCGCCACGAAGCTCGACATCAACAGAATGTGCAGGCAGAGAATGCCGATATTCAGTTTTAATAGTTTTGGATTGGTCAGCACCGCACGGATGCTGCCTTTCACCATGCCAGATTCGCGGTTCAATACGTGGTTCGGCGCATTCGGTACCACTAATAAGGTGATGACGATGCCAAGCGTCGCGAGGATAGCGATCATCCAGAACAGCGCATGCAAGCCGAGCGCGTGGGTGACAATCGGGCCAACTACCATGGCAATGGCAAAGGTAACGCCAAAGCTGATGCCGATAAACGCCATCGCTTTGGTGCGGTTCTGTTCACGGGTTAAGTCCGACAGCAACGCCATTACCGCAGCGGCGATCGCGCCGGAACCTTGTAATGCGCGGCCTAAAATCACGCCCCAAATGGTGTCGGAGGTGGCAGCAATAACACTGCCGAAAACGAACAGCAGCAGTCCGCCGACGATCAGTGGCTTACGGCCGACGCGATCGGAGAGCAGACCAAATGGAATCTGGAAGATGGCTTGTGCCAAACCATAGATACCGATTGCGAGACCAATCAGTGTTTCACTGGCGCCCTGTAACGCCATGCCGTACGTGGTGAGTACCGGCAAGACCATAAACATTCCCAGCATGCGCAGGGAAAAAACGGTACCTAAACCCCATGTAGCGCGAAGCTCTACTGGCGTCATTTTATTGTCGTTCATGTTTACCTCAAAATTATACTGCGCCCATTCTAGGCAGCAGGGCAGGGCGGGTAAAACATTTGTTCTTAAGCAGTGGTAACAAAAAGAAAGGGCGCGAAATTCGCGCCCTTTCTGGTTTTGCGGAGCTGAATTACCAGACGTAAGTCAGCAAATCTTTCGACGCTGGCGTCATGAAATCAACCGACATCATCACGCTCAGGGCGGTGATAGCGACAATCGAGAACACAAACAGTTTACGCGCCCAAACTTTGTCGTTTGAGGTTTTGTAACCAGAAAGTGCCATGCCGAGCCACCACACGCTAACGGCCGCAGCCACCACCAGATATTTGTAGCCCGCGTAACCGCCAAGGGTCAGCATCAGCGTGGCAATCATGAACGCCAGGATATATAGCGTAATATGATTTTTTGCCACTGAGATGCCTTTCACCACCGGCAGAACCGGAATGTTGGCAGCCTGGTAATCTTTAAAGCGGAAGATGGCAATCGCATAGGAGTGCGGCATCTGCCACAGGCTAAAGATAGCCAGTAAAATCAACGCGCCAGCATCAAACTGGTTGGTCACTGCGCAGTAGCCAATCACAGGCGGCGCAGCGCCAGAGAGACTACCAATCAGTGTGCCGTAGACAGAGTTACGCTTCATATAGAGGCTGTAAACGCCTACGTAAACCACGAAGCCCATCACCGCCAGCCACATGGCCAGCGGGTTAGCGCCGAAATACAGCAACGCAAAGCCAGCAATACCCAATGCGGTTGCATAAACCAGGCTTACTTTCGCCGAGATCAGGCCTTTGACCAGAACACGGTTCCGCGTTCTCTCCATTTTGATATCGATATCGCGGTCAATCACGTTGTTGAAAACACAACCTGATGCGACAACCAGCGATACGCCAACCAGCGAGGCGAGAAACAGGGTGTAATCAATGCTGCCTTTCGAAGCCAGCAGGAATCCACCGATCACAGAAATTAAATTGCCGAAAATAATTCCTGGTTTTGTTACTTGCAGGTATTGCTTAATCATTACGCGACTCTTTAGTGGGCCATCATGTTGTAGTTGAGGTTCCACATAATCCACAGTGAGCCTACAACAACAATCAAGATAATGAGTGCTGAGAAGACGATGGCCACCATGTTCCAGCCACCTTCTGATTTGCTGTCTAAGTGCAGGAAGTAGACGAGGTGAACCAGCACCTGAACTACCGCACACACCAGAACCACACCCAGAATAGTGCCGTGTGAAGCGCCGCCATCCATTACCATCCAGAACGGAATACCGGTCAGGATGATAGAGAGGACGAAGCCGATCATGTAAGACTTCACGCTACCGTGCGAAGCGCCATGTTCGTTAACAGAATGACTCATTACATGGCTCCCATCAGGTAGACAACGGTGAATACGCAGATCCAAACCACATCCAGGAAGTGCCAGAACAAGCTGAGGCACATGATACGGGTGCGGTTGGTTGCAGTCAGACCACGTTTAGAAATCTGGAACATCATCACTGCCATCCAGATCAGGCCAGAGGTCACGTGCAGACCGTGCGTGCCGACCAGCGTGAAGAACGCTGACAGGAAGCCGCTGCGATCAGGACCGAAGCCTTCTTTGATCAGGTGATGGAATTCATAGATTTCCATGCCGATAAAGCCAGCACCGAACAGGAAGGTCAACGCTAACCAGCTGATGACCGAGCCCTTGTTCTGGTTGTTCATCGCAATCACTGCCATACCATAGGTAATGGAGCTGAGCAGCAGCAGCGCGGTTTCGACCAGGACGAACGGCAGTTCGAAGATGTCTTTACCTGCCGGGCCACCGGCAGTGTTATTGACCATTACTGCATAGGTCGCAAACAGGGTTGCGAAGATAATGCAGTCACTCATCAGGTAGATCCAGAAGCCAAAGACTTTATTGGCTCCTGCATCGTGATGCCCATGCTCCGCATGGGCGTCGTGGTGGTGTTTTGCAGTTTCAGTTGACATTATTTCAGACCTGCTTTGCTGATTTCGTCAAAGTGCTTCTTCTCGATCTGCTCGACTTCGGCAACCGGTACGTAGTAATCCACGTCTTCATCGAAGCTCTTCACAATCCAGGTCACGATAGTGCCCAGGAAGGTAAGGCCAGCCAGCCACCAAATGTGCCAGATCATAGCGAAACCGAAGACAGTCATCAGGGCCGCGATAACAATGGCTGCGCCGCTGTTTTTCGGCATATGAATTTCTTCATATTTTTCTGGCTGCTTGTACGCTTCGCCTTTCTCTTTCATTTCCCAGAACGCATCGCGCTCGTGGATATGAGGGATAACAGCAAAGTTGTAGAACGGCGGCGGTGAAGAGGTTGCCCACTCCAGCGTACGTCCACCCCACGGGTCACCGGTCAGGTCACGGTTCTGGTCGCGGTCACGCACAGAAACGTAGAACTGGGTAATCTGGCACAGGATACCGCAAGCGATCAGCGCCGCACCGCCTGCTGCAACGACCAGCAGTGAGTGGAACTGAGGATCGATGTCCTGGCTGATACGACGCGTCATACCCATGAAGCCCAGCGCATACAGCGGCATGAATGCCACGAAGAAGCCGATGATCCAGAACCAGAACGCGCGGATGCCCCATTTTTCATTCAGCGTGAAGCCGAATGCTTTCGGGAACCAGTAGGTCACGCCAGCCATACAACCGAACACCACACCACCGATAATCACGTTATGGAAGTGCGCGATCAGGAACAGGCTGTTGTGCAGAATGAAGTCCGCACCCGGAACCGCCAACAGAACACCTGTCATACCACCAATCGAGAAGGTAACCAGGAAGCCGATGGTCCACAGCATCGCTGAGTGGAACTCAACGCGACCCTGATACATGGTGAACAGCCAGTTGAAGATTTTCACGCCGGTCGGGATAGCGATGATCATCGTCATGATACCGAAGAAGGCGTTTACGTTCGCGCCCGCACCCATGGTGAAGAAGTGGTGCAGCCAAACGATGAACGACAAGACGGTAATCGCGATGGTCGCCCACACCAGAGAGGTGTAACCGAACAGACGCTTTTTAGAGAAGGTAGCAGTGACTTCAGCGAAGACACCAAACACCGGCAGAACCAGGATGTACACTTCCGGGTGACCCCAGACCCAAATCAGGTTGACGTACATCATCATGTTACCGCCCATTTCATTGGTGAAGAAATGGAAGCCAAGGTAACGGTCAAGCGTCAACAGTGCCAGCGTAACGGTCAGTACCGGGAACGCAGCGATGATCAGGACGTTAGTACACAGTGATGCCCAGGTGAATACCGGCATTTTGAACAGGTCCATGCCCGGTGCACGCATCTTCAGAATGGTAACGAAGAAGTTGATACCGGTCAGTGTCGTACCGATACCGGACAGCTGGAGACTCCAGATCCAGTAATCGACCCCGACGCCAGGACTGTACTCCGCACCCGAAAGCGGCGGATAAGCCAACCAGCCGGTCTGTGCGAACTCGCCCACACCCAGAGAGATGTTCACCAGGATCACACCGATCGCGGTAAACCAGAAGCTCAGGTTGTTCAGGAACGGGAAGGCAACGTCACGTGCACCGATTTGCAGCGGTACCGCGATGTTCATCAGACCTACCACGAATGGCATCGCCACGAAGAAGATCATGATCACGCCGTGAGCGGTGAAGATCTGGTCGTAGTGGTGCGGCGGAAGTATGCCGGCTTCCCCAGCGGAAGCCATCACTTGTTGGGTACGCATCATTACCGCATCGGCAAAGCCGCGCAGCAACATGACGAAAGCCATGATGATGTACATGATACCCAGTTTTTTGTGGTCGATGGAGGTGAACCATTCTGACCACAGGTACTGCCACTTACCAAAATAGGTAATCGCAGCAACCAGTGCCAGACCACCTAAGATGATAGCGGCGACCGTAACCACGATAATGGGTTCGTGGTATGGCACTGCATCCAGTGTTAATTTTCCGAACATCGTATTATTCCTCGGCTCCCGCGGAAGCGGCGTGACTCATGTCCATGCCTTTATGCTCTGGCATGTCCATCTTCCCGTGGCTCATCTTGAACTTATCAATAACTTGCTTGAACAGTTCAGGATTCGTCGTAGAGAAATATTCCACCGGGTGATTTTCGCTTGGCGTAGCCAGTTTCTCGAAATCATCCATGGTGTTCAGCGCGTTAGGTGCCGCTTTAACTTTGGCAACCCACTGCTGGAATTCCGCATCGTCTTTAGTTGCAATGGCTTTGAACTTCATGCCAGAGAAACCACGACCACTGAAGTTCGCAGAGATACCGTCAAATGTTCCTGGCTCGTTGGCGATCAGATGCAGTTTGGTCTGCATACCGGCCATCGCGTAAATCTGGCTGCCGAGAGTAGGAATAAAGAAGGAGTTCATCACGGAGTTGGAGGTGATCTTGAAGTTCACCGGAGTGTTTGCCGGGAAGGCAATCTGGTTAACGGTTGCAATACCCTGTTCCGGGTAAATGAACAGCCATTTCCAGTCCAGTGCCACTACGTCGATCTCAACCGGTTTAACGTCAGAAACCAGCGGTTTGCTCGGCTCCAGCGCGTGGGTTGATTTCCAGGTCAAAACGCCGAGGAAGATAATGATCAGGATCGGAATGGTCCAGACCACGGCTTCCACTTTGTTCGAGTGTGACCAGTTAGGGCTATATGTTGCGTTAGTATTGGTTGCCCGATATTTCCAGGCAAAGAATACTGCCATGAAGACTGCCGGGATAACGACGATCATCATCAAGCCGAAAGCTGTCAGAATCAACGAACGTTGCTCCAGTGCAATCTGTCCTTTGGGATTTAACAACGCACTATCGCAGCCACTGAGTAATACAGCGCCTGCAATTAATGACAAAATCCCCAAACTTTTATTGTATTTACTGAGTCTCATTTAACGACCTCAATGACAAAGGGCTCTATTGTCGTTTAAGTGTGCGCGCATTTTACGGGAAGGTTTATGCAGTGTAAACCAGCTTAAGGATGTGTCAGAAGGCTGTTGACACCTTTTGCTAAGGGTGTCACAGATGTTACGCAGGGTGACAAATTATTAACTGCGACAAGCAGTTGGCATCAATATAACAAAAACCAATGGTAGAAACCGCAGAAAAATCAGGGAAAGTATAAACCGTACTCTTAATACTCATTTATTTAACATTTCTGCATCATTTCAGCGATGTCTTTTATACAAAGTAATTGCGCACCGGATTTAAATATTCGCCAGCAGTTGTTAATTTAATGTTTCTAACTCGCTTTAAAAAAAATGCTATTGGTAAAATCGGCGACTAATGTTTTTAGCCGATTATTTCGTCACGAAAATTGGCTTACTTAACCCAGATTCTCTCGCGCCGCTTTTTTTAATGCCAAACTATCCAAAATAACCCCGAGTGCGACAGCTAACAGCGCAAATGCCATTCCGGCTTCAAACATCGGCGTGAGCAGCGCATTAATCTGCACAACTCCGCTAGCATTGAGTGCTAATGCCAGCAGCCACAATGCCAGCAAGCCACAGCCGATGCTGAACAGACGCACTGTCCAGCGGTAACCTTGCGGCCACAAGCTGCGCATCACAAACTCCCCGCTTTGCTGCATGCTGTGCAAGGTACCGCGACACAGCCACAACAGCAGCAATCCCGGCACGCCAGCAAACACGGTGAAGGCATAGAAGGTCGGCCAGCCCCATAGTTCTACTAGCCAACCGGCGGCGGGACCAACGTAAACACGGCCCACGGCGGAGAGGGCAGAAAGCAGTGCGAACTGCGTCGCCGAGAAGGATTTGTTGCACAGCGTCATCAACAACGCGACAAAGGCCGCGGTGCCCATGCCACCGCACAGGTTTTCAATAAACACCGCGCTCGCCATGCTCCATAAGTGCGGTGGCGTCACCGCCAGCAACCAGTAAGCAAAGTTCGACACCGCTTGCAGCACGCCGAAAATCATCAGGGCGCGGAACAAACTCAGGCGCTGCATCAGCACACCGCCGTACAGCGCGCCGATGATGGTGGCCAGCAGGCCAAGCGTTTTGTTCACCAGACCGACATCGCCAGCACTAAAACCGACGCCGCGAATCAGGAAAGTGGTGGTGAGCGAGGCGGCAAAGGCATCGCCAAGCTTATAAAGGATAATCAGCGTGATCAGCAGCCAGGCGTTATTACGCTGGAAAAAGTCTTTTAGCGGGAATGTCACGGCCTGGCGAAGCGAATGCGGTTCGCGCGCCGGCATTTCCGGCTCTTTCGCCAACAAAGTGGCGATCAGGCCCGGCACCATCAGCAGCGCCATCAGCCAGTAAGTGGCTTGCCAGCCGAGATAGCGATCCGCTAACCACAGCGCCAGGCCGCCCGAAATCAACATCGCCAGACGATAACCCAGCACGGTGATCGCCGCGCCGCTGCCGCGCTCTTCCGGCGGCAGCACATCGGTTTTCCAGGCATCAAACACGATATCCTGCGAGGCCGAACAGAAGGCAACCAGCACCGCCAGCGCAGCCAGCAGCGTTAAGTCACGCGAAGGCTGCATAAAGCCCATGGCGATAATGCCGCCAATCAGCGCCAGCTGCGTGACCAGCAGCCAGCCGCGACGGCGACCGAGAAACGGTGGCGTATAGCGATCCATCATCGGCGACCACAGGAACTTAAACACGTAAGCCTGGCCGACAAGGGAGAAGAAACCGATGGTTTTCAGGTCAACATTCTCTACCGTCATCCACGCCTGTAACGTCCCGGCGGTTAACGCCAGCGGTAAGCCTGAGGCAAAACCCAGTAGCAGCAATACCGCCGCATTACGTTGGGTAAAAATACGCAGATAGTGAGATGTCATAGCCAACCTGAAATGAAGCCCGGCGAAGCGTCGCCGGGCAAATTACTGCGGAAATTAGCGGGCGTTCTGCTTGATGAAGTTGTGAACGCTGGTGTCCTGCGCCATATCAGCAATCACGTCACTCAGCGTTGAGTTAACCGCATTGGTGATCTTCGCGTTGGTGGCGGTAAACGCGCCTTCTACGCTGTAAGTCTGGCGATAGTTTTTCACCTGCTTGTTACCGTTTTTCGCGGTAGCGATGATGGAGATATCCGCCTTGGTGGTAATGCTGTAGCGCACGTTGCCTTGTGTCACATCCGCATACAGACCATTTACTACGATCTGCAGATCAACGGCACCGCTTGGGCCAATCATGTAGCCGCGCGACGTCATCTGCTTCTCTAACACTTCCTGCAGCAGGAAGCGCAGATCGCGGGATGGTGTCAGCGTGATCAACTGACCATCGCGGTTCACTTTGGCCAGCGCCTGATCGGAACGTTGATCGGCACCGTTAACGCTGATGGTGACGCCCATCAGGCTTGGATCTTGCTGCGGCAGTTGGATCTTCGGTTGAATATCCAACGTAGTGTTGTTGCTGGCACAGCCGGCCAAAATAAAAGCAGCCAGCAGAGGGAATAACAGTTTTTTCAACATACTCATTCTCGTTAGCATATGGGTTGATTTGCAAAACTGCGGCCATCATAGCATTGCGCAGCGGTGAAAAAAGCCCCGGGCCAATGGAAATTGATTGTAAAGGCTTTTTTCGGACAGGATGAAACGCCAGCCGGTTGACCTGCAAGATAAGCAGGTTACTATGCGCAGCGCTGGCGGATTTATTTACGGCCAAGCTGCGGAAGCGGTAAAAAACCTACTAATATTTAAACAGATGGGCACAGCGCTCGCCGGAAAGGAGTGTTAATCATGATTCGCGAACAAATAGAAGAAAAGTTGCGTAACGCTTTCGAACCTGCACATCTTGAAGTGCATGATGAAAGCTACCGTCATAACGTGCCCGCCGGTTCTGAAAGTCACTTTAAAGTGGTGATTGTCAGCGATCGATTTACCGGTCAGCGCTTTCTGCAACGTCATCGCGCTATTTATGGCGAACTGGCAACCGAATTAGCGGGCAGCGTACACGCGCTGGCACTGCATACTTACACGCAAAAAGAGTGGGATGGATTGCAGGATACGGTTTTGGCCTCACCGAATTGTCGCGGTGCTGGCACGCTTGCCTGAATTCCCCTCTACCTCATCCTCAAAAACGGCCTGCGGGCCGTTTTCTTTTCATTTATTACACTCAAACGCGATCTACGGCGCAAAAAAGCAGCAAAACCGCTAAAAAGTGGTGAGTTTGCAGCCTCGACTCATTCCAGCGATGCCGCTATAATGCTGCGTCTATTTTTCCGGAATGTCTTCGGGACGCTTCTGGTGACAGGGATTAGGTTCTGCCTGCAGAGGCCGTCCCGGTTGTTGGATACGGCGCATTTATGTGTGGTGTCTGAAGTTGACCGAGCACGTGATTTTTTGAGGTAACAAGATGACAGTTTCAGTAGAAACCACTCAGGGTCTGGGCCGTCGCATTTCGATTACTGTTGCAGCTGACAGCATCGAAAGCGCAGTGAAGAAAGAACTGGTGGAAGTGGCTAAGAAAGTCCGTATCGACGGTTTCCGTAAAGGCAAAGTGCCGGCACACATCATTTCTCAGCGCTACGGTGCTTCTGTTCGCCAGGACGTGCTGGGCGAGCTGATGACGCGCAACTTCGTTGACGCCATCATCAAAGAGAAAATCAATCCGGCTGGCGCACCAAACTATGTGCCGGGCGAATATAAAGAAGGCGAAGACTTCACCTACGCGGTTGAGTTCGAAGTGTATCCAGAAGTTGAGCTGAAAGGCCTGGACGCAATCGAAGTCGAGAAGCCAGTAGTAGAAGTGACTGACGCTGACGTTGATACCATGCTGGAAACCCTGCAGAAGCAGCAGGCGACCTGGAAAGAGAGCGATGCAGCTGCGACAGCTGAAGATCGCGCTACCATCGACTTCAGCGGTTCTGTTGACGGCGAAGAGTTTGAAGGCGGCAAAGCCTCTGACTTCGTGCTGGCAATGGGCCAGGGTCGTATGATCCCTGGCTTCGAAGAGGGCGTTGTTGGCCATAAAGCCGGCGAAACCTTCACTATCGACGTGAAATTCCCAGACGATTACCACGCAGAAAACCTGAAAGGGAAAGATGCGAAGTTCGAAATCGTGCTGAAGAAAGTTGAAACCCGCGAACTGCCAGAGCTGACTGAAGAGTTCATCAAGCGCTTTGGCGTGGAAGATGGTTCAGTTGCCGGTCTGCGTGCAGAAGTGCGTAAGAACATGGATCGCGAGCTGAAAGGTGCTATCCGTAACCGCGTGAAGACTCAGGCAATCGACGGTCTGGTTAACGCCAACGACATCGACGTTCCGGTTGCGCTGATCGACAGCGAAATCGACGTTCTGCGTCGTCAGGCTGCACAGCGTTTTGGTGGCAACGAGAAGCAAGCGCTGGAACTGCCACGTGAACTGTTCGAAGAGCAGGCTAAACGTCGCGTAGTTGTAGGTCTGCTGTTGGGCGAAGTGATTCGCATCAACGAACTGCAGGCTGACGAAGATCGCGTTAAGACGCTGATCGAAGAGATGGCTTCTGCGTACGAAGATCCGCAGGAAGTGATCGAGTTCTACAGCAAGAACAGCGAGCTGATGAACAACATGCGCAACGTGGCTCTGGAAGAGCAAGCGGTTGAAGCGGTACTGGCGAAAGCCAAAGTGACCGATAAAGCCACTAACTTCCAGGAACTGATGAACCAGACCTCTGCGGCCTGATTCATTCGTTAACCGTTAGTGCTAAGCCCGTGACTGAAAAGTCGCGGGCTTTTTCGTTTCTGGCGTTAAGTACACTGATTTGTCCTCTATTTGCTTAATTAATCGGCAAATTATCCGCTAAGCTCTTTTTCCGTGTTAGCGAATGGGCAAAAGGTTGTTATGCTTGAAACAACTGGGCAGCATCCCCAGATACAGGGAGAATGCATGAAAACAGTGAGACTGACTGATTAACCGGGTTGTTATTTCGGTTTGAGACCGTGGCACGTAGTGTTTGCGCCTCGGCTTACGTAAAATCGGTACAGAATGTTGCCAATGAAATTTATCAGGAGACGGTAATGTCATACAGTGGCGATCGTGAATTTACTGCACCGCACATGGCGCTGGTGCCAATGGTGGTCGAACAAACCTCGCGCGGCGAGCGTTCTTACGACATCTACTCTCGCCTGCTCAAAGAGCGTGTGATCTTCCTGACCGGTCAGGTTGAAGATCATATGGCTAACCTGATCGTGGCGCAGATGCTGTTTCTGGAAGCTGAGAATCCTGAAAAAGACATTTACCTCTACATTAACTCGCCAGGCGGCGTGATTACTGCTGGGATGTCGATTTATGACACAATGAAGTTTATCAAGCCCGATGTCAGCACCATCTGTATGGGTCAGGCTTGTTCAATGGGTGCGTTCCTGCTGACCGCAGGCACCAAAGGCAAACGCTTCTGCCTGCCTAATTCACGTGTGATGATTCATCAGCCGTTGGGCGGCTATCAGGGCCAGGCGACGGATATCGAAATCCATGCGCGCGAAATTCTGAAAGTGAAGCAGCGCATGAATGAGTTGATGGCTGAGCACACCGGCAAATCGCTGGAAGAGATTGAACGCGACACCGAGCGCGATCGTTTCCTCTCTGCGAGCGAAGCGGTTGAGTATGGTTTGGTTGACTCAATCCTGACGCATCGCCAATAAGACACATCTGTCTGCCCCTTACGCTATAGTTAACGGGGAGCAGGCAGATGGGTTGAATGCATATCGGCCGTTGATGTACGGCCAGCGCCGTACAACAAATTTGGTCTGAGAAAGAAAAGAGGTTAGCTGATGACAGATAAGCGCAAAGACGGTTCAGGTAAGTTGCTGTACTGCTCTTTCTGCGGCAAAAGCCAGCATGAAGTCCGTAAGCTAATTGCCGGGCCGTCAGTGTACATTTGCGATGAGTGCGTTGATCTTTGCAACGACATCATTCGTGAAGAGATTAAGGAAGTTGCGCCGCATCGCGAGCGTAGCTCACTGCCGACGCCGCATGAAATCCGCCATCACCTTGATGATTATGTTATTGGTCAGGAAAGGGCGAAGAAAGTGTTGGCAGTAGCGGTATATAACCACTACAAACGCTTGCGTAATGGCGATACCAGCAACGGCATTGAACTGGGCAAAAGTAACATTTTGCTGATCGGTCCAACCGGTAGCGGTAAAACACTGTTGGCAGAAACGCTGGCGCGCTTGCTGGATGTGCCATTCACCATGGCGGATGCCACCACGCTGACCGAAGCGGGTTACGTGGGTGAAGACGTTGAAAACATCATCCAGAAGCTGCTGCAGAAGTGCGATTACGACGTGCAGAAAGCGCAGCGCGGCATTGTCTACATCGATGAAATCGACAAGATTTCTCGTAAGTCTGACAACCCGTCGATCACTCGTGACGTATCGGGCGAAGGCGTACAGCAAGCGCTGTTGAAATTGATTGAAGGCACCGTGGCTGCCGTACCGCCGCAGGGCGGACGCAAACATCCACAGCAGGAGTTCTTGCAGGTTGATACCTCCAAGATTCTGTTCATCTGTGGTGGCGCATTCGCCGGTCTCGATAAGGTGATTTCCCAGCGTGTTGAAACCGGATCCGGCATCGGCTTCGGCGCAACCGTGAAGGGCAAATCCCAGAAGGCGAGCGAAGGCGAATTGCTGTCGCAGGTTGAGCCAGAAGATCTGATCAAGTTTGGCCTGATTCCTGAGTTCATTGGTCGTCTGCCGGTTGTGGCAACGCTGAGCGAACTGAGTGAAGAAGCGCTGATTCAGATTCTGCGTGAGCCGAAGAACGCGCTGACCAAACAGTATCAGGCGCTGTTCAATCTGGAAGGTGTAGAACTGGAATTCCGCGACGAAGCCTTAACGGCGATCGCTAAAAAAGCGATGTCACGTAAAACCGGTGCGCGTGGTCTGCGTTCTATCGTTGAAGGTGCGTTACTTGAAACCATGTACGACCTTCCTTCAATGGATGACGTTGAAAAAGTAGTGATTGATGAATCAGTGATTGAAGGTCAATCCGAACCGATGTTGATTTATGGAAAGCATGAAGCCCAGGCTTCTGGTGAATAAATAAACAATCGCACCACGTTGTTATCTTAAAAAAGGGGAAAAATCTTTCCCCTTTTGTTTTTCTCTCGCCAGTGACATTGAATGTCGTACAAGCATCCCCATATACTCAATATCCTGTGGGTTTAACTGCAAAACCTCTATTGCGCGGTACCCATCACCTGGCGGACATTAAACTAAGAGAGAGCTCTATGAATCCTGAGCGTTCTGAACGCATTGAAATCCCCGTGTTGCCGTTGCGCGACGTGGTGGTTTATCCGCACATGGTAATTCCGTTGTTTGTTGGTCGGGAAAAATCGATTCGGTGCCTCGAAGCCGCGATGGATCATGATAAAAAGATCATGCTGGTTGCACAGAAAGAGGCTTCAACGGATGAACCTGGCATTAACGATCTCTTCTCAGTAGGGACCGTCGCTTCTGTATTGCAGATGCTGAAACTTCCAGACGGCACGGTAAAAGTGCTGGTTGAAGGTTTACAACGCGCGCACATCACCACGCTGGCTGATAATGGCGACCATTTCGTTGCCCAGGCCGAATACCTTGTCTCGCCAGAAATTGAAGAGCGCGAGCAGGAAGTGCTGGTACGCACGGCCATCAACCAGTTTGAAGGCTACATCAAGCTCAATAAAAAAATCCCACCTGAGGTCTTAACCTCCCTCAACAGCATCGACGATGCGGCCCGCCTGGCCGATACCGTCGCAGCGCATATGCCGCTGAAACTGGCTGATAAACAGTCCGTGCTGGAGATGTCCGACGTCAACGAACGTCTGGAATATCTGATGGCGATGATGGAATCAGAAATCGATCTGCTGCAGGTTGAGAAGCGTATTCGCAACCGCGTTAAAAAGCAGATGGAGAAAAGCCAGCGTGAGTACTATCTGAATGAGCAAATGAAAGCCATTCAGAAAGAGCTGGGCGAAATGGATGACGCGCCGGATGAGTACGAGGCGCTGAAACGTAAGATTGAAGCGGCCAAAATGCCGACCGAAGCGCGTGAAAAAGCTGAAGCTGAATTGCAGAAGCTGAAGATGATGTCGCCGATGTCTGCAGAAGCGACCGTGGTGCGTGGCTACATCGACTGGATGGTTCAGGTTCCGTGGGTGGCGCGCAGCAAGGTGAAAAAAGACCTGCGTAAAGCGCAGGAAACGCTGGATATCGACCATTACGGTCTGGAACGCGTCAAAGACCGCATCCTTGAGTATCTTGCGGTGCAGAGTCGCGTGAGCAAAATCAAAGGCCCAATTCTTTGCCTCGTTGGACCGCCAGGCGTGGGTAAAACCTCGCTGGGTCAATCGATTGCTAAGGCCACCGGACGTAAATACGTGCGTATGGCGCTGGGTGGCGTGCGTGATGAAGCAGAAATCCGCGGACATCGTCGTACCTACATCGGTTCCATGCCAGGCAAGTTGATCCAGAAAATGGCGAAAGTGGGCGTCAAAAACCCGCTGTTCCTGCTGGATGAGATCGACAAAATGTCTTCTGACATGCGTGGCGATCCGGCTTCAGCGCTGCTTGAGGTACTGGATCCAGAGCAGAACATCGCGTTTAACGATCACTATCTGGAAGTGGATTACGATCTCTCTGACGTTATGTTTGTGGCGACTTCAAACTCCATGAACATCCCGGCGCCGTTGCTTGACCGTATGGAAGTGATTCGTCTCTCCGGTTACACCGAAGATGAAAAGCTTAACATCGCGAAGCAACATTTGCTGCCGAAGCAGATTGAACGTAATGCACTGAAAGAAAAAGAGATCACCGTCGATGACAGCGCGATTGTTGGCATCATCCGCTACTACACCCGTGAAGCGGGCGTGCGTAGTTTGGAACGCGAACTCTCCAAGCTGTGCCGTAAAGCAGTTAAAACGCTGCTGATGGATAAATCGAAAAAGCACATCGTGATCAATGGCGATAACCTCAAGGATTTCCTTGGCGTGCAGCGCTTTGATTATGGTCGCGCAGAGAGCGAAAGCCGTGTTGGTCAGGTGACCGGTCTGGCGTGGACGGAAGTGGGCGGCGATCTGCTGACCATCGAAACCGCCTGCGTGCCAGGCAAAGGTAAGCTGACGTATACCGGTTCGCTGGGCGAAGTGATGCAGGAATCGATTCAGGCGGCGCTGACTGTGGTGCGCGCGCGTGCAGAGAAACTGGGCATCAACGGTGATTTCTACGAGAAACGCGACATCCACGTGCACGTACCCGAAGGTGCGACGCCGAAAGATGGTCCGAGCGCCGGTATCGCCATGTGCACCGCGCTGGTGTCATGCTTAACCGGTAACCCGGTGCGTTCTGATGTGGCAATGACCGGTGAAATCACCCTGCGTGGCTTGGTTCTGCCGATTGGTGGCCTGAAAGAGAAGTTGCTCGCGGCACACCGTGGCGGCATCAAAACCGTGCTGATCCCGGACGAAAACAAGCGCGATCTGGAAGATATTCCACAGAACGTGATTGCCGATCTGGAGATTCATCCGGTGAAGCGTATTGAAGAAGTGCTCAACCTGGCACTGGAAAATGCGCCTTACGGCATGCAGGTTGCGACCGCAAAATAGTGATTAGCGGCATAAACCGTTAAAAAGCGAAGCTGGCAGGCAAAATGGTGCTTGCCAGCTTTTTTTTGTGCCGCTAACTTAGTGGGCTGCTGGATCAACGATTAAGATGAATACCGTTGTTTCAGCTCCACAGGCTTGATATAACTGGCTGCGCGTTCGCACCGGGCGGGAAGCGCGGGTGCGATGTGAATAATAAAAGAGGGGATGAAGAGAGTGAATAAGTCACAGTTGATCGACAAAATTGCTGCAGATGCTGACATTTCTAAAGCAGCAGCGGGACGTGTTTTAGATGCATTCATGGACTCCGTTACCGAAGCTCTGAAAGGCGGTGATGAAGTGGCACTGGTTGGTTTCGGTACTTTCTCTGTACGTGAGCGTGCAGCTCGCACCGGCCGTAACCCACAAACGGGTAAAGAGCTCACCATTCCGGCTGGTAAAGTTCCGGGCTTCCGTGCAGGTAAAGCACTGAAAGATTCCGTCAATTAATGACCGCTGATACATCCATTGAAGCATTTTCTTCCGTGGATTGAGGACGCAAAAGCCGTTCTCATGTAACATACGGGCACATCATTTTTGATGTGCCTTTTTTATTCTTGATGCGCGGCGATAGCCTTTGGTTGTTGTCTCCGCATGGTTGCCAACTGCCAGCCTGAACAGCAGTTGCACGATGATGACATCGTGTTAGAGCTTTACATTCACACTACAGCGGAGTGTTGTCATACCATGATGGACAATTTACGCGCGGCGTCGAATCATGTCGTGCTCAAGATTATTCTGGGATTGATCATCCTGTCTTTCGTACTCACCGGGGTGGGCAACTACCTGATCGGCGGCGGCGGTGATTATGCTGCCAAAGTTAACGGCCACGAGATCAGCCGTGCAGAGCTGGAGCAGGGTTTTAACAACGAGCGCAATCGTCAACAGCAGATGCTGGGCGATCAGTTCTCGCAGTTAGCCAGCAACGAAGGCTACATGCAGCAGATGCGTCAGCAGGCGCTGTCGCAGCTGATTGATCAGGCGTTACTTGATCAGTACATCAAAGATCTGCACATCGGCATCAGCGATGATCAGGTAAAACAGGCGATCTTCAATCAGAAAGCTTTCCAGACCAACGGTAAATTCGACAATGCCAAATACAGCGGCCTGATCACCAGCATGGGCTTCACGGCTGATCAGTATGCCGAAGCGCTGCGCAAGCAGCTGGCGACGCAGCAGCTGATCAACGCGATTGCTAACACCGATTTCATGCTGAAAGGCGAAACCAGCAAGCTGGTGGATTTGGTGTCACAGCAGCGTGAAGTGCGTCAGGCGGTGATTGATGTCAACGCGCTGGCGGCTAAACAGACGGTCAGCGACGACGAAGTCAGCCAGTATTACCAGCAGCATCAGAATAGCTTCATGGCGCCTGAGCAGTTCCGCGTGAGCTACATCAAAATGGATGCTGCAAGCATGCAGGAAACGGCCAGCGAAGCGGACATTCAGAGTTGGTACGATCAACACAAAGCGGATTATTCACAGCCGCAGCGTAATCGCTACAGCGTGATTCAGACCAAGACGGAAGCCGATGCTAACGCCGTGGTTGATGCGCTGAAGAAAGGCGAAGATTTCGCCGCGCTGGCGAAAAGCAAATCTATCGACCCCATCTCAGCCCGCAAAGGTGGCGATATGGGTTGGCTGGAGCCGAGCACCACGCCAGACGAGCTGAAAAACGCCAATCTGACGCAGAAAGGCCAGCTTTCAGGTGCCATCAAATCGTCAGTTGGCTACCTCGTGATGCGTCTGGATGATATCCAGCCGGAGCAGGTTAAACCGCTGGCCGATGTTCATGACATCGTTGCCGATAAAGTGAAGCAAGAGAAAGCGGTTGATGCCTTCTACAAAATTCAGCAGAAAGTAAGCGAAGCAGCCAGCAACGATAACGAATCGTTGGCCGGCGCGGCGCAGGCTTCCGGCCTGAAAGTGGTAGAAACCAATTGGATCACCCGCGATAACCTGCCAGACGAGTTGAATTTCGATCAGGTTAAGCAAGCCATCTTCAACGGTGGTTTAGTGGGCCAGAATGGTGCGCCGGGTAACAACTCCGACATCATCTCTGTGGATGGAGATCGTGCCTTTGTACTGCGTATTAGCGAGCACAAACCGGAAGCGGTGAAGCCGTTGGATCAGGTGAAAGCGCAGATCGTAGATTCACTGAAGCATGATAAAGCGACCCAGCAGGCAAAAGCGCAGGCAGACAAACTGCTGGCCGATTTGAAAGCCGGTAAAGCGGATGCATTGAAAGCTGCAGGCTTAACGCTCAGCGCTAGCAAATCGTTTGATCGCAATGCGCAGGATCCGGTGGCTCAGTCGGCCTTCAATCTGCCGCAACCTGCCGACAATAAACCGTCGTGGGGCGTGAGCGAAGATATGCAGGGCAATGTGGTACTGATCGCGCTGGATAAAGTTAGCGCGGGCAACATGCCGCAGGCGCAGATCGATGAGATGGTGAAAGGCGTAACGCAAAATAACGCGCAAATCGCCTTTGAAGCGCTGCTGGAAAACCTGCGTAAAGAGGCGAAGATTAAGTACGGCGCCGCCGCACAAAACCAGTAAGCCTCACAAAAAAAGTTAAACCACTGCAATACCCGAAAGGCCGCTTATGCGGCCTTTTCCATTTCTGAGATTGTCCTTTTGAGCGTTGAATTGAGCTGTGACACCCTGCTGTTGCTGTCAAACACAAGGAGAAACACAGCATGGTGAAATCAACGTTTCAAGCCCTATGCATTACGCTGGCGCTGGGCGGCGCAGTTTATACCACCGGACTGGCGGCTGCCGAAAGTCCCAGTGAAACGCAGGCGACGCAAGTCTCCACGCCAAACGAAGGACAGGTCAGCATCAATTCAGCCACAGCCGAACAGCTCGCAGCCGGTATGAACGGCATCGGACTAAAGAAAGCGCAAGCGATTGTCAGTTATCGCGAGCAATACGGCCCGTTTACCGCCATTGAACAACTCAAGGAGGTGCCCGGTATCGGTAGCGCACTGATTGAGCGCAACAGCGCTCGGCTTAAACTGTGAAGCGTCTCGCGACTTTGAAGGATTGAAAAAGCACGGATTCAGGCTGTGCTATGCTCAACAGGTCTTACCAGTTGTCATTCTCAGCCTGAACAGGAGCAATAATGCAAACCACAATTAAAGTGCGCGGTTATCATCTGGATGTTTATCAGCACGTGAATAACGCGCGCTATCTGGAATTTCTGGAAGAGGCGCGCTGGCAGTGGCTGGAGGATGTCGATGCGTTTCATTGGCTGATGGAGCAGCAGCTGGCGTTTGTGGTGGTGAATATCAACATCAACTATCGTCGTCCGGCGGTATTGGGCGACGTACTGAACATTGAAAGTGAAGTGTCTCAGCTCGGCGGTAAAAGCGGTGTAATTGCCCAGCGTGTCTTACTGGCGAGTGATAATTCGGTGGTAGCCGATGCCGCACTGACCTTTGTCTGTATTGATTTGCGCACGCAAAAAGCAGTGCCGTTGGAAGGGGAGTTACACCAGCGTCTGGCGTCGTTGATGGTCGAAAATGAATAACTGGCGCCGATGACGCCAGTTTACCCTGCGGCCTGAATCAGTTGAGGCCGCTTTTCTCTTTCATCGCTGCCATCACTGCCGACGCGTTCGCCTGATAATCTGCCAGGCCACGGGCGCGTAAATGGCAGGCCGCGCATTCGCCGCAACCATCACCTTTTACGCCGTTATAGCAGGTAAGCGTTTCAGCACGTACCAGCTGCAGCTGCTGCCAGTAATCGGCCAGCGCCCAGGTTTCGGCTTTGTTCAGCCACATCAACGGCGTTTCAAAGCGAATATTGCGCGCCATGCCGAGGCTAACAGCGTTATTGAGTGCTTTAACAAACTCATCGCGGCAATCCGGATAGCCGGAGAAATCGGTTTCGCATACGCCGGTGATCACCGCTTCAGCTTCGACCTGATAGGCATAAATGGATGCCAGCGTCAGGAACAGAATATTGCGGCCCGGCACAAAGGTGCTCGGCAAACCGCTGGCATTCGGATCGTATGTCGGCACGGGAATGTTGTCGCGCGTCAGGCTGCTGACGGCTAACTCGTTGAGCAGCGTAACGTCGAGCACTTTGTGCGCCCGCGCGCCCAGCTTGTGCGACAGCTCAGCCGCAACTTCGATCTCTTCGCGATGGCGCTGGCCGTAATCAAAAGTCACGCAATGCACTTCATCATAGTGTTGCAGCGCCTGAATTAAACAGGTGGTGGAGTCTTGTCCGCCACTAAATACCACAACGGCTCGTTTCATTTTTTCTTCCTCTAAAATCTGTGCGCTTATGGTACTGGCTCGAAGGAAGGCTGAACAGCGCTAGCTGTGGTTGGCGGCGGAATCCAGGCGCGAGTGAAATCAAACCAGCCCAGGCTATTTAGCTGGATGCCCTCCACGCCGGGCGGGGCAAAAACCTGATAGCGATAGTTAAACAGCGGCAGTAAATGGCCGTCGCACATCAGCTGCTGAAACAGTTGCTGAGTTAATTCACCACGCTGCAACGCATCAGGTTGTTGGGCAATAGCACTCAGCGGCGTTTGCAGGACCTTTTCGCGCAGCGGCTGCCAGACCGGATCGTTCTCCAGCCAGTTCACCAGCGTAAACAACGGCGCATCACCAATCAGTCGATCGCCCATCACCACATCGGCCTCACTGAGATCGATATCGTCACGCCAGCTTTTTACGTCATGGAAGATGCAGGTGAGGGCGCAGCCATGTTGTGCCAGCAGTGGAATCAACGCCTGCGCCATCACATGCAGTTCGACCGGCAGGTGGTAATGCAGCGTTAGCGTCGGCGGCAGTGAAATTCTCGCTCTTTCTGCGCGCGGTACCGGCCAGCCAGGCAGCAGTTCATGGCTCGGTGTAATCAAACCCTCATCCAGCGGCAATTGTTGAATCACGCCGCTGCGCTGAATCAGGGCAATCAGCGATTGGGCCTGCTCGGCACTGAAGTGCGCCGAGATGCGTGGCGCCAGATAGCAAAATCCCAGGCTAATACTGCGATCAACCGGCCGCAGCGAACCGAGCTCTTCAGGATCGCCAATGGCGATTTGCACCGGATGGCTGCAGCTGGTGCCGAGATCACGATCAAACAGCTGCGGCGTGATCCAGTATTCCATCCGCTGGATCAGCGGGCGCTGCAAATGCCAGCGCGCATGGCTTTCCAACCGCACCATTTCAGCGGTGAAATGCGTGAGTTTCCACGGCCCGCTACCGACATCGGCGAATTCAGGATGAGGTAACAGACAGAATTGATGCGCCAGCCGCTGCGGCAGCCAGTAATCGCTTTCACGTAGTTGAATATGTATCGCCAGCGGATGCGGCGCTTCAATGCGTTCAATCGCCGCCAGTAGCCGCGAGCCGCGCGGCGATTGCATGATCTGCTGTAGCTGCTCAACCAACTGCGCCGCCTGCACCGGTTCATCGTTATGCCAGCTGAGCTGCGGGCGCAGCCAGAAATACCAGTCACGGCCGCTGGCATCGTGCTGCCAATGGTGAGCGATATCGCCTTCAACATCGTTATCGCGAAAGCGCGTTAGCCCGGAGAAAACCTGGCGCGCCAGATGTTGCTCGGCGCGTCCGGTCAGCTGTAGCGGGCGCAACGGCTCCATCGCGCGGTAATAAGGAATGCGCAGCACCGGCGATTGGTTCTGCCACTGGCCGCCCATCAGCGGCCGCAACATTTTCACTAACCGCTCGGGATGCAGATCCAGCACCTGCAATGCCTGTACCGCCTCGCCGGCATCAAGTTGCTGCGTTAACAATTGCTGGCGCAGCTGTTCCGGTGACAGTAGAAAAGTCAGCTCGCCCTGTTTGCCACGTCCGGATTCTCCGCGCCAGTTAAGCCAGCCGGCATCCTGCCACTGCCGCAGCAGCGTGCGCACATGGCGCTCGCTGCAAAAACAGTGTTGCGCCATCGCAGCGACGCTGAGGCGTTGTGTTTCGCCGTGGCTGAGTTGCCACAGGCGCTGGAATTGATTAACCCGATGAAGTTCGCGCATCGCTAAACCCGGAACAGTTTTTTAAAAGTATTCACTATTAGTTCCGTAATTACCAGGCGATAGTAACTGCCTCACTCAGACAGGAGAATTCGCATGGCTCGCCTCGCGGCATTTGATATGGATGGCACGCTGTTGCTTCCTTCGCATCGGTTAGGAAATGAAACGCTGACAAGCCTGCATGCGTTGCATCAGCGCGGCGTTACGTTGGCGTTTGCCACCGGGCGTCATCTTATGGATATGCAGCGAGTACGCGAACAAATCACCTTGCCTGCCTGGCTGATTACCGGCAACGGCACGCGTATTCACGATCTGGAAGGCAATCAGCTTTACGGCTGCGATTTATCGCCATCAGTGGCGGAAGAGGTGATTCATACCCATTGGCAAACGCCAGCGTCGATTCATATTTTCAACGATGAAGGCTGGTTTACCGATAAACCGCTGCTCGGTGCGCTGGAAGCGCATGCGATGAGCGGCTTCCACTATCAGCTGCGTGATTTGCGTCAGATGTCGGCGCATGAAGTCACCAAAATCTGTTTTATTGCGCCGCATGAAATGTTGCAGGCGCTAAGAAGTGAATTGCAGGCCGCGTTGGGCGAGCGGGCAAATATTTGTTTCTCAGCCTGGGATTGCCTGGAAGTGTTGCCGGTTGATTGCCATAAAGGCGCGGCGTTGGGACGTTTGTGCCAGCATCTTTCGCTGTCGTTGGCGGATTGTATGGCGTTTGGCGATGCCATGAACGATCGCGAAATGCTGGAGCGCGTTGGCAGCGGTTTCATTATGGGCAACGCCATGAATCAACTGAAAGCGTCGTTGCCCCATTTACCGATTATCGGACATTGCGAGACACAGGCGGTGTCTCACTACCTTAATCACTGGATGACCACACCACACCTCGATTATTCCCCCGAATGCTGAGGCTTACAGTGAACCGGACAGGACGTCCGGTTTTTTATTGCAGCTCTCGCACCCAAGGCGCAATGTCGCCGATATTCTGCTCTACCCACTGCGCATTGTAATAGGTGTCCGGATAGCGCTCACCGCTGTCACACAGCAATGTCACCAAAGATCCTTGCTCGCCGTTTTCCCGCATGCGTTTTGCCACCTGCATCATGCCCCAGAAGTTGGTGCCGGTTGAGGCGCCAGGGCGACGTCCAAGCACTTTTTCCAACTGCAGCATCGCGGCGATGGTCGCGCCATCCGGCACTTTCATCATCTCGTCAATGACGTCGGGTAAAAACGACGGTTCGACACGCGGACGACCAATGCCTTCAATCAGGCTGCCGCGTTCGCTGCGCAACGTTTTGTCGCGGCTGTGCCAGTAGTCAAAGAACACCGAATGTTGCGGATCGACCACCAGCAGGCGCGTGTCATGGCCCTGATAGCGGATATAGCGGCCCAGCGTTGCCGAAGTGCCGCCGGTACCGGCGCTCATGATCACCGTATGCGGCACCGGGAACGGTTCGTGTGACATCTGGCGGAAAATGCTTTCGGCAATATTGTTGTTGCCGCGCCAGTCGGTGGCGCGCTCGGCGTAGGTGAACTGGTCCATAAAGTGGCCATTCAGTTCACGTGCTAAACGTTCGGATTCGCTGTACAGCTGGCAGGGATCGGCTACGAAATGGCATTCACCACCGTAAAAGCCAATCATCTCGATTTTACGTTTCGCGGTGCTGGCCGGCATTACGGCGATAAACGGTAAGCCGAGCAGTCGCGCGAAGTAAGCTTCCGATACCGCAGTACTGCCGGAAGAGGCTTCAATGATCGGCGTATTTTCATGGATCCAGCCGTTCGCCAGGCCATAGAGAAACAGGGAGCGCGCCAGGCGATGTTTTAAGCTGCCGCTGGGATGCGTGCTTTCATCTTTGAGATAGAAGTGAATGCCAGGAAAATCATCCAGCTTAAAGCGGATCAGATGCGTATCCGCAGAGCGCTGAAAATCGGCGTTAATTTCATTAATGGCGTGGCGAACCCAGGGCGTTTGCATGTGGCATTTCCGTAATCATTATTGCGCACAGTGTAAGGCACTGGCAGGAAAAAGAGGTTGCTAAAACCGCGCTATAATGGCGAGATTAGAGAAAAATTTTCTCCCGGAGTGGCAAATGTTAGATAAAACTGACCGCACTTTGCTGGCAATGCTGCAGCAGGATTGCACCTTGTCGCTGCAGACGTTGGCCGATGCGGTGAACCTCACCACCACGCCGTGCTGGAAACGCCTGAAAAAACTGGAAGATGATGGCATTATTCGTGCGCGCGTGGCGCTGGTGGACGGCGAAAAAATCGGTCTGTCACTCACCGCCTTTATGTTTGTCAAAACCCAGCAGCACAGCAGCGAGTGGTTTAAGCAATTTGTCGCCGTGGTGCAGCAAATGCCGGAAGTGATGGCGTTTTATCGCATGGCGGGCGAGTACGATTATTTGCTGCGCATTCAGGTCGCGGACATGAAGAGTTATGACAGCTTTTATAAGCGCCTGGTGAACGGCGTGCCGGGCCTGATGGATGTGACCTCCAGTTTTGCCATGGAAGAGATTAAATACACCACCGCCTTGCCGGTAGCGCCCTAGCGGGCACAGAAAGAGACACGCTTGTGCAATTATTCAGCCAGTTAAGTTGGTATTTCCTGCGCGAGTGGCGGCGATATCTGGGCGCCGTCAGCTTGCTGATCGTTATTGCCTTATTGCAATTGCTGCCACCGCACGTGGTTGGCGTGATTGTCGACGGCGTCACCCAGCATAATTTAAGCGCCGGGCAGATCTTTATGTGGATCGGCGTGATGCTGGTGACGGCAGTGATCGTCTATCTGCTGCGCTACGTCTGGCGCGTACTGTTGTTTGGCGCATCCTACCAATTAGCCGTTGAGCTACGTGAAGATTTCTATCGTCAGCTCAGCCGCCAGCATCCGGCATTTTATCTGCGCCATCGCACCGGCGATCTGATTGCCCGCGCCACCAATGATGTGGATCGCGTGGTGTTTGCCGCCGGTGAAGGCGTGCTGACGCTGGTGGATTCGCTGGTGATGGGATTGGTGGTGCTGATTGTGATGAGCACCCAAATCAGCTGGGAACTGACGTTACTGGCGCTGATCCCGATGCCGATTATGGCCTTCGCCATTCAGAAAGATGGCGCACGCCTGCATCAGCGTTTCAAAGTGGCGCAAGCGGCGTTCTCCAGTCTGAACGATCAAACCCAGGAAAGCCTGACCAGCATTCGCATGATTAAAGCCTTTGGCCTCGAAGATCATCAGTCGCAGCAGTTTGCTGGCATCGCTGCCGATACCGGCAAGAAAAACCTGCATGTGGCGCGCGTGGATGCGCGTTTCGATCCGATCATTTATATCGCCGTCGGCTTCTCCAACCTGCTGGCGATTGCCGGTGGCGGCTGGATGGTGTGGAACGGCAGTTTGACGCTCGGGCAGCTCACCAGCTTTGTGATGTACCTTGGCCTGATGATTTGGCCGATGCTGGCGCTGGCATGGATGATCAACATCGTTGAGCGCGGCAGTGCGGCATGGAGCCGTATCCGTTCCTTGCTGGCGGAAGCGCCTGCAGTTGAAGATGGAGCGCAAGTGTTGCCGCCCGAACCTGGCGTGATGCAGGTTGCCATTCGTGAGTTCCGTTATCCGGCCAGTTCTGGCCCGGTGCTGAGCCATGTTAACTTCCAGCTAAAACCGGGCCAGATGCTCGGCTTATGCGGGCCAACTGGCTGCGGCAAGAGCACGCTGTTAAGCCTGATTCAGCGACATTTCGACATCGATCAAGGCGATATTCGCTACCACAATACGCCGCTGCCGCAGTTGCGGCTCGATAGCTGGCGCAGCCGGTTGGCGGTGGTCAGCCAAACGCCGTTCCTGTTCTCCGACACCATCGCCGCCAATCTGGCGCTGGGCCGCCCGAATGCGACGCAGCAAGAGCTGGAGCGCGTGGCAACCATGGCCTGCGTGCACGACGATATTCTGCGCCTGCCGCAAGGTTATGAGACCGAAGTGGGCGAACGCGGCGTGATGTTATCGGGCGGGCAGAAGCAGCGTATTGCGATTGCACGCGCGCTGCTGCTGAATGCGGAAATCCTGATTCTGGATGATGCGCTGTCGGCGGTTGATGGCCGTACTGAACATGACATCCTGCATAATCTGCGTCAGTGGGGTAAAGGGCGTACCTTGATTATCAGCGCGCATCGTTTGTCGGCGCTCACTGAAGCGAGTGAAATTCTGGTGCTGCAGCAGGGCGCCGTGGCGCAGCGTGGCGATCATGACACTCTGGCCGCCAAAGAGGGCTGGTATCGCGATATGTACCGTTATCAGCAGCTGGAAGCCGCGCTGGATGACGATGAAGTGGCAGAAGGAGCAAGCCGTGGCTAAATCACAACGTTTATGGCCGACGCTGAAACGCCTGCTGGCGTATGGCAAACCGTGGCGTAAATCGCTGTGGCTGGCGGTCGGCATGCTGTGGATTGCCGCGGCGGCCGAAGTGACCGGACCGGTGCTGGTGAGCTACTTCATCGATAATCTGGTGGCGAAACATCAAATGCCGTGGGGCATCGTCGCCGGCCTGCTGGTGGGCTTTATCCTGCTGCAATTGCTGGCTGCCGGTTTGCACTATTTTCAGGCATTGCTGTTTAACCGCGCGGCGATTGGCGTGGTGCAGCAATTGCGCGTAGACGTGATGAACGCGGCGTTGCGCCAGCCTCTCAGCGCTTTCGATACGCAGCCGGTCGGACAAATTATCTCGCGCGTCACCAACGACACCGAAGTGATCAAAGATCTTTACGTCACCGTGGTAGCAACGGTGTTGCGCGCCGCCGCGTTGATTGGCGCGATGCTGGTGGCGATGTTCTCTCTCGACTGGCGTATGGCGCTGGTGGCGATCGTGATTTTCCCGCTGGTGCTGACGGTGATGCTGATTTATCAGCGCTTCAGCACGCCGATTGCGCGCCGCGTGCGCAGCTATCTGGCGGACATCAATAACGGCTTTAATGAAGTGATCAACGGCATGAGCGTGATCCAGCAGTTCCGCCAGCAGGCGCGCTTTGGTGAGCGCATGGGCGAAGCCAGCCGTTCGCACTATCTGGCGCGTATGGAAACGCTGCGGCTGGATGGTTTTTTATTGCGCCCGTTGCTGAGTCTGTTTTCGGCCATGATTCTGTGCGGTTTGCTGATGCTGTTCAGCTTCGCCACGCCAGGCGTGTTTGAAGTGGGCGTGCTTTATGCCTTTATTACCTATCTTGGTCGCCTCAACGAGCCGCTGATTGAACTCACCACGCAGCAGTCGATGCTGCAACAAGCGGTGGTGTCTGGCGAGCGCATCTTTGAACTGATGGATGCAGAGCAGCAAGGTTACGGCAGCGATATTCAGCCGCTGGCTTCCGGCAACATCTCGCTGCGTGATGTGAGCTTTGCCTATCGCGATAACCGTGATGTGCTCAGCAACATCAATCTTGAGGTGCCCGCGCGTAATTTTGTTGCGCTGGTGGGACACACCGGCAGCGGGAAAAGCACGCTGGCGAATTTGCTAATGGGCTATTACCCGGTGACGCGCGGCAGCATCGAACTGGATGGTCGCCCGCTGCCGCAACTGTCGCACGCCGCCTTACGTCAAAGCGTTGCGATGGTGCAACAGGATCCGGTGGTATTGGCGGATTCGCTGCTGGCCAACGTGCGTTTAGGGCGTGATATCCCGGAAGATCAGGTGTGGCAGGCGCTGGAGACGGTGCAGCTGGCACCGTTGGCGCGCAGCATGGCGGATGGCATCCATACGCGTTTAGGCGAGCAGGGCAATAATCTGTCGGTTGGGCAGAAACAGCTACTGGCGCTGGCGCGCGTGTTGGTGTCATTGCCACAAATCCTGATCCTCGATGAAGCCACGGCGAATATCGATTCCGGTACGGAACAGGCGATTCAGCACGCGTTACGTGCACTACGTCAGCACAGCACGCTGGTGGTGATCGCGCATCGCCTTTCCACCATCACCGAAGCCGATCAGATTTTAGTGCTGCATCGCGGTCAGGTAGTTGAGCGCGGTACGCATGCTGAGCTGCTGGCCGAGCAGGGCCGTTACTGGCAAATGTATCAGCTGCAGCAAGCCGGCGATGAACTCGCGGCGGGCATCCCCGTACAAGCTGAAGGGTGAATTGCACCTTTTTTGCACAGTTTTATCGGAATGTTCTGTATTGATGCACTTCTTTGAGGCTTGAAGCACCAAAGAAGTGCAATATTGCAACACCTTTCCTATTTCTGCTCCCCAATCTGCGCTGTGCTTCACATAACGAAGCGTGATGCAGCGCGCCTATGCTACTGACATTCCCCTTTTTTTATTTATGGCACAGCCTTTGCTTATATCCCTACGTGTCCGCGAAGACTCACTCAATTTCTTATCCGGAGGGGAACGTATGAAGCTGGTTACCGTGGTAATCAAACCATTTAAGCTGGAGGACGTGCGTGAAGCCTTATCCTCTATTGGCATTCAGGGACTGACAGTTACCGAGGTTAAAGGTTTCGGTCGCCAGAAAGGTCACGCAGAGCTTTATCGCGGTGCCGAGTACAGCGTTAACTTCCTGCCTAAAGTAAAAATTGATATCGCTATTGCGGACGACCAACTTGATGAAGTGGTCGATGTCATCAGCAAAGCCGCGTATACCGGCAAAATTGGCGACGGCAAGATTTTCGTCGCAGAACTGCAGCGCGTCATTCGTATTCGTACCGGCGAGACCGACGAAGCAGCACTGTAACTGGGGCTCTGAATTGTGATGGGATGGAAAGAAATGAATAAACTGATAACGAAGTTGGGCCTCACCAGCCTTGCGCTGTTACCTTCTCTGGCGATGGCGGCAGCGCCTGCCGTCGCGGATAAAGCCGATAACGCCTTTATGATGATCTGTACCGCGCTGGTACTGTTTATGTCGATTCCAGGCATTGCGCTATTCTACGGCGGTTTGATCCGCGGTAAGAACGTGCTGTCGATGCTGACGCAGGTTGCAGTGACCTTCTCGCTGGTGTGCGTGCTGTGGGTAATTTACGGTTACTCGCTGGCCTTTAGTGAAGGCAACTCCTTCTTCGGTAGCTTCCAGTGGGCGATGCTGAAAAATATTGAGCTGAAAGCGGTGATGGGCAGCTTCTACCAGTACATTCACGTTGCGTTCCAGGCTTCCTTCGCCTGTATTACCGTCGGCCTGATTGTCGGTGCGCTGGCTGAACGTATTCGCTTCTCGGCGGTACTGATTTTCGTGGTGGTTTGGCTGACGCTGGCTTATCTGCCAATCGCACACATGGTTTGGGCGGGTGGCTTGCTGGCGCAAGATGGCGCGCTCGACTTCGCGGGCGGCACCGTGGTTCACATCAACGCCGCAGTTGCTGGCCTGGTGGGTGCTTATCTGGTGGGTAAACGTGCTGGTTTCGGCAAAGAAGCCTTCAAACCACACAACCTGCCGATGGTGTTCCTCGGTACCGCGATTCTGTATGTGGGCTGGTTCGGCTTCAACGCCGGTTCTGCTTCCTCAGCTAACGAAATCGCTGCGCTGGCGTTCCTGAATACCGTAGTGGCTACGGCGGGTGCGGTGCTGTCGTGGGTGTTCGGCGAGTGGGCGGTACGTGGTAAACCTTCTCTGCTCGGTGCGTGTTCAGGCTTCATCGCGGGTCTGGTCGCGATTACCCCAGCTTGTGGTTATGTCGGTGTCGGCGGCGCGCTGATTATCGGTCTGGCAGGTGGTTTAGCCGGTCTGTGGGGCGTAACTACCCTGAAGAAATGGCTGCGCGTTGATGACCCATGTGATGTGTTCGGTGTACACGGCGTGTGTGGCATCCTCGGTTGTATCCTGACCGGCGTGTTCGCCTCCTCTTCACTGGGCGGCGTAGGCTACGCAGAAGGCGTGACCATGGGCCATCAGGTTTGGATTCAGCTGTTCAGCGTGGGCGTGACCATCGTCTGGACTGCAGTTGTGGCCTTCATTGGCTTCAAACTGGCAGATATGATTGTTGGCCTGCGTGTTCCGGAAGATCAGGAACGTGAAGGTCTGGATGTGAACAGCCACGGCGAGAACGCTTACAACCAGTAACAGCCGGGCTGAAGAAGAGCAGTGCGCTAAAATTATAAAAAGCAGAAGGGGCGATAATATCGCCCCTTTTTTTATGCGTAGCGTTGGCGCATCACGCCTTCCTGCACCGTGGTCGCCACCAGTCTGCCATCCTGCGTATAAAACTCGCCACGCACAAAACCGCGCGCGCCGGATGCGGAGGTGCTCACCACGCTGTACAGCAGCCATTCAGATAAGTCGAACGGGCGATGGAACCACATTGAGTGATCGATGGTGGCAACCTGCATATCGGCTTCGAGGAAGCCTTTACCGTGCGGCTGCAGCGCCACCGGCAGGAAGTTGAGATCCGAGGCATATCCCAGCAGATATTGATGGATACGACGATCGGCCGGTAACTCGCCGTTGGCACGGATCCATACCTGACGCAGCGGTTCATCAACGTGGCCTTTTAGCGGGTTATGAATCTGTACCGGACGAATATCCAGCGGACGCTCGGCGAGGAATTTTTCTTTCAGCTTGAGTGGCAGATGGGCGGCCAGCTTTTTCGCCAAATCCTGTTCCGATGGCAGATTATCCGGGCCCGGCACCTGCGGCATGCTGTTCTGGTGCTCGAAGCCGCTTTCTGGTGCCTGGAACGAGGCGGTCATGTAGAAGATCGGTTGGCCATTCTGTACCGCGCTGACCCGGCGTGCGCTGAAGCTTTTGCCGTCACGCAGCGTTTCGACATCATAAATGATGGCTTTTTGGCTATCGCCCGGACGCAGAAAGTAGCTGTGGAAGGAGTGAATGATGCGCTCTTCCGGCACCGTTTGTTTCGCGGCATACAGCGCCTGGCCAACTACCTGGCCACCAAACACCTGGCGCAGACCAAGATCTTCGCTCTGACCACGAAACAGGCCTTCTTCCAGTTTTTCCAGATTTAATAAATTAAGCAGGTTGTGCAGTGCCTGGCTCATAGCGGATTCCTCAGCGTGACTAATCGCGTCAGTGTGAAAGATCCGACCAGTTTCCGTCAATGATTTTGCCGCGATTTCAGTGGGCTGGCGGAAGGTTTAGGCGCAATGCCGATATTTGTGCCAGAATTAAGGTCATTCGGCGGCTGAAAAGCTAAGCAATCAATTTACCGCCGACAATCATAGTGTTCATAAGGAGACGACATCGATGAAAATCTGGCAAGTTATTAGCGGTATGACCCTTGCAGCGGCGATTACCGGTTGTGCGGACCACAGCAAGCCGGTGGCCACACCTACACTCGGCTCAGCGGTAGCGGGGCAGCAGGCCGCCATTGCGCAGCCGAATGTCAGTGGTTCGGTGTATATCCGCCAGCGCATCGCGCTGCCACCGGATTCCGTGCTAACCGTAACGCTGTCTGATGCATCGCTGGCCGATGCGCCTTCGAAAGTGTTGTCGCAGCGCGTAGTGCGTACGGAAGGGAAACAGTCACCGTTCCAGTTTGTTCTGCCGTTCAATCCGGCTGACATCCAGCCGAACGCGCGCATTCTATTAAGTGCGGCGATTTCAATTGATGGCAAGCTGGCGTTTATCACCGATACGGTGAAACCGGTGATTAATCAGGGCGGAACAAAAGCCGAACTGCTGTTGGTGCCGGTAACTAACGTCGCGATGCAAACCCAGCCGGGTGCCGCAACAACAGTGCCATCGACTTCACCTACGCAGGTGACGCCATCGTCCTCGGTGCCGGCACCGACGAGTTTGTAATCTACCAAACGGCATAGGCTAAGCGCACAGGCCCGCTGCCGTGGAGTAAAGCGTCACACGCCATGGATGGCGTGTGCCGAGCGATCAGGGACGAGACAGCGGCTTTACGGAACGGCAGCGGGCTTGGGCGCGACATATCGCACCGCTAAATTTCCCAACGATACTTTTCCAGCTCAATCTCCCCAGCATCGCTCACCTCAATGCCTTCCGCTTCCAGCGCATCACGCTGACGAAACAGATCGTCGCCCTGCAGCGAAATCCTGCCGTGACGATTGATAACGCGAAACCAAGGTAACTTACTGCCTTCCGGCAAACGACGTAATACGCCACCCACCTGACGTGCCGCGCGTGGCGATCCGGCCAACTGGGCAACATCACCGTAAGTGGTAACCTTTCCTGGCGGAATGGCTGCAATGATTTGCCACACGCGCTCAGAGAAATTGTTTTGGTCGCTCATATGCGCACCTATTTTCATCAGGAAAGGGCAAACTTTAGCATGCAGAAGGGTAGACATCAGCGCATTGCTGTGTGCTTGTGCAAGAAACCAACGGTTGTCGGGCCTGCGCTTGCAATTGCCAGGGGCATACTTGATAATGCCTGCGCTCTCGAAATGAGGGCTTGTCAATGGGGGCCCTGTTGGTTCTCCCGCAATGCTAACTTGTGAACTCGGTCAGATCCGGAAGGAAGCAGCCGCAGCAGGCGACGCGTGTGCCGGGATGTAGCTGGCAGGGCCCCCACCATTTTGTACCCGCCTAATACTCCACAGAATTTTACGCACAGAGAAATCTGGCAATCCTTTGCCTGTGATTCAATCCTTGATTAATACGATGATGGTGCAGAGCGGCTGTTAGGGGAAAAACTTAGCGGACGAACTTCCAGACAGAAACCGGTACTTTATCGTAAAGCTTATTCATGGTCAGTTCAGCCAGACGATGATCGGCTGCCGAATAGAATACCGCGAGTTCATTATCAGGTAATTCATACTTGTTTTTTTCGATAACCCGTTCAAGGGTATCGATTGAGCGACAGCGGCGCAGTCGCATCAAATAATCTGTTTTCGTTAAGGCTTGGTTGCTCATAAATAAACCGGTCTCAGTCTGGTGCTAAAAGGAATGGCTAGGTTGTTGGAGATAAGCACACTCTTCGGCAAACAGATTAAATAAACGTTTTGCTGAACGCTGCCACCGTTGTAGATCCTGAGTATTGATTCCATAGCTGCTGAACAGCATAAAGGTATCGTCAAGATATTCATCGATTTGCGTAATCAGGGCTTCATCTTCAACGTGCTTAATTTTGTAATTCATCGTGAAAGAAGCGATATGCTCAATCAAATCGTTGAGCTGTAAATTGCTTTCCGAAGTAGGATCATTAACCCAACCATGATGGCTATCAGTCAATGTCGCCATACTTTCGTCGAACAAGTTCTCACACAGGTATTTAAGCTGGGCAATATCATGCCGTTTCGGTGAGTATTCGTCCATCTTTTTCCCCTCCATAGCTAGCACAGTTACCGCAGCGCGGCGAGATTAGGAAAAGCTACCAGGAAGCGATCTCGAATAAAATTGAATTCAGCGACTCCTTAAATGTAATCCACAATCATTAGCTTTGCTCACCTCAATTACCAAATATTACAATTCGTCGGCAGGAGAGGGGCGCTCATTGTCAATCACTTCAAACACCAGCGCGCCGGGCGTTACCTGAAACAACACTTCTTCACGACGCTTAAACGTTTCATTTAAATCCAGGCAAGGATTAAATAAATTCCAGCTGAAATCGTAAAGCATTTTAAATCGATTGTTGTTGGTTGGTTGAATAGAAATAATCTGGAAGCTCTCGGGAACTAATTGCGCGTTTTGAGAATACCACTGTAAATCACCGGCTAATGCATCGGCTATTTTGAGAATATTCCCCTGGATAATTCTTAGCAACTTTTCGCAATCGTCCTCATCCACAGCAATATCACAATGAATAATAGACGGCATTTTGTATCCAGTAAAAGAATGATGTTTCTATCATTGAGCTTATTGGGTGACATTGCAAGTCGCTAATAAACAGAAAGAGTAATCGTTGTGATGGGTTTCATAACTCAATCATGGCGAAACGGCGAATTACAGCGGTAATCGTCTTGAGCGATCAACTTTTGAAACACTTTAACTCGGGCGCAATAGAGGAAAATTCGGGTAGGATAATTGTTATGTTATAACATTTTTGGTTGTTGAGTATGAATCACAGCGGTTTACTTCTTTCCCTTGGCGGCCGTTTGCTGGTTGCGCTGATGCTGATTGCCTTTCTGGCAATAGCCTTATGGTGGGGAATGCAGAAATGATGCATTTCAACCGCTTACAAGCAGGTTATCAAGGCCGTGCGGTGACGCCTGTAGTTAATGGTGAGCTGGCAAAGGGCAGCATGACGGCGCTGATTGGCGCTAACGGCACCGGCAAATCGACCTTATTGAAAACCATTGCCGGCTTACTGCCGCCGATTTACGGCAGCTGCGAATTGCAGATCCCACGTAAAGCACTGGGCTGGTTACCACAACGCAGTGAACTCGAAACCCGCTTTCCTCTTACTGCTTATGAACTGGTGGCGATGGGCTGTTGGCCACGCTGCGGCTGGTTTGGTGGCATTAATCGCGCCTTGCGTCTGGAAATTGATGCCGCGCTGGATGCGGTGCAAATGCGTGAGTTTGCCGATGCGCAGCCAGCCACTTTATCCGGCGGACAACTACAGCGCATATTGTTCGCGCGCTTAATGCTGCAGCGCAGCCAACTCTGGCTGCTGGATGAACCCTTCAACGGCATTGATAGCCAAACCGTCACCTTGCTGATGTCGATCCTTGAACAGCAGCAGCAGGCGGGCACCACATTATTAGTGGTGCTGCACGATCGTCCGCTGGTGGCGCGCTATTTTCAGGATGTGTTATCGCTCGATGACGCTGATTCCGCACAAACGCCAACGTTGCGTAGGGTAGCGTCGTGACATTACTTCAACCCTTTATCGAATTTGGTTTCATGCGCCGTGCGTTGGTGGCATGCGTGGCATTAGCGATTAGCGCCACGCCGCTGGGCGTCTTCCTTTCGCTGCGCCGCATGAGTCTGGTCGGCGATGCGTTATCACATGCAGTATTACCCGGCGCGGCGATAGGTTATCTGGTGTCGGGATTATCGCTGGTGGCGATGGGCATTGGCGGCCTGATTGCCGGTTTGGCAGTGGCGCTGCTCTCGGGGGCGGTCAGCCGTTACACGCACCTCAAAGAGGATGCCAGTTTTTCGGGCTTCTACCTCGGATCTCTCGCACTCGGCGTCACGCTGGTGTCACTGCGTGGTTCCAGCGTTGATCTGCTGCACGTGTTATTTGGATCGCTGCTGGCGGTGGATAACGCGGCAATTCTGCTGGTTGGCGGCATTGCCGCTACGACCTTGCTGCTGCTGGCGGTGATCTTCCGTCCATTGGTGATCGATGCCTTCGATCCCGATTTCCTGCGCGCACAGGGCAAATGGAGCGCACCGCTGGTGCACGGTCTGTTCCTGATGCTGGTGGTGCTCAATCTGGTGGCGGGCTTTCAGGTGCTGGGCACGCTGATGTCGGTGGGATTGATGATGCTGCCGGCCACCAGCGCACGCTTCTGGAGTCGCCACCTGGCTTGCATGCTTGGCATCGCCATGCTGCTGGCGATCGTCTCTGCGTTTATCGGTCTGATTCTTTCGTGGCATTTCTCGCTGCCGGCTGGACCTGCGGTGGTGCTGAGTGCTGCGGTGCTGTTTCTGCTTTCTGTTTTGACAGGACCATGTGGCGGCCTGTTGCGCCGTCGATAACGAAACCAATAAGGGGATATGAATGAAAAAGTTACCGCTGAGTCTGGCGATTGGTGCCATGCTGATTAGCCCACTGTCGCTGGCGAAAAGCGTTGATGTTGTGGCGAGTTTTACCGTGCTGGCGGATATCGTTAAACAGGTTGGTGGCGATCACGTCAACGTGAAATCGCTGGTCGGCCCGAACGGCGATCCGCACACCTTCGAACCGACACCGCAGGATAGCCAGGCGCTGTCGAAAGCGGATGTGGTGTTTGTCAGCGGTTTGGGCATGGAAGGTTGGATGGATCGCCTGATCAGCGCGTCAGGTTACAAAGGCACCATCGTAGTGGCCTCGAACGGTGTTAACACGCGCAAGATGGAAGAGGACGGTAAAAGCGTCACCGATCCGCATGCGTGGAACAGCATGCAAAACGGTGTGATCTACGCCACCAATGTGATGAATGCGCTGATCAAAGCCGATCCTGAAGATGCGGCGGATATTCGTAAAAGCGGTGAAAGTTACATTCAGCAGTTGCAAAAGCTAGATAGCTGGGCGAAAACCGCCTTTGCTGAAGTGCCGAAGAACAAGCGTAAGGTGCTGACCAGCCACGATGCCTTTGGCTACTTTGGCCAACGTTATGGCGTCAGTTTCCTTGCGCCGGTGGGCTTCTCTACTGAAGCGGAAGCCAGCGCCAGCGATGTGGCGTCGATCATCAAACAGCTGAAGGCCGAGCACATCAAAACTTACTTCATGGAGAATCAAACCGATCCGCGTCTGGTAAAACAGATTGCCAGCGAAACCGGCGCACAGCCGGGCGGTGAACTCTATCCTGAAGCGTTGTCGGAAGCGAATGGCCCGGCAGCGACCTATGTGGCCGCGTTCAAACACAATGTTGACGCCATTCTGCATAGCATGAAGTAAAAAAAAGGCCGGGGAGCATCCCGGCCAATTATCACGACACTTTCCTACCTTTTTTTCTTTCTTCCCTGAACCGCCTTAAAGCGCGGGTTGGTTTTGCAAATCACATAAATGCGACCTTTACGACGCACGACTTTGCAATCTTTATGGCGCGTCTTTGCAGAGCGCAATGAACTCAATACCTGCATCTCTTCTCTCCAGCGTTACTTGTTGCGCGACAGGAAGCTGCCAAAACGCTGGTTGAAGCGCGCGGTGCTGCCTTCTTTGGCGAAATCTTTCTGTTTGCCGGTATAGAACACGTGGGATTTTGACGAGACATCCAGCGTGACGTACGGCAGCACTTCACCTTCAAACTCAATGGTGCGCTCGGTTTTGATAGTGGAGCCGACTTTGAAGTATTCGTTGGCCGAGGTGTCGTGGAACACCACTGGGCGATAAAGGGGATGGATATTCGGTTTCATAGTAACCTCGCTATGTAATGTTATAATATAACAATATTATGAACCCGAGAGTGGCTGATTGCAACCGTGGAAAACGCAGGGCTTTTGGCAGGGCAGAGAAGCAGCAATAAAAAAGGCCGCATCAGCGGCCTTTTAAGGAAGGGTAGAACTTAGTGTTTGTGCTCTACCGGATGACCTTGTTCGAGGTCACCTTTGTTCTTACTGAAGCGGCGACGTACCACCACGAAGAACACCGGAACGAAGAAGATAGCCAGCGCGGTCGCTGTTACCATCCCGCCCATTACGCCGGTACCTACCGCGTTCTGCGCGCCAGAGCCAGCACCGGTGCTGATCGCCAGCGGCATTACGCCGAGGATAAAGGCGAGCGAGGTCATCAGAATCGGACGCAGACGCATACGGGATGCTTCCAGCGTTGACTCAACCAGCCCTTTGCCTTCCTTCTCCATCAAATCCTTGGCGAATTCGACGATCAGGATGGCGTTCTTCGCCGACAATCCTATGGTGGTCAACAAGCCCACCACAAAGTAGACGTCGTTACTCAAGCCACGCGCCGTGGTGAAGATCAGTGCGCCGACAACACCCAGCGGTACCACCAACATCACCGAGAACGGAATCGACCAGCTCTCATACAGCGCGGCCAGACACAGGAACACCACAATCAGCGAGATAGCATACAGCGCCGGTGCCTGGTTACCTGACAAGCGTTCCTGATAGGACATGCCGGTCCAGTCGTAACCGATACCCGCAGGCAGTTTTCCTGCCAACTGTTCCATCAGGTTCATGGCATCACCGGAGCTCTTGCCTGGTGCAGCCTGGCCGAGAATCTCCATTGATGGCAAGCCGTTGTAACGCTCCAGACGTGGCGAGCCGTACTGCCACTTCGCCGAAGAGAAGGCGGAGAACGGAACCATGGTGCCGCCGCTGTTGCGCACGAACCACTTACTGATATCGTCCGGCAACATACGTGAATCGGCCTGGCCCATTACGTACACTTTCTTCACACGACCGCGGTCGATGAAGTCGTTGACGTAAGAACCGCCCCATGCGGCGCCCAGCGTGGTGTTGATGTCTGACAGCGACACACCCAGCGCCTGTGCTTTTTCCTGATCGATAATCAGTTTGTACTGCGGCGTATCTTCCATACCGTTTGGACGCACGCCCACCAGCGTATCCGGATGCTGGGCAATCATGCCAAACAGCTGGTTACGCGCGGCGGTCAGCTTCTCGTGACCCAGGTTGCCCTGATCGGTCAGCATGAAGTCGAAGCCAGTGGCGTTACCCAGTTCGATAATCGCTGGCAGGTTGAACGGGAACACCATCGCATCTTTGATTTGACCGAGCGCCTGCATGGCACGACCGGCAATCGCAGGCACTTTCAGGCTGGCATCGCCACGCTCATCCCACGGCTTGAGGCTGACGAACGCGATACCGGTGTTCTGTCCACGACCGGCAAAGCCGAAGCCGTTAACGGTAAACACCGAATTCACGCTGTCTTTCTCTTTATTCAGGAAGTAGTCAGTAACCTGATCCAGTACTTTCTGGGTACGTTCCTGGGTTGCACCGGCTGGCAACTGCGCCTGAGCCAGTAACAGCCCCTGATCCTCTTCCGGCAGGAATGAGGTAGGCAGTTTTATGAACAGGTAAGCCATGCCGACGACGATTACCAGGTAAATCAGCAGGTAACGACCGGTGCTGCGCACGATGTGGCCCACACTATCAACATAGTGGTTGGTGCTCTTATCGAACACGCGGTTAAACCAACCAAAGAAGCCGGTAGTTTTACCATGGGTGCCTTTTTCCACCGGCTTCAGCAAGGTGGCACAAAGCGCTGGAGTCAGAATCAACGCCACCAGCACCGACAGCGCCATCGCCGAAACGATGGTGATCGAGAACTGGCGATAGATGACGCCGGTTGAACCGCCGAAGAATGCCATCGGAATAAATACCGCAGACAGCACCAGTGCGATACCGACCAACGCGCCCTGAATCTGCTCCATCGAACGTTTGGTGGCTTCTTTCGGCGGTAAACCCTCTTCAGCCATAACACGTTCAACGTTCTCGACCACCACGATGGCGTCATCCACTAACAGGCCGATGGCAAGCACCATCCCGAACATCGTTAGGGTGTTTATCGAGTAACCAAAGGCGCTGATGACGGCGAAAGTACCCAGCAAGACTACCGGTACGGCGATGGTTGGAATCAAGGTCGCACGGAAGTTCTGCAGGAACAGATACATCACCAGGAACACCAGCACGATCGCTTCAAACAGCGTTTTGACCACTTCGAAAATCGAAATTTTCACGAACGGCGTGGTGTCGTACGGATAAACCGTTTTCATGCCTGCCGGGAAGAACGGCTGCAGTTTCGCCAGTTCAGCTTTAACCGCATCGGCGGTGTCCAGCGCATTAGCGCCGGTTGCCAGCTTAATACCGATACCGGAAGCCGGTTTGCCATTATAACGCGCGATGATCTCGTAGTTTTCACCACCGAGTTCAATCTTCGCCACGTCACGCAGGCGCACCTGAGAACCATCCTGATTCACTTTCAGCAAGATCTTGCCGAACTCATCTGTTGAAGTCAGACGGGTTTGCGCAATGATCGAGGCATTAAGCTGTTGACCCGGCACAGGTGGCGTACCGCCCAACTGACCGGCGGCGATTTGGGTGTTCTGGACTTTCAATGCGCTGATGACATCCACTGGCGTCAGTGAGTAGTTATTCAGCTTGTGTGGGTCCAGCCAGATACGCATCGCATACTGCGCACCAAACACCTGCGTATCACCTACCCCCGGCATACGGCTGACCGGATCTTTGATGTTCGAAGCAACATAGTCAGAAATATCGTTCTGCGTCATGTTGTCGTTATCGCTGACGAAACCTGCCACCATCAGGAAGCTGCTGGAGGATTTCTTAACCTGAATCCCCTGTTGCTGCACTTCTTGTGGCAGTAACGGCGTAGCCAGCTGCAGTTTGTTCTGCACCTGAACCTGCGCGATATCTGCGTCAGTACCGGATTGGAAGGTCAGCGTCAGCGTCAATGTGCCCGACGAATCACTGCTCGATGACATATACATCAGGCCATCGATACCGTTCATGTTTTGCTCGATGACCTGCGTCACCGAATCTTGCAGCGTTTTCGCATCAGCACCCGGATAGGTCGCCTGGATTTCAACTGCCGGCGGCGCAACATTGGGATATTGCTCAATCGGCAGGCTGATAATCGATAGCACACCAACCAACATGATGATGATGGCGAGCACCCACGCAAAAATGGGGCGATCAATAAAGAACTTAGCCATGTATCAGTGGCTCCTGTTATGACGATGATTTAGCAGACGGTGATTCTGGTGCAGCTTTGGCATCATCGGAGACTTCTTGTGGCGTCACCTGCGCACCCGGTTTGGCACGCTGGATACCGGTGGTGATCACCCGATCGCCTGCTTTAAGACCTTCCGTTACCAGCCATTTGTCACCAAATGCCTGATTAGCGGTGATATTACGAGATTCCACTTTATTATCCGCGCCCACTACCATCGCCGTTGCCTGACCGGTTGGGGTACGTGTTACGCCCTGTTGCGGTACCAGCAATGCGGTTGGATTGGTGCCTTCATCCAGACGTGCGCGAACAAACATTCCTGGCAGCAGGCGATTGTCCGGATTCGGGAAGATGGCGCGCAGCGTGATTGAACCGGTGGTTTCATCCACGCTCACATCAGAGAATTCCAATGTGCCTGTTTGCGGGTATGCGTTACCGTTTTGCATCAGCAGGGTGACGTTGGCCTTACCGTCGTTCTGTTTCAGCTGACCGGATTCCAGTTCTGCGCGCAAACGCAGGAATTCATCACTGGATTGGGTCACGTCGACGTACATAGGATCGAGCTGTTGCACGGTCGCCAGCGCGGTAGTCTGCCCATTTGAAACCAGCGCACCTTCGGTCACTGACGATTTACCGATGCGACCGCTGATTGGCGAGGTCACTTTGGTATATGCCAGATTGATGCGTGCGGTTTCAACGTTGGCACGCGCAGCCTGTGCGGCTGCAGCCGTTTGGGCTGCTGTGCCTGCGGCGGTGTCATAGTCCTGCTGACTGATGTACTTGGTACCCAGCAGCGGCTTGTAGCGCGTGATGGTTAACTGCGCGACGCGAGCATTGGCTTCCGCCTGGGCTAAATCCGCTTTAGCGCTGTCGTAGGCCGCCTGATAGGTGGCGGGATCGATCTGATACAGCGACTGGCCGGCTTTTACATCACTACCTTCAACAAAATTACGTTTGAGAATAATACCTGACACCTGAGGGCGAACTTCCGCAACGCGGAAAGCCGAGGTACGGCCCGGCAGCTCAGTAGTAATTTGCAATGGTTCGTTTTTTAACGTCACAACACCCACTTCTGGGGGCTGCTGCTGGGCGGCTTGCTGGGATTTATTATCATCACATCCTGTTAACAAAAAGCTGCCTGAAAGCATCAGGACGGCCGCCAGAGGCGCTAATCCTCTGTTTTTATTCATAAATAAACCTCTAGTGTCCGATATCAAATGATCAATGGATCACAAACCGATAAACCCATTGCTGCGTTAAAACACGGGTCGTGCTATGGTACATACATTCACAAATGTATGTAAACTTACAAGTTTGTAAAAAAAGCCCAGCATGGCACGAAAAACCAAAGCGCAAGCTCTTGAAACACGGCATCAAATTCTTGACGCCGCATTAGCACACTTTTCCGAACATGGTGTGGCCGCCACGTCTCTGGCGGATATCGCAACAGCGGCCGGCGTCACGCGCGGGGCTATCTACTGGCATTTCAAAAACAAAGCCGATCTCTTACATGAAATCTGGCTACGTTGTGACGCTGGGCTGGACGATGTGGAACTTGAGTATCAGACAAAATACCCGGGTGATCCACTTTCTGTTGTACGTTCAATGTTGATCTATATCCTTGACGCCACAGCAAAGGATCCACAAAGACGCGCATTAATGGAGATTATCTTCCATAAGTGTGAGTTTGTTGGCGAAATGTCGACGTTACAGGATATGCGCCAAAGCTTACTGCTGGAGTGTTACGACCGCATTGAAGTGGTGTTGAAAGAGTGTATTGAGGTCGGTCAGCTGCCCAACAACATCAACACGCGCCAGTCTGCACGTTTGATGTGTGGCTACATCAACGGCATGATGGAAAACTGGTTATTCAATCCGCAGGCTTATGATTTGGCTGCCGATGCGCCGCAACTGGTGGATGCATTTTTGGATATGTTGCGCCTCAGTCCAACACTTACCACCGGGCCACGTTAAGCAGCATCTTCCGCCGCTTTCTTTTGTTGATAATCCCGCTGAACAATTGCCAGCGCGGCCAGCACGGTGGGGGTGGGAACATTATTCTCTTCAAGCAGTTGAATCAGATCGACGGCAAGCTTGATTTCGTCGGGTGCGCTGTCCAGTGACATTGTTTCTCCTAAATACGTAATTTCGCCGCGACCAGCAGCATTAACAGTGCACCCAGCAGTGCGCTGGCGAAACCGGCTGGATGCAAGGCGGCCAGATCGCCGGTGGTGAAGTAGGTGGCGATATAGCCGCCAATCAGCGCGCCAATGACCGCCAGCACCAGCGTCGGCACAAATCCTCCCGGACGACCGGGAAAAATCACCCGCTTAAGCCAGCCTGCCGCTAAACCAATTACAATCCAAAAAACCAGCGTCATGATTTTTCTCCTTTTTCTCACCGCACTGAGTATAGAGGAAAAAGCGCCGCGTTTAGCGTGGCATAGACGGCAACTCCAGTTTGTAGATGGCGGCGCGGCAGCGTGCCAGACGCTCCTGCAGCTGATCGACTTCACGAATCAATTGTTGCTGAACGCTAAGGGTTTCGGCGCGCGCCAGATGCTGCTCGCGCTGTTGAATCATCGCCAGTAAGCGCTTTTCGTAGCCTTGATACTCTTCACGTTTGGTCTGGCGTGCATCGACGCGTGGCCGCTCGCGCTTCACCCGCAGCTGTTGGCTGTGGCATTCGCGCTGCAAGGCGGCAATCTGATCCAACACTTTCTCCGCCAGCCATTGACGACGCGCCACATCGGTATCGGCTGCGGTTAACTGCGTAATATTGCCTTCCAGTTCGCGCAGATAATCCGCCAGACGCGTGCTGCTGGTGCGAAACAGTTGAGAGTCAAAGCGCGGCTGACGACAGGCACCATCCGGCTGCTGTGCAATCTGCTGGCGCAGTAGATCTAACATGGCGTGGAGACGCTGCTGTGCGGGCGCTTGGGGCATCACTCTGTTTCCGACTGTGTTAACGTAACGCTGTTTTGACTCATTCAGGCATCAGGCATGCAGCGCATTTTACTACTGAGCCTTGGCTGGCTGGCGATTGTGCTAGGTACGCTGGGCATTGTATTACCTTTATTACCTACGACGCCATTTGTGTTGCTGGCGGCCTGGTGTTTTGCCCGCTCGTCGCCGCGTTTCCACCATTGGCTGCTGTGGAAATCGCCGTTTGGCCGCTACATTCGTCACTGGCAGCAGCATCGTGCCATGCCGCCTGGTGCCAAGATTCGCGCCATGTTGCTGATTGTGATTACCTTTTCGATCTCGATTTATCTGGTGAACCTGCTGTGGGTACGCATTCTGTTAGGCGCGATGCTGTGCATGCTGCTGCTTTTCATGTGGCGCATTCCGGTTGTTGCCGAGGATGCCAGCCCGCCACAACAGTAGCGTGAGGGTTGCATTTAGCCGGGTATTTGCATAGATTTGGGCATCTTCGTGCGTGGCTTCCCTTATAAACGACTTCGCTTAACCCGGTTTCCGGGGTTTGGCGCTAGAGAAGCTGCGCGTATTAGATATTTTCTCCAGGCGTAACATTTATGACCGCAACTGCGCAGCAGCTTGAACTCATCAAAAACAGCATTAAAAGCATTCCTGACTATCCGAAGCCGGGCATTCTGTTCCGTGACGTAACCAGTCTGATGGAAGATCCGCAGGCGTATGCCGCGTCGATCGCCATTCTGGTTGAGCGTTATCGTAACAAAGGCATCACCAAGGTGGTGGGAACGGAAGCGCGTGGCTTCCTGTTTGGCGCGCCGGTGGCGCTGGGTTTGGGCGTGGGTTTTGTGCCGGTGCGTAAGCCAGGTAAACTGCCGCGTGAAACCTTCAGCGAAAGCTATGAGCTCGAATACGGCACCGATGCACTGGAACTGCACAAAGATGCCATCAAGCCAGGCGATGTGGTGCTGGTGGTGGACGATCTGCTGGCAACCGGCGGCACGCTGGAAGCAACGGTCAAACTGATCCGCCGCGCCGGTGGTGAAGTGAAAGACGCCGCATTCGTGATTAATCTGTTTGACCTGACCGGCGAAGCGCGCCTGACCGCCATGGGCGTCGAGTGCTTCAGCCTGGTGAATTTCCCCGGCCACTAAGGCCCGCGCGCTCCGCTGTACGGCGGGGCGCCACCTCTGCAAAGTTAGTGGTTGCTGATCCGCTGGTGGCTGTTAAACTACTGCCAAAATAAACAGGGTTTGCGAAGCTGCATTTTCTCCCTTCTCCCTAAATTCCAGTGATTGAATCCACATGAGCTATCAGGTACTTGCGCGAAAATGGCGTCCCCAGGCCTTCGCTGACGTAGTCGGTCAGGAACATGTGCTGACTGCGCTGGCTAACGGGTTGTCACTGGGACGAATCCATCATGCTTATCTCTTTTCTGGCACTCGCGGCGTCGGGAAAACCTCGATCGCCCGTCTGCTGGCGAAGGGCCTTAACTGTGAAACCGGCATCACGTCAACGCCGTGCGGACAATGCGATAACTGCCGCGAAATCGAGCAGGGCCGTTTTGTCGATCTGATTGAGATCGATGCCGCCTCACGCACCAAAGTTGAAGATACGCGCGATCTGCTCGATAACGTGCAGTACGCACCCGCGCGCGGTCGCTTCAAGGTCTATCTGATCGATGAAGTGCACATGCTGTCGCGCCACAGCTTCAATGCGCTGCTGAAAACGCTGGAAGAGCCGCCATCGCACGTCAAATTCCTGCTGGCGACCACCGATCCGCAGAAGCTGCCGGTGACGATTCTGTCACGTTGCCTGCAATTCCATCTTAAAGCGCTCGACGTTGAGCAAATCCAGCAGCAGCTGGCGCATGTGTTGCAGCAGGAGCAGATTGCTGCCGAACCGCGCGCGCTGCATCTGCTGGCACGCGCCGCTGACGGCAGTATGCGCGATGCGCTGAGCCTGACCGACCAGGCGATTGCCATGGGGCAGGGCAGCGTAACGCGTGACACCGTGGCACAAATGCTCGGCACACTCGACGACGAACAGCCGCTGGCGCTGATTGAAGCGCTGGTGGATGGCCAGGGCGAACAGGTGATGGCGCTGCTGAATCAGGCCGCATCGCGCGGGGTTGAGTGGGAAGCGCTGCTGGTTGAGATGCTGCGTTTGCTGCACCGAATCGCCATGGTGCAGCTATTGCCGAGCTCGCTCAGCGAGGACGATCTTAGCCAGGCCGATCGCCTGCGCGAGTTAGCGCGCGTGCTGCCACCGGCTGATGTACAGCTCTATTACCAAACGCTGTTGATGGGACGTAAAGATCTGCCGCTGGCACCGGATCGGCGCTTAGGCGTTGAGATGACGCTGCTGCGTGCGCTGGCCTTCCATCCGCAGGCAACGATTGCCGAGCCGCTGGCGCGTCCGACCTTGACGCCACAAGCTGCTCCGCAGGTTGCGGCGCCGCAAGCCGCACCAAAAGCCGTGCCCGCTCCGGCTGCGCAGCCGCAGATGGCACCGCCGAACCATGACGCGCCGCCAATGTCGGATGATTATCCGGACATGCAGCCAGCGTCCGATCCGTTACCCGACTCCACCAGCCAGTTGTTACAGGCGCGAACGCAGTTGCTGCGTCAGGGAGCCGGCAAAGCAAAAAAGAGTGAGCCGGCAGCGCGTTCCGCGCGGCCGGCGAATCCGGCGCTGGAACGTCTCGCTAGCGTCACTGAACGTGTGCAACAACGTGCGTCTGAACCCACGGTAAAAGCGCCGGCTAAACCGGAAGCCTATCGCTGGAAAACGCAGCTGCCGGTTGAGGTTAAAGCGGAGCCGGTGGCGACGCCAAAAGCCTTGCGTTCGGCTCTGGAGCATGAGAAAACGCCAGAGCTGGCGCTACGTCTGGCGGAAGAAGCCCAGCAGCGCGATGCGTGGGCCGCAGAAATCGCCGCGCTGACGCTGCCGAAACTGGTGCAGCAAGTGGCGCTCAATGCGTGGAAAGAGGTGGGCGAGAATGGCATTACGCTGCATCTGCGCAGCAGCCAGCGCCATCTGAATTCTGCGTCGGCAAAGCAAGCGCTGGCGGACGCGCTGAGTCAGTCTGCCGGTCAGCCGGTTGAATTGACCATTATTGAAGACGATAATCCTACGGTATTGACGCCACTGGAGTGGCGCCAGGCCATTTATGAAGAGAAGCTGTCGCAGGCGCGGCAGTCGATCGAAAGTGATACCCATATTCAGACATTGCGTCGATTCTTCGATGCCGATTTGGATGAAGAGAGTATTCGACCGGTGTGAACATGCTGCCGCGCGTCAACTGCGCGCAGCCCCAGCAGAGAGAGAAAACTATGTTTGGTAAAGGCGGATTGGGCAACCTGATGAAACAGGCCCAGCAGATGCAAGACAAAATGGCCAAAGTTCAGGAAGAGATCGCCGCGATCGAAGTGACCGGTGAATCAGGCGCTGGCTTGGTTAAAGTAACCATCAACGGTGCGCACAACTGCCGTCGTGTCGAAGTCGATCCAAGCTTGCTGGAAGATGACAAAGACATGCTGGAAGATCTGATCGCTGCAGCCTTCAACGATGCGGCACGTCGTATTGATGAAACGCAGAAAGAGAAGATGGCTGCTGTCTCTTCAGGTATGCAGCTGCCACCTGGCTTCAAGATGCCGTTCTGATGCAAACCAGTCCACTGCTTGAATCTTTGATGGAGTCGTTGCGCTGCCTGCCGGGCGTTGGCCCGAAGTCGGCGCAGCGCATGGCTTTTCAGCTGTTGCAGCGCGATCGTAGCGGTGGCATGCGTCTGGCGCAGGCGTTGACCCGCGCCATGTCGGAAATTGGCCACTGCGCCGATTGCCGTACTTTCACCGAGCAGGAAATCTGCACCATCTGCGCCAATCCGCGTCGTCAGCAAAACGGCCAGATTTGTGTGGTGGAGAGCCCGGCAGATATCCACGCCATTGAGCAGACCGGCCAGTTTGGCGGCCGCTACTTTGTGCTGATGGGCCATTTGTCACCGCTGGATGGCATTGGTCCACAGGATATCGGTCTGGATCGGCTGGAGCAGCGTCTCGAGCGCGAAACCTTAACCGAAGTGATCCTCGCTACCAATCCTACGGTGGAAGGGGAAGCCACGGCCAACTACATCGCCGAGCTGTGCGGACAATATGGCGTTGATGCCAGCCGCATTGCGCACGGTGTGCCGGTTGGCGGTGAGCTGGAAATGGTCGATGGCACCACGCTGTCGCACTCGCTCGCCGGACGCCACAAGATTAATTTCTAATCACTTGCCGATGTCTTCGCAGACATCGGCTTGAAATCCTGCCCTTCATCCCCATTTCTCTCTCAACGTATCATCAACCCCGATTCAGTTGAGGTAGCAATGACCATGAAAGGACAAGAGACGCGTGGCTTCCAGTCAGAGGTAAAACAACTTCTGCACCTGATGATCCATTCGCTCTATTCAAATAAAGAGATTTTCCTGCGCGAGCTGATTTCCAACGCTTCAGATGCCGCCGACAAACTGCGCTTCCGCGCGCTGTCGACGCCCGATCTGTATGAAGGCGACGGCGACCTGCGCGTACGTATCTCGGTCAATCCGGAAAATCGCACGCTGACGCTCAGCGATAACGGTATCGGTATGCGCCGTGATGAGGTGATTGAGAACCTCGGCACCATCGCGAAATCCGGTACCAAATCCTTCCTCGAATCCATGGGCTCCGACCAGGCGAAAGACAGCCAGCTGATCGGCCAGTTCGGCGTGGGCTTCTACTCGGCGTTCATCGTGGCGGACAAAGTCACCGTGCGCACCCGCGCGGCTGGCGCTAAAGCCGATGAAGCGGTGTTCTGGGAATCTGCCGGCGAAGGCGAGTACACGCTGGCGGAGATTGAGAAAGCCGATCGCGGTACCGAAATCACGCTGCACTTCCGTGAAGGCGAAGACGATTTCCTCGATGCATGGCGCGTACGTAACGTGATCAGCAAATACTCCGATCACATCGCGCTGCCGGTCGAAATCGAAAGCAAAGACGAAGAGAGCGACACCACCACCTGGGAAAAGATCAACAAAGCTCAGGCGCTGTGGACGCGTAACAAGTCCGAGATCAGCGACGACGAGTACAACGAGTTTTACAAACATATCGCCCATGATTTTAGCGATCCGGCGATCTGGAGTCACAACCGCGTGGAAGGTAAGCAGGAATACACCAGCTTGCTGTATCTGCCATCACGCGCGCCGTTTGACATGTTCAATCGCGACAGCAAGCATGGCCTGAAACTCTACGTGCAGCGCGTATTCATCATGGACGATGCTGAGCAGTTCATGCCGAACTACCTGCGCTTTGTGCGCGGTCTGATAGATTCCAACGATCTGCCGCTGAACGTGTCGCGTGAAATCCTGCAGGACAGCCGCGTGACCCAAAGCCTGCGTGCCGCGCTGACCAAGCGTAGCCTGCAGATGCTGGAAAAACTGGCGAAAGACGACGCAGAAAAATATCAGCAGTTCTGGAAAGAGTTCGGTCTGGTGCTGAAAGAAGGTCCAGCCGAAGACAATGCTAACCAGCAACAGATTGCCAAACTGCTGCGTTTTGCCACCAGCCAGAGCGAAGGCGCCGAGCAGACCATTTCGCTCGACGACTACCTGACGCGCATGGTGGAAGGGCAAGATAAGATTTACTACATCACCGCCGACAGCTATGCCGCCGCGAAGAGCAGCCCGCATCTGGAACTGTTCCGCAAGAAAGGCATCGAGGTGCTGCTGCTCTCCGATCGCATCGACGAATGGATGATGAGCTACCTCACCGAGTTCGACGGAAAAACCTTCCAGTCAGTCAGCAAAGCGGATGATTCGCTGAGCAAACTGGCCGACGAAGAGACCGAAGAGCAGAAAGAAGCGGAGAAGGCGCTGGAGCCGTTCGTTGAGCGCGTGAAAACCCTGCTGGGCGAGCGCGTGAAAGAGGTGCGTCTGACGCATCGTCTCACCGATACGCCAGCGATCGTCACCACCGATGCCAACGAAATGACCACGCAGATGGCGAAACTGTTTGCCGCAGCGGGTCAGGATGTGCCAGAAGTGAAGTACATCTTCGAGATCAATCCGGATCACACGCTGGTGAAACGCGTGGCCGATACCCAGGACGAAACGCGCTTTGCCGAGTGGGTTGAGCTGCTGTTGGATCAGGCGCTACTGGCTGAGCGCGGTACGCTCGACGATCCAAACCAGTTTATCCGTCGCATGAACCAGTTGCTGACGGCGTAATCGCACCAAACCCGTAGGGTCGCCATTCATGGCGACCTTTTTTTATCCGCTTTATATCTGCGCCTGATCCCGCAACCAATCGCGAAACAACGTAATCTCCGCATCGTGCTGGCGCGAAGTCTTGGTCATCATCAACGTCGCGCGATCAACACGCACAAAGCCCAGCGGCGCAATCAAGGTGCCGTCACTCAACTCCTGACGCACCAGCAAGCGCGGCGCCATAATCACGCCCAATCCGTTTCTCGCTGCCTGAATGCCTAACGTCAAATTATCGAAATGCTTGCCGATCCAGTAATTGCCGCGCACGCCGCTGGTTTTCGCCCATTCGGCCCACGCATGCAGCCGCGTATCGGCGTGCAGCAACGGCAGCGAGGCGAGATCCTGCTCGCTCTGAAAACGGGCAGCAAACTGCGGGGCGCACAGCGGGCCGATGTAATCATCGCTGATCAAAGTGGCATCAATATCGTCATCCGGCGACTGCTCGGCGCTGAGGATCAGCACATCGGTGTGCTCGCTGCGCAGTTGGTCGATCTCCACCAGCGACTGAAACTGCACTTCTATATCGGGATAGCGCTGATAAAAGCTGGCGATACGCGGAATCAGCCATTGTGAGAGAAAGCTGGGCGCGCAGGAGACGCTGAGGTGATGGCGCATGCCGGTACGGATGCTTTCGCAGGTAGTTGAGAGTTCGCTAAAAGCTTTCTGACAGCTCACCAGCAAACGTTCACCGTGTGAGGTTAATTTGACGCGTCCATTGGTGCGCACAAACAGCGGCTTCCCCATCCAGCTCTCCAGCTGTCGAACCTGATGGCTAATGGCGCTATGGGTCACATGCAGACGTTCGGCCGCAACGCTAAAACTGCTATACAGTGCCGCCTGGTGGAAATAGTGCAGTGCACGTAACGATGGAAGCGCGGTCATACTCGTCCCCTGTGTAAAAACCTAACAGGGATTGTCAGTTTATATCATTTTAATGTCCAGCCGCATTGGCCTAACCTTTCCCCCAGATTCTGGCGGGTTGACGGCTTAGGCTCTCTGTGTTTCACGCCGACTATCACCGCAGGTTTCACCTCCCACACACAGCACAATAATAAGAGACCTATCACGCGATGGCTCCACAACTTGCTACTGCCAGGGCGGCGGCGGCGCGCGATAAGCTTCGCGGCTTGCTTTCCCGTCATTACCGGCTTGAAAACTACGATCTTTTCTTCGCACCCTCTTTGCATATCTCACGGGTGCTGCTTTCCCAGCTGTTTCTCCGTCAGGAACAATCACGTAATCAAACGCGCTATGCCTCGCACCATCCGGTCAGCGAACTCAGCGTGCTGCCCACTTTGCCGATGACGGCGGGCAACATTGCGTTAGTGGATCATGTTGATATGCAGCAAGGTCGGGTGCGGGCGCTAAGCGAATGCCAAAGCCACGGCGTTACCGATGCGTCGGAGTCGTTTGCCACGCAGTTGCATAAGCGGTTGGTGAGCGATGCGCGCCTGTTTGTTGCTCGCCTCGATCGTCATGCGGCGTTATGCGGCGATCTGGTGTTGATCGCGTTGCGCACCGCCGATTTCAGCACGCTGGTGCGCAGTGAACTGCGGCTGTTTGAGCAGGGATTAGCGCTTCGTGACGCACCAGAACAGGCGCTGACGATGATGGAGGATAGCGAATGGCGTCCGTTCAATATTGCGATGGTGGAAAATATCGCACTCGACTCGCCCTTTATCCTGCATTCCATCCAGCAACCGGGTTTACCCTTTGCGCTTTTTCCGCTGCCGAATGGCCTCAATGCCAGTCAATTGCCGCAGGATATTCAGGTGCTGCCAGATCAGGCGCGTTTACGTCTGCGCGCCGATATACGCGGCGGCGTCAACAAACAGCTGAATGTCACGCCTGTACTGAAAAAACGTCTCAAAGACGCACTCATGCTTAGCCGTGATTCCTAAAAACGGGCACTCTGCTGGTATTTGCTGACAAAGCAGGTCAAAGTAGACCTTTCATGGCGAGCGCGCCCGTTTCCTTGTGGTGCGCGGGCCATAATGGTATGTTCTTCGCCTTCTCAGATTGAACAATGCGATTCGCAAGGGGAATTACGCAATGCGTATTATTCTGCTCGGAGCTCCGGGCGCAGGTAAAGGCACTCAGGCTCAATTCATCATGGAGAAATACGGTATTCCGCAAATCTCCACCGGTGACATGTTACGTGCGGCAGTAAAAGCCGGTACGGAACTGGGCCAACAGGCAAAAGCGATCATGGATGCCGGTAAACTGGTGACTGACGAGCTGGTGATTGCGCTGGTTAAAGAGCGTATCGCGCAGGAAGACTGCAAAAACGGTTTCCTGCTCGATGGCTTCCCACGCACTATCCCGCAGGCTGACGCTATGAAAGAAGCGGGCATCAAGGTTGATTACGTGCTGGAGTTCGCTGTACCGGACGAGCTGATTGTGGATCGTATTGTTGGTCGTCGCGTACACACGCCATCGGGCCGCGTTTATCACGTCACTTACAATCCACCAAAAGTGGAAGGCAAAGATGACCTGACCGGCGAAGAGCTGACCACGCGTAAAGATGATCAGGAAGAGACCGTGCGTAAGCGTCTGGTGGAATACCATCAGCTGACCGCGCCGCTGATTGCTTACTACGGCAAAGAAGCGCAAGACGGCAACACCGAATATCACAAAATCGACGGCACCCGTCCTGTCGCTGAAGTGAGCACGCAATTGGCCACGATTCTCGGTTAATGCGTTGATGGGGCCGGTTGTCCGGCCCTTTTGCAGCAATTGCTTTCCCCTCCCTCGATTTCCGCTACAATTTCCCCCTGATTTTGCATTCGACCCATTCGTTTCGACATCAAGGAAATACAATGAGGCAAGAAAAGCCCGGGGTTTTGCTGGTTAACTTAGGTACACCAGACGCACCCACAACACCTGCGGTTAAACGCTATCTGAAACAATTCCTCGGCGATCCACGAGTGGTTGATACACCGCGCTTATTGTGGTGGCCGATTCTCAATTTCATCATCGTGCCTTTCCGTTCGCCACGCGTGTCGAAACTTTATGCTTCCGTGTGGATGGATGAAGGTTCACCACTGATGGTGTTCAGCAAGCGTCAACGTGACGCATTGGCGCAGCGCCTCGATATGCCGGTTGAACTTGGCATGAGCTACGGCCAGCCAAGCCTCGACAGCGCGTTAAAGCGCTTGCTGGATCAAGGTGTGACCAAACTCATCGTGCTGCCGCTCTATCCGCAGTTCTCCTGCTCGACGGTTGCCGCAGTTTGGGACGGCTTAGCCACCAGCTTTAAACCGTTGCGTTCACTGCCGGAAGTGGCGTTTATCCGCGATTATGCAGAGCATCCGGCTTACATTGCCGCGCTGAAAGCCTCGGTGGAGCGCTCGTTTGCGCTGCATGGCGAACCGGATCTGCTGGTGCTGTCGTATCACGGCATTCCGCAGCGTTTTGCCAATGAAGGCGATGATTATCCGCTGCGCTGCAAAGACACCACCGATGCGCTGGCCGCGGCATTGGGTATTGCGCCGCACAAGATCATGATGACCTTCCAGTCGCGCTTTGGTCGCGAGCCGTGGCTGACGCCGTACACCGACGAAACCATGAAGAGCTTGCCGGCGAAAGGCATCAAGCACGTGCAGGTTATGAGTCCGGGCTTTGCGGCGGATTGCCTTGAAACGCTCGAGGAGATCAGCGGTGAGAACTGCGAGATCTTCCTGCATGCTGGCGGCGAAAAGTTCGAGTACATTCCTGCGCTCAATGACGATGCTGAACACATTGAAATGATGGTGCAGCTGGTCAACGCGCGCCGTTAAGGGTGTGGCAGAGAGTGTGATATCATTCTCTGCCTGATTTTCCCTGACGGCACTCTCGATGAAATTTCCCGGCAAACGCAAATCCAAACACTATTTCCCCGTCAACGCGCGCGATCCGCTGCTGCAAGCCACGCAGCAAGAGCAGGAAGAGGGCAGTTGGGTAGTGGGTATCGACCAGACGCTGGTGGATATTGAAGCTAAAGTCGACGACGACTTTCTGCAGCGTTACGGCTTAAGCGCCGGTCACTCGCTGGTGATCGACGATGCCACCGCCGAGGCGCTCTACAACGAGCTGATGCGCGAAGAGCTTATCAGCCATCAATTTGCCGGTGGCACCATCGGAAATACCCTGCATAACTACTCGGTGCTGGCGGATGATCGCTCGGTGCTGCTCGGCGTGATGTGCAATAACATCCAAATCGGCGGCTACGCTTATCGCTACCTGTGCAACACCTCCAGCCGCATGGATCTCAACTTCCTGCAGGGCGTCGATGGCGCGATTGGCCGCTGCTTCACGCTGATTGGCGAGCAGGGCGAACGTACTTTCGCCATCAGTCCCGGCTTGATGAACCAGCTGCAGGCCAACAGCATTCCGGAAGAGGTGATTGCAGGCGCATCGGCGCTGGTGCTGACTTCCTATCTGGTGCGCTGCCAGCCGGGCGAACCGATGCCGGAAGCCACCTTGCGCGCTATCGAATACGCCAAAAAGCACAATGTGCCGGTGGTGCTGACGCTCGGTACCAAATATGTGATTCAGGATAACCCGCAGTTCTGGCGCGATTTCCTGCGCGATCACGTGTCGATTGTGGCGATGAACGAAGAAGAAGCCTTTGCGCTGACTGGCGAACAGGATCCGCTGCTGGCGTCGAATATGGCGCTGGATTGGGTGGATTTGGTGCTGTGCACCGCCGGGCCAACCGGTTTATACATGGCCGGTTTCACCGAAGAAGAGTACAAACGTAAAACCAATCATCCGCTGCTGCCGGGCGCGCTGGCTGAATTCAACCAATATGAATTTAGCCGCGCGATGCGCCACAAGGATTGCGATCAGCCGCTGCGCATCTTCTCACATATTGCGCCTTATATGGGCGGGCCAGAGAAGATCATGAACACTAACGGCGCGGGCGATGGTGCGCTGGCGGCGCTGCTGCATGACATCACCGCCAACAACTTCCACCGCCAAAAAGTGCCTAACTCCAGCAAACACGGCCGCGCCTACCTGACCTATTCGTCACTGGCACAGGTGTGTAAATACGCCAACCGGGTAAGTTATCAGGTGCTGAATCAGCATTCACCGCGTCTGACGCGCGGCCTGCCGGAGCGGGAAGACAGCTTAGAAGAGTCATACTGGGACAGATAAAACGTAGGGTCGCCATTAATGGCGACCTTCCCAAAGACCGCACTCACTTAAATCGGGCACTCACGCACAATCGGGTTCTGCGCAATCTCTTCTTCCAGCACATGCAACATGCTGTTGGCGATCTCACGCTCGCCCATCACCACGCGATTCGCGCCGCGCTCCATAATGTAGGTCACTTCATCGTCATAATGCGCACGCGCAATAATCTCAATGTCCGGACGCTTCTCGCGCGCCGCCGTCACCACTTCACCGGCTTCGTAGCCATTTGGAATGGTTAGCAGCAGCCAGCGGGCGCAGTCGAGACGGGCGAGATCCATGGTATCGACGCGCGCCGCATTGCCCAGCACCGCCTTGATTCCTTGCTCGCGCAGTGCTTCAACGCGCGGGCGCGAGTTCTCAACCACCACCAGCGGCACATCCGCTTCCAACAGTTTTTGCCCCAGCAGGCTGCCGACACGGCCATAACCAACCAGCACCGCGTGATTGCAGATATCCACCGGAATCTGCTTCTCTTCTTCGATCGCTTCTTCCAGCGTCTGCTCTTCGATGGTCTCGGTTTTGTCGAGATAACGTTCCAGCACGCTGAACAGAATCGGGTTAAGCATGATGGAGAGAATCGCCGCCGCCAGCACCAGATTGCGCCCTTCCTCGCTCAGCATGCCGAGCGAGATGCCGAGACCGGCCAGAATAAAGGCGAATTCACCAATCTGCGCCAGGCTCACCGAAATGGTCATCGCGGTACGACGTGAATGGCCAAGCAGCGTTACCAGCAGCCAGGCGGCAATTGATTTGCCCAGTACGATAATCGCGAGCGCGCCCAATACAGCCAGCGGCTGTTCGATCAGGATCATTGGGTCAAACAGCATGCCGACCGACACAAAGAACAGCACGGCGAACGCATCACGCAGCGGCAAGGTGTCATGCGCCGCGCGGTGGCTGAGTTCAGATTCGTTCAGTACCATGCCGGCAAAGAAGGCGCCGAGTGCGAAGGAGACGTCAAAGAATTCAACGGCGCCGAAGGCGATACCGAGCGCCAGCGCTAACACCGCAAGGGTAAACAGCTCACGCGAACCGGTCGCGGCACTTTTTGCCAGAATCCACGGCACCACGCGACGGCCTACCACCATCATCAGCACCATAAAGGCGACGACCTTACCGATGGTCAGCAGCAGATCCCACAACAGCAGCGTTGGGCTGGCGTTGCCTTGTTCCAGCATGCCCGCAATCGCTGGCAGCAGCACCAGCGTCAGCACCATCACCAAATCTTCCACGATCAACCAGCCAATGGCGATTTGCCCGCGTTGGCTATCAATCAGCTGACGCTCTTCCAGCGCGCGCAGCAGCACCACGGTACTGGCAGTGGAAAGACACAGACCAAATACCAGACCAGTCATCCACGACCAGCCCATTGTCCAGGAAAGTCCCATTCCCAGCAGCGTTGCCACGGCGATTTGCGCGATGGCGCCAGGAATGGCGATAGACTTTACCGACATCAAATCCTTCAGCGAGAAGTGCAAACCGACGCCGAACATCAGCAGAATTACGCCGAGTTCAGCCAGTTCTGGAGCAAGGTTGGTATCCGCGACAAAGCCTGGCGTGAAAGGGCCGGCCAATACGCCAGCCAGAAGATATCCGACCAGCGGTGAGATGCGCAGGCGGTTTGCCAGCATACCAAGGAGAAATGCGAGGACCAGCCCCCCGACAATGGTAGTGATCAACGGTGTGGTGTGATGCATGCCTGTCTCCTTGTGTGCAAATGTATCCGCTTGTAACAACCTAGTGTAATGCACAATCACTTACCGCGTTTAAACATTTGAGCGGTAAAAACGCACTAAATTGAAAAAATGAGACTAAAACGCAGCTGAAGCTCCATTTTCGTCAGTTATCTCACTATATCGGCTGGAAATACGCAGAATGAAGGGTGGCGCGGAAAAATAGTTGCGACGGGAAACTGGCTTCGCAGCAGGTGTTGTTGCGGTTAAAGCGGTCCTAAGTCGATAAAGTCGCCGCCAAACGTAGAATTGGGTTATCCAATTAAGCGCCAGGCGGTTTTGCAGCTTGTTTGATTGATGCTTTGCCAGTTTCATCTTGAGTTAGCCAGCCATCTGTGCGAAACAGAAGGGCGATAACGCACATTAAGTCCACCGCTCAGTGGAAAAACGCAGAATAAGGAGATCGGCTTTGTTTTTATCACCGCGAAAGGGGCGCTGGCTGGCGCTGACAGTGTTACTGCTGCCGATGCTGGCGCAGGCGTGGCAAACGGATCGCAGTTATCGTTTTAGTATTCTGCATACCAACGATCATCACGGTCGCTACTGGACCAACGCGCAGGGCGAATATGGCCTCGCCGCGCAGAAAACCCTGATGGATCAACAGCGCTATGATGTGCAGGCCAAAGGCGGCGGCGCGCTGATTCTGTCGGCGGGCGATGTGAACACCGGCGTGCCCGAGTCAGACATGCTGGATGCTGAACCCGACATTCGCGGCATGAACCTGGTGGGCTATGACGCGATGGCGTTGGGTAACCACGAATTCGATAAACCGCTTAGCGTGCTGCAAAAGCAGCAGAAGTGGGCTAAGTTTCCTTTCCTTTCGGCCAACATCTATCAAAAAGGTACCGATACGCGCTTATTCAAGCCGTGGGCGACCTTTAACCGCATGGGGCTGAAGATTGCGGTGATCGGCCTGACCACCACCGACACGCTGCGTATCTCCAATCCAGAAAACATTGCGACGATAGATATTCGCGATCCGGTGAAAGAGACCGAAAAAGCGGTGGCGGAATTACGCGCCAGCGAAAAGCCTGACGTGATCATCGCGCTGACGCACATGGGCCATTACGACGACGGCCAGCATGGCAGCAATGCGCCGGGTGACGTGGAGCTGGCGCGCAGCCTGCCGCCGGGCACCATCAACGTGATCATTGGTGGACATTCGCAGGATGCGGTGTGCATGGAGAAAGAGAACGTTAGCGTAAAAGATTATCAGCCGGGCCAGCCTTGCCAGCCGGATCGTCAAAACGGCGTGTGGATCATGCAGGCGAAAGAGTGGGGCAAATTTGTTGGACGCGGCGACTTCACCTTCCGCAATGGCGAGCTGACGCTGGAGAATTACCAGCTGATCCCGGTCAACCTCAAGCACAAAGTGAAGAATCTTGATGGCAGCGAATCCTGGCTCACCTGGCAGGAACAGATCCCGCCGAACAGCGCGATGATGAAGCTGTTAACGCCTTTCCAACTGCGTGCCGGCAAGAAGCTGGATGTTAAAGTCGGCAGTAGCGACGGCGTGTTTGTCGGCGAGCGCGACAAAGTACGCTTCGAGCAAACTAACCTCGGGCAGCTGATTTTGCGCGCGCAAATGGCGGCAACCAAAGCGGACTTTGCGGTAATGAGCGGCGGCGGCATTCGTACTTCGCTGGCGCAGGGCAATCTCAGCTGGCGCGATTTGCTGCAAGTACAGCCGTTCGGCAATCAGGTGGTCTCAGTTACGATGAGCGGCAATGAACTGCTGAGTTATCTGGCGACGGTGGCCAATATCAAAGTCGATTCCGGCGGCTTCGCGCAGTTCAGCAACATCAGTCTGGTGGCGGATGGCAAAGGCGTCAGCGACGTGAAGATTAACGGCGAACCGCTGCAAAAAGATAAAACCTACCGCATGGCGACCAACAGCTTTAACGCCAGCGGCGGCGACGGCTATCCGAACATGGAAACCCATGCCGGTTTCAGCAACAGCGGACAGCGCGATGCGGATGTGCTGCGTGACTACGTCAGCCAGCATTCGCCTTTAAAAGTGAGTGATTATCAACCGAGCGGGATTGTGCATCTGACGGCAGCGGAAATTGAAGAGCGCAACAAAGCGCAGGAGAAGCAACGCAAGCCAAGCTATCCGCAGATGATTCTGGCGTGGATCTGGCCGCGCGCCGCACAGCAACATTGAACTCTGCGCACGTAAGGTCGCCATTCATGGCGACCTCTTTCCTGATGCACATCACGCCTGACAGGATTTCTGCGTCACCCAACGGTGGCGCAACTTATCCCACATCCAGTTGTAAACCATGGTGTAGGGCAGGAAGAACAGGAAGAACGCCACTTCCAGCACAAAGGCTTCCAGCAGCGAAATATTCAGCATCCAGGCGGCAATAGGCAAGCCGATCAGGATAAACCCGCCTTCAAAGCCCAGCGCATGCATCGCGCGCAAACCGAATCCGCGTTTGACCTGCGGCGGCCAGATGCGATCAAAACCGCTGTTATAGATCATGTTCCACAGCATGGCGACGGTCGACAGCATAATCGCCAGCGCGCCCATCTGAAACAGCGGTTTCTCCATGATCCAGGCAGCCAGCGGCGCAACAGTGATAAGTGCCAACCCTTCAAAGCCTGCGGCATGACAAAAACGTTCTTTCAGCGAACGGGTACGCATATAAACCTCCTTATTAGTGATAACCCGCATTTTCGCACTGTGTGATGCTAAGATAAAATGATCACCTATCGATAAAAGCGATGGTTCACCATGAAGTATTCCCCGGAATCCCTGGAGGCGTTTGTGCAAACCGTGGCCAGTGGCTCCTTTTCGGCGGCGGCGCGCGCGTTGGCTAAAAGCCAGTCCACCATCAGTAACGCGATCGCGAATCTGGAAGATGATCTCGGTTTCACGCTGTTTGATCGCAGCGGACGTAATCCGGTATTAACCGAATATGGTCAGCGCGCCTTTGCGCAGGTGCAGCAAATTCTGGCGGCCAGTCAGCGGCTGGACGAACTGGCAGAATGTCTTACCGATGGCGTCGAACCGCGTCTGAGTCTGGCAATTTCCGACTTCTGGCAAGCCGATCATCACGTCACTTTGCTCACCCGTTTTGCTGAGCTTTATCCCGAGATCGCCTTCGAATGCATGATCGCCGAGGATGAAGATGTACTCGATCTGCTACAGGCTGGACGCGTGCATCTTGGCGTGGTGCGGGCGCAGCCGAAGCTGCCGACCGATTTGGCGATGGCGCGATTGCAGGTCGGCGCGCAGATGGCGATCTATCTGCATCAGGATCATGCTTTAGCGCAGATGGAGCTGGTGAGTGACGAGCAGTTGGGCGAATTACGGCAACTGCGGCTCAATACCTGGGTGCAAAATCGCGACCCTTTGCCCGCCGGACGCGTGTGGTCGGCGCCATCTTATTTGTTGCTGTTGGAGATGGCGGAGCAGGGTTTTGGCTGGAGTATATTGCCGCGCTGGCTGGTGGAGCAATTTGGGCATCAGGTGTTGAAGGAGTTGCCGGTGCCGGGCTGGCCGCAGCATATTGCGGTTGATGTAGTGTGGTCACGACGTAATCCGCCGGGACCGGCCGGGCGCTGGATGATCGATCAACTCTGCGCCCAGCAGCCTGATTAATCGCGCCGCGCGATGTCGGCCAGCGGCGCGTCCAGCAGGCGAGACAAATCTTGTGCGGCCAGCTCCAGATCCAAGCCGCGTTTGCCGCCGGAGATAAAGATGGTGGCAAACTCCGCCGCTTGCTGATCGATCACCGTTGGCAGACGTTTTTTCTGTCCTAACGGGCTGATGCCGCCCACCAGATAACCGGTTACGCGCTGTGCCAGCTGCGGATCAGCCATATCCGCTTTCTTCGCGCCCAGCGCTTTGGCGACCTTTTTTAGATCCAGCTGGGTTGAGACTGGCGTCACCGCAACCGCCAACGCTTTGGCATCGCCGTTGAGCGACACCAGCAAGGTTTTGAATACCTGACGCGCATCAAGATTAAGCTTACGCACCGCTTCGTCACCAAAATTGGTTTCATGGCTATCGTGGTCGTACGGATGCAGGGTAAAGGTGACTTTTTGTTTTTCCAGAAGTTTTACCGCAGGCGTCATGATCGGTCCTTGTTAGGAAAATTCTTATTTCAGTTTTGATGGAAAAACAGTGGCGAAATTCTGAACTTTGCGCGAGAATTGGCCCGCGCCAGCAAGAGATTGTTGGTGATAACCAAAATCATAAACAAATTCCTCTTTGACGGGCCAATATCATTATTGGCCTTCTTTTTTTGTATTTTGAGCACATCTGGAATGTAGGGTCGCCATTAATGGCGACCCTACGGATGTTTGGTGCGTTTTTGTAGGGGCGCCATTTATGGCGACCAATACGTTAACCCTTCAGCAAATCCGGCAAATTATCATCGCCATAAAGATGTAGCGCGCCTACCGCCACCACATAGCGCCCTTTCGGTAACGCCAGCAGCAACTCGCGCCAATGCTGATTACGATTGCGCATCAGTGTGTCGTTCAGCTCGCTGCTAAAAGTGGTGGGCAACGCCACAGGTTGCTGCGTGGGCGGCGCATCCAGCCACCAGCTGATCATGGTTTGCAGCAGACGCGCGTTGGTGTGCCAATGTTCCAGCGTATCCAGCAACAGCGGCAAACCATCCTGCGGCAGCGATTTCAGCAGGGCGATCTGCGTTTCCGGACCTTCCAGCTCGATAACGCGTTTGTTGGCCGCTTTGGCCGCCTGCAACAGCTGATAATCGATACCAAACTGCGGACGCAATCCCAGCCGCTGCGCCTGTTGCGCCTGCAACATCAGCGCGATCTGCCAGAACGGCAGCGTATCGAACAGGTTCAATGACAGCGAAAGTTCATCGCATAAGGCCTGCAGACGCTGTAGCACCTCATCGTCGAGTCGCATAGCCAGCGGCGGATGTTCATCATCATTGCTGAACGGCGATCCGCCTTGAGTGATATCGGCTTCGACAATCAGCGCGTCGGCTTTATGCAGCTGGCGCAACAGCCCGGCAGGCAGCGGCTGCATATCGCGCGTGCCCATGTGAATGCTGCCCGCCAGATGCAAACGACGATCGCCCAGCTGAATATCCATCGCCGGCCAGCTGTAACTGGCCGGGAAAAGGGTCGCGATCCGTTGTTGGATGCTGTGCCACAGACCGTGTCTCATTCCCTGTCCTTTTTAAGGCAAAAAACCATGCTAGCGATTTCATCCGATGAAAAACAGGGCTGTAATGGCTATTGCCGTTGCGCGGGTTTGAAGCGCAACAATCGGTTGGCGTTGCTCACCACGGTAATTGATGACAGCGCCATCGCCGCGCCCGCGACAATCGGGCTCAGCAGCATGCCGGTAAATGGATAGAGCACGCCCGCCGCAATCGGAATCCCCAGGCTGTTGTAAATAAAAGCACCCAACAGGTTTTGCCGCATATTGCGCAGCGTGGCGCTGGAGATCGACAGCGCATCGGCGACGCAGTGCAGATCGTTACGCATCAGCGTCATGGCGGCGGTTTCTACTGCCACATCGCTGCCGCCGCCCATCGCAATGCCGACATCGGCTTGCGCCAGTGCGGGTGCATCATTGATGCCATCGCCGACCATCACCACTTTGCGACCTTGCTGCTGTAGCTGCGTTATCGCCTGCGCTTTGCCATCCGGCAACACGCCGGCAATCACTTCATCAATACCCGCTTCGGCGGCGATCGCCTGCGCAGTTTTCTGGTGATCGCCGGTCAGCATAATCAGGCGATAACCTTGCTGATGCAGACGCTGCAGCGCCGCTTTGCTCTCCGGACGTAAGCTGTCTCGCAGTGCGATCAATCCCAGTAGCTGCTGATTATCGGCCAGCAGCACCGGCGTTGCGCCTTGTGCGGCGAAGCGTTCGATGTCGGCCTGCGCGGCGCGATAATCAATCTGCTGCTCATCCAGCAGCGCCTGATTTCCCAGCAGCAGCGTTCTGTCGGCCACTGTAGCGCTGATACCTTTGCCGCGTATTGTACGAAATTGCTTAACCGCTTCGGCGTTCACCGCTGGCGCAGCATCGAGGATCGCTTTAGCCAGCGGATGGCTGGAGCCTTGCTCCATCTGCGCCGCCGCGCTCAGTACCTGCTCGCGATTCCAATCGCCATACAGCACCACATCGCTGACCTGCGGCGTGCCGCGCGTCAGGGTGCCGGTTTTATCAAACACAATGGTATCGACTTCGCTGGCCCGCTGCAGCGCATCGGCGTCACGCACCAGTACGCCCAGCTCTGCGGCGCGTCCGACGCCTGCAATCACCGACATCGGCGTGGCTAAACCTAAAGCGCAAGGGCAGGCGATGATCAGCACTGTCGTCACAATCACCAGCGTGTAAGCCAGCTGCGGCTGCGGACCCGCCAGAAACCAAATCAAACCACTTAGCAGCGCAATCGCCACCACCACCGGTACAAATACCGCAGAGATGCGATCGGCCAGCCGGCCAATATCCGGTTTGCTGCTTTGCGCCTGACGCACCAGATTGATGATGCGCGCCAGCGTGGTGTGGCTGCCGGTGGCTCGCGCCACAAAGTGCAGCGTGCCGTCTTGCACCAGCGTACCAGCAAAAATTTTATCGCCCGGCTGTTTGGCCTGCGGCACCGCTTCACCGGTCAGCATCGCTTCATCCAGCCAGGCTTCGCCGCTGGCGACGTCACCGTCCACCGGCACACGATCGCCGGTGACCAGCTTCAGCGTCATGCCGGACTGAACCTCGCTGAGCGGCAACAGCGTTTCACCCTGATCGCTGATAACCCGCGCCTGCGCCGGGGTTAAATCCAGCAGACGTTCCAGTGCCTTCGAGGCGCGCTGGCGGGCGCGCTGCTCCAGCGCGTGGCCGAGATTGATCAGACCAACGATCATCACGCTGGCTTCGAAATAGAGATGACGCGCCTGATGCGGGAAGAATTCGGGGCATAGGGCAACGCTCATCGAATAGAGCCACGCCGCGCCAGTTCCCAGCGCCACCAGCGTGTCCATGGTGGCGGTGCCGTGACGCAAACTGCGCCACGCGCTGCGATAGAAGTGCCCACCGGCAACCACCATCACCAGCAAGGTGATGACGCCAAGCGTGCGCCACAGCGTTTGGTTATCTGCGCTCAGCATCATGTTGTCGCCGAGCATGCCCCAAATCATCATCGGCACGCCGAGCAGCAACGCCAGCGCCGATTGCCAGCTAAAGCGGCGCATGGCTTGCTGCGCGCTAACCTGCTGGCGTTCGCGCCGGGTTTGTTCGTCATCGATCACTTCGGCGGAATAACCGGCTTGATCGACAGCGCTCACCAGCGCTTCGGCACTTGCATCGCCCATGATCAGCGCGCTGCGCTCACCGAGATTGACGCGTGCCTGACTGACGCCCGGCACCTTTTGCAGCGCCTGTTCCACGCGACTCACGCAGCTGGCGCAGCTCATGCCGCCAATCAGTAAGTGATGCACAGGAAGATCGGCTTCAGTGGATGGTGCCGGTTGCGACTCCGTTGTCAGCGCCTCCGGCGGCGGCTCTGTAGCTGTCAACGGATCAGGCTTTGGGCTGGCTGCGCCGTCTTTCAGCACCGCGTGATAACCGGCTTGTTCAACCGTGGCGATCAAATCGCTGGCGCTCGCCGCACCGGTCACGCGCGCTTCTTGCTGCGTGACGTCGGCCTGTTCAACATCGCTGCGCTGCTCCAGCGCTTCTTTAACGCGTTTAACGCAGTGGCCGCAGGACAAGCCGTCCAGCGCCAGCAGTTGGGTATGTGACATGGTTAACTCCTCAGGTAATGATTTTGACTGCATGCAAAATTTGCATTAGAACTAAAGCCTAAACCTTCCCCTGAATGGAAGGTCAAGGGGGAAAAATGAACATCAGCGATGTGGCAAAAAAAACCGGACTCACCAGCAAAGCGATCCGCTTCTACGAAGAGAAGGGCGTAGTGACGCCGCCGTCGCGCAGCGACAATGGTTATCGTCATTATGCGGCGCATCATATTGATGAGCTGAATCTGCTGCGTCAGGCGCGTCAGGTGGGATTTACGCTGGAAGAGTGCCGTGAACTGGTGACGCTGTTCAACGATCCCGCGCGCCACAGCGCCGATGTGAAAGCGCGCACCTTGCAGAAAGCCGACGAGATTGCTGCGCACATTGAAGAGTTACATGCGATGCGCGCGCGCTTGCTGAAGCTGGCGGAAGCTTGTCCCGGCGATGACAGCGCCGAGTGCCCGATCATCAATCATCTGGCCGGTTGCTGCCATCAGGCCGATGGAAAGCGCGGCTGAATCATCAGCGTAATGCCGACCACGCCGGTGACAATCACTGGCGTACCCGCTGGCAGATCGCTATCCGCCTGCACGCGCCAGCTGCTGTCGCCGATGCGCACGTGACCAAGGCCATTTTTCAGCGCGTTATCCAGCGTCAGCTGCATGCCCATTAACTGGTTGCCGCGTTGGTTAAGCGTGTTGGCGACCTGCGACGATTCGCGATAGCGCATCCAACGATGCCAGAAAAACGCGCTGAGCAGCGTCATCACCGCAAACACAATGCCCTGGCTGGTCCATGAAATGGGAAACAACCATTCAATCAGCGCCACCGCGACGGCGGCTAAGCCACTCCACAACAGATAACCGCTGGTGCCGAGCATTTCGGCGGCCAGCAGCAGGCCGCCCAACGTCAGCCAGAACCAATGTGGATGCGCAATCAGCTCCATCAGGATCATGGTCGGCGCTCCGTCCGGCTCTCCTTCAGCAACTCACTGATACCGGCAATTGAACCGAGCAGGCTGCTGGCGTCCAGCGGCATCATCACCACTTTGCTGTTGTTGGCTTCGCCGATTTTTTGCAGTGCGTCGGTGTATTTCTGCGCCACGAAGTAGTTCACCGCCTGAATATCGCCGGCGGCTATCGCTTCGGAGACCATGCGCGTTGCCGTGGCTTCCGCTTCCGCCTGACGCTCGCGCGCTTCGGCTTGCAGGAAGGCGGAGGTGCGTTCACCTTCCGCTTTGAGGATCTGCGACTGCTTGTCACCTTCGGCGCGCAAAATCGCTGCCTGACGTACCCCCTCGGCGGCAAGGATGTCGGCGCGTTTGGTACGTTCCGCCTTCATCTGCGCGTTCATTGCGGCAATCAACTCTTGCGGCGGTCGCACATCGCGGATTTCGATACGGGTGATTTTCACGCCCCACGGATTGGTGGCTTCATCGACGATATGCAGCAGACGCGTGTTGATGTTGTCGCGCTGCGACAGCATTTCATCCAGTTCCATGCTGCCGAGCACGGTGCGGATATTGGTCATGGTCAGATTGAGGATCGAGAGTTCAAGATTGCTGACTTCGTAGGCGGCGCGCGCCGGATCGACAACCTGGATAAAGCACACCGCATCAATAGTGACGTTGGCGTTGTCTTTGGAGATAATTTCCTGCGAAGGGATATCAAGCACCTGTTCCATCATATTGATTTTGCGACCAATACGATCCATGAACGGCACCAGCAGATTGAGGCCTGGCTCCAGCGTTTTGGTATAACGGCCAAAGCGCTCTACCGTCCACTGATAACCTTGTGGAACAATTTTTACACCGGCCCACACGGTAACGAGTGCGAGCACAATGATGACGGGAATTACCGTTAACATATAACCTCCTGGCTGTCAGATTGTCGGGCCGAGTCGTTCGGCCCGTTTAACGCGCGGTACCGATCAGTACAGCAGCGAGTAAAGCTGGCGGCGATAGCGCGTGGCGAGGGTGTCGCCGGTGCCGAGTGCGGCCAAAATCTCCTGGAACATTTTACGCACCTGGCCGTCACCGACGCTGAGATCGCTTTTCAGGAAGCTGAACAACAACTCCAGCGCCTCCTCATTGCGGCCAACCTGATGCAGCTGTAACGACAGTTTAGCAGCCAGCTCGGCATTGGTTGGATCGCTGGCTAACTGCTCCTGCAACAGCTGAATTTCTGGTGTATCGGCGGCCTGCTTTAACAGGTCGATTTGTGAAACCAGGCTCTGATAGCGCGTGTCCTGATCCTGCAGCGGCACCGCATCCAACACGGTTTCGGCTTCGTCGCTGCGATTCAGAGTGATCAGCACTTCCGCCAGCAGGAAACCAATTTCGCTGTTTTTGTTGCTCAGCTGCCAGGCGTCTTTCAGCAGCGGCAGCGCTTCAAGTGGTTTGCCTTCGTGCATCAATTGCATCGCCTGCTGCGCTTTAACTTCTTCTTCACGCGGCAACACTTTTTGCAGCAGGGCGCGAATCGCCTCTTCCGGCTGCGGTCCCTGGAAGCCATCCACCGGCTGACCGTTCTGGAACAGGTAAACGGTTGGAATGGAGCGCAGGCCAAATTGCGATGCCACCATCTGCTCTTTATCGCAATCCAGCTTCGCCAAAATAAACTGACCGGCATACTCCTGCGCCAGGCGATCCAGCACCGGCGTCAGTTCCAGACAGTGCTGACTGCGTTCGGACCAGAAATAAAACAGCACCGGTAGCTGCATCGACTGTTCTAAAGTCTGCTGCAGGTTGGATTCGTTGATGTCGATAATCAAAGCGTGTGACATGAATACGTCTCTTGTCAGAAAGTGTGTTGAGGATATGGGGGCAAGCTGCCCCGGTTCAAGTTTGATTCTGCGTTGCAGCTTAGTTGCTGCGCAAAATGCGATCCAGTATCCAACCTGGCAGCAGACGTTTCAGCAGACTCATCGCCCAGGCGACCAGCGTCACCGGATAGCGCAGACGCGGATGTTTGCTCTCTAACGCGTGGTGCAGCTTCGGCAGAATCGCTTCTGGCGGCAGGGTAAAACGCGCGGCGATGCCCGGATTGCGCACCGGTTTATCCTGCTGGCCCTGATGCACGTTATCGGTGAAACGGGTGCTGATCGGGCCCGGCTCAATCAGGCTGACGCGCACGCCTGAGTCGCGCACTTCGAGACGCAGCGCATCGCTCCAGGCTTCCAGCGCCCATTTGCTGGCGGCATAGGCACCGCGTCCCGGCGTGGAGATCAGTCCCAGCACCGAGCTGGTATTAACGATACGTCCGTTGCCGCTGGCTTGCAGCGCGGGCAGCAGGCGCATGGTCAGTTGATGGGTGCCAAACAGGTTGGTGGAAAACTGCTTCTCTAACTGCTGACGCGAAACGCTACTGAGCGGCCCATATTGACCAAAACCGCCGTTGTTAAACAGCGCGTGCAGGCGATGATCGGTGAGTTCCAGCACGCGATCGGCGGCGGCATCGACGCTGGCGGCATCATCCAGATCCAGCTGCACGCCAATAAATCCCAGCGCTTCCATGCGCGCCACATCGTCGGCGCGGCGACAGGCGGCCAGCACGCGATAGCCGCGCGATAAAAGGTCATTCGCGGCGACCAAACCAATGCCGCTCGAGCAGCCGGTGATAAGAATAGTTCTTTGCATTTTTTTACCCGTTAAAAATCACGCGTCTGCATTAATCATGCTTTACTAACGGAGCCAGTTCGGTCGCCATCAGGTTGGCGATAAACGGCTGAGCATCCGGATTGGGGTGAATTCCATCCTGCTGCATCCACTCCGGCTTCAGGTAGACCTGCTCCATAAAGAAGGGCACCAGAGGAATGTCGTACTGCTGTGCCAGGCGCGGATAGATCGCGCTAAACGCCTCCGTATAACGACGTCCATAATTGGCCGGTAGACGAATCTGCATCAGCAGCGGCTGTGCCTTAGCGGCTTTCACTTCGTCGATCACTTTGGTCAGATCGGCGGCGATATTCTGCGGCGGGAAACCGCGCAGGCCATCGTTACCGCCCAATTCGATTAACACCCAGCGGGGTTGATGCTGTTTTAATAGGCCCGGTAAACGTGCCAGCCCAAGGCCTACGGTATCTCCGCTGATGCTGGCGTTCACCACTTTAGGCTGCTGTTGCCACTCTTTATTCAGCAGGCTCGGCCAGGCCGCCGTGGCCGACATGCGATACCCGGCGCTCAGGCTGTCGCCCAACACCAGCAAGGTATCGGCGGCGGCGAGTCGCGACACCAGCAGAAGCAATAACAACAGGAAGGGATAATGCCAGCGGAAAACATTGTTGCAGTTCATCATCTTACTAAGTCCGTCGGTCAGGGAGAGCATCAGCTGACCATCCTTACCGGAGTTGAGCTGGTTGTCAAACCAGCTGAGACCATCGCCCTGATTGGTGAGTCCGGCTCTGGCAAATCCACGCTGCTGGGCATTCTGGCCGGACTGGATGACGGCAGCAGCGGCGAAGTGCATCTGCTTGGCCAGCCGCTGCACAGCATGAACGAAGAGCAGCGAGCGGCACTGCGCGCGCGCGAAGTGGGCTTTGTATTTCAATCCTTTATGCTGGTACCAACGTTGAACGCGCTGGAAAACGTGCAGTTGCCGGCGTTGCTGCGTGGCGACAGCGATAGAGAAAGCCGTACGCAATCGGTGGAGTTGCTTACTTTATTGGGCTTGAAAGATCGTCTGCACCATCTGCCGGCACAACTCTCTGGCGGCGAGCAGCAGCGTGTGGCGCTGGCGCGTGCCTTTAGCGGCCGTCCCGGTCTGCTGTTTGCCGATGAGCCCACCGGCAACCTCGACCGTAAAACCGGCGATCGTATCGCCGATCTGCTGTTCTCCCTCAACCGCGATTTTGCCACCACATTAATTTTGGTAACGCACGACGAACAACTGGCGGCGCGCTGCGACCGCCGCTTACGGCTGCGCGACGGCAAGTTGTGGGAGGAGTCATGATTTGGCGCTGGTTCTGGCGCGAGTGGCGTTCGCCTTCGCTGCTGATTGTCTGGATGGCGCTCACCCTCGCCGTAGCCTGCGTGCTGGCGTTGGGATCGATCAGCGATCGTATGGAGAAAGGCTTAAGCCAGCAGAGCCGCGACTTTATGGCGGGCGATCGCACACTGCGCACCACCTCGCCCGCGCCGGAGGCGTGGCTGAATAAAGCGCGTGACGAAGGGTTATCGGTCAGCAGCCAGCTGCACTTTATGACCATGACCTTCGCGCAAGAGACGCCGCAGCTGGCGGACGTGAAAGCGGTGGATGATGCCTATCCGATGTTTGGCACGCTGCAAACCAATCCGCCGGGCTTGCGCCCTCAAGCGGGCACGGTGTTGGCCGCGCCGCGTTTGCTGGCGCTGCTGAATCTGAAAGTGGGTGATAGCGTGGATGTCGGCGACACCACGCTGCGCATTGCCGGTGAAGTGATTCAGGAGCCGGATGGCGGCTTCAATCCGTTCCAGACCGCGCCGCGTCTGCTGATGAATCTGGCTGACGTGGAGAAAACTGGCGCGGTGCAGCCGGGCAGTCGCCTAAGCTGGCGCTACAAATTCTCCGGCGAACCGGCACCGCTGGCGCGCTATGACAGTTGGATCGAGCCGCAGCTAAAAGCCGATCAGCGCTGGATCAGCGTTGATAACTCGGAAGATGCACTGGGCCGCTCAATGCAGCGCGCGCAGCAATTTTTATTGCTTTCGGCCTTGCTGACGCTGATGCTGGCGATTGCTGCGGTGGCGGTGGCGATGAGTCATTACTGCCGCAGCCGCTACGATTTGGTGGCGGTGCTGAAAACGCTGGGTGCAACGCGTAAGGCGCTGCAGCGGCTGATCATCGGTCAATGGCTGGCGGTGCTGCTGCTGGCGGCGATTGTCGGTAGCGCGTTGGGGCAGGGCATTGAAGTGATTCTGCTGCTGATGCTGAAGCCGGTGCTGCCAGGCGCGCTGCCTGCGGCGAGTTTCTGGCCGTGGCTGTGGGCGATTGGCGCGATGTTTGTGATTTCGCTGCTGGTGGGTTTGCGTCCGTATCGCTTGCTGATGGCAACGCAACCGCTACGCGTACTGCGCCGGGATGCGGTGGCGAACGTTTGGCCGCTGCGCATCTATCTGCCCGCGATGGCGTTGGTGGTAATTGGCTTGCTGGCGCTGCTGATGGGCGGCAGCAAAATGCTGTGGGCGCTGCTGGCGGGCGTGGTGATGCTGGCGCTGCTGCTGGCGTTACTCGGCTGGGGCACCTTGCTGCTGCTGCGTCGGCTGGTGGTGCGTAATCTGGCGCTGCGCCTGGCGATTAACCGCCTGCTGCGTCAACCGGCGATGACGCTCAGCCAACTGGCGGCGTTTTCGCTGTCATTTATGTTGCTGGCGCTGCTGCTGGTGATGCGCGGCGATCTGCTGGATCGCTGGCAACAGCAACTGCCGCCGGATAGCCCGAACTATTTCCTGCTGAACATCACCAAAGAGCAGGTGCCACAGGTACGCGACTTCCTGAGCGAGCATCAGCTCAAGCCGGAAACCTTCTACCCGATTGTGCGTGCGCGTCTGAACGAGCTAAACGGTAAAGAGGCCGATCCCAAGCTGGATAACGCGCTAAATCGCGAATTGAATCTGACGTGGCAAGCGGAGCGTCCGGATCACAATCCGCTGATCTCCGGCAACTGGCCGCCGCAGGCGGGTGGAGTGTCGATGGAAGTGGAGCTGGCGGATCGTCTGGGTGTGAAAATCGGTGATACCTTAACCTTCAGCAGCGATACGCAGCAGTTCAGCGCCAAAATCACCAGTTTGCGCAAGGTGGATTGGGAGAGTTTGCGGCCGAACTTCTTCTTTATCTTCCCGCCAGGCGCACTCGATCAACAGCCACAAACCTGGCTGACCAGCTTCCGCATGGAGAGCAATCCGGCGCTGCTGGCACAGCTTAATCGCGCGTTCCCGACGCTGAGCCTGCTGGATATTGGCAGCATGATGCGCCAGATCGGTCAGGTGCTGACGCAGGTGAGTCAGGCGCTGGAAGTGATGGTGGTGCTGGTAACGGTGTGCGGCGTACTGCTGCTGCTGGCGCAGATTCAGGTCGGCATGCGTCAGCGTCGGCAGGAGTTGGTGGTCTATCGCACGCTCGGTGCCAGCAAGCGCCTGCTGCGCGGCACATTATGGTGCGAGTTTGCACTGCTTGGCGTGGTGTCGGGGATTGCGGCAGCGCTGGGCGCGGAAGCGGCGCTGTGGGGCTTGCAGCGCAAGATCTTCGATTTCCCGTGGCAGCCAGACTGGACGCTGTGGATCGCCTTGCCGATCGGCGGCGCGCTGCTGCTCTCGCTATGCGGTGCCTGGTTGGGCATTCGGTTGTTAAAACAGAAGGCGCTGTTCAGAAGCTTCAGTGCCTAAATTGTCGATGGTGGCGTAACCAGGAGCGCATTAATGCGCACCCTACGAAAACCCCACAGGAATGCGCGTTCGGCAAAATCACATCAATCTACGTAGGGTCGCCATTCATGGCGACCTGGCTAATCAAAGCTTCTCAACCGCCCACGCAATCCCGCTCGCATACACTTCCGGCAGCAGCGGCACCAGCGCATTCAGCGCTGACGCCAGACGCCCATGATCGCTATCGGTCAGATTAAGATGCCCAACCTTGCGGCCGGCGCGCACCTCTTTGTCGTACCAATGCAGATGCACCAGCGGCTGCTGCAGCCACGCCAGATTCACATCGGTACCAATCAGATTCACCATCACCGACGGCGCAAACACCACCGGTTTTGGCAGCGCCAAACCCAAAACCGCACGCAGATGCAGTTCGAACTGGCTGATGGACGCGCCATTCTGCGTCCAGTGACCGCTGTTGTGCACGCGCGGTGCTAACTCGTTGATCAGCAGACCTTCTGGCGTAATGAAACACTCCATCGCCATCACGCCAACATACTTCAGCTCATGCATAATGGCGCTGAGCATCGCTTCTGCCTGCTGTTGCTGTGCGGCATCGGCCTGCGGGAAAGCCACGCTGGTGCGCAGAATGCCGTCCTGATGCAGGTTATGCGTCAGCGGATAAAACACCGTACTGCCATCGTGTCCACGCGCGCCGACCAGCGACACTTCGCCGCTGAAATTAATGCCTTGCTCAACGATGCATTCGCCGTAGCACTCATCCGGCAGCGCATCGGTTTCGTTGGCGCGCAAACGCCACTGACCGCGGCCGTCATAGCCGCCGGTACGACGCTTAACAATCGCCAGTTCGCCCAAGGTGCTGAACACGTTTGGCCACTCGGCTTTATCGGCCAGCAGCTGCCACGGCGCGGTGGCGAGGTTCAGATGATCGAGCAGCTGTTTTTGCGTCAGACGATCGGCCAGACGCGGGAAAATATCGCGATTCACAAAGGCCGGATGGCTCGCCAATTCGCGGGTTAACGCGGTTTCCGGCCAGCGCTCAATCTCAGCGGTGATCACGCTTTCGGCGATCGGCAGCGCAGAAGGCTCCGCATCCAGACCCACCGGATACACCGCGATGCCCAGCGGTTCACCCGCCTGGCGCAGCATGCGGCCTAACTGACCATTTCCTAATACGCAAACCGGCTTCATGCGTCCTCCCGCGGATCCGGGTTGTTCAGCACTTCATCAGTCTGCGTCTGACGCCAGTTGGCGATGCGTGATGACAGCGCGCTGTCGTGGATCGCCAGAATCTGCGCGGCCAGCAGGGCGGCGTTGGCGGCACCGGCTTTACCAATCGCCAGCGTTCCAACCGGAATACCGCGCGGCATCTGCACGATGGAGTAAAGGCTATCGACGCCGCTCAGCGCCGCGCTTTGCACTGGCACGCCCAGCACCGGCACCAGCGTTTTCGCGGCCAGCATGCCCGGCAAATGGGCGGCACCGCCAGCACCGGCGATGATCACCTGAAAACCGTTGTCGGCGGCGGTTTCCGCGAAGCTGAACAGTTTGTCGGGCGTACGGTGAGCTGAGACCACTTCAACGTGGAAGGGAACATCCAGGCTGTTAAGAATTTCCTCGGCGAACTGCATGGTAGCCCAGTCACTTTTGGAACCCATGACAATGGCGATACGGGCCGGGGCGGCGTTGGATGACATGCGGTCAACTCCTGTGAATATGCAAACGAACCTGGCCGGGCGGGCAGGCGAAGAAGGGCACAGAGAATAGCATGAGATGGCAGCAAGGAAAACGGTTGCGTAGGCGGAAAACGGGCATTGATGCCCGGATTTCAGAAGGGGAATTCGATCAGGCTTACGCCGCTGGCATCAAGCTGAATCATCGATCCGTTCTCATGCCAGGCACCGAGCACCGCGCGCTGGGCGTTTCCGCCGTGTAGCGTGAAGGGGTGAATGGCGGGACGATGCGTGTGGCCGTGAATCAAAATCGGCACCTGTAGGCGCGTCATCGCAGCTTCCACTGCGGACTGATTAACGTCCATGATGCTGACCGATTTATGCTGATTCGCCTGCTTGCTGCCATTGCGCATACGCGCGGCAATGCGCATACGCAGACGCAGCGGCAACGCGAGGAACAGACGCTGCAACCAGCGCTGATGCACTTTGGCGCGGAATCGCTGATAGCCTTCATCGTCGGTGCACAAGGTATCGCCGTGCATGATCAACACGCGATATCCGTAGAGATCGAGCACCTTTTCTTCCGGCAGAAGCGTCATGCCAGAGGCATGCGCAAAACGCTGGCCGAGCAGGAAATCGCGATTACCGTGGATGAAGAATTTCGGTACCGGCAAGGCTTTGAGCGCCGCAGCGATTTGCTGATGCAGCGGATTAGGATCGTCGTCGCCGATCCAGGCTTCAAACAGATCGCCGAGGATGTAAAGCGCATCGCAGGAACGCGCTTCTCCCTGCAAAAAATGCAGAAAACCGGCAGTAATTGCCGGTTCTTCATTACACAGATGCAGATCTGCGATAAACAGCGTGCGCGACATTACTCGCTAACAGTCACTTTCTGGATGACAACGTCTTCAACCGGAACGTCCTGATGCATGCCGCTGCGGCCGGTTTTCACCGCTTTGATTTTCTCAACCACGTCCATGCCTTCAACCACTTCTGCGAACACGCAGTAACCCCAGCCTTGCAGGCTTTCGTCACGGAAGTTCAGGAAGTCGTTGTCTGCCACGTTGATGAAGAACTGGGCAGTGGCAGAGTGTGGAGCCTGAGTACGCGCCATCGCCAGGGTGCCTTTGGTGTTTTTCAGGCCGTTGTTCGCTTCGTTGCGGATGTCTGCTTTGGTATCTTTCTGCTTCATGCCAGGCTCAAAACCGCCGCCCTGAATCATGAAACCGTTGATTACGCGATGGAAGATAGTGTTATCGTAAAAACCTTCCGCGCAGTATTCCAGGAAGTTCTTCACGGTAGCCGGCGCTTTGTCATCGAAAGTTTTAATTACGATATCGCCATGGTTCGTCTGGAAAGTGACCATTATTTTCTTCCTGTCAAGGTTGTCGTCAGTGTCGCTGCCGCGCCTGCAAGGCGGCGGGGCATTTTTGTAGACGCTTCTTATATCACAATTTCCAATAACGCGTCAGTAACCGGACGGCAGTTGGCAACCGAGCGATGCACAAGTCAGAAAAATACGGCACAATAACCGGCTTGATGCTGGCTGGTTAGGCGAGGTTGTTTCGGTCACCATAAATGGCGACCCTACAAACCGGACAGTATTTCGTAGGGTCGCCATTTATGGTGACCGTATTAAACCAAATGCACATTTATCACGTTCGAATCCCGCACACGTAATTAAAACGGAACCGTTCAATGCTAAAGATTTATAACACCCTGAGTCGACAGAAAGAGGAATTCAAACCCATCCATGCCGGTCAAATCGGTATGTACGTGTGTGGTATCACGGTTTACGACCTCTGTCATATCGGCCATGGGCGTACGTTTGTGGCATTCGACGTGGTGGCGCGCTATCTGCGTTACGTGGGCTATCAGCTGAAGTATGTGCGTAACATCACCGATATCGATGACAAAATCATCAAACGTGCCAATCAGAACGGGGAAAGCATTGAAACGCTGACCAACCGCATGATCGCCGAGATGCACAAAGATTTCGCCGCGCTCGGCATTCTGCCGCCGGATCTGGAACCGCGTGCCACCCGCCATATCGATGAGATCATCGAGCTGGTCGGCACGCTGATTGAACGTAAGCACGCGTACGTGGCGGACAACGGCGACGTGATGTTCGACGTGCTGAGCGACAAAGATTACGGCGTGTTGTCGCGTCAGGATCTGGAACAGCTGCAGGCCGGTGCGCGCGTCGAAGTGGCGGATGTGAAGCGTAATCCAATGGACTTCGTGCTGTGGAAGATGTCTAAAGCGGACGAACCGGCGTGGAACTCGCCGTGGGGCAACGGCCGTCCTGGCTGGCACATCGAATGTTCGGCGATGAACTGCAAACAGCTCGGCACCCATTTCGACATTCACGGTGGCGGTTCGGATCTGATGTTCCCGCACCATGAAAACGAAGTGGCGCAATCCACCTGTGCGCACGATGGTCCGTATGTGAATTACTGGATGCACTCCGGCATGGTGATGGTTGACCGCGAGAAGATGTCGAAATCGCTGGATAACTTCTTCACCGTGCGCGATGTGTTGCAGCACTACGATGCCGAAACTGTGCGTTACTTCCTGATGTCCGGCCACTATCGCAGCCAGCTCAACTACGGTGAAGATAACCTCAACCAAGCGCGTGCGGCGCTCGAGCGTTTATACACCGCGCTGCGTCATACCGATGCCAATGCTACGGCAGCGGGTGGCGAAGAGTTTGAAGCGCGTTTCCGCACCGCGATGGATGACGACTTCAACACGCCGGAAGCCTATTCGGTGTTGTTCGATATGGCGCGTGAAGTGAATCGTCTGAAAACCGAAGACAAAGCCCTCGCTGATGCGCTGGCGGCGAAACTGCGCCAGATCGCTAACGTACTCGGCATTTTGCAGCAGGATCCCGAGCAGTTCCTGCAAAGCGGTGCGCAGGTGAATGACGATGAAGTGGCGGAAATCGAGCATTGGGTGAAAGCCCGTTCCGACGCGCGTGCAGCCAAAGATTGGGCGCAGGCGGATGTGGCGCGCGATAAGCTCAATGAGTTGGGCGTTATCGTTGAGGATGGACCGCAAGGTTCCAGCTGGCGACGCAAATAACCGGAGAGGGCGAGAAATCGCCCTTTTTTATTGATGGCGATTGAACAGATTCACATTCACGGCTTCCGCTCGGTGCGCGACCTGACGCTGCCGCTGCAACAGCTCAACGTGGTGAGCGGCCCGAACGGCTGCGGCAAATCCAACCTGTATAAAGCGGTGCGACTGCTGCACGAAGCTGCGAGCGGACGCTTAGCGCTGGCGTTGGCGGAAGAGGGCGGCATCCAGAAAGCGATGTGGGCAGGCGGATTGCGGCGCGGCGATCGTCGCCACGATCCCAAACGTCTGGCGTTGGCGGTGGTGATGGACGATATGGATTATCAGCTCGATATCGGTTTTCCTGAGCCGCTCGTCACCAGCATGTTCAATCTCGATCCGCTGGTGAAAGAGGAGCGCTTGTGGATGAGCGGCCAACGGCGGCGTCCTTCCTCCTGCATCATGCAGCGGCAAAATCAGACCGCCTTTTTGCATAATGTGCAAGGTGAGCGCGTAGCCTATCCGGCGGTGCTGCATCCCGAAGAGTCGCTGTTTGGGCAACTGGGCGAACCGCATCTGTATCCGGAGCTTTCACAGGTGCGTGAAAGGCTACGTCAGTGGCGTTTCTATCATGAGTTTGCTGTGTGGCCAGGTTCGCCGATTCGTGCGCCACAGATTGGCGTACGCGCGCCTGTGCTGAGTCATGATGGCAGTAATCTGGCGGCGGCCTGGGCCACTATCGTTGAACGCGGTCATTCTGAGTTACTGCTCGAAGTGATGGCTGAAGCTTTCCCTTACACCGAATTTCACGTTGATGTGCAGAACGGGCGTTTTCAGATGCTGATGTCACGGCGTGGGATTTTGCGTCCGCTGGAGAGCGCCGAGTTCTCGGATGGCACGCTGCGGTTTCTTTGCTTGGTGGTGGCGCTGCTCAGCCCGCGTCCACCGGCGTTTATGGCGCTGAACGAACCGGAGAACAGTTTGCATGAAGATCTGCTGCCCGCTTTAGCGCGACTGATTGCCGAAGCCAGCCAGTTTAGCCAACTGTGGATCACCAGCCATTCACCGAAACTGGCGACGCTGATTGCGCAGCATACAGCGGTGAATCATATCGAGCTGGAGCAAATCGAAGGGGAAACTCGCGTCTTGTAAGGTCGCCACTAATGGCGACCTTCCGGATGACTACGCTACAACCGTAATCTTGAAGCCAGCAAACTCAACCTTCTGGCCTTCAACAATCTTGCAGCGCTTACGCGTTTCAACTGCGCCATCGACGCGCACTTCGCCTTCGGCGATCACGGCTTTCGCCTGCGCACCGCTTTGCACCCAACCTTCGAGTTTCAGCAGGTCGCACAAATCCACGTGGGCATGTTTACCGAGAGAAAAACTGGCCATTATGCCTCCTCAATGTCGTGAAATTCTTCACACGCCGTCAGCGTGTTTTGGATCAATGTAGCGACCGTCATTGGACCGACACCGCCTGGAACTGGCGTGATGTACGAGGCGCGCTCAGCAGCCGCTTCGAACTCCACATCGCCAACCACTTTGCCGCTGTCGAGACGGTTGATACCCACATCAATGACTACCGCGCCCGGCTTGATCCAGTCGCCCGGAATAAAGCCCGGCTTGCCGACCGCCACCACCAGCAGATCGGCGTGCTCAACGTGATGACGCAGATCTTTGGTGAAACGGTGCGTCACGGTGGTGGTGCAACCGGCGAGCAGCAGCTCCATGCTCATCGGACGGCCAACGATATTCGATGCGCCAACCACCACGGCGTTCAGGCCGTAAGTATCGATATTGTAGCGCTCCAGCAAGGTGACGATGCCGCGCGGGGTACACGGACGCAGCTTTGGCGCGCGCTGGCACAGACGACCGACGTTGTACGGATGGAAGCCATCCACGTCTTTGTCCGGCACGATGCGCTCCAGCACTTTGACGTTATCGATGCCGGCTGGCAGCGGCAGCTGCACCAGAATGCCGTCGATATCGTTGTCGTTGTTGAGCGTATCAATCAGCTCCAGCAGCTCGGCTTCGCTGGTGGTGGCGGGCAGATCGTACGAGCGGGAGATGAAGCCCACTTCATCACAAGCACGACGTTTGCTGGCGACATAGATCTGCGAAGCTGGGTTTTCACCCACCAGCACAACTGCCAAACCGGGCGCACGTTTACCGGCCGCCAAACGCTGCTGTACTTTTTCGGCAACCTCAAGGCGCACCTGCTGCGCAATCGTTTTACCGTCAATAATTTTTGCTGCCATCAGAGAGGAAATCCATCTGTAGAGGGTTAGATCGGGGATGGCGCCTATTCTGTCAGAAGCGCGTGCGGCTGTCAGGTAGAGATTCGCCATCAACGCCGCTTTCCCGATTTTTCGCCGTGGCGCCCGCCCGCGTTAGCGCTTATGATGCCCGGCAGTGAATGAGATGGATGACGTGATGATTTGGTTAATTCTCGCCACGCTGGCGGTAGTGTTCGTGGTAGGTTTTCAGCTGCTGACGGCCAGCTCGCGCCATGCGGTGCAGGCGCTCCTTAAACGGTTGCAACTGCCGCCGGTGCATATCGAATCGATGTTGTCGCTGATGGGCAAAGAGGCGGCAAAAGAGTTTACCGATTACATCGCGGGCGATAACGACACGCATCTGCACAATGGCGCGGCGGTGCTGCTGATTTGGCAGGTGCTGATTGTCGATGGCAGCGACGAAAATAGGCAGCGCTGGCATGGCATTTTGAGCCGGGCTGGGTTTTCACCGTTAATTTCAAGGCAGCAGCTGTTGCTGGCGTTAGGGTTCTTGCGTCAGCTGGAGCCGGACAGCCAGGAACTGCATGCGCTGCGCGACCAGTACAATGCGCACTTCACGCAGCAAGGGATTGAGCTGGAAGGCGAAACCGAGCAGGGCGGGAATCTGGTGTCGTTAAGCGAGTGGCGCAAGCGGCATTAAGGGGTTTTGGTTAATCTGGCAGCACTCCGCTGGTCGTGGGAGGCAAAAACGTTGACGCGCGAGCCGCTGGACGTATAATCCGACCCAATCACTATGCGCCCTTAGCTCAGTTGGATAGAGCACCGGCCTTCTAAGCCGTAGGTCACAGGTTCGAATCCTGTAGGGCGTACCATTTCTAAGTAACTCATCTCTTCTGAACCTTCTTTATTTGCTTATTACTTCCTGATATCGCCGGATTTTCTGACGCGAGCTCAACCAAAGTTTACTCAGTTCAACTCAAACCAATTGGTGTCGTGAGGCCTTTGCGGGGACTTATCTCGTTCAGTGGAAATTAGGGGCCCATATGCAACTGAATGCACTGCAGATCGACACTGCAAAACCATGAGAGAAAGAATACAAACTAACGGATTGCAGCGGGCTTTATCTGCTGAACATACCCAATGGTGCTAAATATTGGCATTTAAAATATCGCGTGCCAGGTAAATAGAAAAATCTCTCTATCGGCGTTTTTCCTGATATCTCCTTAGTAGATGTTCGCTTGAAGCCGAAAGGAAGCATGCAAGGTTGTCGCGCTTGACGGAGCTCCAGGTGAAGGGAAACACGTTGAAAAACTGGCGCAGAATGCGAGTGTTGAAATAACTTCAAAGCTGCCGCTGTCAACTCAGGTGGTTGAAGCACTGAGCGAGATCCAATCGGTTACTGGGCGTTATTCGCTGGTATTTCCCGGGCGCAATGACATCACCAAACCAATGAGTGAAGCGAGTATCAATCAGGTGTTGAAGCTAATTGGATATCACAGTAAGGCGACAGGGCGTGGATTCCGGCATACTGTGAGTACCATCCTGCATGAGCAGAGCTATAACACTGCGTGGATCGAGTTTCAGTTAACGCATGTGGGCAAGAACACGATTCGCGGAAAATATATCCATGCGCAGTATCTGGAGCAGAGAAGGGAGATGTTGCAGTGGTATGGGGATTATGTTCAGGGGTTAGGAAAGATAAATGGTGTTGAGATTCTTAAGATCGTTTGAATAGAAAGTGTCAATTCGCGTCAGGCATTCGGCACCAACAGTATGTAAATGGACCTCAACTGAGGTCTTTTTTTATTTATAAAATCCAGCATTTACCTGCCTTTCCCGCTATTCAGTGAGCTGCATTTCACTCGCTGGTCAGAAATCGTTTTTGAAACTTCAATGTAGACAATACCGCCTTAGCGAGAGCCTATTCCTGATTTAAAACATTCTCAGCAGGTTCAAAGATTTGTACACCTCATCTGGAGCAGCATTCAAAACAGGCGCTGGCAATCCTTAAGCAGATAAAACAGTTCTGCGGGGAACATGAATTGATTTTTATTGGCGATCACGGTCCGCGTAAGCCCATGAGTGGAAATACGGTAAACAGTGCGTTAAGGGGGATGGGCTGTGACACTAAGGTTGATGTTTGCGGCCACGCCTTCCGCACAATGGCCTCAAGTTCGTAAATTGAGCCCGGACTATGGTCGAAGGATGCGGTGAAAAGGCAGATGAGCAATATGGAACGCAATCCGGTGAGGGCGGCGCACATCTATAAAGCGGAACATCTGGATGAGCACAAGCTGATGTTGCAGTGGCGGGCTGATTTTCTGGATGCTAACCGGAGAAAGGGATTACGGCGTTAGACTATGCAAAAATCAATGGAGGAATATTTAGTGTAAGTGTTTAATTAATAGTAACTAATCAAGCAGCCTCACCTTGGAAGCTGCTAGATGGATGGATTTGATCCGCCATCTCTGGAAGTGTTTTGTGAACGGATAGAAAAATATGCAATGTTAAATTGCACGTAATGAATGTGTTAAAGAACTTATAGATATCAGTAGGTAGCTTTTATAGAATAGGTGTATTCCTACTTAAGAGAACGTGAAGTTATGAGCGCAATCACATTACGTAAAGCGTTGGGTGTACTTGCGAAGTCATCTTCGTTTTCCGTCACCACCGTGACACACCGCCAGAAGGATGAGTTCGATCAGTTGAAGGAGCAACTCTTTGTTAAACAAGAAATTGAAACCGAATTGCAACGCTATCTGGATGTTGCTAAACCCGGCGAAATCATTTTTTTGTGCGGTAGTAGCGGGGACGGAAAGTCCGAAATTTTAACCCGCTGTCAGTCAGATCCGCGTTATCAGCGGCGATTTAATTTCCATCTGGATGCCACTCATAGCTTTTCCCCTCGACAATCAGCCATTGATGCTTTGAATGAGTTATTTGTTAATCATCATCAGCAGTCATCTCCATTGCTCATTGGCATCAACACCGGAATGCTTGCTAACTTTGCCCGTGAAGGCGCTGAATGCCATAAGGTGATTCGGTCTGCAATTGACTCATTTTTATTAGGGCAGCAGGATGCAAGCCGTCCTTACCGTAACGAGAATTGTTCTTTTTTTGATTTTGAACACTATCCTAAATTTCAGTTTAACGAAAATAAAAACTATTCATTATTTATTAAAACCTTATTAGATAACTTAACTCGTGACGATGATAATAATTTATTTCAGTTTATCTTTCGGCGCGATGAGTCAATTAATCCAGAACTAAAAGAGGTCGCAAACTATAAATTGCTTTGCATGTCTGGCGTGCAGAATGTATTAATTACGCAGCTCTTTAAAGCCCGGTTGATTAAAGACCAGTTTGTAACGACCCGAACGCTGCTAGACTTTCTGCATCATCTGTTGATGGGGCCTGGCTACTTATTTGATAACCTGTTCATCGGTGCAGAAAATGATCTGATTAAAAAAGTTTCTGATTTTGATCCTGCCAGATTGCACACCTATGAACTTGATCAGTTTGTTTTGCGCTATGAACTGGGGCTGGTTGACGCTGATCTCGATGATTTTTTAGCCGCACTTGAGCCGTTGCACATTAAGTTTGATCGCCAGAGTGTTAAGTCTGGTGACGCAACCTCCTTGATCCGGCTTTTCTGGCTGTTGCAGCACGAGTCATTGGGTAATAATTATCATCGGAAATTTTCCGCGTTCTTTAACGAATCGCTGTTTGAACGTTACTCAGAAATCTGGCACTTGCATAGTAATTACACAGCAGCTCCGGAGCAAAAAAGGTCACTGAATCGCTTCTATGCTTTTGAGCTTATTGCTGGTATCCAGCGCTATGCTAACCGCAAAGCGCCTGAATTAAGTATGCAAAAAGAAGAGTTCTTTTTGGGTGAATTTGGTGGGGTTAAAATAACCGCGCCGGTAGAGGTAAAGCCTGACTGGGACTCTATTCGTAATAAACACACGGCTCATCCTACTGGCTTTGATATATATTTAAAGGTTGGGTGTAACGCACTTCCTCCTGTTCACATTGGACTCAATCTCTTTGAACTTTTGCACAAATTGAACAATGGCTATCGTCCGAATAAATACGATAAAAATGCCATAGTTCTGCTGGATGAGCTCGTTGAATTAATTTCTGAGCAAGCTAAATCTAGCCGCGATATAAAATTTTATGATGGCAGATTCCGAGTCTATCGTGCAAAAGCAGATGACGACATAATATCAATTAGCTGCATGGAGGGATAACATGATGTATCCCATTACCCTAAAAAAACTGAAAGTTGGAAACAATATAGTCGATAGCTACTTACCAGTGCGTAACAGCAATAATAATATTGACTGGAAAATAGTTACTGGTTTGGTACTTAGTTATGCACTTAAACATAAGATTGATGATTACGATTTCTCTCAGTTTCGTGATGACTGCAGATCTGATTTGCAGGGAGTACTTGAAGATCCAGAATTTTGGTCAACATTGGAAAGAATGTACTTTACAAACTATGATGTTTTCCGTGTATCTCCACTTTTTTTACTTTTCCATGCGCAATTTTCTGATGATAAAATAAATGTAGGCTCAACAGCAGATAAGCGACTTGCTATCCTATTTTCTAATCTGATAGGAGATTTTTCATTAAATTATCCAATACAAGATAATTTAAATTTCATCGAACAAAGAATGTTAGGTAAACTTGCTAAAAATATAACTCCTTTTTTAGGAAGGGGACCTTTTACAGAAGAACAACCATATTTACCCTATATGGTAGAGTGTTTCAAGTCAGATCTTTCATTTTTAGCAGAGCATCCAAAATATCTATTGCAAGAGCTTACCAATACTCTTCGATTGTATGCCTTTAGCTGGTGTGCTCAATTAGCACTCAATATTGATAACTGGAAAGATGGAGTTCCAAAAAGTAAATCGTTGTTTTTTATTCTTGATAGTGAGAAGGCTAGCTCCGAACGTGATATGTTGAACCGATATGGTTATAAACTATTCTCAAGTCAAAGTGAAAAACTTTTCCCCATGCTTTCTGCATTAGAAGTATTACAGTGGGAAAAAAGCGAAAAAAAACGTCCATTATGGCAGGTTTATCAGGATGTAATAAATTATCCAGACACCTCTTTTCAGATATTAAACGCGCTTAATAAATATTTGAGTGAATTTATTGAGAATCGGAAGCTCGAAGCTAGGGAACAAGCATCAACTCTAAAAAGTGCCTTCAATCAATTTTTTTCTGTTTCTCTTGAACAATTTCAAGATAAAAAAGATAGGGCAGCAGTAAACCGTAATTACATAAATGAGTTGGAAAGAGAAATCTGTACAGGTTTCATTCAGGTCCGCGGTCGGGCAGGGAAAGTGCTGGTGCTGAATCAGGATCGTCTTCTGTTACTGACCAATCTCACTGTGGGCAAAAATGACAAACTCCGCCTACACGAACTGCTGCGTGGTTTTGAACAGCGCGGTTTTTATCTGGACAACCAGTCGGCGCAAACGCTGGTGGCGTTTTATGAACGCATGGGAAATGTAGAGCGAATGAGTGATAGTGGAGACGCCGTTTATGTCCGTAAAACAGTATGAAACCTATCTGGCAGAAACTTTTATTGAATGGGTAGGTAGCATCATTCAGCCCGGCGAGCGCTACCAGTTCAAATCTCCCGATCCCGATAATGCCCTAAAACTGTGGAAAGCATTCGTCTCTCTGGCGGACGGCAATCAGTTGGAAATTGCGTCAGGGCAATATATTGATTGCCTCCCCTGCAATGGTGTTCAGCTTATTCCTGTACTACACGGAGCCGAGGCTCCAGCATTCACAGAAAACTACATTTCTCATTTGCGCGATGAAGTTGCAGGGCGCAGCGGCGTTTTTGCCCAAACAGCGCTGTTGATTATTCACAACAGTATGCTCGATACCCTGATAAACAGCACGAAAGACGTGGCTGCTCCGGATGCTATCTGGTATCCACAAACTTTCAGTCATCAACTAGAAAAGCTCATTACCACAGATAGTAAACGTTCGGAATTATCCCACTGTTTGCTGGAGGATCAACTGGCGACGGTACTAGATGAAGGCGCGACCGTGTTTGGTTTCTCGTCGCTGTATCGCTTGCTGGATGATGGCAATCTGGATTTCTCCGAGCTTCATCTGTTTAAAGATGGTGAACTACTGAACTATAGCCAGAAGCAGCTACGCACCCGACTGAATGAAAATCGGAAATTATATCGCCAGATAGAAGATAGTGTTGAACGTTACAGTGGACAGCTGGAGAATGTACTGCCTGAATTCAGTACAAAATTCATACAGGAGCATTTTTACGATAAAGGCGATTGGCGTGAGCTAGATTTCTCTGACTACAGGAAAGAGAAAGAGCAGAACAGTGAACAAAAACTGGTGCTGGGGAATGTCTCCGTCGAAAACGGAGAAATTTGGCCACGGGTAAAAAGTGCCAGTAAGGCGGGTAAACGTGACATCAGCCTACTTGTGCAGGTGCAGCCAGGGCAATTAAAGGTTGAGCTGGAGTTCAGTTTTCTCGGTAATGATCTTCAAGATAATCAGATAAAGATTGCCCATAATCGCCAGTTAAAGAATATACCGTTCTGGCACACTAGCCGAGTGGGAGGCAAGATTTCCCGCATTATGGCATCGGTGCCTTTTGACAGGCATCCATGCTTCTTTAGTCTCGAACTGACCAACCGCAATAATTCAGCTGAAGAGTATAAATTTCGCGTGTTGTTGGTCGAGCAGGGACAATTCTGGCTAAACGATATTCAGCACTGCTTCCGCATTGAGCCAGGTAAAGACCAAATAACCTTGCAACTGGAAGATAACACGTTGCGTATTGCCGAGTCTGGCAACCTGACCTGTACCTTGGATGACGAGAGTGAAGACATCGACTGCCAGCATTATGCTCAGGTGAATTTTGATACGCTGGCAAATCAAAGTGATCTGGTTCAGTTTTCGCTCGTTTCCGGTGATTCCCGTCTGTCGTTTAACATCGAGGGACCGGGAGCAGAAGAAGGGCTAACGCTGCCGCTGCTTTTTGACCAAAGTCGTTTCAACAAGTTGTTCAAGGAAGAGGGCAATGCAACCTGGAACCGACTAAAAGGGCGCATCATACTCGATAATACTGAACACAAGGTCGTCGGTGTACGCCAGCAGTTGTTGATACTAGAAGCCTCATTAATTGAGCAACGTCTACTGGGTACGGGAAGTGACGATAGCGAGTTTGCTCTGGATGAACTTCTTGCTAGTTATCCCGATCTCCATAACGCCTATGAGCAGTTATTTGCCTACTATCATCGGCGTAATACCCTGCCAAGTCTGGTGTCGTGGTCAGCTGAATATCGCACGCTGGTCAGCTACATTGTTACTACGTTTGAACAGTCACTCCAGCAAATAGGCCTGAGCAGAGCGCTGACAGCGCAGGAGAAATGTCTTCTGCATCTGGGGATCTGCCGCAATGATAGCCATGAGCGTCTGTCACCACTGCACCCATTAGTGCTGGCCTACCATCTACAACTGGCAGAAACTATCGTTGCGGAGTTGGAACAGAACGATTCAGCTTCATTCGCCACACTACCGCCCATCACTCTTGATCGCTTGATGGTTTCCGGGTTAATGCCGTTTGTTTACCACAGTGAGCATGAATACGCACAACTACAGCCGGTGGAGGAAAACCGCTTCTGGATTGATGCAGTTCCTCAGCGTCAGGTCAGCCATGACTACGTTAAACGTCTGGTAAAAGACAAGCTCAATGAGTTCACAGACGCTTACGCCCGGTTGTTCCAAAGCGCTGAAAACAGTGCGTTGATTATCAATGCCATTAATCTAGGGAATGCCAAAGAACTGTTTCTGGGATTAGTAGAATATTTTAAGCAAGAAAAAGAGCACGCTATTTCGGTTCATGTGAACTGCTACGATGAACGTTTGCTACCCAATATGTTCGATCACTTTGCTGAAAGTGGTAGCTATGAGCAGCTTAAAAACGATCTCGATTTGAACAGCGGCGTATGGCGGGCGGAAGCCGATATGCTGATTGACCTGCTGCGTAGCCGGTTAACGTTCAGCAAGTTTGCCCTGCCGTCAGAAAGCGACAAGCTGGCCTATGCACATCTCGCATTTTTCACCAATACAGCACCTGTGGATTGCCGCCAGATCCGCATTGAAGATGCGTCCAGCGGGGTATTGTGTCATGGATTGATAGCTGGGGAAGGTGCCGAAACGCAGGGGGATGCTTACTTTACCGCGTTTGGACTGCGTGATGTGGATACTGAGTCCTACAGCGCCCTGCGTCTTGCCCGACTAATCGGCTGCCTGTGGCAACCTGCACGTCAAAGCAACAGCCAGTATCATGGACAAGGGATCGGTTTGGCCGTGAGCGGCAATTTTAAACAGTTGCTCAATTACTCTTACAATAGCGCGCTGTGGACCACCATTATTGATCCAAAAGTCACTCTCGACTTTTTCACCAGTCAGAAAGATGTGGTGCTTATCCACTATTCTGACCAGTACACCAGTTGCGCAGGCTACGATGCCGTCACCGTCACGAAGCAGGTTGATTTGTTCCTGCGGTTGCTCCAGACCGGAAGCCAGTCAGGGCAACCTGCTGTGGATGGTCAGCATTTGCTGGCTGAATTTAATGCCTTTAACGGCGAATGGCTGCTGAAAATGCTGCGTTCTAGTGAAAGAGAGCGTAAAGAGAAGCACGGCATTATAGGTGCGTACAAATTTGTGCAATCTATGTTGCACCAGTCCGATATTTGCTGGATTCCGTTATCAGTGGCCGAAATGATCCGCGTGTCGGGCAATGTCGGGCTGAAAATGAAAGAGAGCGATTTATCGAGAAATTTACAGGGTTATCGTAAAGGTGCGATCTCTGATGATGTGCTCTTTGTTGGTTTCAAAGAAAACCGCCTCTATCTGTTGCCACTGGAAGTTAAAACCGGGGCGCGACCTGACTACAGCTATGCAGGCCAACAGGCTAGTGAGCTCAAACGTTATTTACAGCAGGACATTCTTGAACCTCAAACGCTGGCATCACAATTGTACCGGGCGCTCTTTATTCGTCAGGTGCTGATGCAGGTGGAGAAACTGCGCCTGTACGGTGTGCTGGACAGCAACAAACTGGCTCCCTTGCTGGATCGACGCGAATGGTGGTTAACGGGCGACTATCAGTTAGGTGAGTTGGCCGACTATGTGGGCGGCTTCGTCGTGGCGCATGTGGACAGCGCAACCTGTTTCGATCTCTCTTATAAAGAGACAGCGGAGAATATCTTACAGATCGAAATCCCTTATTCACTGCTGCCTTCGTTGATTGCTGCGCAAGGGAATGAACCACCGTTGGCGGAACGTTACCGGGTGCCGAAAAAATACCGGCTTAAGCCAGAGTGTGATGCAAGTCCGTCACAACCCGAAGTCGTGGTAGAAGTCACAACGGCGACTGCAGAACAGTCCATTCCGGAACCTGAGTCGAAGTCATTACAGCCTGCTGTACCGGTGGTGACACCTGATATTAGCGATACTCCATTACAGATCCTGTTTGGTCATGATGCTGCGCGTCAGAGCCCATTACATTGGGAGCCAACCAACACCGCGAAGTTCATGAATACCAATACCGGCATTATTGGAACGATGGGCACCGGGAAAACCCAGTTTACTAAATCGCTGGTCACACAACTGATGCGCAATCAGTCCTGTAACGTTGATGGTAAACCAATCGGCCTGCTGATCTTCGACTATAAGTCGGACTATGTAGATGATGCTTTCCTGGATGCTACGGGGGCGAAAAAGTACAAGCTATTTAAGCTACCTTATAATCCATTATCACTATTTGGCGATACGCCAATGCTACCTATCCATACCGCTGGTGGATTATCTGAAACGATGGCGAAAGCCTATGGCCTTGGCCATAAGCAGCAGCTTAAATTAGAAAATCTGATTTTAGAATGCTACGAAGCTGCGGGGATTTCACCGGAAGATCCGACAACATGGTCACGGACTGCGCCGACGATTGAAGATGTATGGCAGCGCTTCCTCGATCAGGAGAAGGTTGAAGAAGATTCGCTTTACGCAGCACTTTCTAAACTGGCGCGTTACAAGATATTCGAGACTATCCCGGAGAAGATGACCAGCTTGTACGAATTGATTGACGGTGTAACTGTGATTGAACTGGCTGGTTACCCCCCGGAAGTGCAAAACCTGGTGGTCGCACTAACGCTGGATCTTTTTTACGCGCAGATGCAAAAACGCGGTAAACCAGTGGTGCGAGGGGATTATCGTCAGCTCACCAAAATGATTCTGGTGGACGAAGCCGATAACTTTATGCGTCAGGATTTTTCCAGCTTGCGTAAGATCCTTAAAGAAGGCCGTGAGTATGGCGTTGGTGCGATCCTGTCAACGCAGGAGATCACCCACTTTAAGACCGGGGAAAATAATTATGCCTCATATATTTTGACTTGGGTGATCCATCGTGTTTCTGAGATTAGGAACGCGGATATCAAGGCGGTATTTAACGTCGATGATAAAGGTGAACAGGAGTCTTTAATGGGACAGATCCGGCAATTGGATAAGCATTTTAGCCTATATATCGATGGGGATAAGAGGGTAAGTAAAATGCGAGATAAAGCATTTTGGGAGTTGAATTCATGAAAATAAATACTACAGATCCAGATTTGAGAACTATTTTCTCACGAATAGATGAAGGAAGTTTAGATCTTCAGCCTGATTTTCAGAGAGCTGAGGTGTGGCAGCTATCCAAGAAGAAACTTTTAATTGATACTATTTTACGAGGATGGCAAGTGCCACCCGTTCATGTGATTTTAAATGAAGAGTCTTATATACAAGAGGTGCTTGATGGTCAGCAAAGATTAAGCGCAATAAGAGACTTTATGTACAATAAGTTTAAAATAAATGGATTTATTGAACCTATTGATGATGATATAAAAGAGCTAGATGGTTTGACATTTGAAAAACTACCTCAAAAAATAAAAAATAGATTAGAGCGATATGCTATTCGGGTTTTTGAAATTGTTGAATACAATCAGGGAGAGCCCGGCGAGCTATTTAATAGGTTAAATGAATCTCTTAAGTTGACTTCGGCAGAGAAAAGAAATGCTTATGTTGGGGATTTAAGGAATCAAATAAAATCCTTAGTTGACTATCTAGATAATAATGGGTTGGACAAGCATTTTTTAGGCTTTAGCAATCAAAGAATGGCATACCATGATCTTTTTATAAAGCTCTGTTATATGCTAGAGAAGAATTCATTAATTGCCTCGTATACAGAAAAGCAATTGAACGATAGGGCTCGAGAAGATGAACCTTTTGATGATTCTGTTATAGAATCTGTAAGAGGTGCTATTTTAGTGTTAAGTACGGCAAAGGATAAACTCGACAATGCAGAGTGCAAAGTCCATATAACTAAAGCAACTCTAACTTCATGGCTTTACTTCTTTTCAAATATCTTGAAATACAACGGGAATCTAAGTAGCGAATTAAGTGAGTACTTTTTTGAATTCGAACGTGATAGGTTTGTTTTTAAAGAGGAAGGCCATCTGAATGGTATGTTTGACTGTGTAAATACAGGTGAAGTTAAAGAGCTTTTGGAGGAATTCAATTTCAGGGCTGTTTCTAGGGTTATGACAGGAAGCTCTTTACTTATTCGAGACTTCATAATTTCGTTATTTTTCTTGAAAAACTATCCCGGCAAAGCAGAAGTCTTAGATTTGATGAAGAAAATAAATCTTGAGGCTGCTCATGAGGCACTCTATAACAAAAATGAAAATGAAAATGATGTGATTAGTGTGGTTAATAACTATGCAGATGCAGTCTTGATGGGGGTTTCCATATGTCAGTAGATACAATTAAAGCTGCAAAAATAACTGATTATTGGAATCATCTATCATCAAGAAGAAACTTTAGCATTAAGATTAGCAGTATATCTCTAAAAGGGGTGCCGCTTTTTGAAGATTCAGATATTGAAATTAACTCAGCTTTAACGTCTATATGCGGGAGGAATGGCATTGGGAAAACGTCATTGCTGAAACTATTATATAGAATACTATCAAAAGACCAGTGTAATATCGGTATCTTTAATTCATGCGATATCAATGATGTTTCGGTAGATATAACCATTAATGGGGAGAAGCGAATTTTTACACTCTCTTCGGAAGAGGCGGTTCGAAATGTAGAATATTTCGATTCGTCATCAATGGCGTTAAGGATTATAAATGAAATATATACATCACCAGAGAAAAATGGCTGGTTCAACGCATCAAATCCCTATTATTTTTTAAAGGAAAACCTTTTCTTTGTTCAAAAGATAACAGGTAAAAAATATGAATATGTAAAAGTTAATGAAGTCGAGGGAATAATCGATGATTTGACGTTTCCCTACTTTGAAGTCAAGGAAAAAAATAGTGATGTAATATACAACTCAGAACAGATGGGGCAGGGAGAGCATAAGCTATTAATAGCTATCTGGAAGCTTATTCATATTGAAAATAATGCAATACTATTTATTGAAGAACCTGAGAGCTTTATTTGCCCCGTGAGTCAGCGAAATTTCATGGATTTTTTAGCTTATACCATTGATTATAAAAAATTAAATATAATAATGGCAACCCATTCGGAACATATACTTAACCCTCAAGGGTTGAAGTCAGTGTTAGTTTTAGCTAAAAAAGGGAAGAAATATACTGTATCGAAGTGTGGCAGCAATTACAGGTATTTTAATGCATTAGGGCTTTCCCCTGAAAAGAAAAACATTTTCTTAATCGAAGATGATTTTGCAAAGCTTGTACTTGAGTTTATTTTGAAAATTAAAAACACATATCTATACTCTACAAGTTATTTGCATAATTTGAGTGGTGAGTCTAATATACGAAAAGTATCTGAGCATTATAAAGATAGTTCAGGTATAAATATAGTCGCTGTATTTGATGCAGACCAAGTTAATGACAAAGGCATAAATTCAGATTGTATAAAAAAAGTATTTCTTCCTTCCGAAAAAAAATTATCACCTGAAGAGGAAGTTATCGAGTGCATCAAAAATAATATTCGAGTTTATGCTTTGAAAATAGGCGAGGACGCCGATTTTCTTGAAGGTGAAATCGAGTCAATTACCTGCGACCATCATGATTTTTTCATCGAACTTTCAAAATGTTTACCTAATCAATCTTTATCTACATTAAAAGGTTATGCAATTACTGTTTGGATTGAAAAAAATGAACATGAGATAGATAAGTTTCTGTATTGTTTAGAGCATGTTAATAATAGTTTTACTGTAAATTTAATAGATAAGAAACAAGATGAAACATATAGATATGCTGAAATATCTAATGAATGTTATAAGTTTAAAGTCGATAGCAATTTCGATTCTTATAAATGCGGTAAGAATTTAGCTATGTTTATACATTCACCAGAGGCTGGTGAACTGATTTTAAAATTAGTCGTCTGATACTCAACTGCAGTCAGGTGACCCTTTTTAAACTTTCCCGCCATAAATCTGGCGGGAAAATTTAAATTGCATGTGAGAACTTAATTAAGTTTCTATAATTTCTTAACCCCGCAATCCCATCCTCAACATGCGCCGCCCATGCCTTAATTATATCTTTCTGAGCTATCTGAGGATAAAGCATTTTCAGCACCAGTTCCGTAGTTTGCAATGTCTCCCCCAACCACGTAATTTTATCGAGTATTAAAATGCCATCCAGCTTTTTACTATCTCGCTCTGGTGAATATCGAAACTCACTTTCGACAGAACGGAAAAATGCCAAGCGGGCGGCTACGTTAGGAGTTATCCCTGTATATCCCTTTAGCTTTTTTAGTTGTTCCTCAGTCTGACGACTGAGCTGCATTCTGTTTGGGAGCATCAGATTGCCTCCTTAGTTAATTCCCAGAAATAACCTGGCTTAAGTGTGGAAGATTTCGTAGGTGCACTGAACACTATCTCATAAGCATGAGAGATATCATCACGCAATTGATCGACAAAATAACGCTCATCCACTTCCGTATCTGTAGACAGCAACACAACCTGATGGCTGGCAAACGGGAAGTAGTGGTTAATCAGTTTATCTCTATGTTGAGAGTCTAAACGGCCCAATGGAGTATCAATGATTACCGGCAAATCACGACCAGAAGTTTTTGCCAAGGCCTCAAGAATCGCAATCGCATAGATCTGTTTCTCTCCAGCAGAGAGTAGTTTGCGATTGATCACTGAGCCGTTTTCATCAACTAATTCCACATCAAACGTTTCAGGATTGATGTGTGCATTGAGCTGCAAATCTTCTTTACGAGCTAATTTACGGTAAGCACCTTCAAAATTCGCTGATAGCGTTTTCACCCTTGCTTGAGTCAAAAGCTCGCTGTAGCGGTCAAGCAGGTTGATTGTTTCTTGGGCATTATTAAATGCACTATCGGAGTTATGTTGATTACGTGCCAGATCGTGTGTTTTTTGTACCTGACGAGCACAGTCCAGTTGCAGCTGTTTAGTTTGTTTTGCTTCTTCCAACAGCGAGCGATACTCCTGACGTTTACTCTCGCGTTTACGGTCAAGTTCCCGAAGTTTTTCAAATATATCGATAAGTTGATCATCTTCCGGTGCACGAGCAATGTTTGCCGCGGCTTGCTCAAGCTGCTCTTCAACTTCAGCCAATTGGTTACGATAAAGGTCAAAACGTTGCCACGCTTTCTTGCTGTCCTTTTCGATCGATTGTTGGATCATCCCAGCTTCGCGTTCGGAGATGTCAAATAACAGCTCACCTTTCGGTTTTCCAGCCAGGTAATCTTTCAAATTATCTTCAATTGATTCTGCAGCAATTTTGCCAGTAGTTCCTGAGCGGAATGAAATATCATTTTTCAGCTGCGTAAGAAATTGAGTTAATTCCTTTTCAAAACTGTTCGCCTGCTTGATTTGTATCTCTGCACTAATTTGCTCAAGCAAAAGCCCTAGAGTCTTAGGTGCTAGAGCGTAAGGTAGTGAGCTATCGCATTCATGGCGCAATGCTTTTTCAAGGCGATCTTTTTCTTTTAACAGAGTGTCAACTCTCTGTTTTTCTTGTGCTTTTGTCTGAGCAAAAGCACCACCTTGCGCATTCAGAAGTGCTTCATATCGGTTGGTTTCTTTTGAAAGAAAATCAATTCGTATTTTGGCAAAATCAGCTTTTTCTAAAATATGCTCTGTCTGAAAAGCAAACTGCTTAACCTGTTCTTCAAGTTCAGCAAGTTTTTGTTGTTGGTAGTCTGCTAGTTGGCTGGATTGCTGACGCTTAACAAAGATCATCAAATCATTACGAAGTTTCGCGATGAGATCTAAACCTAATAAGCGACGTACGGCTGTACGCAGAACATTACCAGAGTCATCTTCAGCGAGCTCTGCAATTTTTTCACCATCAAAGAAGAATAAATCGGCAATTCCATGCGGAATTAATTCATTCAAGAAACCCTGGCATTGATCATAATCCAGCTCTTCAAGGAATTGGTCATCTTGCTGGAGGGATAGTTGATCCTTTTTCCCTTTTTTCCATGTGCGCGTGACGGTAAACTCAGCTTCATGCCCGCCTTTGTTATAGGTGAAAACAAGTTTAATCGACGCTTCACTTGGCCGTTCATCAGTTGTTAATCCGTTGTGAATTAATGCGCTGAGTTCTTCAACATACTCTTGTTGTTGAGTTGCTGAGCCAAACGCTAACCGACCATACAATGCCAGGCGGATTGCAGACAGAATCGATGTTTTTCCTGCTCCGTTAAGCCCACCGAAAAGAACTATCGGACGCGGGTTATCATTGTTCTGGCGCTTTCTCGGGGCCAAATCAATGACATGAGTACCATTAAATACACGGAAATTACGCAATACCAGCTGTTTAATTAACACGTTCTTTTTCCTCACTGGTAAGCAGAGTCGGCTCGCTCACTTCGGCAATTCTGCGCTGCAAGATCTGTAGTTCGGCTTCCAATTTTGCTACTTCATCCTGATGAATATCTCGGTCGTTCCGTTTCTGTAAGGCTTGTTGCTGCTGTTTAATTTCTTCTAGACTGCCCCAGTCTTGTTTCAAGATGGTGCCAAGTTTGTCAAAGATACCCTGACGGCGGCTGAGTCCTTCCATAGAAACCTCAAGCTCAATCAGTTTCATAACCATCTCAGGAACCACCTCAAACCCTTGGGCGATCTGCTCAAGCAGTTCCGCATCGCTAGCATTGAAACGTGACTGGTCGTCAATAACCCAGTCCAGGTCTTTCCCGTAAACGTCGCGATAAATACCTGGCAAAGTATCGTACCAGTCCGGCTCATTAGGATCTTTCAGCCATTCCTGTCGAATAGCGTGTAGCTCCGGCTGCGTAATTAACGTGATGTTATGGCCCTGATTGTTCAAATCGCGCTCAATTTCCAGCAAATCTATAAGCCACTTCTGACGATATTTGAGCCAGTAAGGGCCGGGAACATGCTTACGTTCCGCACTGATTTCTTCGCCGTCCTTGGCATATTGATAACTCACTTTACCGGTACGGCGCTTATAGTTGCGGAACGTATCTTTATTCACGGGGTCGGTGGTAAATGCCAGCAGATCGCGATATTTCAGCAAAGGGTACATCCATTCTTCGCCATTCTTGATCAGACTTTCCATCGCTTTATCTTTGGTGACTACGGTACAGGTCCAGCAGCCAAAGCGGGAGTTACCACAGGAAGGGGTACTTTCATCGATCACCAGTGGACACTCGCCCTGTGCGGAAGAGTCCATATAGAGTGTCCAGAGCGGACGGTTATTGCCGCCCCAAGGGCTTTCCCACTCAATAATATCTTCTGGGGCATAGCGAAACGCACCGCGCAGCAGCTTCCAGACATCTTCTACATCCCAGGTATCAATGGGGGTATAGATAAATGCATTTGCCAGCGTAGTGTGCCTGGCTAGCCGGGAGCCATCAATTTTATGCTTTGCTATTACCTGCGCGCGAGAAGCACTTTCGCTACTGCGCGAACCCAACACGACGATAACTTCATCAAACTGGCTGACTTTATCTTTAATAAAGTCACTTACTGGATTGATTTTCATACGCTCGGTACACCAACGGAAACTACGGGTTGGAGCCGGATAACCTTTCCCCAGCAAATTGACCCAGAAGGTCTCTTTGGTTATCGGCGTAACAGCATGTTGGGTGATCGGCAGACCATTGCGCTTTGCGCCCGCCTCTATTTGTTGCATCGTTTTCTTAATCAAATCGACTACAACGGGTGTTTCAACCAGTGTATCTGATGACACTAAGTAAACGTCTTTACTACGCAATTCTGGCTGTAATCCCAGCAAGGCTAAATAAACCAGAGTAATAACCGCTGAGGAATCTTTGCCACCACTGTAGCCAATTACCCAGGGGCGCTTATCCGAGCAATAAATTCGCTGTACTTCTGAGACATATTCAGCAAGAGGACGACCAGCGAATTGTTCTTGGTTAATAAAATCTTCATATTCGGCCAAATCGAAGGCCTGTATTAATTTACTCATTGGGCAGCCATTTGAGCTTCGAGTTCAAGTTCTTCAGAGGATAGGGGGAGTAATAACGCGATCTTAAGTGCGTTGCATGTTAACTGAATAGCCGTGCCACTTTTGCTTAGTTTTCCATGCTGCATTGCTCGTTTACTGAGATCTAAATTACTTTTGCGCCAGTCAAAGGTTTTTAAGTTAGTTATTTTCTGACGCCAATTGTTTGGATACTCTGTCATTAAGCTTCGCCCAAGAAGTCCTAGCGCATGGAGGCCAATCCCGTGAGCATGAACATAATCTTGGCGCAACTGGGCTGGTGATACTTGCTTTTTGGCAGCTAGTTGCCAATCTGGCATAACATCGAAAATAGTTTGCCAGTAAAGAGACGCTAATTGAGTCATTTCTTCAAAGTCATTTTCTTTTGGATCTTTACCTAATAAAGCACGAGTCGCTTGTTTGATACTACTAAGGGTGAAAAGCTTATTAGAAAGCTTGCTGATGCTCGATTTCTCCATCTCTGTAAGTCCAACAAATGGTTCAACTGACATAGCTAAATAACGGGCAAGATTTGAACTGATATCTCTGTGATCATACAGTGATGAAAGTGATGGACTTGGACGAATAGCATATTTGTTCAAATCTGCGAACATTTGTTGACTACGTTGCAACCCCTCATCGACAAAGAATAAGACAGGAATATTATCCTGACCCAGCTCGGGTTTCTGCTCCAAAGCATCTTCAATCGCTTTTCTACGATGTTGTCCATCATTAATTAAAATTTGAGCTTCCATTGGGACCCTCAAGGTACCCAAATTGTTTGAATCCATAAATTCATCGAATCTAACATCAACAGCGATTGATGCTGTCAATGCTGAAAAGATGTAATCATCAGGATTATCAATTAGATATCTTGCCATCTCAGGGATGCGTGCTTTATTGAGCGTCCTCTGAGCCCTGAGCTCTGGGGGAACGTCATTCTCATCGAAACTAAAAATTTTTGGGATCACACGCATCGGGCACATCGCGACGTAAAAAGGCTTACCAGCCTGAATACCACGCAAAGCGGGGAAGGAATAGCAGTACTCTACGTCAATGTTCGCCATCAGATTGTCCCTTTAATGATCAAATCGCCCAGAGTTGGTTACGTCATATTTTACGTAAAAAAGTTTTTTTTTGAAGTTTTTTGACGTAAAAAAAGATGTTTTCTTGAGGGAGAGATTCCAAATCTTGCTTTAAAATTCCATTTAGATTGATGTGGCCTCATAGAGCTTGGCTGAACATGGTGTTCTTAAGTGTTTAAGAAAATTTTCATTTATGCAGGAGAGAACGGAGGGATGTGTTTAACGTATTGATTTTAATGGCTAATTAATCATTATTTTTGAGCGCGGATGTGACTTGGAGTTTGAAGTGGTTAAGATTTTTTATCGCAAGTAAAAAACAAATGGATTATCTCCATATATTCAACATTCGTCTCATCACATAAGGACTCTCGTTCAGTTTTCTTTTCAGCACAAATGTCCCTGTCGCATCCTTCCAGTCTCCAAATTTTCCTCGCGCAGCCGCCCTATACGTATCCGAACCATATCCGGCATCGCACTCTGATTATCCTCCCTCAGCCCCAGCATCATGTTGTATCCATTGAACAACCCGGGATCGCCCAGCCGTGGCATTGGCAGCAATCGTGTGGGAATCGTCAGCCAAAACCGCAAATCATAGTCACAGCCCAGATAGGTGCGCAGTAGCGCCATCACGTCATTCCTAAGCTGTCCGTCAGGCATCCAGCCTTTCGCTTCATCAGGATCGTCTGTTGAAAGCTCAACCCGTGAGCAGTAATCAGCCACGCGGGTTTCATCGCCCAGTATCGGATTCTGATCAAGCGTCATGCCGCTGCGTATTGAAAGCCGGGCGCGTTTTGCCACCGGCATCGTCACCGGATGATGTGCGAAAACCTCAACTTTGGTGTTCGGTGCCTGGCTGTTGATCACCGCTGCCATACCTTCAGCAGTGTGTGTGGTATGCAGCAACGGTTTCAGTATCGCCAGCAAGCGTGATGAAGGTTGGTCACCGCTGTGGGAAATGCCGGTTAGCGCCATCAGGCTTTGCGAAACCGTATCGGTACCGCCCGGCTCAAAGGTGGCCGGATAGCTGTACTTGCGCCAGATGCGGTAAAACTGCGTCATCAGCCGATGATTAAAGATATCCAGAAACGCTGCCATTACATCAGCTCCGTCACGCCCTTGGTTGATGTCATCAATGATGCTGGTGGGCAGCGGCGAATCAACACCGTACAGGCCGAAGAAGTTGGTTCTGACCGTTGGCGGCGCATCCGGATTATCAGAGTCAATTTGCGTGCGTTTTAGCTCCCCGGCGGGAAAGCCCAGGTGCGGATTGGGACGAAAGCGCACCGGATCACTCTTTGGCGTGCGGCCCGTGCCGAGACGGCTGCCGGTCGTCTGCTCCAGCAGCTGGCAGAAGCGGTAAAAGTTATACTGCGCGGTCTGGTCATTGCCGTTATCATCCAGCCAGAACGGTTTGTTGTTTTCTTCGCTCACATCAGCACCCTATCAATGCGCCGCTCCGGCCAGGCCCACTCGGTGCCCGAAGCAATCAGCAGCACCGTCAGCTGGGTAAAGCGCACAACGCTGGCGTACTGCGTCAGGAACTGTTCCAGCAACTCGCAGAACAGGCGTGCATCGCCGGTGCCGCTGAACTGGGTTTCATCAAGCGCCACGCGGATGCGCACGCCGTGCCAGTGATACGAGGAGTTATAGTCCTGAAGCCAACTGACGTGACGAATCCCGCTGATGCGACGACGGTTGTTATCGTCATTGCTCCAGTCAAACAGCGCCAGCACGGCTCTGAGGCTTGCAGCATCGTTAATCATCTGGCTTAGGGCGCGCGGATGCAGCAGCGACATCAGATGCCACTGATACAACTGTGTGGTTGGCGGGTAATAAGGCATAGAAGGGGGATGACGCGTTGTGCACTGCAACGTCAGGTTGCCGGTTACAGCGCTTCCATCAAATACAGCTTTCTCCAGCGCCATACGCGGATAGTTACCATTGGTGCAGGTGATGTTCATAAACAGCGTGGCATCATCCTCGACCCGATCGGTCTCGCTTTCATCGCCGCCCAGCATCAGCAAGGTTTCATAAAGACCGCTGACACCCCGCCAGACACGCGTATGGAAATATCGCTCTGGCCAGGACTCTTTGCGTTGCAACATGCCACCTTTTTGCCGGAATTGCCGATACGGCACATAACGCCGTTTATCCAGTATTTCGCTGGCGGCAACTTCATCAACACTGTAAATCTCAGTGTGCTGATCGCGCAGGCGGTGCGGGCGCAGAAGATAATCGAGCACCGCAGGCTTCACCTTCAGCGGCTCGGCGTTCAGCGTAAACAGGTTAATCACCGGCACGCAGTGAATGCGCAGCGCGTCTTCCGGCAGGGAAATATCACGCGGAAGTGGCTGACTGAGGTGAATATCGAGAATAACCTCGCGGCAGCTTTCGTTGAAGAGAAGTGTGTTGAGCCCCGAAAGAGTAAAGAAGGCGTAGCGAGCCGGAAAACTGAAATATTCCAGCAGCGGGCGCACTTCACCGCACAAGGCTGGGCTATCGCTTTCTGGCCAGACCGAGTGCCAGTGCTGTTGCCAGCGGGCACGGATGTCGCCACTAAAGGGTTTTGGATCCCAGTTATCGATCTGCGGCTGGCGAACAGTAATTCTTTCAATATGGTTGGTTAGAGCCTGATACATCAACGACTGCACCGGGCGATCTCCGTGGATGTAGAGCGGGATATCGCTGAGATCGACCTGGCTCGGATCTGCCTGAGGGCTGAGTGAAAACCGCAGGGAGATCATCTGGTGCCCATTAGGATGGAAGGGCGTCGTTATCTCGCCCAGCGTCAGCGGATGCAATTTCAGCGCATCGGTAGTGCGATACGGGCAGCGCAGGCCAGTAATATCCATCGGTCGGGTCAGCAGCGTTGTGCCTTCCGGCAGCACCGCATCACGTACCTGAGCAACCATATCAGGCGTAAGTTCCACCACAGACATTGATGGCAGCGTGCGGTTCACCACGGGCAGCAGATGCCCGAGCAGCGGCTCTGTTAGCTCAGGAATATCGTCATCAATCTTGCGGCGCATCTGCGCCATCATCAGCGAGAAGCCCTGAAACAGTTGCTCGACCGAGTCATCCATCTTCAGAGATTTGCCGTCGACACCCAGTCGCCGTCCCGCCTCCGGATATTCCTCAGCAAACTCCTGCGCAGCAGCTTTCAGATAACGCATTTCGCTGTCGAAATATTTTAGGAAATCATGATCGTTCATTGTTCACCTACTCAACCAGCGTAAGTGCCAGATAAATCACTGAGCAGAGTGAAACCAACCACAATACCAGCAGTGAGATCATTGCCCGGTAAAACATGACTCTTGTTCCGTGCAGGCGATCTGCCAGAGAACGCGGGCGGGCAAATTTTTTCGGCCACATCTGCGCCATGCCCCGGTCAAACTCAGCAAGGTCGTCTTCGTTGTTGAGCAAGGCGAAGAGCCGTTCATCAAGCCATAAACGCCAGCAGTAGTAGTGTGTGATGAAGAACAACAACATTAACGGCAGACTCAGCGCGGAGTAGAAAAGGCTGAGTATCAGCGCCAACGGTGGCAGTGTCAGCGCGGCAAAGTAGCGCCAGCTTGCCAGATGAATTTGCACAATTCGGTTGGTCATCATGATGTCAGACATGGCTGTTCCTTGCTGAATGCTTCCAGGATTTCAATGTGTGCAGGTGTGAGAACAATCTGCGGGCGTCGGGAATGGATGAGTTCAACGGCCTGAACGACAGAAGCTGCGTGCCTTTCTGCCAGCAGCCACGCCGCAATCACCGTGGCACTGCGCGATAAACCCAGCGCGCAGCAAACCAACACCTTGTCATTTTCCCGGTGCAGTTGCTGGAGCTGTCTTACTGCAGTGCGCAAATGCTCAATGTCTGGCACCAGCAGATCCATTAGCGGATAGGCCTGCCATCTCTGTGCGTTCCGGCTGCCTTTGTGTAATTCTGCGGTCAGGTCAAAAACAGCAATATCTTGCTGCGCCTTGTCCGGAAACCTGCCCAACGATACGCCAGCGGCAATCTCATTACTTTGCGCGGTATGCCGGGAAAACCAGCGGCGGGAAATCCTCGCGCCTATCAGATAGGGTAAAAGCAGCAGGCGTGCGGAGAGAGATAAGTTGCCGCAACTGCTTTTCTGGAATACCGTCACGCCCAATCCGGCATAGCCCGCAGCCACTGCCAGCAGCGCTATGGCAGGCCACAACAGCAAATAACCACAGGGAATCGCTGCGCCCGCCATTAAAAACAGCATTCCACCCAGGCAGTATTTTCTTGCGAGACGTCGCGCGTGCCAAGTGGGCCGCTGCCAGCGCCATTCTCCTCTAATCGGAATCAGGTAACTGATGATGATCGCGACCACAATCCCGCTAATTACATCGATAAAATGGTGCTGCCAGGTGGTTAGTACGGAGACAGCAATCAGCAGGAACCAACCGCCCGCAACGATTCTCACATTGCGATTTAGATGCAGGCGAAAGCGCAGCCAGAGCAGCCAGGTCAGAATAATGTGCAGCGAAGGCGCCTGGTTATAGGGTAAATCAAACTGTTCAAGCTGGCGGAACAACCAGCCGAAGGCACCCTGGGTTTCCGGGCGCGTGAAGGTAAACTTCAGCGGGAAAAGTAAAAACGCTGCACACGCCACCAGCGATGCTGCAAGCAGGCGATAGCCGTGACGCATCAGCTCTTGTCTTGATGTGCAGATGAACAGCGAAATACCGTAAAGCAGGTCGATGCTCCAGTAAGGCACGATAGTCCAGGGAACAAATGGAATCGAACGTTCCCAGGCAAACACCAGGCTTTCTACATCATCGCGGGTCGCGGTGTAGGTATTAACCTGCCCATAGCTGAGAAAAAACAGTGGCCCCAGCAACATAAGCCAGCAAAGCCCCTGTTTCCAGGGGCTAAAAGGGCGTTGTGTCAGCAACGATTCAGTCATGCTATTTTCTTACCGCCAGCGACACGGTAAAGATGCCAAACTCATCGATCAGCTGGTGGCACTTCTCAAATCCAGCGTCTTCGACCAGCGTATCCATCTCATTCTGGCTGCGCACGCGCATCAACCAGGGAATGCCGTTCTGGTGGCTGGTTAAGGTCCATGCGATGGTTTTCAACTGCGGATGCCACGGTTGCCCGGTATAAACCAGCACGCCGCCCGGCGGAATGGCTGCGGCTAACCCGGCCAACGATGTTTTGATTAATTGGTTGCTCGGGAACAGTTCATACAGGCCGGAGACAATGCCCAGCGTTGGCGCAGGCGCGAGTGTGGCGAGCGAGTCATAATCAAAGGCATTGCCTTTTTTAAACTGCGCGAGGTGGCCTAATTGACGCGCTTCAATCATCGCCTGGCCTTTCTCCACATTCAGATCGCTGTAATCTCGCAGCAAGATACTTTCAATTCCCGGCTGTTTCTCCAGCGCATCAAGAACGTAGCGGCCATGTCCCGCGGCAATATCGACCACGCGAACCGGCAAATTGTGCTCTTGCAGTTTTGCTACGGCCTGCGCAATCACCTGCTGGATATTTTCTTTGCGCATGCGAATGCCGCGCCAGCCAATGCTGTTGAGGTACTGCCGGTCGATGATGCGACCAACAATGCCGGTGCCTTCAGGCGTGTTGCGGTAGACGTAATCCAGCGTGCTGCCAGAGTCAAAACCGGTTTCATATCCCAGGCGCATGCCTTTAGACAGCCTGCCAATGGTTTTCATGCCAAAACTCAGTGAAGCGTAAGACATGCCTTGTAGTGAGCAGCGCTTAGGTGGTGCCTGCAACTCACGGTATGCATCAGCGCCCGGACTCCACTGATCTTCATTGCTGTAATCGAAGGTGTAAGGTGCAGCGTGGTAAAGCTGTTCGATAAACGGCTTCATTTTATCGAAGGCAAGCTGGCGATCCTTTTCTCCCAGCGTGTCGTGATAAAAACCGGGCAGAATATGCTGCTCTTTAATGGCGCTACGCAGAGCCTGATAGAACTTTTTCTGCGGTTGGGTGTGCACCACAAAATCATCGCCGGAAATCAGCAGCTGTGTTGGCACGGTGATGGCGGCAGAATCAGAAACAATGCGCTCCGCCGTTTTATACAGATCCAGCAGAATATTCACCGCAATCTGACGGGTGATGAGTTTATCCTGCTCAAAGCTGCTAATACGCTCTGGGTCGTGGCTGAGAAATTTCCCTTTGACGTAAGAGTTCACATAAAATAGACCGCGAATACGTTGCAGCAAACCTAAACCCGCGCGAGCGAAAGGCACATACAACTTCACCTTAAACGCTGGCGATGCCAGCACCATACCGCGGATTTTAGGCGCGTAGTCATGCACCCAGGTGGCAACCAACACCGCACCGACGCTTTGCGCAATCACAACAATGTCTTCAATGTTTACCTTTGCTTGTTCAGCGACAAAGCGAACAAATTCATCGACGTCCTGCACTGAGCGAGCCAGGCTTGGGCTGTAACCTCGCTCTCCCGGCGAATGTCCGTGTCCACGCGCATCCCAGGCGTAAAAATGGGCATCCGGCATCAGCAACTCATCGACAACATGCTGCAAACGACCTGAGTGCTCATGCCCGCGATGAAATAGCACAATCACTTTTTTGCTCTGCGCATCCTGCGCGGGCCAGTGGCGAAAATAGAGAGATTCACCGTCGCTGGTTGAAAAAGATCCTTCCTGAAATAAACGTCCTTCCTGGCTCATGATGATTTCCTTATGGCTTGCTGTTGTAATTCGACAAAACGATTTAATAACGCGCTTTTAAATTCAGCCTTGTTGTCCTGATAACGCAGCGGATCGTCGATATAAATATCGATAAAGAACGGCACCGGTATTTTTTGACCTTTACCCATTGAGCGATCCAGTCCGTGCATATAGACCGGAATGATGGGCACATCCGGGCACTGCTGGCTGAGATGCCACAGGCCAGATTTAATTTCTGACAGTTTCCCCGGCTCGCCGCGCGTGCCTTCCGGGAAAATAATCACGATTTTCTTTTCCGCCAGTGCATCGACGCAGGCCTGCAACGGATTAGCCTGATGCGCCCCGCGATATACCGGGATGATGCCAATCACCTTGAGCGCAAACCAACCCACCACTTTGTTTTTCAGGAAGTAATCAGCCGCAGCAACCGGCTGTACATTCACCAGCGTCGAAAGGGGAAACAGCGTGAACAGCGTCAGCACATCCAGATGGCTGTTATGGTTCGCCACAATCATCGCCGGGCCTGTTTTCGGTAGCTTCTTGCGGTTGGCAACGGCGACACCCAGCCAGATCCACACCACCGGATAAGCGATGCAAAGGGTAAAGATCCAGCGCAGCATTCGGTTCATGTGCGCCTCCTACACGTAGAAGTAGTAATAGAAGTGGAAGAACAGCGGCGCGGTGTAGATCAGTGAATCGAGTCGATCCAAAATGCCACCGTGTCCGGGCAGCAATTTGCCGGAATCCTTCACACCAAAATCGCGCTTGATCGCCGACATCACCACATCGCCGCAAAAGCCGCTTGCACCAATAATCAACCCAGCACCCAGCGAGTGGAGGTAACTCATCGGTGTAAGCAGTGGGCCAAGAATCACAGCCAGCAACATGGTGGTAAAGATGCCACCTAGTAGACCGGCCAGCGTCTTATTCGGGCTGACTTTGGGCGTCACTCGAATCCTGCCCAGCGATTTTCCCCACAGATACTGGGCAATATCATTCAGCTCAGTCAGTGCAACGAGGAAGAACACCAATAGCGCACCGGCACTGGCGTCGGCACCGGGTAAAGTCATCAGGTAGGCAACGTGGCTCAGAGCGAACACGGTGGTCATCATGCCCCAGTGCATCACCGATGCAGAGTGCAGAAAACCTTTGGTATCACCGGCAATCACCATGCGAGCCGGCAGGAACAGGAAGACGTAAACCGGGATAAAAATGATGAACATGCCGTACCAGGCCATGCCGGTCCAGAGATATTGCACCGGGATCGCGGCATACATCCACAGCAGCGGCATACTGTCAGAACGCCGCGTGGGTGCTAGCGTCAGATACTCTTTTAACGACAGGAAGCTGATGAAGCCGAAAAAGGTCAGCGCCAGCCACTTTGGCGACAGCATTGCTAACGAGAACAGGCAGATAATGACCCACCAGCTATTAACGCGCTGCTGCAACTCCACCCAGTTGCGTTGTGGGCGGCACTTTCTCAGCACAAAAATAATTAGCGTTGCCAGAATGAGAACGCCGAAGATACCGCCCAGGCAGTAATAAAGCACGTGTCTGGAATCAGCCATTTTTCGCCTCCATTGCATTGCGGCAGCGATTCAGGCTGGTCCAAAACAGCAACAGGGCGGCGATGGCAAACAGTGCGTCAGCGTAGCCGATATACTGCGGCCACAGCGCAATCACTAGGCCGAGAGCACCAAAGATAAATGCGCGGTCACTTTTGCCCAACGGACCACGGTAGCTACGGATGCCGTTCAGCGTCTGGCACATCACACCGCAAAATTCGCTCAGCCAGGAAAGTAGCACGACCATTACAACCAACCAGGGAGATATGCCTGTAACAAAGGCAAAAGCGAGGTAGAGTGCGGCGTCGGAGATAATGTCACCCACCTCGTTGAGCATCGCCCCGATGGTGGATTGCTGATTGAATTCCCTGGCTAACATGCCATCAATGGCGTTTAACGCCATGCGGAAAAACAGGAAAACGGGCAGGGTGATAAAAAAGCGCGGATCGGGAAAACACATCAACAATGCGCCCAGCACCACAGAGGTGAGCATGGCAAACAACGTTACCTGGTTCGCAGTGATACTCTGCGCATGTAACCTGACGACCAGCGGTCTTAATAAATTCTGAAACTTCGGTTTTATATCGTATAGCGTCACTTTGTGGCTCCTGCCGTTAAATTGAATAGTTACTTCAACAATTCCAAATTCAGGGTGTTATCCCTTACTTCAATCGTGCGCGGTGTGTCCGGATCAAGCTCCTCACGGCTCAGCACCCGTTTCCATGTGCCGCGCTCCCGGTCCGGCTGGCGAAACAAGCCCACGACCGCGACGAACTGAGCCTGTTTCTCCATTGGCATATCCAGGCTGACGCTTTGTCCCGGCATGACGCTGAGCTGCCGCTGCGCCACCAGACTCTCTTTCAGCACCAAATCTGGCTGTGCCAGCAGGCTGCTGTATTCGGCGTTATCGAAACTTTGACGCGTGCTGAGCTGCAAAATAATCAGGCGCAAGGGCATCGACTGCTGGGCATCGTCCTGATTAATCGCTGTACGTGCAGTGAAGGTCAGGTGCAGGGTGTTGACCTGGCGATAAAACACGGCATCTGCAATGCTCGCGGTTCCCTGTTTGGTTTTTTGCCAGGCTCCACAACTGCTCAGCAACATTGCCGAGAGGCAAATCAACAACATATGGGCGAAACGAACCCTCATTGTTCACCTCCCTGATACGCAACTTCACTCTGCGTAGCGGAAATAAATATCCGCGCAGGCATGCGGAATCCACGCAACTCGAGAAGCGCCAGCGGACCACTGCCAAGTTCTGTGCGAATCTGGTAGTTAAGCGCCAGCCCGTCCGGCGTCGGCCAGACAACACGGTAGATGTTGCTGCCCAGATCGGTGATACGGGCTTTATCCAGCAGGCGGATCAGGCCCCAGCTTCCAGGGTGATCGGCATAAATGCGGGTTCCGGTATGGGTGCTGCGCCAGGTCAGCGTGGTTTGCGGTTGCCAGCGGTTGTCAGGCCAGTTCAGCGTTTGCCAACTCTCTTCCTGGTTAAAATATTGCAGCTTCTGGCGATCCACCGTCAGCTCCGATTCCACTATGTCGCGGGAAGGTTTTGCCATCATCTGGAAATGCAGTTCCACATCTCCCCGGACAAATGCGGTGTTCGCGATGTGCGTCAGTTTATTAAGCGCGCTGAGAAAAGCAGGATCGAACGTCAGTCCCTGGCTGTTCATTGCATCCGGCACCCAGCGATCGCCTTCGAGCCGTAGCAGGCCACCGAGGCGACTGTTAACGAACTGCGCGATACGCCCGGTGTCGGTACGCATAAACTGCGCTAAATGCGGTAAGGAGACGTCGCTTTGCCGGTTGGCAAACGGGTAGCGGTCGGCAAACGATTGATCCCACGGCGTGACAACATCGTTCTGCCACTGGCTGTTAATGCTTTCAGCGGTGGGGCTGAGCACCTGCTCCCACGCCTGCACCATCGGTTCGACAAATACCGCCTGACCAAACCCGCTCCACTCCTGCCCGAGGCTGGCAGCAATCAGACTGCCGTAATCGCGGGTGTCAGTGAGATCAACGGCTTTGCCCTGAAACACCGTCAATGCTAACGACTGCATCATGGCCTGCGGATCCGGCGCGTTGGTTACCTGCTGCAGTCGCAGACGAACACGGGTGATACGTGTCAGGAATGTTTGCAGGCTGAGGCTATCTTTAGCCGCTGCGCCGGTATCGGTAAGTGCCAGCAAGGGGCCAAAAGCGTCATCCATTGGACCACTTGCACCTTGCGGTCTTGCGATGGCGTGGGTTTTGTCACTGCTGAGCAGATTCTTTGCAGAGCTCACCAGCGAATCGGTAAGATTACCGCCAGTTTGCCCCGTCCGGCCCTGCATATTCAGCGTGTTCATCAGCGCAATCAAAGGTGACTGGCGTATATCGGCCAGCAGGGTTAACTGTTCAATCGATTCCGACAGGCTCTCCGCCCGCTGCCATTGCAGGCTGTTGAGGAATTTCAGCCAGGCTCCGGCGTAATCGGAGAAATAGCGATCTGTCAGCCGCGCTTTCAGCGTTTCCGGAGAGAGATCATTGTTGCTGGCAGTTTTGTTATCGCTCAGCACCCAGTCGATTTCATCGCGACGCACTTTCGCCGCTTGCTCAATCGCCGGTTTTACGGCTTCTTCCCACGCTTTACGGGTAAAGACACCAGGCACGGTTTCATCGGTATTGAACAACCTGCTGCTGTCGGTGCCGCTGACCATCTCACTGAGCGTCATATCGGCATAATCACGGGACACCTGCTCGATGAGCTTTTGATAACGCGAAGTTTCCGCATTGCTGGCACCAATCTGACGCAGCAGCGCTGAGCGCATACTGCTGACCAGTCGCATATCCGGTTGTAACTGCCACTCTGGGTGCGCAGGCAGATTCGTCATCATAAAGGCCAGCATAGCGCCGCCATTGTTGCGCCAGCTTGCGTCCTGAACGCCATCACGCCGTAGCCAGACCTTCATTACCGTGGCGCTGAAAAACGCCGGATCGGATTGTTCGGGATGCGCCAGCATCAGGTACGCCTTGAGCAGGTCATACATGCTTTTGGCCTCACCGGCCCGCAGCGGGCTGTCGGGCGGCAGGTTACGCCAGCCGCTCATCAGCATAGTCAGGCGCTTGACGGATGCATCACGCAGCAGCGGCATTGCCGCCTGCTGCCATTGTTGCCACAGAGAATCCAACAGTGCGTCATTCTGGCTGAGGCCAAAACGCATATACCAGGGCGCACCATATTGCTGACGATGCTGCAGACGCTCGATCTCTTTCTGCAACTCGCGCAAAGCTGAAAGTTGCTGCTGCAGCGGCTGACGGGAATCTGTTGCGGTTGCGGCAAGCTGCTGATCTGCCTGTATAAGGCGAATATTGGCAATCCAGGAAAAAACCAGGCAGGCCATCCACATCATCAGCAGGCAGGAGCAGATCGTCAGCAACGTTTTCCGCCATGAAGCACCGTTGGTGACCGGCCGGCGCCAGCGTAGCGCTAATAAATCCAGCCAGGCTTTTCCCGGTTGCCAGGCATGACGCAATGAAGCGCTTCCGGTGGTCTCCGGCTGGCTGAGTACCACGCCAGCCAGCGGCAGCGCCCTTGCACCTGCGGAGAGCTGCGACAAGGTTTGTGTCAGGCGAGCAGATCCGCCGCTGCGCAGCACGTGCGCCAGTTCCAGTAAGAAACTGTGCTGGCGATTACGCTCAGTCTGCTGCATGCCGCGCTCAACCAACTTGTGCTCAAGATCATCGAGTGACTGACGGTAATCGTCCGCACTGTCGCCTTGCGCGATGGTGAATCCGATCCCCTGCGCGGTGGCGCTATGCAGAGAGGGTGCGTGAATTTCCCATAGCCACAGCGGGATATCCTGGCCCAACAGGCCGTAGCGCTTCTGCATCTGGCGAGCCGAGGTATCCAGCACATCCTGAGTCATTTCCGCTTCTGCGTTCACTATCCAGACCACCTCATCTGCCAGCTGGCGACGAATTTTACGCAACGCGCGCAGCTGCGCGGGTAGCGGATCTTCCTGCGGGCTGCCGTGCCAGAGCAGCAAGGTATTATGCCCCTCAAGCCAGTGCTGAGTTGTCAGGCCGGGGATACTCTGTTCAACCAGATGCTCATCGCCGACCACCAGCAGAATGCGCACCCGGCTACGCCAGCGCCACCGATACTGGTAGCGCATCTGGGTAATGATGTCCTGCACCCACTGATATTCTGCAGGACGCTGTTTCTGCGAATCTGCTGCGCCTGTTGCTTCACGCGCATTGAGTCGCACCAGCCCGCGCCAGGCGAGAATAAACAGTGGGCAAAACCACACCAGCGCCAGCCAGACCATCAATGACCAGAAAGCAATCTGGCGCGGCAGAGCCTCCGGTAGATCAATGCTGCTGCCTGCGAAGTAATAGAGCCCTGCGCCAGTCAGCACCAGCAGGGTTACGGCAAGCAAATAGGCACAAACCAGCCAGAACAACGAGTGCCGGGGATTAGTGCGGGAGGTTTCCACGGGGAATACAAACTCCTGTAATGTATTGAGATTCCATTTCTGCGGCGATCCAGCCGCAGGACTGGCCGTTGAGCGCCGAGAGCAGCGCCAGCGACCGTAACGTAAACGGTGTTATTTGCCCGGCATGGCCGAGCCATGGGGCAAGTACGTGATCCAGCGCGGACCAGCCGCCATCCAGCAACGCTTCCATGGCGGGGACATCTGCCGCGATCACCGTGTCTGGCGTCTCGCTCAATCCGGCATAACGAGAAAGCTGTGCGACGGCCAGAGCCGCCGTTTCACCCAACGCCGGTTGCCAGCACTCCGATCGATGCATCAACGCAGTCCCCTGCGCCGAGCAGAGCCAGGCAAAGGCGGCTTCTCCGGCAACCTGGGTGCCATCAGATAATCCTTCGCCGCTTCCGGCACACAGCAGCAAAGTCGGAGCTGTATTGGCGAGCAGATCGATAACGCTGTCTTTGCCATCAATTGCACTGAGTCGAATGGCTTCCTCTGGCAACTTCATGCCCGCTGCCAGTAGCGTTTCGCGAAAGGCGAGCAGACTTTGGTCATCACCGAGCCAACAGAGATGCGTGATCGGGCGTGTTTCACCTGACTGACGCACATGCGCCACCAGGCGATTGGCGAGATAAGCCGCCAGCATTTCTGGGCGATTGCGCGTGCTGTTTAGCACCAGCGGGCAACGCAACTCCGCGTAACCTGCTGCATTGATGCCCGGTTGTGGAGCGTCCGCTGGTTGCGACAACAGCGCCAGATGTTCCGACGCGTCGTCTCCAACTGGCGTCACCAGCAACACGGCTTCAACCGGCAAAGCCTGGCTACGCTGACGCCACCAGGCATCGAGCGCCAGCGAGGTTTCCGCATAGTGCGTGCGGCTGTTATCGCTAGATTGCAGCCATACCAGCCAGCGCAGCGTAACCGCCAGCAACCAGCACAGCAGCGGCAAGACCAGCGTCCAGAACCAGAAAAGCGGCGAACGGGTCGGCTTTCCCTCCGGCCACAACAGCATGGTGATCATCGCCGATATAAACAGCAGCACGGGCAGCGCCACCCACCAGCGCCGCCAGCGGGCCGGGTAAATAGTGGCGTAATCGGCATAAACCGGCGGTTGATTCATCCGCAGACATCCATATCCGGCAGGGAACTGACCAGCGTGCAACCGCAGGCACATTTATGCCCATCCAGCGCCACCGCTTTACCGTTTACGGTGCAGTTGGTTGCTCCCTGAATAATGGTGGTCATGCCGTGCTGATTGCATTTCGCTTTGTCATTTACGCAGGCCACCGGCTTGCCAAACGCGTCAAAGCTCCCGCTGAGCACTTCACCGCCGTAAGGTTTGAGCGTATCGCCAACGCGCACCAGTTTTTTAAGCGTCATACCACTCGCGCTCCCGAGGATTTCAGCATATCGATGGCAGAGGTCATCATGGCCTGGTGCTGTGATGCGAGCATTTGCTGGCTTGCAAGGGCGACTAATGTGCCCGGCTCGCGGGTGGGATTCAGCAACTGTGCTGTACCGTCCTGAAGTGGAATAGCTTTGCCAGTTGCATTGTCAATAACCGTCCAGAATGGAACAGGCTTATCTACCCTCGTGGTCGGGAGGATATTCTGCACTTCAGCGTTGCGCATGCTGCTGGCTGGATAGTAGAGCGCATTATTTTTAACGCGATAAGATGTTCCATCATGAGTAACAGGAACGCCTATCAACTGTTGGTGAATTGAGAACAAATACTGATCTTTATTGCTTTGGCTGCCGTAATAGATCGAGCGATAGAAAAAATAGCCGCCCCAGGGTTCACGTGTACCCAGCGCAGAGTGCATAAACCAGGCGCGCGAATCGTGAATCTGATCGTCAAACAGCGCGACCACCAGCGCTATCGTTGGATCGGGTGTGACTGTGCCCTGTTTCGAGGAGAAAAGACGCGGATAAAGCCTTTCACCATCCTGCTTTATATTCCGCTGCTGCGTGATCTCATCATCAGTGTTAATCAGCCAGACAATGCCTTTGGGGATTTGGTTAAGAACAAATTCACTCCAGCTTTGCGGCCTTATCTTATTCAGGTAGTCATTTTTAAATTCGTCTGCGGCTTCCTGAAGCTGTTGTTTATCTATCAGTGGTTCAAATTCAGGCGGGCCCGCCTGATTAAGCATCTTTCCAGCGTCTTTAAGCGCAGGGTTCAATTTTGCCGCTTTGCGTAAGTATTCAATCTTTTGCGCCTTTTCCTCACGCGCCTTTTTTGTCTGCTCCAGCATTTCTTTCGAATGCTGTTTAGCATCAAGATAAAAAGGTTGGCTGGCATAGCTGCCGTTAGCATAGCGACCAATGCGCCATGCGGTGATCAAGCCAATTTGATCGGCAACGGCGTCATCCAGTGATTGCGAAAGAAGATGTGGGATATAACCATCATCAATAGTGCATTGCTGGTCGAGGCTGGTCTGATCTTTTTCAGACAGAATGGTTTGTCGCCAGGCATTGAAGCGCTTGACCAGGGATTTATTTATATCGAATTCCTGGAAGGTGGAAGAGGGCATTACCCTTGACGGTTTCATTAAACGTAATTCGTCAGGTATTGAGTTTTCCATCACCGTCAGAGGTGCACCTGCTGCAAATGCAGCAGCATAGAGATCATGCAGAATAATCTGCGACAACAGATTTCCCGGGTAGTTGGGGTCATCACTCTGTCCGCCCACCAGCCCTTTTCCCTGGTCGCCCGGCGGATAGCCGCCGCCGATATCCGAATGCATTCCGGGGTAGATGACCTCCTGGGTGGCTGGTGGGTAGCCACCGCCCGGGCGGCATACCGAGTCGAGCGGAAAGCACAGGCGCTGCTCATGGGCCGCAACAAAATGGCGGCAGCATTTAATTAAATGAGGAAAACGTTTTTCATTAGGCAGCAACTGCGTATTGTTGGCCCATCCCATATGCCCATCGACCAGAGGTGCAATATGGGCAATCCCCACGGATGGCACAGTATCCAGCAGACCTAAGAATTCAATGCTTAAAGGGATGCCGAGTATTGATTGTTCCGGTTTATTTGCACCTTTTGGGATTTCAAATAGACCTGTTAGCCAGTTCACGAAAGTACGTGCCTCTGCCGCACCACGAGAAAAACCGTAGATAAATAGTTTTATCTTAAGCAGCTTAGGTTTGGCTGTAGCAACCTTCGCCTTCATTTCTGCATTCAAGAATGAATAGAATGCAGCTTTCCGACTTTCAGGATTATCAAACGGCCAGTCGGCTGCCATTCGTGAGATTTTGCTCTTTGCAGATGCGACGGATATGCGTTTTTGCCCTTTTGTTAAGGCATGCATAACAGCATCAGCGAGCATCAATAAAGCCCAGTTAATTCTGGCTTCGCCACCAGTGGCATAGGCCAATCCAGCCCCACTGTAATTCAATTCACCGATTTCAGGGAATGCTGTTCCGACCCCAGGCATGTAGTAGCGATAGTACCCATCATTCTCAGCAGCTTTGTCATAAGTAGCATGATAAAGCTTGGCAATATTTGTCGGATGTGTGGGGTTAGAGTGATTGGTATCGTTATCTTCGTTATTACCCGTTCCATCAAAGAAGAAACTAATATGTAGGCTTTGCGAGCAAGTAAACCCCGCGCCGTTACGTCGCTCAGTTTGTGCATTAAATTGTTGCAGATACTGCTCTTCCTCTCGCTTTTGCTGCAAATAATTTTTGATTACCGCTTTATAGGTAACCGAAAGACGTCCGTTTTCCGGTAAATGCGGTGGAGCCCAGACATTTACTCTGGTTTTTATTTGGGACATGTTGCTGGCTCCTTCATATCCGTTGGTTCTTTAATCGGGTAAGTATCCGCACCGTAGCTAGCGATACCGGCGTAAACCTTCACCTGCTGGCAGGGTAGAAAATGCACGGTGATGCCTGCACTTTCATCATATTCAGGAATAGGCACATCAGCGCTGTACTGACGATATTTCGCTTTATGCAGAGCGTAAGCATTTTGGTCATATCCGGCCCCCTCTTTTCTCATGGGAATTTTTTCATGAGGATTAGGATCAATTTCCCACTCAATATGAACCACTAATCCTGGCCGCCATTTATCTGGGATCATGACACAACAATATCCTCCACCAGTGCCAGGCACGCGATAACCATCAACGGAGAACCAATTAATACTTTGTCCGGCAACATGGTTAATTGCCCCTAAGTTCCCACCGCTATATTCATTAGCTCCTGATTGATCGCATCCAGCCAGGATAAGCAGGCTGCTGAGCGCCGCGAACTGTGTATGAAGACGGAGCCAACGCAACGCAACGTGTAATAAGTTTATTTGGGACATGTTGCTGGCTCCTGCATATCTATGGGCTCTTTAATTGGATAATCGGGTAAAGACGGCGACAGGCATGAGGCCGTCACTTTTACCTGCTGGCAAGTCAAAAAGTGTACAGTTAAACCACATGCATCGTCGTATTCAGGAATGGGCACATCAGCACTATATCGACGGTATTTGGCTTCATGCTGTGCCAAAGCTTTTGGTTCAAAACCCACGCCTTCTTTTAATCGCGGAATTTTCTCACGAGGATTGGGATCGATTTCCCACTCAATATGAGCGGTCAGGTTTGGACGCCATTTATTTGGCAGCATAATGCAGCAATAACCGCCACCCGTTCCGGGTACGCGATAGTCATTTACCTTGAACCAATTAATACTTTGTCCGGGAACATGGTTAATTGCCCCTAAGTTCCCACCGCTATATTCATTAGCTCTTGATTGATCACAACCAGCTAAAATAACCACGGCACTGAAAATAATTGTTTTTAACAGCTTGGTTATATCACTCATTGTCGATGCTCCGTGAATGCCAATAGATCTCCCAGACACCCAGCCTGACTTGCCTGTAGTGCTATCTGCAGGCATCGTGCATATTTCACTTCTTTTGAGGAACATGGTTCGCTGGTTTTCAACATCAGCGCCTCGGCATCACTAATACATCCCATCAGTTCAACCTGCGCATCACTAATGCGGTTCATCTCTGGCGCATCAGCAAGTTGTCGACCCGGGTTCCAGGTACCGGTTTTCCACACCACCTCGTCATCACGATCCCGCCAGCTCCAGAACAGCGCAATATCGGTGAAAGCCGCCTGCTGCTCTGGCGTCAGGACATGCTCAAGTAACGAGGGGAATACGCGATTGTCGTAGTAGCGCAGCAAACCGGTTTGCTCTTCCCAGTGAACCTGTGACAGTGCCTGCAAATGGCTACTCAGCAGGTCGAATGCCAGTGGCGATATCAGCAAGGTCAACCGCGGCGTCCAGGAAAAGTGATCCACCAGCTGTTCCAGCCAGCGCTGGTGGTTGCTGATGCTAAAATGCAATCGCATCACTAGCGGTGAATATTCTGGCGTTGCCGCTTCCGGCGTATTTGCAAACAGCTCAAACCAGCGTAATGGTGGGTTAATCTGGTTCAGTGCCTGCTGCAGCGGCTGTGCTGTGCCCGCCTGATCAACCAGCACATCGAGATAATCCTGTCCGGCAGCAGTGCAAAGCGCGGTGGCCTGTTTCAACCATGCTGCGCCATTATTCATGTCCGTCATGGTTATCCCCTTGGCGCGAAAGCAAGCGCGGCTTCCTGCGCCTTTTTCAGGCACTCTTTGCACACGGATTTAGGCAGATCCGGCAGCGCTGTTTCTTCGCTGGCAGGAGAATTCCAGGCATGGACGCCACGGATGCTGGTTTTACCCGGTGAATGAATTTGGATATCACCCTGCGGCGTAATCCTGATGGTTGCGCCGCCGCAACCCAGCACAATGCCGTTTTTCGCGGTCAGGCGCAGTTCACCCTGAACGGTTTGCACGCTGATATCTTTCATCGCCGTCAGTCCCAGGGTATCGCCGTGCGATTCCACCGTCAGCGGACCTTGCCCCGATACCATGCGAATCCCTTCCTGTTGTGACAACAAAGAAATCGCCTGGCTGGCGTTGACCTGAATGCGTTTGCCACTGGCAATGCTGGTTTCCATCTGGCTTTGCAGATGCAGAGTGCTGCCTGAGTTGAGCAGAATGCTTTTAGGGCTAACAACGCCAATCCCTTCCGGTGCACTCAGCAACATGACAGGGGATTTAAGCTGGTCGACGGCGGCCAGATAAGCTCTGAGATGCGTGGCATCAGGCTGGAGATTATGGTGAGACTGAGTGATCGACTGCCAGTCGCTCATCTGGCTGATCGCACCTTTGACCAGGCTTACTGCCGATGTCATTTCCAGTACCGGTCCGGTTGCAGAGGTCTGCGCATCTGCCGTCAGGAAAAGGCCCTTACCGGCTCGCAGCGTACCGGTGCTGTCTGTACGCAGCTCAAACCCTTCACCGCGCTTGCTACGTGAACTGTCGACGATATGTCCGAGTGAGAGTTGGCTCTTACCGCCAAACTCCGTCGACAGTTTGACATGCTCATATCCACGACGATCCTCAAATCGGAGTTTGTTATTCGCCGGAGTTCTCAGCACATTGCGTTGATAGTTATAGAGATTGACATGATCTTCATGACGAGAGTTATGTACCGAGCACAGAATATAAGGCCTGTCAGGATCGCCGTTGGTGAAGGCAATCATCACCTGCGTTCCGGCTATCAGCGGAAAGTGCCAGCCATAGACATTGCCTGCATAAGGCTTCGCCAGCCGCACCGGTACGCTTTCAAAACCAGACTGCCAGGATTCGTTCAGATCGAACTGAAAGCGCACCCGATAACGGCCATGTTCATCAAGTTCTGCATATTGCGCATTTTCTACCGGGCTGGTGACGCGAGCCAGCAGCGTGCCTGCAATGTGCGGCCAGCTTTTCAACGGTGGGCGATAAGTGCTTTGTGAGCGAACGGGCACGGCGGTAAAGCGAATTACATAGGCGGTATCGCGCGAAATACGGTTTGATGAGGTAGACACCACCAGCAGGCCATCCGGCGCATCCGGCCACTCTTTACCCTGTGGGGAGATCACCATGCCCGGACGGATATCCATGCCGTTGCTCATACCGTCGAAAGTGACCTGCTCGGTTATCAGGCGTTCCTGACGGCGTTTGACAAACCACTGTCCCTGTTCCGGCAGAGCCCGGTACTCCTTGCCCAGCGACTGATAGTTTTCACCGTAGCGATACAGCTCTCCCGTAAGCGCAGGTTTATCAGGATCGGTTTCCGCCCGCGCCTGCATGTCATTTTGCGCATTGCGATAATACTCATCATTAAGCCGTGTGCTGGCGGCAACGGATTGGCGATTAACTGAAATATTCCAGAGTGATTCCTGGCCGCCATCAAATAACCCTGACGGATGGCGAAAGACGATGCTTTGCTCAGCTCCATAAGCCTGCGCGCTGTCACCCAGTACCAGCACATCACGGTGGTTTTCTTCATCCCAGGTGAAGTAATAAAAGACACCAATGCGCGTTAGATGACGCTCAATAAAGGTGAGATCGCTCTCCGCATATGAGATATAGAAATCGCGAATTGGATACTGCGTATTCAGGCGAAAGTGATAATCCAGCGAGGAATATTCCCAGCGTTTAAGGATATCCTCTACTGCACCCGGTACGCTTTTATGCTGGTAAACGGCATAGGTCAGGCTGTTTTTTAGCAGCGCAAGGCGCGATTCCAGCGTTACCACATAACGTGTTTCGTCAGCAGAGGATTCACACTGCTGGAAAGCGGTAACTACACCGCGCAAAATGCGGGGTTCCACTGACTGCCAGGGTTGGCCATCAGGATAAAACAATAGCTGGGCCGTGCTGTTAATCAGAATATCGGCGGGAATATCGCGTGTAGCGCTGGTGAGTTCAATGCTGTACTTCCACGGCGAATTCAATGCCTCTTCACCGCTAAAACGCAGCACCGACAACAGGATATCGGGACGCTGACTTTTCAGCATCTGGATGCTCAGTTGATAGTGGTTATATACCGGCGTCTTGCCGCCCGTAATAACAAAATCCTTTTTGCCCATTTACAGATTCCTTCCTGAAATTTGTTTGCCCGAAGCCTACCCTTTGACTAACAGATATTGCAGATGACCATTCATGATGAAAGTGGCGACGATAACGGCAACCAGCACACCGCTGCGAATCAACCAGGGAGAACGCTGCCAGAAAAATATTTTATGTTTTGAACGCTGGATAATTACCGCTGTGTCGGCAGATCCAATCTGCTGCGGTAACCGCGCTTTTAGCTGCTGCATCAGCGATTGGCGCTCCTCAATATCTTCCGTTCGGTATTTTCCGGCATACCCAAAAATCAACATTCTGTAGTAGCAGCTAATGGCGGCTTCAGCTGTTGCAGGTTCAAGAAGCAGTTTTTGGATGCGTTCGTAGAAATGCTCACCACCATTGAGGTGCCCGACAAAGTGCCCCTGCAAAGGTGTGCGTTTCCACCAGGCAGAGATATCAGTTTCCGGAATGGTCATGATCAGTTCGTCGAGAAACACGCAGTGCGCAAATTTGATTTCTTCGCAGAGAGAGGCTGGTGCTCCCGCTGTAGTGAGTTGATCCTGAACCTGATGAATCATATTGAAGCAACGCTGGTAGAGCGCATCATCAATTGTGATCGATTGCCCATTGCGGACCGCGAGCGCCAATAGCCAGGTATTCTGCATCAGCGCATCGAGAGTATTGGCTGTGATGTTATGTTGTGAAAACGTCATGGGTACCTTCCTGGTAACGCCTGAACATTGTTAATCCATTAACCCAATTACCGATTTCAATTGGGGAGTTGTTGTTGCTCACGCTGCTTACTTAGCCGAGCAAATGTGGACTATCTGACCTAAAAAAGCGGCCTCTACCTATCAACGGCACTGATGATATTACATTGAGTGATAGTTGATCAAACTAACAATTTGAGTTTATGAAACAGGATTCCAATTTTCTACCAGTTTTTACACTCGATATTAAAAAGAGTTTTAACGCGATTCGGTTATTGCGAATTTTTATTTTAAGCATTGATTTATTTATAATTAATAACGAAGGGATGCTGCTTTGTGTTAGTTATCATGTGGTGCGATGATGTGAATGCTAATGATGAAAATAACGATCGATGAAACGTGATTACGCTAACAGTTTTGGGAGGTTAGGGGACAATATCCAGGTCGATGAGGTCCATTAATCATTTAAGGGGGTAGGTTTGCATCGCTGAAGTTAGTTGGAGGTCATTGCGCTAAAAAGCGCTATTAGCCAACTGGTGAAGTATTGCTGTCGTTTGAACTAATTCTTTTTAAGCATCAACCTCTCAATCAACTCATCCAGCCCGCTCTCAACCAGCATCTCCACCGCATCACTTCTTGTCGTTTCACTCAATCGCACAACCTGATCAATCTTCCTTAAAACAGACATACGCAACGACAGCGATACCGCTTTCTTTTTCTCTTTATCCAGAAATACCCGGCTGACGGTTTCACTCTGTTGCAGTTCGGCATTGAGTTTGAGCGCTTCATTAATATGACGCAGGCTTTTCTTATCGAGTTTGCCGGGTTCGGTAAGTTGGTAGCAGTGGGTGAGGCGGCTGTATTTGATCTCCGCAGACCAGGATTCACGTAGCTCTTTTAGTGCGCGCGTCAGCGTGGGTTCGGAGCAGTCGAGCGAGGCGAGAATGCGGCTGGAGGCTACCGGTTTGCCGCTGCTGAGCAGTGAGGCGAGCATGAATACGCGTGTCTGTCGGGTACTGAGTTGCATGGTCGATTGAGGCCTGCGTTAGTGGTCAATGGTCGGTATCGCCCTCCTGGCAAACGGTTTTCGACAGTATCAGAGGGTATTTAAATATCAGGTAAATAGGGTCCGAAAATTCTTACGTCTGGTTTTTAGTTTGGTGGTAAAGCGGTGGGCATTAATGCCCACCCTACGACGGCGTGAAGCGGTGCGGTCGGTTTATAGGGGCAATGGCGCGGATTGTCATTTAGGTTACCAGCATCAATGCGCCGTCTGAGCGGGTATCCGGTGCGATGCCATATTCCTGCGCGCGGGCCAGGATGGCGGCGGCCCAGCGGCGATGCGTTGCCGGTTCGCACATCGCGCCCTGCGATTTAAATACTGCCTGGCTTGAGTTGAGGATGCGGAAGGCATCCGCCTGATCGCTGGCGGAAACCATCAGCATGTCCTGAATCTTGCCGATCTGGCTCGGGTGAATGGCGGTTTTGCCCACTAAGCCGTGCGCGATATCCAGCGCCAGTTCCTGATCCATAATCTGCTGATCGTCGATGTGCTCGCACACCGGAGCAGTTAGCGCAAAATCGCGCGACGCGAATACCGCCACCAGCATTTTGATGGTGTAACCCATCGGGCTGTCATAGAGCGTGAAGTGGCGCGAGCGGCGCAGTGACAGCACATTCATCAAATCGTTACCGCCGATGCGCAAGGCGATCACGCGCTCGCGGCAAGCATGGTTTTGCAGCGTGAGGGCCAGCTCGCGCATCGCCACCACGTCGAATACCTCTTCGGTTTCCAGCGTCGGCATCATGCACAGATGGCTCGGTTCGAGAATCTGCCACCACAACGGCAAAGAATCGGCGGTGAATTTCGGCAACACGTAACCGTCTATCGCGCTGAGGTTAAGGTTTTCCACCAGCCACGCGCCCATCTCGCTGTTACGCGGACGGATAAACACCAGCGGCCACTGCACGTTGCCATTGGCGCGCTGTTCGGCATTCAACACCTGCAGGATTTGCTGGAGATTGTGTAGCGCCTGCGGCAAATCCGCATCACTGACCGCATCTTCCAGGCAGATCACCAGTGAGCGCAGGCCACTGATTTTATTGTGCAGAATGGCATCGACGATATCGTTGCGCACCGCCGGCATATACAGCGTTGCGCCCAAACGCCATGGAGAGAGACGGCCGTTCATCACAGCACCTTTTTGATTATCGTCACGGCGCGGTATTGCCCAAGATCGGCTCCCGCTTCTGTGATGGTCAGCCCTTTTTGTTGGGCAAGATAGACCAGCAGCGCCACGTCGGGATCGTTCATCGAACGCACCAGCACCTGATCCGGCACGCGACGCAGCACGGCGCGCGTGGCTTCGGCGATGCCCGGCTTGATGCGGTTGATGCTGTTCACCTGATAACGTGCCGCCAGCATGGCGATCACCGCTTCACTTTGCGCCACAAGTTGTTGTTGATGTTGTGGATCCTGCAGGCAAGCGGGCAGGGCGCTGATGTCCAGCGAACGCGCGTATTCCGCCACGGTGTTCACCAGTTGCTGGCTGCAATCGTATTGCGCCAGATGGTCGCACTGCACGCAGCCGTGCAGGCCTTCTTCCGACCACAACGAGCGCGAGATCAAGCCCGACACCGGCGCGCCCATAATACCAAACGGGATCAGCCAGTCATCATCGCTGGCCGAAAGCCACGCCTTGCCGCAAGGATCGGCCAGTACCACCAAGCGCGGTTGCGCCGGATAGCCGGGACGATGTTCGAGGCTGCGGATCAGCTCGCCGGTGATGGCGCCTTTGCCGGTCCAGCCATCAACGAACACAATGCCTGCGGTGCCGTGGCGCGCTTCGATGATCTCCAGCGCGGCCTGATCAATCCCGCGATCGCGGATGATGCTGATGCCGTAATGGTAGGATTCGCGGCCCATCGCGCGCAGCGCCTGTTGCAGCATCACGCCGAGCGGCACGCCCGCGCGCACCAGGCTTGCGAGCACAATCGGCGTGTCACCAAACTGGTGTGCCAGCGTGCGTGCCAGCATGGTGACTTCTTTCGCCAGGCGTCCGGCACCTTCGTCAAGCGCGCGGGAAAACAACTCAAGGTGCCAGCGCGTCGGTTCCGGTTCCTGGCTCAACATCTCGGAATAGTGGCGCGCGCCGGATTGGATCAGCTGCTCTTTTTGCTCCACCGGCGTCATGTCGATCTCGACGGGCTTGAGCAGGAATTCGACGTCGCCGGCTTGGTACGATCCAGAGAAAGGCAAATTATTCACCATCTGATTGTTCTCCGAATATGGATTGGTTGATGCGTTCGGCAAACTGGCTTTGACGCGGAATGCCGTACCAGCTGCACAGCTTCATAAAGCGGTGATCGCTGAGGCTGTCGCCGAGGCCGATCACCGGGAAGACGCCGCGCTCGCTGCGCAGTTTTTCCAGCAGGTAGCTGACGGCTAAGCCTTTTTCCACCACGTTCGGCAGCCAGGCGACGTTGTTGCTGTTGCGATGGATGTAATAGCCGGCGGTGGGGAAGCGTTGCTCGATTTCATCGGCGATGGCGTAAAGCTCCTCGAGGCGCGTGCTGTCGCGGTGCTTCATCACCAGATAGATCGGCGTTACGCCATATTCATAGTTGATGCGCGCCCAGCCGTTGATGTCGCGCTCTGCCATCAGATCGGTGATCGCCTGCTGCATCGAGAGCAGCGCCGGGCCGTACGGCGTCAGTTTTTCCAGCATGTGCGCGCGCCATGCGGCATCTTCCTCACCTTGCGGATTGAGGATCACCGCGCCGTGCGTGGTCACCGCCCATGAACGGAATGGGATCTGCACGCGCGCGATCTCTTCGGTGCCGCGTGCGGTGACCGGGATCAAATCGGCCTGCTCGATCATCCAGTCGACCAGCATCGACTGCTCTTCGGTCATAAAGCTGCGCGGCTGCAGGCTGAGATCGAGCGCGCCGGTGCGGAAAGGCTCAAGATCTAGCTCGTCCACCATTTTGCGGCGCGTCTGAAATAGCGTGTCGTCGAGGTCGGAAAAAATCACCGGTTTATTCATAGCTGATCACTTCCACCTGTGGCGCAACCTTGGCCAGTGCCGTGGTTAACAGCGGATCCACGCTGTCGACCGACGTTTCGATGCACAGCAAAATGCGGTCAAACTGCTGATGTGCCACGTTGTAAACGAAATTGGCGATGCCGAGACCGTAGTTATCGCCAAAGGCGATAGCCGATTCGATGGCAAATCCGGTGGCGATCGGCGATCGCGTGGTGGAGCTGTATTTCACCTCAGCGCCTTGTGCTGCCAGACGTTCGGCCAGCAAGAAGGGTTCCCAAACAAATTCGCTACTGCCGAGCACGAGGATTTTTTCTCCCGGCTGCGCCTGAATCGCACGGCCAAGATCGCCCGCTGGCGTTTCCATGCCGAGTCGGCCCCAGCTTTGTTTGCCGGTTATTGGCACGGTGGCGGCATCGTTAAGCGCCACCGCTGGCATCGGCGGTAGCGCGGCGTCAGGATCCTGCTGCCAGTGCCAGTCGCCTTGCACCAACGATACGGTGCGTACCGGCACCGGACAGCGCGCGGCTAACGCATCGCCGCTCCAGTCGGTGAGCGTGACGGCGATAACCTGCTCGATCTGCTTTAAGCCGCCGTCGTTGCGCAGCGCTTCGAGCAGGTTAATAAAGGTGTTGCCGGTGGTAGCTTCGTCATCAATCATCACCAGCGTGCGCGCGTTGAGCACGCGCTGGCGCAACTGCGTATCGTCGGGCAGATAGATAAGGTGATCGGTGGCGTGGCTGTGATTCTCTTTGAACTCGCACAGCAAATCCGCCTGCTGCGGATGGCGCGTCGAGGTGAGATACACCGGTTCGCTCACGCGCTGGCGCACTTCATCAAATACGCCTGCGCCCAGACCAACGGCGGTTTCCGCCATGCCGATAAACAGCACCGGACCGTCAGAAAGCGGCGGGAACTGCTCCGCCAGCTGGCAATAAACGGCGCGCATTTTCTCCGGCGCGACCGGAATATGGCGGCCAAGCACTTTACTGACGAACAGAAAAGCGCGCTTGGGATTGCGGCGTTCGGCGATCTCAAACAGATCGTCGATGGCGTTGATGCCGCCGGTCGGTGTGACGCTCAGCGTGCCGCATGAAAGCGTCCTGCTCCAAAGTGTGGTCATGGATAATTCCTCATTGAACCTGGTTGGACAGGACGGAGTTGTACGCCACCACGTCGCTCAGCGCGCGGACGGTTGCTGGCGTGAAGTCGCGGCGGGCGTCATCGATCACCTGCTGCTGACTGATCAAGCCTAGCTGGCGCAGGGCAAACAAGCCGGGAAGATTTACGCCGCTGAAACGGGTGTAACCAATACCGCCGGAAGGGCGCATATTGATCTCCAGTAATAACGGTTTACCGCTGGCATCATTGCGCGTCTGCACGTTGATCAAACCATCTGCGCCCATCGCGGCGGCGCAGGCTTGCGCCAGCTCAAAGGCTTCGCCGCTGTTCTCCAGATACTGCAGCGCACCCTCTTTACGTCGCGCTACGGCGGCCAGCACCTTGCCGTTTTCCGCCAGCATATCAACCGAATATTCCGGGCCCGGCAGATACGGCATCAAGACCAGCGGTTCCATGCTGTCGGCGGCTTCCAGCGCCTGTAAGTAATATTCGGCTTTCACCCGGCGCGCATCCGGATGGGTGAACGCCGCCATCGGTGAGACGCTTTCATCAAACTGCCAGAATCCCATGCCATAAATACCGGTAACCGGCTTAACGCACAGCGGCAGATCGCCAAAGGGTTTACGGGCGATCAACTCGCGCAACTGTACGGGTGAATCAACGCGCAGTGAAGGCACCACCGGCAAATTCAGGCTTTTCATATGGTGGGCAAACGCGACTTTGTCATCGGCCAGATCCAGCATGGCGACGTCACGTGCGCCGGTGGTTAAGCGCGCACCGCTGGCTTCAATAGCGGCACGATGGGCTTCAAACCAATGCGCATGTCGACCGGTATGGATCGCCTGAATGGCGTATTTTTTGACGGTAGAAAGAATAAATTCGAGGCGCTGATTAATATCACCAGGTTCAATTAATGCATGATCGGCCAGAGAAAGTATTTCATTACGCGATTGGCGATGTGATGCATAAATCGACACGTTGTAGTTATGTTTTTTAGCTGTAGATGTAATGCCATTAATTATATCGCGTTGGGAGGATAAACCTTCCATTAGCCAAATTTTGTGAGACATTTCTAATTATTTCCGCAAGAGGCTGGTGGCTGGGTTATGGCTTGCGAGTTTATTTCTCACCTCGAAACGAGTCAATCATAATATGATTTTTTACCCTAACGTAACCTTATGAATTTTAATGTAAAGAATTGTCATGTTTAGTGCGTTGTCTATTTGGGTTGGATTCTCTTAAGTTGTTCTTCTGCAACGCTTTATTGTGTTTCATGAAATTGCTGTGAAAATTAATGCTGTTCATGAATATCCTCATGATATGATTTTGCCCTCATGGAATTTGATGCAAATATAAAACCCTTTTCAAACCTGTTTGAAGGAATTATGACATGGTTTCATTAAGCAAGAATCAGACGGTCTCACTCAGCAAACAAACCGCTTCGCTGAATAAATTACATTTCGGCTTAGGCTGGGATCCAATTAAAAAGAAAGGCTTGTTAGGCAAGCTATTTGGCGGCGGCGGAGATTCCATCGATCTCGATGCCAGCTGCGTATTATTGGATCAATCCGGTAATGCCATTGATACCATCTGGTTCCGCGCATTAACCTCCAAATGTGGTGCGGTTAAACACAGCGGCGATAACCGTACTGGCGAAGGCGATGGCGATGATGAAGTGATCAACGTTGAGTTATCACGTCTGCCTGCCAACGTTGAGTATCTGGCGTTCACCGTGAACAGCTTCCAGGGCCAAACTTTCAACGAAGTGGAAAATGCCTTCTGCCGCGTGGTCGATCAAAACGGCAAAGAGCTGGCGCGCTATGAGCTGACTGAGCAAGGCAGCCATACCGGCATCGTGATTGCTTCGCTGCACCGCAATGGCGGATTGTGGGACTTCACGGCGCACGGCCGCGCAAGTGCCGGTCGTACCATCGATGCGATGCAAAACGACATCGTTGCCGCAGTGGTGCGCTAATGAATATGACGCCGGGGAGCAATGCTCCCGTTCCCGCTAATCTGCTGACGGTGCGCGTGCTCGCTGGCGCCGCGGTTGATGCTTCGGCCTTTCGTTTGTTCGCCAGCGGCAAAGTTAATGGCGATGCCGATATGGTGTTCTACGGTCAGCCGGATAACGATGACCGCACCATCAGCCTGAAAAGCGAAGGGCACAATTCCGCCTTTTCTGTCGATCTCACCCGCTTGCGTCCTGACGTGCAGAAAGTGGCCTTTACCGTCACCTGTGACGGCGGCCGCAACGTGTCGGGTCTGCAACGTCTGGCGATTCAGGTGGAGCAGGGCGGCAACGTGCTGCTGAGCGGTAACGTGGAGCTGGTGGGACGTCAGGAAGCGGCGTTGATCCTCGGCGAACTTTACCGTCGCAATAATGAGTGGAAATTCCGCTTTATTGCGCAGGGTTTCAACGGCGGCTTGCAGCCGCTGGCGGAACATTTTGGTGTGGATATAGCGGAACCTGCGCCTGCACCAACGCCTTCTCCTGCTCCGCAGGCGGCACCGGCTCCAGCACCCAAGCCAGCACCAGCAAAAATCAATCTGAGCAAAGTTTCTCTCACCAAAGAGAAGCCCGCCATCAGCCTGACTAAGCGCGATAACTTCGGTGAGATCCGCATTAATCTGAACTGGCACCGTGAAACTAATAGCGGTGGCGGCGGATTGCGCGGGTTGTTCGGCGGCAACAAAGGCGTGGATCTCGATCTAGGCGCCTTCGTTGAGCTGCAAGACGGTTCGCGCGGTGTGATCCAGGCGTTGGGCGGCAATTTTGGCGCCATGCATGCCAAACCTTTCGTACACTTGCAGGGCGATGATCGTACCGGCGAAGTGACCGATGGCGAATGGCTGCACATCAACGGTCGCGAATGGAGTCAGATTCGCGAAGTGTTGGTTTTCGCCTTCATTTATCAAGGTGCGGCGAGCTGGGACAAAACGGATGGCGTAGTGACGCTGCACATTCCAGACCAGCCACCGATTGAAACGCGTATGACTGAAGGGGAGAATCGCCGCAACATGTGTGCGATTGCTCGTCTGGTCAATGAGAACGGCAGTATCCGCGTCGAGCGTATCAATCAGTTCTTTAACGGGCATTCCGATATGGATAAAGCTTTCGGTTGGGGATTCAACTGGCGAGCCGGTTCCAAATAATTTCAGACAGAGGATTCACTATGAGCTTTTTCAACAAGGTTAAAGGCGCATTTAATTCCGGCCGCGATGAATTAACCAAACAAGTTAGCCGCTTTAAGAACAAGAAATTTATGCAGGGCACGGTCGCGGTTTGCGCACGCATTGCGGTGGCAGACGGCAGCGTGAGCGCGGAAGAGAAGCAGAAGATGATCGGTTTTCTGCGTGCCTCTGAAGAATTGAAAGTTTTTGATACCAATGAAGTGATTGAGTTCTTCAACAAGCTGGTGAGCAGCTTCGATTTCGATCTGGAAATCGGCAAGGGCGAAACCATGAAGTACATCATGGCGTTGAAAGATCAGCCGGAAGCCGCACAGTTGGCGATCCGCGTAGGTATTGCTGTCGGTAAGAGTGATGGTGATTTTGATGCTGACGAGCAGAAAGCGGTGCGCGAGATCGCCGTCGCTTTGGGCTTTGATCCAGCAATATTTGGTCTGTAATTTTTTATCTTTTAAGGGTTCATCATGGTGTCTACGCACATTGGCTTCCCCGCTGAAACAGTCGCGGTTTTCATCGCGCTGTCAGTAGGAGCTATTTTTATCGACCTGTTCATGCACCGCGGCGACAAGCCGATTTCGCTGAAAAGCGCGGCGCTGTGGTCGGTGTTCTGGGTGGCTGTGGCGATGGGTTTCGCCGGTTTCCTCTATATCCATCACGGCGCTGAAGTTGCCAGCCTGTTCGTCACCGGTTATGCGCTGGAGAAAGTACTCTCCGTCGATAACCTGTTCGTCATGATGGCGATCTTCTCGTGGTTTGCTGTTCCGGACCGCTACCGTCACCGCGTGCTCTATTGGGGCATCATCGGTGCCATCGTATTCCGTGGCATCTTCGTGGCGATCGGTACCGGCTTGCTGAGCCTCGGTCCGTACGTCGAAATCGTGTTTGCGCTGATCGTAGCGTGGACCGCGGTGATGATGCTGAAAAGCGGCGACGACAGCGACGAGATCGAAGATTACTCGCAGCACCTTGCCTATCGCGGCGTGAAGCGCTTCTTCCCTATCTGGCCAAAAATGCGCGGTAACGCCTTCTTGCTGAATCAGAAGGAAGTTGATGAAGAGCTGCAGAAGCCAGAAAACAAAGATGTAGCGATTGGTCGCGGCAAGAAAGCGGCACTGTATGCCACGCCGTTGATGCTGTGTGTGGCGGTGGTTGAACTCTCTGACGTAATGTTCGCCTTTGACTCCGTGCCGGCGATTATCGCGGTAAGCCGTGAACCGCTGATCGTGTATAGCGCCATGATGTTCGCCATCCTCGGCTTGCGTACGCTGTACTTCGTACTTGAAGCATTGAAGCAGTATCTGGTTCACCTCGAGAAAGCCGTTATCGTGCTGCTGTTCTTCATCGCGGTGAAACTGGGTCTGAATGCTACCGATCATATCTGGCATCACGGCTACAGCATCTCTGCTAGCGCCAGCCTGTTTGTGGTACTCGGCGTGTTGGCTGTCGGTATCGTACTCAGCGTGATGTTCCCCGGTAAACCCGAGGAAAAAGAAGAGAGCTGATCTTCTGCCAGTAATGTGTCTGAAAAATCATTAACCAAGAGGTAATTACAATGAGCGTTTCTCTTTCTAAAGGCGGTAACGTTTCGCTGAGCAAAGCGGCACCAACCATGAAAAACGTCCTCGTTGGCCTTGGCTGGGATGCACGTTCCACCGATGGTCAGGACTTTGACCTTGATGCGTCAGCGTTCTTGCTGTCCGCTAGCGGCAAAGTCCGTGGCGATGCTGACTTCATTTTCTATAACAACCTGGTCTCTTCCGACGGTTCTGTTTCGCACACCGGTGACAACCGTACTGGTGCAGGCGATGGCGATGATGAGTCGCTGAAAATCAAACTGGACCTGATTCCAGCCGACGTCGACAAGATCGTGTTTGTGGTCACCATCCATGATGCGCAGACCCGTCGTCAGAGCTTCGGCCAGGTTTCCGGCGCGTTTATCCGCCTGGTTAACGATGACGATCGCAGTGAAGTGGCGCGTTACGATTTGACCGAAGATGCTTCCACCGAAACCGCGATGCTGTTTGGTGAGCTGTACCGTAACGGTGCCGAGTGGAAATTCCGCGCGGTAGGCCAGGGTTATGCTGGCGGCCTCGCCTCGGTGTGTGCTCAGTACGGCATCAACGCATCTTAATTAACACGGGCAGCCACGCGCTGCCCGCATCATCCAATTAAAAGCAGGAGCTTTAAAATGGCAGTTTCTCTGGTAAAAGGCGGTAACGTTTCCCTGACTAAAGAAGCACCAACCATGAATGTTGCCATGGCGGGTCTGGGTTGGGATGCACGTGTAACAGATGGTCAGGACTTCGACCTCGATGCGTCAGTGTTTATGGTCGGTGACGACGGTAAAGTGCTGAGCGATGCCAGCTTCATCTTCTTCAACAACAAGCAGAGCGCTTGTGGTTCCGTTGAGCATCAGGGCGATAACCGCACCGGTGCCGGCGACGGCGATGACGAGCAGGTTAAAATCACCTTGTCTAAAGTACCGGCTGACGTGAAGAAACTGGTCTTTGCGGTCACTATTTATGATGCAGAAGCGCGTAAGCAGAACTTCGGCATGGTGAGCAACAGCTTCATGCGTATCTTCAACAATGACAACGGCGCTGAAATCGCCCGTTTCGACCTGTCTGAAGATGCGTCTACCGAAACCGCGATGGTGTTCGGTGAGCTGTATCGCAACGGCGCTGAGTGGAAATTTAAAGCGGTTGGTCAGGGCTTCGCAGGCGGCTTGTCAGCGCTGGCTTCGCAGCACGGCGTGAGCGTCTGATTTAAAGCATTGCTAACAAAGCCCCGGCTGGTCCGGGGCTTTTTGCTGTCTAAATAACGGATCAAAACCACAAAGTGCACATTCCGTAGCGGCGAAGCGTTAATCGGTCGCCATGAATGGCGCCCCTACGTATTCATGCGAACCTGGACGATAAATCGCGCCGCTACGGAATATATGAAGAGTGGATGCAGTGCTTAGCTGAGCAATATTATTCTTTAACAGGAGGTTAAAAGTATGATGTTACAACCGGGTCAGAATCTGCCGCTGAACACCACTGAATTGACGTTGCGTCTGCATTATGCCGCTTCACCCACGTTGCGCGGGGATGTGGATACCAGCGTTTTCCTGCTCGATGCCGCTGGCAAAGTGAGCGGTGATGCCGATTTCATCTTCTTCAATCAGCCCGCGACCGCCAATCGCAGCGTGGTCATGCAGAGCACGCCGCAAGGCTGCACCATTAATCTGGATCTGAGTAATATTGCCGCCAGCGTAAGTAAACTTGCAGTCACCTTGGTGATTGATGGCGATGAAGCGATTAATGCGCTCAACAGCCTGACTTTAACCGCCGAGAATATTGCGCAGTTCAGCCCGGAAACGCTCGGGCGCAGTGAAAAGGCGCTAATTCTCGCCGAAGTCTATCGCCACAATGGTGGCTGGAAACTGCGCGCGCTGGGGCAGGGATTCAACGGCGGGCTCGAACCACTGGCGCGCAATTACGGCGTCGATATCGCCCAGCCCGTTGCTCAGCCAGCCGCACCAACCGTAGTGAGCCTGGAGAAAAAGCTGCAGGAGAAAGCGCCAAGGTTAGTGAGCCTGGCGAAAAATGCCACCGTTAGCCTGAGCAAATATCAGCTGCAAACGGTGAAAGCCAAGGTGGCATTTGTACTGGATGCTTCAGGTTCGATGAAAGGGCAATTCAGTAAGGGTAACGTGCAGGCGGTATTGGATCGGATTGCGGTGCTGGCAGCACAGTTTGATGATGACGGTTCGATGGATGTTTGGGGCTTCGGTCAGCAGCACGCGAAATATCCCGATGTAACCCTGGATAATCTTGATGGCTACATCGCCACCATTCAGCGTGGTGGCAAGAAGTCGGCGTGGGAGATTTTACCGGGGCTGGGCGGCACCAACAATGAACCGCCGGTGATGGAAGAGCTGATTGATACCTTCCGCCACAGCGATTTGCCAGTGTACGTGGTGTTTATTACCGACGGCGGCATCAGCAAAACCCGCGCCATCAAAGAGGCGATTCGCCGCTCGGCTAACTATCCCATCTTCTGGAAATTTGTCGGCCTCGGCGGCAGTAACTATGGCATTTTGCAGGATTTGGATAACTTCAACGATCGCCGCATCGACAACACCCATTTCTTCGCCATCGACAACTTTGCCAGCCTGGCGGAAGACCGTTTATACGATCTGCTGCTGGAGGAGTTTAAGCCGTGGTTGGATGCGGCAAAGGCTGACCGAATTTACTGATCAGCCCGAATGGAGCGGCTAAGGATCCAGACGCAGCATGCGCAGTTTTTCCATCGGTACGCGGCGTTTTTTCCAGGTTGGATGGAAATGACGCCAGTGCGGATCCTGCGCGGCGGCCAATAACTCAAAATCACCGCGCGTATCGCCCCAGGCGCGCAGGTGATAGTTATGCAGCGGGCCATAGACGCTTTCCAGTCGCTTAACCTTTTGCCCGCAGCGGCAGTTGTGGCCGGTAATCTTTCCGGTGAGAATGCCGTCCACCACTTCTAATTGGGTGCCGATCAGGTTGATGCCCAGACGCTCGGCGAACGGTTCTAATACCATCGCAGGCGAGGCTGAACAAATGGTCACTTCCGCGCTGGAGTTCACTTCAGCGGCCACCGCTAACAGTCCGGCTGGACGCATCAGCTTATTCCAGTTAGCCGCGCAGAACAGTTGCGCCTGCTGGCGAATCCATTTCTCCTCAACGCCGGTTAAAAAGGTGTGGATCAACACTTCTTTTAACTCATCACGCGTTAGCTTTTTACGCATGCAGCGCAGCGTTGGCAGTGCCAGTCGGGCAATTTTGCGTGCGAACGCACGTTTGCCAAAGCTGAAGCGCAGAAAGGGGATAAAGCTGTCGTGAATAGTCAGCGTGCCGTCGAAATCGAATACTGACAGAACCTGATTTTCACGCGCTAAGGAGGATTCCATGGACATGTTGTTCTCTTTTGTCGCAAGCCGTAATCAATGCAACGATGATAGCAAATGGCGGGACGATATTCTCATGCGGGAATGCGGCTACCGATAAACGGTAGCCGTTTGAAACAGTTATTCGCGGATTTTGCCCTCTTCCTCGCGGGTTTTACCCTCTTCGATAAACTCTTCGTCGATCTCTTCCGAGTTCTCGCGGTTATCGCGACCGGAAAGCAGATTCCAGCAGGCAATGAACAGCGCAGCGATCAGCGGACCAATCACAAAGCCGTTGATGCCGTACACTTCCATGCCGCCCAGCGTGGAGATCAGGATCAGATAGTCCGGCATTTTGGTGTCTTTACCGACCAGCAGCGGACGCAGGATGTTGTCCACCAGGCCAACTACCACCACGAAGAAGCCAATCAGGAACAGGGCTTTCCAGATGGCGCTGGTGGCGAAGAAGAAGATGGTTGCCGGAACCCAAACAATCGCAGAACCGACCGCCGGAATCAGCGACAGGAACGCCATCAAGGTGCCCCACAGCAAGCTGCCGTCAATGCCGGTGATCCAGAAGGCGATGCCACCCAACACACCTTGCACTACCGCAACCACCACCGTGCCTTTGACCGTGGCACGTGACACCGCTGCGAACTTCATCATCAGATGATGTTTCACGTAGGTAGAAAGTGGCAGCGCTTCCAGAATCAAATTCACCAGCCAGGCGCCATCTTTCAGCAGGAAGAACAGCAGATAGAGCATCACGCCAAAGCCAACGGTAAAGGTGAAGGTCCCTTTGCCGATCAGGAATACGCTGCCCGCCATATACTGGCCGCCTTTCAGCGCAAAACCAGAGAGCTTCTGCTGAATCTCCTGCGCGTTGTTAAGGTTGTTATCGGCGAGATAGTTACGCGCCCACGAAGGCAGATGTTGCAGCAGATCGGCAAACACCGTCGGGAACTGCGCGGAGTTGTTCTGTAGCTTGGTGTACACCGTGTTGACTTCAACCACCATCGAAGAGGTGATCAGCGCCAGCGGCGTGAACACAATCAGGCAGATAATCAGCAGCGTGGCAAACGCAGCAAGACCGTTACGATCGCCCATTTTGCGGCGCAACAGCGACTTCAGCGGATGGAAGATCACCGCCAGAATCGCGGCCCAAAAAATGGCAGAAAAATACGGTGTCAGCACATCAAAAAAGGCGTAGGTGACAATCGCCAAAATAACGATAAAGAAGCCTAAATTAAGTCCTTTAATACGCATTACAGTGTCTCGTTAGTAGATAAGGCGATTGAACTATAGAACGCCTTTCGGGGAATGTAATGTTTTTAGGTCAGATGGTTCGCTTAAGCGCCTGACGAGCGCAGACAAACGATGTCCCGATTTGTCCGCCTGATGTCTGTTCACTGGCTGGTGCTGCGGCATTATTACGGTGATGATGGCGGCTGAAACTCACCGGAGGAAATCATGCTGGAACTACGTCCTAACTGCGAATGCTGCGATACAGATCTGCCGCCGGAGTCGCTTGATGCACGCATCTGTTCGTTTGAATGCACCTTTTGTGTTGCCTGCGCGGAAGGCGCGTTGGCGCAGCGCTGCCCTAATTGCAGCGGTGAACTGGTGCGTCGTCCGATTCGTCCTGCTGCGGCGTTAGCGCGTCATCCGGCATCGACCATGCGACATTTATCGGCTTCAGAGACCCGCTGAATCAACTCAATGAGCTGTGATTCGGCAAACACTTCAATCCCGTGCTGACGCAGCAATGCAGTTGCGACGCCCTGACCGGATCGCTGCTGGCCGCTAAAGCTGCCGTCATAGATGCGCTGGCTGCCGCAGGTTGGGCTGCCATCGGTGAGCAGGGCAAAGCGACAGCGCGCGTCTTGCGCCGCACGCAGCGCTAGCCACGCCGCCAGCACGTAATGTTGTGTGACATCGCGACCATCGGATTCGAGGATGCGCGCCGCGCCGGTTAATACCTGTTCTGCGCTGCCGCCGTGAATTTCTGCGGGTAAACGTGGCGTGTCTAAGCCTGCAGCCAGTTCAGGGCAATGGATGACCAGACGTTGTTCGCTGCGCCAGCGCGCTAAGGTGTCGGAGATAAGTTTCTTATCGCTGCCGTTATAGCGCACCGCGTATCCCATCAGGCAAGCACTGACTAATATTCTTTCCATGTAAACGTTTTCCTTAAATAACGACGCTGTCGAAATCACAGTATTAACGTGTTGCGCAACAGAGAATATATTAAGCGCGATATTAATCACTGGCGTGAATTAATGGGGGCAGGAAAGGGATTGTATCGTAATAATGGCGGGTGAATGATGAATTACACTGAACTCTGATCGCATAATGCAGCATGAAAAGCGGGTTCCTGGTCAAAATTCATTGATTTTATGAGTTATTTTTCTTTCTTATTATGACGTTAATGTTGCTTTCTGGCGGTAGTATTTATGTCGTGCTGAATCTGGTCAGAGCACAGACCTTATTTAACCTGAAACAACGTTTCGCAAAATATTATTTCATCTTGTCGGTTAATTTTTACGTATTTTTCTGAAAAGTAGCCCTTTTCAAAAGAACTTTTCAATTTTAAATGGTATTGTTTACCGGCAATGCTAGTGATGTGGCGTTGTGTGCTTCAGTTTTACCCTCACTTTTGCAGGGTTTACCCCTTTATGCAATTTATGGAAATTGAATTATCCTCCCGATCCTTGCGATCGGGTTTTTCTTTATTTCCCCCGCTTTCTCCCCAATAAACGCGCATGCGTCCGTTCGATCCAGCTAATGTCAGAAAATACACAATCGTTAAGAAAGTGATAAGTTGACGTAATTTCCTGTAAGTATCCGGTTTTTAAGAGTTTTGGAAATGCTTTTCTGTCTCCATTTAATCAATAGTAATGCTCAACGGCACAGCAACCGCCGTTATCATTGGAGGCAACACCATGAAAAAAACAACACTAAGTCTTATTGCGTCATTTATTGCATGCAGCACACTGTTTTCAAGCGTCTCTTGGGCAGACGGCCCAGGTGACCAGCGCTGGCAGTCGCACGGCGGCGACCAGCATCAGGACCACGGACGCGGGCCTGATCGTGGCGGCGACCACGGACCGGATCGCGGTGATAATCACGACCGTGGCCACGATCACGATCACGATCGCGGACCTGGCCCGGATCGTCACGACCATTACGCTGACCATCTTATGCCGGAAGGGCATCGTGGCGGCGACCGCTTCGCCTGGGGCGGCCATGATTTCCGTCGCGGCTATCCGGCACCGCCAGAGTTTCGTGGTCCGCACTATCGCGTAGATGACTGGCGCGACCGTGGCCTGTATGAGCCACCGCGTGGTGAGCATTGGGCTTATATCGATGGTAATTACGTGCTGGTGGCCGCAGCAACCGGCATCATCACCGCGATTCTGCTCAACGGCGCCTTCAACTAATCTTCCCTAGCGGATGGCTTTGGCCATCCGTGTTTCTCTCCGCTTTATCCGCTCACCAGGTTATTCTCTCTGCGACCCGTTTTTCCTTTCGATACGTTAAGGAGTGATGATGACCGTGGTAAAAATGGTGGCGGTGGATAAAGACGGCACCTTTCTCGACGACAATAAACAGTACAATCGCGCGCGTTTTAACGCCTGCTATCAGGAAATGAAGCAGCGCGGCATCAAATTTGTGGTAGCCAGCGGCAACCAATATTACCAACTCAAATCCTTCTTCCCTGATATCGCCAGCGAAATTGCCTTCGTGGCCGAAAATGGCGCGTGGATTATCGATCGTGATGAAGAGTTATTCTGCGGCGAGTTCTCCCGCCAGGATATTGATGCGGTGCTGGATACGCTGCACAACGGTAATTATCCCGAACTGCGTTACATCCTGTGCGGGCGCGACAGCGCGTACTACTTCGAAGGCCTCGATGAAAAGTGGCTGGTGAAAATGCGTCACTACTGCCATCGCCTGAAGGCGATTCGCAGCCTCGATGAAGTGGCGGGCGATAAGCTGTTCAAGTTCGCGCTGAATCTATCTGATGATTACGTGGAACCGCTGATGGCGGACATTGAGCGTCTGCATCAGGGTGCGGCGGCCGCCACGTCCAGCGGTCACGGATCGGTGGATTTGATCGTGCCGGGCAACCACAAAGGCCATGGCCTTGATCTGCTGGGCAAACGCTGGGGCATCGAACGCAGTGAAATTCTGGTGTTTGGTGATGGCGGTAATGATCTCGAAATGCTTCAGCAGTCTGGCTTCAGCTTTGCCATGGCGAACGCGCCGCAGAAGGTCAAAGATGCGGCGCGCTTTGAAGCACCGAGTAATAACGACGAGGGCGTTTTACAGGTGATTGAGCAGATGTTGGCCGGCAAACCGCCGTTTGTCATCTAATCGTCATTTATAGCTGAATTTATTCTTTGCTTTGCCGATATTCGATTGTGACGGAACGCACAATTCGCCGCTGAGCGGCACTTCTTATCTCAATCGTTAATGCAGTCGGTTAGAAAGGATAAATTATGTTGCCAACCCGTTTGGCTACCCGCATGACGCTGGGTGGCCTGCTATTACTGTGCGTCACAACCGCAGTGGTGCTCTCCGTTCTGTTGTTGCGCGGCCAACCGCGCGTCATCGAGGCCAGCCATACGCTGATTGAGCAGGCCGGTAGCAATCTGGTCAGCCAATTAAATCAGCAACTGGTGCGCATTGAAGGCGAAGCCGTCAGTATGGCGCGCCTTGCCGAAGTGTTGCCGCACGATGCCACGCTGTGGCAGCAAAGTTTCCCGCAAATCATCAACAGCAGCGGCAATAAAACCATTGCCGGCGGCGGCGTATGGCCGGAACCCGATGCTTTTAGCGCCGGTGTGCAGCGTCGCAGCTTCTTCTGGGCGCGGCAGAGTGATGGCGCGCTGGCCTATTCCGATGACTACAACCTGCCTGCGGGCAATGGCTATCAACAGGAAAGCTGGTACAGCGCGGTGCGCAATGGACCGCGCGATCGTTGCGGCTGGTCTGAGGTTTATCAGGATCCGGTCTCCAGCGTGAAAATGGTGACCTGCAGCGTGCCGTACGCGGCGGGCGATCGTTTTGCCGGTGTCGCGACGCTGGATGTGCAACTGGATAATCTTGCGAGCTTTATGCAGCAGAAAGGGCAGGTGACTGGCGGTTATGCCTTTGCGCTCGATAGCGCGGGCAATCTGCTCTATTACCCAGGCCAGGATGTGAAATCGCTCACCACCCTAAGCAGCCTGGCGGAAAAATCCAGCTGGCTGGCACCGTTGGCCGCACGTATCGCTCAGTTAAAAGGCGATGGCAAGGTATTGCAGCTGTCGGATTTCAATGACGACTACTTGCACACCAGCGCGCAGGTCACGCTGTTCCGCATGCCCGGCACCGGTTGGGTGATTGGCCTCGTAACGCCGGAAAGTGCGGTTAGCGGCCTGGCACGTACCATGATGCGTGACATCTTTACCTTCCTGATTCCGGCGATGATCATGCTGCTGCTGTTAACCTGGGCGTTTACCAAACGTATTGGCCAGCGCTTGAAGGCCACGCATGCTGCGCTGGATGAGATTGCCAATGGCGATGGCGATTTAACCCGCCGCCTGACCAAAAGTGGACGCGATGAGCTGGCGGATATCGCCGGTGCGTTCAACAGCTTTGTCGATAAGATCGCGGGCGTGATTACTCGCGTGCAGGGCAGCGGCGAAACGGTGGCGGCCAATGCATCAGGATTGGCGCACAGTAACACCGCGCTGTCGGAGAAAATTGCCGAACAGGCCGCAGCGCTTGAGCAGAGCGCGGCGGCGATGGAGCAGCTTAACGCGACCGTGCAGCAAAACGCCGAAAATACCCGACTGGCTGATGCTGCCGCCGAACAGACCGCGCAGATTGCCCGCAGCAGCAGCGACGTGATGGGCGAAGTGGTGAGCACCATGGGCGCTATCCAATCCTCGTCGCGCCGTGTGGCGGAGATCCTGACGGTGATCGATAGCATCGCGTTTCAAACCAACATCCTTGCGCTGAATGCGGCGGTGGAAGCGGCGCGCGCCGGTGAGCAGGGACGCGGTTTTGCCGTGGTGGCATCGGAAGTGCGGGCTTTAGCCCAGCGCAGCGCCACGGCGGCGCAGGAAATTAAAGCGCTGATTGCCGATTCCGACAGCAACGTATTGGCTGGTAGTAAGCTGGTGGAAGGCGCGGGGCAGCAGCTTTCGCAACTGGTCACCGACGTGCACAAAGTGAAGCAAGTGGTAAGCGAGATGCGCGTGGCCGGCGATGAGCAGAGCAAAGGTATTGCGGAGGTAACGCTGGCGGTTTCGCAGATGGAGCGCGGTATTCAGCAAAACCTGATGCTGGTGACGCAAACCGCCGAAAATACCCAGGCGCTACGTGATGAAGCGGCGCAGCTGGCGCAAGAGATCGCGATGTTTAAAGTGGCTGAGCGTTAATTTCCATATGCATGCAGGTGCGCATGAATGCGCACCCTACGAAAAACGCGCCAATCCTTGTAGCGTCGCCATTTATGGTGACCGAAAAACGCTTAACTGACGAGCATGAGGGCAGCGTTGGCTGCCCGCTATCATTTAGACGATGCGCCAGGCGGCGGCGATCATCTCGGTTAACGTGGGTGCGTCGTAGCTGACCCAACCGTTTTTGCTATTGGCGCGCGACACAATCCAGTCCACGTCGGTGGCTGACAGCGTTGGGCCGTCTAACCAGAACGGCACGATCGCCTGCTGCTGGATCCAGGCTTTCAACACCAATGCTGGCGGCGCGGGATCGTCCGGCAACAGCTGTTGACCGAGCTGCGCCATCAAACGTTGCTGCTCAACATGCTCGGTTTCCGCCAGCACATCGAGGAACGGGAACAGTAAGCGTCCGCACACTTCGCCGTGATGGAACGGTTTGATCGCCCCCAGCTCTCCAGCAATACCGTGGATCACGCCCAATCCGGCGCTACTCAGACACACGCCACCCAACCATGACGCCATCATCATCGCTTCTCGCGCGGCATCACCATTTTCGTCGTCACGATTTAAATCTGGCCAGGCTTGGAAGAACAGTCGCAGCCCATTCAGCGCGGTTTGCTGGGTAAACAGATTACCTTTGCGCGACATATAGGCTTCGAATAAGTGGGTGAAGGCATCGATGGCGCAGGTTGCCAGTACGCTGTCTGGCGCGCCTTTAAGCAGATCGGGATCGAGAATCGCCACCTGCGGCACAAAGACTGGATGGCGCAGCGACGCTTTGACCTGAATATGCTGCTGATCGGTCACCACCGCGTTCTGCGTGGCTTCGCTGCCGGTGCCCGCCGTGGTGGGAATGGCGATCAGCGGCAAGGTTACCGCTTGTACTGGCGTATCGCCGACTTTCTCCAGATAACGTGCGGTATTCAGCGGGTGCTGCATCATCGCGCTAAAGGCTTTGGCCGCATCTAGCACGCTGCCGCCGCCAATCGCCACCACGCGATCAACATGGCCGCGCCAGCGTCGCACCCAACCATCAATCTCATCCGGCGAGGCTTCATGGCTGACGATCTCGTAACCGATGATCTGATCGTTGAGCGCTGCACCCAGGCGCGCCCAGGCTGGACCGTTAAGGAATGAGCGGCCGCAAAACAGCAGCGTCGGCTGAGTATTGGCCGCCAGCAGCGGAATCAGCTGGTCAATACTGCCGCGACCAAACAGGGTTTGTTGATTACTGTACAACTCGATCAGATTCTCACTCACCTGCATGTCCTTCTTGTTTGGCGTAAAGACCTTAGTGTAACCAAAAGCCGTGACACTCCCGCTGCAAACATTCTGATAACCCGCCGGCAAAAAGTTGATCACCTTCGCAAAACAGAAATTCCGCCGCTGCGCCAGGTGCTTTGTGCGCAATGTTACCCTTAACATGATACCCGTAACATTGCTCAGCAGGATGTTTTCCTGCGGCGCACGCTGTTGATTCTCATGTCCTCTGGGATAACCAAAATAAACCGCTGCCGGTGATTCACCGCGCGCAAAAGTGGAGAAAAATTATGCCATTACTCTATGTGGCGATTGGCGTAGCGTTACTGCTGCTGCTGATGATTCGTTTCAAACTGAACGGATTTATCGCGCTGATTCTGGTGGCGCTGGCCGTAGGCATGATGCAGGGCATGCCGGTCAACAAAGTTATCGTTTCGATTAAAACCGGTGTCGGCGGCACCTTGGGCAGCCTCGCGCTGATCATGGGCTTCGGCGCGATGCTGGGTAAACTGCTGGCAGATTGCGGCGGGGCGCAGCGCATCGCCACCACGTTAATCGCTAAGTTCGGCGAGAAGCATATTCAGTGGGCGCTGGTGCTGACCGGCTTCACCGTCGGCTTTGCGCTGTTCTATGAAGTGGGCTTTGTGCTGATGCTGCCGCTGGTGTTCAGCATCGCCGCTTCCGCACGTGTGCCATTGCTGTACGTCGGTGTACCGATGGCGGCAGCACTTTCCGTAACGCACGGCTTCCTGCCACCGCATCCGGGCCCAACCGCGATCGCTACGCTGTTCAACGCCGATATGGGTAAAACGCTGCTGTACGGAACGCTGCTGGGAATTCCAACCGTTATTTTTGCCGGTCCGGTTTATGCGCGCTTCCTGAAAGGCATTGATAAGCCGATCCCGGAAGGCTTGTGGAACCCAAAAACCTTTACTGAAGCTGAGATGCCTGGCTTTGGCGTCAGCGTTTGGACGGCATTGGTGCCGGTGGTGCTGATGGCATTGCGCGCAGTGGCGGAAATGCTGCTGCCGAAAGGTCACGTGTTATTACCGTATGCCGAGTTCTTTGGCGACCCGATCATGGCAACCTTGATAGCGGTGCTGATCGCCATCTTCACTTTCGGTCTGAACCGTGGCCGCAGCATGGATGAAGTGATGGGCACCATCACCGATTCGATCAAGATCATCGCGATGATGCTGTTAGTGATTGGCGGTGGCGGGGCGTTTAAACAGGTGCTGGTGGATAGCGGAGTCGATAAATACATCGCCAGCATGATGCATGAAACCAATCTGTCGCCCATCTTCATGGCGTGGTCGATTGCAGCCGTGCTGCGTATTGCGCTGGGCTCCGCGACCGTGGCGGCGATTACGGCTGGCGGTATTGTCGCACCGTTGATCGTCACCAGCGGCGCCAGCCCGGAACTGATGGTGATTGCGGTCGGCTCAGGCAGCGTGATTTTCTCTCACGTCAACGATCCAGGCTTCTGGCTGTTTAAGGAGTATTTCAACCTGACCATCGGCGAGACTTTCCGTTCATGGTCGGCGCTGGAAACCATCATTTCAGTGTGCGGTTTGGTGGGCTGTTTACTGCTTGCCAGCGTCATCTAAGCATCAAGGCTGAGGCATCGCGCCTCAGCCGCTTGCGGTTTACTGCGTCAAGGCGCGGAACGCCGCGAGTTCTTCTTGCGGCATTCCTGCCTGTAACGCCGCGTCACAGATTTGCTCCCAGCTATTACTATCCAGTGGAATGCCATCGCGTTCACGTGCCACGCGGTTTTGCTCTTCCCACTCGCCGGGCACCTGAATCGGTGCATCGCCACTTTGCGGCGACTGTTTCACCCACTCGAGGAATGATTCTGCTTCTTCCTGCATTGCGGGCGCATCAAACGCATCCGGATTAACGATGATGGTGGTCATGCAGTTGAAAATGGCATCGTGACTGGTGACCAGCGTGTCATCATGCGTGGTGCGGCCGCCCGACAGCGCGCCGCCGAGGATTTCGCACATGGTCGCCAGCGCATAGCCTTTGTGCAGACCAAACGGCATCAGCGAACCATACGGCGCCTGATGCATCACGCCCGGTTCGGTGGTCGGCTGGCCTTGATGATCAATCAGATAACCTGGCGCGACCTGCTGCTCTTTGTTCCACGCCACCCGCGTTTTACCAAAGGCGATGCCGCTGGTGGCGAAATCGAGCAGCAGCGGTTTGGCATTGCGACGCGGGAAAATGGCGCAGAACGGATTGGTACCAAAACGACGATCGCTACCGTTGAAAGGCGCCACCATGGGATCGCCCATCACGTTGACGAAGTGAAACGAGACAAAACCGGCGGCTGCGCACTGTTCCGCCCAATGGCCGATGCGACCAATGTGGTGCGAATGGTGTAAACCAACCGCTGCAATGCCGAGTTTGGCTGCGCGCTCAATGCCAAGCTGCATCGCCTCAAACGCCGCGACCTGACCAAAACCGTTATGGCCATGTAGCGTCAACACAGCACCTGCGTCTTTTGCCACGCTGGCATGTTGATTGAGTTGCAGAAAACCTTGCGCCAGCGATTTCATGTAGCTCGGAATCATGCCAACGCCGTGTGAATCGTGACCCGCCAGATTGGCGGCCACTAAGTGGTCGGCGACCAGGCGCGCCTCTTCGGCGCTGCTGCCAGCATGTAACCAAATGGCTTGAACAAACTGATGAAGGCGGGAAGGGGGAATAAGATGCAGAGTACTCACGCGGTTAATCTCCTTATCATGAACGATATTGCATCCTGCGACGAAACCAGTAATAACCGCAAGTCAGCGATAAAGAAGTAAAGGGCCACAACGTGTGGCCCAAAAACTCAGTGCGGCTGTTCAAAACCTGCTTTGACCATTTGATCACGTAACGCGCGGGTAATTTCTCGATTCCCGCCGGTGACCGGATAAATGACATTGTTGATGACATCGTCAAGATAATGCTCTTCAAACTCCTGCATGGTGAGTTGCGTGCCACCTTCATCATTTATCGCAATACTGCCGCTGATGTGGTTGCCGTAATCCTTTGCCTTAAGGCTGTAACGCCCCATGCTGGTATTAATCGTGCTCATAAGAATCTCCTTGTTACGTAGGCATTGATAACAATTGAGGCCTCTTCAGGCGAAGTAAGTTTAGCCTGTAGACGAGCGCTGAGTGCGGTAATAAGGGGAAGGAAAAGCGAATGCTGCGACCCGTCTCGCAGAAAATAATCTGCGTCAGACGAAATGAGAACTTAGGGCTGTGACCACGCTCGCAGCGCCCAGCGAAGGCAGAATGATCATCTATACTGGTTAACAGACACGTTATTTTTCATACTTGAAGGAGCGAACAATGAAAATAATTCTGTGGGTCATCGCCATCATCTTCATCGTTGGATTACTGACAATTACAGGCGTCTTTAAACTGATTTTCTGACAACGACAGGCACCTGCGGGTGCCTGAATTTTTTATTCAGCATAGGTTTTTTCGCTGTCTTTACAGGACGCGACAGGCAGAATGAGATCGTGCAGGTTTAGCGGTTTCTGACATCGTGCGCAGCAGGCGCCATGATGATTTGTCGAATCGACCTTTTCGCAGTCGGATAACGTGTAAAAAAATTTAGCGCAACCGCAGCGGCTACAACGAATAGTCATGTCAGTTTTTTCCCCATCTCCGTCCTGGAGTATCGAGATTTATCTTATTCGTCTGATGAGTTCAATTGATAAATTTTATTAACTTATTCCGTATGTGAATTGTTTGCGCTAAGTCTCTGAAAGCTATCTTATTGCTTGCCGTTATCATTACAGCAGGTTTGCACTTTATGTACATTCCGCGGTAATGCCTATCCGTTTATCTGACGTTTCAATTTCGCGCCCTGCTTGAGATAAAATTCGCCAACATCCAAGAATTTGCCTGGAGAGATTAAGTTCATTTTTTACTATCATCCTGGCAATTACGTTAGAAACTCGTCGTAAAGGAACCTGAAAAATCCGCCTTCGGGTAATAAATTTTTCAGCATGACTTAACAGGAAATTATGTTGTGAATCGGCACTTTTCTGCAGCTTTGTTAGGCTGCATTTTGACCTTATCGGTCTCATTTTCAGCATCAGCGGTTACAACTTCACAAGCCATCAAATCTGGCTGGAACACTTTTAGCGACAACGTGTCGCAAACCTGGTCGCAGCCGCAGAGTTACGATTTTTATCTGCCGGCGATTACCTGGCATAACCGTTGGACTTACGACGATGAACACATCGATAAGTACAACGAACGCCCGTGGGGCGCGGGTGCGGGTGTTTCACGCTGGGATGAAAAAGGCAACTGGCACGGCCTGTACCTGATGGCGTTTAAAGACTCGTTTAACAAATGGGAGCCAATTGGTGGTTACGGTTGGGAAGCGACATGGCGACCGCTTAGCGATCAAAACTTCCATTTGGGTGCGGGATATACGGCGGGCGTAACGGCGAGGGATAACTGGAAATACATTCCGGTTCCACTGATATTACCTTTAGCATCAATCGGATATGGTCCAGCTACTTTCCAAATGACTTATATTCCCGGCACTTACAATAATGGCAATGTCTATTTTGCCTGGCTGAGATTTGAGTTTTAAGCGTTAGCGGCGTGCAGAAAGTGTGATCGGCATGCAAAAAATCAATATTTATCACTTTTTCATCAAATCGCACTGGACAAATGTCACCGCAATTGCTGTACTAGACGTCGACACAGTTTAGTGTCCTTTTTTCATGTAAAGGTAATATAGATGTCTAAGATCAAAGGTAACGTAAAGTGGTTTAATGAGTCGAAAGGCTTCGGTTTCATTACTCCAGAAGATGGCAGCAAAGATGTATTCGTACACTTCTCTGCAATCAACAGCAACGGTTTCAAAACTCTGGCTGAAGGTCAGCGCGTTGAGTTCGAAATCACTGACGGTGCTAAAGGCCCATCAGCTGCTAACGTTATCGCACTGTAATTTAACAGTTCGAATTCTGAAAACCCGCCTTCTGGCGGGTTTTTTTTATTCTTAAATCAGCTCGCTGCTTTGTCTGAAGACAGATTCTGCGGCACATCTCACAGATAACTTCCGTAACACAGCCACACCAATGCTTACTTGCAGATTTTTATCCGGCAACGCTATATAACTGCTCAGGGAAAATGAGGAGGCAGGATGAACATACGTCAGGCACAGGCAAAAGACAGTTTTGCATTGAGCGCGTTATTAACCGAATTAGGTTATAGCGCGACGGAAGGATTTATCGATTCGCGTTTGGCGCAGCTTATTCATCATCCGGATGAAACGTTATTGGTCGCTGAACACGGCAATCAAGTACTGGGATTTCTGTCGTTGCACTTTATTCCACAGCTGGCATTGGCAGGCGATTTCGCCCGCATTAGTTACTTTTGTATTGCCGAAGGCGAACGCAGCAAGGGAAGCGGACAGCAGCTATTGAATCACGCCGAGCAGCTGGCGCGTTCACGCGGTTGCGATCGCATGGAAGTGCATTGCCACTCATCGCGCCTCAAAGCCAATCAATTCTATGCGCGCGAAGGCTATGTGGAATCACCGCGCTATCACATTAAAGATCTGGGTTAAGATTTAGCTCGCGTCCGCTGGCAATCACAATGGCATCGGCGATGCTGTCGAGTTGTACAAAAGGCAGCAGCGCCGCGCTGACGCGAATGAATTGCCGGCTGTTAATGCTACAGCGTTCACCGGGCAGCACGGCGATACCCCGCGCAGCCAGCGTGATCATCGCGTACTGCTCCGATTCCACTGGAATCCACACGCTTAATCCATCGCGTTCCTCCAGCACTAAACCGCGTTTCGCCAGCGCTGCCAGTAACTGCTGGCGACGCTGCGCGTAAGTGGCTTTGGCCTGCTGAATACGTTGCTGAGTCTGCTCGTCGTTGAGCATCCACGCCACGGCATCCTGCAAAATACGACTGGTCCAGCTCACGCCAAAGTTGCGCCACGCTTGCAGACGCTTCACCATTTCCGCAGTGCCTGATAACACTGCCAGACGCAAATCTGGCCCATAAGCTTTGGAAAACGAGTGCACATGCAGCACGCGTTCAGGATAGTGGAAGCCGAGGCTAAACACCGGCCAGCGCGACAGATCGCCAATGCCATCATCTTCCACAATGATGGTGCTACTGTTCGCCAGCACGCGTGCGAGCTCTGCACTGCGTCGTTGACTCACGCTGTGTCCGGTGGCTGAATGAGTACGCGGTTGATAGATAAACATCGCCGGAGATTTCTGCATCAGCGTGCTCAGCGCCGAGGGAATTGGCCCTTGTTCATCACATGGCAATGGTAAAATTTCAGCGCCAATGTTGTCTAAAATATCCAGTAATCGTGTGGCAGTAGGATCTTCAATCACCACACGATCGCCCGGTGACAGCAAGGTTTGCACGATCAGGTTCATGGCATCAAAACCGCCGTCGGTCGCCAGCCAGGCTTCGGCGGGATAGGGCCAGCGCGGCGTCACGGCATCCTGCAGTTGTGGTGAAATCGCCTCGCGCTGATAGCTATTCAGTTGCGGTGAGTCAATGCCAGCCAGCATCGCCTGACGCAGATCCGGCAACAGCGTTGGATCTGGTGAGGCCATCGCCAGTGACGCCTGAACATTCTCACCGTAATTACCGATCTTCTCGAAACGAATCGGACGCGGCATCACGCTGTTACCGCTCACCCACACGCCGCTGCGACCTTTCCCCGCCAGCACTTTCTGCTTCTTCAGTTGCGCCCATGCAGCGGAAACCGTTGCCGGACTCACGCCCAATCGCTCAGCCAACTCGCGTACCGCCGGCATTTGCATGCCAATTGCAATCTGCCCATCGCGAATCAGTGTTGATGCCGCATGCGTGATGCCTTTGACTGAGGCATCCGTGATCTGCTGGCTAAGCCACTCCAAATCCACACTTTGCGTCATAAGAAAATCCTTTGTTCAGTAACAAATAATAGATTGTTCAGATTAGTATTCGCGTTTTAGACTCAAATTCAAGCACTATTTGCTGCATAAATAATCACAGCCGCAGGGCTGGCAGAACAGACGGGGAAAGCATAACTATGGTAACCATCAGACTGGCGGTACGTGACTGGGATTACTTCACACCGCTGGCACTTGGCGATATCAAACCGGAAGGGTTCACGCTGGAGATCGATCGCGTTGGCACGTTGGTGGATAACCTCGCCACCAGCGAGAAATACGACGCCGGTGAAGTGTCATTTAGCCGCTTTGCTCAGGCACGAGCCAAAGGTGACACTTCGCTACTGGGCCTGCCACACTTCCTGATGCGCGGTTTCCGCCAGCGCTGCATCATCACGCGCAGCGACAGCCCGATTACCACGCCAGCGCAGCTGAAAGGCAAAAAGATCGGCGTAACCGGCTGGCAGGATTCAGGCAACACCTGGACGCGCACCGTGCTGCGAGAAGCGGGCGTGGAGATTGATGATGCGTACTGGTTTGCCGGTCGTTTGACCGAAGATCATCCGATTGTTGATCGTCTGGCCGGTTTTGGTCGTCCGGGCCGTATAGAACCGGCGCCAGGCGAGCGCCCTCTGATTGAACTGCTGAAGGCGGGCGAGCTGGATGCAGTCTTTACGCCCTTTATGCCGGAAGGTTTCTTCCTCGCCGATTCAGGTCTGCGCCAGATGCAGGTTGATTTTGCCGCAGCCGAGCGCGACTACTTTAATCGCGTCGGCTATGTGCCGGGCATTCATTTACTGGCGCTGAAGCCTGCCTTAGCCGAGGCGCATCCGTGGCTGCCTCAGGCGCTGAGCGACATCATCGATCGTTCGTACCAGATATGGATGAAGAAGCGCGAGAAATACGCCGACACCACGCCGTGGCTGCTGGACGATTTGCGGCGCACCGCGCAGGAATTACCCGCCAACTGGAATCAGAATGGATTTTCGGTTAACAAAAAGATGATTGCCGATTTTGCGAATGAGCTGTTCCAGCAAGGCCTAACCCAAACATTGCTGACGCCGGAAGCGATTTTCCCGGCTGCGGCGCGAGGAGAATAATGATGAAAGTAGCAATGGGGCAATTTGCCGTCAGCCGCGAATGGCAGGAAAACACCGATATCTGCATCGGACTGATGAACCAGGCGCTGGCGGGTGGCGCGGATCTGCTGGTGCTGCCGGAAGGTGTGCTGGCGCGTGATATCGCCGATCCGGATCTGGTGCTGAAGGCGGCGCAGCCGCTGGATGGTCCTTTCGTCACGCAGCTGCTGGCGGTTAGCAAAGGCAACAACCTGACCACCATGATGAGCGTGCACGTGCCAACAGAAGGGCAGAAGGCGCTCAACGTGCTGATCGCCATTCGCAACGGCGAAATCATCGCCGAATACGTGAAACTGCACCTGTACGATGCCTTCGCCATGCAGGAGTCGCAGCGTGTGAATCCAGGGCGCGAGATTCCGCCACTGGTTGAAGTAGCAGGCATGAAAGTCGGGTTGATGACCTGCTACGACGTGCGCTTCCCGGAGCTGGCGCGTCGCTTAGTGCTCGATGGCGCTGATGTGCTGGTGCTGCCAGCGGCGTGGGTAAAAGGTCCGCTGAAAGAGATGCACTGGGAATTGCTGACCACCGCGCGTGCGCTGGAAAACACCTGCTACATGGTGGCGGTGGGCGAATGCGGTCCACGCAACATCGGCAACAGTCTGGTGATCGATCCGCTGGGCGTGGCGATTGCCAAAGCGCCGGAGTCGGCCGCGCTGGTGTTTGCCGATCTCGATCCGCAGCGCATCGCCTATGCACGCAGCGTACTGCCGGTGCTGGAGAATCGCTGTTTTGCTCGTCCCGAACTTAAACCACTTTGATCGCTGGGGAATCTGACTGATGAAAATTCTTGCTACCGCCATCGCGCTTTCATTGGGCCTGACGGCCTGTTTCGCTCAGGCAGCTGACGCTATTCCGGCACAAAAAGTGGATCAGGCACTGCACGATCGTCTGCCAGCAGAGATTAAAAGCAGCGGCAAAATGATCTCGGTAAACAACGGTTCCTTTCCTCCGTACGAGATCGTTAACGGTCCGCACTCAATGGACGGTGCCTCCGCCGATCTCACTGAAGCGCTGGCGCAGCTGCTGGGCGTGAAGATTGAACATGCCACAGTGAGCGGTTTGTCGGGCGTGCTGACCGGCATTAATTCCGGTCGCTACCAGATGGCGATTGGGCCGATTGGAGATTATCCGGATCGTCAGCAGAAGGTCGATTTTATCGACTTCGTGCAGGAGTTCGTGGTGTTTGGTGTGCAGAAAGGCAATCCATCAAAGATTAATGGTCTGGAAGATACCTGTGGTAAACGCATTGCGGTGATGGCGGCCGGTTCGGCGGAACAGGTGATTCGCAAGCAGTCCGATGCCTGTGTCGCGGCGGGTAAGCCGGCGGTGGTGGTGCAGTCCTTCACCGATCAGCCGTCGTCGATTTTAGCCGTACGCTCAAAACGTTCCGATGCCTTCTTCTCGTCGCAGGCGCCGCTGACTTACTTTATCGAACAGGCTAATGGTCAGCTAGAGCTGTCGGGCAAAGGCAAGAAAAACGGCTTTGGCGACATTTTCCAGGGCACCGTGGTACCGAAAGGATCGGAGCTGGGCAATGTAGTGTTGGATGCTTACAAAGAGCTGTTCAGTAACGGCACCTACGCGGCGATCATGAAGAAGTGGAAATTAGACGGCAACGTGTTGCAGCAACCGGGACGTAACCTGGCGCAAGGGGCAGCAAAATGAGTCCGGTCACCAACAATTCGCGAGCCAGGGATAAGGCCGACGTGCAGCAGCGCGATGTGGCTTTTGCCCGCAGTGCGCCCACCTATGGGCGCTGGATCTCATGGATTTTGGTGCTGGTTATTGCGGCAAACTTCCTCTGGCTGGTAGCGACCAATCCCAATTTTGAGTGGAACGTGGTGCTGCAGTGGTTCACCGAAGGTTCGGTGATGAAAGGCCTGCAGGTCACGCTCGGCTTGACGGTGGTGTCGATGATTCTCGGCACGCTGCTGGGGCTGTTGCTGGGCGTATGGCGTCTTTCGGAAAACAAATTGCTGAGCGGCTTGTCGTCGCTCTATATCTGGTTTTTCCGTGGTACGCCGCTACTGGTGCAGCTGATCTTTTGGTATAACCTGTCGACGTTGTTTCCCACGATCTCGCTCACTATTCCGTGGACGGATATTACCTTTGCCAGCTGGAATACCAACGATCTGATCACGCCATTGACCGCAGCGATTGCCGGACTGGCGCTCAATGAAGCAGCCTATATGGCCGAGATCATTCGCGCTGGCTTGCTGTCAGTGGATAACGGTCAGGTCGAAACCACCCAGGCGTTTGGCATGAGCCGCAGCCGTGCGCTGCGCCGAGTAATCATTCCACAGGCGATGCGTTCAATCATTCCGCCAACTGGCAACCAGTTGATCAGCATGATCAAAGCGACGTCGCTGGTGAGTGTGATCGCCATGGGCGATCTGTTGTACTCGGTGCAGGCCGTATATAACCGCACCTTTGAAATTATCCCGATGCTGATGGTAGCAGTGATTTGGTACCTATTTATCACCTCGATTCTCAACGTGGGCCAGTCCGCTATCGAACGTTACTACGCACGCGGCACCACCCGCACGGTAGTGAACAAACGTCGTGTTGCCGCTAACGAAGCCGCGCCAGCCGTCGCGCACCGTCTGAAGGAGGATGTATGAGTGAAGTTCAGCCGCTGGTGCGAGCGCGGAATGTGCAGAAGAGTTATGGCGATAACGAAGTGCTAAAAGGCATCGATCTCGATGTGTTTCCGGGTGAAGTGGTAGTGATTCTCGGACCATCGGGCTCGGGTAAATCTACCTTTTTGCGCTGCATTAATCATCTGGAAGACATGAATGCCGGTTCGATTATGGTGGGTGACGACCAGATCGGTTATGAGCTGAAGCGCGGTATTTTGCATCGCCTGTCGGCGCGTAAAATTGCTCATCAGCGTCAGAAAATCGGCATGGTGTTTCAGCAGTTCAATCTCTATCCGCATATGACGGTGCTACAAAACATCATTGAAGCGCCGATTGGTGTACACAAATTTGCGCGGCAGGACGCGCTCAAGCATGCCCGTGAACTGTTGGCGACCGTGGGATTGAGTGACAAAGCTGATGCCTGGCCGCGTCATCTGTCAGGTGGTCAACAGCAGCGTGTGGCGATTGCGCGTGCGCTGGCGATTAAACCGGCACTGATGCTGTTCGATGAACCGACTTCGGCACTCGATCCTGAGTTAGTCGGCGAAGTGCTGGCCACCATGCGCACCTTAGCCGATCAAGGTCTGACCATGATTGTGGTGACCCATGAAATTGGTTTTGCGCGTGAGGCGGCCGATCGCGTGGTGTTTATGGATGGTGGCGTGGTAGTGGAGCAGGGCAGTCCGGAGCAGGTGATTGGTAATCCGCAACATCCGCGCACGCAGGCTTTTCTCAGCCGCTTTATTTAGGCGGGCGGTCTCACTCTGTTACAGATTGCAGTTGAGGCCGTTTATAAACTGCGAGTTAATAGTCAGGTCCGTTTTTCACATTGGTTGAAAGGTAAATTATGGAAGGTATCAGTATTGCCAAACTGCTGATCATCGGTGCGCTCATCGTACTGCTTTTTGGCACCAACAAGTTACGTTCACTGGGTGGCGATCTGGGTTCCGCAATCAAAGGCTTCAAGAAAGCCATGAAAGATGATGAATCCGGCGCATCCAAAAGCAGCGCTGAAGAAGCACCTGCTGAACGTGTCAGCCACAAAGAGTAATCTCTGCGCCGAACGTCAATAAGTGTAAATATTTATTACGTTGATAAAAAACCAGACTGTCGCCAGTCTGGTTTTTGTTTTGGAATTAATGCCAGACGATATTAACGTCCTCGATCGTCTCCCTTTCTTCAATCGCAGCATACTGCCATGATTCAGGTGCGGATAATTCGTTTTGAATTGATCCACTCTCAAGCACCTCTTCGAAAGATAACATGGGTAACATTGCCATCGGCTCTGCATCCTCTTGCATCACCAAATCCATCAGCTCCATATCGACCATTTCCATTGCGTTTTGCGCGAGGGGAAGCAAAACCGCATCAATTTCGGTGGTTATGATATTGAGTTCCGCTAAATCAGCTATTTCAATCTCAGATGTTTGCAGACTGACGTGAGACAATTCAAAGGAAGAAAGGGGGGGAATGTTTGCGCCGTCAAGCAGATCGAAGTTCCAGTGGATTTCAGGCTCTGAATGAAATATCGGATATTCGATTTGTAAACCCGCAATATAAGACACCTCTTCTGATTCCTCCGGCGTTGTCTGAGAAATTAAGGGGACAGCAGCAAGAGAAGCGTCAAGGCGAACCGGTAACTGCAGATGGATTTCATCATAGCGATGTTCAAGGCTAATAGCGGTTGCTAAAAACGCATGTGCACATGAAGCATGGGGTGAAACATACGGATTGGTGTTGTCGATCGGAGTGGTACGCGCTTTCAGCGCATCCAGACTCTCTTCAGATGCACTGTATTGCCGCGAACCCGAGGATTGACCTGACACATCGGGTACTCGGGAAGCATCGAGCACATCTATATGAAAGGATGTTTGCATTATCTGACCTTCAAAAAAATACACTGAGAAAAAGAAATAGGCTCTTATGCCCTCAGCGGTTAAAGCGACAGATTTAAGACAAGGATTAAGACTTTTAAGGAGATTTTTGCGATTGCGGCCTATTAAGAACGCAATCGCGAGGAATATTACTTAACTTCCAGACCTTTGGCCTGCATATCAGCATGATAAGACGAGCGCACAAACGGGCCGCAGGCGGCATGGGTGAAGCCCATCGCCATCGCTTCCTCTTTCATCTCATCAAACTCGGCTGGGCTAACGTAACGCTGTACCGGTAAGTGGTGACGGCTTGGCTGCAGATACTGTCCCAGCGTCAGCATGGTGACGCCGTGGCGACGCAGATCGCGCATCACTTCTACGATTTCGGCATTGGTTTCGCCCAAACCTACCATCAAACCCGATTTGGTCGGGATATCCGGATGCGCTTCTTTGAAACGCTCCAGCAGCTTCAGTGACCAATCGTAGTTGGCGCCCGGACGAACCTGACGGTAAACGCGCGGTACGTTTTCCAGATTGTGGTTAAACACATCCGGTGGCGTCGCGGTGAGGATGTCCAGGGCGCGATCCATACGACCACGGAAGTCTGGCACCAGCGTTTCAATTTTGATGGTTGGACTTTTTTCGCGAATCGCGCTGATGCAGTCAGCAAAGTGCTGAGCACCGCCGTCGCGCAGGTCATCGCGGTCCACCGAAGTAATCACCACATAACGCAGCGCCATATCGGCGATGGTTTGGGCCAGTTTCAGCGGTTCGTTAGCGTCAGGCATATTCGGACGGCCATGCGCCACATCGCAGAATGGGCAGCGACGGGTACAAATCGCGCCGAGGATCATAAAGGTCGCGGTGCCGTGGTTAAAACACTCTGCAAGGTTAGGGCAGGAGGCTTCTTCACACACTGAGTGCAGACCGTTTTTACGCATCGCGGCTTTGATGCCCTGAATGCGGCTGGAGTCCGCAGGCAGTTTGATCTTCATCCATTCCGGCTTACGCAGAATTTCTTCACGCTCAACCATCACGGTTTTCACCGGGATCAGCGCCATTTTGTCGGCATCGCGATACTTGACGCCACGTTCCATCTGAATTGGTTTACTCATAAATCTGCAGGTTCCGGTCGGGATTGCGATTTGAAAGCTTCCTCACTCAAACTGAGAACCAGGCTTTCAACTTTTTTTGAAAATATGGCAAAAATTATATCATCTCGTCTGTTCATAAGCAGCCGATTAGCCAGTGCAAAAGTTACAATTTTGTAAATGCGCACGTACAGTCAAGGTCAGACCGCGGCATCATTTTGCCATTCCAGTTGGGTAAATCCGCTTAAACAGGCGAAATGCTGCACCAGACGCGGCCGCACATCGGCGGGCGTGACGCCCGGCTGCAGCTGGCTGAGCTGCGTCATCTGCATCCCGGCATATCCGCACGGATTGATGCGCAGAAAGGGCGCGAGATCCATCGCCACATTCAGCGCCAGGCCGTGAAACGAGCAGCCTTTACGGATGCGCAGCCCCAGCGAGCAAATCTTGTCATCGCCCACGTAGACGCCTGGCGCATCCGGTCGCGCACGCGCGCTGATGTCATAGTCGGCCAGCGTGGCGATCACCGTTTCTTCCAGTGCTGTCACTAACTCGCGTACGCCCATCTTGCGACGTTTCACGTCGATCAGCACATACATCACCTGTTGGCCGGGGCCGTGATAGGTGACCTGGCCGCCGCGATCGCTTTGTACCACCGGAATATCGCCCGGCATCAGCAGATGTTCGGCTTTGCCCGCCTGACCTTGGGTGAACACTGGATGATGTTCCACCAGCCAGATTTCATCGGCGGTGTTGCTGTCGCGTTGATCGGTAAAGTGATGCATCGCATCGGAGATGGGTTGCCAATCGCGCTGGCCGAGTTGACGAACAAGAAGCGTATTAGCTGACAAAGCAGAGATCCGGTAAAGAGTGGAAGGCAGAGTATAACGCTGGCAAAGCGGACTTTGCCAGCGCCAGAATTACAGCACCATCCGCACGATTTCGATGTTGCCCAGCTCTTCGTACAGGGTTTCAACCTGCTCAATGTGGGTAGCGATGATGGTGATGGAAACCGAGTGATAGTTGCCTTTGCTGCTTGGCTTAACGTCCGGTTTGTAATCGCCTGGCGCGTGGCGCTGCACCACTTCAACCACTTGATCAACCAGCTCCGGTTGCGCCAAACCCATCACTTTGTAGGTGAAAGGCGTAGGGAATTCGAGCAGTTCATTCAATTTGGTTTTCATACATTGACTCCGGTGCTTAAAAAAACAGGCTCCCGCCGAGGCGGGAGCAAAGATAGTAGCTTATTTGGGGGCAAATTGGCGTTTTTTCAAGCGCGCCTTAGCCAAACCAGTGGTGGAACATCAGTTTGATGTAATCGATGATGCGGCCGAAGAAACCACCTTCTTTCACTTCGTTCAGCACCACCAGCGGACGCTGTTCAACTGTTTTGCCATCCAACTGGAAGTTGATGCTGCCCACGACCTGATTTTTCTGCAGCGGTGCGTGCAGTTCAGTGTTGTTCAGCACGTAGCTGGCTTTCAGGTCTTTCATGCGGCCACGTGGGATGGTCAGATAGGCATCTTTTTCCACGCCCAGCTGAACACGATCGCTGTCACCGAACCACACGGGCTCAGACGCAAACTCTTTGCCTGCTTTCAGCGGTGCCACGGTTTCGAAGAAGCGGAAGCCCCACGTCAGCAATTTCTTGCTCTCGGTTTCACGGCCTTTATAAGTACGACCGCCCATCACCGCCGAGATCAAACGCATCTGGCCTTCAGTTGCAGAGGCAACCAGGTTGTAGCCCGCTGCGTCTGTGTGGCCGGTTTTGATGCCATCCACGTTCAGGCTGGTATCCCACAGCAAACCGTTACGGTTGGTCTGCTTGATGTTATTAAAGGTGAAATCTTTTTCACGGTAAACCGCGTACTCATCGGGCACGTCACGGATCAGCGCCTGGCCGATCAACGCCATATCGCGCGGCGAGCTGTATTGGCCTTCGGCATCCAAACCGTGCACGGTCTGGAAGTGGGTGTTTTTCAGGCCCAGTGCGCCAACGTAGTTGTTCATCAGGTTAACGAACGCGTCCTGGCTGCCGGCAACATAATCCGCCATCGCCACACAAGCGTCGTTACCTGATTGCAGCACGATGCCGCGCGTCAGCTGAGAAACCGGTACACGATCGCCTGGCTTCAGGAACATCAGGGATGAACCTTTGAATACCGGATTACCGGTTGCCCAGGCATCTTTGCCCACGGTCACGATGTCATCGTTATGGATTTTGCCCGCTTTGACCGCCTGACCAATCACGTAGCTGGTCATCATTTTGGTCAAACTTGCCGGATCGCGGCGTGCATCCGCGTTCTTTTCGGCCAGCACTTTGCCGGAGTTATAGTCGATCAGCACATAAGCTTCAGCATCAATGTCCGGTACGCCCGGAATCATAGTCTTAAGGTTAACATCGTCCGCAAAAGCGGCATGGCTGAGAGAAAGGGCGACCAGTGATCCCACTGTCAGGCGTTTCAGAAAACGAGAAGGTTTCAGCGTATTCATGTTCAGGACTACAACATCCGTGGGTTTAGAGTGAAAAAAGTGCCTAACTATAGCAAACGCCCGATCGGGCGACATCTTGCTTTGCAAATCAGTTTCAGCAGGAAATGTCACTGTCCGTTACATCGATGGACGGGCAGTGGTAATAAATGAGCTCATTTGCGCTTCAGTGTTCAGACGCTGCTGCAAGGCGGCGGCTTCGGCACGGCTTTGATAGCCACCTAACTGAATGCGATAGATGTTGCCATTGGCTTCAACGGCGCCCGGTACGCCAAAACGTTTACCCAGGCTTTCCGCCAACTGGCGCGCCCGCGCCGGATCGTTAATGGCCCCAACCTGCACCACATAACCGCTGCCGGCATGGGCATTCTGGCTGCTGGCAGGCGGTGCTGCGGCTGGCGCAGAAGTGGTTGTTGGCGCTGGCGCGGCAACCGGCTCGCTGCCTTCCAGCACACCCGTGGCTAACGGCTGTGGCGCACCGAGAAAACCGCTGCTCTGGACTGGCGCACCCATGCTGTCATTGCTTTGCAAGGTGCTGTTATCTACCGCGCGCACATCTTGCGGTGCAGGCGCTGGTGCCGCATTGGCGCTGCCGCCCATCATCACCATACCGCCGCCGAGATCCGGACGTGCGGGCAGGGCGTAGCTCTGTTTGGCGACGGTGGTACCGATGGTGCCGGGACCAGAAACTGAGCCATCCGGCGCCACTTTGATGTAATCAACGCGCACGCGAGTATTGTTAGAGATATTCAGGCGATCTCCCGCCGCACGCGACAGGTCGATAATGCGGCCTGGCGTATAAGGACCGCGATCATTAACGCGCACCACAATCTGGCGACCGTTAGCGAGGTTAGTCACGCGCACATAGCTCGGCAGCGGCAGCGTAGGGTGCGCGGCTGTCATGCCTTCCGGATCGTAAGATTCACCGATAGCAGTGCGATTACCCTGCGCTTCGTCACCGTACCAGGTGGCTAAACCCACTTCGCTGTAGTTCGAAGGATCTTTGATCACGCGGTAGTTTTTACCGTTGACGCTGTAATCCTGGCTGGTGGAAGGATTGATCGGTTCATAGCGTGGTTCCACGCCAGGAATTTCCACTACCGGGCCGTTATAGGCCGGTTGCGGTGGCGCAGTATTATTCTGCGGTTCCGGTGTGGAACAGGCAGCCAGTACCAATGATGCCAGTGCAACCCCAAGCCAGTCCTTACGCATGTGCAGCCTCTTAAACGCTTTTAGATAACATTTTTCGATGAGTATGGATCGACATCACAATGCCAAATCCAGCCATTAACACAATCAATGCCGATCCGCCGTAGCTCACCAGCGGCAGCGGTACGCCAACCACCGGTAAGATACCACTTACCATGCCAATGTTAACGAAAACATAAACGAATAAAATCAGCATCAAACCGCCCGCCATCACGCGACCAAAGGTGGTTTGCGCGCGCGCAGCAATAATCAGTCCGCGCATGATCAGCAGCAAATAGAGTACCAGTAATAACAACACGCCAAACAGGCCGAGTTCTTCTGCCAGCACGGCAAAAATAAAGTCGGTGTGGCGTTCTGGCAGGAATTCCAGCTGCGATTGGGTGCCGTGCAGCCAGCCTTTGCCGCGCAGGCCACCGGAACCGATAGCAATCTTCGACTGGATGATGTGATAACCGGCGCCAAGCGGATCGCTTTCCGGGTCCAGCAGCATCATCACGCGGTCGCGCTGATAATCGTGCATCAGGAAGAACCACAAAATCGGGATAAAGGCCGCCACCAGCAGCACGGCGATACCAATCAGTTTCCAGCTCATACCGGATAAAAACAGCACAAACAGACCGGAAGCGGCGATCAGAATCGACGTACCCAAGTCAGGCTGTGCCGCCACCAGCAGCGTTGGCATGAAAATCAGCACCAGCGCGATGCCGGTGTTTTTCAGCGTCGGCGGACAGACATCGCGGTTAATAAAGCGCGCCACCATCAGCGGCACGGCAATCTTGGCGATCTCCGAGGGCTGGAAGCGCACAAAACCCAAATCGAGCCAGCGCTGTGCGCCTTTACTGATGTGGCCAAATGCATCCACCGCGATCAGCAATATCACACAGACAATATAGAGATAGGGCGCCCAGCTTTCATAAACGCGCGGCGGCACCTGCGCCAGCACCAGCATGATGACGATTCCCATAGCGATCTGCCCGAACTTACGCTCGGTCATGCCGGGATCCTGTCCGCTGGCGCTCCAGATGACGATGGCGCTGTAGGTCAGCAAGCTGAGAATGATCAGCATAAACAGCGGGTCGATATGGATGCGCGTCCAGATCGATCTTTTCTGCGGACTATCGTTCATGGACATTGTTATTCACCTTCGTAGCCGGGCGGCGTCGGTACGGCTTCTGGCAGCACGGTATTATTGTCGCCTAACATAATGTGGTCGAGAATCTGGCGCATCACGGTGCCGACAGCCGGACCTGCGCCGCCGTTTTCCAGAATCATGGTGACGGCCACGCGCGGCTTATTGTACGGCGCGTAAGCGGTCATTAATTTATGGTCGCGCAAACGCTCTGCAATCTTGTGCGCGTTATAGACTTCATTTTCTTTCAGACCGTAAACCTGTGCGGTACCGGATTTGGCGGCGATTTTGTAGGGCGCATCGGCAAAACTCTTATGTGCCGTACCGTTGGCGCGGTTCGCGACGCCATACATGCCGTCTTTGGCAATTTCCCAGTAGCCTGAGTGAATGTCGCCAATCGGTGCATCCGGCGGCTGGCGATAGGGCACCATGGTTTGGCCTTCACGCGTGGCGCGCAGTAAGTGCGGTACCTTGATCACACCGTCATTAATCAGAATCATCATCGCTTTGTTCATCTGAATCGGCGTCGCGGTCCAGTAACCCTGGCCGATACCAACCGGAATGGTGTCACCCTGATACCACGGCTTCTTAAAGCGCTTCAGCTTCCACTCGCGCGTTGGCATGTTGCCCGCGCTCTCCTGCGGCAGGTCAATGCCAGTGCGATGGCCGTAACCAAACTTGGTCATCCACTCTGACAGGCGATCGATGCCCATATCGTAGGCGACCTGATAGAAGAAGGTATCCGCCGATTCTTCCAGCGATTTGGTGACGTTCAGGCGTCCGTGGCCCCATTTTTTCCAGTCACGATAGCGCTTTTCCGAGCCGGGCAGTTGCCACCAGCCGGGATCGAACAGGCTAGTATTGCGGTTGATTACGCCTGCGCTCAGCGCCGACACGGCAACGTAAGGTTTCACCGTTGAAGCTGGTGGATAGGAAGCTTGCAGAGCACGGTTATACAGCGGACGGTTTTCGTCGCTTAACAGCGCTTTGTAATCTTTGCTGGAGATGCCGTCGACAAACAGGTTCGGGTCGTAACTCGGCGTTGACACCAGCGCAAGGATTTCGCCGGTGCGCGGATCGCTCACCACCACCGCCGCGCGGCTGCCGGTCAGCAAGGTTTCGATGTATTGCTGCAGCTTGAGGTCAACCGTCAGATAGATATCGCGTCCTGCCTGCGGAGACTGTTCGTGCAACTGACGGATGACGCGGCCACGGTTATTGACTTCAACTTCTTCATAACCGGTTTTGCCATGCAGCACATCTTCGTAATAGTTCTCGATGCCAAGCTTGCCGATATCATGGGTAGCCGCATAGTTTGGCCATTTGCCTTCCTGATCAAGGCGCGTGACATCGCGATCGTTAATTTTGGAGACATAGCCCACCACGTGCGTCAGCGTCTGGCCGTAAGGATAGTAGCGGCGCTGATAGCCTTTTACTTCCACGCCAGGAAAACGGTATTGATTGACGGCAAAACGCGCTACCTGCACCTCGTTTAAACCGATTTTGACCGGAATCGAGGTAAAGCGGCGTGAGCGTTTGCGCTCTTTTTCAAAAGCATCGATATCGTCGTCGGTCAGATCCAGCACCGGACGCAGATCCTGTAAGGTCTGCTTCAGGTTTTCGACCTTTTCCGGCATCAGTTCGGCCTGATAGATGGTGCGATTTAACGCCAGCGGCACGCCGTTACGATCAAAAATAATGCCGCGGCTCGGCGCCACCGGCACCAGCTTGATGCGGTTTTCATTCGAACGGGTGCTGTAGTCGTCAAAGCGCAGAATTTGCAGGTGGTACATATTGACCACCAGAATGCTGGAGAGCAGCAGGATGCCAACAAAAGCCACCAATGCTCGGCGGACAAAAAGTTTCTGTTCGGCAGTGTAATCGCGAAAGGCGTTGCTCTGTAATTTCATCCGCTACATTTATTGTCTGGGGTTGTCAGGCGTTTATTCACGATGATAAGGATGATTCGTGGTGATGCTCCACGCACGATACAGGCTTTCCGCTACCAGCACACGCACCAGCGGATGTGGCAACGTGAGCGCTGACAGTGACCAGCTTTGCTCGGCTGCGGCCTTGCACGCGGGCGCCAGTCCTTCCGGACCGCCGATCAACAGGCTGACATCGCGGCCATCCAGTTTCCAGCGTTCAAGTTGCTGCGCCAACTGTGGGGTTTCCCACGGCTGTCCGGGGATATCCAGCGTGACAATACGATTGCCTTTACCCACGGCGGCCAGCATCGCTTCACCTTCTTTTTCCAGAATGCGTTTGATGTCGGCGTTCTTGCCGCGTTTGCCGGCAGTCACTTCGATCAGTTCAAACGGCATATCTTTCGGGAAGCGGCGCAGATACTCCATGAAACCGGTCTGAACCCAGTCGGGCATTTTAGTGCCGACGGCTACAAGCTGCAGTTTCACGTCTTAGCTCCAGAGTTTTTCCAGCTCGTACAGCTGGCGGCTCTCTGCTTCCATCACGTGCACAATCACGTCACCCAGGTCAACGACCACCCAATCGGAGGCGGTTTTGCTGTCAACACCCAGCGGCCTCAGGCCGGCAGTGCGCGATTCCTGCACCACATGATCGGCGATAGAAGCGACGTGACGTGTTGAAGTACCGGTGCAAATAATCATGCAATCGGTGATGCTGGATTTGCCCTGAACATCAATAGCAATGATGTCCTGGCCTTTGAGATCATCAATCTTATCAATAACGAACTCTTGGAGTGCTTTACCTTGCAAAAGGTTCCCCTTAAAAACAGGTGATTACGGACGGGCTAACGATGCGAGAAAGGTAGCCGAAAATGAAGCGGCGCAGTATAGCATGCTGCCTTTAGCTGCGATATAAGCCAACGCTATCGATGTAGCCGATCACTGCATCTGGCAATAAATCCGCGCAGGAGATTCCCGCATGGCGGCGCTGACGGATTTCGGTGGCGGAAATGTCGAGCAGCGGCGTATCTGCCAGCCAGATGTGTCCTGCAGGTGAGTGATGAAGCTGCTGCACATCATCGGCGAGATGCTCATCAAGCCATTGCTGCATCTCAGGCGTTTCCATCTGGGTGGCGTAACCCGGACGCTTACATACCAGCAAATGGCACAGCGACAGCAAATCTTGCCAGCGATGCCATTTGGCTAACGTTAGCAGAGAATCCTGGCCAATGATAAACCCGAGGGGCTGTTCTGTGCCGCGTTCCGCACGCAGTGCTTCCAGCGTAGCCACCGTCCAGGACGGCGTTGCACGCTCCAGTTCACGCGTATCGATATCAAACAGCGGGCGATCGGCGATGGCACAGCGCAGCATCTCAACGCGCTGTTGCGCACTGGCTTCCGGCTGCGGGCGATGCGGCGGCACGTTGTTGGGTAGCAATGTGACCTTTTTCAAACCCACTTGCTGTGCCAGCGCTTCTACCGGGCGGAGATGGCCGAAGTGAATCGGATCGAAGGTGCCACCAAACAGAGCGTAGAGTTTAGACATCGATAAAGCTCAGTGGGAAATCGCGGTGACACAGCAGCAGCGACAGCGTTTCCAGCTGCGGCCACAGGTTTTGGCCATAATCCTGCTTCATGCTGAGTTCCAGCTCTGCCAGCAAATGCACCGCACGCTGTAAACGATGCGCATCAAGACGCTGCAGCGCATCAGTAAACAACGCGCGACGGTTTTGCCAGATACGTTGCTGATCCATTAACGTGCGCAGCGCTTGTTTCGCCTGATTACGTTGCAGATGCAGCAGCGTGAGTAAATCGCGTTGCAGCGTGCGCAGCAGAATCACCGCTTCGCTGTCCTCTTTCTCCAGCTGATGCAGGATGTGCAGGGCGCGTTTACTTTTTCCCGCCAGCAGCGCATCCACCCAATGGAATGGCGTAAAGTGCGCGGCATCGTTGACAGCGGCCTCGACGCGCGGCAGCGTCAATTTGCCATCCGGCCACAACAGCGATAAGCGTTCCAGCGCCTGCGACAGCGCCAGCAGATTCCCTTCGTAGCAGTAGCAAAGCAGTTGGATTGCTGCATCATCGACGCTCAGCTTCATCGCTTTGGCGCGACTCGCCACCCAACGCGGCAGCTGTGCCTGTTCAGGTGTCTGGCACGGTACCAACACCGCTTGCGCGCTCAGCGCTTTGAACCAGGCGCTGTTCTCCTGTGCCTTAGTCAGTTTCGCCATGCGCAGCACCAGCAAAATATCGCTGTGCAGCAGCGTAGAGAGTTTCACCAACTGCTCGGCGATAGCGGCGTTTGGACCGTTTTCAGGCAGTTGCAGCGTCAGAGTTTGGCGTTGAGTAAACAGGCTAAGCGATTGGCAGCTGACGAAGATCGCATCCCAATCCGTTTGCGCATCAATGGTGACGCTGAAGTGCTCTTCAAATCCCTGTGCGCTGGCGGTAGCACGGATCGCATCCGCGCTTTCCTGAATCAGCAGAGGTTCATTACCGGTGAGAAAATAACAGGCGCGCAGCCCCTCTCGAAGCTGCGCGCTCAGTTGTTCAGGATAAATCCTGATCATTGCAGACTGGTGGCTGACGAAGAGGACACTTCCGGTGAGTTCTGTCCCGGTGCAATCGTCTCAGGCTGCGGCAAGGTATCTTTGTTGCTTTCCTGCGCGGCATGCACGGTCAGCAGTTTACGTACTAACTGCTCGGACGCGCGCTGACGCATCTCCTGCACGATCATATCCTGCTCGGCATCCTTCGCCAGTGCGGCATTCGGGTTGTCGAAGAAAGATCGATACACGGTAGTGCTGATCGGGTAGATACCTTTACCCGGCAGCAGAACCTGTGCAGTGACCGTCATCACCAGCGAGTATTCTGCGGTAGTACCGCTGATGAACACCGATGCGGTATCACGTCCCTGGCCTTCAGCACCCAAACGCAGCGTTGGGTATTTGGCGCTGGCCGCTTTGCTGTCTTCAATGATGGTGACATTGTTGATGCGCAGCTGCTGGCGCACGGCTCGCGCCAGTGGGCCATAGGGATCGCCGCTCTGGACGATAAGGGTTTTCATTTCACTCGGCACCGAAGTGGTGCCGCGTGGGTGGAAACCACAGCCTGCGGTAATCATTACCGCAAGCAGGACAAACAGCCTGATAATCAGTTGTCGCACAGTTCCTCCTGAACTTAACCTACGACCAGGTTAAGCAGTTTGCCAGGGACATAAATCACTTTACGAATGGTGACGCCATCCAGATATTTCGCCACCAAATGCTCCTGCGCAGCACGCGCCTGCACCTGCTCCTGCGTGGCATCCGTCGCAACGGTAATCTTGCCGCGCACTTTGCCATTCACCTGCACCACTACCAGCAGCGAATCTTCTACCATGGCCGCTTCATCGGCTACCGGCCAGCTGGCTTCGTCAATGCTCCCTTCGCCGCCCAGCGCTTGCCACAACACATAGCTGGCGTGCGGGGTGAACGGATAGAGCAGACGCGTTACAGCGACCAGCGCTTCCTGCAGCAGCGCGCGATCTTGCTCGCTCTCCTGCGGGGCACGGATAAGCTTGTTCATCAGTTCCATGATAGCGGCGATGGCGGTGTTGAACGTCTGACGACGACCCACGTCATCGGCCACTTTGGCGATGGTTTTGTGCAGATCGCGACGCAGCGCTTTCTGATCGTCATTCAGGCTGTTGACGTCCAGCGCCACGGTCGCGCCTTTGGCGATGTGTTCGTAAGCCAGTTTCCATACGCGCTTCAGGAAGCGGTTGGCACCTTCAACGCCTGATTCCTGCCACTCCAGCGTCATCTCTGCTGGCGAAGCAAACATCATGAACAGACGCACGGTATCTGCACCGTAACGCTCAACCATCAGCTGTGGATCGATGCCGTTGTTTTTCGACTTCGACATTTTGCTCATGCCGGCGTAAACCACTTCACGACCTTCGTTGTCGATGGCTTTAATAATGCGGCCTTTCTCGTCGCGCTCAACGGTGACGTCAACCGGAGAAACCCAGTTGCGCTCGCCGTTCACGCCGAGGTAGTAGAACGCATCAGCCAGTACCATGCCCTGACACAGCAGGCGTTTGGCCGGCTCATCAGAGTTCACCAGGCCAGCATCACGCAGCAGCTTGTGATAGAAGCGGAAATACATCAGGTGCATGATGGCGTGTTCGATACCGCCAACATACTGATCGACCGGCAGCCAGTAGTTCGCCGCCGCCGGATCCAGCATGCCTTCATGGTAGTTGGCGCAGGTATAGCGCGCGTAGTACCAGGATGACTCCATAAAGGTGTCGAAGGTGTCGGTTTCACGCAGCGCCGGCTGGCCGTTAACGGTGGTTTTGGCCCACTCAGGATCGGCTTTGATTGGGCTGGTGATACCATCCATCACCACGTCTTCTGGCAGGATGACCGGCAACTGATCTTCTGGCGTTGGCATTACGGTGCCATCTTCCAGCGTCACCATTGGGATTGGTGCGCCCCAGTAACGCTGACGGGAAACGCCCCAGTCGCGCAGACGGTAATTCACTTTACGCTCGCCCACGCCTTTAGCTGCCAGCGCATCGGCGATGGCGTTGAAGCCCGCCTGATGATCCAGACCGTTGTATTCACCTGAGTTGAACAGCGCGCCTTTATCGGTCATTGCGGCAGCACTTACATCCGGTTCTGAACCGTCAAGATTCAGGATGACTGGCTTGATGTTCAGGTTGTATTTGGTGGCGAACTCCCAGTCACGCTGATCGTGGCCTGGAACGGCCATTACCGCACCGGTGCCGTACTCCATTAATACGAAGTTAGCGACCCACACAGGAATCTCTTCACCGGTCAGCGGATGGATAGCAAACAGGCCGGTAGCCACGCCTTTCTTCTCCATCGTTGCCATATCAGCTTCGGCAACTTTGGTAGTGCGGCATTCGTCGATGAATTCAGCCAGCGCAGGATTAGTGGCAGCAGCTTGCTGCGCCAGTGGATGACCTGCAGCTACTGCTACATAAGTAGCGCCCATAAAGGTGTCTGGACGGGTGGTGTAAACGGTCAGCTTCTCGGCGCTGTTGGCAACGTCAAAGGTGATTTCCACACCTTCAGAACGGCCAATCCAGTTGCGCTGCATGGTTTTGACCTGCTCCGGCCAATCTTCCAGCTTATCGAGATCGTTGAGCAGCTCTTCGGCATAAGCGGTGATTTTAACGAACCACTGTGGGATCTCTTTGCGCTCAACTTTGGTATCACAGCGCCAGCAGCAGCCGTCGATAACCTGTTCGTTGGCCAGTACGGTCTGATCGTTCGGGCACCAGTTCACCGCCGAGGTCTTTTTATAGACCATGTCTTTTTCATACAGCTTGGTGAAGAACCACTGTTCCCAGCGATAATATTCTGGCTGGCAGGTCGCCAGTTCGCGGCTCCAGTCGTAGCCAAAGCCCAGCAATTTCAGCTGGTTCTTCATGTAGGCGATGTTGTCGTAGGTCCACGGTGCAGGCGCGGTGTTGTTTTTCACCGCAGCGCCTTCGGCTGGCAAACCAAATGCATCCCAGCCAATCGGCTGCAGGACGTTTTTGCCGAGCATACGCTGGTAGCGCGCAATCACATCGCCAATGGTGTAGTTACGCACGTGACCCATGTGCAGGCGGCCAGAAGGATAGGGCAGCATCGAAAGGCAGTAATATTTCTCTTTGCCTTCCTGCTCGGTCACTTTAAAGGTTTCGTTTTCGTCCCAGTGCTGTTGGACGCGGGATTCTATCTCTTCCGGGCGGTATTGCTCTTGCATGGCTGCCTGTGGTCCTTTGTGAAAATCGCTAAGCATACTTTTAGATCCGCATAGCATACCCATAAGGCTGCGCCTCAACAACTTTTCACGCCCTCGCAGGCCGGATTTCTGCCGAATGCGCCGCCGCTTTCACCCTTTTGTGATTTCTCCGGTTGCTGCCCATGCAATTGTGACAAAACCGCTAAACTTAACAGCAGTATCCGCAGCGGAAAGGAGAACAAAATGAATAACGTGGCGCAGGAATACCGTGCAACGATTGAAGCATTATCCCAGCGATTGGATCATGGCGAGCGCGATGTTGATGCGCTTGTGGCCGAGGCGCGTCAAAGTTTGCTGGCGAAAAAAACGCTGTCACCCGCCGAGGTGAATGAAGTAATGCGTGCCGTGCGCCGTGATTTACACGAGTTTGCGCTGAGCTATCAGGAGTCTTCTGATGTGGTTGGCGATTCGGTGTTTTTGCGCGTAATCCGCGAAAGCCTATGGAAAGAACTGGCGGATATCACCGATAAAAGTCAGCTCGAGTGGCGTGAGGTGTTTCAGGATTTGCGCCATCACGGCGTTTATCAGAGCGGCGAAGTGGTGGGGCTGGGGAATTTAGTCTGTGAGAAGTGCGGCTTCACGCGGGCGATTTATACGCCAGAGAGCTTAACGCGCTGCCCGGAGTGTGGGCACGATCAGTTCCAGCGTCAGCCGTTTGAACCCTGATGAAAGGTAGCCAGGTCGTCATTAATGACGACCCTACAAAAGTGAGGTGATTTTGTAGGGTGCGCATTAATGCGCACCTGGCTTGAGGATATGGAATCAGTGCAGAATCTTCGCCAGGAAGTCTTTGGCACGATCGGATTGCGGGTTGTTAAAGAAGTCATCCTTATTGGTGTCTTCGATAATTTTCCCTTCATCCATAAAGATCACGCGGTTGGCGACTTTGCGCGCAAAGCCCATCTCATGCGTCACCACCATCATGGTCATGCCTTCATTCGCCAGCTCAACCATCACGTCCAATACTTCGTTGATCATTTCAGGGTCAAGTGCTGACGTCGGCTCATCAAACAGCATCGCCACCGGATCCATACACAACGCACGCGCGATTGCCACGCGCTGCTGCTGTCCACCAGAAAGCTGGCCAGGAAACTTATCCGCGTGCGCAGAGAGCCCAACGCGTTTTAGCAGGCCTTGTGCTTTCTCACGCGAGGCTGCTTTATCACGCTTCAGCACTTTAACCTGCGCCAGCGTCAGGTTCTCAATGATGCTGAGATGCGGAAACAGCTCAAAGTGCTGGAACACCATGCCGACTTTGCTGCGCAGTTGAGCAAGGTTGGTTTTTTTGTTGTTCACTTCGGTGCCGGTCACCTGAATGCTGCCCTTTTGAATCGGCTCCAGGCCGTTCACGGTTTTAATCAGCGTTGATTTACCTGAGCCAGACGGACCGCAGACCACCACCACTTCACCTTTTTTCACTTCGGTGGAGCAGTCGGTCAGCACCTGAAAGTGCCCATACCACTTTGAAACATTTTTCAGGCTAATCATTTAAACCGTCCTCTTTCTTTTCAGATAGGTAACCAACAGCGAAGCGCTCAGGCTGATCACGAAGTAGACCAGACCAGCAAACAAAATCATTTCAACCTGGGTTCCGTCACGCTCACCAATGGTTGACGCGGTGCGGAAGAAATCAGCCAGGCTCAGTACATAGACCAGCGAGGTATCCTGGAACAGCACGATGCCCTGGGTTAGCAGCAGCGGCACCATGGCGCGGAACGCCTGCGGCAGCACGATGAGTTTCATCGATTGCCAGTGCGTCATGCCGAGCGCCAACGCGGCATTGGATTGCCCACGTGAGATGCTCTGAATACCGGCACGGATGATTTCCGAATAGTACGCCGCTTCAAAGAGCGCAAATGCCACCATGGCGGAAATCAGGCGGATATCCGATTTAGGCGATAAGCCCAGCACCTGCTGCAGGAACGCGGGCACCACCAGATAAAACCACAGCAGCACCATCACCAAGGGTACGGAGCGGAACAGGTTGACGTACAGCTTGGCAAACCAGCGCACCGGCGCGATCGGCGACAAACGCATCACCGCCAAAATCGTGCCCCAGATAATGCCAAACACCACGGCAATCGCGGTGATCTTGAAGGTGATGATTAACCCATTCCATAAATAAGGCAGGCTGGGAACAATCGAACTCCAGTCAAACTCGTACATTATTTGCCTCCCATATTGCCAGGCAGGCGAATTTTGCGTTCTACCACACTCATAATCAGCATGATCACCAGGTTAATGCCGACGTACGCCAGAGTGATGGCGGTAAAGGATTCATAGGCATGCGCGGAGTAATCCAGCAGCTTGCCGGCTTGCGCGGCCATATCCACCAAACCGATGGTCGAGGCGATCGCCGAGTTCTTCACCAGGTTAAGCATTTCCGAGGTCATCGGCGGCACAATCACGCGATACGCATTCGGCAACAGCACATAGCGGTAGGTTTGCGGCAGCGTCAGGCCCATCGCTAAACCCGCATTTTTCTGACCGCGTGGCAGCGACTGAATCGCTGCGCGCACCTGTTCACAGACGCGCGCAGCGGTGAACAAGCCCAGACAGATAGTGGAAGAGAGGAAGAACTGAATGTTTGGATCCAGCTCCGACTTAAACCACATGCCCAGCTTTTCGCCCACCAGTTCTGGCGCCACCAGATACCAGAAGAAGAACTGCACAATCAGCGGGATATTACGGAACAGTTCCACGTAGCAGGTGCCAATCGCCGCCAGCAGGCGGTTGGGCACGGTACGCAGAATGCCAAATAAGGAACCTACCAGGAAGGCGATAATCCAGGCGCAGCAGGACACCGCAATGGTGACCTGAAAACCGGACCACAGCCAGCCGAGGTAAGTCGTATTGCCGAACGGGGCCTGTTCAAGAAAAATGCCCCAGTTCCAATCGATACCCATAACGAGCTCCGGTAAAAAAAGGGTAGCGAGGCTACCCATAAGATTGTTGAGCGGTGTCTTGCATCCTGCTTCAGGGGAACGGCCTGTTACAGTCTGTCTGTCCGCACCGCATGTTCAGCAATCGAGAGGGCAGCGGGGCTGCCCTTGTTGTCGTTGTTAATTCAGAGTGCTTTGTCGTTCGGTGCTTTGAACAGGGCCTGCATATCGCTTGAGAGTTCGAAGTTCAGGTTCAGATTCTTCGGTGGAATCGGCTGTTTGAACCAGGTTTCAAACCATTTTGAGGCTTCGCCAGAGGTCTGCGCTTTAGCAATGGTTTCATCCATCAGCTGTTTGAACTGTGGATCCTGATTGCGCAGCATGCAGCCGTAAGCTTCTTTCGACTGCGGTGTACCCACGATGTCCCAGTTGTCTGGCTTCTTGGCTTTGGCACGTTCACCCGCCAGCAGCGCGTCATCCATCATGAAGGCCACAGCACGACCGGTTTCCAGCGTACGGAAAGAATCGCCATGGTCTTTCGCGCTGATGATGCGCATATCCATTTTCTGCTCGTCGTTCAGTTTGTGCAGCAGAACTTCAGAAGTGGTACCGGAGGTCACGACAACGGTTTTGCCCTTCAGATCTGGGAAATCTTTGATGTCGCCGCCTTTTTTCACCAGCAGACGCGTACCGATGATGAATACGGTGTCAGAGAATGCCGCTTGCTTCTGGCGCTCCAGGTTGTTGGTGGTAGAACCGCACTCAAAATCGTAAGTCCCGTTCTGCAACAGTGGAATACGGTTCTGAGAGGTAATCGGCAGCATTTTAATCTGCAAATCAGGCTTATTCAGTTTGGCCTTGATAGCCGCGATGATGGCGTTTGAATAATCCTGTGAATAGCCAACCACTTTTTGCTGGTTGTCATAGTAAGAAAAGGGAACTGATGATTCACGATGCCCAACGACGATCACGCCGCTATCATTGATTTTTTTCAGGGTACCGGTGAGATCTTCCGCCTGGGCCGCTCCCGCTGCTGCTCCCAACAGCAAAAGAGATAATGCCACTTTGCGTATCTGCATGTTCCAACTCCTTCGTATGGATGTCGCGCAGAACATAAACTGCGCAGATTGTGATGTTGTGTGTATTTCGTGCTGCTTTTTTAGTTATCCCATAGCGCAACTGCACGCAGGATAGTGATTAACATAGCGAATTGTTAACGCAATGAAACAAAAAAGTTTCTTTTTTGCGAGCCGCTCCGCACCAATAAAAGGCAAAAATTCACCAATGCGCTAATAGAGTGCGCATCATTGCCATAAATTAGTGCGTAAAGGTTGCATTACGCTGACAAAAGCCGATGTTTGCAAAAATCACTGAAATAAATAGCAATGATCGTGCCAGCACGATGAATAAGTGTAAAAAGCCAGCAGAGAATCGGGGAAAGCACAACGGAAGGAAGAGAAAACAGCGCATAAAAAAGGCGAAGTATTCACTTCGCCTGTTTGCGTAGCAGCCTGAACTAATGGCGACGGCGCAGAATGGCTATAACAATGCCAATCAGCGTCAACATCCACACCGGCCAGATGCCTGCTTTGGCATAGGGTGTTTCGCCGGTTGTTGGCGTCACTTTGGCTTCCAGCACATCGCGCGTGAACTGCGGCAGCTCTTTCTGCACCTCACCGTTGGCATTCACCACCGCAGTGACACCATTATTGGTGGAGCGCAGTAACGGACGTCCCAGCTCCAGTGCACGCATGCGCGCCATCTGGAAATGCTGCCACGGCCCGATGGAGTGACCGAACCAGGCATCGTTGGAGATCGTCAACAGGAAGTTAGTATCAGGGCGGAAGTTGGCGCGCACTTGCTCACCCAGCACGATCTCATAGCAGATAGCGCTGGTCAGGTTATAACCCGACACTTTGAGCTGCGGCTGGACATAGGCGCCACGGCTGAAAGAGGACATCGGCAAATCGAAAAACGGCGCCAGCGGACGCAGCAACTCTTCCAGCGGCACAAACTCACCAAATGGCACCAGATGATTCTTCTGATAGCGGTTCTGGCTCTGATAGCTGTAAGGCTGCTCGCCACCCAGCACAATCACAGAGTTGTAATCGTGATAACGATTATCGCCTTCTACGCGTGAATCCACGATACCGGTAATCAGTGAGCTGCCGCGTGCACGCAGGTCTGCATCCAGCGCCCGCAGGAACGGTTGCTGGTTGCTTTCCAGATCGGTAATTGCTGATTCGGGCCAGATAATGATCGGCGCTTTGCCGATAAACGGCTGGCTGTATGAGGTGTAAACGCGCAGCGTGTTCAGCAGTTGCTGCGGATCCCACTTCATCGACTGCGGAATATTGCCTTGCACCATCGCAACATCAACGCTGCGTTCCGGCAGCGGCTGATACCACTGCATCATGCGCAGCGGCCACGGCAATAACAGCAGTAGCGCGGCGGCAATCAAACTTTTCACCGTACGATGATGCAGCGCGTGCACCAGCAGGCCCGCGATCACCATCAACAGGAAAGTAATGGTTTCCACACCGGCCAGCGGCGCGAGGCCTTTTAGCGGACCATCGATCTGGCTGTAGCCAAACTGCAGCCACGGAAAACCAGTGAGCACCCAACCGCGCAGGAACTCGCTAATCTGCCACAGTGCTGGTGCCGCTAAAGCCAAACGCCAGATTGTGGCGCGCGGCCAGAAACGGTTGAGCACGATGGCAAACAGCATTGGATAAAGCGACAGATAGGCCGCCAGCAGAATCACCAGGAAGATATTCACCGGGCCGGGCATACCGCCAAAGGTGGCGATGCTGACGTAAACCCAGTTGATGCCGCTGCCAAACAGTCCAAAGCCCCAAACGAAACCGATCGCCGCTGCCTGCGCAGTGCGGCGTTCCAGCAGCAACAGTTGCAGACCAAACAGCGAAATTAATGCAGCGGGCCAGAAATCATAGGGGGAAAAGGAAAGGGTGCCAATGGCACCCGTAATTAACGCCAGCAGCAGGCGAACCCGCTGCTGCGAGTAAAGAGAGGCTAAAGCCATAAAATTATTCGTCTTCCAGTTGCGGTTGTGGTGAGTCTTCCGGAATTTTTACATGCACCTGGATGATACGGCGGCTGTCAGCCATGGCGACTTTGAACTGATAGCCATCAATGACAATACTTTCGCCGCGAGCGGGAAGGTGGCCGAATCCCTGCATGACCAATCCGCCAATGGTATCGACTTCGTCATCGCTGAAATCGGTGCCAAAGACCTCATTAAAATCTTCAATTTGCGTCAAGGCGCGCATGGTATAGGTGTAACGATTGAGCTGACGGATATCACGATCTTCTTCATCGTCATACTCATCTTCAATTTCGCCGACAATCAGCTCAAGAATATCTTCAATGGTCACCAGACCGGAGACGCCACCAAATTCATCAATGACAATCGCCATGTGATAACGCTGCGAGCGGAACTCCTTCAGCATGCGATCGACGCGCTTGCTTTCAGGTACCACTACAGCGGTGCGCAGCACTTTTTCGATGCTGAACGGCTCAGACGCGCTGGCCATAAACGGCAGCAGGTCTTTGGCCATCAAAATGCCTTCAACGTGATCTTTGTCTTCGCTGATCACCGGGAAGCGTGAGTGCGCAGATTCAATAATCACCGCAAGGCACTCTTCCAGAGTTTGATTGCGTTTCAGGGTGATCATTTGCGAGCGTGGGATCATGATGTCGCGCACGCGCTGTTCGGCAATATCCAGCACACCTTCGAGCATGTCGCGGGTGTCCTGATCGATCAGCTCTTTTTGCTCAGAATCGCGGATTAACCCCAGCAGTTCATCACGGTTTTTAGGTTCACCGTGAAACAGTTGGTTGATTAACAGGGAGAAAAATCCCTTTTTACTACTGGGTGCGTCGCTGTTTTGAGAATGGTCGTCGCTCATGGCGTTTTTATTTAGTTCTCTCTAATGAGGGATTGGGGCTGCCGGCATCCGCGCCAGCAGCGCAATAACCTGAACCAGCGGCTCAGGCGTCTTCTTTCTCCGAAATGTACGGATCAGGATAACCAAGAGCAAGCATTATCTCGGTCTCCAGCGCCTCCATCTCCTCGGCTTCTTCATCTTCGATATGGTCGTAACCCAGCAGATGCAGCGTCCCGTGCACCACCATATGCGCCCAGTGAGCGTCGACGGTTTTGCCTTGTTCAGCAGCCTCTTGCTCGACAACCTGGCGGCAAATAATCAAATCGCCGAGCAACGGCAGTTCAATTCCCGGTGGTGCTTCAAACGGGAATGACAGCACGTTGGTCGGCTTATCTTTGCCTCGATAAGTCAGATTAAGCTCATTACTCTCAGCTTCATCCACCAGACGAATCGTGACTTCGCTTTCTGGTTGAAACGGCGTTACCGCCGCTTCCAGCCAGCGTTGAAAATCACTCTCCGCCGGCAGATGATTTTCATCGGCGCAGGCCAGTTGTAAATCAAGAATCACCGCGCTCATGAACGCTCCTGCGGGCTGGTTTGGCTGGCAAGCTGAGCTGCGATAGCTTCGCGTTTGCGCTCTTCTGCCTGTTGATCACGGCGTTTCTGGTCGGCGGTTTCCCAGGCTTCATAAGCATTCACGATGCGTGCGACAACCGGATGACGCACCACGTCCTCGCTGTGGAAAAAGTTAAAGCTAATTTCATCGACTTCTGCCAGCACTTCAATGGCGTGGCGCAGGCCGGATTTGGTGCTGCGCGGCAAGTCAATCTGCGTGATGTCGCCGGTAATGACCGCTTTGGAATTGAAGCCGATACGCGTCAGGAACATCTTCATCTGTTCGATGGTGGTGTTCTGGCTCTCATCGAGAATCACAAAGGCGTCGTTGAGCGTACGTCCGCGCATGTAGGCCAGCGGAGCCACCTCAATCACGTTGCGTTCAATCAGCTTCTCTACGCGCTCAAAGCCGAGCATTTCGAACAGCGCGTCGTATAGCGGGCGCAGATAGGGATCGACCTTCTGGCTGAGATCGCCGGGCAGGAAGCCGAGTTTTTCCCCGGCTTCAACCGCAGGACGCGTCAGCAGAATACGGCGAATCTCCTGACGTTCCAGCGCATCCACTGCCGCAGCGACCGCCAGATAGGTTTTACCGGTACCGGCCGGGCCGATACCAAAGGTGATGTCGTGCGCGAAGATATTGGCGATGTACTGCGCCTGATTAGGCGTACGCGGTTTAATCACGCCGCGCTTAGTCTTGATGTTCACCGCTTTGCCGAACTCCGGCACGCTCTCAGCGCTCTGTTCCAGCACGCGGCTCTCTTTGATCGCCAGGTGAATCTGGTCCGGTTCGATATCTTTGATCTGACCGCGCATCGGGGCGGTATCAACGTACAGCGTGCGCAGGATATTGACGGCGGCGTCCACACACAGCGAGCGGCCAGTGAGCGTGAACTGGTTATCGCGGCGTTTGATTTCAAGGCCCAAACGGCGCTCCAGCTGTTTCACATTGTCATCCATCGGACCGCACAAGCTCATCAGTCGTTGGTTATCTGCCGGTTCAAGGGCGATTTCACGCGTTTCGATATTCAAATGAATCCTTAAGGTCACTCAGGGCCAGTTGAAAAAGTGTGCCGGATGCTGAAGAGCAATCTCTCAACATCTTTATGGAATTATTTATGGCGCTACGCCGAGGCGCAAGCTTCAGAAACGATATTTGGGCAGCACTTGTGGAAAGCAAGGGCTTTAGGATGAAACAGGCGACAGCGCTTTGTGCGCTGCCGCTCAACGTTCGAGGTTTCAAGGCTGGAACATACCGACGCCGATGTCGTTCTCTTTGCGGGTGCGAGCAATCACCGAAGCCGGGCTTTCGGCCACACGTAGCGCCATTTGATCTTCGGTGCGCACCAGCACGCCGCGAAGGGAGCTGGCATAGACATCAACAATTTCGACATCAACAAACTTACCGATCATTTCTACCGGCGCTTCAAAGTTCACCACGCGGTTATTATCCGTGCGGCCGGTCAGCTCCATCACATTCTTACGTGAAATGCCTTCCACCAGCACGCGCTGTGTGGTGCCCAGCATGCGGCGGCTCCACGCCATCACCTGCTGATTGATGCGGTCCTGCAGAATGAAGAGACGCTGCTTTTTCTCCTCTTCTGTCACATCGTCGGGCAGATCGGCGGCCGGCGTGCCCGGGCGCATGGAGTAGATAAAGCTGAAGCTGACATCGAAATTCACTTCGCCAACCAGTTTCATGGTCTGCTCAAAATCCTGCTGCGTTTCGCCGGGGAATCCAATGATGAAATCCGAGCTCAGCTGGATATCCGGACGCGCGGCTTTCAGCTTGCGGATAATCGCTTTGTACTCGAGTGCGGTGTGCGCGCGCTTCATCAGCGTCAGGATGCGGTCCGAACCGCTCTGTACCGGCAGGTGCAGAAAACTCGCCAGCTCTGGCGTATCGCGGTAAACCTCGATGATGTCATCGGTGAATTCAATTGGATGGCTGGTGGTGAAGCGAATTCGGTCAATGCCGTCGATCGCCGCCACTAAGCGCAGCAATTCAGCAAATGTGCAGATGTCGCCATCAAAAGTGGCACCGCGATAGGCGTTGACGTTCTGGCCCAGCAGGTTAACTTCACGCACGCCCTGAGCGGCAAGCTGAGCGATTTCCAGCAGAATATCGTCGCTCGGACGGCTGACTTCCTCGCCGCGGGTGTAAGGCACCACGCAGAAAGTACAATATTTGTTGCAGCCTTCCATGATCGACACAAAGGCGGTTGGGCCATCGGCGCGCGGTTCTGGCAGGCGGTCAAACTTCTCAATTTCCGGGAAGCTGATGTCAACAACCGGGCTTTTGCTGCCGCGCACGGTGTTAATCATCTCCGGCAGACGATGCAACGTTTGCGGGCCAAAGACAATATCGACGTAACTGGCGCGCTGACGCAGGCGTTCGCCTTCCTGTGAGGCGACACAGCCACCCACGCCGATGATCAGATCGGGATTGGTTGCTTTCAGCTTTTTCCAACGGCCTAACAGAGCAAAAACCTTCTCCTGCGCCTTTTCACGAATAGAGCAGGTGTTGAGCAGCAGAACGTCCGCATCTTCAGCTTCCTCGGTTAAGGTGTAGCCGTGCGTACTGTTCAGCAGATCGGCCATCTTTGATGAATCGTATTCATTCATCTGACAGCCCCAGGTTTTGATGTGCAGTTTTTTGGTCATCGAACTAGCCATTGATTCAAGCGAAGTGCAGGGCGCGTATTGTAATGCTTCGACGCTGTTGTTACCAGGCTTCACGCATCTGCATCGCATCGCGCGGCTAATTTCCGGTACACTTTAGCTATCAACGTGATGCTGGAAGGCCTCACGGCAAAAAGAAGGATTAGAGTCGATGCAGGATTCACATTTTGATGTGGTGATCGTGGGTGGTGGCATGGTCGGTGCGGCGCTGGCATGTGGTCTGGCGCAGCAGCAGTTCCGCGTAGCGGTGATTGAACGGGCGGAACCCGCAATCTTTGATGCCAGCAGCGAGCCGGATGTGCGCATCTCCGCCATTGGTGCCTCTTCGGTAGCGTTGCTGCAGCAACTGAATGTTTGGCAGCGCGTGCAGGCGATGCGCTGTGCACCCTATCGTCAGCTGGAAACCTGGGAGTGGCAAAACGCGCATGTGAAGTTTGATGCGGCGTCGCTTGGGCTGCCTGAGCTGGGCTTTATGGTGGAAAACAGCGTGCTGCAACGTGCGCTGTGGGAAAAAATGCAGGAAGAGGGCATCACGCTGATCTGCCCGGCGAGTTTACAGGGTTTGCAGCCGCACCGCGCTGGCTGGCATGTGCAACTGGATAACGGTCAAACGCTGGATGCGCGTTTAGTGGTCGGCGCAGATGGTGCTAACTCGCGTGTGCGGCAGTTAGCGGGCATTGGCGTACGGGGTTGGAACTATGCGCAATCCTGCATGCTGATCAGCGTGGAGTGCGAGCAGGATGCTGGCGATTCCACCTGGCAGCAGTTTACGCCACAAGGGCCGCGCGCTTTCCTGCCGCTGTTTGATCGTCGTGCTTCGCTGGTGTGGTACGACGCGCCCGCGCGCATCCGTCAGCTGCAAAGTTTGCCACTCCAGCAACTGGAGAAAGAGATTTATGCCCACTTCCCAGCACGTGTTGGGCGTATTCGGGTGAAAACCGCCGCCTCTTTCCCGCTGGTGCGACGCCATGCCACGCGGTATGTGATGCCGGGATTGGCGCTGGTGGGCGATGCGGCGCATACCATCAATCCGCTGGCCGGGCAGGGCGTTAATCTGGGTTATCGGGATGTGGATGCGTTGATCACGACGTTGGTCGAGGCGCGCAACCAGGCTGAACTCTGGTCATCGGACGCTGTGCTACAGCGCTATCATCGCCAGCGTTATAAGGACAACTTACTGATGCAAGGTGGGATGGATCTGTTCTACTTCGCGTTTAGCAATAAGCTGCCGCCGCTGCGCTTTGCACGTAACCTGGCGCTGATTGCGGCAGAGAATGCCGGAGCGTTGAAACGCAAAGTGCTGCGTTACGCATTAGGTTTGTGATCGTAGGGAGCGTATTTATGCGCTCCTGATTAATCCCCGAACGCAGAAAACAATAAAGCCCGCATAAGCGGGCTTTATTGTGCAATTTGGCTGGGGTGCAGGGATTCGAACCCCGGAATGCTGGTATCAGAAACCAGTGCCTTACCGCTTGGCGACACCCCAATAGGTGTTTTATCAAATTGTCTTTTTTGGCTGGGGTGCAGGGATTCGAACCCCGGAATGCTGGTATCAGAAACCAGAGCCTTACCGCTTGGCGACACCCCAATAATTTGGTGGCTACGACGGGATTTGAACCTGTGACCCCATCATTATGAGTGATGTGCTCTAACCAGCTGAGCTACGTAGCCTTTGTACTGCTTACTGCGTCCGACGATGGCTGGGATACCTGGATTCGAACCAGGGAATGCCGGTATCAAAAACCGGTGCCTTACCGCTTGGCGATATCCCATTCGTCGACTTTGTATCCACAACATAATCCGGATTGGCTGGGGTACCAGGATTCGAACCTGGGAATGCTGGTATCAAAAACCAGTGCCTTACCGCTTGGCGATACCCCATCCGGCTGCCGAAGACTGAAATGGTGCGGGAGGCGAGACTTGAACTCGCACACCTTGCGGCGCTAGAACCTAAATCTAGTGCGTCTACCAATTTCGCCACTCCCGCAAAAAGATGGTGGCTACGACGGGATTTGAACCTGTGACCCCATCATTATGAGTGATGTGCTCTAACCAGCTGAGCTACGTAGCCATCTTTTTCGCGTAACCTTCATCGGCGTTGCGGGGCGCATTATGCGTATTGAGTCTTGTAGCGTCAACAATTTTTTTGCCGTTTTTCGCCTTAAAACGCCTGTTTGTCTGGCTTGTAACCAGGCTGGTGATTTATTCGGCAAATTTCAAAGGTTGCACGACAGATTGCATAAAAAAGGGGCTCGATTGAGCCCCTTATCTTGTTGAGTAAAAACCTTATTTATACGCGGACTGATGCACGCCAACGGCACGACCTGAAGGGTCATCCATTGATTTGAATGCTTCATCCCACTCAATCGCTTTAGCCGAAGAACAGGCCACTGATGGACCGCCCGGCACGCACTCTGCGGCGCTGGCAATCGGGAACAACTCTTCAAAGATCTCGCGATACAGATACGCTTCTTTCGAGTTCGGCGTGTTGTACGGGAAGCGGAAGTGCGCAGTCGACAGCTGTTGGTCGGTAATTTGCTTCGCCGCCACTTCTTTCAACGTATCGATCCAGCTGTAGCCAACACCGTCAGAGAACTGCTCTTTCTGACGCCACGCCACGCTCTCTGGCAGATAAGAAGAGAAGCATTCGCGCAGGATGTGTTTTTCCATCTTGCCGTTGCTGCCGCACAGTTTGTCTGCCGGGTTGATGCGCATCGCCACGTCGAGAAATTTCTTGTCGAGGAAGGGTACACGCGCTTCCACGCCCCAAGCGGACATCGCTTTGTTGGCGCGAGCACAGTCAAACATGTGCAGAGCCAGCAGTTTACGCACGTTCTCTTCGTGGAATTCTTTGGCGTTTGGCGCCTTATGGAAATAGAGGTAGCCGCCAAAGACTTCATCTGCACCTTCACCGGACAACACCATTTTGATGCCCATCGCTTTGATCTTACGCGACATTAAATACATCGGCGTTGAGGCGCGAATGGTGGTCACATCATAGGTTTCGATGTGGTAAATCACATCACGAATCGCATCCAGACCTTCCTGCACGGTGAAATGGATTTCGTGGTGCACGGTGCCAAGGTGTTCTGCGACCGATTTCGCCGCTTTCAGATCGGGTGAACCTTCCAGGCCAACCGCGAAGGAGTGCAGCTGCGGCCACCATGCATCGCTTTTATCCGCATCTTCGACGCGTTTTGCAGCAAAGCGTTTGGTCACGGCAGAGATGATGGATGAATCCAGTCCACCAGAAAGCAGCACGCCGTAAGGCACGTCAGACATCAGGTGGCTTTTTACGGACTCTTCCAGCGCATGCTTCAGCTCGGCGGCATCCGTGGTGTTGTGCTCAACGGCGGAATATTCCATCCAGTCACGCTGCCAGTAACGACAGATTTCACCATCGGCGCTCGACATGTAGCTTCCCGGCGGGAACTCTTTGATGCTGCGGCACACCGGCACCAGCGCTTTCATCTCGGAAGCGACATACAGGTTGCCGTGCTCGTCGTTGCCCATATACAGCGGGATAATGCCGATGTGATCGCGGCCAATCAGATATTGTTGCTTCACGCTGTCCCACAGGATGAAGGCGAACATGCCTTGCAGTTCGTCGAGGAAATCGACGCCTTTTTCCTGATACAGCGCGAGGATAACTTCACAGTCAGAACCGGTCTGGAAAGTGTAACGATCGCTCAATTCAGCACGCAGCGCCTGATGGTTGTAAATTTCGCCGTTAACAGCCAGTACGTGGGTGTGGTCAGCGTTATACAGCGGCTGTGCGCCGTTGTTAACGTCAACAATCGACAGACGTTCATGCACCAGAATGGCTTTATCATCTGCATAAACACCTGACCAATCCGGGCCGCGATGACGCATCAGACGAGAGGATTCCAGCGCTTTCTTGCGCAGCTCGATAGGATCGCTTTTCAGATCCAGCACACCAAAAATTGAACACATAACTGACTCCTGATCTCACCTTGTGGTGAAGTTATTTCTACGTTTGTCCGGCAGCCTTGACTGCGTGATGCATAAGAAAATGCGCTAAATGGTGGTGTTAGCGCAAGCATAATTGCGATTCTTTGATAAAAATAATGTTGAGGAGCGAGTAATATTGAATATTATTCAATTAATGCGCTGTTATTTTAGATGATATCTAATGAAATGCCCTTTTTGTTCATTTTGTGGTCACGCTGTGAGCAACAAAGTCAGGCTTAACCCCATAAAAAACAAAAGCCCTGCATGAGCAGGGCTATAAGAAGAGGTGATGGCTGGGATCAGAACAGGTCGATATCGGCTACCGATGGATAAATCCAATCCGGGCGGAAAGGCATGGCATCAATATCACTCAGCGTGGATACGCCAGACAGCACCAGAATGGTTTCCAGACCCGCCTGGAAGCCGGCCAGAATGTCTGTACGCAGATTATCGCCAACGATGACCGTCTCTTCCGAATGCGCATGCATCTTGTTTAACGCCGCGCGCATGATGTACGGACTCGGCTTGCCGACATAAAACGGTTTACGGCCGGAGATGGTTTCGATGCCAGCGCAGAGCGCTCCGCACGCCGGAACAAAGCCGCGCGCGTGGGTATCAGGATTGGTGGCGATAAAACGTGCGCCATTGGCCACAAAGAAAGCAGCTTTATGCATCATCTCCCAGTTGAAGGAGCGCGTTTCACCAACGATAACGAAATCTGGATTGACGTCGGTGATGGTGAAGCCGGCTTTATACAGCTCATGAATCAGCGCACCTTCGCCAATCACGTAGGCTTTTTTCCCTTCCTGGCGGCGCAGGAAATCGGCGGTGGCCATCGCCGAGGTGTAAAACACCGAATCTGGTACGTCAATGCCGGCGTTGGCAAAACGGTTCGCCAGATCCAGCGCGGTTTGTGAAGGATAGTTGGTTAACACCACCAACGGCATATCCTTCGCCAGAATGCGCTGCAGAAATTCGTTCGCGCCGGGAACGGCGGTATTGTCGTGCATCAACACGCCGTCGATGTCACAGATTACGCTTTTAATCGTCATAAATTGCATCCGGTCGGGCCCGCTAAACAAGCAGGCTGGTGATTACTCTTCCAGCAGATGTTGCAGCAAAATGCCATTCAGCATAGCGCGTTTTGCCAGCGCAAAGGCACCAATCGCCGAGCGATGATCGAGCTCGGAACGCACCACCGGCAAGTTTTTACGGAAGGCAGGCAGTGTCTGCGTGTTAATGCACCCTTCAATGGCAGGAAACAGCACTTTATCGGCTTCAGTGATTTCACCGGCCAACACCACTTTTTGTGGATTGAACAAGTTGATGGCGATAGCAATCGCCTTTCCTAAATAGCGGCCGACATACTCAATCACTTCACACGCCAGCGCGTCGCCGTGGTTAGCGGCGCGGCAAATCTGTGGCATCAGGCAGTCATTCAAGGTTAATGAACTGGGATAGCCTTGATTGAGCAGGTGACGCACGCGGTTTTCAATCGCGCCATTCGCTGCAATGGTTTCCAGACAGCCAAAGTTGCCGCAGTGGCAACGTTCACCCAACGGATCGACCTGAATATGGCCAATCTCGCCGACGTTACCGTTACTGCCGAGGAAAATATGGCCGTTGGCGATGATTCCGGCACCGGTTCCGCGGTGTAAACGCACCAGAATGGAGTCTGCGCAATCGCGACTTGCACCGAAGTAGTGCTCGGCCAGCGCCAGGCTGCGAATGTCATGGCCCACAAAGCTGGTGACGTTAAAGCGTTTTTTCAGGCTGGAAACCAGCGGCCAGTGACTTACCGCGATGTGCGGCATATAGCGAATGATGCCGTTAATGGGATCAACCAAACCAGGCAGAATCACTGAGATGGCAATTAGCTCATGAATCTTCCGCTGATGCGCGGCGATAAAGGCGCTGATAGCATTGAACAGCGCATTCTCTAGCGTTTCCTGCGTGCGCTCCGGCAGCGGATAATCTTCCTGCGCCAGCGATTTCCCGCTCAGATCAAACAGCGTCAACGTGGCGTCATTACGCCCTAAGCGCACGCCGATAGTATGAAAATGACGGGTTTCAGTGATGATGGAGATCGCGCGGCGCCCACCGGTGGAGGCTTGTTGCTCCACCTCTTTGATGAGGCCGCGCTCGATGAGCTGGCGGGTAATCTTAGTGACACTGGCGGGCGCAAGCTGACTGTGTTCGGCAATCTGAATGCGCGAAATCGGCCCTTGTTGATCGATTAGCCGATAGACGGCTGCACTATTAAGTTGTTTAACAAGATCAACATTTCCTATTTGAGACTGGCCGCCAGTGGTCATTCAATGCTTACTCGCTGAGGACGTTGTCTCCGTTGACGAACGTCTTAGTGATTTGATAATCGCGGGTAAAGACAGTCAGGTTGGCGACTTTTCCTGCTTCGACCGTGCCTAACTGCTTCTCCACACCCATCGCCTGCGCCGGATAGAGCGTCGCCATACGCAGCGCTTCATCAAGAGCGATACCGCAATGTTCAACGCTGTTCTGCACCGCTTCAATCATGGTCAAGGCAGAACCGCTGAGCGTACCGTTCTCGTCAACGCACAGGCCATCGCGATAGTATATTGTTTTGCCTGCAAAAATGAATTGATCAATCGACGCGCCCGCCGGTGCTGTGGCATCCGTCACTAACACCAGTTTGTCGCCTTTAATGCGTTTTGCATTGCGCACATTAGCGTAATGGACATGTAAACCATCCGCAATGATGCCGCAGTATACATCAGGCGAATCAAACAGCGCACCGATCAGACCTGGCTCACGTCCGGCGAAGGTTGGCATAGCATTATAAAGATGCGTGGCAAAACTGACGCCCGCGCTGAAGCCGATTTTTGCTTCTTCATAGGTCGCGTTGGAGTGACCGGCTGAAACGATGATGCCGGCATCACGTAACTTACGAATCACTTCGCTGCCCGCATTTTCAGGTGCCAGCGTGACTTTAGTGATGACGTCAGCATTGGCGCAGAGGAAATCCACCAGCTTGGCATCCGGCAGGCGAATCAGCTCAGGATTGTGTGTGCCTTTCTTGGCTTTATTCAGCCACGGACCCTCCAGATGCAGGCCGATGGCCTGATTCTGATGCTTCGCCAGATAGGCACGCATGGTTTCGACGGCGCGTTTCATCAGCGCATCGGTGCTGGTAATGAGCGTTGGCAAATAGCTGGTGCAGCCTGATTTCTCGTTGGCACGTTGCATGATCTCCAGCGTCTCAACGCTTAACGCATTGATGTCATCATTGAACTGCACGCCGCCGCAGCCGTTGAGCTGCAAATCAATAAAACCAGGAGCGATAAACGCACCAGCCACATCCTGCTGTGCAATTGCCGCGTCCAGGGCATCACGCGGACACACGCGCTCAATCAGGCCATCTGCAATCACAACTGCATGATTGTCCAGAATTTCATGACCGGTAAAAATCCGGCCGTTCACTAATGCGTACATCGTTTCTCTCTCCCGGCTAAGCCTGCTGCCTGAAAGCAGCAGGTTTTTTACAACGTGTTTTCACACACCTTTCATATTTTCCGCTTCCATTTCGCGGAAATATTTCACGGTTTTCACTTTCAGTTCCATGGTGGCGGGTTCGTCACAGACCACGACAGATTTGGCATGCAGCTGCAGACAGCTGATGGTCCACATGTGGTTAACGTTACCTTCAACCGCCGCCTGCAGCGCTTGCGCTTTCAGATGGCCGGTAACCAGAATCATCACTTCTTCTGCATCCAGCAGCGTACCGACACCAACCGTCAGGGCGTATTTCGGCACCTGATCCACATCACCGTTAAAGAAACGTGAGTTTGCAATGCGCGTATCGTGCGTCAGGGTTTTGATGCGGGTACGTGAGGAGAGGGAGGAAGCCGGTTCGTTGAAGGCGATGTGACCATCGTTGCCCACGCCGCCCATAAACAGGTTAATTTTGCCGTAAGCGCGGATCTTCTCTTCGTATTGGCGACATTCTGCGTCAATATCTTCGGCATTGCCATTCAGAAGATTGATATTTTGCTGTTGAATATCAACATGATCGAAAAAGTTACGGTACATGAAGCTGTGGTAACTTTCCGGATGCTCTTTTGGCAGGCCAACGTACTCATCCATGTTGAAGGTGACAACGTGCTTGAAACTAACCTGGCCCGCTTTGTGCATGTCGATCAGGTGCTTGTAAGCTTCCAGTGGCGTTCCACCGGTTGGCAGACCCAGCACGAAGGGACGTTCTGCGCTAGGCTTAAACGCATTAATGCGGTTAACAATGTGGCGTGCAGCCCATTTACCCACTTGGGTCGGTGTGGCCAAAGGGATCAGTCTCATGTCTTCACCTCAATTAAGATTGGAAATGTGGAGTTGCCGTTTCTCTGAAAGTTTTCTGCCTTTAAGCGTAATGCGTTTAAGCGTAGCCATCCGGGAAAAGTGCGACTCGATATTTTTCATCATAAAATAAGTTTGTGGTGCTGGCTAGCATTTCGCATTATCAAACCACCATTTTGGTGATTAAAGTCACAGTTGCAGTGGTTTTAATTTGCGAGGCGAATTAATTTGTCTTTACACTGCGCCACGTGGTGAAAAGTGTCATCAAGGTACCGGGCGACGGGATAATAAAATCAACCTGCGCCACGGCAAAACGCCAGTCTCATAGGGGGAGAATAAGGTGAGTGTATTAGGATATCTGCAAAAGGTCGGCCGCGCGCTTATGGTGCCGGTAGCGACTCTGCCGGCAGCGGCAATCTTGATGGGCGTTGGATATTGGATCGATCCAGATAGCTGGGGCGCAGGCAATGCGCTGGCGGCACTGTTGATCAAATCCGGTTCGGCGATCATCGACAACATGTCCGTGCTGTTTGCCATTGGTGTGGCGTACGGTATGTCAAAAGATAAAGACGGTGCAGCAGCGTTAACCGGCTTCGTCGGTTTCCTGGTGGTGACCACACTCTGTTCACCGGCTGCGGTCGCGATGATTCAGAAAATACCGGTGGAGCAGGTACCTGCCGCCTTCGGTAAAATCAATAACCAGTTTGTTGGTATCCTGGTGGGTATTCTCTCTGCTGAGGTTTATAACCGCTTCAGCCATGTTGAGTTGCCAAAAGCGCTGTCGTTCTTCAGCGGCCGTCGTCTGGTGCCGATCCTTGTCTCCTTCCTGATGATTGTCGTCGCCTTCGTACTGATGTATGTCTGGCCGATCATTTTCGGTGGACTGGTGAGCTTTGGTGAACACATCCAGAAAATGGGCTCAATCGGTGCGGGCGTCTACGCCTTCTTTAACCGCCTGCTGATTCCTGTTGGTCTGCATCACGCGTTGAACTCGGTATTCTGGTTCGACGTTGCCGGTATCAACGATATTCCTAAATTCCTCGGCGGCGCGCAGTCTATCGCTGAAGGTACAGGTATCCCGGGCATCACCGGTCGTTATCAGGCGGGCTTCTTCCCAATCATGATGTTCGGTCTTCCAGGCGCAGCGCTGGCAATTTACCACTGCGCACGCCCGGAAAACCGCGCCAAAGTCGGCGGTATCATGCTGGCAGCGGCCTTTGCCGCCTTCTTTACAGGTATCACCGAACCGCTGGAGTTCTCCTTCATGTTCGTGGCGCCGGTGCTGTATGTGATTCACGCGGCACTGACCGGTCTTTCTGTGTTCATCGCCGCGAGTATGCAGTGGATTGCCGGTTTCGGCTTCAGTGCGGGTCTGGTGGATATGGTGCTGTCAACGCGTAACCCGCTGGCAGTGCACTGGTGGATGCTGATCCCACAAGGCCTGGTGTTCTTCGTTATCTACTACGCGGTGTTCCGCTTCACCATCCAGAAATTCAACCTGATGACGCCGGGCCGCGAACTCTCTGCGGGCGATGAAACCGATGGTTATGACGTAAATGTCGATAACAGCGGCAGCGGTGAAAGCCAAACAGAATCTCTGGCACGTCGTTACATTGCGGCGGTGGGTGGCTCAGAAAACCTGACCCACATCGATGCTTGTATCACTCGTCTGCGTCTGAACGTTAAAGACTCTGCGCAGGTTAATGAGGGTGTGGCTAAGCGTCTCGGTGCTTCCGGTGTGATTCGTCTGAACAAACAAAGCGTGCAGGTTATCGTCGGTACTCAGGCAGAAAGCATTGCGATGGCAATGAAAACTGTCCTGAGCAAAGGTCCGGTTGCGGCATCCGCTGCCGCGTCAACGGCTGCGCCTGCTGCTGAAGTAAAACCTCAGGCCGTGCTGAACAGTGAAAAAGCCGTCATTGCCACGCTGCTGGCGCCGGTCACCGGTGACATTGTTGCGCTGGAAAATGTGCCTGACGAAGCGTTCGCCAGCAAGGCAGTCGGTGATGGTCTGGCGATCAAACCAACCGATAAAACCGTGGTTGCGCCAACCGCCGGAACCGTGGTGAAGATCTTCAATACCAACCATGCGTTCTGCCTTGAAGCGGAAAACGGTGTCGAGATCGTAGTGCACATGGGTCTGGATACGGTGGCGCTGGAAGGTAAAGGCTTCACGCGTTTGGTTGAAGAGGGCGCAACGGTCACTGCAGGCCAGCCAATCCTGGAAATGGATTTGGACTTCCTCAATGCCAACGCCCGCTCGATGATCAGTCCGGTTGTGGTCAGCAACAGCGATGATTTCGCTGGTCTGAATTTACTGGCAACCGGTTCAGTGGTTGCAGGCCAAACCCCGCTGTACGAGGTTAAAGGCTAAGTCCTTGTGATTGAGCCAGAAGGCAGGAAGCGATTCCTGCCTTTTTTGTTTTAAAACGACCAACAAACGGTTGTTTCCCTCCTGCGCTTTGTGGATCATACTCCGTTACTTCGTGGTACAAATCACCCGTTATAGTTTTTGAGGATTTTGAGATGAGTGAGGCTGAAGCCCGCCCAACGAACTTTATTCGTCAGATCATCGACGAAGATTTGGCGAGCGGTAAGCACAGCAGTGTGCATACCCGTTTCCCGCCTGAGCCCAATGGTTATCTGCATATTGGCCATGCGAAATCTATCTGCCTGAACTTTGGTATCGCGCAAGACTACCAAGGTCAGTGCAATCTGCGTTTCGACGACACTAACCCAGTAAAAGAAGATCTGGAGTTTGTCGAATCCATTAAGCGTGATGTGCAATGGCTGGGCTTTGAGTGGAGCGGCAACATTCGTTACTCCTCAGACTACTTCGACCAACTGTTCAACTATGCGGTTGAGCTGATTAACAAAGGCCTGGCCTATGTTGATGAACTGTCAGCAGATGAGATCCGTGAATATCGCGGTTCCCTGACGGCGCCGGGCAAAAACAGTCCGTATCGCGATCGCAGCGTGGAAGAGAACTTAGCGCTGTTCCAGAAGATGCGCGATGGCGGTTTCGAAGAGGGCAAAGCCTGTCTGCGAGCCAAAATCGACATGGCGTCCAGTTTCATCGTGATGCGCGATCCAGTGCTGTATCGCATTAAGTTTGCCGATCACCATCAGACTGGCAGCAAGTGGTGCATCTATCCGATGTATGACTTCACCCATTGCATTTCGGATGCGATTGAAGGCATTACGCACTCTCTCTGTACGCTGGAGTTCCAGGACAACCGTCGTCTGTACGATTGGGTGCTGGATAACATCACTATTCCGGTGCATCCGCGTCAGTACGAATTCTCACGCCTGAATCTGGAATACGCGGTGATGTCGAAGCGTAAACTGACTCAGCTGGTGAGCGAGAAGGTTGTCGAAGGCTGGGACGATCCGCGCATGCTGACCGTCTCTGGTCTGCGTCGTCGTGGTTACAGCGCCGCTTCAATCCGTGAGTTCTGCCGCCGTATTGGTGTGACCAAACAGGACAATATCGTGGAGATGGCTTCACTGGAATCGTGCATTCGTGACGATCTCAATGAAAACGCACCGCGTGCGATGGCCGTAATGGATCCGCTGAAAGTGGTGATCGAGAACCTGCCTGCAGGTCACGAAGAGATCATCAGCATGCCGAATCATCCGAACAAACCGGAGATGGGCACGCGTGAAGTACCATTCAGCCGTGAAGTGTGGATCGATCGCGCGGACTTCCGTGAAGAAGCCAACAAGCAGTACAAACGTCTGGTGCTGGGTAAAGAAGTGCGTCTGCGTAATGCTTACGTGATCCGTGCCGAACGTGTGGCGAAGGATGATGAAGGCAATATCACCTGCATCTACTGTACCTGCGACGTTGATACGCTGAGCAAAGATCCAGCCGATGGCCGTAAAGTGAAAGGCGTCATCCATTGGGTTTCTGCAATTCACGCGCTGCCAGCGGAATTCCGCCTGTACGATCGTTTGTTCAGTGTGCCAAATCCGGGCGCGGCTGAGGATTTCCTCACCACCATCAACCCGAGTTCACTGGAAATCAAACAGGGCTTCGTTGAGCCAGGTTTGCGTGCAGCGGATCCAATGGCGCCATACCAGTTTGAGCGCGAAGGCTATTTCTGTGCTGATAGCGTCTATTCACAGCCATCCAAACTGGTGTTTAACCGCACCGTTGGTTTGCGTGATACCTGGGCAAAAATCGGCGATTAATACATTTTGTCGCTAGCACGATAAGATCATGAAAGGGCGAGCAATCGCCCTTTTTTATTGTCTCGATTTAACCAGATACGACCTTTTATGCTGCCCGCTGCAATTAGCCTTTAATTCCTTATTTGCGACTATTCTGACTTTAGCAAAATTAAACCATTTGCCAGTGTGAAAAACTTTTTTTCAGGTAGGCTATGCGCTCTCAGCCGTTGCTCTGCGGGTAATCAAAGGATAAAAAATGACAAGTCTCGCCCTGGAAGCCAAACATAGCGTGGTGGTTTTACATCAGCTTATCGAACGTATTTTCAATCAGGCAGAAGGCAGTGATGACAGCATTGATCTGTTCTTGTCGTACTTTCATCCCGACTTCAAAATGGTTACGCCTCAGGGTAAACAGCTTGATCTTAATGAGATGGAAACACTGTTTCGCCAGTTGCAGGGGCAGCGTGAAGGGATGCGAATTGCCACCAGTGAGCACGCCATCATTTCGCAGCAAAGCGACGAAGTCACAATTCAGTATCGTGAATTGCAGATGATGAATGGCACCAATCAAAGCCGCATTTCTCTGGCGGTACTGGATTGCAGTACCGCCATTCCGCGCTGGCGCTACTTGCAGGAAACGCTCGTTGCCTGATTTCAGATATAAAAAAACCGGCTTAAGCCGGTTTTTTTATACTGCATAGCACACTCAATTACTTATCGTGGAGCGTATCGTCTTCGCGGCAGTCTCCCAGAGCACAGTGACCATACAGGTACAGGCTGTGGTTGCTAAGCTTGATGCCGTGGCGAGTGGCAATTTCACGCTGACGCGTTTCGATTGATTCATCGCTGAATTCGATAACTTTGCCACAATCCAGGCAGATCAAGTGATCGTGGTGATGTTGCTGAGTCAGTTCGAAGACAGATTTGCCGCCTTCAAAGTTATGACGGGTTACGATGCCCGCGTCGTCAAACTGGTTAAGAACGCGATACACCGTTGCCAGACCAATCTCTTCGCCCATATCGATCAGGCGCTTATACAAATCTTCCGCACTGACGTGATGGGACTCGGGGCCGGGTCCCTGAAGCACTTCCAGAATTTTCAGTCTGGGTAGCGTGACTTTCAGGCCAGCCTTCTTCAATGCGGAGTTGTTGTCAGTCATGCGGATATTGTCCTGTTACTTTGCTAGTCACTTGCGGCGCAGGGGCCTTGAATGTTTAGGTCAACGCGCATTCTCATTTGCGTCTCATTATAGAACTCAAGCAGTGAAATGAAAACCAAGGCAACGTCCTTAATCACCAAAGGTTGTAAGGATAACGTCACTAACGTCTTCAGGACGCTTGGGTTTTGGATTCCATTTCACTCAGCCTCATTCTACTGCCAGAGGAATAAGCGGATGACCATTGCGGGTATTCTACAGATTTGCGGGGAAAAGTTAAAAAACCGTAGCTATTATTTTTATAGGAAATTCCGTTGCCCGATGTGAGGCAGCGCGCACATCGGACAGAGCAGGGAATTAAGCTTCAATAATCTCTTTCAGCTGCAGCTCGTCGAAGATCTGCTTCACCCACTTCTCAACACGTTCGTTGGTCAATTCTGGCTGACGATCTTCATCAATCGCCAGACCCAGGAAGTTTTTGTCATCGGCCAGGCCTTTAGAGGCTTCAAAGTGATAGCCTTCGGTTGGCCAGTGCCCAACAATCACCGCACCGTTTGGCTCGATGATGTCTCGGATGGTGCCCATCGCATCACAGAAGTACTCGGCGTAATCTTCCTGATCGCCACAACCAAACAGCGCTACCAGCTTGCCATTGAAATCAATCTCTTCCAGCGTCGGGAAAAAATCATCCCAGTCACACTGCGCTTCGCCGTAATACCAGGTTGGAATGCCCAGCAGCAGGATGTCGAATGCATCGAGATCCTCTTTGGTGCTCTTAGCAATGTCATGCACTTCGGCGACATCTTTACCCAGTTGTTTCTGGATCATCTTTGCAATGTTTTCAGTGTTGCCGGTATCGCTGCCGAAGAAAATGCCTACGATTGCCATGGGTTAGGTAACCTCTTGAATCCTGATTGTGAAAGTAAGTCAGTTGACTGCACAGTTATGCGAATAATAGCAGACCGGTAAAAAGTGCGGAACTTGTAAAGCCGTGACTTTGTGTTCCAGCGTGCGGTCTTCGCGCGTTACGACAGTTTGAGCTGTGCCAGCAGCATTTGTTCAATCAATTCGCTGCGACTAATGTTTTGCTGATCGGCCAGCGTGCTGAGCGCGTCAACCGCCTCGCTCGACATCTTCAGCTCAACACGACGCAGCCCACGCACTTTATCGCGCTTGAGCTGGTTGCGTTTGTTGATGCGTAACTGTTCATCACGCGTCAGCGGGCTGGTTTTCGGGCGACCAGGACGCCGCTCGTCTGCGAAGAGATCAAGCGTAGTGCGGTCTGTCTGTTCTTTTGCCATGGTTTGTAAAACTGAGTGGGCGCGAACGGCGGAAAGGCGCTGCGCGATTAAAACATTATCGGCCCGACCACGGCGAAAAAATATCCGTGGCAAATTTTTAGCGCGACATCATACTCCAGCGCCTTCCCTGACGCCAACCCTAAAGCGCAAGCGGCAAGCTTTTGCTTTTACAGGTTAAAAAACCGCCGAACGGCGCGTAACACCGCATCGGGTTTCTCGGCGTGCACCCAATGTCCAGCTCCGCTGATCACATGTGCATGCGCCTGCGGGAACTGACGCAGCAGCGCATCGCGATGCTGATTATCCAGATAAGGCGAATCGCCGCCGCGGATAAACAGTGCCGGATGCGGCCATGCAGGAATCTCTTTCCAGCCGGAGATGGTGCTGTAGTTATCCCACAACACCGGCACATTAAAGCGCCATTCGCCCTCGGCTAAAGACTTGAGGATGAACTGGATCACGCCTTCTTCATCAATATGCTGGCGCATTACCTCAGCGGCCTCACTGCGGCGCGTGACGCCTGTGGCGGTAACGGCGCGAATAGCGGCAAAAATTTCGTCATGGCGGCGCGTTTGGTAATCAACGGGCGCGATATCGATCATCACCATTTTTTCGATGCGTTCCGGCGCGATGGCACAGAGCGCCATGGCGATTTTGCCGCCCATCGAATGGCCAATCACACCAGCGCGATCGATCTGGTGCGCATCCAGCGTTTCGACAATGTCCTGCGCCATCACGTGATAATTCATCTCATCGCTACGTGCCGACAAGCCGTGGTTGCGCACATCAACCTGCAGCGTCGGACGTACGTCACGCACCCCACGCGCCAGCACGCCAAGGTTATCAAGGCTACCAAAAAGACCATGGATTAACAGAATCGGCGTGGCATCGGGGGCAGATTGTTCAGTTTGCAGACGGGCGTTCAAAATCATGGCTAAAGTTCTTACGGTTGTGACCTTGGCTTAGGTTATCATGGATTCACCTGTCCAGCAGTCAGGCCGGTGGGCATTAGGGCATATTCCGACTTTTGCCCGGAAACGTTGCCAACGCTATCGGCTGCCACGGATTTAACTTTATAATCCTTATGTTAGAACCCGCTCACGTTTTGCACGACTGGATTTTGCTAAGGCCGTTGCACTAATGCGTGGTTCTGTCATTTGCCAGAATCGTACGGAAAAAGATGAAAACGATTGAAGTTGACGAAGAACTCTACCGTTATATTGCCAGCCACACGCAGCATATTGGTGAAAGCGCCTCTGATATTTTGCGCCGCATGTTGAAGTTCACCGCCGGACAGAGCGCACCTGCTGCGCCCGCCGCTGGTGCATCAGTGAAAGAAGCGCAACCTGCCAGCCGCGAAGCGCGTCCTCAGGATCGCGTCCGCGCGGTACGTGAGCTGCTGCTCTCCGATGAATATGCCGAGCAGAATAAGGCGGTTAACCGCTTCATGTTGGTACTGTCAACGCTCTATCGTCTTGATCCGGCAGCGTTTGCTGAAGCGACTGCCTCGCTGCAGGGCCGTACCCGCGTCTACTTCGCGGGCGACGAGCACACGCTGCTGCAAAATGGCACCCATACCAAGCCGAAGCACGTTCCCGGCACGCCGTACTGGGTGATCACGAATACCAATACAGGTCGCAAATGCAGCATGGTGGAACACATCATGCTGGCTATGCAGTTCCCACAGGAACTGACAGAGAAAGTTCGCGGCACCATTTAACTGAAGCGTCAGGGAGAAGCGCCAATGGCCAATCACCCCCGTGCCGGGCAGCCTGCCCAGCAGAGCGATTTGATTAACGTTGCACAATTAACCTCGCAGTATTACGTCCTGAAGCCCGATGTGGCGAATCCGGATCATGCGGTGAAATTTGGCACTTCAGGCCACCGCGGCAGCGCGGGACGCCAAAGCTTCAACGAACAGCACATTTTGGCGATCGCGCAGGCGATTGCTGAAGAGCGCAAAAAGAATGGCATCACCGGTCCATGCTACGTCGGTAAAGACACGCATGCGCTGTCTGAGCCGGCGATTCTGTCCGTGCTGGAAGTGCTGGCCGCTAACGGCGTAGACGTGATTGTGCAGCAGGACAACGGCTATACGCCAACGCCTGCGATCTCTAACGCGATTCTTGAGCACAACAAACGCGGCGGCGCGCAGGCAGACGGCATCGTTATCACGCCTTCGCACAATCCACCGGAAGATGGCGGTATCAAATACAATCCGCCAAACGGTGGTCCGGCTGATACCAACGTCACCAAAGTGGTGGAAGATCGCGCTAACCAGCTGATCAAAGGCGAGCTGAAAGACGTGAAACGTCTGCCGCTGGATCAGGCATGGGCGAGCGGTCACATCGTTGAGCAGGATCTGATCCAGCCGTACGTTGAAGGTCTGGCGCAGGTGATTGACTTCGCTGCCATCCAGAAAGCCGGCCTGAAAATTGGCGTTGATCCGTTAGGCGGTTCCGGTATTGCTTACTGGCAGCGCATTGCTGAGCACTACAAGCTTGATCTGACCATCGTTAACGACGCGGTCGACCAGACTTTCCGCTTCATGCATCTGGATAAAGATGGCGTGGTGCGTATGGATTGCTCATCTGAATGCGCGATGGCCGGTTTGCTGGCGTACAAAGACAAATTCGACCTGGCCTTTGGTAACGATCCTGATTACGACCGCCATGGCATCGTCACGCCTGCGGGTCTGATGAATCCGAACCACTATCTGGCGGTAGCGATCAACTACCTGTTCCAGCATCGTCCGCAGTGGGGCAAAGAGGTTGCTGTTGGTAAAACTCTGGTTTCCAGCGCAATGATCGACCGCGTCGTCAACGACATTGGCCGCAAGCTGGTAGAAGTACCGGTTGGGTTCAAATGGTTCGTTGATGGTCTGTTCGACGGCAGCTTCGGTTTCGGCGGTGAAGAGAGCGCGGGTGCATCCTTCCTGCGTTTCGATGGCTCAGCCTGGTCAACCGATAAAGACGGCATCATTATGTGTCTGCTGGCCGCTGAAATCACAGCGGTCACCGGCAAGAACCCGCAGCAGCATTATGACGAGCTGGCAGAGCGCTTTGGTGCGCCAAGCTATAACCGTCTGCAGGCTCCGGCGACTTCGGCACAGAAAGCGGCGCTGTCTAAGCTGTCTCCAGAAATGGTGAGCGCTGATACGCTGGCGGGTGATCCGATCACCGCACGCCTGACTGCCGCGCCGGGTAACGGTGCGTCAATCGGTGGTCTGAAAGTGATGACGGAAAACGGCTGGTTTGCCGCGCGTCCATCAGGTACCGAAGACGCTTACAAAATCTACTGCGAAAGCTTCCTGGGTGCTGAACATCGTCAGCAAATTGAGAAAGAAGCGGTTGAGATTGTTAGCGAAGTACTGAAAAACGCCTGATAGGGCGGTGAAGAGAAAAGGCCGCTTAGCGGCCTTTTTTTATGGCATAAATCGATAGCCGATGCCGGTTTCGGTCAGCAAATGGCTGGGCTGCGTGGGATTCGCTTCCAGCTTCTGCCGCAAGTGGCCCATATAGATGCGTAAATAGTGGCTGTGCTCCACCGCATTCGGGCCCCAAACCTGATTTAGCAACTGACGCTGAGTCAGCACTTTTCCGGCATTATTCAGTAGCAAGCTCAGCAGACGAAATTCGGTAGGCGTCAAATGCACTTCCTGTTGGTTGCGCAGCACGCGGCGCGCCGCCAAATCGACGCTGACTTCGCCAAATTTCACAATCGGTTCAGGCTGGCTGCTTTGATGGCGACGCAGCGCCACGCGCACACGCGCCAGCAGTTCACCAATGCCAAACGGCTTGGTGAGATAATCATCCGCACCGGCATCCAGCGCATCAATCTTATCCTGCTCATCGCTACGCGCAGACAGCACAATCACTGGCATGCTGCTCCACTGGCGTACTTCACGGATAAAGTCATTGCCATCACCATCCGGCAAGCCGAGATCGAGGATCACCAGATCGGGCTTACGCGTTGCCGCTTCAATCAGGCCGCGCTGCAACTGTTCCGCTTCCACAATTTTCAGGCCTTCGCTCTCCAGCGCCAGGCGCACGAAACGGCGAATCTCTTTTTCATCTTCCACTATCAAGATGGTCGTCACGCTGCCTCCAGCGGCAAAAAAGTTAACGCATCACTTTAGCAATAAAGCGGCCCGGCGTCCGTCACGAAGTTTTTAACTTGAAGGGATCGTTAAATTTACAATCTTGTAACTAAATTTCATCACCACTTAAATTGATGGAAAAAAGCGCAAATAAAGTGGTCGGATGAGTAGTAAAATTACACAAAAACGGGTAATATCTGAACCAGATCACATTTCAACGCAATGTTTACCACAAGGGGGCCAAAAAATGGATCGAGCATATCCACTGTATAAAATCGTACTGCGCCGCGTGCTGGTGGTAGCAATCGGTTTGCTGGCGCTGCCAGTAATGTTATTCCGCTCGGATCGCGCGCGTTTGTACAGTTACCTGCATCGTATGTGGTGCAAAACCAGCACTAAACCGGTCTGGCTGGCGCAGTCGGAAGCGGCTGCCGGCATTCACTGGTAAGCAATTTCAGCGCAGTATTAACCCGGCGACTTCCCGCGAAGCGCCGGGTTTTTTTATCGATAAATTCACGCCCACCGCGCGTTAGCGCTGTTATCCCCGCGCATTTCAGCTACACTTAAAACCTCTACAAGATTTCTGAGGTTGTACAAGTATGAGCGAGAAAATTCCTGTTGGTATCAGCGCTTGCCTGCTCGGAGATAACGTCCGATTTGATGGCGGCCACAAACGTTTTGCCTTCGCCACCGACGAACTCGTGCCATTTGTGCGCTTTGAACCTGTATGCCCCGAAATGGCGATTGGCTTGCCGACGCCGCGTCCGGCTTTGCGGCTGGTAAAAGAGAGCGATGAAAATATCCATCTCTGTTTCAGTAAAGATGGCGGCGAAGAGGTGACAGAAGAGATGCAGCGCTGGTCCGCTGAGCGGGTCAAGTCGCTGCATCATCTGTGCGGCTACATTTTGTGTGCCAAATCGCCAAGCTGTGGATTGGAACGCGTCCGCGTTTACGAGCCTGAAACCAACAACAACCGTAAAGCAGGCACCGGCATGTTTACTGCATTCCTGCAGAAAGAGATGCCGTGGCTGCCGCTGGAAGAGGATGGTCGTTTGCACGATGACGCTATCCGTGAAAACTTTATTGGCCGCGTTTACGCGCTGCATGAATTCAACGAAATGTGGCGCAGCGGATTATCACGTCACAAGCTGATGGCCTTCCACAGTCGTTACAAACTGCTACTGCTTTCTCACGCGCAGGATGAGTATCGCGAAATGGGTCGTTTTGTCGCGGCGATGGATCAGTGGGATTCGCTGGAGGATTACGCCTTTGAGTACCGCAATCGCCTGATGCACCTGATGTCACATCAGGCATCACGACGCAATCACACTAACGTGCTGATGCATGTCCAAGGTTACTTCCGTCCACAGCTGAGTTCGCCGCAGCGTCAGGAGCTGGCGCAACTGATTGATCGCTATCGTCTTGGCGTGCAGCCACTGTTAGCACCGATCACCATGCTGAAACACTACATGGCGGAATATCCGCATCCGTGGCTGGCACAACAGCGCTACTTTGATCCTTATCCGGAAGCGCTGCGTTTGCGCTACGGACAATAATTTCGGGGCTTTATGACCACCCATTTAGTTTGGTTGCGTAACGATCTGCGCATTAATGACAACATGGCGCTGGCCGCTGCCTGCCGCGATAGCCAGGCTACAGTGATTGCGCTGTTTATCGCCACACCACAGCAGTGGCAGCAGCACCACATGGCACCTAAGCAGGCGGCGTTCATCCAGCAAAATCTCCTTTTGTTGCAGGCATCGCTGGCCGAACGCGGCATTCCTTTGCACTTCCATCAGTGTGATGACTTTGCCGCTTCGATTGATCACCTGGCGGAATTTTGCCAGCAGCAGCAGGTTGATGCGCTGTTCTACAACTATCAGTACGAAATCAACGAACGGGAACGCGATGCCAGGGCGGAGAAACGTCTGGATGCGCAGGGCGTGATTTGTCAGGGATTCGACGACAGCCTGCTGTTGCCGCCGGGCAGCGTGCAAACCGGCAGTAACACCATGTTCAAGGTATTCACGCCGTTCAGCAGAGCCTTTGTTCGTCGCCTGCATCAGGGCTTGCCGGAGTGTTATCACGCGCCGAAAGCGCGTGATGGCGCGCCCGTCAGCATCAAAAAGAAGATCCCCGCCTTTGATTATCCCTGTGAAGCTTTTGATGACAGCGTGTTCCAGGCAGGGGAAGAGGCCGCGTTAAAACAGCTGCGCCACTTCGCCAAACAGGCGGTGCAACATTATCCGGATCAACGTGATTTGCCAGCCATTGACGGCACCAGTCGTTTATCGGCCTATCTGGCGATTGGCGTGTTGTCGCCGCGTCAGTGTCTGCATCGCGTATTGAAAGAGCATCCCGACGCGCTTAACGAGGGCAAGGCTTTTACCTGGCTGAACGAATTGATCTGGCGCGAGTTCTATCGTCATCTGATGGTGGCATTTCCCGCGCTATGTAAGCATCAGCCGTTTGTCGACTGGACGCGCAACGTGGATTGGCAGCAAAACGAAGCGCATCTCAAAGCCTGGCAGCAGGGTAAAACCGGCTATCCGATTGTTGATGCAGCCATGCGCCAGCTCAACACGCTCGGCTGGATGCACAATCGCTTGCGCATGATTACCGCTAGTTTCCTGGTGAAGGATCTGTTGATCGACTGGCGTGAAGGCGAGCGTTATTTCATGCAGCAGCTGATCGATGGCGATCTGGCTGCCAACAACGGCGGCTGGCAGTGGGCCGCGTCAACCGGCACCGATGCCGCGCCCTATTTTCGTATCTTCAATCCCACCACGCAGGGCGAGCGTTTTGATAAACAGGGCGCGTTTATCCGTCAGTGGCTGCCGGAATTAAAGGAAGTGCCCGACAGCGATATCCATCAGCCGCAGGTGTGGGCGCAGAAAAATAACAAGAAACTCGATTATCCCGCGCCAATCGTGGAACATAAGGACGCACGTAAAAAGACACTAGACGCCTTTGAGCGCGCTCGCAGCGCGGCTTGAGGCGGTCAGGGAGCCGTAATGAATAATGTCGAGTTAGAACAGATCGTCAATCAGCAACTGAACAACAGCGCCTTCAGCGACTATGCGCCGAACGGTTTGCAGGTTGAAGGACGCGCCGAGGTCAAAACCATCATCACCGGCGTCACCGCCTGCCAGGCGCTGCTGGATGAAGCGGTGAAGCGCAACGCCGATGCGGTGATGGTGCATCACGGATACTTCTGGAAAAGCGAAGCGCCGGTGATTAAAGGCATGAAGCGCCAGCGTCTGCGTACGCTGCTGGCCAATGATATCAACCTATATGGCTGGCATCTGCCGTTGGACGCGCACCCCGAGTTGGGTAATAACGCGCAGCTGGCGCGCCTGTTTGATATTGAAGTGAAAGGCGAGATTCAGCCGCTGGTGCCGTGGGGCGAGCTGGCAGAACCAGTGAGTGGCGCGGCGCTGGCGCAGAGAATTGCCCAGCGATTAGGTCGCACACCGCTGCACTGCGGCGATAACGCGCCGGCATTGATCAAGCGCGTTGCCTGGTGCAGCGGCGGCGGTCAGGGTTTTATCGATAGCGCAGCAGCCTTTGGCGTTGATGCCTTTATTACCGGCGAAGTTTCTGAGCAAACCATCCACAGCGCGCGCGAACAAGGTTTGCACTTTTTTGCCGCCGGACACCACGCGACCGAACGCGGCGGGATCAAGGCACTGGGCGAATGGTTAGCCGCCCATCATGGCCTTGATGTGACCTTTATAGACATCGATAATCCTGCCTGATTCTTCCATTCTCACGCCCTTAACCTGCGTTTAAGGGCGCAAATCTGTTGACACATCTCTGTCACTTTCGCATAACTTATTGCCTTTACGCATAAACGAGTTGCCCGGTCGCCATGAAAGGCGACCCTACGTTATGTTTTGAATTTGACCAGGAGGTTGTTTTTGCAACGAGCACGTTGTTATCTGCTAGGTGAGCGCGCGGTGGTGCTGGAACTGGAACCGCCGGTTTCGTTGACCAGTCAGCAGCGCATCTGGGGATTGTGTCAGCGACTGCAGCAGAACGAGCAGGTAGAGGAAGTGATTCCTGGAATGAACAACCTGACGTTGCTGCTGCGCGATCCGCAACTCAATGCATTGGACGCCATTGAGCGTTTGCAGCGCTGGTGGGAAGAGAGCGAAGCGCAGCTGCCGGAATCGCGTCGGGTTGAAATCCCGGTGGTGTACGGCGGCTCGGGCGGGCCTGATCTGCAGGTGGTGGCGGATCGCGCCAACATGACGCCAAAGCAAGTGGTAGAACTGCACAGCAGCATCGATTACGTGGTCTATTTCATCGGCTTCCAGCCTGGTTTCCCCTATCTCGGCGGCCTGGATGAGCGTTTACACACGCCGCGCCGTGCTGAGCCGCGCGTGATTGTGCCGAGCGGCTCAGTGGGCATCGGCGGCAGCCAAACCGGCATCTATCCGTTAGCCGCGCCTGGCGGCTGGCAACTGATTGGTCACACACCGCTTAGCCTGTTCGATCCACTTCAGCATCCACCGACACTGTTACGCCCCGGCGATAGCGTGCGCTTTGTGCCGCAGCAGGAGGGCGTATGTTGAAAATTCTCCGCGCGGGCATGATGACCTCGCTGCAAGACCACGGCCGCACCGGCTTCCGCCAATATGGCATCAGCGTGGGCGGCGCGCTCGATCAACCGGCAATGCGCACCGCCAATATGCTGGTGGGCAACCCCGAGCAGAGCGCGGTGCTGGAAATCGTGCTGGGACAATTTAAAGCGCAGTTTACCCGCGATGGCTGGTTTGCGTTGACGGGTGCGGGCTGCAATGCCGATCTGGATGGCAAACCGGTCTGGACCGGCTGGCGTCTGCCGGTGAAAAAAGGGCAGGTGCTGACGCTGGCAACGCCAACGCGCGGCATGCGCAGCTATATGGCGGTCAACGGTGGCTTTGCCGTGCCGGAAATGCTTGGTTCGGTGAGTACCGATCTCAAGGCGGCGTTTGGTGGCTGGCAGGGACGTAAGCTGCAGGACGGCGACGAACTGCCGTTGGGCAAACCGACGCGCGACTTCAAAGATAAAGCCGGCGTGCGTCAGCTGCTGTGGGGCAACCGCATCCGCGCCTTAGCGGGCCCGGAATATAACGAGTTCTCGCGAGAGGCGCAGCAGGGTTTCTGGCGCAGTCCGTGGAAGCTCAGTCCGCAAAGTAACCGCATGGGCTATCGCCTGCAGGGGCGTCAACTGCATCGCGATGCAACGCGCGATTTGCTGTCGCACGGTTTAGTACCCGGCGTGGTGCAGGTGCCGCCTAATGGTCAGCCGATTGTGTTGATGGCGGACGCACAAACTACCGGCGGCTATCCGCGCATTGCCTGCATCATCGAAGCCGATCTCTATCATCTGGCGCAAATTCGCCTCGGCGAACCGATTCACTTTATCCACTGCACGCTGGAAGACGCGATTCACGCCAAACAGCATCAACAACGTTCGTTCGACCAAATAGCATGGGGATTGGCACATGAAGATTGATCTTAACGCCGATCTCGGCGAAGGCAGCGCCAGCGATCAGGAACTGCTGACGCTGGTGAGTTCAGCCAATATCGCCTGCGGCTTTCACGCCGGTGATGCGCAAACCATGCTGCAATCGGTGCGCTGGGCCAAAGCGTCTGGCGTGGCGATTGGTGCCCATCCAAGTTTCCCCGATCGGGAAAACTTTGGTCGTACCGCCATGCAGCTGCCGCCGGAAACCGTATATGCGCAGATGATCTACCAGATTGGTGCGTTGAAAAGCATTGCGGAGAGCGAAGGCGAACGGCTGGTGCACGTCAAGCCGCACGGCATGCTGTACAACCAGGCGGCGGGCGATCCACAACTGGCGGATGCCATTGCGCGCGCAGTGAAAGCCGTGGATAGCGGATTGATTCTGGTGGGATTGGCGGGCAGCGCGTCGATTGCCGCGGCGGCGCATCATGGTCTGCGCACCCGCGAAGAGGTATTTGCCGATCGCGGCTATCTGGCGAGCGGGGCGTTAGTGCCACGCAGCCAGCCGCACGCGATGATTGAAGATGCCGATCAGGCGCTGGCGCAAACGCTGGCGATGGTACAGCAGCGCCAGGTGCAGAGCATCAGCGGAGAATGGGTCAAGGTCAACGCCGAAACCGTCTGTTTACACGGCGATGGCGCACACGCGCTGCAGTTCGCCCGCACGCTGCGTGCGGCATTTGCGACACATCAGATTGCTGTCACCAGCGCATAACGTTTTACTCATTGCCCGGCATCACGCCGGGCTTTGTCTATTCACATAAGGGAACAACATGGATAACGTGGTAAACCTCTGGCCGCTGTTGGGTATTGCCGCCATCATTCTGGGTTTTGTGCTGCGCTTTAACCCGGTGCTGGTAGTGATTGTGGCGGGCTTCGTCACCGGGCTGGCGGCGCATCTGCCGTTGGCAGACATTCTGGAAAAACTCGGCTCAGGCTTCCTCAATACGCGCAACCTGCCGCTGATTCTGCTGCTGCCGCTGGCCGTTATCGGGCTGCTGGAGCGTCATGGTCTGAAAGAGCGTGCGCAAAGCTGGATCGCGCAGATCAAAACCGCTACCGCCGGCCGCTTACTGATCGTCTACCTGTTTGTGCGTGAAGCCACCGCCGCGCTGGGCTTAACCAGTCTTGGCGGCCATCCGCAGATGGTACGTCCGCTGCTGGCGCCGATGGCTGAAGGCGCTACCGAAAACCGTTACGGTGACGTCCCGCCAGACGTGCGCCATCGTCTGCGCGCCATGTCTGCGGCGACCGATAACATCGGTCTGTTCTTTGGCGAGGATATCTTCGTTGCCTTTGGCGCGATTATCTTCATGCATAACTTCATGCAGGAATCTGCTGGTATCAGCACCGAACCGCTGCATATCGCGTTGTGGGGCATCCCGACCGCTCTTTGTGCTTTCCTCATTCACTCAGCCCGTCTGGTGCGTCTTGATCGCCAGCTGTCGCGTGAATTGGGCGCGTTGAACCAGCAGGCGCTGAACGCCAAAGGAGGGAAGTAATGTTCCAGCAACAATATTTGATGTGGCTGGCAGGCGTGATCCTGCTGGTGGTTGCCGTACTTTCATGGCGTGACAGCGCTAACCCGCGTCGTTTTACCACCGGGCTGTTCTGGGCATTGTATGGTCTGATTTTCCTGATTGGTGAGGGTGCTTACCAGCTGATGGGACAATGGGCGGGCGATGCCGAACTGGGCCGCCGCTGGTTGCATATCGGCGTGGGCGTGGCCGTGGTGTTGATGGCGTTAATTGCTGGTTTCGGTGGCGTGCGTCTGGGTCGTTACCATCAACGTAGCGATGAGCAGAAACAGGAGAGCGCTAAACGCCTGCATAACAAACTGTTCCTGCCAGCGCTGGCGATTCCGCTGGTCACGGTGATTGGCGTGCTGGCGTTTAACCATATTCCCGGCTTGCAGGACCGCGTGTTTGGTCCCGGCAATCACTCCACATTGGTGACGCTGTTCTCCATGATGATTGGCTGCCTGCTGGGCTGGCTGATCGCGTTGAAAATTACCCATGAAAAGCCGCTGCAGTCGATGCAGGAAACCCGTCGCCTGCTGGATGCGGTGGGTTGGGCATTTATCCTGCCGCAGATTCTGGCCACGCTTGGCCTGCTATTCACCAGCGCCGGTGTTGGCACGGCGATTTCGCACCTCACCGAGCAGTATCTGGCGGTGGATAATCGCCTGATTGCCGTCGCGGTGTATGCGGGTGGCATGGCGTTGTTAACCATGGTAATGGGCAACGCCTTTGCTGCCTTCCCGATTGTGACCGCCGGCATTGGTATTCCGATTCTGGTGCTGCAACACGGCGGCAATCCGGCAGTGATGGCGGCGATTGGGATGTTCTCTGGCTATTGCGGCACGCTGATGACGCCGATGGCGGCCAACTTCAACATCGTGCCAGCGCGCCTGCTGGAGCTGCCGGACCGCAACGCGGTGATCAAGGCTCAGGTGCCAACCGGTGTGCTACTGTTGGTAGTGAATATTTTCCTGCTCTACTTCCTGATGTTCTTGTGAGGTTGCAATGAAAACGGTGTTAATGACGGCGTTTGAGCCTTTTGGTGGCGAAACTATCAACCCTTCATGGGAAGCAGTGCGCACCTTCGACGGCAAAGAGATCGCCGGTGCGCGCATTGTGGTACGCCAGTTGCCAGTGGTGTTTGCCACCTGCGGTGAAGTGCTGACGCGCGCGCTGGACGAGATTCAACCCGATCGCGTGTTGTGTGTTGGGCAAGCTGGCGGCCGCGCCGATATTACGGTTGAACGTGTCGCAATCAACGTAGACGACGCACGTATTCCGGATAACAACCAGCAGCAACCTATCGACCAACCGATTGAAGCGGATGGCCCGGCGGCCTATTTCTCCACGCTGCCGATTAAAGCGATGGTTGCCGCGCTGCGCGAAGTGGGCGTGCCGGCTTCGGTATCGCAAACTGCCGGCACCTTCACCTGTAATCACGTGATGTACAGCCTGCTGCACTGGATCCACACCACCAACAGCAAGGCGCGCGGCGGTTTTATTCACATCCCGTATATGCCGGAACAAGCGGTGCACCATCCGGGCGTGGCCAGCATGGCGACGTCTAGCGTGATTCAGGCGCTTGAAACTTCGCTGCAGGTGATTCTGAGTACCGAAAATGATATCCGCGTCGTCGGTGGCGCCACGCATTAACAGGAGTTGTTATGCCTGAGGGACCGGAGATCCGCCGCGCGGCGGATCAGCTGGCAGAGGCAATGGTCGGCAAACCACTCACCGATGTGTGGTTTGCCTTTCCACAGCTGAAAACCTACGAACCGGCGTTGATGGATGCCACCATCAACGCCTTCGAAACGCGCGGTAAAGCGCTGCTCACCCACTTCTCCAACGGGCTAACGCTCTACAGCCACAATCAGCTGTACGGCTTGTGGCGCGTGGTGCCAACCGGCACGCAGCCGAATACTACGCGCCAGCTGCGTGTGCGGCTCGCTACCGCGGATAAAACCATTTTGCTGTATAGCGCATCGGATATTGAGCTGCTCAATGCTGATACCTTAGCGGCGCATCCGTTTTTGCAACGTGTAGGCCCGGATGTGCTGGATGCCAGTTTAACGGTGGAAGAGGTGCGCGAGCGTTTGCTGTCGCCGCGTTTTCGTCGTCGCCAGTTCAGCGGCTTGCTGCTCGATCAGGCCTTTTTAGCTGGCCTCGGCAATTATCTGCGCGTGGAGATTTTGTGGCACGCCGGATTGCTGGCGTCACATCGGGCGCAGGATCTCAGCGAGCAGCAGTTGACGGCATTGAGTGAAGCGATGCTGGCGGTGCCGCGTTTGTCGTATCAGATGCGTGGCAGTATGAAGAAATATCACGAAGAGGCAGCGTTTCGCTTCGAGGTGTTTCATCGGCAGGGCAAAAAGTGTCGGCGATGTGGAGCGGTGATTGAGAAGAGCGTGCTGTCATCGCGGCCGTTTTATTGGTGTCCGGGATGCCAGTTGTAGCGCTGCGTTCAGTGCCTAACGCTGGTGCCTGGTTTTCGTAGGGTGCGCATTTATGCGCACCAGGTCGCCATAAATGGCGACCCTACGGAGTTTGTAGCGATTGTGAGTTTATAAAACATATTGTTGCTAAAGCGCGGGTGTTGAGGCGACATCCCAAACCGCTGAACGATTGAGGGATTCCAGGGCGAGCCGCATGGATGCGGCGAGAGGTGGCGTTGAGCAGGAGCGAATCGACACCGGTCCGTCAGGAATCGTGAATGAGTGAAGGGACCGCGCAGCGGCGGGTTGGGCTGGCGCAGGGCCCGGGAGTGCAGAGGGCGTGGCCATGACGCCCTCTGCTCGGTCGCCGCACCAAAGTGCTGCAACTGCTTAGCACATGGCGAACGAAAGTCGCTCTGCGCTTAACTAATCGGCGTTGCCAGATGGCCGCCTTTCTCTTATTTATCCAGCGCCGAGGTGAATGGACGCTCGGTGTAACCGGTATACAGCTGACGCGGACGGGCGATTTTCATGCCTTCGTCGTGCATCTCTTTCCAGTGTGCAATCCAGCCCACGGTACGCGCCATCGCGAAGATCACGGTAAACATGGAAGACGGGATGCCCATCGCTTTCAGAATGATGCCTGAATAGAAATCGACGTTTGGATAGAGTTTACGTTCGATGAAGTACGGGTCGTTCAGGGCGATGTGTTCCAGCTCCATCGCCACTTCCAGCAGATCATCTTTCATGCCCAGTTCATTCAGCACTTCGTGACAGGTATCGCGCATCACGGTGGCACGTGGATCGTAGTTTTTATACACGCGGTGGCCGAAGCCCATCAGACGGAACGAATCGTTCTTATCTTTCGCACGTTTAACAAACTCAGGGATGTGATCTACGGTGCTGATCTCTTCCAGCATGCGCAGTGTCGCTTCGTTAGCACCGCCGTGCGCCGGTCCCCACAGTGAAGCGATACCGGCGGCGATACAGGCAAACGGGTTCGCGCCTGAAGAGCCTGCGGTACGCACGGTAGAAGTTGAAGCATTCTGCTCATGGTCGGCGTGCAGAATCAGAATACGGTCCATCGCGCGTTCCAGTACTGGATTCACTTTGTACTCTTCGCACGGCGTGGCGAACATCATATGCAGGAAGTTACCGGCATAAGAGAGGTCGTTACGCGGATACACAAACGGCTGGCCAATCGAGTACTTGTAGCACATCGCCGCCATGGTCGGCATTTTCGATAGCAGGCGGAACGCAGCGATTTCACGGTGACGTTCAATGTTGACGTCTAAAGAGTCGTGATAAAACGCCGCCAGCGCACCGGTCACACCACACATCACTGCCATTGGATGCGAATCGCGGCGGAAGCCGTGGAACAGTCGGGTGATTTGCTCGTGGATCATGGTGTGGCGGGTAACGGTGGTGCGGAACTCTTCGAACTGGGCTTGGGTCGGGGCTTCGCCATTCAGCAGGATGTAACACACTTCGAGATAGTTTGAGTGGGTTGCCAGCTGATCAATCGGGAAACCACGGTGTAACAGAATACCTTCGTCACCATCAATAAAGGTGATTTTAGATTCGCAGGACGCCGTAGAGGTGAAGCCGGGATCGAAGGTGAACAGGCCTTGAGAGCCAAGGGCGCGGACATCAACAACATCTTGTCCCAGCGTGCCTTGCATCACGTCCAGTTCAACAGACGTATTATCTTGTAGGGTTAGCGTCACTTTTTTATCTGTCATTATTTCGTCTCCATAGCGCCTTTAAGGTAAGGATCTTAGACACCAGAATAGCCTCCATGTTGCATAAAACCACAATCTTCCCAGCATCACTCTACGGTAACGTTGGTTAGGCAAGGTTACAGAGTAAACGCTGAATTTGGGCCATTCGGTGGCATCGGGGCATGACATGCTGCACATCGAGGATGTTAAAGTTCCTGTCACGACATAACTTCTTGGTAACCAATAACCTGATGCTTTATATAACTTGTATTGGCAATGTTACATAACTTGAGCTTAGGGGAAAGTGTATCCCCATAACTTTTGTGCATCATAGGGCTTTAATGCGATTGTTTGTAACTGAAATGTTGATTCTTTGTCAAATCAGATAATTAAAAATGTATAAATTGTGAAATTCGTGAAGGTGATCACTGTTCAGCCTAAATGTGACCAAAGAGATTGTAGGGGAATTGTAATCAGAATGTGATCCTCCTATACTGCGGCCAGGTCTCCGGAACACCCTGACACCAGGAGCCACCCAGCGTTTTACCCGCTTTATTTAACACTGGATGTTGCTATTTTGGTGGCGGTTGCAGTCTGAACACACGCTGTGTCTCTGATGCAACTCAGGACCGGAGGAAGCAAAATAAAAAAGAGCTGTGTGGGCAAAACCGTGAAAAAACAAAGACCTGTTAACTTGGATCTCTCGACGATCCGGTTTCCCGTTACTGCAATATCGTCCATTCTCCACCGCGTCTCCGGCGTGATCACCTTTGTCGCTCTCGGAATTCTGCTCTGGTTACTGGGTCTCTCCCTCTCTTCTCCTGAAGGCTTCCTGCAAGCGGCATCCATCATGGATAGCTTCTTCGCCAAATTCATCATGTGGGGCATTTTAACTGCGCTGGCGTATCACGTCGTGGGCGGTATTCGTCATATGTTGGCTGATTTTGGCTTTATGGAAGAAACCCTGCAGGTGGGAACCCGTTCCGCGCAAGCGGCTTTTGTTATCACTGTCGTGCTCTCAATTTTGGCTGGAGTCCTCGTATGGTAAGCAATGCTTCTGCATTAGGACGCAACGGTATCCATGACTGGCTGTTACTGCGTGCTGCTGCAATCTTAATGACGCTTTACATCATCTACATCCTCGGTTTTGTCGTGATGACAGGCACGCTGACGTATGACGTCTGGCATGGCTTCTTCTCATCCGCCTTCACTAAAGTGTTCACCATGTTGACGCTGTTCTCGATTCTCATCCATGGCTGGATTGGAATGTGGCAAGTGCTGACTGACTACGTGAAACCAGTAGCAACCCGTTTGCTGCTGCAGTTTGTGATTGTGGTTGCGCTGCTGTCGTACGCAATTTATGGATTTGTTGTGGTGTGGGGTGTGTAAATGAGTTTGCCAGTCAGAGAATTTGATGCCGTGGTGATCGGCGCAGGTGGCGCAGGTATGCGCGCCGCCTTGCAAATCTCCCAATCGGGCCAGACTTGTGCCCTGTTATCCAAAGTTTTCCCAACCCGTTCCCATACTGTATCGGCGCAGGGCGGTATTACCGTCGCGCTGGGTAACACCCATGACGATAACTGGGAATGGCACATGTACGATACCGTCAAAGGTTCCGACTTTATCGGCGACCAGGACGCGATCGAATATATGTGTCATGTCGGTCCAGAAGCGATTCTGGAACTGGAACATATGGGATTGCCTTTCTCCCGTCTTGATGACGGCCGCGTCTATCAGCGTCCGTTTGGTGGTCAGTCGAAGAATTTCGGCGGTGAGCAGGCGGCGCGTACCGCTGCGGCTGCTGACCGTACCGGCCACGCCTTGCTGCATACGCTTTATCAGCAGAACCTTAAGAACAAAACCACCATCTTCTCCGAATGGTATGCGCTGGATCTGGTGAAAAACGAAGACGGTGCGATTGTCGGCTGTACGGCTATCTGCATGGAAACCGGCGAAACCGTCTATTTCAAAGCCAAGGCCACCATTCTGGCGACCGGCGGCGCGGGCCGTATTTACCAGTCCACCACTAACGCCCACATCAACACCGGTGATGGCGTTGGTATGGCGCTGCGCGCAGGCGTGCCGGTGCAGGATATGGAAATGTGGCAGTTCCACCCAACCGGTATTGCCGGTGCGGGCGTGCTGGTTACTGAAGGTTGCCGTGGTGAAGGTGGTTACCTGCTGAATAAGCACGGTGAACGCTTCATGGAACGTTACGCGCCAAACGCCAAAGATCTGGCGGGTCGTGATGTGGTTGCACGTTCAATGATGGTAGAAATCCGTGAAGGTCGCGGTTGCGATGGCCCTTGGGGTCCGCACATTAAACTGAAGCTCGACCATCTCGGTGCCGATGTACTGGAATCGCGTCTGCCAGGCATCCTTGAGCTGTCGCGTACCTTTGCGCACGTTGACCCAATTAAAGAACCGATTCCGGTGATCCCAACCTGCCACTACATGATGGGCGGCGTGCCGACCAAAGTGACCGGCCAGGCGCTGCGCGTGAACGAGCAGGGCCAGGATGAGGTGATTCCGGGTCTGTTTGCTGTCGGCGAAATCGCCTGCGTATCGGTACACGGCGCTAACCGCCTCGGCGGCAACTCGCTGCTCGACCTTGTGGTGTTCGGCCGCGCAGCCGGTGTGCATCTGCTGGAGTGTATTGAAGAGCAGGGCGAACTGCGTGAAGCCACGCAGGAAAATCTTGATGAAGCGATGGCGCGCTTCAACCGTTGGGAAAATAACACCACCGGTGAAGATCCTGTTGAAATCCGTAAAGCGCTGCAGCGCTGCATGCAGAACAACTTCTCAGTATTCCGCGATGGCGATGCGATGCGTGAAGGTCTGGAAGAGCTGAAAGTGATTCGTGAGCGTTTGAAATCGGCGCGTCTTGATGACCGTTCGCCGGACTTCAACACCCAGCGTATCGAGTGCCTCGAGCTGGATAACCTGATGGAAACCGCTTACGCCACTGCTGTCGCCGCCAACTTCCGTACCGAAAGCCGTGGCGCGCATAGCCGCTTCGACTTCCCGGATCGCGATGATGAAAACTGGCTGTGCCACAGTCTCTATGTTCCGCAGACGGAAAGCATGACGCGCCGTGAGGTGAACATGCAACCGAAACTGCGTGCGGCCTTCCCGCCGAAAGCGCGTACCTACTAATTGCGGAGATCATCATGAGACTCGAATTTTCTATCTATCGTTACAACCCGGAAGTCGACGACAAACCGCGTATGCAGGAATACACGCTGGAGTCGGAAGATGGTCGCGACATGATGCTGTTGGATGCGCTGATCCGTCTGAAAGAGAAAGACCCAACGCTGGCTTTCCGTCGCTCATGCCGTGAAGGCGTGTGCGGTTCAGATGGTTTGAACATGAACGGTAAAAACGGTCTGGCATGCATCACGCCAATCTCTGCGCTGGGCAACGGCACGAAGAAAATTGTTATCCGTCCACTGCCAGGTTTGCCGGTGATCCGCGACCTCGTGGTAGACATGGGACAATTCTATGCACAGTATGAGAAGATTAAGCCTTTCCTGTTGAATAATGGGGAAAATCCACCGGCGCGCGAGCATTTACAGAGCCCTGCTGAGCGTGAGCATCTGGACGGTTTGTACGAGTGTATTCTCTGCGCCTGCTGCTCAACGTCGTGCCCGTCGTTCTGGTGGAATCCGGACAAGTTTGTTGGTCCGGCTGGCCTGCTGGCCGCTTACCGTTTCCTGATCGACAGCCGCGACACGGAAACCAATGCGCGTCTCGACAATCTAAACGATGCTTTCAGTGTTTTCCGCTGTCACAGCATCATGAACTGTGTGAGCGTGTGCCCGAAAGGCCTAAACCCAACGCGCGCCATCGGCCATATTAAGTCGATGCTGCTGCAACGCGGGGCGTAATAGAAAGTCACTCTCCGGGAACTTAGGTTCCCGGATGTTTACGGAAGCCTCTATAAGCGCGGTGCTGACCACGCTTATAAAGGTTCCCTTACGAGCCAGGCGCCGGTAGCGCACAGGTTCGTATCGCTGAACTCACTACGGCAAGCCGCGTAAGCGGTAAAAAATGAAACCTCATAAAAAGCAGATTAATGCTTAAGGGATCACAATGCAGAACAGCGCGATGAAACCCTGGCTGGACTCCTCCTGGCTGGCCGGCGCGAACCAATCTTACATAGAGCAACTCTATGAGGATTTCCTGACCGATCCTGACTCAGTTGATGACATGTGGCGCGAGCTGTTCCAACAGCTGCCGGGCACTGGCGTGAAACCTGAGCAATTTCACTCCACCACGCGTGATTACTTCCGCCGCCTGGCTAAAGACGCCACGCGTTACACATCAACCGTGACCGATCCGGCAACTAACTCCAAACAGGTTAAAGTGCTGCAGCTGATTAATGCGTTCCGCTTCCGCGGCCATCAGCATGCCAACCTCGATCCGCTTGGCCTGTGGAAACAGGACACGGTAGCCGACCTCGATCCGGCTTATCACGATCTGACCGACGCCGATTTTCAGGAAAGCTTTAACGTAGGTTCTTTTGCTATCGGCAAAGAGACTATGAAGCTGGCGGATCTGTTTGCGGCGCTGCAGCAGACTTACTGTGGCTCGATTGGTGCAGAGTACATGCACATCAACAACACCGACGAGAAGCGCTGGATTCAGCAGCGTCTGGAATCGGTGGTGGGCCACGCGTCTTTCAGCAGCGACGAGAAAAAAGGTTTCCTGAAAGAGCTGACCGCGGCAGAAGGCCTGGAAAAATATCTGGGCGCGAAATTCCCGGGAGCGAAGCGCTTCTCGCTGGAAGGCGGTGATGCGCTGGTGCCAATGCTGCGTGAGATGATTCGTCACGCCGGCAAGAGCGGTACGCGCGAAGTGGTGCTGGGTATGGCGCACCGTGGTCGTCTGAACGTACTGATCAACGTCTTAGGTAAGAAGCCGCAGGATCTGTTTGACGAGTTCTCTGGCAAGCACAAAGAACACCTCGGCACCGGCGACGTGAAGTACCACATGGGCTTCTCGTCTGACGTGGAAACCGAGGGCGGCCTGGTGCATCTGGCGCTGGCATTCAACCCGTCGCATCTGGAAATCGTGAGCCCGGTAGTAATGGGTTCGGTGCGTGCGCGTCTGGATCGTCTGGCCGAGCCAAGCAGCAACAAAGTTCTGCCAATCACCATTCACGGTGATGCTGCAGTGATTGGCCAGGGCGTGGTGCAGGAAACCCTGAACATGTCGCAGGCGCGTGGTTACGAAGTGGGCGGTACCGTTCGCATCGTGATTAACAACCAGGTTGGTTTCACCACCTCCAACCCGAAAGATGCGCGTTCTACGCCGTACTGTACTGATATCGGCAAGATGGTGCTGGCACCGATTTTCCACGTTAACGCGGACGATCCAGAAGCGGTGGCGTTTGTGACTCGCCTGGCGTTGGATTATCGCAACACCTTTAAACGTGATGTGTTCATCGATCTGGTGTGCTACCGCCGTCACGGCCACAACGAAGCCGACGAGCCAAGTGCAACTCAGCCGTTGATGTACCAGAAAATCAAAAAGCATCCAACGCCGCGTAAAATCTACGCCGATCAGCTGGAAAGCGAAGGTGTTGCGACCACCGAAGATGCCACCGAGATGGTTAACCTGTACCGCGACGCGCTGGATGAAGGCGAATGCGTGGTGCCGGAATGGCGTCCGATGAGCCTGCATTCGTTCACCTGGTCGCCATATCTGAACCACGAGTGGGATGAAAGCTACCCGGCAACCGTGGAACTGAAACGCTTGCAGGAACTGGCGCGCCGCATCAGCAGCGTACCGGAATCGGTAGAAGTGCAGTCCCGCGTGGCCAAGATCTACAACGATCGCAAAGAGATGGCCGAAGGCAACAAAGCGTTCGACTGGGGCGGTGCAGAAAACCTCGCTTACGCCACGCTGGTTGACGAAGGAATTCCGGTACGTCTTTCCGGTGAAGATACCGGTCGCGGTACCTTCTTCCACCGTCATGCAGTGATCCACAACCAGACCAACGGCTCAACCTACACGCCGCTGCACCATGTCCATAACGGTCAGGGTCAGTTCAAAGTGTGGGATTCCGTGCTGTCTGAAGAAGCGGTACTGGCCTTCGAATACGGTTACGCCACTGCAGAACCGCGCGTGCTGACCATTTGGGAAGCGCAGTTCGGCGACTTCGCCAACGGTGCGCAGGTGGTGATCGACCAGTTCATCAGCTCCGGCGAGCAGAAATGGGGCCGTATGTGTGGCCTGGTAATGTTGCTGCCGCACGGTTATGAAGGTCAGGGTCCTGAGCACTCCTCAGCGCGTCTGGAGCGTTATCTGCAACTCTGTGCTGAACAGAATATGCAGGTGTGCGTGCCTTCAACGCCAGCGCAGGTTTACCACATGCTGCGTCGTCAGGCGCTGCGCGGTATGCGCCGTCCGCTGATCGTCATGTCACCAAAATCACTGCTGCGTCATCCGCTGGCGATTTCCAGCCTGGAAGAGTTGGCCACTGGCAGCTTCCAGCCGGCGATTGGTGAGATCGACGATCTCGATCCGCAGCAGGTTAAACGCGTCGTGCTGTGTTCGGGCAAGGTTTATTACGATCTGCTGGAGCAGCGTCGTAAAAACGAGCAGACCGACGTGGCTATCGTGCGTATCGAACAACTCTATCCGTTCCCGCACAAAGTCGTGCAGGACGTATTGAAAAACTATGCTCATGTGCAGGATTTCGTGTGGTGTCAGGAAGAGCCACTGAATCAGGGCGCATGGTATTGCAGTCAGCATCATTTCCGCGAAGTGGTTCCATTTGGTGCGTCACTGCGTTATGCAGGCCGTCCGGCTTCTGCTTCACCGGCCGTGGGCTACATGTCCGTACATCAAAAACAGCAGCAAGACCTGGTTAATGACGCGCTGAACCTTGGTTAATAAAAAGGAAAGAAAATGAGTAGCGTAGAAATTCTCGTTCCCGATTTGCCTGAATCCGTAGCGGACGCAACGGTTGCAACCTGGCACAAAAAACCCGGCGACTCCGTGAGCCGCGATGAAGTACTGGTAGAGATTGAAACTGACAAAGTGGTGCTGGAAGTGCCTGCTTCAGCGGACGGCATTCTGGAAGCCGTGCTGGAAGATGAAGGCGCTACCGTCACTTCTCGTCAGATTCTGGGCCGTCTGAAAGAGGGCAACAGCGGCGGGAAAGAGACTGCGGCAAAAGCGGAAAGCAAAGAGTCGACACCAGCACAGCGTCAAACCGCTTCTCTGGAAGAAGAGAGCAACGACGCGCTCAGCCCAGCGGTTCGCCGTCTGATTGCTGAAAACAACCTCGATGCCAGCCAGATCAAAGGCACCGGCGTTGGCGGCCGTCTGACGCGTGAAGATGTGGAAAAACATCTGGCGAAGAAAGCCGACGGTGGCAAAGCCGCACCAGCGCCAGCCGCTGCTGCTGCACCGCAGGCCGCTGTGGCTAACCGCAGCGAAAAACGCGTACCGATGACGCGTCTGCGTAAGCGTGTTGCCGAGCGTCTGCTGGAAGCGAAAAACAGCACCGCGATGTTGACCACGTTCAACGAAATCAACATGAAGCCAATCATGGATCTGCGCAAGCAGTACGGCGACGCGTTCGAGAAGCGCCACGGCGTGCGTCTGGGCTTCATGTCCTTCTACATCAAAGCAGTGGTTGAAGCGCTGAAACGCTTCCCGGAAGTGAACGCGTCAATTGATGGCGAAGATGTGGTTTACCACAACTATTTCGATGTGAGCATTGCGGTTTCTACTCCGCGTGGTCTGGTAACGCCAGTGCTGAAAGATGTTGATGCGCTGAGCATGGCCGACATTGAGAAGAAAATTAAAGAGCTGGCGGTGAAAGGCCGTGACGGCAAGTTGACGGTTGAAGAGTTGACCGGCGGTAACTTCACCATCACCAACGGTGGTGTGTTTGGTTCGCTGATGTCTACACCAATCATCAACCCACCGCAGAGCGCGATTCTGGGCATGCACGCCATCAAAGATCGCCCAATGGCGGTCAATGGTCAGGTAGTGATTCTGCCAATGATGTATCTGGCGCTCTCTTACGATCACCGTTTGATTGATGGTCGTGAATCCGTTGGCTATCTGGTCGCGGTGAAAGAGATGCTGGAAGATCCAGCTCGCCTGCTGCTGGACGTCTAATTTCGCCGGGCGCGCGGTGTGAAGGCGCGCCCAAACTCATACCTGAATGGATAGAACATCATGAATTTACATGAATACCAGGCGAAGCAGCTGTTTGCACGCTATGGCATGCCAGCACCGACAGGCTACGCCTGCACCACGCCACGTGAAGCTGAAGAAGCCGCGTCTAAAATCGGCGCAGGTCCGTGGGTAGTGAAATGTCAGGTTCATGCCGGTGGCCGCGGTAAAGCGGGTGGCGTGAAAGTGGTTAACAGCAAAGAAGACATTCGTGCTTTTGCTGAGCATTGGCTGGGCAAACGTCTGGTGACCTATCAAACTGATGCGCACGGTCAGCCGGTAAATCAGATTCTGGTTGAAGCCGCGACTGATATCGATCAGGAGCTGTATCTGGGTGCGGTTGTTGACCGTGCGACTCGTCGCGTGATCTTCATGGCCTCGACTGAAGGCGGTGTTGAGATTGAGAAAGTGGCAGAAGAAACGCCACACTTGATCCACAAAATGGCGCTGGATCCATTAGCGGGTCCACAGCCGTATCAGGGCCGCGAGTTGGCGTTCAAACTCGGCCTGACCGGTAAGCAAGTTAGCCAATTCACCAAAATCTTTATGGGTCTGGCGACCATGTTCCTCGAGCGCGACCTGGCGATGGTTGAGATCAACCCGCTGGTGATCACTAAGCAGGGCGACCTGATCTGCCTCGATGGCAAACTGGGTGCAGACGGCAACGCACTGTTCCGTCAGCCGGAACTGCGTGAAATGCGCGATCCGAGCCAGGAAGATCCACGTGAAGCACACGCTACGCAGTGGGAACTGAACTACGTTGCGCTGGATGGTAACATCGGCTGTATGGTGAACGGCGCCGGTCTGGCAATGGGCACCATGGACATCGTGAAACACCACGGTGGTGAGCCAGCAAACTTCCTGGACGTTGGCGGCGGCGCAACCAAAGAGCGCGTGACCGAAGCCTTCAAAATCATCCTGTCTGACGATGCGGTAAAAGCCGTGTTCGTTAACATCTTCGGCGGCATCGTCCGTTGCGACCTGATCGCAGACGGCATCATCGGTGCAGTGGCAGAAGTGGGTGTGAACGTACCAGTTGTGGTACGTCTGGAAGGTAACAACGCCGAGCTGGGCGCTAAGAAACTGGCGGACAGCGGTCTGAACATCATTGCAGCAACCAGCCTGACAGACGCTGCACAGCGTGTTGTAGCTGCAGCGGAGGGTAAATAATGTCCATTTTGATCGACAAAAACACCAAAGTCATTTGCCAGGGTTTCACCGGTGGTCAAGGGACGTTCCACTCTGAGCAGGCGCTGGCCTATGGTACGCAGCTGGTTGGCGGTGTAACGCCAGGCAAAGGTGGCACCACGCATCTCGGCCTGCCGGTGTTCAACACCGTGCGTGAAGCAGTAGAAGCGACCGGCGCAACCGCCACCGTTATCTACGTTCCAGCGCCGTTCTGCAAAGACGGTATTCTGGAAGCGATCGATGCGGGCATCAAACTGATCATCACCATCACCGAAGGTATCCCAACGCTGGATATGCTGACCGTGAAAATGAAACTGGATGAAGCTGGCGTACGTATGATCGGCCCGAACTGCCCAGGCGTGATCACGCCAGGCGAATGTAAGATCGGTATCATGCCGGGCCACATTCACCAGCCGGGCCGCGTCGGTATCGTATCGCGTTCAGGTACGCTGACTTATGAAGCCGTTAAGCAGACCACTGACATCGGCTACGGCCAGTCAACCTGCGTAGGTATTGGTGGTGACCCGATCCCAGGCTCTAACTTCATCGACATCCTGAAACTGTTCCAGGAAGATCCACAGACCGAAGTGATCGTGATGATCGGTGAGATCGGTGGTAGCGCGGAAGAAGAAGCAGCAGCCTACATCAAAGCACACGTGACCAAGCCGGTTGTCGGCTACATCGCGGGTGTGACTGCACCGAAAGGCAAGCGTATGGGCCACGCAGGCGCCATCATTGCCGGTGGTAAAGGTACTGCTGACGAGAAATTTGCTGCGCTGGAAGCGGCCGGTGTGAAAACCGTTCGCAGCCTGGCAGACATTGGCGACGCGGTTAAAGCGGTTCTGCCAATCAAATAAGCCAGTCCTGACTGATATGGAAAAGCCACCTTCGGGTGGCTTTTTTTTTGGTAATAACCCGCCGAAAACAGGGGAAAAAAGCGTAACGGTTTCAAAAACAGCGGCTATGCTTACTCTGTCATCAGGGTAAAGAAGGGAAAAGACGCTGGATCTTTGTCAAACAATTGGCGCAAAGCTTTCCAGATCGAGGTTAAATAATTGCGGAAAAGGTAATTATATTCTTAATTATATGATGATGTTGTGACATCTAATTAACAACCATTTTAACACTACATATCTGGAAATTTATTGTCTTAATCCAGATCAATAAATAGCGAGTTATAGGAAACTTTACCGCTAGCAAAACAGCGACTAACCGGTATAAATTGCGCTGCATCAATTCAGTCTTCGTCATAATTTTTCAGGAGTTTGTGCCAGGCGTTGTTATATCAATTCTGCCGCCTCCTCATTCCACTCCTGCTTAAAATTGACTGAAAAGATCGGTTTTTAAGGGAATTTTATCACTGTTACTCGCCTTCTTCGGGCAACAGCTTTCTCTGTTCTATCAGTAACAAAACTGGAATCAATAATCAGTCGTTCCTGAATCTTATTCTGCGCGTCAATGTCTGTTGTTTGCCGTTGTCATCCGCAGGGGAAGTTCATGCGAGGAGCAAGGAGTCATCATGTTAGATATTGTCGAGCTGTCGCGTTTACAGTTTGCCCTGACGGCGATGTACCATTTCCTGTTCGTGCCATTAACGCTGGGTATGGCGTTTTTATTGGCGATCATGGAAACCGTATATGTCCTGACGGGGAAACAAATTTATAAAGATATGACCAAGTTCTGGGGCAAGTTGTTTGGTATCAACTTTGCGCTTGGCGTGGCTACCGGCCTGACCATGGAATTCCAGTTCGGTACCAACTGGTCATATTACTCACATTACGTCGGCGATATCTTCGGTGCGCCGCTCGCCATTGAAGGCTTAATGGCGTTCTTCCTCGAATCCACCTTTGTTGGCCTGTTCTTCTTCGGCTGGGATCGCCTCGGCAAGGTGCAACACCTTGCTGTGACCTGGCTGGTGGCGCTCGGTTCCAACATGTCCGCGCTGTGGATTCTGGTGGCGAACGGCTGGATGCAAAACCCGATTGCTTCCGAGTTCAATTTTGAAACCATGCGTATGGAGATGCTGAGCTTCTCCGAGCTGGTGCTAAACCCGGTTGCGCAGGTGAAGTTTGTGCATACCGTGGCCGCTGGCTACACCACAGGTGCGATGTTCATCCTTGGTATCAGCGCATGGTATCTGCTGAAAGGGCGCGATATTGCTTTCGCTAAACGCTCCTTTGCTATAGCAGCCAGCTTCGGTATGGCGGCGATTTTGTCGGTGATCGTGCTGGGTGACGAATCTGGTTATGAAATCGGCGACGTCCAGAAAACCAAGCTGGCGGCAATTGAAGCTGAATGGGAAACCCAACCGGCTCCAGCTGCGTTTACGCTGTTTGGCATTCCGGACCAGGAAACCCAGGAAAACAAATATGCGATTCAGATTCCGTATCTGCTCGGTTTAATCGCCACGCGTTCAGTCGATACGCCCGTGACCGGTTTGAAAGATCTGCTGGCGCAGCATGAAGTGCGTATTCGTAACGGCATGAAAGCGTACGCGCTGCTGAACGAACTGCGCGGTGGTAGCAAAGATCCTGCGGTGCGCAGCCAGTTTGAAGCCAGCAAAAAGGATCTGGGTTATGGCCTGCTGCTGAAGCGCTATACGCCGGATGTGGCTAACGCCAGCGAAGAGCAGATTCAGAAAGCCACGAAAGACTCAATCCCACGTGTTGCGCCGCTGTACTTCGCCTTCCGTATCATGGTGCTGGGCGGTGTGTTGATGCTGGGCATCATTGCGCTCTCCTTCTGGAGCGTGATTCGTAACCGTATCGGCAAGTCGCGCTGGTTACTGAAAGCCGCGTTGTATGGCATTCCATTGCCATGGATTGCGATTGAAGCGGGTTGGTTCGTTGCCGAGTATGGTCGCCAGCCGTGGGCAATTGGTGAGGTGCTGCCAACCGCAGTCGCTAACTCCTCATTGACCGTCGGCGATCTGTTGTTCTCAATGACGCTGATTTGCGGTCTCTACACCTTGTTCCTCGTGGCGGAAATGTACCTGATGTTCAAGTTCGCGCGCCTCGGTCCAAGCAGCCTGAAAACCGGCCGCTATCATCATGAAACGCTGAAGACATCATCTCAGCCGGCGCGTGGATAAGGAGAGCGACCATGTTTGATTACGAAGTATTGCGCTTTGTCTGGTGGCTGCTGATTGGCGTGTTGCTGATTGGTTTTGCGGTCACCGATGGCTTCGATATGGGCGTCGGTATGCTGACCCGCATTTTGGGTCGTACCGATACCGAACGTCGCATCATGATTAACAGCATTGCGCCGCACTGGGATGGAAACCAGGTTTGGCTGATCACCGCCGGTGGCGCGCTGTTCGCCGCCTGGCCAATGGTGTATGCCGCTGCGTTCTCCGGCTTCTATGTGGCAATGATTCTGGTGCTGGCTTCACTGTTCTTCCGTCCGGTTGGTTTTGATTACCGTTCGAAGATTGAAGATATGCGCTGGCGCGGCATGTGGGATTGGGGCATTTTCATCGGCAGCTTTGTCCCGCCGCTGGTGATTGGCGTGGCATTCGGCAACCTGCTGCAAGGCGTGCCGTTCCATGCTGACGAATATCTGCGCCTGTTCTATACCGGCAACTTCTTCCAGCTGCTAAATCCGTTTGGCCTGCTGGCGGGCGTAGTGAGTGTGGCGATGATCCTGACGCAGGGCGCAACCTACCTGCAGATGCGTACTGCCGGTGAGTTGCACGTCCGCAGCCGCAGCACCGCACAAATCTCAGCGCTGGTGATGATGGTGTGCTTCATCCTTGCCGGCGTGTGGGTGAAATACGGTATTAATGGTTATGTGCTGAAAAGCGTTATCGATCATCACGCCGCATCCAACCCGTTGGGTAAAGATGTGGTGCGTGAAGCGGGCGCATGGATGGTGAACTTCGAGCAGATGCCAGTATTGTGGCTGTTCCCGCTGTTGGGCGTGGTGTTACCGCTGCTGACCATTCTTTTTTCGCGTATCGAGAAGGGCGCTCTGGCGTTTATCTCTTCTTCACTGACCTTAGCTTGCGTGATCATGACTGCTGGGATTGCGATGTTCCCGTTCATCATGCCATCCAGCACCGTGCCAGGCATCAGCCTGACGATGTGGGATGCCACGTCTAGCCTGCTGACGCTGAAAGTGATGACCATTGCCGCCATCATCTTTGTACCGATTATCCTGGCGTACACCGCCTGGTGTTATTACAAGATGTTTGGCCGTATCACCAAAGAACACATTGAGAGCAATACGCACTCCCTGTACTGATTAAGGAGATTGAGCATGTGGTATTTTGCCTGGATTCTTGGCACCTTGCTGGCCTGTGCGTTCGGTGTGATCACGGCGCTGGCGCTGGAGCATGTTGAAGAGAGCAGCGCCAAGGACGAGCAAGTCTGATGCGCACACTGATTCGGACGCTGTATCGTCTGATGGACAAGGGCCCACTTCGGGCCCTTTCGTTAATTCTGGCACTGTGGCTGGCGGGATGCGTTATTTGGCAACCTTCACGCTTTGCTGCGCGTACCAGTGATTTGGCGATATGGCATGGATTGCTGCTGATTTGGGCTGTGTGTACCGGCGTGATTCACGGCACCGGATTCAGTCCACAACAAACGCGTTGGCAGGCTCTATTCTCACCTCTGCCCGCGCTGTTGATTTTGTTGGCAGGAATTTCCTGGTTCTACCATTAAGTCCAGGTTCAGGACTTAAAAACGCTGCATTTTCAGGCGCTGGCGTGAGGTTTTGTCAGCGCCCGGTCAAGAAACATCCTATAAATCCTTCCAGTTGTTAACCTGTGATAATTATTTTCATCTGGCTCTGGCGGACCATTCCCAAGCCGATCTCACTTGCGTATAGTAGCAACGTTTAAAATGAGACCGGGATGTAGAGTGAGTACTACGCTGTTTCGCTGGCCGGTTCGTGTCTATTACGAAGACACTGATGCCGGTGGTGTGGTTTACCACGCCAGTTATCTTGCTTTCTATGAACGAGCACGTACCGAAATGTTGCGCCAGCACCATTTCAATCAGCAGGTCCTGTTGGAAGAGCAGGTGGCTTTTGTGGTACGACGCATGACGATCGATTTTGTTGCAGCTGCACGTCTGGACGATCTTTTGGAAATTCAAACAGAAGTGACCTCAATGACGCGTGCAACGATGACGTTCTCGCAGCGTATCGTGAATGCAGAAGGCAAAGTGCTAAATGAAGCAGAAGTCCTGATTGCCTGCATCAACCCACATCTAATGAAGCCAATTGCGCTTCCCAAGTCTATTGTCGCGGAGTTCAAGCAGTGACTGACATGAATGTTCTTGATTTGTTCCTGAAGGCGAGCCTTCTGGTCAAACTTATCATGTTGATTTTGATCGGCTTTTCTATTGCCTCATGGGCGATCATTATTCAGCGTACGCGCATTTTGAATGCGGCGGGGCGCGAAGCCGAAGCCTTTGAAGATAAGTTCTGGTCCGGTATTGAGCTGTCACGCCTGTATCAGGAAAGCCAGGGACGCCGCGATGAATTGAGCGGATCTGAGCAAATTTTCTATTCGGGTTTCAAAGAGTTTGCGCGCTTGCACCGTGCTAACAACCATGCGCCAGAAGCCGTGGTAGAGGGCGCAAGTCGTGCGATGCGTATCTCCTTCAATCGTGAACTGGAAACGCTGGAAACTCACATTCCTTTCCTTGGCACCGTTGGCTCAATCAGCCCGTATATCGGTCTGTTCGGTACGGTGTGGGGGATCATGCACGCCTTCATCGCCCTTGGGGCGGTAAAACAGGCCACGCTGCAGATGGTTGCACCGGGTATTGCCGAAGCGTTGATCGCCACCGCAATCGGTCTGTTTGCGGCCATTCCTGCCGTTATGGCGTACAACCGTCTGAACCAGCGCGTTAACAAGCTGGAACAGGGCTACGACAACTTCATGGAAGAGTTCACGGCTATCCTGCATCGTCAGGCTTTCTCCAACGACAACACGAAGTAAGTCGAGGTTTACGATGGCCAGAACCCGTGGTCGCGGTAAACGCGACCTTAAGTCGGAAATCAACATTGTTCCACTGCTGGACGTGCTGTTGGTGTTGCTGCTCATCTTTATGGCAACCGCGCCGATTATTACCCAGAGCGTGGAAGTGGATCTGCCGGATGCGACAGATTCAAAAACCGTCTCAACTGATGATAATCCACCGGTGATTGTTGAAGTGTCTGGTGTTGGCCAGTACAGCCTGGTGGTGGATCACGATCGTATGACGCAGTTGCCGCCGGAGCAGGTGGTGAGCGAAGCGCAGCGCCGGATTGAAGCCAATCCGAAAACGGTCTTCCTGATCGGCGGTGCGAAAGACGTCCCTTACGACGAAATCATCAAGGCGCTGAACCTGTTACATCAGGCAGGCGTGAAATCTGTCGGTTTGATGACGCAGCCGATTTAAAGCGAACCGTTTTTGGGAACCGAGTGTGTCGAAGGCAACCGAGCAGAACGACAAGTTAAAACGCGCAATAATCGTTTCGGTGATTCTGCACATCGTGCTGATCGCCTTACTGATTTGGAGCTCGTTTAACGAAAAAATCGAATCCAGCGGCGGTGGCGGTGGCAGTGATATTGACGCAGTGATGGTCGATTCAGGCGCCGTGGTTGAGCAGTATAACCGCCAGCAGAATCAGCAACGAGACAGTCAGCGCGCCGAGCAGCAGCGTCAGAAACAGTCGCAGCAGCAGGCCGAAGAGTTACAGCAGAAACAAGCTGCTGAGCAGCAGCGCCTGAAAGAGATGGAAAAAGAGCGCTTGCAGGCCCAGCAGGAAGCCAAAGAGCAGGCGAAGCAGCAGGCCGAGCAGCAGAAAGCCGCTGAAGCCGCCGCTAAGCAGGCGCAGGAACAGCAGAAAACTGCCGAAGCTGCCGCAGCGAAAGCCAAGGCCGATGCTAAAGCGGAAGCCGATGCGCAAGCAAAAGCGGCTGCTGACGCCAAAGCTAAAGCGGTAGAAGAAGCCAAGCAAGCCGCAGCTGACGCGAAGAAGAAAGCTGACGCGGAAGCCAAAGCTGCCGCTGCTGAAGCGGCCAAAGAGAAAGCGGCGCAGCAGGCGAAAGCCGCCGCAGAATCGAAAGCCAAAGCGGATGCTGAAGCCAAAGCTCAGGCTGCTGCCGATGCGAAGGCGAAAGCGGCTCAGGAAGCGAAAGAGGCTAAAGAGCATGCGGCTGCTGAGGCAAAAGAAAAAGCTGCAACTGAAGCGAAAGAGAAGGCTGCAACCGAGGCGAAAGCCAAGGCTGATGCAGCTGCGAAGGCCAAAGCCGATGCAAAAGCGAAAGCCGCTGCAGATGCCAAAAAAGCCGCCGCTGAAGCTGCGAAGAATGAAAACGCCGTTGACGATCTGTTAGGTGGCTTGTCTTCAGGTAAGAATGCACCGAAAAGCGGCACCGCATCGGGTGGCGCAGCAGGGCAGGGCAATCAGAAGAAGGCTGGCGCGTCAGGCGCAGATATCAATAATTACATGGGGCAAGTGGTCGGCGCGATTCAGAGCCGTTTCTACGACGCTGATTTGTACAAAGGTAAAGAGTGCAACCTGCGCATCAAGCTGGCACCGGATGGTTTGCTAATTGATGTTAAATCGGAAGGTGGCGATCCAGCCTTGTGTCAGGCAGCAATCGCTGCCGCGAAGCAGGCGCGTATTCCAAAGCCGCCTTCGCAGGCGGTGTATGAAGTGTTTAAAAACGCACCTATGCGTTTCAAACCAGAATAATGCAGTAACGTACGGCAGGTTGAACTATGGTTAGCTCGCCGTACTCTATAAGTACTCGTGTTTTTCAGGAACTGTGCGAATTATCATGAACCTTTGGTTCAGGTAAGGGAGAAAAGATGAAGCAGGCACTTCGTGTAACCTTAGGTTTTTTTGTACTGCTGTGGGCAGCAATGCTTCATGCAGAAGTCCGTATTGAAATTACGCAGGGCGTTAACACCGCACGCCCTATTGGTGTGGTTCCGTTCCAATGGGCTGGCCCAGGCGCGGCACCAGAAGACATCGGCGGGATCGTTTCTGCTGACTTACGCAACAGCGGAAAATTCAATCCGCTCGATCGTTCTCGTCTGCCACAACAGCCAGCCAGCGCGCAGGAAGTTCAACCTGCTGCATGGAGCACATTGGGTATTGATGCGGTCGTGGTCGGCCAGGTAACGCCAAACGCTGACGGCAGCTATCAAATTGCCTATCAGCTGGTGGATACCGGCGGCGCGCCAGGCACCGTGCTGGCACAGAACTCTTACAAAGTGACTAAGCAGTGGCTGCGTTATGCAGCGCACACTGCCAGTGACGAAGTGTTCGAGAAGCTGACCGGCATTAAAGGCGCATTCCGTACTCGTATCGCCTATGTGGTGCAGACCAACGGTGGTCAGTTCCCGTATGAGTTGCGCGTGTCGGATTACGATGGCTACAACCAGTTTGTGGTTCACCGTTCACCGCAGCCATTGATGTCTCCGGCCTGGTCGCCAGATGGCAGCAAGGTGGCTTACGTAACCTTCGAAAGCGGCAAATCTGCGCTGGTCGTGCAGACGCTGTCTAACGGTGCAATCCGTCAGGTGGCTTCTTATCCGCGTCACAACGGTGCGCCAGCCTTCTCACCAGACGGTTCTAAACTGGCCTTCGCGTTGTCGAAAACCGGTAGCCTGAACCTGTACGTGATGGATCTGGCTTCTGGTCAGACGCGTCAGGTGACGGATGGTCGCTACAACAGCACTGAACCGACGTGGTTCCCGGATAGCCAGACGCTGGCTTACACCTCGGATCAGGCCGGTGCGCCTCAGATTTATAAAGTTGGTATCAACGGCGGTGCGCCACAACGTATTACCTGGGAAGGTGCGCAAAACCAGGATGCGGATGTGTCAACCGACGGTAAAACTATGGTGATGATCAGCAGCGCCGGTGGCGCTCAGCATGTCGCCAAACAGGATCTGGTAACGGGAGCCGTTCAAACAATAACGGACACGTTCCTGGATGAAACGCCGAGTCTGGCGCCAAACGGCACAATGGTAATCTATAGCTCTACTCAGGGGATGGGTTCCGTGTTGCAGTTGGTTTCAACCGACGGGCGTTTCAAAGCGCGTCTTCCGGCAACTGATGGACAGGTCAAATTCCCTGCCTGGTCGCCGTATCTGTGATGCATAGATCCCCTGCACGGCGGGGGATTAAAATGTATGGCAAACAAAATAATAGGATAAAGAAATGCAACTGAACAAAGTGCTGAAGGGTTTGATGCTGGCTCTGCCGGTTATCGCAGTAGCTGCATGTAGCTCACACAAAAACAACAACAACGATCAGACTGGTATGGGCGCTAACGACGGTGCTTACGGTGCTGGTCAGAACGGTAACATGTCTTCTGACGAGCAAGCGCGCCTGCAGATGCAGCAGCTGCAGCAGAACAACATCGTTTACTTCGGTCTGGACAAGTATGACGTGGCTTCTGACTACGCTCAGATGCTGGATCAGCACGCGGCATTCCTGCGTGGCAACCCGTCTTACAAAGTGACCATCGAAGGTCACGCGGATGAGCGCGGTACTCCAGAATACAACATCGCCCTGGGCGAACGTCGTGCAAGCGCCGTTAAGATGTATCTGCAAGGCAAAGGCGTTTCTGCTGACCAGATGTCTATCGTTTCTTACGGTAAAGAAAAACCAGCTGTACTGGGTCATGACGAAGCGGCTTACGCTAAAAACCGTCGTGCCGTACTGGTTTACTAAGAAAATATCATGATGAGTAACTTCAGACTTCATCTGTTGAGTCTGTCGTTACTGGTTGGTTTAGCGGCCCCTTTGGGGGCTGCTAATGCCCAGGCGTCAATCAGTAGCGTTGGCTCAGGCTCGGTCGAAGACCGCGTCACCACTCTTGAACGTATCTCTAATGCCCAGGCTCAGCTTCTGCAGCAATTGCAGCAGCAGATGAGCGACAACCAAAGCGATATCGATTCGCTGCGCGGGCAAATCCAGCAAAACAGCTATCAGCTTAATCAGGTGATCGAGCGCCAGAAACAGCTTTATCAGCAAATCGACAGCCTCAGCTCCGGCAGTAACGGTGCGCAGGCAGGCGGTGGTGCGGATGCCGCTGCTGCGGGCGCTACGGGTGCCGCAGCGGCTGATAGCGGTAGCAGCGATAACGCCAGTGCGGCCGCGCCAGCACAAACCGGCGATGCCAACACGGATTACAATGCTGCCGTTGCGCTGATTCTGGAGAAGAAGCAGTACGATCAGGCGATTACTGCCCTGCAGGCTTGGGTGAAGAAATATCCTGATTCTACCTATCAGCCGAATGCCAATTACTGGCTGGGTCAGCTGTATTACATCAAGGGTAAAAAAGACGATTCGGCCTATTATTTTGCCACTGTGGTAAAAAATTACGCGAAATCGCCAAAAGCCCCGGAAGCGCTGTTTAAGGTTGGCGTGATCATGCAAGAGAAGAATGATACGGCGAAAGCCAAGGCTGTCTTCCAGCAAGTGATCAAACAATTCCCAAATAGTGATTCTGCTAAGCAGGCGCAAAAACGTCTTGCCGGGTTGTAATTTGTGCTTAAAAGACCGGATTTCGTGTGATTTCTGGTCTTACAGCATGAAAGGTAAGCAATTGAGACATTTAGTGGAAAATAAGGGTTGCGCCCTCCCGCTAAATCAGTAATATATGCCGCCGTTGCCGGGACATATCTTAACAAGTATCGGCAGCACTGAAGATGGGTCGTTAGCTCAGTTGGTAGAGCAGTTGACTTTTAATCAATTGGTCGCAGGTTCGAATCCTGCACGACCCACCATCTCAACCCGTTGTAAGTGAGATGATTTCTTCAGTAAGCTTCACAACCTTGATGGGTCGTTAGCTCAGTTGGTAGAGCAGTTGACTTTTAATCAATTGGTCGCAGGTTCGAATCCTGCACGACCCACCATCAAGTAAAGGTTGTAAGCCCCACAGCGGGTCGTTAGCTCAGTTGGTAGAGCAGTTGACTTTTAATCAATTGGTCGCAGGTTCGAATCCTGCACGACCCACCAGTTATGTAGAAAGGCGCCCTAAAGGCGCCTTTTTGCTTTTCTACGCTATAGCTGGATTTGCTTTGAGATGGTGCACCGGCCAGATAAGGCGGGGCGGATCGCGAAGAAACCTCACATCCCTGTGGATCGGCCTCGCCATCCATGGCTCGGACGCTTCGCTCCTTCCGCTCCCGCCTTTTCTGGCCCTTAAGCTTCGATGTTGCTTTAAATAATCGCACCCATGCTGAACGAAGACGGAAGGACCGGGCGGTGGAGTAAAGCTTCCGGCGCATGGATGCGCCGGCAGAGCCTACAGGGATGTATCCACGGCGACTTTACGGAACCGCCCGGTTCTTTCGGCTGGTTGGCAAGCTTTTAAACCCAATCTACTTTTTTACCTTAACCGGTGTCAGACTTTTCCAGATATGCAGCACCGCATAGCTGCGCCAAGGTCGCCAAACCTGCGATAACTGCTCCGCCACTTTGGCACTCACGCCGCCGAGGTTATTACGAATCGCAATATCTTCTTTGGGAAATGCATCAGGCCAACGCAGTGCGCGCATCGCGATATAGCTTGCGGTCCACGGCCCAATCCCTTTTAGCGCCAGTAACTGCTGCTGAACCACGTCCGGATTCACCGCACCGTTAAAGCGCAATGCGCCAGAAGCACAGGCCTGCGCCAACGCCTGAATGGCATGTGAACGCGCACTGACAATTCCCAGGCTGGCGATATCATCGATGCTCGCCGCCGCCAGCGACTCCGCATTCGGCGGCAAACGCGAAAGTTCTGGCCACGGCGTTACCAGCGGCTCACCAAAGCGCTGTGCCATTCGGCTACTTAACGTGGTTGCCGCTTTCACCGTAACCTGCTGGCCGAGTATCGCGCGCACACCCAGCTCAAAGCCGTCAAACGCACCAGGAACGCGTAAACCCGGAAAGCGCGACAAGCTTTCGGCTAAAAGGGGATCGTGGCTTAGGTGCTCTGCTATGCGCTGTGGCTGCGCATCCAGGTCGAACAGATCGCGCAGACGACGTAGCAAAGCGGGCAGCACCGGCGTCAGAGACGTTGTAAATTGCACTTTCAGCGACTGTTTTTCTGCAAGATGGCTCACGCGCACCCAGCCGCGGCAGTTGCCCAGCGCTACGGTGCGGTGATAAATGCCTGCGTTCACCCATTCCACCTCCTTCATCACGCGCTGTTGCAGGAAATCGAGCATCGCATCCCAATCGTAAGGCGGCCGATAACTCAGGCGCAGTTCGGCACTCTCCTGCGTGGTCTTCACGGCGTCGGGTTGATTCTGTTTACGCAAGCGGGAAGGCGTCATGCGATAGCGCGCCTGGAACACATCGTTAAAACGCCTCAGACTGCGAAAGCCGCTGGCATAAGCAATTTCTGTTACCGGGAGTGAGGTTTCTGTAAGAAGTTGCTTAGCGAGCAGCATACGACGTGTCTGACGCAGCTCTAAAGGCGATACGCCGAGCTCCTGCTGCACCACGCGACGTAATTGACGTTCACTCAGGTCAAACTCGCTAGCGATGTCTGCCAGCGTCTCTTGTTCTTCCAGCATGCCCTCTTCGATGCGGCGAATTAAACGGTCGGCAATGCGGTGATGGCTATCCACCGGCGCAGAGCCGGGTGCCAGTTCCGGGCGGCAGCGTAAACAGGGGCGGAAGTGCGCTTTCTCGGCGGCTTCTGCACTGTTAAAAAACAGGCAGTTCTTCTGCATCGGCGCTTTTACTGGACAAATGGGGCGGCAATAGATGCCGGTGGATGTCACGCCAACAAAAAACAGCCCGTCGAAGCGGCTATCGCGCGACGTCAGCGCCTGGTAAGCAATTTCAGCATCAAACATCATCGTCTCCGGCAAATAAACGGCATGGTCGCGCAAGCTGAACAGGAAAACTCGCTGCTTTCGGACAGCTAACCAGTTTATGCTGATGACCGAAAACAGCCAGTTTCCTGCGGCGGAAATGCGATAATCGCCAGCAGAGATTAAGCCGGAGGTGCACCATGTATCATGCCAAAATCATCGCAACGCCCGTTGGCGAGCTCACGCTTGTTGCCACCGATAAGGGATTGTCGGCGATTCTGTGGGAAAACGAAGGCGCGCAGCGCGTGCCGCTGAAGCCGATTAGCCGTAACGATCAGCATCCGATTCTGTGTGAGGCTGAACGCCAACTGCGCGAATATTTCGCCGGTGAACGTCAGCAGTTTGATATGCCGTACGACACTGTCGGCACCGAGTTTCAGAAAAAAGTGTGGCAAGCGTTACTGACTATTCCGTTTGGTGAAACGCGCAGCTATCTGCAAATCGCTGAGCAGATCGGCAATCCGAAAGCGGTGCGCGCCGTGGGCGCAGCTAACGGTAAAAACCCGCTATCGATTATGGCACCGTGTCATCGCGTAATAGGCAGCAACGGCAAACTCACCGGTTTTGCGGGCGGGCTTAGCGTTAAAGCTTTCCTGCTGGAGCTGGAAAGTCCACAGAAGAGCGCATTGTTGCTATAGAGCGCGCAAAAAAGAGACGACACTCTCGCGCAATTCCGCTATCGTGTTTAGCATATAAAACACGATGGCGGTTTTGATGCCGCATCATTGCCGTAACAGGCAATTTTGTTAAATTGAGAAAACGAGAGCCGTGTCATGAGTCTGATGTTTGATCCTGAAAGCGCGATCTATCCTTTCCCGCCGAAACCGGTACGTCTCAGTGACGATGAAAAATCCCATTACAAAAACAAAATCAAACGCTTGCTGAAAGAACGTGATGCGGTGATGGTGGCGCATTACTACACCGATCCTGAAATTCAGGCGCTGGCGGAAGAGACCGGCGGCTGCGTATCGGACTCACTGGAAATGGCGCGTTTCGGCAGCACACATTCCGCTAAAACCTTGCTGGTGGCGGGCGTGCGTTTTATGGGCGAAACCGCAAAAATTCTTAGCCCGGAAAAAACCGTGTTGATGCCTACCTTGCAGGCGGAATGCTCGCTCGATCTCGGTTGCCCGATTGAGGAGTTTAACCGCTTCTGCGATCAGCATCCCGATCGCACCGTGGTGGTGTATGCCAACACCTCGGCGGCGGTGAAGGCGCGCGCGGATTGGGTCGTCACCTCAAGCATCGCGGTTGAGCTGATTGAACATCTCGACAGTCTCGGCGAGAAAATCATCTGGGCCCCGGATCGCCATCTTGGCCGCTACGTCACGCAAAAATCCGGCGCAGATGTGCTTTGCTGGCAGGGCGCCTGTATCGTGCATGACGAATTCAAAACGCAGGCATTGCAACGCATGAAGGCGCTCTATCCGGATGCGGCAGTGCTGGTGCATCCTGAATCGCCGCAGGCGATTGTCGATCTGGCCGATGCGGTGGGATCCACCAGCCAGCTGATTCAGGCGGCACAAAACTTGCCACATCCGCAGATGATCGTTGCCACCGATCGCGGCATCTTCTACAAAATGCAGCAGGCGGTGCCGAACAAAGAGTTGCTGGAAGCGCCAACCGCAGGTGAGGGCGCAACCTGCCGCAGCTGTGCGCACTGTCCGTGGATGGCAATGAACGGCCTGAAAGCGATTGCCGAAGGATTGGAACGTGGCGGCAGCGAGCATGAAATTCATGTCGATGATGCGCTGCGCGAGGCCGCGTTGATCCCGCTTAATCGCATGCTATCCTTTGCTGCAGATCTCAAACTTAAAATCAAAGGGAATGCATGACGGGCTCCCGTTACACAGGCACCTTATATGGACTTTTTTAGCACGCAAAATATTCTGGTTCACATTCCACTTGGCGTTGGCGGCTACGATCTCTCCTGGATCGAAGCCGTTGGCACCATCGCTGGCTTGCTATGTATCTGGCTCGCCAGCCTGGAAAAAATCATCAACTACTTTTTCGGGCTGATTAACGTCACGCTGTTTGCGGTGATCTTCTTCCAGATTCAGCTCTACGCCAGCTTATTGCTGCAGCTGTTCTTCTTCGTCGCCAACGTTTACGGCTGGTACGCGTGGAGTCGGCAAACCGCCAACAATGAAACTGAGCTGCAAATTCGCTGGCTGCCGCGCTCAAAAGCCTTGGGTTGGGGCGCGGCGTGCGTGGTGGCTATTGCTCTGATGACGCTTTATATCGATCCAGTGTTTGCCTTCCTGACCAAAACAGCGGTCGGCATCATGCAGAGCGTGGGGCTCACCGTGGCGATGCCGCAGCTGCAGCCGGATGCTTTCCCGTTCTGGGATTCGTGCATGATGGTGTTGTCGATTGTGGCGATGATTCTCATGACGCGTAAATACGTTGAGAACTGGCTGCTGTGGGTGGTGATCAACGTCATAAGCGTGATGATCTTTGCGCGTCAGGGCGTTTATGCCATGTCACTCGAGTACGCGATTCTGACGCTGATTGCGCTCAACGGTTCGCGTCTGTGGATGCAAAGCGCACGCGAACATGGCTCGCGCGCGCTGTCACATCAGTGATGATGATGAGCGTGACCTTCCAGCGCAGCATGATCGTGGTGATCGTGCTGCGCGGCGCTGTTATCTAAACAGAGCTCACAGTCCGGTCCGCTGCACGGCTGATACTCCATCTGCACCGTGGCATGGGCAATCTGATAGTGCTCATGCAGATAATGGTGGATGCGCTTAAGCAGGCCGTCATGATCGTAAGGCGGAATCACCTGCACATGCAGCGTCAGCACTGGCTTTTCACCTACTTGCCACAGATGAACGTGATGCACGTTACGCACTTCATCGATATTGCGCGTCAGCTCACGCGACAGTTTATCCGCGTTGATATGGCCCGGCGCACCTTCCAGCAGCTCATGCAGACTCTCGCGCAGCAGCGACCAGGCGCTGCGCACCACCAGCAATGACACCAGCAGCGACAGAATCGGATCGATTGGCGTCCAGCCGGTCAACATGATGATCACCGCCGCGACAATCGCACCGACCGAACCCAGCAAATCGCCCAGCACATGCAAAGCCGCCGCACGTACGTTGAGATTCTTCTCTTCGCTGCCGCGATGCAGCAGCCAGAACGACAGCAGATTGGCCAGCAAACCGGCAATGGCGATGCCGAGCATCAATCCGCCTGCTATTGGCTGTGGCTCGTAAAAGCGACGCAGCGCTTCCCAGACTATCAGCACCGTTATCACCAACAGCGCAATGGCGTTGACGAACGCCGCTAAGGTGGTGAGGCGCAGCAAGCCGAAGGTATGACGCGCGTTGGGTTTGCGCTGAGCAAATTGCACCGCAAGTAACGCCATCAGCAGTGCGGCGGCATCGGTCAACATATGTCCGGCATCGGCCAGCAGCGCCAGCGAGCCAGAAACCAGCCCGCCAATCACTTCCGCCACCATAAACAGCGCCGTTACGCCAAACGCCGCTGCCAGCCGCGTGCGGTTGCTGCTAGCTGCGCCGTGGGAATGAGTGTGTGCCATAATTTTCCAGTTGTTTAAGTAACCTGTTTGTTAATGATATCAGTAAATTGAGATCATCAAGCGGCAACTGCTGCTGTTTGGTCTGCACAATCAACTGCTGACAGCGCTCGGCAACCTCATCCATCCCGAGCATCAACCAGCTGCCTTTCATGCGGTGCGCTGCCTGTTCCAGCGCTGACCAGTTTTGCTTATCGCGTGCGCTGATCAGCGAATCCCGATCCTGTTGCAGCGTGCGCTGCAAGGTCTGGCAGATGCGTGGAATAAACGCCTGATTATTCTGCGCCAAAATCAGCAAACTGTTTGGCAACAAATCCAGCGGATCTTTTACCGCGCGCGCCAGCAGCGGCGCCAGATGATCAAGCTCGATGGGTTTAAGCAGCAAGGCTTCATCGTCCTGCAGGGCGATTTTCAGCAACTGAACATCCGCAGAGCACAGCACGCGCAGCGTGGCGGTGCCGCGCTGGCGCTGGCGACGGCGCAGAATGCGAAGCAGCGTTAAACCATCCGGGCGCGGCATCATCTGGTCGATAAACAAGATGTCGAAGGCGCGCTGGGCATCGGCGCGCAGCAGCGCTCGGCCCTCTTCAAACACCTGCGCCTGCACACCAAAGTTCGCCAGCTGCTGCTGCATCACTAAAAGATTGGTCGGGTGATCGTCCACAATCGCTACGCGCAGCTGCGGGTAAAGTGGCCAGCTTGCTGTGCGCTCGGTTAACGGCTCTTCGCTCAGTACTAACGGCAACTGCACGCTGACCGTGGTGCCGCTGCCGGGCTCTGAAGTGAGCGTTAGCGAACCGCCCATCCGTTGCACAATCTCGCGACAGATAAACAAACCCAATCCGCTACCTTGTACCGCATGGCTTTTGCCGGATGGCGCCTGATACCAGGGTTCAAACAGCTCTGCCTGCTCGTTAAGCGGAATGCCGCTGCCGGTATCGGCCACCGTAAGCTGGATATGCGCATCAACCGCCAGCGACAGGCGAACTTCGCCTTCGCGGGTAAACTTCAGGGCGTTGGCGACCAGATTATTCACCACCTGCTGCAGGCGATCGCCATCCAGCAGCACGCTGGCAGGCAGCGGCGTCAGGGCTTCGGCAATCAGGTTTGGCCCGGCATCGCGCATCAAGGGATGATAGAACTGCTGCTGTTGCTGAAGCCAAAGCGTCAGATTGAGCGGACGCGGCGCCAAACGGAAGCTCTGGCTCTCAATGCGTGCGTGATCCTGCAAGTCGTTTAGCAGCGCCATCAGCGAGCGCGCGCTGCTGTGCATCAGCGCCAGCCGTTCGCTCGGGTGCTGTTGCTGTTCCAGCTCCAGCAAACCGAGAATCGCCTGCATCGGCGTGCGCAATTCGTGGCTGGCGGTGGCGAGAAACTGGCTCTTGGCGGCATTGGCGCGTTCGGCCTGTTCACGCTGCAATCGATCACGACGCTGCTGCCAGTAACGACGCGCCAGCAAACCCAGCAGCAACAGAATAATCACGCCAGCCGCAATCAAAATCATCAGCGGAATATTGCGCATCGCCATCGTGGTACCGGGCTGCGGCGGCTGTGACCAGCTGACGCGCATCTGATTGAGCGTATCGGGCGGGATCTGCTGCAATGCATGGTCGAGCAGGGCGCGCAGCTCAGGCTGTTCAGCGCTTACCTGCGGTGCCAGCGGCCAGGCGATATCGCTGGCGGCAAACGCCAAATGCACACGATTATCTTCGTGACTCGCCATACGCCAGCGCGCGGAAAGCACGTTATCCACTAGCGCATCAATCTGGCCGCTATTCAGCGCTTGCCACAGCTGCGCCCGGTCGTCAAACGGCTGTGGCGTAACGCCAGATGGCAGCAAACGTGAGGCGAGATCGTCGCGTAACACGCCTACGCGCTGGCCTTGTAGGGATTGCCAGTTCATCGGTTGATGGGTGGCAAGCGTGTAAATTCCCCAAATGGCGCGCCATACCGGCAAGGTGTTGCTGCCGGGATCGTCGCCATACAGCGGCTGTAAAAGATTCAGCATTACCTGCTGTTGCTGCAATAGCGTGGCGGCCTGCTGCGGATTGTTGACCCAGCGCGGGGTAAAACGCAGGCCGGTACTTTGGCTCAGCGCGTTTAGCAGATCGATGCCAAAGCCACGCGCATTGCCGTTGCTGTCGCGATAACTCCATGGCGCGTTATCCGCCTCAACCGCATAGGGAATCTCGTTGTGCTGCGCCAGCCACTGCTTTTCGCCAGCCGAAAGCATCAATGTTTGCGTGTCCTGATAGCGCAGCAGCGGCGGACTCCAGCGCTGCTGGACGCGACTGCTGAATTCGGCGGGCAGCAGGCGCAGCTGGCTGTTAAGCCAGTGGATCAAGGCGGCATCGCGCGCCAGTGCACGTAGCGTCAGTTCGCCCGCACCGGGATCGGCGGTGATTTGGTAGATTTGTCCTTGCTGCAGTTGGCCCAGCAGGAAACCGGCGCTGGCTTCATCGGCGACCAGGTAATCGCTCTGCTGATTGAGCAGCGCATACAGCGCCTGCAGATCGCCCGGCAAGGTGTGCCAGCGATGCTGCTGGACAAATTCGGCGGGCAACTGCGCTAGCGTCGCCTCGGCAATGGTGAGCTGCGCGGTGTCGCTGTTGAACATCACCGCGCGCTGATTATCCCGGTTGCGATAGATACGAATCGGGCTGCTGTACCAGCTATCGCTGAGCAGAACATCGGATGGCAGCTCGGTGTGCTGATTACTCAACACCAAATCTACTTCGCCGCGCTGCAAGGCTGCCAGCTGCTGCGCGCGATCGGCATAGCTTTGCAGCGTGAAATGGGTGCCTGTCAACTGGCTAAGGGCGCTGAGATAGTCGGCGTCGATGCCCCAGATGTGATCGCCAATGCGCATCGCCCAGGGCGCGCTGTTCTGTGCCGGCACCGCGACGCGCAAGGTTGCACCCGGCCACGGCTCGGCGTGCGGCGCTGGCATCATCGCGGGTAACATCACGCTGCTAGCGGGTTGCAGATCGGCTTTCGCCATCACACTCAGCACCAACAGGCCGAGTAATAGCCAAATCCTCACTGCTGCGCTTTCCACAGTTCAGCCAGCTCAACCACTGATTGCACGCCGGTTTTCTCCAGGATGTTCTTCTTATGGGTGCTGACGGTTTTATTGCTGATGTGCAGCTGCTCGCCAATTTGCAGATTCGATAAGCCGCGTACCAGCAACGCTACAATTTGCTGCTCCTTCTCGGTTAACGGCAGTTCGATACGCTCTGGCAGCGGCGGAAACGCCTGTTGTCCGCCGAGCACTGCCAGAATTGCACTCAATAGTTGCGCCATGCTTTGGCTTTTCACCACGTAACCGGCGGCGCCCAGCGACACCGCGCTGAGCAATGTGTGGCGGCTCTGCTGCGCGGAATAGATCAACACAGGACAGTGCTGATTGCGCACGCGTAACCGGCGCAGCAGCTCAAGGCCGTCGCAATCGGGTAAGCCAATATCCAGCACAATTAAGTCGATGGGATGTTGCTGCAGCAGTTGGCGTGCCTGGGCTTCGTCGCCAGCGGCGTGAATTTTCAGCGTGATAGGAGCGTTAACGCAAGCCGCTTCCAGTGCGACTTCAACTAACGGGTGATCATCAATAAGCAGCAATGAAGCCATGAATCAGTTCCTGTGAATTTCATTGCTTCAGCATAGCGGAAAAGGGCGGGGGGCAAAATAAAAGGGAGAGCCGAAGCTCTCCCGATTGAGACCAATGACTTACTTACTGCGTGGTGCCATCGGTCTTATGATGCTTGGTTCCGACTTTTTTATTCATGTCAGGGCATTTGCCCTCTTTACACATTGAATTTTTATGAACCTGTTCCGCAGACATATTGCTGGTGTTGGTGCCGGATGTTGCAGCGCTATTAGTGTTCATGCTGCCGCTGTTGATTTTGCTGTTATCAACTTTATTCGGTGGCAGATTCTGTTTTGCACCGCCCGCTGCTGCGCCTGCTTCTGCTGAAGCGTTAGCCGCGCCATTATTGTCTGCAGCCATTACAGCACCGCTACCTAAAGTCATCGCTGCCGTCAGAAAGATCATTGCAAACTTATTCATCATTATGCTCCAGTAATTAATGGATAGTTGCCGTCAAACACGCACTGGTGTTAATTGACGAAAATAGCGTGCCGCGATGGAATAAAATTCCACCTTATACGCTTCGCTTAAATATTAAATTTTGTAAACACCTCATTCCTTAGTGCTTACATTTAAAAAGCTTAGTGCATAGATATATTAATGCAAACTTGAGATATACATTTTAGCCACGGTGCGTAATTTACACCTACCGCGTGAAGGGCTAAAGTGGGCGGGTTGCGCCCGACGGACGTTGGGCCAGAAATTTGAATGGAATTGTGTATGGATTACCAGAACGACGATTTACGCATCAGAGAGATCAAAGAGTTACTTCCTCCTGTTGCCTTGCTTGAGAAATTCCCCGCCACCGATAAAGCTGCCGAAACCGTTGCGCAGTCACGTCAGGCGATTCACCGCATTTTGCATGGCGAAGATGATCGTCTGCTGGTGGTGATCGGTCCGTGCTCGATTCACGATACCCAGGCTGCGCAAGAGTATGCCGCGCGTCTGCTGAAATTGCGTGATGAGTTGAAAGACGATCTCGAAGTGGTGATGCGCGTTTACTTTGAAAAACCGCGCACCACGGTGGGCTGGAAAGGGCTGATCAACGATCCATTTATGGACGGTAGCTTCCAGATCAACGACGGCCTGCGCCTGGCGCGCAAGCTGCTGGTGGATATCAACGACATCGGTTTGCCTGCAGCGGGTGAGTTCCTCGATATGATCACGCCACAATATATGGCCGATCTGATGAGCTGGGGCGCGATTGGCGCACGTACCACTGAATCGCAGGTGCATCGCGAACTCTCTTCCGGCCTCTCTTGCCCGGTGGGCTTCAAAAACGGCACCGACGGCACCATCAAAGTGGCGATTGACGCGATTGGTGCAGCCAGCGCACCGCACTGCTTCTTGTCGGTCACCAAATATGGTCACTCGGCGATTGTCGAAACCAGCGGTAACGAAGATTGCCACATCATTCTGCGCGGCGGCAAAGAGCCGAACTACAGTGCGGAACACGTTGCGGCAGTGAAAACCGGTCTGGAGAAAGCAGGCTTGCGTCCGCAGGTGATGATCGACTTCAGCCATGCCAACAGTAGCAAGCAGTTCCAGCGTCAGATGGTCGTTTCTGATGACGTGGCGCAGCAAATTGCTGGCGGTGAGCAGGCAATTACCGGCGTGATGATCGAGAGTCATCTGGTGGAAGGCAATCAGAGCCTCGAAAGCGGCAAACCGCTGGTGTACGGCCAGAGCGTGACCGATGCCTGCATCGGCTGGGAAGACACCGAGAAAGCGTTGCGTCAGCTGGCTCAGGCGGTCAAACAGCGTCGCGGTTAAGCTTAGCGGCAATAAAAAAGGCCAGACTCGCGTCTGGCCTTTTTGCGTTTCAGCGGTCGCTTACTTCGCTTTACCCTGATTTGCTACGGCTGCCGCTTTCGCAGCGATCTCGTCAGCATCACCCAGATAGTAACGTTTGAGCGGCTTGAAGTTCTCGTCGAACTCATACACCAATGGCACGCCAGTTGGGATGTTCAGTTCGAGGATCTCGTCTTCGCTCAGGTTGTCGAGGTATTTTACCAGTGCACGCAGTGAGTTGCCGTGTGCAGCAACGATCACTTTCTCACCGCTCTTAATGCGCGGCAGAATGCTTTCGTTCCAGTAAGGAATCACGCGTTCGATGGTCAGCGCCAGGCTTTCGGTGGTTGGCAGCTGCGCGTCAGTCAGTGAAGCGTAACGCGGATCGTGGCCAGGGAAACGCTCATCAGCGCGATCCAGCTCTGGTGGGGTGATGGCAAAGCCACGACGCCACTGTTTCACTTGCTCGTCACCGTATTTAGCGGCGGTTTCTGCTTTATCCAGACCTTGCAGCGCACCGTAGTGACGCTCGTTCAGACGCCAGGTTTTCTCAACCGGCAGCCAAGCCTGATCCAGCTCATCCAGCACGTTCCACAGCGTGTGGATAGCGCGCTTCAGCACTGAGGTGTAAGCGAAATCAAACACGAAACCTTCTTTCTTCAGCAGCTGACCGGCTGCTTTGGCTTCAGTGCGACCTTTGTCAGACAGGTCAACGTCGTACCATCCGGTGAAGCGGTTTTCCTGGTTCCACTGGCTTTCGCCGTGTCGCACCAGTACCAGCTTAGTTACGGCCATAGCTTTACTCCTTAATGCTCGATTTACGATTAGTATTGAAACCGGCTGCGGCCGCTGAGAAGCGGCTCACTAATAGCGCCATACCATAGCGGAAAACAACGCACGGCGTAAGCCTGTCGGCAGCGCAGTGCGCGTTTTTCATCCGGTGGCTCAGTGCGGCGTGAAGCGATAACGCGTCACGGACTGCCAGCTGTCGCCGGGTTGCAGCCAGCAATCGGGCTGCGGCCACTCTGCATGGTTGGGCGAATCCGGTAAAAATTCGCTCTCCAGAGCGATGCCCTGGAAAGCAGTATAGCTGTCCTGCTCACGGGCGCGTGTTCCCGCCAGATAGTTGCCGCTGTAGAACTGCAACGCCGGGGCAGCAGTAAATACGCTCAGCTCCAGCTTGCCATCCGCAGACCACAAATGGGCGGCGGGCTGGCTGCTGTCGCCAGCGGTGTTGAGCAAAAAGGCGTGGTCATAGCCTTTCACCGCTTTTTGATCGTCATCGGCGAGGAACTCATCAGCGACGCGCTTCGGCTGGCGGAAATCAAAACTGTTTCCCGCTACCTCTTTCAGCGGCGCGTTAGGAATACCTTCGCTATCCACCGGCAAGTAACGATCGGCGTGCAGTTGTAAGCGATGCTGGCGCGCATCACCATGATGCGCATCAAGATTAAAGTAAGCATGGTTGGTCAGATTGACCGGGCAGGGCTTGTCGGTTTGCGCTTCGTAGCGAATCGACAGGCAATTATCATCATCAAGTTGATAGATGACATCGGTGATTAAATTACCGGGATAACCCTGATCGCCATCCGGCGAATCGAGGCGATAGTGCACCTCGCTTTCGCTCTGACTGAGGATCTGCCAGCGACGTTTATCGAAACCTTCCGGCCCGCCGTGCAGCTGATGTGCGCCCTGATTCGCTGCCAGCAACAAATTAAGCGGCTTCAGTTCGGCCGAGGCGATGCGGTTTGCGTAGCGGCCAATCGTCGCGCCAAGATAGGCATCCTGATGCAGATAATCAGATGGCGTGGCGCAGCCGAGCAATGCTTCACGCACGCTGTGATCCAGCATTGGCACGCGCGCTGACAGCCAGGTCGCGCCCCAATCCATAAAGGTCGCGACCATGCCGTTGCGATTACGCAGCACAGTGATGCGCCACGGTTGCCCGTCTGGCGCGTGTGAATTCACATCACTTACCATTGGCCTGCTCCTGCGGACGCTTTGCACACGTAGAAGGTCTCTTTGATGCCGGTTTGTGCTTCATACTTCTCGGCCACCACCGCTTTCACCGCATCGACCAGATCGGTTGGCATCAGCGCCACGATGCAGCCACCAAATCCGCCGCCGGTCATACGCACGCCGCCGCGCGGGCCGATTTCTGCTTTCACAATCTCAACCAGTTGGTCGATTTGTGGCACGGTGATTTCGAAATCGTCACGCATCGAGGCGTGCGATTCGGCCATCAGTTCGCCCATACGTTTCAAATCGCCAGCGCTTAAGGCATCGGCTGCTTCCAGCGTGCGCGCATTTTCGGTAATGACGTGACGCACGCGTTTGGCTACCAACGCATCCAGTTCGCCTGCTGAGGCTTCGAACTCTTCCAGCGTCACATCGCGCAGCGCCGGTTTATTGAAGAAGCGCGCGCCGGTTTCGCACTGCTCACGACGCGTGTTGTATTCGCTGCCCACCAGGCTGCGACGGAAGTTGGAGTTGATGATCACCACTGCGACATCTTCCGGCATCGATACCGCGCGCGTGCCAAGCGTGCGGCAATCCAGCAACATGGCGTGATCCGGCTGACCGAGCGCGGAGATCAGCTGATCCATGATGCCGCAGTTGCAGCCGACAAACTGGTTTTCCGCTTCCTGACCGTTCACTGCAATCGCTGCGCCGTCGAGGTTCAATGCATACAGCTGCTGGAATACGGTACCAACCGCCACTTCCAGCGACGCCGAAGAGCTCAGGCCCGCGCCTTGTGGCACGTTGCCGCTGATCACCATATCGACGCCACCAAAGCTAGCATCGCGTTTCTGCAGATGTTTCACCACGCCGCGCACGTAATTGGCCCACATTGGCTCTTTCAGCGGCTCAATCGGCGCATCCAGCGAGAAGCTATCCTGCTGATTGTCGTAATCGACGGCAATCACGCGCACCTGACGATCGTCGCGTTTGGCGCAGGCAATCACGGTTTGATAATCGATGGCGCACGGCAGCACGAAGCCATCGTTGTAATCGGTGTGTTCGCCGATCAGATTGACACGGCCCGGTGCCTGAATGCTGTGCGTGGCTGGATAGCCGAAGGTGTCAGCGAATACCTGTTGAGTAATGGATTTTAATGACATTTATTGCGCCTCGCGGAAATGGACATCGCTGACAGAACGCAGACGTTCAGCTGCCTGTTCCGCCGTTAAATCACGTTGGGTTTCGGCCAGCATTTCATAGCCAACCATAAATTTGCGTACCGTGGCTGAACGCAGCAACGGTGGATAGAAGTGCGCATGCAGCTGCCAGTGATCGTTACTTTCGCCATTGAACGGCGCGCCGTGCCAACCCATTGAATAGGGGAATGAGCACTGGAACAGGTTGTCGTAGCGGCTGGTGAGCTGCTTGAGCGCCAGCGCCAGATCGGTGCGCTGTGGCTCGGTGAGATCGGTGATGCGTTTCACATGGGCTTTCGGCAGCAGCAAGGTTTCAAACGGCCACGCCGCCCACCACGGCACCACTGCCAGCCAGTGTTCGGTTTCCACCACCGTGCGGCTGCCATCATTCATTTCACGCGCGGCGTAATCGACCAGCATCGGCGTGCCTTTCTCGGCAAAATAGTGACGCTGATGGTCATCTTCTTTTTGCGCTTCGTTCGGGAGGAAGCTGTTGGCCCAAATCTGACCGTGCGGATGCGGGTTGGAGCAGCCCATCGCCGCACCTTTGTTTTCAAACACCTGCACCCACGGATAGTGCTGGCCGAGGTCGGCGGTCTGTTCCTGCCAGGTACGCACGATATCTTCCAGTCCGCTCAGCGGCAGCTCCGGCAGCGTTTTGCTGTGGTCCGGCGAGAAACAGATCACCCGGCTGGTACCACGCGCGCTTTCGCAGCGCATCAACAGATCGTCGCTCTGCGGTGCGTCTGGCGTGTTGGTCATCAGCGCGGCAAAGTCATTGGTGAACACGTAAGTGCTTTTATAGTTGGGGTTTTTGTCACCGGTAATGCGAGTGTTTCCCGCACAGAGGAAACAGTCAGGATCGTGCGCCGGCAGCTGCTCCAGCGCCGGGGTTTCCTGCGCGCCTTGCCACGGACGCTTAGCGCGATGGGGTGAGACCAGCACCCATTGATCGATCAATGGGTTATAACGGCGATGCGGATGATCGACCGGGTTAAATTTTTCCATGATGAGTCCTGGTAAACGGCAAACAGATAAAAATGATTTTGATCAAAGTAGCACAAAGACCAGCGTGAAAGCGTGATCCAGTCTGGATAAATGGTATCGTTTACACAAGGTGACGATTCTCATTTTGTGGGGTTATCAGTGCTATTTGCTTACTTACCAGGCAATGAAATGGTAGCGGTTACATTGCCTTCATACTTCGAACTGCTGCTGCGTTGGCTGCGCATGCGCGCCCCAGTCACTTACTGATGTAAGCTCCTGGGGACTTGCCTGCTTGCCGCCTTGCAGCAGCACGAATTATTTTGGCAATGGCTTTATTGCACGGTAGGCCTTCGTAGGGTCGCCATTCATGGCGACCGCTAATTAACGCAGCGACTCTTGCAGAAAACCGTAACCCTGTTCCTGCGCGACAAAACTCAGGCGGTGGGTGATGCACTGCGGGGCATCTTCGGCGTGGTGGGAAACAAACAGCAGTTGCGTGCGGCCTTCGCCAATCAGCACATCGACAAAGCGACGCACCAGCTGGCGGTTAATCGGATCCAGTCCTTGCAGCGGTTCATCAAGGATCAATAACGTAGGATGCTTCACCAGCGCGCGCGCAATCAACAATAGCCGCTGCTGTCCCCACGACAAACTGTGGAACGGCGCATCGGCCAGATGATTATCCATACCGAGCAGCGCCAGCCACTGACGCGCCAGCGCTTTTTGCCGATCGGACACCGCCTGATACAAACCAATCGAGTCAAAGAAGCCGGAGAGCACCACGGTGCGCACATTGCAGCTGACGCGATAATCGAGGTGCAGGCTGCTGCTGACGTAGCCGATATGCTGCTTGATATCCCAGATGGTTTCACCGCTGCCGCGTCGGATGCCGAACAGCGTTAAATCGTTGCTGTAACCCTGCGGATGATCGCCGGTCACTAAACTGAGCAGGGTAGATTTACCCGCGCCGTTCGGCCCCACAATCTGCCAGTGTTCGCCGGGATTAACCTGCCAGTTCAGGCCATCAATTACCGCTTTATCGTTGTACGACACCACGCCGTTGCGCAGAACCACGCGCGGCGCATCTTCAGCCAGCTGCGGCAATTGATCCGGCTGATCCGCTTCCGGCAGCGCCATGCCCTCGAGTTTCTCGCTGTGTGCCAGCTGTGCCACCAGCGCTTCAGCCAGAATCGCGCGGCGCTCGCCCACGTGAGTTAGCGTGCATTCCGCCAATACGCCAACCTTCTCGACAAACTCGGGAATATCATCAAAGCGATTAAGCACCAGCACCACGCTATAACCGCTTTGATGCAAATCGTTGAGGGTTTGCGCCAGGCTGGCGCGCGACGCCACATCCAGCCCATCAAAAGGTTCATCGAGGATCAGCAAATCCGGCTGCGCCATCAGCGCCTGACACAGCAGCGTTTTGCGCGTCTCGCCGGTGGAGAGGTATTTGAAGCGACGATCGAGCAGATAAGTGATGCCAAACTGCTGCGCCAGCGCCTGACAGCGCGCCTCATCTTTCACTTCGTCCTGAATGATTTGCGCGGCGGTGCGGCCGGTATCGTCTTCGCCTTCACTCAGCAGATCGGTGTTATTGCGTTCCCACTCATCGCTGACCAGTTTTTGCAGTTGCTCCAGCGACAGGCGCCTGCGGTGCTGAAAATCCTGCTGCACGCTGCCTTTGCCGGGCAGCAATTCGCCGGAAAGGGCGCGCGCCAGCGATGACTTGCCGCTGCCGTTGGCGCCGACGAACGCCCAGCTTTCGCCGCTGTTGAGAGTTAAATCGTTGAGGGACAGTGCTCGGGTGTCGCTAAGGTGAAATGTGCCTTGCGAAATTTGCAATGAAGCCATGATTTATTCCGTTTTATGCATCGTGTTGCTCAGTTTTAGCCAGCGATGCAGGCGAAGTCAAATCATGCCGTGGATTTCAGAGCAGTGTGGCGATGATGGCGTGTTCGGCATTAAAACTGGCGGTGACGCTGGCGCCAACCTGCAGATTCTGCTGTTTCACCGCGTCATTGGTGACGGTAGCGCACAGCGTTTCGCCGCTCGGCAACGCCATCAACACTTCGCTAACCTGATCGCCGGGCTCAATCGCGCTGATCTGCGCGGCCAGCTGATTATCGCTGCTGTCGGCGGCGTGACTGACGTGAATCCACGGCGCTTTAATCAGCACCAGCACCTCTTTGCCGCTGTCGAGCTGTAGCCGTTCAGCGCTGCGGGCGGTGATCGCCACTTGCAGGCGCGTCACGCCATCGGCGAGCAGCACCTCAATGTGCTGCTGCACCTGCTGATGATCGCTGGCCAGCACCGTACCAAACAGCTGATTGCGCGCGCTGGTTTGCAGCGAGAAGCGCGCAATTGCCGCCAGCAAACTGTCGAGCGGCAAACTGTCGTTTTGCAGCACATCGAAGGCTTTCTGTTGAATTTGCTCCATCAACTGGAACAGCTGAATCAAGCGTTCGCCATAACGCGTCAGCTGCGCGCCGCCGCCGCCTTTGCCGCCGGTCGCGCGATCCACCAGCGTTTGATCGGCCAGCTGATTCATCTCATTGATCGCATCCCAGGCGCTTTTGTAGCTGATGCCCGCCAGTTTCGCGCCCTGGCTAATCGAGCCGGTTTGCTGTACGCGTTTCAGTAATTCGATGCGGCGCGGATCGGCAAACAGCTTTTGCTGAAGACGAATATGGAGAGAAAGTTCTGCCTGCATGTCAGCTCCTTAGGTTTATGAACCTAGTGTAAGGCCTAAAGTAAAAGCACGAAAAGGGCAGTGCGTTTTTTTCGCTAACCGTTACAATCACTTTTTTATTTTCTGCGTGAGGTTTCCATGCTGGAACTGTTAAAAAGCCTGGCTGTGGCTATCATCATGGTGCCGATTGTGATGGCTATTATGCTCGGTCTGATTTACGGCCTGGGTGAAGTTTTCAACGTCATCTCAAAATTTGGCCGCCGCGACGATCGTCCTGCCAACAGCTCACAACACTAATTTCTCAACGCCCGCTTCCTGCGGGCGTTTTGTTTCTGAACTTCTGTAAAATCCTGCCGATAAATATCCTATCGTCTTGGTCACCATAAATGGCGACCCTACGTCACCAAATAGCGGCTGACATGCTTTGTGCTCACGTTGTATTATCAAATATATAACGTAACAAGGAGCAACAAATGCAAACAATCAATTACCGCTGGGCTGCTGCAACCGTTTTAGGCGTTTCGTTGGCTGGTCATGCCGTGGCCGCAGAGAAAATTACCGTGTTCGCGGCGGCATCGCTGACCAATGCGCTGCAGGAAATTGCGACACAGTATCAGAAGAAAAGTGGCGTAGAAGTGGTCTCTTCTTTTGCCTCTTCTTCGGTGCTGGCGCGCCAGATTGATCAGGGCGCACCGGCCGATCTGTTCATCTCTGCCGATCAGCAATGGATGGACGATGTGGTGGCGAAAAAAAGCGTGGTGACCAGCACACGCTACACGCTGCTTGGCAATGATCTGGTGCTGATTGCGCCGAAAAGCGACGCGGCTAAAGCGGTCACCATTGACAGCAAAACCGACTGGAAAAGCCTGCTGAAAGGCGAGCGGCTGGCGGTGGGCGATCCGGATCACGTGCCCGCTGGCATTTATGCCAAAGAAGCATTACAAAAACTCGGCGCGTGGGACGCTTTATCCCCGCAGCTAGCGCCGGCTAATAATGTGCGTGCCGCGCTGGCATTGGTTGAGCGTAATGAAACGCCGTACGGCATCGTGTATGGTTCGGACGCGGTGGCCAGCCAAAAAGTGCAGGTCGTGGGACGATTCCCGGAAGATAGCCACAAGCCAGTGGAATATCCGATGGCGATTGTCAAAGAACATCAGAACGCAACGGTTGAAGCCTTCTACAACTATTTGCAGGGGCCGGATGCCGCTGCCGTGTTTAAACAGTATGGATTCACGCCGAAGAAATGATATTGAGCGATCCCGAATGGCAGGCCGTTTTTCTCAGCCTGAAAGTTTCTTGTGTAGCTGTGATCTGCAGCTTGCCGTTTGGCATCATGATGGCCTGGATACTGGCGCGCTGCCGTTTTCCGGGCAAAACCCTGTTGGATAGCATCGTCCATCTGCCGCTGGTGCTGCCGCCGGTGGTGGTGGGTTATCTGCTGCTGATCGCTTTAGGCCGTCGCGGTTTTATCGGCGAATGGCTGTATGACTGGTTTGGCTTCACCTTTGCCTTTAGCTGGCGCGGCGCGGCGATCGCTTCGGCGGTGATGGCGTTTCCGCTGATGGTGCGCGCGATTCGTCTCGCGCTGGAAGCGGTGGATACTAAACTGGAGCTGGCCGCCCGCACGCTTGGTGCCGGGCGCTGGCGCGTGTTTTTCACCATCACACTTCCGCTCACCTTGCCGGGCATTATTGTCGGCACGGTGCTGGCCTTCGCCCGTTCACTGGGCGAATTTGGCGCCACCATCACTTTTGTCTCCAACATTCCCGGCGAGACGCGCACCATTCCGTCGGCGATGTTTACCCTGATTGAGACGCCGGGTGCGGAAGGCACCGCAGCGCGGCTTTGTGCGGTGGCGATAGCGTTAGCGCTGATGTCGCTGGTGGCGTCTGAGCTGCTGGCGCGCTGGGGCCGTAAACGGCTGGGAGCGGCATAATGCTAAATCTGCATCTTTCTCAGCAGTTGGGCGATCACCTGCTCGACGTCAATGTCAACATTCCAGCCAGCGGCATTACCGCCATTTTCGGCGTGTCGGGCGCGGGAAAAACCTCGTTAATTAACGCGATTGGCGGATTAACCCAGCCGCAAAGCGGGCGCATCGAGTTAAACGATCGCCTGCTGTTCGATTCGACAACGCGCGTCAATCTGCCGCCAGAGAAGCGCCGCATCGGCTATGTGTTTCAGGATGCGCGACTGTTCCCGCACTATCGCGTGCGCGGTAATCTGCAATACGGCATGGCACCGTCAATGAAGCCGCAGTTCAACGCGCTGGTGGCGCTACTCGGTTTAGAATCGCTACTGACGCGTTATCCCGCGTCACTTTCGGGCGGTGAAAAACAGCGCGTGGCAATTGGCCGCGCTTTGCTGACCGCGCCCGATATTCTGCTGATGGATGAACCGCTGGCATCGCTCGATCTGCCGCGCAAACGTGAGCTGATGCCCTATCTGCAAAAGCTGGCGAAGCAGGTCGATATCCCGATTCTTTACGTGTCGCACAGCCTCGATGAAATCCTGCAGTTGGCAGATAACGTGCTGGTGCTGGATGCCGGTCAGGTGAAGGCCTTTGGTCCGCTGGAGAAAGTGTGGAGCAGTTCGGCGATGCGTCCGTGGCTGCCGCTCGCCGAGCGCACCAGCGTGCTGCGCGTGCAGGTGCTGGAGCAGCATCCCGATTATCCGATGACCGCGCTGTCGCTGGGCGATCAGCATATTTGGGTGAGCCGGGTGAATCAGCCGCTGAAAACGCCGCTGCGTATTCGTATCGCCTCAGCCGATGTGTCGCTGGCCTTGCAGCCGCCGCACAATACTTCGATCCGCAATATTTTGCCGGCGCAGGTGGTTGAGCTGCTGGAGATTGACGATCAGGTGGAAGTGAAGCTGCGTATTGGCATCAGCGAGTTGTGGGCGCGTATTTCACCGTGGGCGCGTGATGAGTTGGGGATTCGGCCCGATCAGTGGCTGTATGCGCAGATTAAGAGCGTGTCGATAGCGGCATAACAAAAGGTCGCCATGAATGGCGACCCTACAAAACCGCACTAAACATCTGTAGGGTCGCCATTTATGGTGACCGAAAAGCGTTGATGCGGAGGGTTAACTAGAGAACTTCCTGATAAATCACTTCGGCGATACCCGGCTCCAGATTGGTGCCAATCACCTTTTTGGCGCGCGCTTTGATGGCGTCATCGGCATTGCCCATCGCCACGCCTAATCCCACCTGTTCCAGCATGCTGAGATCGTTGTAGTTGTCGCCAAACGCCAGCACGTCTTGCATGCTGAAGCCCTGACTTTCAACCCACTGCGCCAGACGCTTGCCTTTGCTGTTGCCGCCTTTGGCGATATCCACCTGATCGTGCCACGACCATTCACACGCCAGACCGAGTTCGGCTTCGGTGCGTTCAGCAAACTGCTGCAGTGCACGCGTGTCGGGATGCGACAGCGCGAATTTCCAGATCGAGTCAGCGTCAATCGCCGCCTGCGCCAGGCTTGGCACCTGCAGGAACAGCGGACGCTGCGCTTCCGGCAGCGATTGCGCCCAGTTCAGCGTCCGCGTCACATGGCCGGTTGGCGTCTGGTAGAGCATCGCATCATCGACATACAGCAAACCGTGGATGTTCTCTTCATCCAGCATCTCAATCACACGCGCGGCTTTGCTTTTATCCAGCGGATCGGCGGCCAGCACCTGTTTCGCAGGATAATCATACAAATAGGTGCCATTGCAGCAGATTGCGGGTGTATCCAGCTTAAGTGCCTGATAAAAAGGGTGGATAGCGCAGTGGTGGCGACCGGTGACGATCAACACTTTCACGCCCGCCTGTTGCGCGCGGGCCAGCGCTTCGATGGATTCAGACAGAATGGTTTTGTTCGGGGTCAACAGGGTGCCGTCGAGGTCAAGGGCGATTACGCGGTAGCTCATTACACTTTCCGTCCGGGAGTTGGCAAAGCATTGAGTCTACACCCGGCAGCGGCCCTGAGACAAAAAACAGGGCACAAATGAATCCAGCGCGACAAAATGAAACGCGCTACAGTTATCCCTTTCATCAGGCAGCGAATAAGGAAAACGCATGAAACAAGTCGTGTATACCGCCAGTCCCGAGAGCCAGCAGATTCATGCCTGGCAGTTGCAGGAAGATGGCGCACTGACGTTATTGCAGGTAACGGATGTTGCCGGCCAGGTGCAGCCGATGGTGGTGAGCCCGAAGAAAGATTTCCTCTATGTAGGTGTTCGTCCGAATTTTCGCGTGCTGGCGTTCCGCATTGCGGCCGACGGTTCGCTGAGCCTGGCCGGTGAAGCGCCGCTGCCGGGCAGCCCAACGCACATCTCCACCGATCGTCACGGTAATTATCTGTTCTGCGGCTCGTACAATGATGCCTGCGTCAGCATCAGCCCGATTGGCAGCGATGGTTTGCCGCAAGCACCAAGTCAGGTGATCAGCGGGTTGGACGGCTGCCACTCCGCCAATATCGACCTGAAAAACCAAACGCTGTTTGTTCCGGCACTGAAGCAGGATCGCATCTGCCTGTATCAACTGAACGCAGACGGCACGCTGTCCCCGCGTGAACAAGCGCAGGTCACCACTGTTGAAGGTGCGGGTCCGCGTCACATGGCCTTCCACCCGAACGGCGCGTATGGCTACGTGGTGAACGAGTTGGATAGCAGCGTCGATGTCTGGGCGTTGAACAATGTGCACGGCCAGGTTGAGCGGGTGCAGAGCCTCGACATGATGCCGAAGGATTTCAGCGATACGCGTTGGGCGGCGGACATCCACATCACGCCGGATGGCCGTTTCCTCTATGCCTGCGACCGCACTAGCAGCACCATTACGGTGTTCAGCATCAGTGAAGATGGTTCGGTATTGGCGATTGAAGGCTATCAGCCGACGGAAACCCAGCCACGCGGCTTCAATATTGATCACAGCGGTCAATATCTGGTGGCGGCGGGACAAAAATCGCACCACATCGAAGTGTATAAGATTCAGGAGCGCGGCCTGCTTAATCCGCTGGCGCGTTACGCGGTAGGACAAGGTCCAATGTGGGTGTTAATCCACCAGTTGGGATAACTTTTTGGGTCGCCATTCATGGCGTAATGCATGTTAGATAAGCAGCGCACTGACATCGCAGGGATTCCGCCCGCTAAGCATCTGGTAGTTTCAGAATGTGTGAAGCAGGCGGCCGGGCTAAGGTCCGAAGGCGCGGACCTTAGCAATCCGCGCCTGCGCCGTCCTCGCTGTTCCCTCGCTTATCCTTCCGGCCTGACGGACCGCGCGGATTCGCCTTCCTGGCTCATGCCGCGCTTTCGCCGACGTCCTGTCGGCTCATCCTGGCCGTCACTCTGCGCTCGGCGCTGCGGATGGCGCGCAACAGCGCCGCCTGTGATGACAGTGTCCGTACGTATTCATGCGCACCAGGTCGCCATAAATGGCAACCCTACGGAATTTTTAGCGATGGCGAGTCAGGAAAATGCATTGCTGCTGCAGCGCGGGTGTTGAGGCGACATCCTAAACCGCTGAGGGAATGAGGGATTCCAGGGCGAGCCGCATGGATGCGGCGAGAGGTGGCGCTGAGCAGGAGCGAATCGCCGCCGGTCCGTCAGGAATCGTGAATGAGTGAAGGCACCGCGAAGCGGCGGGTTGGGCTGGCGCAAGGCCCGGGAGTGCAGAGGGCGCGGCCAGGCGCCCTTTGCTCGGTCGCAGCACGGAGATGCTGCAACTGCCTCAGCACATGGCGAACGAAAGTCGCTCTGTGCTTAACTGATCGGCATTACGCCATTTATGGCGACCTTTTTTATTACGCGTACTTCACTGTAATCGACGCACTGGCCAGCGCGTGGAAATGCACGTTAAAACCCACCATCGCGCCACTCGCGCCTTCATCGACGTCAATCTTATCCGTATCCATGGCATGCACCGTAAAGATGTAGCGATGCGATTCGCCCTGCGGTGGCGCTGCGCCGCCGTAGCCGGTTTGGCCAAAATCGGTGCGCGTCTGAATCGCGCTTTCCGGCAGTTCTGCCACGCCGGAACCGGCACCTTGCGGCAACTCGGTGACTTCTGCCGGAATGTTCGCTACCACCCAATGCCACCAGCCGGAACCGGTTGGCGCGTCGGGATCGTAGCAGGTGACAACAAAGCTTTTGGTGCCCGCCGGCACATCATCCCACGCCAGATGCGGTGACACATTGTCGCCCTGGTAACCCATGCCGTTGAAAACGTGTCGCTCTGGCATCTTATCGCCGTCGTTAAAATCCTGGCTAACTACGCGCATGATCGCTCCTTATTGGTTGTGCAGTGCCCTCAATCATGGTGGAAATGCGCCGCAACATCCAGTGCCGCGCCGACCGCTTGCGTCAGTTTCGTCAGTTCGGCGGCAGAAATCAGATAAGGTGGCATCAGGTAGATCAATCGCCCAAACGGACGAATCCACACGCCGCGCTCCACGAAGAAGTGTTGCAACGCCGCCATGTTCACCGGCTGATGGGTTTCGATCACGCCAATCGCGCCCAGCACACGCGCGTCGGCCACTGCATGATGACTGCGCAGCGGGAGCAGTTCGGCACGCAGCTGCTGTTCAATCTGCACCACTTGCGACTGCCAATGCCCTTCATTCACCATTTTCAGACTTTCCACCGCCACTGCGCAGGCCAGCGGATTGCCCATGAAGGTGGGGCCGTGCATAAAGCAGCCCGCTGCGCTGCGGCTGATGGTGTCCGCGACTTCACGCGTGGTCAGCGTAGCGGAGAGCGTCATGGTGCCGCCGGTCAGCGCTTTGCCGAGGCAGAGAATGTCCGGCGTGATGCCCGCATGGTCGCAGGCAAACAGCTTGCCGCTGCGGCCAAATCCGGTGGCGATCTCATCGGCAATCAGCAGCAAACCGTAGCGATCGCACAGCGCGCGCACCTGCTGCAGATAGCGCGGATGGTAGAAACGCATGCCGCCCGCGCCTTGCACAATCGGCTCCAGAATCACCGCCGCAATCTCGCGATGGTGGATTTCGGCCAGCTGCGCGAAATCGGCGAAATCGGCCTCGTTCCACTCATCATTGAAAGCACACTGCGGCGCGTTGGCGAACAGATGTTCCGGCAGATAGCCGCGCCACAGGCTGTGCATCGAATTTTCCGGATCGCACACCGACATCGCGGCAAAGGTATCGCCATGATAGCCGCGCTTCAGCGTGAGGAATTTTTGTCGCGTTTGGTTGCGTCCCAACCAGTATTGCAGCGCCATTTTCATCGACACTTCGACGGCGATCGAACCTGAATCGGCGAGGAACACGCACTCCAGCGCCTCAGGCGTCATGGCAACCAGCTGGCGGCTCAGTTCCACCGCCGCCGGATGAGTAATGCCGCCAAACATCACATGCGACATCTGCGTCATTTGCTGCTGTAACGCCTGATTGAGGCGCGGATGGTTGTAGCCGTGGATTGCTGCCCACCACGACGACATGCCGTCCACCAGTTCACGTCCATCGGCCAGCTGCAGCTGACAGCCGTGCGCCGCCACAACCGGATAACAGGGCAGGGGATCGCGCATCGACGTGTAAGGATGCCAGATATGCTGGCGGTCAAAGTTGAGGTCGTCCTGAGTGAACATGTGAGTTGTAAACCATTTTAAAAAGATTTAGTTTACAAGTATAACCACGTTAATCGTCTGGATGAACCCCCTTTTTCTGGAGTAAGCAATGGCAAACCGCTGGACACTGACACAAGCTCAGGCACTGTTCGATAAACCTTTCCTTGAGTTGATGTTTGAAGCGCAGCAAGTGCATCGTCAACATTTCGATCCACGTCAGGTGCAGGTCAGCACGCTGCTATCGATCAAAACCGGCGCCTGCCCGGAAGACTGTAAATATTGTCCGCAGAGCGCGCGCTACAAAACCGGTCTGGAATCAGAACGGCTGATGGAAGTGGATGCGGTGCTGGAATCGGCGCGCAAAGCCAAAGCGGCGGGATCGAGCCGCTTCTGCATGGGCGCGGCGTGGAAAAACCCGCACGAGCGCGACATGCCGTACTTGCAGCAGATGGTGCAGGGCGTGAAAGCGATGGGCATGGAAACCTGCATGACGCTCGGCACGCTGGATGGCAGCCAGGCACAGCGTCTTGCCGAAGCCGGACTCGATTTCTACAACCACAACCTCGACACCTCGCCAGAGTTCTACGGCAACATCATCACCACGCGCAGCTATCAGGAACGTCTGGATACGCTGGATAAAGTGCGCGGCGCGGGCATCAAAGTGTGCTCAGGCGGCATCGTGGGGCTGGGTGAAACGGTGAAGGATCGCGCGGGCTTGCTGGTGCAGCTGGCGAATCTGCCAACGCCGCCCGAAAGCGTACCAATCAACATGCTGGTGAAGGTCAAAGGCACGCCGTTGGCCGATAACGATGACGTTGAACCCTTCGACTTCATCCGCACCATCGCGGTGGCGCGCATCATGATGCCATCCTCGCACGTGCGCCTTTCAGCCGGTCGCGAGCAGATGAGCGAACAAACTCAGGCGATGTGCTTTATGGCCGGTGCTAACTCAATTTTCTACGGCTGCAAGTTGCTCACCACGCCAAACCCGGAAGAGGATAAAGACTTGATTCTGTTCCGCAAACTGGGCCTGAATCCTGAGCATACCGCGACAACCGCCGGTGACAACGAGCAGCAATATCAGCTCAGCGAGCAGCTGCTGCACGCGGATACCGAGCAGTTCTACAACGCGACTGTGTAAATGGGCTGGTCACAACGTATCGATCAGGCGCTGGCGGCGCGGCGTGCCGCTGATGGCTGGCGGCTGCGGCGTCCCGTTGAGCACAACAGCGTGCGGGAGATTACGCTCGAAGGGCAGCGCTATCGCCACTTCTCCAGCAATGACTATCTCGGCTTGAGTCAGCATCCGGCGGTGATCGCTGCCTGGCAGCAGGGCGCGGCCGAATCAGGCGCGGGTGCGGGTGCATCCGGTCATGTCACCGGCTACAGCCGCCATCATGCGCAGCTCGAAGCGGAGCTGGCGGACTGGCTGGGCTATTCGCGCGCGCTGCTATTTATTTCGGGATTCGCCGCCAATCAGGCGGTGATCCATCTGCTGGCGGAAAAACAGGATCGCATCTTCGCCGATAAGCTGGCGCACGCGTCACTGCTGGATGCCGCCAGCCACAGCCCGGCGAGTCTGCGTCGCTTTGCCCACAATCAGCCGGAAAGTCTGGCGAAGCTGCTGGCAACGCCGTCGGATGGCGGCACGCTGGTGGTGACCGAAGGCGTGTTCAGCATGGATGGCGACAGTGCACCGCTGGCAGCTATCGCAGAAGAGACGCGGCGCGGTAACGGCTGGCTGCTGGTGGATGATGCGCACGGCATCGGCGTCACCGGTGCGCAAGGGCGCGGCAGCTGCTGGCAGCAGCAGGTCAAGCCGGAACTGCTGATTGTCACCTTCGGCAAAGGGTTTGGCGTCAGCGGCGCGGCGCTGCTGTGCGATGACGCCACTGCTGATTATGTCGAGCAGTTTTCACGCCATCTGATCTACTCCACCGCGATGCCACCGGCGCAGTGCTTCGCGCTGCTGGCGGCACTGCGGCAGATTCAACAAGGCGATGCGCTGCGCGAAAAACTGCACAGTCACATCGCGCGTTTCCGTGCAGGAGCCGCCGATTTGCCGTGGCAGTTAGGCGCCTCTGAAAGTGCTATCCAACCGCTGATCGTCGGTGAAAACAGCGCGGCGCTGGCGTTGTCGCAGCGGCTGGCGCAGGCCGGCTGTTGGGTCAGTGCGATTCGTCCCCCGACCGTGCCGCCGGGCACCGCGCGGCTGCGTATTACGCTCACCGCTGCGCATCACACCGATGACATTGATCGTCTGCTGGAGGCGCTGTATGACGCTGCAGGTTAACAAGCAGGCCGTGGCAAACGCTTTTGGTCGTGCGGCTGCGCATTACGAGCAGCACGCGCAGTTACAGCGGCTGAGCGGTGATGCGCTGCTGGCGCTGGCGCCCGCCGGTTTTGGCCCGCATCTGCTGGATGCCGGTTGCGGCACCGGCTGGTATAGCCGCTACTGGCGCGATCGCGGGCGCACGCTGACGGCGCTTGATCTGTCGCCCAACATGCTGCAAACCGCGCGCGATCAGCAATCGGCACAGCACTATCTGCTGGGCGATATTGATGAGGTGCCGCTACCAGACGCCAGCGTTGACGGCGTGTGGAGCAATCTGGCGGTTCAATGGAGCAGCGACTTGCACACCGCGCTGCTGCAGTTTTTACGCGTTACGCGGCCAGGCGGCACGGTACTGTTTTCCACGCTGCTCGACGGGTCGCTGCACGAAGTGCATCACACGTGGGCGCAGCTGGATGGTCGTCAGCACGCTAACCGTTTCCTCAGCGCCGTGCAGTTTGACGCGGCCACCGCGACGCTGCCGATCGCTAAGCAGCAACAGGTTATCACGCTGCATTTTCCCAGTGCGCTCAGCGCTATGCGCTCGCTGAAAGGCATTGGTGCCACGCATCTGCACGACGGACGTGGCGCCAGCGTGCTAACGCGTTCCCAACTGGCACAACTTGAGCAGCACTGGCCGCAGGATGAGTCTGGTTATCGCCTGAGTTATCACCTGATGTATGGAGTTTTAAGCAAATGACACGCTGGTTTATTACCGGAACCGATACCGAAGTGGGCAAAACCGTGGCCAGCGGCGCGCTGTTGCAGGCGGCGAGCGCCGCCGGTTTACGCACCGCAGGCTACAAGCCGGTGGCTTCCGGCTGCGAGATCACGCCGCAAGGCATCCGCAACAGCGACGCGCTGGCGTTACAACGCTACAGCAGCTTGCCATTAAGTTATGAGCAGGTGAACCCGCTGGCGTTTGTCGAGCCGACCTCGCCGCATATCATTAGCGCGGAAGAGGGCAGACCGATTACTTTTGCCACGCTGTCAGCAGGCTTGCGCGCGCTGGAGCAGCTGGCGGAATGGGTGTTAGTCGAAGGGGCAGGCGGATGGTTTACGCCGCTGTCGGAAACGCAAACGTACGCCGATTGGGTGGAAGCCGAGCAATTGCCGGTGATTCTGGTGGTGGGCGTGAAACTTGGTTGCATCAACCATGCGATGCTCACCGCCGAAGCGGTTAAAGCGCGCGGATTGCGCCTTGCGGGCTGGATTGCCAATGATATCCAGCCGCCCGGCAAACGCCATCAGGAGTATATGGCCACGCTGTGTCAGCGCATTGACGCGCCGTTGTTGGGTGAGATCCCGCACCTTAGCGATGAGGCCGCACAGGCGGAATGTGGGCGTTATTTGACGTTGCCGCAATAAATAACCCAGGTCGCCATTTATGGCGACCTGGCTACATCTTCACGTTGCGGTCAACCACTTATTCACCGTCAAATCATCCAGCTGCGCCACTTTGCCATGCGCCACGTTACGCCCACGATGCAGCAGCAGGAAATAGTCGGCGACGCGCCGGACAAACGACACGTGCTGCTCCAGCAGCAAAATGGTTAAACCATACTCACGGTTTAGCCGACGAATCAGATTGCCCATCTCCTCTTCCAGCCACGGCGACATCCCTTCCGTTGGCTCATCCAGAATCACCAGCTTGGGTTGCAGCACCAGCGCACGCGCCAGTGCCAAATGTTGCTGCTGTTCCATCGGCAACTCGCCGCTGCGCTGATGGCGCAATGAATAGAGCGCCGGAAACAGGTCAAACACCATTTCTGGAATGGCGCGGCTACGATCGTCCTGCGCCGCCATCAGGGCGATCAGCAGGTTATCCTCCACGCTCATCTGCGAGAAAATATGCCGTCCTTGCGGCACGTAACCAATGCCGGTGCGCGCGCGCAGTTCGGCCGGTTGCAGCAGCAAATCTTCCGGTGGTGCGCCATCTTCCTGCCAGGTCATTGAGCCGCTGTTAATCGGCAGGCGGCCCATAATGCAGTTCACCAACGTGGTTTTGCCCATGCCGGGGCTGCCCAGCACGCCGGTGCAGGTGCCCGGCGGCAGATCGAGATCCACATCCCACAGAATGTGATTTTGACCGTAAAACTGATTCACCGAACGTAAACTCAGCATCTGACATACTCCTTCCAGATTATTAGCCTGAATGCTCCCGCTCTGTGTCGTCTGGCATACAGTCGTGCACGATTGATGGACACCGCTGTCGTCGGCAACTGCCGATATGGACTCGTCACTCCATACCGTTAACACTGCAATTCCCAGGCCAGGTTAGGAAATTATGCCTTTCTACTTCGGAAACCTGACAAATCAACCGCTAAAAGTTGAGAAACGCTTAACAATTGCCAGTGGTGATAAATGAGCTGCACTTTGACGGTGCTGACTGCTTAACGTTTCTGGTGCATTTGATCGTTCGTAAGGCAATAACCGGGGAAATAAATGGCCTTAAAGGCTGGCTTTTCTCCGGGTAATAAGAGGTAAACCGGGAAAAAGAAGGGGTAATGCGACACGCAGGAGAAGAAAAATAAATGCGAAAAAATTTTTTTTCGCGCTTAAGAATGGGCGGGAGAAAATTATACACAGCCGATGGGCTCGGGGCTGGATTCACTTATCCACCATTACTGTGGATAACCTTGTGCATTAGCGACTGAAAACCGTGTGCAAGCGAGTAAATTCGCGGCCTTCATACATTATGATGAGAAACTGGGCTTTTGAGTCAATGTCAGTAAAAACAGCAGGTTAGTTAAAATCAAGCATGCGAATTATCTGGCTTGTCATCGGACTGCAATTTAATGACACTCTATTGACAAATGTTAAAAGCGTCCTTCGCTTGGGGATAACATTGCGCAACAAGAGCTTGCTGGCTGCCGCTTAAATTGCACTGAAGAAAATCCGCTTCAGGTTCCATTATCGTGCAAGGTTACTGTAATTATGTCCAGTATTTTTTTCTGGCAAATTCGCCATAGCAGAGTAGAATTAGCAGCCTGCCCGCCGACTTCTTCTGCTGGAACCGCTAAAACATGAGCAAAGCCTTTAAACTCAACTCCGCTTTCAAGCCTTCAGGCGATCAACCTGAGGCGATTCGCCGTCTCGAAGAGGGGCTGGAAGATGGACTCGCGCATCAAACGCTGTTGGGCGTGACGGGCTCTGGTAAAACATTTACCGTGGCGAACGTGATTGCCGACCTCAACCGCCCGACGATGGTGCTGGCGCCGAATAAAACCCTGGCAGCGCAGCTCTACGGCGAGATGAAGGAGTTTTTCCCGGATAACGCGGTGGAGTTTTTCGTCTCTTATTACGATTACTACCAGCCTGAAGCCTATGTGCCGAGTTCTGACACCTTTATCGAGAAAGATGCCTCGGTGAATGAGCACATTGAGCAGATGCGTCTGTCGGCCACCAAAGCGCTGCTGGAGCGTCGTGATGTGATTGTGGTGGCGTCGGTTTCGGCGATCTACGGCTTGGGCGATCCTGATCTCTACCTGAAAATGATGCTGCACCTGACGCGCGGCATGATTATCGATCAGCGCAGCATTCTGCGTCGCCTGGCGGAACTGCAATATACCCGCAACGATCAAGCCTTCCAGCGCGGTACCTTCCGCGTGCGCGGCGAAGTGATTGATGTGTTCCCGGCCGAATCGGATGACATCGCGCTGCGTATTGAACTGTTTGATGAAGAAGTTGAAAGGCTGTCGCTGTTTGATCCGCTGACCGGCCAGATTGATTCCGTCATTCCACGCTTTACCGTCTATCCAAAAACGCACTACGTGACGCCGCGCGAACGCATTCTGCAAGCGATGGAAGAGATCAAAGATGAGCTGGTGATCCGCCGCAAAGTGCTGCTGGAGAACAACAAGCTGCTTGAAGAGCAGCGTATTTCTCAGCGTACACAGTTCGATCTCGAGATGATGAACGAGTTGGGTTACTGCTCCGGCATCGAAAACTACTCGCGCTATCTCTCCGGTCGCGGACCGGGCGAGCCGCCTCCGACCTTGTTCGACTATTTACCGGCGGATGGCTTGCTGGTGGTCGACGAATCGCACGTTACTATTCCGCAGATTGGCGGCATGTATCGCGGTGACCGCGCGCGTAAAGAGACGCTGGTGGAATACGGTTTCCGCTTGCCGTCGGCGCTGGATAACCGTCCAATGCGCTTTGAAGAGTTTGAAGCGGCCGCGCCGCAAACCATTTATGTGTCGGCCACGCCGGGCAATTACGAGCTGGAAAAATCGGGCAGCGAAGTGATTGATCAGCTGGTGCGCCCAACTGGCCTGCTGGATCCGGTGCTGGAAGTGCGTCCGGTGGCGACGCAGGTCGATGATTTGCTGTCGGAAATCCGCAAGCGTGTTGAGATCAACGAGCGTGTGCTGGTGACCGTACTGACCAAGCGTATGGCGGAAGATCTCACCGAATACCTTGTGGAGCACGGCGAGAAGGTGCGCTACCTGCACTCGGATATCGATACCGTAGAGCGCATGGAAATTATTCGCGATTTGCGCCTCGGCGAATTTGATGTGCTGGTCGGCATCAACTTGCTGCGAGAAGGTCTGGATATGCCGGAAGTGTCGCTGGTGGCGATTCTCGATGCCGATAAAGAGGGCTTCCTGCGTTCCGAGCGTTCGCTGATTCAAACCATTGGCCGCGCCGCGCGTAACATCAACGGCCGGGCGATACTCTACGCCGACAAAATCACGCCGTCGATGGAGCGCGCGATGGGCGAAACCGAGCGCCGTCGTGAGAAGCAGCAGAAATACAATGAAGAGAATGGTATTACACCGCAAGGGCTCAACAAGAAGATCACCGATATTCTTGAGCTCGGCAAAAACGTGGTGAAAACGCGCGGCAAAGGCAAAACCGCGTCACGCACTGCGGCAGAAGCCGAAGCTAACTATATGGCGCTGACGCCGCAGGCGATGCAGAAGAAAATTCACGAGCTGGAAGGGCAGATGCAGCAACACGCGCAGAATCTGGAGTTCGAAGAAGCCGCCAGCGTGCGCGATCAGTTACATCAATTGCGTGAGCTGTTTATTGCGGCTTCGTGATGGTTGTAGCCAGGTCGCCATAATCGTGATGGTTGTAACCAGGTCGCCATAAATGGCGACCCTACACGGCCTGAATGGCGTGCTCCAGCGCGATGCGTAGCAGCTGGCGGTCGTGGCGATATTTGATGTCGGCGGCTTCCAGCGGTTCGCGAATGATTAAACGCTCTTCCACGCCGCGAATATCGGCGGCCGGACTCACCACCACCGCATCAATCACCCGCTTGCCAATCGCTTTCTCCATGATCGCCAATTTATCGGCCACATTCAGGCTGGCTGCCGCCGGGCTCAGTTCGCGGCCCAGATTACCAATAAACACCATGGTGGCAGGTGTACGACGCAGCGCGCGTGCCATATCTTCCATCAGCAGAATCGGCATCAGGCTGGTGTAAAAACTGCCGGGACCAATCAGAATCAAATCCGCTTCGCCTATCGCCTCAATCGCTTCACGGGTTGGCAGTACGTTGGGATGCAACATCAACTCTTCGGGCGGCTGCTTCATCTCATCAATCGCGGTTTCGCCGTACACCATGTTGCCTTCGCCATCCTGCGCCACCAGATCAACCGGCTGTTCCGACATCGGAATCAGAAACGCATCAACCTTAAGCAGATTGCGAATGATATTGATGGCTTCCAGCGGACGTACGCTCAGGTGATCGAGCGCCTTCAGCATCAGGTTACCTAAGTTGTGCCCGGCCAACTCGCCATTGCCGGTGAAGCGATACTCAAACATCGCAGTGGCGACGCTGGGTTCGGTAATCAACTGGTTGATGCAGTTGCGCATATCGCCCCACGCAATGCCGCCTTCCGAGCGGCGAATGCGGCCGGTGGATCCGCCGTTATCGGTGGTGGTGACAATACCGGTTAAGCGCGAGCCTAACGGTGCCAGCGCCGACATCACGCGGCCCAAACCGTGTCCGCCACCTAATGCCACTACGCGGTCCAAATCTGCCAGGGTTCGATTCATGTTTCTCCTTTGTCACTGACGTCCTCGCGTTGAGGCGTAATTGAACTGATGTGCATCAATATCTGTGATGCATTTTACCGTATCCTGTCGCGAAAATGCGGTGAAAAACACGTTATACATCAAGATATATAGCGAAATTCACTGATGGATGCGAATCGCTAATCGCGCTACCATTCGTTTTAACCGTGTTGTCCATAATGACAACAAACTCCCAAGCCTGGTTTCCTAAGTCGTTAAAGATATGGAATGCAGGCCGCAGCCTTGAGCTGCCAGGGTGCAGAAAGAAATGACTGCATCTCCCGACTTTGGAAAGGTGTTCAGGTGCCACAATTTACAGATGCCTACGCGCGCAGCTTTTACTATCTGCGCCTGTCGGTCACGGATGTGTGTAACTTCCGTTGTACCTACTGCTTGCCGAATGGCTACAAGCCGAACGGTACGCACAATAAAAGCTTCCTCTCGCTGGATGAGATTCGTCGCGTGACGCGTGCCTTTGCGGCTGCGGGCACGGAAAAAGTACGCCTGACGGGCGGCGAACCCTCTATGCGTCGTGATTTCACCGACATCATCGCCGTCGTGCGTGAAAACGCCGCTATTCGCCAGATCGCGATGACCACCAACGGTTACCGCATGGCGCGTGACGTACGTGCGTGGCGCGCCGCCGGTCTCACTCATATCAACGTCAGCGTCGACAGCCTCGATGCACGCCAGTTTCACGCCATTACCGGCCAGGACAAATTTGCCGAGGTGATGGCGGGAATTGACGCCGCCTTCGATGCCGGTTTCGAGAAAGTGAAAGTCAACAGTGTGCTGATGCGCGATGTGAACAGCCACAGTCTCAGCACCTTCCTTGAGTGGCTGCGCCTGCGACCGATTCAACTGCGCTTTATCGAACTGATGGAGACCGGCGAAGGCAGCGATCTGTTCCGCCGTCATCACATCTCCGGTGAAGTGATCCGCGATCAGCTGATCATGCAAGGTTGGCAACGCCAGCCGCGCGGTCGCAGCGACGGCCCAGCGCAGGTGTTCCGTCATCCCGATTATCAGGGCGAAGTGGGCCTGATCATGCCGTACGAGAAAGATTTCTGTGCCAGCTGCAACCGCCTGCGCGTCTCGGCGCTGGGCAATTTGCATCTGTGCCTGTTTGGCGATGGCGGCGTGTCGCTGCGCGATCTGCTGGCCTCTGACGATCAGCAAGATGCGTTGCAGGCACGCATTGCGCACAGCCTTGGACAGAAAAAGCAGACGCATTTCCTGCATCAGGGCAACACCGGCATCACACAAAATCTCTCCTTTATTGGTGGCTAAACACAGGAGTTACGGCCATGGGTAAACCTTCTGGCGAATTTGTCGCCTTAAATGTGGCGGTGATGACCGTCTCGGATAGCCGCGATGCCAGCAATGACACATCCGGCGATTATCTGCGTGAAGCGCTGGCGGAAGCCGGACATCAGGTGGTGGATCGCGCGATTGTGCCGGATAACCGCTATCGCATTCGCGCCACGGTGTCGCGCTGGATCGCCAGCGACGATGTGCAAGTGGTGATCGTTAACGGCGGCACCGGTTTCAACAGCAAAAACAGCACGCCAGAAGCGTTGCTGCCGCTGCTGGACCGCGAAATCGAAGGCTTTGGCGAACTGTTCCGCATGATCTCCTATGAAGAGATCGGCAGCTCAACGCTGCAGTCGCGCGCGGTGGCTGGATTAGCCAATCAGACGCTGATTTTTGCCGTGCCGGGATCGACCAACGCCTGCCGCAGCGCCTGGGAACGCATTATTGAAGATCAGCTGGATGCACGTACGCGTCCGTGTAATTTCGTCTCACATTTGAAGAAGTTGTAAGCATGTCATCGTTAACTCATATCAATGCCGCTGGCGAAGCCCACATGGTGGATGTCTCTGGCAAAACCGAAACGGTACGCGAAGCGCAGGCCGAAGCGCTGGTGCTGATGAGCGCCGAAACGCTGCAGATGATTATTGACGGCAGCCATCACAAAGGTGACGTGTTCGCCACCGCGCGCATCGCCGGTATTCAGGCGGCAAAACGCACCTGGGAACTGATTCCGCTCTGTCATCCGCTGATGCTGAGCAAAGTGGAAGTCAGTTTGTTTGCTGAACCTGAGCACAATCGCGTGCGCGTCACCTCGCTGTGTCGTCTGACCGGCAAAACCGGCGTCGAGATGGAAGCGTTGACGGCGGCCTCCGTCGCGGCGCTGACCATCTATGACATGTGCAAAGCGGTGCAAAAAGATATCGTCATCGACCAATTGCGTTTGCTGAGCAAAAGCGGCGGCAAGTCCGGCGACTTCAAGGCGGTGAGCCATGATTAAGGTGCTGTTTTTTGCTCAGGTGCGTGAATTGACCGGCACCAGCTCACTTGATTTGGCTCCAGAATATGATGACGTCGCGACATTGCGCGCGGCGTTAGCGGAGAAGGGCGATCGCTGGGCGCTGGCGCTGGAATCTGGCAAGCTGCTGGCGGCGGTAAACCAAACGCTGGTGCCGATGACTCATCCGCTGCGTGCCGGTGATGAAGTGGCCTTTTTCCCGCCGGTCACTGGAGGCTGATGATGGAAACGCGGATTCGTGTGGGATCAGAGCCTTTTAACGTCGGCGAAGAGTATGAAAAACTTGCCGCGCATGACAGCGACGGCGCGGTTGTCACTTTCACCGGCAAAGTGCGTAATCACAATCTCGGCGCTAGCGTGGCGGCCTTAACGCTCGAGCACTATCCCGGCATGACGGAAAAAGCGCTGGCCGATATTGTTGAAGATGCGCGTCAGCGCTGGGCGCTGCAGCAGGTCACGGTAATTCATCGCGTTGGCGAACTGTTCCCCGGCGATGAGATCGTGTTTGTGGGCGTCAGCAGCGCGCATCGCGGCAGCGCATTCGCCGCTACCGAGTTCATCATGGATTACCTGAAAACTCGTGCGCCGTTCTGGAAGCGCGAAGCCACCGCCGCAGGCGACCGCTGGGTTGATGCCCGTGACAGCGATCATCAGGCCGCTGAGCGCTGGAGCTAGCGCGCAAAATCCTCCGGCTCCGATAGCGGCAGGCCACTGAAAACGTTAAGGTACGGTTTTTGTTGGCGTCAGGGAGCAGGATGAACACGAGCAAGATGATGAAAGGCGCAGCATTGCTGGCTGCGCTGGTGCTGGTTGGTTGTAGCACCAAAAAAGAGCCGCAGGTGCCTGCACGTCAGCCCGCCGATGTTAAAAGCCAAATCCAGCAGTTGTTGCCAAGCGACGTGAAGCAAAAATCCTCCTGGGCCGACGACATCTATACCGCGTTCCGCGTGCAGCAAATCGATGCCAGCGTCAGCAACATCTGCGCGGTAATTGCCGTCACCGATCAGGAGTCCAACTTCAGTGCTGATGCGGAAGTGCCGGGCTTACCGAAAATCGCCTGGGGCGAAATCGATCGCCGCGCCGCCAAAGTACACGTTCCGGCATTTCTGGTGCGCACCGCACTGCTGATCAAATCGCCGAACGGTGAAAGCTATGCCGCGCGTCTGGATAAAGTGCGCAGCGAGAAAGAGCTAAGCGCCATCTTTGATGATTTTATCGATATGGTGCCGATGGGGCAGAAGCTGTTTGGCAACCTTAACCCGATTCATACCGGCGGGCCGATGCAGGTCAGCATTGAGTTTGCGGAAGCGCACGCCAAAGGCTATCCGTATGCGGTTGACGGTTCGATTCGTCGCGAAGTCTTCACCCGTCGCGGTGGTATCTACTTCGGCACGCTACATCTGCTTGGCTATCCAGCCGATTACAGCCAGCCGCTCTATCGCTTCGCCGACTTCAACGCCGGTTGGTATGCCAGCCGCAACGCGGCATTCCAGGCGGCGATTGCCCGCGCCAGCGGCATCAAGCTGGAACTGGATGGCGATTTGATTATGTATGGCAGCGAGCAGGCCGGCTCCACCGAACTGGCGGTACGCAGCCTGAGCAAGCAGCTGGATATGAGCAATCGTGAAATCCGCCGCGATCTGGAGAAGGGCGACACTGAAGATTTTGCCAAAAGCACGCTGTGGAAGCAGACCTTTACCCTTGCCGATAAGATGGCCGGAAAACGTCTGCCGCGCGAAATGCTGCCGGGCATCAAGCTGGAGAGCCCGAAAATCACCCGCAATCTCACCACCGCGTGGTTTGCCCAGCGCGTTAATGGCCGCTATCAACAGTGCTTGACGCGCCGTTGACGCAAACGGGTGTACACTCCACACTTACAGAGTTTGTTAACGTAAAAGCTAATGAGGCGCTTCATGGATCGATATCCACGTAATGATTCAATCGTGCAGCAGGCATCCACCTCGCTGCAGACCTACATGGCGCAGGTGTATGGCTGGATGACCTGCGGCTTGCTGCTCACCGCGTTTGTTTCGTGGTTTGCTGCCCGCACACCTGCAGTAATGGAACTGGTGTTTGCTAACCGTATCACTTTCTTTGGTCTGATCATCGCGCAGCTGGCACTGGTGTTTGTGCTGTCTGGCATGGTGCAACGGATGAGCGGAGCGGTCGCCACCGCGCTGTTTATGCTCTATTCGGCGCTGACTGGCCTGACGATGGCAAGTATTTTCCTCGTCTACACCTACTCATCGATTGCCAGCACCTTCTTTGTGACGGCCGGGATGTTTGGTGCCATGAGCTTCTACGGTTACACCACCAAGCGCGACCTGAGCCGTTTTGGCAGCCTGCTATTTATGGCGCTGATCGGTATTTTGCTGGCGTCGCTGGTGAACTTCTGGCTGAAAAGCCCGGCGCTGATGTGGGCGATTACCTATATCGGCGTGGTAGTGTTTGTCGGCTTAACCGCTTATGACACGCAGAAGCTGAAGGCGATTGGCGAGAACATCAACGTCAATGATAAAGAGAACCTGCGTCGCACTTCCATCATGGGCGCGCTGACGCTGTATCTCGACTTTATCAACCTGTTCCTGATGCTGCTGCGCATCTTCGGCAACCGCCGCTAAACCCTGCACCAAACAGTTCCCTCTCCCGCCTGCGGGAGAGGGTTAGGGTGAGGGACAAACCGCACAAAATTACCGCGAAACCGATTTCTCCATCTTCTGCTCATTCTTCTGCCGCAAATGCTTCGCGCGGCTCTCCAGCCACAAATAGAGCACCAGCGCCACCAACAGCGGCAGAATAAAGTAGAGCACGCGATAAGCCAGCAGCGCCGCGATAATGCTGCCGTGCGAAGCATGTTGCCCACTCAGCAGCGCCAAAAACACCGCCTCCAGCACACCAATTCCGGCCGGAATATGAATAATCACGCCCGCGATACTGCTGATCAACAGCACGCCTAACACAATCGGATAATCCACCTGACGCGCCAGCAGCAGCCAGATAATCATGCCCATCACCATCCAGTTGGCGCAGGAGACGGCAAACTGGAACAGCGCCATGCGCAGCGAAGGCAACTGCAGATGCTGGCCTTTTACCGTCCAGCGGCGCTTCTTCGCAAAGGCGCACGCCCACAAATAGACCGCCACCATCACCAGTAGCACCGCGCCAATAATGCGCAGCGTGGTTTCGCCAATGAACCAGCCGGAAGGAATTGGCACCATGCCCGCCGCAAACACCACGCCGGCCAGCAAAATGTAGCCGAGCCAGTTGGTAGCGATGCTCAGCGAGAAAATGCGCGTAATGGTGTTTCCCGGCAAACCGAGTCGCGAGTAGAGCCGATAACGCATCGCCACGCCGCCAACCCAGGTGCTGAGCGTCAGGTTGAAGGCATAACAGATAAACGACACCAGCATCACCTGACGCTTCGCCAGCTTATGGCCGCAGTACGCGCGTCCAATCAGGTCGTAAAGGCCGTAAGTCAGATAACTCACTACCACCAGCGCGGCAGCGCTCAGCACCACATAGCGGTTGTAGCCGACGATGACGGTATAGACATCTTCCCAGTTCACCTTGCGCGCATACACCACCAGCAGCACAATCACCGCGATAAAAAACAGCCAGGTGAGGATTTTTTTCGCCAGTTGCCAGCGCGGATTCTTTTTCGACATTAGGGTTTCGCTCCTGGATTATCGGCTTCAACCCGATCCTGGGTTTCCATTTCAGGTTGCACCGGCGGCGCAACCTGCGACAAGTGCGGCGTATGCGCAGGCAACCAACCGGCGATAGCCGGAAAGTGGCGTAAAAAGTGAAACACAATCACGCCTTTGGTTAGCTGCCACCAGTTGCGCGGCGGCAGCTTGTCATCCTCCACGCGCACACAATCCTGCTGAATCAGCAACTCCAGATTGTCGCGCAGCGTCTGGTTGAAGGCGCGATCGTGCACCATCAAGTTGGCTTCCAGATTGAGGGATAAACTCAACGGATCGAGGTTGCTGGAGCCGACGGTGGACCACTGCTGATCCTGCACCGCAATTTTGCCGTGCAGCGGGCGGCGGCAGTATTCATACACTTCTACGCCACCATCGACCAAATAGTTGTACAGCAGCTCGGCACCAACTTTAACGATCGGCATATCGGGTTCGCCCTGCACAATCAGCCTGACGCGCACGCCGCGCTGTGCCGCACTGCGCATCTCGCGCAGCAAACGATAGCCGGGGAAGAAGTAGGCGTTGGCGATGATCACATCCTTCTGTGCTTTGCGCAGCATGGCGAGATAGTGCTGCTCAATGTCGTCGCGGTGTTCGTCGTTATCGCGATAGACAAACAGCACCTGCGCTTCACCGGGCATGGCATTAACCGCCGGACGATGTGAACGCGCGCCCCACCAGCGCCGCGTGTGCTGTTCGCTGCCCATTTGTTGCTGCACATACTGGGTAATATCCAAAACCACCGGGCCTTTCACCTCCACCGCATAATCCTGTTTGGCTTGCGCGCCAAAATCGATGTTGTGCTCGGCGGAGAAGTTGATGCCGCCGACAAAGGCGATCGCTTCATCGATCACCACAATTTTGCGATGCAGACGGCGGAACACGTTGGTGCGCATACCGAGCACTAACGGACGCGGATCGTAATAGATAAAGCGCACGCCAGCGGCGGTCAGGCTATCGACAAAGCGATCGGAGAGATCCGGCGAGCCGTAACCATCGACCATCACTTCAACTTTCACTCCACGCTGCGCTGCGTTAAGCAACGCTTCGTGCAGGTCGTTACCCACTTCATCTTCAAACAGAATAAAGGTTTCCAGCAGCAGCGTGCGCTCGGCGCGCTGAATCGCGCCCAACACGCGCGGGAAAAATGCGTCACCGTTTTCAAGTAAACGGAGCTGATTACCGTCGCGCCAATTGAAACTCATAGGAAAATCTCCACCGCTAATGGCGCATGATCGGACAGGTGTGACCAGGGTTTAACCGGCAGCGCCCACGGACGACTTACCGTGGCGTTGCGGATGTAGATACGATCAAGCCTCAACAGCGGAAAACGTGCCGGAAAGGTGCGGGCAGGGCGGCCGGTTTTGATGCTGAACACTTCCTCTAAGCCCACCGCGCGCTTGAGAAAGCGATTGGCGCTGACCTGCCAGTCATTAAAATCACCGGCCACCACCAATGGCGCATCGGGCGACAGCGTATCGATGAAGTCGCACATCATCTTCATCTGCGCCTGACGATGCTTCTCTTTCAGACCGAGATGCACGCAGAACACATGCAGCGGCTCAGCACGATCTGGCAGGCGGATTTGGCAGTGCAACATGCCACGCTTTTCACTTCCGGCGACGGAAATATCGCGGTTTTCATATTCAACGATGGGAAATCGTGACAATATCGCGTTCCCGTGATGTCCCTCGGGATAAACGGCGTTGCGGCCATAGGCGAAATCATCCCACATGGTATCGGCCAGAAACTCATAATGTGAGGTTTCCGGCCAGTTTTCGATGTTCAGTGAATGGATAGCGTGGGTGCCCATCACCTCTTGCAGGAAGACAATATCCGCTGATGTCGCGCGGACAGCGTCACGCAATTCCGGCAGGATAAAGCGGCGATTAAAGCTGGTGAACCCCTTGTGGGTATTGATCGTCAGGACTTTAAATGAAAATCCTTGCGTATTTTGTGGCATACTTCGACGCGCTCCTTTTCATCATCAACAGCACAAAGTGTAGTCTTTGTCACAAATGGATGGTGTTAAGGGCAGAAAATTAGGGCGTAATCCGAAATTTGCTTTACATTGAGGACGTTCGTCTGGCCTCCAGCCAGATACACTTGGGCGACCTGTTGGGTCTGCCAGGAGAAGAGAATGAAATGGTCTAATCGTGTTCAGATTGTTACCGGACAAACCTGTTTGCACATTGCAATGCACCTGCTGGTGATTGCCGCGCTGGTTTGGGGCTGGAAACATAGGGCGCTGGTTGAAGTGAGCAGTACCCTGGTGGCAGCTTATGCGGTGGTATTTATTACCATGCTGGTCATGCAGCGTAGTGCCCGTTTACGTAGAATGGGTGACTCCCTCGAAGAGGTGACCACCACGTACTACTTTGGCGCAGCGATGTTAACGCTGTTCCTGATCTCCCGCTTTATCCACAACAACCTGCTGATTGGTATCCTCGGCGTGGTGATGTTGGTGGGACCGGCGCTGGTATCACTGCTGGCGAAAGAGCCGGTCCAGCGCATCGAGAAGAAGCGCAGTTGATCGATTAGGGACCGCAATCCTGCGGACCTGACAAAAAGGAGCCGAATGCGGCTCCTTTTTTTATGGATGCTGTACGCGCGGAAAGCTGCTAAACTCGCGCCCTTACGCATGGTAGTTTGTGCCCTTTTCACACGTGAGCCCCGCGCTTGCGTCATATCCCTCCTGAAAACTACATCGCTTACGGCGATCAGGACGGTTCGGAGTAATACACCTGCATGTCATTTGACTCTCTCGGCTTAAGTGCCGATATTTTGCGTGCGGTAGCAGAACAAGGCTACCAAGAGCCGACGCCTATTCAGCGTCAGGCAATTCCTGTGGTGCTGGCTGGTCGTGACCTGCTGGCGAGCGCCCAAACCGGCACTGGTAAAACCGCCGGCTTTACGCTGCCATTGCTGCAGCGTCTGACTGCAAAACCGTCCACGGCGCGTGGCCGCCGTCCGGTGCGTGCGTTAATCCTGACCCCGACCCGCGAACTGGCGGCTCAGGTTGGCGAGAACGTGCGTGAGTACAGCCAATATCTGGATATCCGTTCGCTGGTGGTCTTCGGCGGCGTGAGCATCAACCCGCAGATGATGAAACTGCGCGGCGGCGTTGACGTATTGGTGGCAACACCGGGCCGTCTGCTCGATCTGGCACACCAGAACGCAGTTGATCTGTCACAGGTTGAAATCCTCGTGCTGGATGAAGCGGATCGTATGCTCGACATGGGCTTCATCCACGACATCCGTCGCGTGCTGGCGCGTCTGCCTGCTAAGCGTCAGAACCTGCTGTTCTCTGCCACCTTCTCTGACGAGATCAAAACGCTGGCGGAAAAACTGCTCACCAACCCAGAACAGGTTGAAGTTGCGCGCCGTAACACCGCATCTGAGCAGGTTTCCCAGCAAGTGCATTTCGTGGATAAGAAGCGCAAGCGGGAACTGCTGTCGCTGATGATTGGCCGTGATAACTGGCAGCAAGTGCTGGTGTTCACCCGTACCAAACACGGCGCCAACCACCTGGCTGAACAGCTGAACAAAGACGGCATCACTGCCGCCGCGATCCACGGCAACAAGAGCCAGGGCGCTCGTACTCGTGCATTGGCTGACTTCAAATCTGGCGGTATTCGCGTGTTGGTTGCCACCGACATCGCGGCGCGTGGTCTGGATATCGAAGAGCTGCCACACGTGGTGAACTACGAGCTGCCAAACGTGGCGGAAGATTACGTGCACCGTATCGGTCGTACCGGCCGTGCAGCTGCTACCGGCGCGGCACTGTCGCTGGTGTGTGTTGATGAACACAAACTGCTGCGTGACATTGAGCGTCTGCTGAAGCGTGAAATCCCACGCATCGAGCTGCCTGGTTTCGAAGTCGATCCAAGCATCAAAGCCGAGCCAATCCAGAACGGTCGTCAGCAGCAGGGCGGCGGTCGCGGTCAGGGTGGACGCGGTCAAGGCCAGGGTCGCGGACAGGGCGGCAACGTTTCTCGTCCACACAGCGGCAATGCACCTCGTCCGCAGGGTGAAGCGCGTTCAGCGCGTCGTCCAGCGCAGGGCGCAAGCCAGGCCGCGCCAGCCGCCAACAGCGGTCGTCGTCGTCCGGCACCAAAGAAAACCGGGAACGCCTAACGTCATGAGGGTTTTGCTGGCGCCAATGGAGGGCGTGCTCGATTCGCTGGTGCGTGAGCTGCTCTCCGGGGTTAATGATTATGACTTATGCGTGACCGAGTTTTTGCGCGTGGTCGATCAGCTGCTGCCGGTAAAATCCTTCTATCGTTTGTGTCCTGAGCTGCATAACCACAGCCGCACGCCGTCAGGCACGCGCGTTCGCATGCAGCTGCTCGGGCAATATCCCGAATGGCTGGCAGAGAACGCCGCGCGCGCGGTGGAGCTCGGTTCCTGGGGCGTAGATCTCAACTGCGGCTGTCCGTCGAAGCTGGTAAACGGCAGCGGCGGCGGTGCCACCTTGCTGAAAGATCCCGAACTGATCTATCGCGGCGCGAAAGCGATGCGTGAAGCGGTGCCGGATCATCTGCCGGTGACGGTGAAAGTGAGATTGGGCTGGGATTCCGGCGATCGTCGCTTTGAAATCGCCGATGCGGTGCAGCAAGCCGGTGCCAGCGAATTAGTGGTGCACGGTCGTACCAAAGAAGATGGCTATCGCGCCGAAAGCATTAACTGGCAGGCGATTGGCGAAATCCGCCAGCGTCTGCGTATTCCGGTGATCGCCAACGGTGAAATCTGGAACTGGCAGGACGCGCAGGATTGCATGCGCATTACCGGCTGCGATGCGGTGATGATTGGGCGCGGTGCGCTCAACGTGCCAAACCTGGCGCGCGTGGTGAAGTACAACGAAGCGCCGATGCCGTGGCCTGATGTGATCGCATTGTTGCTGAAGTACACCCAGTTGGAAAAGCAGGGCGATACCGGCATGTATCACGTGGCGCGCATTAAGCAGTGGCTTGGCTACCTGCGCAAGGCGTATCACCAAGCCGACGGCTTATTCAGCGAAGTTCGCACCCTCAAAGTCTCCGCCGAAATCGCCACCGCGATTGAGCGGCATGCATCAGCAATCATCACTTAATTCCGCAAAACCATTGTCGGATCGCCATTTATGGCGTAATGCTGCGCACCCTACGAAAAACGCGCCAATCCTTTGTAGGGACGCCATTCATGGCGACCTTCTCATACAAGTGCATATAAACTTAATAATTAAAAAATCCGCGATCTCTTAGCACGCTAAGGTTATAGTTATCGCCTACTTTCATCCTGATCCCCGACGCCACCTTCCATGTCTGACGCCGCTGTACTGAGTAACGCTCAGTTAAATAAACGTATTCTCTCCGTCATTGTCTTCACTTTCTTTTGCTACCTTTCGGTGGGCTTGCCGCTCGCGGTGCTGCCGGGATTCGTGCATAACCAGCTTGGATTCAGCTCGTTTATCGCCGGATTGATCATCAGCCTGCAATACTTCGCCACGCTATTAAGTCGCCCGCACTCCGGTCGTCTGGCGGATCGCTACGGTCCAAAACGCGTGGTGATGATGGGATTGGTGTTCTGCGGCATGAGCGGCGTGCTATCGATTATCGCCGCGCTGTGCAGCGATATGCCGCTGTTGAGCCTGGCGCTGCTGGCGGCGGGGCGCCTGTTCCTCGGCGTCGGTGAAAGTTTTAGCAGCACCGGATCCACGCTGTGGGGCATGAACATTGTCGGCCCGCTGCAAACCGCGCGCGTGATCTCGTGGAACGGCGTGGCGACCTATTTCGCCATGGCGATTGGTGCGCCGCTCGGCGTGCTGCTCAATCAATGGTTTGGCATCAGTGGCTTTGCGGGTTTGGTGGCGATCATGGGAGTTGCCGGATTCTGGATGGCGAGCCGCAAAGCGGGCGTCAGTGTCACCGCCGGCGTGCGCATTCCGTTTCATCGTGTGGTCAGCCGCGTGTGGATGTTTGGTCTGGCGCTCGGTTTTGGCACCATCGGCTTCGGCGTGATCTCCACCTTTATCACCCTCTATTTCGCCAGCCGCGACTGGAGCGGAGCCGCGTTCGCGCTGACGCTGTTCAGCCTCGGCTTTGTGATTGTGCGCCTCGGTTTTGGCCGCTACATCACACGTTTCGGAGGCCTGAAGGTGGCGCTGGTGTCGTTCGTGCTGGAGTGTGCCGGATTGCTGCTGATTTGGCAGGCTGACAGCATTTGGCTGGTGGATTTGGGCGCGTTCCTTACCGGCGGCGGTTTCTCGCTGGTGTTCCCGGCGCTCGGGGTGGAAGCGGTGAAGCGCGTACAGCAGCAGGATCAGGGTTCGGCGCTTGGCACCTATTCGGCGTTTCTCGATTTAGGGCTGGGATTAACCGGGCCGGTAGCGGGCTTGCTGATTGGTCATTGGGGCATGCAGTCAGTCTATCTTGCGGCGGCACTGATGGTGCTGGGCGCGTTTGCCATCACGCTGCGCCTGCACCAACAGCACGGCCGCCAGACGGCCGCGCAAGCGCTTTAGTATTTCTCCGGCACCACCATGTGCTCGGGTACCGGCGCGCGGCGATAGTCTTCGGAACGTTCGCGCGGCGGTAGCATAATCGGTTTGGCTTCACTCTCTTCGTACGGCATCTGCTGCAGCAAATGGCTGATGCAGTTGAGTCGCGCACGCTTCTTATCCACGCCTTGTACCACCCACCACGGCGCTTCGGGAATATTGGTGCGCTCCAGCATCTCCTCTTTCGCCTCGGTGTAATCTTCCCAGCGACGACGGCTTTCGAGATCCATCGGGCTCAGTTTCCACTGTTTGAGCGGATCGTGAATGCGGCTGAGGAAGCGCAATTCCTGCTCTTCATCGGTGATTGAGAACCAGTATTTGATGATCTGGATGCCGCTGCGCGTCAGCATTTTTTCAAACTCCGGCACGCTGCGGTAAAACTCTTCCACTTCATCTTCGTTGCAGAAACCCATAACGCGCTCAACGCCCGCACGGTTGTACCAGCTGCGGTCAAACATCACGATCTCACCGGCGGCCGGCAGATGGGCGATATAGCGCTGAAAATACCACTGCGTTTTCTCGCGATCGTTGGGCGCGGGCAGGGCGGCTACACGACAGGTGCGCGGATTGAGACGCTGAGTGATACGTTTGATCACGCCGCCTTTACCCGCCGCATCGCGCCCTTCAAACAGAATCACCACGCGATGTCCGGTGCGCATCACCCAATCCTGCAGCTTCACCAGCTCGCCTTGCAGATGCAGCAGTTCGCGGAAATAACGACGACGAAAGGCTTTATCGTCATCCGCCTGCGGCTCGTCGCTGTCGTTAAAACGCAGGTCATCCAGCTCCATCTCCAGCTCTTCGTCGTAGCTGTCGTAAAACTCCTGCAGCAGACGCTGATTAAAGGTCTCGCTGTGGAAGCTATTGTCGTGTGTCGCCATTATTTTCTCCCGTTACAGGTGGATAAACAGGGCGTAAAGGAGCCCCGAAAGTAATACAGAAACCGGCAGCGTCAGCACCCACGCCATCCCCAGATTGCGGATGGTGGAAAGTTGCAAACCTGAACGGTTGGCGGCCATCGAACCGGCGACGCCCGAAGAGAGCACATGCGTGGTGGAAACCGGCAGGCCAAACACATCCGCCGCGCCAATGGTCGCCATCGCCACCAGCTCGGCGCTGGCCCCTTGCGCGTAGGTGAGATGGGTTTTACCGATGCGTTCGCCCACCGTTACCACGATGCGGCGCCAGCCGACCATGGTGCCGAGACCCAGCGCTATCGCCACCACCACTTTCACCCACATCGGGATAAAGCGCGTGGCGGCATCCAGCTCTTTCTTCACCGCCGCCAGGTTGCGCGCGGTCTCTTCCGGCAGCGTCACTTTGGCATTTTGCAGATGCTTGATGGTTTCTGATGCCAGATACATGTCGTTTCGCGTGTTGGTCACCGCCTGCGCCGGGATATTCTCCACTGCGCCGTAGCGGCGAATCTGATCACCGATATCTCCGAGCATCATGCCGAGCGCCGGTAACACTTGCGGGCGATTTTGGTTGGTGCGCACGAATTCGGTCAGAACTTCACGCGGCGCAGGCATGGCGGCGGGCGCCGGTTGCAGCGTCAGCAGCTGCTGTTCCGTCACCTGAGTTAATGCGGCGACGCGCGGAATCTGCTCCGGCGGCAGCGAGCGGTTCAGCGCGTAGGCAATCGGCATGGTGCCGACCAGAATCAACATGATTAAGCCCATGCCTTTTTGGCCGTCATTCGAGCCATGCGCGAAAGAGACGCCGGTGCAGGTGAGGATCAGCAAGCCGCGAATCCATACCGGCGGCGGCTGATTGCCTTTTGGCGCTTCATACAGCTGGCGATTGCGGATAAAGGCTTTCATCGCCAGCAGCAGCAGGGCGGCGCAGACGAAGCCGACAATTGGCGACAGCAGCAGCGCATAACCGACTTTAATCGCCTGATCCCAATCCACGCCGCTGGTGCCGCTGCGACCATGCAGCAAGGCGTTCGCCACGCCAACGCCGATGATCGAACCGATCAGCGTATGCGAAGAGGAGGCCGGCAAACCAAAATACCAGGTGCCGAGGTTCCAGATAATCGCCGAGAACAGCAGCGCATACACCATGGCAAAGCCGTGGCCGCTGCCCGCTTGAAGAATCAACTCCACCGGCAACAGCGAGATGATGCCGAACGCCACCACGCCGCTGGAGAGCAGCACGCCCAAAAAGTTACAGAAACCGGACCACATCACCGCCACGCCCGGCGACAGCGAATGGGTGTAGATCACGGTGGCTACGGCGTTGGCGGTATCGTGGAAACCGTTCACAAATTCAAAGCCGAGCGCGATGATTAGCGCCACGCCGAGCAGCACGAACGGCGTATAACTGGTGACCGGCGCGCCAGTCTCTTCAACGTCATTAAACAGGTTAATGCCGGCATACATCAGGCCAGCGATCAGCAACAGTACAAAGATCAGGCGTGAGGCTGGACCGTTGCCGCGGTTAAGGTTTGGGCGTCCGCTGTGGGACGAGGAGGTCGATGCAGGTAAACTGTTTTCAGCCATAAAACACCTCAGTGTTAAATCACGATGCTCGAACGGCATCCGTTAATGGCAGTGTGATACGTGGTTTGTATGACAGAATGATGATGGCGATCACGCTGTGTCATCGTGCTGCAACAAAGCTGTCGCACGCTGTGGATCTGACCGTTGCGGAATGACCTGCTAATGCTCCAGCCCGTACTACCACTCGCCTCGCTGCCGGACTTCAACAATGAAGTCGCCGGATTGATTCACGGTTATCTGTTTACTCCCGCGTCGCCGCCCCAGCGCCTCAATGCGCGCGAAGCGGCTCAGCTGGCGCAGCAGCAACTGCCGGAGTCGTACTTTATCTGGCTGCACATCAACCTCAATCATGCGCGTGCAGAGCGTTGGGTTCAGGACCACTTTGGCGTAGACCACGATTTTTTCGACGAGATACATTCGGCTTCGCCGCGCACCCGTTTAGCCCATCAAAACGATGCGCTGCTGGCGGTGCTCAATGACGTGACTTTCAGTAAAGAGGAACGCAGCACGCAGAACGCCACGCTGTGGATGTGGTGCTGCCCGCGTGTGGTGGTCACCGCGCGTTTTCGCCCGGTTGGCATGATTGAACGCATGCATCAGCAGATGGACCGCCTGAAGTTCGCCGAGCCGGATGCGATGCTGCTGTGGCTGCTTGGCGAGCAGGAAGCGCAGCTGGAGCAAGTGGTGCGGCGATCCAGTCAGGCGGTGGATGCGATTGAAGAGCGGTTGCTGAGTGCGGCGATCAAAACCAATCGCCGCGAGCTGGGGCAGCTGCGACGTATGCTGCTGCGCGTGCAGCGTTTGCTGGCACCGGAGCCGGCGGCGTTGTTCCGTCTGTTGAATCGTCCGCCCAAATGGCTGAAGCGCGAACCATTAGGCGAGCTGAGGATTTTCACCGAAGAGTTCAGCGTGGCGCTGAATGACCTTGCGAGTTTGATGGAACGCATTCGTTTGTTGCAGGAAGAGATCGCCGCGCGATTAATGGAGCAGAGTAACCGCACGCTGTTTTTGCTGACGGTGATTACCGTGCTGGCGCTGCCGATCAATATCGTGGCGGGATTTTTTGGTATGAACGTGGGCGGCATTCCGCTGGCGAATAATCCGCACGGCTTTTTGCTGCTGGTGTTGGTGGTGCTGGCGTTTACGTTGGTGGCGGGTTGGCTGGCGTTTCGACGACCGCGGGATTGATTTGGCAAGGTTGCCATAAATGGCAACCCTACAAAACCCGGAACGGACGCTGTCGCCATGAATGGCGATCTTGCCGTTTACGTAGGGTCGCCATTCATGGCGACCTTCTTAACGCGCGCACAAAAAAACCAGCCCGCAGGCTGGCTCTTCACATCTTCAACCGCGATTACAGGCTGGTGGTCGGCTGCGCCGCTGGCGCTGCGCCGTTGATACCTTGCGGTGTCATTGGCTCTTCTTTCGGCAATGCATCAGAAGACTCCTGAACCGGAACCGGTGCTGGCTGAACTTCGCCTGCTGGACCGTTAATCTTGATCGGCATACCGTTACGCGCCTGGATAGCGTTGTTGACCGCATCCTGGTTGGTGCTGGCATCAGCAATCACTTTGGTCACAGCGGAAGTCAGGTTGATCGGCACCACTTCGCGTGAGTTGAACTGCTCTTCGGTGGTCGACAGCGGGTTGTGCACTTCCACGTAGCGCGAACCATCTGGCTCAACGGTGGCTTTCACCGGCTGATCGATGAACTGAACGCGCGTGCCAACCGGCACGTTGTCGAACAGCCACTTGATGTCGTCAGCACGCAGACGCACGCAGCCGTGGCTCACGCGCAGGCCGATACCGAAGTTGGCGTTAGTACCGTGAATTGCATACAGACGGCCGATATACAGCGCGTGCAGACCCATCGGGTTATCCGGGCCAGCCGGGAACACCGCAGGAATGCTCTCGCCGCGTGCCGCATATTCTGCGTGCATCGCTTTGGTTGGCGTCCAGGTTGGGCCATCTTTCTTACGCTCAACCGCAGTAGTCCAGTTGATCGGCGTATCTTTACCCAGCTCGCCGATACCGATTGGCAGCACGACTACAGTCTTGGTGCCTTTCGGGTAGTAATAAAGACGCATCTCAGCGCTGTTGATCACGATGCCTTCACGCGGCGCGTCAGGCAGAATCAGCTGCTGTGGGATGATCATTTTAGTGCCAGCTTTCGGCAGATAAACGTCAACGCCCGGATTGGCTTCCAGCATGTTGCTGAGGCCCATCTGATACTGAGCAGCAAAGGCTTCCAGCGGAAGTTTGCTGTCATCAGGTACGGTGATTTCAATGTTTTCGCCGATCAGACGGCTGTTAGCCGGCGGCAGCGGATAGACTACTGCAAATGCCGACTGGCTGAACGCCGCCAGTGCGAGGGCGAGTGAAGCGAACGCGCGAATGCTCATTTTCATGTTTTTCAAGTCGTTATGGCCATGTTTCAGGCTTGTCAGTGTGTCGAATCCATCGTGGTCAGTATGACCCGCTGCGCATTATATGTGCATTGACGCATTGATGGAAATCAGGATTTTTACTGGCTGCAGATACTTTACGCAATTCCTTGTCTTTACCAGACAATTCTCTTGGATCCGCAGCCCAAAATGTGAATTTTCACGGCTGCCACAGCGTCACTTCATTACTCAGTTTACGATTGAGGAAAAAAGCGGCACTGATTAATGCCAGATGCGTCAACGCCTGCGGCATGTTACCCAATGCTTCGCCGTGCGAAGTAAACTCTTCGGCATACAAACCGAGCGGATTGGCGTAACTCAGCAGCTTTTCAAACTCAAAATGCGCCTCATGTACGCGACCCGCACGCGCCAGACACTCCACATACCAGAAGGAACAGGCGGCAAAAGAGCCTTCTCCACCGGTTAAAGCATCGGCAGGCGTCTCGTGAATGTTATAGCGCCGAACTAAACCGTCGCTCACCAGATGCGTTTTAATCGCATCCAGCGTCGAAATCCAGTCGGGATCGGTGGAGCTGACAAAGCGCACCAGCGGCATCAGCAGCATCGACGCATCAAGGAAGGTTCCGCCGCGCGTGGCGGTGAAATGGCCCAGTTCCGGGTTCCAGAAGTTCTGCCAGATATCGTCGCGGATCTCGCTGCGCACCCGATCCCAGCGTTCGTACGGCATCGGCAATGAACGCTTCATGCCCAATCGCAGCGCGCGATCCAATGCTACCCAACACATCAGGCGTGAATGCAGGAAATGCTCCGGCTCACCGCGCATCTCCCAGATGCCAGCATCGGGCTGATTCCAGTTAACGCAGACGTAATCGATCATATCGGAGACGTACTTCCAGCCGCGATGTGAAATCGCCTCGCCATATTTGTTGGCGAGATAAATGGCATCCATCAGCTCGCCATAAATATCGAGCTGCGTCTGACGCCAGGCATCATTGCCGATGCGCACTGGACGCGAATTGGCGTAGCCGGAAAGATTGAGCAACTCGGTTTCGTGCAGTTCGGTGCCGCTGTCGAGGCGATACATCACCTGTAAGTGTGGCGTATCGTCGTGGCTGTGTTCAACGCAGCGGCCGACCCATTTGGTAAAGTCGCGCGCTTCTTCGGTGTAGCCGAGGCGCATTAGCGCGTACATGCTGAACGAGGCATCGCGGATCCACGAGGCACGATAATCCCAGTTGCGCTCGCCGCCCAACTCTTCCGGTAAGCCAAAGGTGGCGGCTGCGGCGATTGAACCGTGCTGATGCGAGGTTAGCAGCTTCAGCGCCAGCGCCGAACGCGTCACCATCTCTTGCCAGCGACCGCGATAGGAACTGTGGCTGCTCCAGCGCCGCCAGTACTGCAGCGTGTCATGGAAACACTGCTCGGTAGCGATCTTGGCCACGTTGGCATCGTCATCGTTACCAAAGACAAATTCGGCGGTTTCACCGGCTTTCAGGGTGAATTCCGCCACCGCGCTGTGATTTTCGCGCGTCATCACCACTGTAGCGCTCAGACGCAACGTGGGTTGTCCGGGCGCCAGAAACGCGATGCCGCCGGGCCGCAGCTCGGTGGTGGTTTCGGCGCGTGCATAGTCATGGCGCGGGGCGCACAGCAGATGAAATTTTGCCGTGCCGCGTACCATTTTCACGCGACGCACGATACGCGGCACTTTGCTGTGTTCATCGCAAATCGGCATGTAATCGGTAATCTCTGCTACGCCCGCGTCATCCAGCCAGCGGGTTTGCAGAATATTGGTATCAGGCAGGTAAAGCTGCTGCTGGCGGGCATGTTTCCAGTCCGGCGCGAGGGAGAAAAGGCCTGCCTCATCGCTGTCGAGCAAGGCGGCGAAAACCGACGGGCTATCGAGCTCCGGCCAGCACAAATAATCGATGGTGCCGTCATTCGCGATCAGGGCGCAGGTGCGTAAATCACCAATCACACCGTGGTCGTCTATTCTTCGTTTTATCTCGCTCATCGTGCCCCCTAATGCGTATGTAATTGTTAACTATAGACGAAACGGCAGATTCGGCGGCGCCGAGGCACAGAAGGATAACTTCTATACTGTAAAGACACCCTCAATCAGGAGAATGTTATGAGCTCAGGAAAACAGAAAGTCGCTGTGGTCACCGGATCCAGTTCTGGCATTGGTCGCAGCTGTGCGGTGATGCTGGCCGAAGCGGGCTATACGCTTGGCATCACCTGGAGTTCGGATGAAGAGGGCGCCCAGGAAACCGCACGCATGGTGGAGAGCCGTGGACAGCAGGCGCAGGTGCGGCAGGTCGATCTCTCCGATCCGCAAGCTGGCGCGCAGCAACTGGCACAGCTGATCAACTCGCTGGGGCGCATCGATGTGCTGGTGAGCAACGCCGGCGTGATGACCAAAGCCGACTTTCTCGACGTCACCTTTGAGGATTGGCGCAAGGTGTTCAATGTGGATGTCGATGGCGCGTTTCTGTGTGGGCAGATTGCCGCGCGCCATATGGTGGATCAGGGCGACGGCGGACGCATCATCAACATCACCTCGGTGCATGAACACACGCCACTGCCGGATGCCACTGCTTATACCGCCGCCAAACATGCGCTTGGTGGCCTGACCAAGTCGATGGCGTTGAGTCTGTTGCCGCACCATATTCTGGTGAACGCGGTCGCGCCGGGCGCAATTGCCACCGCAATGAACGATATGAAAGATGATCAGCAAGGGCGACGTATGCCGGAAATCCCGATTGGGCGTCCCGGCGATACGCGTGAAGTGGCGAGTTTAGTGGCGTGGCTCTGCTCGGAGTGGGCAACCTATACCACCGGACAATCGTTTATTGTCGACGGTGGTTTTATGCTGGCCAATCCACAGTTTAAGGGTTACCACCAGTAATTAACCGGCGCGGCGGCGGTTCCAGTGGCGAATGATAAAGCGCAGGACGATGCCGAAAATCACCGCCGCCGCCAGCCACAATACCGGCTTGAGGTGCTGATCGATTTTGTGCAGCCACGGCGCGACGATCTGTCCGGCAAAGTAGCCCAGCGAAACAAAGATCAGCGACCACAGCGCCGCGCCAATCACATTCAAAATAAAGAAGCGCAGCGGCTTGAGATGGCTGGTGCCGATGATGATCGGCCCGACAATGCGAAAGCCATACATAAAGCGCACGCCAATCACGAACAGGCTGGGATGTTTGCGAATCAGCCGATTAGCTTTGCCGATAGTTTCCTGATGTTTACTGAAACGGCGCAAAATACGCGTGCCATAACGACGTCCCAGCCAGAACAGCAGCTGATCGCCAATAATGCCGCCCGCCATTGCCGCCAGCACCACGCCGCTGAAGTGCAATAAGCCTTCATGCGCCGCCACACCGCCCAACAGCGTGAACGTTTCCCCTTCGGCGATACAACCAATCAGCAGCGCCAGATAACCGTATTGGGTAATTAATCCATTGATATCGAGATGCAAATTATCCTCCCTGCAAAGTGTGAAATCGCTATTAGTGTATACCAGCGGCTTAATTTGTGTGGCGACCCGCAAAAACGGCGCTGACGATTATACTTGAGTTAACGCTGCCTCCGTTGATCAGGCCGTTAGCTGTAAGGGCAGCCCATCGCAGCAAAGGAGTAGATGTATGAATCATGTCTGGGGTTTACTGGCGCATCCAGGTCAGGAAATGCGCGATATTAAACAGGAAAATGAGAGCGTTTCGCACCATTACACCCATCATGTTCTGCTAATGGCGGCGATCCCGGTGATCTGCGCCTTTATCGGGACCACGCAACTGGGCTGGAATCTGGGCGAAGGGCAATTCGTACAACTCAATCTACTGACCGGTATCGGTCTCGGCATTCTGTTCTATCTGATTATTCTCGGCGGCGTGGCGGTGATGGGGCGGGTGATCCACTGGATGGCGCGAAACTATCCGCAGCGTCCTAGCCTGCAGCGCTGCACGGTGTTTGCCGGCTATGTGGCAACGCCGCTGTTCCTCAGCGGGCTGGTGGCGCTCTATCCGTTGGTATGGCTTTGCGTGCTGGCGGGTGCGGTGGCGCTGGTGTACACCGGTTATCTGCTTTACGTCGGCATCCCGGTGTTCCTGAGCATCGACCGTGAAGAGAGCCTGCGTTTCTCCGGTTCAACATTGGCGATCGGTGTGTTGGTGTTTGAAGTGCTGCTGGCGCTGACGGTGATTTTGTGGGGTTACGGGCCGCGGTTGTTCTGACGTTAGCCAGGTCGCCATAAATGGCGACCCTACAAAAAACACACTCAACTCGTAGGGTCGCCATTCATGGCGACCTTCCCCTAAAACGCACCCAACCCGTGAGGTCGTCTTTTATGGCGACCTTTTTAACGCCCAGAAACAATCTCGATAAGAAATTTCTCAGGTAAGTGCGTATGATACTGCTGCCAGCCCGCATCCCGTCTGGATTGTTGCGGGCGGCCTGTGTCTCAACACAGCGCAAAACTCCTTACCGGATTTTTTTGACACGATGTCTGCAAAAATGCGTATTTCCTTGCTGTCGCTGGCGCTGTTTGTCGCCGCGCCAGCCGCTGTAACGCCCGCGCTGGCTGCGCCGGCGGCACTCTCTAACCTGGCGCCGATTGCCCAACCGCAAATCGCCTCCGGCAGTGCCATGATTGTTGATCTGGAAAACGGCAAAGTGCTGTTTTCCAGCCATCCTAACCGCGTACGTCCAATCGCTTCACTCACCAAAGTGATGACGGCGATGGTGGTCCTGGATGCCAAGCTGCCGATGGATGAAATGCTGTCGGTGGATATTAGCCATACCGCTGAGATGCGCGGCGTGTTCTCCCGCGTCAAACTGAACAGCGAAATCAGCCGCCGCAATATGCTGCTGCTGGCGCTGATGTCCTCGGAAAACCGTGCTGCCGCCAGCCTGGCGCATCACTATCCAGGCGGTTACGATGCGTTTATCCGCGCCATGAACGCCAAAGCGCGTGCACTCGGCATGACGCACACGCGCTATGTGGAGCCAACCGGCCTGTCGATTCAGAACGTTTCCAGCGCGGAAGATTTGGTCAAGCTGGTGAAAGCCACGCGTCAGTACCCGCTGATTGGCGAACTGAGTACCACCAAAGAAGATACTGCGGTATTTAAACATCCGAACTACGCGTTGCCGTTCCGTAACACCAATCATCTGGTGTACAAAAACGACTGGCGTATTCAGCTGACCAAAACCGGTTACACCGACGAAGCCGGGCATTGCCTGGTGATGCGCACGGTGATCAACAACCGTCCGGTGGCGCTGGTGGTGCTGGATGCCTTTGGCAAATACACCCATTTCGCCGATGCTAATCGCCTGCGCGACTGGCTGGAAACCGGCAAAGCCGCACCGGTTCCGGCCGCGGCGCTGGCGTATAAAAAGCAGAAGTCCGGTTTGACTGCCAGCAACAACGAGGCGGAATAATCATTCGCAGGTAATCTGCAATCTGTCGTAGGGTCGCCATTAATGGCGACCTGATTTATCCCGGTTACCGACAAAATCTCTTATCGTTAGCGCCAAAGTTTTACACCTTCATTCCTATAGTTTCAGTGTCGGCAACGTCTTAAACTAGCCGCCATTCACGATCGCACTTGCGTTTATCGGCTGTTATTACGCTGGAATCTCACTCATATGTTCAAGTTCCGTCACCTGTTTACCCCATTTTTACTGCTGTTAGTGCTGCTAGCCCCCACGCTGAGCGTGGCCGCTGATACTCCGCCCAACGATCAGGCAGAAGACGCCGCGCCCAAGGTTAACGCCTCGGTCGAGCTGCCTAAGATGCAGAAAATTCTCGACAAAATTAAAGGCCAGGTCTCAGGCGATACCAATGAAAGCCAGCTCAACCAGCTCAACGAGATGGCGCTCGAGCTTTCCGGTAATGCCGAAACCCTCGGCCAGGCGCTGGTGCCACAGCGTCAGCAGCTGGATGCCCAGTTAGCGGTGCTCGGCCCGGCACCCAAAGCCGACAGCGGCGTGAAAGAGACGCCCGAAGTGACACGCAAACGTGCGGCGCTGGAGAGCCAGAAAGCCAAGCTGGATGATCAGATCAAACAAGCCGATGGCATCAAAAACGGTGCGCTGGTGCTGTCATCGCAGATCGTCAACCTGCGTCGTGACCAGCTGAAAAGCCAGCTGGCGTTGAACTCTGGCAGTATCCTCGGCCCGCGCTTTTGGGCACCCGTGATGAGCAGCCAGGATCTCGATGGCGAGAAGATCAGCGATTTTATCGCCGAATTGCAGGACACCGCCGCGCTGTCGTGGGAGTCAGGCTGGCGTTTTGGCACCATCGCCTGGCTGTTTGCGGCGATGCTGGTGATGACGCTGGGACGCCGCTACAGCGAAGAGTTCTTTGCCTGGGTCAGCATTCATAAAATGCCGGAAGGGCGCTTACGTCGTAGCTTCCTCGCCGCCACCACCGCGCTCACCACGCTGGCGGCGGTGGTGCTAACTTTCAACTTCATCGCGCTGGCCTTTACGCGCCGCGACGAAGTCTCTGGCGATGTGCAGGATTTTGTCGAGCGACTGGTGCAGCTCAGCGTCTATTGCGGCTTGATTGCCGGTTTAGGCCGCGCGTTTCTCTCAACCCGTCGCCCAAGCTGGCGTCTGCCGGCCATCTCCAACGAAGTGGCGCAGGCGCTAAAACCGTTCCCGCCATTCACTGCGGCGCTGGTGTTTGTTTTCCAGACGGTGGAAGCCTTCAACTACAGCGTCGGCACCAGCCTGAATACCACCATTTTTGCTAACGGCTTGACCGCGCTGCTGATCGGCAGCACCGGACTGGCGATCGGCATGCGCATCAACCGCGTACGCCGCCGCATGGTGCAGGAAGGCCATCAGCCTGAAGCGCGTTCAACGCTGGTGGGATTGGTGCAGCTGGCGCTGATGCTGACGGCACTGGGCATTCTGATATCGCTGATTATTGGTTACGTCACGCTGGCGCGCTTCCTCAGTTATGAGGTGATTTGGTGCGGCATCTTGTTTGGTTCGTTCTACTTCCTCAGCCATCTGGTGAATGACGGCTGCGAAAGCCTGTTCTCCACCAGCAATGCCACCGGCAAGCGCCTGCAAACCACGCTGAATATCGATGAGCGCTACCTGCAACAGGCGGCGACGCTGCTCAGCGCGCTGGGTAAAACCTTGCTGATTGCGATTCTGGCGCTGGCGCTGCTGAACGGCACTTTTGCCTCGTCAACGCCGATTGAGCTGATCCAGAAGGTGATTGAATTCTGGGGCGGTAAAGGGCTGGAGTCGCTGAACATTGTGCCAGCGCACATGGTTAATGCGATTCTTTGTCTGGTGGTGGGGATTTACGTGCTGCGTTCGGTGCGTCGCTGGCTGGATAAAGATTTCCTGCCAAAAACCACCATGGATGTCGGCATGCGCGTGTCGCTGGTGACGCTGTTCAGCAACATCGGTTACGTGCTGATTATCCTGCTGACGCTATCGATTATGGGCCTGCAGTGGAACAAGCTGGCGTGGATCGTCAGCGCCTTGTCGGTCGGTATCGGTTTTGGTTTACAGGAGATCGTGAAGAACTTTATCTCTGGCCTGATTCTGTTGACCGAGCGTCCGGTAAAAGTCGGCGATCTGGTAAGCATCAGCGGCATTGAAGGGGATATTCGTCGCATCAACGTGCGCGCCACCGAAATTCAGCTGGGCGACAAATCGACGGTGATTGTGCCGAACTCGCAGTTTATCTCGCAGAACGTGCGTAACGCCACCATGGGCAATGCGCAAGGCGTGGTCACCATCTTGCTGACCTTCCCGCTGGATATCGATCCGGTGCGCGTGCGTGAAATTCTGCTGGAAGTGTATCAGGAGAACGAACGCATTCTGGAGACGCCAGAGCCGTCAGTGTCGTTCAAAGATTTGACGCCGGCGGGCATCGTGTTAAGTGTCACCGGCAACGTGGCGGGTCAGCGCCAGATTTCCGGCGCCAAGAGTGATTTGCTGTTCGATATTCTGACGCGTCTGCGCAAAGAGGGCATTATGCTGTCAACGCCGCAAACCATGATTATCGAGCGCCGCGCTTTGGCCGCAGCACAAGATCAGCAAAGCGATCCGTTGCCATAAATCCGTAGGGTGGCCATTCATGGCCACCTTAACAACAACCGCACTGGATCAAACCTTCACCGCCCAACCTTTCTGTTTACTGGTTTTGCCAATCCCCGGATTAAAACTGTTGGTAGGATCGAGCTGCTGATAAAACGCCTGCAGCTGCGGTTTTGCCTGATACAGATGGCCGACGTTATGTTCGGCCGGATATTCGGCACCGCGCGCGGCTAATATCGCCAGCATCTTCTCTTTCAGCGCATGCGCATCCACGCCTTTTTTCACGATGTAATCCTGATGGAACACGTGGCAGAAGAAGTGGCCGTAATAGAGACGATGGCTTAAATCGTTATCGAACTCGGCCGGCAGGCGCTCAAACCACTCCTCATCATTACGACGCAGCGCGATATCCAGCGCCAGAATGTCCTCCACTTCATCGGCATGCACCGCGTGATAACGCACCGCAGCACCAGCGGCAGCAAAGCGATGCAGGAACGCGTGCGCGCCCTCTTTGGCGTCGCAGGCGAAAAACGCGCCACCGCCTTCGCGGAAATATTCGGTCAGATAAGCCTGCGCTTCGGCCACGCCGTCGCCAGACATCTTCAGCATCAGGTGATGCTCATATTTATCGCGATACAGTTTAAGGCGTTTGGGCAGATGCGCCGGAAGCCAGCCGCTGACGCGCTGTAATAAACGATCGGTGAGATGCGGTTTCACCCAGCTCAGCTTGCTAAGCCAGGCATCCACGCGGCCTTTAAGGGTGAAAAACAGCGGCATTTTGTCGGTGCCGAGTTTATCGATCATCACGAAAGTATCTTTGCCGTACACCTCGGCGATGTCGAAAATGTCGCGGTGCATATATTCGCCCGCCACCGGCAGATGGGTAAACTCCGCCAGAATATGGCGACGAATATCGCCTAGCTCCGCCGGATTGTTGGTGCCGATATAGAACACCTGCTGCTGCGGTTCGGTGGGGAAGGTATCCAGACGCACGGCAAACACCGCCAGCTTCCCGGCGCAGCCAGAAGCTTCAAACAGGCGGCGCTCATCGGCGTTGAAGCGCGCTGGCGTCTGCGCATTAATATCGCGCACGCGCTCGGCGTATTCGTGATCCGAGGCGTGACGTTCATCCCAGCGCACATCACTCTGCTGCCAGCGATCGTCATCCAGCCGACCCAACATCTCTTCCGGCGAATGGCCGAGATCGATGCCGAGATGGTTTACCAGCTTGAGTTTGCCGCTGGCATCAATCTGTGCAAACAGCGCCATTTCGCTGTAGGCCGGACCGCGTTTGATCAGCGATCCGCCTGAGTTATTGCAAATTCCGCCCATCACCGAGGCGCCAATGCAGGAGGAACCGATCACCGAATGCGGCTCGCGTCCGAGCGGCTTCAGCGCTTTTTCCAACTGATACAGCGTGCTGCCGGGGAAGGCGAGGATCTGTTTGCCGCTGTCGATCAGCTGCAATTTATCCAGACGCAAGGTGCTGATGATCACCACCGGACGATCGTAATCGTTGCCGTTTGGCGTGGAACCTTCGGTCAGGCCGGTGTTGGCGGCCTGCATTAAAATGATCGCATCGGCGCTCACCAGCGCCTGCAACGCCCGCCATAGCTCAAGCAGCGAACCGGGAAAAATCACCGCCAGCGCTTCGCCTTCGCCGGAGCGAAAACCTTTGCGGTAGCGCGCGGTTTGCTCCGCGTCGGTTAACAGGTTCGACGATCCGACCAGACGACGCAGTTCGGCGAGCAGAGTAGGGTGCGAAGTGTTGTTATTCATTGGCCTATCCTTGTCTTTAACATGGCGCATTTACTGTAGCACGCGTCAGCGACAGGGTCGCGGTGTGACATGGCGGCTACCTGCTATCCTCATCTTGTGGCAAACTGCCCCGGTTATTTCGATATTGCGCAGTCACTTAAGAGAACCCGACCTGATGAAATGGATTTACTCTGTTAGCCTCGCTGTCTCCTTAGCCATTCAGCCCGCTTTCGCGGACGACTTGTTTGGCCCACATCCGATGACTGAACAGGCGCGCGACGCCTTTGTGAATCAGCTGCTCAGCAAAATGACCCTCGATGAAAAAATCGGGCAGATGCGTTTGATCAGCGTAGGACCGGATACGCCAAAATCGGCGGTTCGCGACATGATTCAGCATGGTCAGGTCGGGGCAATTTTTAACACCGTGACGCGTCAGGATATTCGCGCCATGCAGGATCAGGTGATGCAGCTCAGCCGCCTGAAAATTCCGCTGTTCTTCGCCTATGACGTAGTGCACGGTCAGCGCACCATCTTCCCGATTCCACTCGGCCTGGCGGCGAGCTGGGATCTGGATGCCATCGCCGAGGTGGGACGCGTCTCTGCTTATGAAGCCGCAGATGACGGCCTGAATATGACGTGGGCACCGATGGTTGATGTGTCACGCGAACCTCGTTGGGGACGCGGCTCGGAAGGCTTCGGTGAAGACACCTTCCTCAGCGCACAAATGGGCAGCAGCATGGTAAAAGCCATGCAGGGCAAAAGCGCGGCGGATCGCTTCTCGATAATGACCAGCGTGAAGCACTTCGCGGCCTACGGCGCAGTGGAAGGTGGACGTGATTACAACACCGTCGACATGAGCCCGCAGCGTCTGTTCCAGGATTATCTGCCGCCGTATAAAGCATCATTGGATGCCGGCAGCGGTGGCGTAATGGTGGCGCTCAACTCGCTGAATGGCACGCCAGCCACGGCGGACAGTTGGCTGCTGAAAGATATCCTGCGCGGCGACTGGAAGTTCAAAGGCATCACCATTAGCGATCACGGTGCGATTAAAGAACTGATTAAACACGGTGTAGCCAGCGATCCGCAGGATGCGGTGCGCATTGCGATGAAATCAGGCATCGACATGAGCATGAGCGACGAATACTACAGCAAATACCTGCCGGGCCTGGTGAAGAGCGGCGCGGTGAGCATGGCGGAAGTGGATGATGCCGCGCGCCACGTGCTGAACGTCAAATATGACATGGGCCTGTTTAACGATCCTTACAGCCATTTAGGACCGAAGGAGAGCGATCCGCAGGACACCAATGCCGAAAGCCGTTTGCACCGCGCCGAAGCGCGTGATGTGGCGCGCAAAAGCATTGTGTTGCTGAAAAACTGGCGTGAAACCTTGCCGCTGAAAAAAGACGCCACCATTGCGTTGGTGGGACCGTTAGCGGATAGCCAGCGCGACATCATGGGCAGCTGGTCGGCGGCTGGCGTAGCGAAACAATCGATCCCGCTGCTGCAAGGCATGCGCAATGCGATGGCGGGTAAAGGCACGGTGCTGTACGCCAAAGGCGCGAACATCAGCGACAACAAAGGCATTCAGGACTTCCTCAATCTGTATGAGCAAGCGGTAAGCGTGGATAAGCGTTCGCCGCAGGAGCTGATTGATGAAGCGGTAGCACAGGCGAAAAAAGCTGATGTGGTGGTGGCCGCAGTCGGTGAAGCGCAAGGCATGGCGCATGAAGCCTCCAGCCGCAGCGATCTCGTTATTCCACCTAGCCAACAGAAGTTGCTGGCGGCGCTGAAAGCCACCGGTAAACCGCTGGTGATCGTGCTGATGAACGGCCGTCCGCTGACGGTGGTCAATGAAGATAAGCAAGCCGATGCGATGCTGGAAACCTGGTTCAGCGGCACCGAAGGCGGCAACGCCATCGCTGATGTGCTGTTTGGCGATTACAACCCGTCAGGCAAATTGCCGGTCTCCTTCCCGCGTTCCGTGGGCCAGATTCCGATTTACTACAACCATTTGCCAACCGGTCGTCCGTACAACTTCGCCAAGCCGAACAAGTACACTTCGCATTACTACGATGCGGTGAATGGTCCGCTTTATCCGTTTGGTTACGGTCTGAGCTACACCACCTTCAGCGTATCACCGGTGAAGATGTCTTCGCGCACCATGCCGCGTAACGGTTCGGTGGAGGCGTCAGTGACCGTCACCAACAGCGGTAAACGCGATGGTGCGACCGTGGTGCAGCTCTATCTTAACGATCCGGTGGCCAGCATCAGCCGTCCGGTGCAGGAGCTGCGCGGCTTCCAGCGCATCATGCTGAAAGCCGGTGAATCACAGACCGTGAAGTTTAAGATCGACGTTGATGCGCTGAAATTCTGGAACCAGAAGATGCAGCACATCGCCGAGCCAGGCAAAATCAATGTAATGATTGGACTGGATTCGGTGCGCACTCAGGATGCGCAGTTTGATTATCTGTAAGTAAGCTTGTTGCGCTCTTTGGTTCGGTCAGCATGAACGCTGACCCTACATGTTATGCTTCACTGATTTGTAGGGTCGGCATTTATGCCGACCTGGCCAACGAGCGCACAAACCCATGAACATCCGCGAACGCATCCAACAGCAAGTCTTCCGCCTCAACGGCCTGTCACTCAACGAATTCGACATCTCGCAACCGCCTGGCGATCCCGGCTTATTTGGCCCGGACCACGTTATCTGGCGCGTCCACGGCGACTTCACCTCCATGCTGTGCGGCGGCATCAGCGCGTTGATGCTGCAAATGCTGCATCCGGCGGCGCTGGCGGGCGTGTGGGATCACTCCAATTTCCGTCAGGACATGATGGGCCGCCTGCGCCGCACCAGCCAGTTTATTGCCGTCACCACCTTCGGTAACACCGCCGATGCCAATATCTTGATCGACCGCGTCAAACGTATTCACCTGCGCGTGACCGGTGTTGATAACGCGGGCAAGCCTTATGCCGCCAGCGATCCGCATCTGCTCACCTGGGTGCACGTCGCGGAAACCAGCCGTTTTCTGGCGGCGCATGTGCGCTATAAAAATCCGCAGCTCAGCCTCGCCGATCAGGATCGCTATTATCAGGAAGCGGCATTAGTTGCCGAAGCGCTAGGTGCGCAGCGGGTGCCGAAAAGCGTGGAGGCGGTTGAGGCATATCTTCAGATGATGCGGCCTGAGTTGATCTGCGATGCGCGCACGCTGGAGGTGATGCAGTTATTGATCAACGCGCCCGCGCCCAGCTGGCAGGCAAAACCGGCAATGCGCGTGATGCTGAAAGCGGGGATGGGATTGCTGCCGGACTGGGCGCAACAGCAGATCCAGCAGCCGGTTGCGCCGCTGACGCAGTGGCGGGTGGATCGGGAAATGGCGGTGATCGCCGCACTGCTGCGCTGGTCGATTCAGCGCGGCGCTTATACGCGTGCGATGCAGCGCATGGGCCGCTAAAGGTTACAGATGCAGCTCATCCTGCTTATTCGTGTAAGTGCGCGGTGTGCGCGCTTGACGTTTTAACGCCAGCTGACGTTGCTGATAATGATGCAGCAACATGCCGAGCCCGAGGCCAATCAGCGCCAGCGGCAACAAGCTGTAATAGATATCAATCGGTAATAACACCAGCAATGCCACGCCGCCTAGCAATAAGGTCAGCGACGACATCACCCACGTATAGCGGATAAACAGCCACACCAACATCACGAAAATAACCACATCCCGCAGGTTCAGATCGAGGTTTTGTAGCACCATGATGGCAGCTCCAAAGAGGCGAATGTGCAAACAATATCACGCGAAATTGTAAAAGAATCGCAAATTAATCTGAAGCTTGTCAGCCAGTTAAGCGGCGATTCATAAGCCGCTCTCATCTATTTCCCACCGCACTTTGAGAGTTTTACCCTTGTGTCACATGGCACGAGTGCCGATCCTGCTCTATTCTCGGGGAAAATGGATTCCTCCAGGTAATATCGAGGCGTTATGACCCACCAACCTCTGATTGCTGAGGTGCCGAATCAGCAACACACACTAACCGCAATCGTCGAGCAGGATGCGCGCACGGCCTATTTTTATATCTGGCCGAATGACCTGTTTCGCAGCCAATACGCGGTGCGCGGCTGCTGGCTGCGTAACCTGCTGCCTGCACCCGCGCAGGAAGATCGTGAAGCGATGGAGCAGGGCATCGCGCCGCTGCTGAGTGCCGAGTATTGCCGCACGCTGGAAGCCGAGCCGATGCTCGATCCGGCGGGATTACAGGTGCTGTGGGAGCCCAGCGATGACGGCGCAGCGCTGTGGTATTACGGCCAGCTGCTGGCGGTGATCCCCGGCTGGAGCCTGTATCAGGATAAGCAGGTGAGTTTTTCTGCTGCCTGCATCAAAGAGAATCGCCTGACCGCGCCGCTTGGGTCGGCCTCCACCAACGATTACTACGCGCGCGCAGAGCAACAGCGCCACTTCTGGCGCGACTGGCACGACGGCCATTTGTGGGATGTGGTGCAGCGCGAGCTGATGCAGTGTTATCAGGCGCAGTTTGGCGAGTCGGTAAAATATTACTCCATCGATCAGGGCAACTGGCCACCGATGGCGATTTCGCAGCACTTGCACAATGGCGTCTGGTATTTTCTCACTCTCGGCATGGGAATTCGCCCGATGCCGCAGGTGGATCATCTGTTTGACGAGCTGGCCCCGCAGTATCGCCGCGTCGAGCTGGCGATGGCGGTAGACGGCGAAGTGATGACCGAAGCCAACGCGGTGCAGATGGCGAGCGCACTGGCTGAGTTTGCCCATCTGCCGTGGGCGCGCCTGACCTGGATTGGCGAAGGGCATACGCTGGCGTCGGAAGTCGCCCCTGTGGGCTTTGAAAGTTTCCTGCTGGCGAATGATCTTGCCCCGGAAGCGGCGCAGTTCCGCCTGCCGAAACGCGATGGCGATCGCGTGAATCTGCTGTGGTGCACGCCAATTACCGAGGCCGAACGCCAGTTCGCCCAGGCGGACGATCGCGGTGGGCAGCAGCTGCTGCAACGTTTGCTGGCGGACGGCAATAATCATGTGTTTCGGCCACGGCAGGAAGTGGTGGAAACCCCCGCACCGTAAATCAGGTCGGCATCAATGCCGACCCTACGATTTTAAATTATCACCCAAATCAACTATTTCACTGCTTTGTGATCTCGCTCACCTCAAGTTCCCCATTAACACGCCGTTAACCTCGATCAGGCAACTCGCCAACCAGGGTAAGGGCACACATAATGTTCAAAACAACACAATCCCGTTTCACCGCGACACTTGTCGCCTTTTTTGCCGGTCTGATGCTGGTTACCGTGCTGGTAATCAACCAGTTCATCGCGCCGCAACTCTCACACAACGAAAGTCGTCTGGTGCGTTACGAAGTGGACGGCCTGGCCGGTCGCATTGTCGAGCAGATGAACCGCGTACAGGCGCAGCAGCGCGCCATTACCGAAGCCGCAGGCGTGATGGACAGCGCAGCCATCGATACCTTGCTGCCCGCCTTAGTTAACCAATATCAGGACAGTAATGTGTTCGGCGGCGGCATCTGGCCGTTACCAAACCGTCGCGATCCGGCCAAAGAGAAAAACAGCTCATTCTTTGCGCGCAACGCCAGCAACCAGCTGCAGGTCAACACCTACTGGAACTCGGATGCCGCCGACAAATACTGGGAGCAATCCTGGTATAAAGATGGTTTAGCCGCGCCTAAAGGCCAGTGCGCCTGGGCGAAAGCCTATCAGGATGCCGCCAGCCCGCAGCCGCGCACCAACTGCGCAATGGCGATCTATCGCGATGGCACCGCGTGGGGCGTGGCGACCATTGACGTGACGCTCGGCTTCTTCAACCAGCTGGCAAAACAGATGGGTGAGGCGATTCAGGGCCGCGTACTGATCGTTGAAGCTGACGGCAAAGTGGTGGGTAACGCCGCGCTGGTGGATGGCGCGCCGAAGCTGGAAAACCTCGCGGATACTCAGCTGCCGATGGCGTCCGCGCTGAAAGGTCTGTTGGCGCAGGCGGGCAGTCAGCCCGCGCAAACCACCTTTGAAGGTGAGGATGGCGAACACACGCTGTTCGTGCAGGCGATTGCCGGCAGCCCGTGGTATCTCGCCAGTGATGTGCCGTCGAGCTTGCTGGATGCACAAACCCACAGCATGTTGACGCGTCTTGGTCTGGTGCAGATTCCGCTGGCGGTGATCCTGCTGCTGGTGCTGCTTGGCTTCGTGCGCGCCATGATGAAACGTCTCGCCGTGCTGAACAGCAACATTGAAGCCTTATCGACCGGCGGTGCCGATTTGACACAGCGTCTGCCTGCCAGCAACAGCCCGGAATTCAACGCCGTGGCGCAGAGCTTCAACCAGTTCATCGCCTATCTGCAAGGCCTGATGCGTCAGGTGGGCGACAGCGCGCTGGCGATTACGGCGGCTTCGCGTGAAATCGCCAGCGGCAACGCCGATCTCTCGGCGCGTACCGAATCGCAAGCCAGTTCGATTGTTGAAACGGCGGCGTCAATGGAAGAGCTGACCGGCACGGTGCGTCAGAACGCCGACAACGCCACGCACGCAAACCAGCTGGCGGACGGCGCATCGCAGGTTGCCGCACGCGGCACCGAAGTGGTGCGTCAGGTGGTCACCACCATGGGCGCGATCAATCACTCATCGCGCAAAGTGGTCGATATCATCAGCGTCATCGACAGCATCGCCTTCCAGACCAACATCCTGGCGCTGAACGCCGCGGTCGAAGCGGCGCGCGCCGGTGAACAGGGTCGCGGTTTTGCCGTGGTGGCATCGGAAGTGCGCAACCTGGCACAGCGCTCGGCTAACTCAGCGCGTGAAATCAAGAAGCTGATTGAGGAGTCGGTGGCGAATATCGATACCGGCAGCCAGCTGGTGGAGCAGGCCGGGCAAACCATGGATGAGCTGATGCAGGGCGTCAGCAGTGTGACCACGCTGATGAGCGAAATCATGTCGGCCAGCCGTGAGCAGAGCATGGGCATCGATCAGGTGAATGTGGCGATTACTCAGTTGGATGGCAGTACCCAGCAGAACGCCGCGCTGGTCGAGCAGGTTTCCGCCGCCGCGCAGTCGATGCAGCAGCAGAGCGTGCAGCTGGAGCAGGTGGTGCAGAGCTTTAAATTGTAAGTTTTGTGGAAGCGGTCGCCATAAATGGCGACCCTACACCAATCCCACGTAAGGCCGTCATTTATGGCGTAATGCATGTCAGATAAGCAGTGCGCTGAAATCGCAGGGATTCCGCCCGCTAAGCATCTGGCAGTTTCAGCATGCCAAAAGCAGGCGGCCGGGCTAAGGTCCGAAGGCGCGGACCTTAGCAATCCGCGCCTTGCGCCGTCCTCGCTGTTCCCTCGCTTATCCCTCCGTCCTACGGACCACGCGGATTCGCCTTCCTGGCTCATACCGCGTTTTCGCCGACGTCCTGTCGGCTCATCCTGGCCGTCACTCTGCGCTCGGCGCTGCGGATGGCGCTCAACACCGCCGCCTGTGATAACCGTGCCCGAATTAGTTTTTTCGTAGGGTGCGCATTCATGCGCACCAGGTTGCCATGAATGGCAACCCTACGGGATTTATAGCGATTTTGAGTTAAGAATACACACGACTGCTGCAGCGCGGGTGTTGAGGCGACATCCTAAACCGCTGAGGGAATGAGGGATTCCAGGGCGAGCCGCATGGATGCGGCGAGAGGTGGCGCTGAGCAGGAGCGAATCGACACCGGTCCGTCAGGAATCGTGAATGAGTGAAGGCACCGCGAAGCGGCGGGTTGGGCTGGCGCAGGGCCCGGGAGTGCAGAGGGCGCGGCCAGGCGTCCTCTGCTCGGTCGCCGCACGGAGGTGCTGCAACTGCCTCAGCACGAGGCGAACGAAAGTCGCTCTGAGCTTAACTGATCGGCATTACGCCATTTATGGCGACCTTCTTACACACCGCACACATCTCCTCCATTAATGCCGTTCCCCGCCTTTTTATGCTGAATTGCCCGCCGGCTGCTACGCTTTAATGTGCCCACTTTAACGCACGGAATGTGCGCTATTTCCTCCATCAACCCTTTGGAGGTTGTGTACAATAGCTGCGAATTTTCCGAAGGAGTTGTCATGCCCGCCATTGAAGTTATTCTCGTTGACCACCTCGATCGTCCTATCGGCAAAATGGAAAAGCTGGAAGTGCATGAAAAAGGATTGCTGCATCGCGCGGTGACGGTTTACGTGTTCAATTCGCGCCATGAAGTGCTGCTGCAGCGCCGTGCCAGCAGTAAATATCACTGTGGTGGCTTGTGGAGTAATACCTGCTGCAGTCATCCCTATCCGCAGGAATCAACGCGCGACGCCGCCGAGCGCCGTTTGCGTGAAGAGATGGGCATGAATGTGGCGTTAACGCCGGTGTTTGAGCTGAGCTACAACCTGCCGCTGAGCAACGGGTTAACCGAGCATGAATATGGCCACGTGTTCTTCGCCATCAGCGACGAGCAGCCGGTATTGAATCCCGAAGAAGCCGATGCGTGGTGTTATCGTTCGATTGCGCAGATTCAGCAGGAGATGCAGGAGAATCCGGCGCAGTTCACGCCGTGGTTTTTGCACACCTTCCCGCGCATTCCCCATACGCTTGGTGAGTTTCGCCTGACGGCGTAATAAGTAGGGTCGCCATTTATGGCGACCTCTGTTAATCCATCACTCAAAATCTTCTGCATCCACGTCGTAACCCGACGGCTCCCAGCGAATCGCCAGCAGCGCCAGTAAGCCAATCAGCGGTGCAAGGAAGATCACCCAGAACACGCCGGTACCAAACGCCGCCACCAAGAGTGGGAAGGTAAACAGCGACACGGTTGAGCTGCCGCGCATCAGCGTCTGGTTGAAGCCGACGCCGACACCGCGCAGAGAAGCCGGATAGCTCAGCGAGGCAAACGTCATGGTGTGTGAGCCGGGACCAAAGCCCTGACCAAACAGGAACAGCGCCAGCATGGCAATCGCCACCGCTGCCTGTTCGCCGCCTTCCGGACGACCAATCAACGCCAATCCCAGCAGCGCCACGCACTGACAGGCGTAACCGGCCACCGACATCTTCCAAGCGCCAAGACGCGGCACCAGTCGCACCGCCAGTAAGCCGCCGACAAAGGCAAACAGCAGATTCAGCGCCAGCGACACCAGAATGGTGGTCAGCATCGATTGCGCAAAGAAGCTGGAGATAATCACCGGCAAACCAAACGCCACCGCGTTATAGGCAAACGACGAGGCAATCGAAGTGACGGTAGCCAGAATCGTACGACGGCGATAAACGCCCTGCAGCAGCGCGCCGTAGTTGCGCCAGCTTGCTTTGCGTACCGCTTTTTGCGGCGTCAGATCGGCGTCATCCGCCACCTGCGCGTTGATGTTGTAGGAGTTGCGCAGAATCTCCGCCGCGCCCTTCAGGTTGCCCTGATTGGCTGCCCAAATCGGTGATTCACTCATGTAGCGGCTGCGAATGGCGATGATCAGCAGCGCAGGTACCGCACCAAATCCCAGAATCAAACGCCACAGCCAATCGGTGTGGCTTTCGGGCAATACCGCATACAGCAGCAGGACCAGCAGATAGGAAATACTGATCGCTGCGTACCACGTCGGACACCACATCGCCACGCTGGCGGCCTTGTTACCTTGCCCGCGCAGCTTCGAAAACTCAGCGAGAAACGCCATTGCCACCGGCAAATCAATCCCCACACCAAGGCCCATCACAAAGCGCGCACCGGCCAGCACATACTCGTTTGGCGCAAACGCACAGGCTAACGCCGCCACCACGAAGAAGAACATATCGGCCATAAACACACGATAGCGGCCGATTTTGTCGGTGAGGTAGCCGCCAATCAGCGCCCCGACAATCGCACCAAAGGTAATCGCCGATGCCACCATGCCGGTGCCCGCTGGCGTAAGCTGGAACTCACGCGTCACGTCTTTGATGCCAAAGGCTAATGCGCCGAGATCGTAGGCGTCGAGGAACACGCCGCCCAGCGCAATGGCGATGACGATGCGCGCGTTGCTGCGCGATTCGTCGCTGTTATTCACTAGCCCGGAGACATCGGCCGCGCTGCGGATCCATTTGGTCTCGCCGGTTGGTGTATTCCCTGCCTGCGCGACGTGCGCCGGAGAAGCTAAGTCGGTCATGATGTTTTGTAATTTATTGTAATGAGTGGGACTGTGAGCATAAGCCGCCACCGAAGCATCGAAAATTCCATTTAATTATATGTGCTGCGTTTTGGTTATAACCGTTGCGATATTGATAGCAAAAAAAGCACGAAGTAAGCCGCTTGACCGCGCCCATCCCGATTCGCCAGGCTACGCTTGATAGTCACACAATGAAAACAAATGAGGGAAGCGAGATGATAAAGCAGGGTTTATTGGGAATGATTGCATTGGCAATGAGCGTGGGTGCAGCGCAGGCGGCGGATCCGGTCAAAGTCGGTTCCAAGATTGATACCGAAGGCTCGCTACTCGGCAACATCATCCTGCAGGTGCTGGACAAACACGGGGTAAAAACCATCAATAAAATCCAGCTCGGTACTACGCAAGTGGTGCGCGGCGCGATTACCGCCGGCGAGCTGGATATCTACCCGGAATACACCGGCAACGGCGCATTCTTCTTCAATGATGAGAAAGACCCTGCGTGGAAAAACGCCCAGCAGGGCTACGAGAAAGTGAAAAAACTCGACGCCGAGAAAAATCATCTGGTGTGGCTGACGCCCGCGCCAGCCAACAATACCTGGACCATTGCGGTGCGCGGCGACGTAGCGCAGAAGAACAACCTCAATTCGCTGGACGATCTCAGCGCCTACCTGAAAAAAGGCGGCACCTTCAAGCTGGCCGCCTCGGCGGAATTTATCGAACGCAGCGATGCCTTACCGGCGTTTGAAAAAGCCTACAACTTCAAGCTGGAGCAGGCACAGCTGCTGTCGCTGGCCGGTGGTGACACCGCCGTGACCATTAAAGCGGCAGCGCAGCAAACCTCTGGCGTGAACGCGGCGATGGCGTACGGCACCGACGGTCCGGTGGCGGCGCTTGGCCTGCAAACGCTGAGCGATCCGAAAGGCGTGCAGCCGATTTATGCGCCTGCGCCGGTAATCCGCGAAAGCGTGCTCAAGCAATATCCGGACATCGGCAACTGGCTGCAGCCGGTCTTCAGCAAGCTGGATGAGAAAACCCTGCAGCAGCTAAATGCGCAGATCGCGGTGGATGGTCAGGATGCCAGCCAGGTCGCGAAACAGTGGTTACAGACCAATAAGTTGCTGTAAGCAGTGTCGTCGTTGTTACTCAGACCGCGCCAGCAGCCGGTGCTGCTGGTGTTAATCACGCTTATTACGCTGGCGCTGTTTGCCTTACCGCTGCTGAGCTTTGCTGCCAATCGGTTGGTCTCCGGCCAGCCGCTAACGTTCTGGCAGGTGACGAACAGCGCACTGCTGTTGATTCCGCTGCTGTGGCTTTGGCAGAGCTTGTGGTGGCAGCCGCGCCGCATTCACGCGATAACGGTGCTGCTGGCGGCTGAGTTGCTGCTGGCCTTGCTTATTTGGCTGGCCGGACAGCAGGCCACGGAACTGGCGAACAGCGGCAGCCCGCTGGCACGTACCGCGTTTGGTAGCGGCTTGTGGTGCGCGGCGGCGCTGGCGCTGCTGCTGGCGGCGGAAGCGATACGGCAAATCACGCGCAGTACGCCGTGGCGCATTGTGCTCAATCTGCAAATCTGGCTGTTGCCGCTGGCGCTGTTACTCAGCAGTCATCTCGATCGTCTCTCGCTTATGAAAGAGTACGCCAATCGCACGGCGGTGTTTGACGCGGCCTTCACGCAGCATTTGTGGCTGCTGGGCGGCACGCTGCTGCCCACGGTAATCATCGGTTTGCCGCTCGGCCTGGCGATTGCGCGCCGTCCGCGCTGGCAAAACGCCGCGTTTAGCGTGCTCAATCTGATCCAAACCGTGCCGTCGGTGGCGCTGTTCGGCTTGCTGATTGCGCCGCTGGCAGGATTGGTGGCGCATTTCCCGGTTCTGGCCCGCTGGGGCATTAGCGGCATCGGCATCGCACCGGCATTGATTGCGCTGGTGCTCTACGCGCTGTTGCCGCTGGTGCGCAGCGTGGTGGCCGGTTTGCAGCAGGTGCCGCAGGAAGTGCGTGAAACCGCGCGCGGCATGGGCATGAGCGCGTGGCAACAGTTCTGGCACGCCGAGCTGCCGCTGGCGCTGCCGGTGTGGCTCTCCGGGCTGCGCGTGGTGGTGGTACAAACCGTTGGCCTGGCGGTGGTCGCAGCGCTGATTGGGGCAGGCGGATTCGGCGCCATTGTTTTTCAGGGATTGCTGAGCAGCGCGCTGGATCTGGTGCTGCTTGGCGTGATTCCGGTGGTGGCGCTGGCGGTGATTTTTGATGCACTGCTGCGTTTACTGTCGGCACTGCTGGAGAGACGTCATGATTGAATTTCACCAGGTGAGCAAAGTGTTCGCCGGCAAAGAGGCGATACGGAACCTGTCGCTGAAGATTGAGAAGGGCAGTTTTACCGTGCTGATTGGCACGTCCGGTTCCGGCAAATCGACCACGCTGAAGATGATCAATCGGCTTGTCGAACACGACAGCGGAGAAATCCGCTTCGCCGGAGAAGCCATCGAAAACATGGATGCGCGCGCGCTGCGCCGCCGCATCGGCTACGCCATTCAGTCGATTGGCCTGTTTCCGCACTGGAACGTGGCGAAGAACATCGGCACCGTGCCGTCGCTGCTCGGCTGGCCGCAGGCGAAGATCAACCAACGCGTCGAGGAGCTGCTGGCGCTGCTCAATCTCGATAGCCATCTGGCGACGCGCATGCCGCATCAGCTGTCGGGCGGACAGCAGCAGCGCGTCGGCGTGGCGCGTGCGCTGGCGGCCGATCCCGAATTGTTGCTGATGGATGAACCCTTCGGCGCGCTCGATCCGGTTAACCGTCTGGCGCTGCAACACGAGATGCTGCGCATTCAGAAAATGTCCGGTCGTACCGTGGTGCTGGTGACGCACGACATCGACGAAGCGCTGACGCTGGCCGATCAACTGGTGCTGATGGACGGTGGCGAAATCGTGCAGCAGGGCAGACCGATCGATCTGCTGACGCAACCGGTGAATGACTTTGCCCGCGAGTTCTTTGGTCGCAGCGAGCTGGGCGTGCGTTTGCTGGCGCTGGGGCGTGCGGGCAGCGCAGCGCGACGCGGTGAATGGCTCGATGCCGAACCAATTGCCGCATCGCTGACGCTGCGTGAAGCGCTGTCGCAGTTTATTGCGCGCCGCACCGACAAATTGCCGGTGATCGATCAGCATCAGCAGCCACTCGGCGTGCTGCACTTCAGCGATCTATTACGTCAGCGGGAGGCGAGTTGATGCGGCTGTTACGCGATCCGCTCTACTGGCTGCTGGCGGCCTTCCTGCTGTTGCTTTGGGGCTTGCCGCACAGCGGTCCGCTGTTTGCCCACTGGTTTCCGCAGTTGGAGCGTCCGCTCTATCAGCAGGAGAGTTTTTGGCGATTGGCGCTGGCGCATCTGGCGTTAGTGGTCAGCGGCAGCCTGCTGGCGATGCTGGTTGGCGTTGGCTGTGCGGTGTTTGCTACGCGTCACGCCGGTCGCGCCTTTCGTCCGCTGCTGGAAACCGTCGCCGCAGCCGGGCAAACCTTTCCGCCGGTTGCAGTGTTAGCGATTGCGGTGCCGGTGATGGGATTTGGCGCGACGCCCGCGGTGATGGCGCTGTTTCTCTACGGCTTGTTGCCGATTTTGCAGGGCACGCTGGCGGGCTTAGATAGCGTACCGGCCAGCAATCGTGAAATCGCGGTCGGCCTTGGCATGGGGCCGTGGCGACGCTTGTGGCAGATTGAGCTGGCGCTGGCGGCACCGGTGATTATGGCGGGCGTGCGAACCTCGGTGATGATCAACATCGGTACGGCAACCATAGCCTCCACGGTGGGCGCGGAAAGTCTGGGATCGCCGGTGATCATCGGTTTGAGCGGCTTTAACACCGCCTATGTGATTCAGGGCGCGCTGCTGGTGGCGCTGCTGGCGTTGATTTGCGATCGCCTGCTAGAGCGCGTGCAGCGCAAACTTAGTTGGTATGCACAATGAGGCTGTAGCCGACCAGCATCATGCCGCCCATGCCGCCAAGCGCCATGATGGCAAACAGGGAACCGATGAGGAGTTTATTCCAGTTCATGTGGAGACCTGAGAAAAGAAATTTAGGGCGGCATGATAACGCGCACACCACGCCAGGCAAAGGCCGTGTGTGCGATTTTTAGTTACGCGGGATCGTGCAGGTGAATGGCAAAACCTTGTGCCTGCCAGTGCTCAAACTGCTCGACCTGACGACGCGTCGGCTTTTTGCCGGTCCAGATAAACAGGTTTTGTCCGGGGAATAACTCAGGGCGCGGCATGTCCAGCGGTTCCGCCAACACGTCCATGCGCCAGCCTTGCTGCGACAAACGCCAGGCTTCCAGCCAGATGCGGGTACGATCTTCCACCGCCCAGCCAATCATCAGCGCATCTTTACCGGCTTTTTTACGCCCACCGGCCAGACAAAACGCCACATAATCAATCAGCGCGCCATCAAGCAGGCTGCACATGGTGCGCGCAGTATTTTGATCTAAACCGAGACGCTGACGAACCGGCACGAACACGTGATCGATCAGCGCATCCACCGGATGTTCCCGGCCGATGGTGGCAATTTTGACGCGCAATTTCGCCGGGCGAACGTGACGCAGCACGCTCATCAACTCTTCCTGCAGCGCCGACCAACCGTCATGTACATTGACGGTGGCGCCTTCCAGCAACGCTTTTACTTTGCCGACGGGCACGCCGCTCTCTATCCAGCGTTTTATCTCTTCGATACGCTGAACATCTTCATCATCAAACTGCCGATGACCACCTTCGGTGCGCTGGGGTTTTAACAGACCGTAACGTCGCTGCCACGCGCGAAGCGTTACCGGGTTGATTCCACAGCGTTCGGCCACATCCCCGATACTGTATAAGGCCATAGACTCCTCGAAAATACTGACCTGCATAACAACACCTTAACCCCCACGCTTGGGTTGTACAACGATTTTTTAGTTGTACAACTTGACCTTGTTGAGGATTCGTAGTGTTATCTCATATGTGAGATTTATTTCCCATAAATGAGAGGTGAAGATGTCTGCTTCTGATACTGACGATCGACTGGCGGCACGACTGGCCGAATTACGCGTACAGCGCGGTTGGTCATTAGATGATTTGGCGATGGCGACCGGCATCAGTCGGGCGTCATTGTCGCGCATTGAACGCGCTGAAACGAGCCCCACAGCCGCTTTGCTTAACCGGCTTTGCGTGGCTTACGGATTGACCATGTCGCGCCTGCTCAGCGAGGTGGAAGAGGAGGCCGCGCTGCTGCTGAAAGCAGAGCAACAGCCGGTGTGGCGCGACGACGCCAGCGGTTTCCAGCGCCGCAACGTATCGCCGCCCGCCAGCCACTTTAAAGCGGAAGTGGTGGAAGGCGTGCTGCGTCCCGGCGCGCGTATTGATTACGACGCGCCGCCGATTCAGGGACTGGAGCAACACATCTGGCTGCAATCGGGCGAGCTGACCATCAGCATGGACGATCAACACTGGACGCTGCAGGCGGGTGACTGTCTGCGCTTCCACCTCACTGGCAAATCCGCGTTTGCCGCCCATGCCGAAGGCGGCGCGCGCTACATTTTGGTGGTATGCAAACCATGATTGAAATCGAACGTCTCAGCGCCACCCAGGCGCAGCCGCTGCTGGCGGCATTATGTGATGTGCTACAGGGCTGCGTCGCCGACGGCGCCAGCGTGGGCTTTATTGATGCCAGCGATCGCGTGGCCATTGAGCGTTTCTGGCAGGACAAAATTTACAGCCTGGCGAGCGGCGATAATCAGCTGCTGGTGGCGTATCAGCAGGGCGTGATTGTGGCGACGGTGATGGTAGGTTTCAGCGCGATGCCGAACGGCCGCCATCGTGCGGAGATCAGTAAGCTGCTGGTGCATCCGCGCGCCAGACGTCAGGGCATTGCGCGCCGCCTGATGCAGCAGGCCGAACAGTTGGCGGCAGAGCAGGGCAAAACCTTGCTGGTGCTGGACACGCGCAGCGGCGATGTGGCGACGGATTTGTATTTGTCGATGGATTGGCAGATTGCTGGGTCGATTCCAATGTATGCCGAGTCAACCGAAGGTGTGCTGGATGCGACCACGGTGATGTTTAAGCTGCTGCGTTGACCTGGTCGGCATAAATGCCGCCCCTACGGTAGGGTCGCCATTCATGGCGACCTGTGCAAAACTCTGCACCAAATCAGTGCGCCGCCCCTGCCTCTGCCACGCCCAGCGCCTGCATAAACAGCCGGATAATCGGGTTTATTTTGCGGCCTTTCTTCATCATCAAACAAAACGGGTTTTCACGGCGAATCGAATCATCGCCCAACTCACACAGCTGACCACGCGCAATAAACGCGGCGGCATAATGATCCGGTAAATAACCAATAAAATGGCCGGTTAAAATCAACATGGCGACAGATTCAACCTGAACCGCCTGCGCACCGCTGTCCTGCAACGGAATGATGCGACGATCGTCGCGCGGCGTCACATATAAATGATTAATGATTTTCTGCTCACGTAATATTTCCAGTGAGATATTTTTATCACACGAGCCGGAATATAAAGGATGTGACATGGAGCAATATAATTTTGAATATTCCTTATAAAGCGGGAAGTAATCAAAATCACTTTTCATTTCATAAACCGGTGCAATACCACAATGAAAACGGCCTTCGCTGATGCCACGTTCAATATCATCTAATTGCGCGGTTTGCAGTCGAATTTGTACCTTTGGCGCTTTCTGGTGCAGCTGTTGCACCGCCGCGGTGACCGGTGATTGCGGATCCGAAATAGTGTTATCCACCACGCAAATCGCAATGTCGCCCAGCAGTTCGTTGCGGCTGTTGTGCAGCCGTTCGCGAAACAGATTCAGCGAGACGAACAGCTCCAGCGTGGCCTGATAGACGTTGATACCGTATTGCGTCAGCTCAAAACCTTCGCGTCCGCGGCTGCACAACGTCATGCCGAGACGAATTTCCAGATCGGAAACCTGTTTACTGATCGCCGCCAGACCAATATTCAATTCGTGACTGGCAGCGGTTAATCCGCCGGCTTCTACCACGCATTTAAATACCCGCAGTAATTTTAAATCGATATTACTCAGTGCCAGAACCGCATTATCGCTGCGATTATTTGCATTGTTTCCGGACTGGGAAACTTTACTTTCCATTTTTGCTATTCAACTCCGGAATAATTGCGGTGAAAGTACAGTGAACCTGAAATAGGCCCTATTTACCAGTGTAGCCATAAAATAAGTTTTTATTATCTCAATTGGCTCACCCATATCTTTTTCATATCGCTGATGATTATCTGTAAGGGGAAATAGCATGTCTGATAATGCCGAACTGTTATGGGGCGCGCGTTTTAAAGCGGCACCGGCGGCGAGTTTAACCGCGCTGTCTCGTAGCCCGGATTATTACTTTGCATTGGCACCTTACGATCTGGCGGGCTGCCGGGCGCATGCCCGTGAACTGGCGCGCGGCGAACTGCTGAGCGCCGAAGAGCTCAGCACCATGCTGGACGCCATTGACGCCTTAGACGCCGATTATCGCGCCGGTCAGCTGCATCCGATTGCCGCCGACGAAGATGTGCACACGTTTATCGAACGCGCGCTGACCGAGCGTTTAGGTGCGCTGGGCGGCAAGCTGCGCGCCGGGCGTTCGCGCAACGATCAAACCGTTAACGACCTGCGACTTTACCTGCGCGACAACGGCCGCAAAGTAGTCAGCGCCTTGCTGGCACTGCAGCAGGCGCTGGTCGAGCAGGCGGCGCAGCACACCGAAAGCGTCGCGCCTGGTTTCACGCATTTGCAGCAGGCGCAGCCGATTGTGTTCGGTCATCAACTGCTGGCCCACGCGCAATCCTTCGCCCGCGATATCGAACGCATGCAGGATTGGGATCGCCGCAGCGCGCGCTGTCCACTCGGTGCTGCGGCAATGGCCGGTTCCGCCATTGCGCGTCAGCCGGAGCAAGCCGCCGCCGATCTCGCTTATCTCGCGCCGTGCGAGAACTCCATCGATGCCGTGGCCAGCCGCGATTACGCCGCTGAATTCCTGTTTGTCACCAGCATGATCGGCATCAACCTGTCACGCCTGTGCGAAGAGGTGTGCATGTGGGCGTCCCGCCAGTTCCGCTGGGTTGAGCTGCACGACAGCTACGCCACCGGCAGTTCCATCATGCCGCAGAAGAAAAACCCGGACATCGCCGAACTGACGCGCGGTCGCTCTGGCCGCCTGGTCGGCAACCTGATGGCGCTGCTCACCACCATGAAAGCGATGCCGCTCTCCTACAACCGCGATCTCAGCGACGACAAACGCAACGTGATTGATGCGGTGGATACGCTGCTGCTGGTGCTGCCAGCGATGGCGGGCATGATGACGACGCTGAAATTCAACACCGACGTGATGCGCGAGCAGGCGCCGGACGGCTTCACGCTGGCGACCGAAGTGGCCGACTGGCTGGCGATGCGCGGCGTGCCGTTCCGCGAAGCGCATGAGATCACCGGCCAGCTGGTGCAGCTGTGCGAGCGCGAAAACTGCGGTCTGTCGGATCTCAGCGATGCGCAGCTGCACGCGGTGGATGCCCGCTTAACGCCGGAGGTGCGCAGCGCCCTGACACTGGAAGCGGCGCTGGCGGCCCGCAGCGGCTACGGCGGTACCGCACCGGCACGCGTGCGTGAGCAGTTGGCACGTCTGCAAACCCTGATGCAGGACCAGCAGCGCTGGACCGAAGATTACGCTGGCCCACGCGCCTGAGGAGAGCTCTATGTCGCAATCAACGCCGATTGAGCCGGGTTTGAACAACAGCCGCGAGCAGACGCATTACGATCTCGATCGTTATCAGGTGGTGCCGCGCCGTTATTACGGCCGCATTACCGCGTCGGCGGTGATTCTGGTGCTGCTGGCGCTGCTGGTGAACGCCTTTGCCCACGGCAATATCGAATGGTCGTTTGTCGGCCAGTTCTTTACCGCTCAGGCGATTCTTAACGGCGTGGTCAACACGCTAATCATGTCGGTGCTGGCGATGGGGCTTGGCGTGCTGTTTGGCGTCATCACCGCCATCATGTACATGTCGCCGAATCCGGTGCTGCACTACATCGCCGTGGGCTACGCGTGGATTTTTCGCGGCACGCCGCTGATTTTGCAGCTGCTGCTGTGGTTCAACCTCGCGCTGGTGTTCCCCACCATCAGCATTCCCGGCGTGTTCAGCGTGCAAACCGTCACCATCATGACGCCGTTCCTCGCCGCGCTGCTCGGTTTGAGCATCAATCAGGGCGCGTACACCTCGGAAGTGGTGCGCGCGGGCTTGCTGTCGGTGGATACCGGACAGTACGAAGCGGCGAAAGCCATCGGCATGCCGCGTTTGCAGGCGCTGCATCGCATCATTCTGCCGCAGGCGATGCGAGTGATTCTGCCGCCGGTCGGCAACGAATTTATCAGCATGATCAAAACCACCAGTCTCGCTAGCATGATTCAGTACTCCGAACTGCTCTACAACACGCAAACCATCTACTTCGCCAACGCGCGCGTCATGGAACTGCTGTTCGTGGCGGGCATTTGGTACCTGATTGTGGTCACGGTGTTGTCGTTTGGACAGAGCCGACTGGAACGTTATTTCTCACGCGGCCATCGTCAGCGTCAGTAATCAGGAGCCCAACATGAGAAACATCGTGCGCGCCGTCAAGGTGAACAAATATTTCGACCAGTTCCACGCCCTGAAGGATGTCAGCCTCGAAGTGAACTACGGCGAGGTGATGTGCATCCTCGGTCCCTCCGGTTCCGGCAAAAGCACCTTTTTGCGCTGCATTAATCAGCTGGAGAAGGTCGATAAAGGCGGAATTTGGGTCGACAACGAGCTGGCGGGCTATCGCATCGCCGGTAACAAACTGCATGCGCTGAGCGACAAGCAGATTGCGCGTCAGCGCCTGCAAACCGGCATGGTGTTCCAGCGCTTTAATCTGTTCCCACACAAAACCGCGCTGGAGAACATCATCGAAGGACCGTGTCGCGTGCTGCTGCGTCCAAGGCGCGAAGCCAGTGAAGAGGCGATGGCGCTGCTCGATCGCGTCGGTCTGGCGCACAAAGCGCACGACTATCCGCAGTCGCTCTCCGGCGGCCAGCAGCAGCGCGTGGCGATTGCCCGCGCGCTGGCGATGAAACCCAAACTGATGCTGTTTGACGAACCCACCTCGGCGCTGGATCCGGAGATGGTGGGCGAAGTGCTGGCGGTGATGCGTCAGCTGGCAAAAGAGGGCACCACCATGCTGGTGGTCACGCACGAAATGGGCTTTGCCCGTGAGGTGGCCAATCAGGTGGTGTTTATGGACGAGGGACGCATTATCGAGCAGGGCGCACCGGAAGACATTCTGCTGAACCCGCAAAATCCACGGATGAAAAACTTTATTAACGCGATTCTTCTTTAACATTACCGGGGTGAATATGAAAAAGCTGTTATTGAGTGCCATCAGTGCCGCCGTTCTGCTGCAATCCTCTGCCTGGGCAGATATCGCCGTACCTGCTGCGATCAAAGAGAAAGGGCTGACCGTGGCGATCATGCCGAACTATCCGCCGATGGATTTCAAAGATCCGGCCACTAACCAGCTGACCGGCGTGGATTACGATCTCGGCCAGGCGATTGGTGAAAAGCTCGGCGTGAAGATCAACTGGCAGGAGATCGCCTTCGAACAGATGGTGAACGCGGTGGTGACCAAGCGCGTCGATCTGGTGATGTCCGGCATGACCGACACCAAAGAGCGTCAGCAGGTGGTTAACTTTATCGACTACTTCAAAACCGGCCCGCAGTTCTACACCCAATCCGCGCGCAGCGATATCAACAGCGCGATGGATCTGTGCGGCAAGAAAGTTGGCACCAGCCGTCGCACCACCTTCCCACTGGAAATTGCCAACTGGTCAAAAGCGCACTGTGAAGCGGCCGGTAAGCCCGCGATCATCGTGGTAGGCGCCGAAGGTACCGCCGATGCGCGTACTCAGCTGCGCCAGAACCGTCTGGATGGCGTGGTGCAGGGCAGCGAAACCCTGCCGTACATCATGGATCTGGAAAAGGGCAAATATAAGGCGCTGGATAAAGCCTTCTCCTTCCAGTACACCGGCATGGCGATTGGTAAAGATGCGGGTGAGCTGACCACGGCGATTCAGGCGGCGATCGACGCGATGATTGCCGATGGCTCTTACCAGAAAATCCTCGGCAAATGGGGCCTGGCAGACAACGGCGTGGCGAAGGCTACGGTTAACCAGGGCTAAGGAGCGCGCAGATGCAACAACCGGGCGCAGTGCGCTGGCCGCAGGGTAAACGCGGCTGTATGGCGCTGGCGTTTGACCTCGACGGTCCCACCGGCGATGCCATGCTGAATGGCAGCCTGTGGTCAACGCCAGAGTATTTTACCTTTGGGGCTTACGGGCCGTACCGCGCGCTCGGGCGTCTGCTTGACCTGCTGCGCGCCTTCAATATTCCTGCCACCTTTTTTGTGCCGGCGTGGGTGGTGGAGCATTGGCCGCAGCAGTGTCAGGCGATTATCGAACAGGGCCACGAAGTGGCCTATCACGGCTATCGTCACGAATCCTTCTGGGCGATTTCACCGGATGAACAGCGTGCGGTGATGGCGAAATCGGCAGAAATTTTCCACAACATTCTCGGTATCACCGCCTGCGGTTTTCGCACGCCGTCGGGCGACTGGCATGCCGAAACGCCACAAATCCTGCGCGATGCGGGCGTGATCTACTCCAGCAGCATGCGCGGCGACGATCGTCCCTACAGCATTCCGGTGGCGGGCCATACGCCGCTGGTGGAGATCCCCGGCAAGTGGGAGATGGATGATTACGCCTCGCTGGCCTACACGCGCCAGCCCGATTTCCCCAAAGGCGGCGACCGCATCGCCAGCTATGCGCACACGCGCGATAACTGGCAGCGCGAGTTCGATGGCGCGATGGATGAAGGCTTGTGCCTCACCACGTTGTTCCACCCGAAAATCTCCGGCCAGCCGGGACGCATTTTGCTGCTCGAACAGCTGTTTGAACATATGACGGCGCGCGACGACGTGTGGTTTGCGCGCTGCGATGCGGTGGCGCAGTGGTATTTGCAGGAGCAACAGCATGACTGAACCTTCACGCTGGCCGCTGGGCTTCCAGTCGGCGGCGATCCTCACCATCGACTTCAACGACATTCACGGCATTCTCACCCAGGCACCGGCGGTAGCGGGGCGCGATAAAACGCTGTCGGTGTGGCGCTACGGCACGCTGCGCGGTGTTGATCGCTTGTTGGCGCTGCTGGCGGAAAAGCAGCTCAAAGCCAGCTGGTGTATGCCGGCGATTGTTGCCGAAGAGCAGCCGGAACTGGTGCAGCGTATGGTGGCCGACGGCCATGAAATTGCCTGCAGCGGCGATACCCATGAAGATTTCTCGCTACTCACGCTGGAGCAACAGATCGCCAGCGTGACGCGCGGATGCGACAAGCTGTCGCACATTACCGGTCGCCCAATAGTCGGCTTCCGCACGCCCGCCGGGCAGTGGAAACCGGGATTGGCCGAGGCGCTGATCGCACGCGGTATTCGCTGGTCATCCAGCTGGCGCGGCGACGATTTGCCGTACTTCCATCCCGGCACGCGCCTGGTGGAACTGCCGATGCACTACACGCTGGAAGATGAGCCTTATTTCGCCTTCAACCTCAGCCCGGCTATTCCGCCAGGGCAATCGCGTATTGCACCTTATGCGGAAACGCTGGCGAATATGACGCAGGATTTCCACGGCTTCCACCGCTTTGGTCTGTGCTACTTGCTGCGCCTGCATCCGGAAATTATCGGCACCGCCGGACGTATTGGCCTGCTGCGGGCGCTGCTCGACACGCTGCAACAGCATAATGTGTGGATCGCCACCGCCGAGCAGGCGGCGGCGCACTGGCAGACGCAGCCGGATAACGATTTCTCCCATCCGGCGGAAGTGTTTACCCGCATCATCGGAGGTGCGCATGGCGAGCACGCTTGATCAACTGGCGGCCTTTATCGCCGATACGCGTTTTGCACAACTGCCTGCGCCGCTGGTGGAGCAGGCGAAACGTCATTTGCTTGATACGCTCGGTGCTTCGCTGGCGGGCTGCGACAGCCCGATTTGGCGCGAATGTCTGGCGCTGGTGCAGGCCGAAGGTGGACGCGAGCAGGCGCAGATTTGGGGCAGCGCGCAACAGGCCAATCCGCGTCAGGCGGCGTGGCTGAACGGCGTGGCGGCGCATATGTATGAACTCGACGACACTGGCGGCTGCGATCACTCCGGCGCAGTGGTGATCCCGGCGCTGCTGGCGGCCTTGCCACTGGCGACGCAGCCGGTGGACGGACAAGCGCTGCTGGTGGCGATGGTGATCGGCTATGACGTCGGCCGCCGCGTGTTAGAGGCCTGCGGCGGTTACTCGGCGCACAACGGCGCAGGCTGGCACTCTACCGCCAGCTGCGGCGTGTTTGGTGCGGCGGCGGCGGTGTGTTCGCTGCTGCAGCTGGATCGCGTGCAGTGTGCGTCTGCGCTGGGCATTGCTGCCAGCTTCAGCGGTGGGTTGTGGGGCTTTATTCATGACGGCTCGCACACCAAAAAACTGCATGCCGCGCGCGCCGCAGAAGGTGGCGTGCAAGCCGCGCTGCTGGCACAACGCGGTATCAGCGGCCCTTCGGCGGTGTTTGAACCGCGCTGGGGCGGCTTCCTGCAAACCTTAGCGGCAGATACTCAGCAGCCGCAGGCCTTAACGGCGGATCTCGGCGACGTGTGGAAACTGGCGCGCTGCTCGATCAAACCTTACGCCTCGTGCCGTGGCACCCACGCGGCGATTGATGCGCTGGGGATCCTGCTACACCAGCATGATGTGCGCGCAGAGCAGATCGCGCGCATCGTGGTGGGCGTGAATCCGTTCCTGCTGGAGATGTGTGGCGGTCGTGAGTTACACAGCCTGGCGGCGGCGCAGATGAGCCTGCCGTATGCGCTGGTGGCGCGTGCACTGTACGGCTCAGCGGAGCTGGCGAGTTATGACGACGCCAAACGGCTGCATCCTGATGTGGAAGCGTTGCTGGCGCGTATTGAGCTGGTGATCGATGCGCAGCAGAGCCGCGACGACGAGCCGTGGGTGCGGCTGGAAACCGAGCAGGGCGCGCAGTGGCAGCAGCATGTGCCGGTGCCGTCAGGCGCGCCGACCAATCCGCTCACGCTGGATGCGCTGCTGGCGAAGTACCGCAGTTTGGCCGCGCGCGTGTTGCCGCTGGAGCAAGTCGAACGGCTCGAGGCGGTGTGTCTGGAGCTGGATGAAGTGGCGGATGTGCGGGAAGTGGTGGGGTTGTTGGCGATAAGGTAAAACCAGGTCGGCATAAATGCCGACCCTACAAAATCCACGCGATTTCGGCGTAGGGTCGCCATTAATGGCGACCGCTATTAAATCCTGCCCGCCAAACCCTCAATCCGCGCCATCGCCGCCAGCTCACGCTCAGTCAGGTCGGCATAAATGCCGACCCTACAAAATCCGCGCATTTCGCCGTAGGGTCGCCATTAATGGCGACCGCTATTAAACCCTGCCCGCCAAACCCTCAATCCGCGCCATCGCCGCCAGCTCACGCTCAGTCAGGTCGGCATAAATGCCGACCCTACAAAATCCGCGCATTTCGCCGTAGGGTCGCCATTAATGGCGACCGCTATTAAATCCTGCCCGCCAACCCCTCAATCCGCGCCATCGCCGCCAGCAACCGCGCTTCGGTCACCGCTTCGGCCATGTTCTCCATATCCGGCGCATGCACCGATTCACGCACAATCAGCGCCAGCTCATGCTCATCCAGCTCGGCAATCTCGCTCAGCGTCAGCGGCACGCCGCAGTCGCGCGCCAGGCGCATCTCATCCAGCACTTCTTCATCGGCGCGATTCTCCAGCGCCAGCAAACACAGGTTGCCGAAGCCGACCAGCAGGCCATGACCAAACTCGCGGGTTTTATCGCAGAAGGTAAAGCCTTCATAAATCGCGTGCGAAGCTGCCGCGTGTGCGCCGTTGCTCATCAGCGAGGTTAATCCTGCCCAGGTGAAAATCGCATCCAGCACTTGATCGAGCGACGCGCTGCTCTCACCGCGCAGCACTGCGGCATAGGCCGCCGGGCCGTGTTCGGCAATCACGTCATAACAAATCTGGCTGTGCGCTAGTGACGAGAGCGCATTGCCATCGCGCGCCGGATGGCGTGCGCTGACCGCGCGGAACTCGTACCACTTCGCCAGCGTATCGCCCAGCCCCGCGGCCAGCCAGCGGGCGGGCGCTTTTGCCAGCAGCTCGCTGTCGATAATTACTGCTGCCGGTGCCTGCGGCAGTGGGAAGATATCGAAGAAATTGCCGTTGTCGTCATAACGAATACTCAGCGGCGTTACCGCTGAACAGGTGGCGGCAATGGTCGGCAGCGTTACTACCGGCAAGCCGAGCTGTGCGCCAACCGCTTTCACCGTATCCAGCGATTTACCGCCGCCTGCGCCAATCAGCACCTCGGCCTGCAGTTCAGCTGCCAGCGCCGCTAAACGGTTGATGTGATTGATCGAGGTTTCGCCGCCAAACCACTCTTGCGCCAGCAGCGTGACGTTGGCCGCCAGCAGCTGCGCGCGAACCTGCGCTTCTACCGCCTGCAACGCCTGATGGCCGCCAATCAGCAGCGCACGCTGGCCCAGCCCGGCGCAGATCGCGCCTAATTGATTGATCACGCCCGCACCGCGCAGCACGCGCGCCGGGAACACCAGATTCTGTTGTGTCATCACTTGTTCTCTGTGTAACGGACGCCGGGCAACACGCACAGCATCTCATAAAGGATATTGGCCGCCAGCTGCGAGGTCATGCCGCTGATGTCATACGGCGGCGACACTTCCACCAGATCGCCGCCCACCAGATTGAGTCCACGGCAGCCGCGCACGATCTCCAGCCCTTGCATCGAAGTCAAACCGCCCACTTCCGGCGTACCGGTGCCGGGCGCCCATGCGGGATCGAAGCTGTCGATATCGTAAGAGAGATACACTGGACCGTTGCCGATACGCGCGCGCACCTCGGCCATCAGCGGCGTCATGGAGCGATACCAGCACTGCTCGGCGGGCACCAGATGGAAGCCCTGATCGACGCCCCACTGAAAATCGTCGGCGGCGTAGCCTTGCGCACGTTGTCCAATCTGTACCACGCGCTGACAGTCGAGCAGGCCTTCTTCCACCGCGCGGCGGAACGTGGTGCCATGCGCGATCTTCTCGCCAAACATCTCGTCGTTGGTATCGGTATGCGCATCAATGTGAATCAGACCCATCGGCCCATGCTTCTTCGCCAGCGCGCGCAAAATCGGCAGCGTCAGCGTGTGATCGCCGCCCAACGTTAACGGGATAATCGGCCAGTTATTCAGCTCGGTATAATAGTTTTCGATGATATCAACCGATTTCAGCAGGCTGTAGGTGTTGATCGGCACATCGCCGAGATCGCCGACGCGCAGCGAATCAAAGGGCGCGGCGCCGGTAGCCATGTTGTAAGGGCGGATCATCACGGAATCGGCGCGAATGGCGCGCGGGCCATAGCGCGTGCCGCTGCGCTGCGAGGTGCCGATATCCAGCGGAATGCCGACGAACGCCACATCCAAATTGGCCGGTGTGTCAGCGGCGGGCAAACGCATCATGGTGCCGCGTCCGGCAAAACGGGGCATCTCGTTGCCGCCTTGCGGCTGGGGGAAATCGGTCATCACGCACTCCTTCAGTCAGGTGAAACCCATCATTACCCAGCCCGCGCGCCGGAAAAATCCTTGACAGCAGATAATCACTTCAGAGATTACTTAACTTTAGTCAGCAATCACTGAAGGAAAATCGGTGCAGACGCTTCCCAATCTCAAACTTCTGCAGGTGTTCGCCAGCGTGGTGGAAAATCAGGGCTATTCGCGCGCGCAGCAGGCGCTGAACATGACCACGCCCGCCATCAGCGCCTACATGAGCGAGCTGGAAACTCAGCTCGGTTTTATCCTCTGTCAGCGCGGACGCGGCGGCTTTACTCTGACCAGCAAAGGCGAGCAGTTTTATCGCTACAGTCAGGAGATGCTGGCGACGCTGGCGGGTTGGCAGGAGCAGGTGGAAACCTTGAAAAGCGCGCAGGGCGGCACTTTTTCGCTTGGCGTGGTGGACGCCACCGTCACCGACAGCACGCTGGATCTGCCCGCTGCGATTGCGCGTTTTAATCAGCGCTTTCCGGCGGTGTTTTTCAATCTGAGCGTGCGCGATCCCAATGAGTTGCAGCAGCAGTTGCTGGAGGATCGGCTGGATTTGGCGATTGGTCACTTCCCGCTGCGCGCCAGCAATCTGGTGACCATTCCGCTGTATGAAGAGCAGCATTGGCTCTATTGCAGCCCGGAGCATCCGCTGGCTGAGGGCCATCCGGATGTGCGCACCGTACAGCAAACTGGCATGGTGACGCGGCGTTACTGGAATCAGCAGGAACTGAACAAGCGTGGCTTCCGCCAGAGCAATGCGTCGGTTGAGAGCATCGAAGCGCAGCTGACGCTGATTCTCTCCGGCCGCTTCATCGGCTATTTGCCTGAACACTATGCGCGCAGCTGGGAACAGCAGGGCGCGCTGCGCCGCCTGCTGCCGCACCATTTCCACTTCCGCGCGCCTTTCTCTTTTGCGTTCCGCCGTGGGCGAGCGCGGGAAACCTTAATCCGCGCGATGCGTGAAATTCTGAATCCAGCGCGAAAAAATAGCAGCGAAAGCTGACGCTGCGCCAATACTGTGTAAAAATACAGGCCAATTCAGCAAACAGTAACGAAAATGGCCCTGACAGCAGCGATAAAAAGCCAGATTGCGCAATGGTATAAGGCGCTGCAGCAGCAGGTTCCTGACTTTATCCCGCGCGCGCCGCAGCGCCAGATGATTGCCGAAGTGGCGAAAAGTCTGGCCGGTGACGAAGGGCGTCATCTGGCGATTGAAGCGCCAACCGGCGTCGGCAAAACCCTCTCTTATTTAATTCCCGGTATTGCGGTGAGCCGCGCCGAGGAAAAACGGCTGGTGATCAGCACCGCCAACGTGGCGTTGCAGGATCAGATCTTCACCAAGGATCTGCCGCTGCTGAAGAAAATCATCCCCGATCTTACTTTCACCGCTGCCTTTGGCCGTGGACGCTATGTTTGTCCGCGCAACCTTGCGGCGCTGGCGGCGACTGAAGATCAGCAGGGCGATTTGCTGCTCTATCTTGATGAAGAGGCGGTCACCGGCTCGAAAGAGGAGCAGAAATTCTGTGCCAAGCTGGAGAAGCAGCTTAGCAGCTACCGCTGGGATGGCTTGCGCGATCACACCGATGTCAACATTGACGACAGCTTGTGGCAACGCCTTTCCACCGACAAAGCCAACTGCCTCGGCCATCACTGCCGCTGGTATCGCGAATGCCCATTCTTTGTCGCACGTCGCGAAATTGAGCAGGCGGATGTGGTGGTCGCCAACCATGCGTTGGTGATGGCGGCGATGGAGAATGAATCGGTGCTGCCGCCGGCGAAAAACCTGATGCTGGTGCTGGATGAAGGCCATCATCTGCCGGAAGTGGCGCGCGATGCGCTGGAGATGAGTGCGGAGATCACGCCAGGCTGGAGCAGCCTACAGCTCGATCTGTTTGTGCGGCTGGTGGAAACCATCATGGCGCAGTTTCGCCCAAAATCACCGCCGCCGCTCACCAATCCAGAACGCCTGAAAGGTCACTGCGATGAAATGCGTGAGCTGCTGCAGATTCTCTGCGATGCCCTCAATCCGCTGCTGCCGGGCCATAATCAGCCGGGCGAGTTCCGCTTTGTGCTGGGTGAATTGCCGGAAGAGCTGCTGAGCCTGTGCGCGCGGCTGTTCAAACTGAGCGATGCGCTGCGTGGCCTGAGCGAAGGCCTGCTCAACGAGTTGGGCGATCAAACCGGTAAAGCTGACATCATGCGGCTGCATAAAGCGATTATTCAGCTCAATCGCCACTTCGGCTGGTTCGAATCAATCAGTAAATTGTGGCGGCTGGCGGCGATGGAGAAAGCCTCGAATGCGCCGGTGTCGAAGTGGATTACGCGTGAGGTCCGTGAAGGCCAGGCGCATCTGCTGTTCCACTGCGCGGGCATTCGCGTGAGCGATCAGCTGGAAAAAATCCTGTGGCGCAAAATCCCGCATGTGGTGGTGACCTCGGCAACTTTGCGATCGCTCAACAGCTTTAACCGTTTGCAGGAGATGTCCGGGCTGAGCGAGAAAGCCGGCGACCGCTTTGTGGCGCTGGATTCACCGTTTAACCATATCGATCAGGGCAAACTGGTGATTCCGCAGATGCAGTTTGAGCCGCAGATGGCGCAGGAAGCGGAGCACATCGCCGAGATGGCGCGTTTCTTCCGTCAGCAGATCGCCGAAGAGAAGCACAAAGGCGTGCTGGTGCTGTTCGCCAGCGGCCGCGCGATGCAGCAGTTTGTCGCGCACATTCCGGAGCTGCGTTTATCAATGCTGGTGCAAGGTGACCAGCCGCGTTCGCGCCTCGTGGCGCTGCACCGGGAACGCGTTGAAGCCGGTAAAACCAGCATTTTAGTTGGCCTGCAATCGTTCGCCGAAGGGCTGGATTTGAAAGGCGATCTGCTGTCGCAGGTGCATATCCATAAAATCGCTTTTCCGCCGGTGGACAGTCCGGTAATTTTGACCGAGGGCGAATGGCTGAAGAGCCTGAAACGCTATCCGTTCGAGGTGCAGAGCTTGCCGAGCGCCTCCTTTACCTTGATTCAACAGGTAGGACGTTTGATTCGCAGCCACAGCTGCTTTGGCGAAATCGTAATTTACGATCGCCGACTGCTCAACAAAGCTTATGGCAGCCGACTGCTGGCCGCGTTACCGGTGTTCCCGATTGAGCAACCGCCGATGCCGGAAGCCAGCAGTGACAAGCCGAAAAAAAGTCGCAGTAAGAAAATCTAACTTTGGCAGCCGCACGGCGGCGCGCCCTGGAAGCGGGAATGCCTGATGGAACTGAATAAAATCATTAAAGAGATTGGGCGCGGTAAAAATCACGCGCGCGATATCGATTTCGACACCGCGCAGGCGCTCTACAGCGCGATGCTGGCCGGTGAAGTGCCGGAGCTGGAATTGGGTGGCGTGCTGATTGCGCTGCGCATCAAGGGCGAAGGCGAAGAGGAGATGCGCGGTTTTTACCACGCGATGCAGCAGCAGATGATGCGGTTGCAGGCACCGGCTCATCGTCCGATGCCGATTGTTATTCCCAGCTACAACGGTGCGCGTCGTCAGGGCAATCTGACGCCGCTGCTGGCGCTGCTGCTGGTGAAACTCGGTTTTCCGGTGCTGTTGCATGGCGTTAGCGACGATCCCACCCGCATCACCACCGAAGCGGTGCTGGCGGCGCTGGACATCGCGCCCGTGACCTCCGCCGCACAGGCGCAGGCGAAGCTGGATAACGGCGAGCTGGCATTTATCACCATTGATCATCTGTGCGCGCCGATGGCGCAACAGCTGTCGCTGCGCTGGCGCATGGGCGTGCGTAACAGTGCGCATACGCTGGCGAAACTGGCGACGCCGTTTGCCGAACGCGCCGCGCTGCGCCTGGCCAGCGTCTCGCATCCGGAATATGTGCCGCGCGTAGGGAAATTCTTCCAGGATATTGATGCACCGGCGATTCTGCTCAACGGCACCGAAGGTGAGGTGTATGCCAATCCGCAGCGCTGCCCGGCGATTAACTACATTCGCGGTGCGGGTGCAGAAGCGGAAGTATGGGTTGAGCGCCAGCCGGAAGTGAGTGTGGAACTGCCGGAAAGCAAAAGCGCGCACGATACCGCCGCGTGGATCAATCAGGTGTTAGCCGGGGAGCGCGCGGTACCGCATGCGCTGCGTTTGCAGCTGGCGTGTTGTTTGGTGGCGACCGGGGAATCGGCCAGCATGGTGGATGCGGAAGGGCGCTTACAGCAAGCGAGAATCTGAGTTCTGCCAGGCGCATCGCAAGGTTTTCGTAGGGTCGCCATTCATGGCGACCGTAAACACGTAATCACGCCTTCGCCAGCACGCTCTCCACCAACCGCTGCCAGAAGGTAATACCGATCGGCAGCAGCTCATCATTAAAATCGTAATGGGCGTTATGCAGCGGGGCGGACGGCGTTGCGCCATCGGCACCGAGCCAGAAATAGGCGCCGGGACAGGCTTCCATCATGCATGCAAAATCTTCCGAAGCCATTGAAGGGTTCACCTGCCAATGCACCTGCGACTCGCCGAGCACATCAACCGCCACCGTACGCACCTGTTCGGCTTGCTCTGCATGGTTGGCGGTGACCGGATAACCGGGATACCAGTGAATCTCGCCGCTGACGCCAAACGGGCGCGGCAACGTAGTGACAAAATCTTCAATCAGACCGCGCACGCGATTGCGCACGTCGGTCTGCAAACATCGCACCGTGCCGCGCAACACAATCTGCTCAGGAATGACGTTAATCGCTTCACCACCGTGAATCTGCGTCACGCTCACCACCGCCGAAGCCAGTGGCGACAGACGACGCGACGGAATGGTTTGCAGCGCCAGAATCAGCTCGGCAGCGACCACCATTGGATCGGCACCGCTTTCCGGCATCGCCGCATGGCAGCTTTTACCGTGCAGCGTAATTTCGAACGAGTCGAGTGACGCCATCATCGCATCCGGGTTCACCGCCAGCGTGCCGACCGGCATGCCTGGCCAGTTGTGCATGGCGTACACCGCATCCATCGGGAAGCGCTGGAACAGACCTTCTTCTACCATCTTGCGCGCGCCACCCAGATTCTCCTCGGCGGGCTGGAAGATGAAGTGAATGGTACCTCTGAAGTTGCGCGTGACCGCCAGCTGACAGGCCGCAGCCAGCAGCATAGAAGTGTGACCATCATGGCCGCAAGCGTGCATGATGCCGGCTTTTTGCGACTTCCACTGTGGCGCGCCTTTTTCGGTGATCGGCAGCGCATCCATATCGGCACGCAGACCAATAACCGGTCCGGGACCGTTCTCTAAGGTGCCGATCACGCCGGTGCCAGCTAAGCCACGAAATACCTGTAATCCGGCATCGGTGAGTACCTTTGCAACGAGCTCGCTGGTCTGCTGCTCCTGGTAACCCAGTTCAGGATGTTGGTGTAACTGACGACGCCAGTCGAGGGCGTTTTCCAGCAGTGCAGCAGGCAGGCTCATAAAGTAAGGCTCTCCATTAGCAGCGTGAGCTGCAAAATAATGTATTTACTGTAGTGGCAAGCGCATGGCGGCGTCTATCGCGGAACGGAATAATTTGGCTATAGGCTATAGCGGAATGGAATATGCGGGTTTTAATAAAAGAGGTCGCCATGAATGGCGACCCTAAGATGATACTGCGCGAGGTGAACGTTATTTCTGCATCGGCAGGTTTAAGCCGTGTTCCTTTGCGCAGCTCTGCGCTAGTTCATAACCGGCATCCGCGTGACGCATTACGCCCGTGGCCGGATCGTTCCACAACACGCGGCCTAAGCGCGCATCGGCTTCTTTAGTGCCGTCACACACGATCACTACACCTGAGTGCTGCGAGAAGCCCATGCCGACGCCGCCGCCATGGTGCAGACTCACCCAGGTCGCGCCGCCTGCGGTGTTCAGCAGGGCATTCAGCAGCGGCCAATCGGATACCGCATCCGAGCCGTCTTTCATCGCTTCGGTTTCACGGTTCGGTGACGCCACGGAACCGCAATCCAGATGATCGCGACCAATGACGATCGGCGCTTTTAGCTCGCCATTACGCACCATCTCGTTGAACGCCAGCGCCGCTTTGTGACGCTCGCCAAGACCCAGCCAGCAGATACGCGCCGGTAAGCCCTGGAAGGCGATGCGCTCCTGCGCCATGTCGAGCCAGCGGTGCAGATTCTGGTGATCCGGGAACAGCTCTTTCAGCTTGGCATCGGTCTTGAAGATATCTTCCGGATCGCCTGACAGCGCCACCCAGCGGAACGGGCCTTTGCCTTCGCAGAACAGCGGACGAATATAGGCCGGCACAAAGCCAGGGAAATCAAAGGCATTTTTCACGCCTTCATCCAGCGCCACCTGACGGATGTTGTTGCCGTAATCCACGGTCGGGACGCCCATGTGATGGAAGTCCAGCATCGCCTGCACATGCACCGCCATTGAGGCGCGCGCGGCTTTCTCCACCGCTTTCGGGTTGCTGACACGCTCTGCTTCCCAGCGCGCCACATCCCAACCGACCGGCAGATAACCGTTAATCGGATCGTGCGCCGAAGTTTGATCGGTGACGATATCCGGCTTCATGCCGCCCGCTTTGGCACGTTTCACCAGCTCCGGCACGATTTCAGCGGCGTTACCCAGCAGGCCAACAGAAATGGCGCGCTTCTCTTTATTCGCCTGGTCAATCAGCGCCAGCGCTTCGTCCAGCGTATAGGCTTTGTGGTCAACGTAGCGAGTACGGATACGGAAATCGATGCGTGATTCCTGGCACTCAATGGCCAGCACGCTGGCACCGGCCAACACGCCAGCCAGCGGTTGTGCGCCGCCCATGCCACCTAAACCGGCGGTGAGGATCCAGCGACCGCTGAGATTACTGTCGTAATGCTGGCGACCGGCTTCGGCGAAGGTTTCAAAAGTACCTTGCACGATGCCCTGCGCACCGATGTAGATCCACGAACCGGCGGTCATCTGGCCGTACATCATCAGGCCTTTTTGATCCAGCTCGTGGAAGTGATCCCAGTTGGCCCAATGTGGCACCAGATTCGAGTTAGCCAGCAGCACGCGCGGTGCATCGGCATGCGTGCGGAACACGCCCACCGGTTTGCCGGACTGGATCAGCAGCGTCTCTTCCGGCTGCAGCGCGCGCAGCGAACGCAGGATCTGCTCAAAGCACTCCCAGTTACGCGCGGCTTTACCGATACCGCCGTACACCACCAGATCTTCCGGGCGCTCTGCCACGTCAGGATCGAGGTTGTTCTGGATCATGCGGTAAGCCGCTTCAATCAACCAGTTGGCGCAGTGCAATTCATTACCGCGCGGCGCACGGATTTCACGGGCTACAGCCTGAGTCAAAGTTTCGCTCATCATCGATTCCTTAATTAACAGTCTTACGCTGGCTTGGCAGCAGCGCGGTAAGGGATTCAGGCCATGCGGATGCGCTGGCCCACAGACGCATGGATTCGATATCCGGCGCCAGTAAACGGTCGTGATCGAGGAAGGCCACGTTCTCGCGAATGCGGCTCATCTCCTGTTCCAGCGTCGGCGAGCTTTGCAGCGGACGATGGAAATCAATGCCTTGTGCGGCGGCCATCGCTTCAATACCCACTACAGCAGCGGTGTTGAAGCACATGCTGCCGAGGCGGCGGGCTGCGTAGGTCGCCATCGAGACGTGATCTTCCTGGTTAGCGGAGGTCGGCAAGCTGTCAACGCTGCCCGGATGCGCCAGCGATTTGTTCTCGGATGCCAACGCCGCTGCGGTAACCTGGGCGATCATAAAGCCGGAGTTAACGCCGCCATCATTGACGAGGAAAGGCGGCAAACCGGAAAGACCGGTATCCAGCAGTAGCGCCAGACGACGCTCGGAGATCGCGCCGATTTCGGCAATCGCCAGCGCCAGAATATCGGCGGCGAAAGCCACCGGCTCGGCGTGGAAGTTACCGCCGGAAATCACATCGCCGCTGTCGCTGAACACCAGCGGATTATCGGAGGCGGCGTTGGCTTCAATCTGTAATACGCGCGCGGCGTGCGTCAGGTTATCCAGGCAGGCGCCCATCACCTGTGGTACGCAACGAATCGAGTAGGGATCCTGCACGCGGCCACAGTTGGTGTGCGAGCCGAGGATTTCACTGCCGGATAATAAAGAGGAGACGGCGGCGGCAACGTTAATCTGTCCCACCTGACCGCGCGCTTCGTGAATACGCGCATCGTAAGGTTTCACCGAGCCTTTAATGGCTTCCAGCGACAACGCACCGGCCATCAGGCCGGCAGCGAACAGGTTTTCCGCTTCGAACAGACCGCGCAGCGCCAGCGCGTTAGAGACCTGCGTGCCGTTGAGCAGCGCCAGACCTTCTTTAGGGCCCAACACTATCGGCTGCAGGCCAACGCGCGCTAAGCCTTCGATCGCGGGTATCAATTCGCCATCGACGCGTACCTGACCTTCGCCCAGCAGCATCAGCGACATATGCGCCAGCGGCGCCAGATCGCCTGACGCGCCAACCGATCCTTTCTCCGGAATGCACGGCATCACGCCCGCGTTGAACAGCGCCAGCAGCGCTTCAATCAGTTCGATGCGCACGCCAGAGTGACCGCGCGCCAGGCTGATAATTTTGGTGGCAACCACCAAACGCGCCACATTGTCCGGCAGCAAATCGCCCAGGCCAACGCTGTGCGACAGCACCAGATTGCGCTGAAGCTCTGCCAGCCGCGCCGAAGGGATCTGCGTCTGCGCCAGCTTGCCGAAACCGGTGTTGATGCCGTACACCACTTTGCCGGATGCGACGATGGCATCGACGGTTTCATGGGCACGGGCAATCGCTGCGCGCGCTTCATCGGCCAACGTGAGCGTTACCTTGCTTTGATAAATGCTGCGCAAGGTCGCGAGGTCCACTTCACCGGGAACGAGGCGAATTTCCTGAACCGAACCTGACATAGTCTACTCCTGTCTATACAAGTGATCTGGCATGAATTGGACGCCAATATTTTGCGATGTGGCTGTCCGATTTGCCGTGGATTGCGATGAGTGAAGCATAAGTGTCTAATCTTGTCTATACAAGTAGCAAGCGCTATGCCAGATTGTTCTTGTTCTGTGAATTGCGGCGCAAAGCGGTGAAACAGGCGCAACCGCAGCGGGATTGCACCGCAATGGCACGAAAGCTGCACCAATGCTGGGCGGATTGCACAATTAGATGTATATACATTTACCGGCTGAGACAGTAAACTTTGGGCATTATTCTTTAAAGGAACAGGAAATGGCGGAGCAAACAGCAGTAGCACAGCTGGCTGCGGCGATGGGCGATGAGCCTGCGCCGATTTACCAGCGGGTGAAGCAGGCAATCGTTAGCCAGATCCGTGAAGGCCACTGGAAAGCTAATCAGCGCGTGCCGTCTGAAAGTGAACTGGTAAACGAGCTGGGCGTCAGTCGTATGACCATTAACCGCGCGCTGCGAGAACTCACCAGCGAAGGTTTTCTGGTGCGCATGCAGGGCGTCGGCACCTTTGTCGCAGAGATGAAGGGCTATACCGCGATGCTCGAAGTGCACAACATCGCCGATGAAATTGCGCAGCGCGGTCATCGTCACAGCTGCAAGATTTTGTCGATTGGGCAGATGAAGGCCGATCCCGAACAGGCGGCGGTGCTGGGATTATCCACCGGGCAAACGCTGTTCCATTCGCTGATTGTACATTACGAAAACGATCTGCCGGTGCAGCTGGAAGATCGTTTGGTTAATCCGCTGGTGGCGCCGGATTATCTCAGTCAGGATTATCATCAGCTGACGCCGTACACCTATTTGATGCGCGTCGCCCCGCTGACCGCCGGTGAGCATATTGTTGAAGCGGTGCTGCCGGATCTGCGCCAGCGTAAGCATCTGGCGCTGGATGAACATGAGCCGTGCCTGTTGATTCGTCGTCAGACGTGGAGCGACAACAAGATTGTGACCTACGCGCGCCTGCTTTATCCAGGATCACGCTATAAGTTGCTGGGTCGCTTTAGAGGACACGGTTAAGCGTGACAAATAACAGTCTGGCATCCGACGTTTGTGGTGCCAGCTGTAACTTTTCATCCAGCCACCACATCCCTTGATCCACCGTCAGCTTTTCTCCGGCCGATGTTTGCCATGTGCCCGCTACCACCCACGCCACGCCGTTTTCACTGCTGACCGTTTCTTGCGCGATGCTCACCGCAGACCGCCAGCTGTCGCGCCGCGTCATGATATTGAAATCCTGACAGCTACCAGAAATCGTGGCTTCAATCGCCCATTCACCGGGGAACGCCCACGGCTGCAGCGGGGTTAAGCGCTGCTGAGCCTGTTCACTCTCAAGTAAAACGCTGTCACCGTGCAGCAAGGTAATCACCCGATCGATGCCGGGGAAGGGCGAAAACGGCCCGTCGGCGGAGATAGTGGCGATGCTGGCGCGCCAGGCAAACTGTGCCTCGCCCGGCGGATAGCTGACGATTTCCCGCGTTTCACCGCCGCCATTGCGCCAGCGGCTGACCGGAAGCTGGTCATAGGCAAAACGGGTTCTCATTGCAACGCCCTCATCGCCTCGGCAAAGTTCGCTGCCGCGTGCTCTTCTGCCGCATGATGGCCTGCGCTAATCACCTGTTTACCCGCCACGAACACGTCGCGGATCTGTTCGCGCTGTCCGCCAAACAGCCAGCGATTCAACAGAGATGTGCTGCTGACGCTGCTGAGGAACGCGTCTTCTGCCAGCACCAGCCAGTCGGCACGTTTGCCAACCGCCAGTTCACCCGCCGACAAACCACACGCCTGCGCACCGCCCTGTGCGGCTTGCTGCCACAGCAGATCGCCGACGGAAGGTTGATTGGGCAAGGTGATGCGGTTGCGACGACGATCGCGCAGTCGCTGACCGTACTCCAGCCAGCGCAGCTCTTCCAATGCGCTGAGCGACACGTGGCTGTCGGAGCCAATGCCCCAGCGACCGCCGCGCGCGATGTAGTCCACCGCCGGGAAAATGCCGTCGCCGAGGTTGGCTTCGGTGGTCGGACACAAGCCCGCCACCGCGCCGCTCGCCGCCATGCGCTGAATTTCATCGTCATCAAGATGGGTAGCGTGAATTAAACACCAGCGCTGATCGACCTTGAAGCGATTGAGCAGCCACGCCACCGGACGTTCGCCGCTCCACGCCAGGCTGTCGTTAACCTCTTTCTCCTGCTCGGCGACGTGAATGTGCACCGGCACATCCTGCGGGCAGGCGGCTAATACCTCTTGCATCTGCGCTTCATTCACCGCGCGCAGCGAATGGAAGCAGATGCCATGATTAAGCAGCGGCTTATCCGCGCTCCAGCTTGCCACGCGCTGCTGCTGTTGCAGATAGGCGTCGGTTTGCTGAATGAAACGGCGCTGGCCGTCGCTGGCCGGCTGCGAACCAAAACCGCTGTAGCTGTAGAGCACCGGCAGCAAGGTTTGGCCGATGCCCGCGGTTTCTGCCGCCGCCATCAACGCCAGCTGCATAGCATCATCGGCGTAGGGTTTGCCGTGCGCATCGTGGTGCAAATAGTGGAATTCCGCCACCTGGCTGTAGCCGCCTTTCAGCATATCGATGTAGAGATGCGTGGCGATGGCGCCAACCTGCTCGGGCGACAGGTGCTGCACCATGCGATACATCAGATCGCGCCATGTCCAGAAGCTGTCCTGCGGATCGCCCGCCACTTCGGCCAGTCCTGCCATCGCGCGCTGGAAGGCGTGTGAATGCAGATTCGCTATCGCTGGAATCACCGGTCCGGCAAGACGCGTGGCCTCGCCGGGCTCGCTGTTGGGCGCGAGTTGTGTGATCTGTCCGGCTGCGTTGGTGGTCATCAGCACGCGCTCATGCCAGCCGTCGGCCAGCAGCGCGCGTGGGGCAAAATAGGTTGTCATGGTTGATCCTGCATGGCGAAAGGTTGTATATACATATACATACTTTGAAGCCTGGTGTAAATCGCCGAACGCGAAGGGGAGTGGGATGGCAGAAACAGAGCAGATCGACAGCCTGTGGCTGGGGGCCGACATCGTGACGATGCGTGACGGACACTACAATCTGATTGCCGATGGCGCGCTGGCGGTCGATCAGGGAAAACTGATTTGGGTGGGGCCGCGCAGCGAATGCCCGGCTTTTGCCGCGCGTGAACAGCACCAATTTTCCGGCGGCATCATCACGCCCGGTTTGGTGGATTGCCATACGCATCTGGTGTTTGGCGGCGATCGCAGCCAGGAGTTTGAGCAGCGCCTCAATGGCGTGAGCTATGCGGAAATTGCTGCGCAGGGCGGCGGCATTCTCTCCACGGTGCGCGCCACCCGCGCCGCTTCCCAGCAAGAGCTGGTAGCGAGTGCGCGCTGGCGGCTGGATCGTCTGCTGGCGGAAGGTGTCACCACGGTGGAGATCAAATCCGGTTACGGTCTTGATGAAGCCAGCGAGCTGACCATGCTGCGCGCCATTCGTGAGCTGGCGGAAACGGTACCCGCCGATGTTCAAGCTACATGCCTGGCAGCGCATGGCTTCCCGCCGGAGTTTAAAGACAACCCGCAAGGCTGGATCGATATCATCTGCCAGCGCCTGCTGCCGCAGGTGAAAGCTGAAGGTTTGGCGGATGCGGTCGATGCGTTTTGCGAGCATTTGGCCTTTTCGCCTGAGCAAGTTCGCACGGTATTTGATGCAGCCAAAGCATTGGGCATGCCGGTGAAACTGCACGCCGAGCAGCTTTCGGCGCTCGGCGGTGCGGCGCTGGCGGCGGGTTACGGTGCGCTTTCCGCCGATCATCTGGAATACGCTACCGAATCCGATGCGCAAGCGATGGCGCAGCACGGCACCGTTGCGGTGTTGCTGCCGGGCGCGTTTTATCTGTTGCGCGAAACTCAGCGTCCGCCGGTGGCGCTATTCCGTGAACACGGCGTGCCGATGGCGCTGGCCAGCGATGCCAATCCGGGCACGTCACCGGCGCTTTCGCTGCGTCTGATGCTGAATATGGGCTGCACGCTATTTGGTTTGACGCCGGAAGAGGCGTTGGCGGGCGTGACCTTGTGGGGCGCCAAAGCGCTGGGATTACAGCACTCGCACGGTTCGCTGGAAGCGGGCAAGGTCGCGAATTTTGTTCACTGGCCGCTGGCGCGTCCGGCAGAGCTGGTTTACTGGCTGGGCGGCGAATTGCCGTGCCAGGTTATTTATCGTGGAGAAGCGCAATGACACCTTTTCATTTCACCGCCGGCAAGATTCCGCTGCTGGTCAGCATTCCGCACGCCGGTACGCAATTAACGCCAGAAGTGGATGCCGGTTTGAGCGACGCCGCGCGCGGCCTGCCGGATACCGACTGGCACTTGCCGCTGCTGTATGACTTTGTGCGCGATCTTGGTGCCAGCGTGTTGATTGGTCACTATTCGCGTTTTGTAATCGATCTTAATCGGCCGGCGGATAATCAGCCGCTCTACACCACGGCGACCACCGGCTTGTATCCGGAAACCTTGTTTGACGGCAGCCCAACCTTTGCTGCAGGTAAAACGCCGAGCGCCGAGGTGCGTCAGGGTTATCTGGACACCATCTGGCAACCGTATCATCAGCAGCTGCAACAGGAGCTGGCGCGGCTCAAAGCACAGCACGGTTACGCGCTGCTGTTTGATGCGCACTCGATCGCTTCGGTGATCCCGCGCTTGTTTGAGGGACGTTTGCCGGATCTCAACATCGGGACTAACGATGGTGCCAGCTGTTCAACGGCGGTTATCGACGCGATTAAGCAGGTTTGTAGCGAGCAGCAAGATTACAGCTGGATCGCGAATGGGCGCTTTAAAGGTGGCTACATTACCCGCGCCTACGGCCAGCCGGAGCTGGGCGTGCAGGCGGTGCAGCTGGAGCTGGCGCAGCTCAATTATATGGATGAAACTCCGCCGTTTGCCTGGCAGCAGGATCGCGCTGCGCAGCTGCAGAAGGTGCTGAAACCGCTGATGCAGGCGTTTCTTGCAGCGGGTAAACCTCAATAAAAACCACATTCGTAGGGTCGCCATTAATGGCGACCAATTAACGCTGTGAGTACATTTTAGACGGTCGCCATTAATGGCGACCCTACTGCACCATCTCAATGCATTCTCTGCTACACCACAGTGCAACATTACGTCCATTGCGTGACAATCCTCCTGATTTTGCGGCTTTGCCGATTTGGCATAGCGCTTGCTAGGTTGTATGTACAAGTAAAGACCACGCAGCGATTATTAATTTTTATACTGGCTGGCTCACAAAAAGCTTATGCCGACAATGATCTGCCGCACGCTAACTTGTATATACATGAAAGGTCATCTGCAAATATTGCACAAGCAGAGACTGACAAACTCGATTAATAGCCAGGAGAAGCCGCATGACGCACCGTGTTCAGATTCGCCGTTTTTGCCTCACGACCCTGTTTGCCAGCCTGATGATGAGCGGCATTGCCGTACAGGCGAAAGAGTGGAAATCGATCACCATCGCTACCGAAGGCAGCTATGAACCCTGGAACCTGACGCTGCCGGGCGGCAAGTTAGGCGGCTTTGAACCGGAACTGATGGAAGACCTGTGCAAGCGCATGGGCATTCAGTGCAAGCTGGTAGTGCAGAACTGGGACGGCATGATCGCTGGCCTCAACGCCGGTAAATATGACGTGATCATGGATGCGATTGTTATCACGCCGGATCGCAAAAAAGTGGTCAACTTCACCACGCCATATGCCTCAACGCCCGCCACCTTTATCACCACCAAAGACAATCCGCTACTGCCGGCCGATCACAACATCATCAAGCTGCATGACGATGAGAAAGAGATCAACGCGGCAATTGCTCCGCTGAAGGCGGCGCTGAAGGGTAAAACCATCGGTATCGCCTCCGGCACGGTTTACACGCCATTTATCGATAAGTACTTCAAAGGCGATGCTGACGTACGCGAATACACCTCGTCGGCGGATGCGATGCTCGATCTGCAATCGGGCCGTATCGATGCGGTGTTCGATGACGTGACCTTTGCGCAATCGATGCTGGCGCGCAAAGAGAACAACAATCTGATCTTTAGCGGTCCTCAGCTCGGCGGCCCAATTTGGGGCGAGGGCGAAGCGATGGGCGTGCGCATGGCGGATAACGACCTGAAGGCCAAGCTGGATGAGGCAATTCATGCCGCGCTGGCTGACGGCACGGTGAAAAAGCTCAGTGAGAAGTGGTTTAAAACTGACGTAACCCCGTAAGTGAGGTGAAAGATGATGAGCCTGCTGAGTTTTGGTGCTGATGGTTGGGGCCGCCTGATCCTGAGTGCCGCCTGCACCACGCTGCTGCTGTCGCTGGTGGCGCTGATGATTGGTGCGGTGGTCGGTTCCGGTGTGGCGGCCGCTAAATTATCGCCTCAGCGCTGGCTGCGCTGGTTGGGTGAAAGCTATTCGGTGGTGTTTCGCGGCATCCCGGAACTGCTGGTGATCTACCTGTTCTATTTCGGGGGATCAGGCCTGATTACGCTGGTTGGGCAGATGTTCGGCGCGGATGGCTTTATCGAAGCGCCGCCGTTCCTGATTGGTGCGCTGGCTATCGGGCTCATCTCTGGTTCGTATCAGGGTGAAGTGTATCGCGCGGCGCGGCTGGCGCTGTCGAAAGGCGAGGTGGAAGCCGCGGTGGCGATTGGCATGCCGCGCTGGCGTATCGCGCAACGCATTCTGCTGCCGCAGGTGGTGCGTTATGCGCTGCCGGGCATGTCGAACGTGTGGCAGATGAGCCTGAAAGATTCGGCGCTGGTGTCGGTCACCGGCATCGTTGAGCTGATGCGCGCCAGCCAGGTTGCGGCGGGATCCACGCGCGATTACTTCACTTTCTATCTGATCGGCGGCGCCTGTTATCTGGTGCTGACGCTGGTGTCTAATCATGCGTTTCGTCGGGCGGAATCGCGCCTTGGTCGTGCGTGGCAAAGTCGCACTGCGGCACAGCATTAAGGAGCAGCAGCATGATCGACTTCGCTTTTCTCTTTGATACCTTTCTCAAGCTGAGCGCCGCGCTGCCGGTGACGCTTGGCCTGTTTATCAGCGCCTTTATCTGCGGCGGCCTACTGGCGATTGGTATTTTGTCCCTGCGCATGAGCCGCTGGCGCGTGCTGAGCGGTTTCGCGCGCGGCTACATTCTGGTGTTTCGCGGCTCGCCGCTGATGATCCAGCTGTTTCTCATCTATTACGGTCTTGGGCAGTTTGGCGTGATCCGTCACAGCTTCGTCTGGCCGTTCCTGCGCGAACCCTTTATCTGCGCGGTACTGGCGCTGTCACTCTGTACAGCAGCTTATACCGCCGAGATCTTGCGCGGGGCGCTGCTCGCCGTGCCAGCTGGACAAGTGGAAGCGGGCCTCGCCTGCGGTATGTCGCGCTGGCTGCTGCTGCGCCGCATTATCGCACCAATCATGCTGCGCTATGCGCTGCCGGCGTACTCCACCGAAGCGATTTTGCTGGTGAAATCCACCGCGCTCGCCAGCCTCGTCACCGTTTGGGACGTGACCGGCGTGGCGCAGCAGATCATTCAGCGTACCTATCGCACCATGGAAGTGTTTGTCTGTGCGGCGGCGATCTACCTGATTCTCAACTTTATTATCGTCCAGCTGTACGCGCTGTTAGAGCGTCGTCTGACCCCGGCGCATCGTGTCGCAAAAAAGCCGTTGCCCGCCGTTAAACCGCTTGCCGGAGAGTAATATGCATTCCACATCACCCGTTACCTTATCCGCCACCGATATCCATAAATCCTTTGGCGCGATGGAAGTTCTGAAAGGCATTTCGCTGCAGGCGCATAAAGGCGATGTCATCTCGATTCTTGGTGCCAGCGGCTCAGGCAAAAGTACTTTGCTGCGCTGCATCAACCTGCTGGAAACGCCGGACGCCGGTGTGGTGAGCGTCGGTGGCGAAACCATTGAGATGAAACGCCATGCGCGCGGCCATCAGCTGGCGGCCAATCCGAAGCAGATTGAGCGTTTGCGTTCACGCCTCGGCATGGTGTTCCAGAGCTTTAATCTGTGGTCACACATGACGGTGCTGCAAAACGTCATTGAAGGGCCGCACTATGTGCTGAAGCGCGATAAGAAAAGCTGCATCGCCCAGGCGGAGCAACTGCTGGATCGCGTCGGCTTACTCAATCGCAAAGATTTCTACCCGGCGCAGCTGTCGGGCGGCCAGCAGCAGCGCGTGGCGATTGCCCGCGCGCTGGCGATGGATCCGGAAGTGATGCTGTTCGATGAACCGACCTCAGCGCTCGATCCGGAGCTGGTGGGCGAAGTGCTAAAAGTAATGCGCAGCCTGGCCGAAGAGGGGCGCACCATGCTGGTGGTGACGCACGAAATGGGCTTTGCGCGTAATGTCTCTAACCGCGTGGTGTTTATGCATCAGGGCACTATTGATTGTCAGGGCGCGCCGGAAGAGATGTTTGGCGCTCAGGGATCGCAGCGCTTTAAGCAGTTTATCTCCAGCCATCACGGCGCGGAGCAGCCAGCATGACTATCGTGTGGGGCGACAGCCTATTAACCTGGCAAGAGCTGGTGCAGGTGGCGCGGCACAACGCGGAACTCAGTTTGAGTGCTAGCGCCTGGCAGCGTATTGCGCAAGGGCGCGCGATTGTCGATGAGATTGTCGCCAGCGGCCAGATTGCTTACGGCATCAATACCGGATTGGGCGCGCTGTGCAACATCACGCTGCCGGAAGATCAGCTCAGCCAGCTGTCGCGCAATACGCTGCTGAGTCACGCCTGTGGCGTTGGCCCGCTGCTGACGCGTGAGCAGGTGCGCGCCATTCTGTGTGCGGCAATTGCCAATTACAGCCACGGCAAATCGGGCGTGTCGGTGGCGCTGGTGCAGCATCTCCTGGCGCTGCTCAATCAGCAGATTACGCCGCAGGTGCCGTCGCAGGGTTCGGTAGGCTATCTCAGCCATATGGCGCATATCGGGCTGGCGCTGATTGGTGTTGGCGACGTCAAGTATAAAAACCAGATCATGCCTGCCGCGCAGGCGTTAACGCTGGCGGGATTACAGCCCTATCGTCCGGGTGCCAAAGAGGGGTTAAGCCTGGTCAACGGCACGCCGTGCATGACCGGCTTGTCCTGCCTGGCGCTGGATGATGCGGCGCGTTTGCTGGATTGGGCCGATGTCACCGGCGCGATGAGTTTTGAGGCGCTGCGTGGACAGCTGGTGGCTTTTGATGCCGAGGTGATCGCGTTGAAAGCCAGTCCTGGCATGCAGCTGAGCGGTCAGCGCTTACGCGCACTGCTGAGTGATAGCCCGCTGCTGGCGACCAGCGTCGGCATTCGCACCCAGGATGCGCTTAGCCTGCGCTCCATGCCGCAGGTGCACGGTGCCAGCCGCGATCAGTTCGATCATGCGGCGCGCCAGATTGAGACCGAACTCAATGCCTGCACCGATAATCCGCTGGTGCTCGGCACGCCGGATAACTGGCGCGTGGTGTCGCAGGCTAATCCGCACGGCGAATCGGTGGCGATGGCGGCGGATCTGCTGGCGATTGCCATGGCGGAAGTCGGCAGCATCGCCGAGCGGCGGCTGGATCGGTTAGTCAATCCACTGGTGAGCGGCTTACCGGCGTTTCTGGTGGCGCAGCCGGGTGTCAACTCCGGCATGATGATTGCGCAGTACGTGGCAGCATCACTCTGTGCGGAGAATCGCCAGCTGGCGCAACCGGCGGTGCTGGATAACTATGTGACCTCGGGTTTGCAGGAGGATCATCTCAGCTTGGGTACCGGCGCGGCACTCAAGCTGATGAAGCTGGTGGGCAACGTGTGGCAGATTTTGGCGATTGAGTATCTGCTGGCGGCGCAGGCGCTGGATTTCCACGGCGAAGAGCAGCTGGCGCAAGGGACGGCGCAGGCATTACGTCGCCTGCGCGCGGTGGTGGCTAACTGGCAGGAAGATCGCTGGCTGGCGCCAGAGATTGCGCGTGCGGTGCAGGTGTTGAAGAGCGGTTTGTAACGCGGTCGCCATGAATGGCGACCCTACAAAACCCGGTCGTAGGGGCGCCATTTATGGCGACCTGGCCGACGATTAGCCGATCAGCGGCGCGCATCCGGGCGCACCAAATCAAAGCGCAGTTCTTCGCTGATGCCGTAATAGGCCGACGGGCCACCGGCACGCAGGATTGGCTGCGCTTTGGCGGTTTGATAGATACCTTCTTCCAGCAGTGATTCATCAATATGAATGGCGACCGCTTCGCCCATCACCAGCCAGCTATCAATCGGCTTGCCTTGCGCATCCTGCAGTTGAATCAGCTGCGTCAACTTACACTCAAAATTCACCGGGCTTTCCGCCACCATGCTGACATTGACGTGTGAAGCGGCAAGCGGCGTTAATCCTGCCAGCGCAAACTCATCCTGTTCAGACGGCACCGACGCGGAGCTCTCATTCATCGCCTCGGCCAGCGGACGCGTCGCCAGATTCCAGACAAACTCTTTGGTTTCCGAGATATTCTGCACGCTGTCTTTCCAGCCACTGCTGGCGAAACCGATAATGGGCGGATGATAGTTGAAGCAGTTAAAGAAGCTGTAGGGCGCTAGATTGCGCACGCCGCTGGCGCTTTGTGAGCTGACCCAACCAATTGGGCGAGGGCCGACGATCGCATTCAAAGGATCGTGTGGCAAACCGTGTCCAGCGCGGGGCTGATAAGAGTAACGCTGACGAGTCATAACTATCCTTATAAAGGAACCTGAGTGTGGTGCACTAATCTCATCTAATACGGTGAATTCGATTAAGCGCATTGTGCGATGCCGCTAGCCAGAGTATCTTACGCCCGCGCTATTTTCCGGAGAAACTATGAACAAGCCAGCCGCCACGTCACCTTTCCATCCGCGTAACCGCCATCAAGGCCGTTATGATTTTGCTGCTCTGACCGCAGCCCATCCGCCGCTGGCGGTGAAAGTGCGTCCCAACGGCTACGGCGAGTTGTCGGTGGATTTCGCCGATCCTGAAGCGGTGATGCTGCTGAATCAGGCGCTGCTGAAGTTGTTCTATAACCTCAACTGGCAATTGCCTGCAGGTTATCTGACGCCGCCGGTGCCGGGCCGTGCCGATTATGTGCACGCGCTGGCCGATCTGCTGGCAGGCGACAACGGCGGCGTGGTGCCACGCGATCTGGATGTGATGGATATCGGCTGCGGCGCGAACTGCATCTATCCGTTGATTGGCAACGCCGAATATGGCTGGCGTTTTACCGGTACCGATATCACCGCCGAAGCGATTACCGTTGCGGGACAGATTGTGGCGAGTAATCCGGGCTTGCAGCGCGCCGTGCGTCTGCGTCGGCAAAAGGATACCTCGGCGATTTTCGCTGGCGTGGTGCATAAGAATGAGCGCTATCACGCGGTGCTGTGCAATCCGCCGTTCCACGCATCTGCGGAAGAGGCGGCCACCGTAGGTCAGCGTAAAACGCGTAACCTCGGCCTGGGCAAAAACGCGCCGCTCAATTTTGGTGGTCATCATAATGAATTGTGGTGTGACGGTGGCGAGCGTAAGTTCGTCGGCCAGATGATCGCTGAAAGCGTGGCGTACTCCGACCATATTATCTGGTTCACCTCGCTGGTCTCGCGCAAAGAGAATTTACCGGCGCTGCGCGATCAGCTGCGCGATCTTGATGCCTATGAAGTACGCATCATCGAAATGGCGCAAGGGCAGAAGCAGAGCCGCTTTATCGCCTGGACGTTCCAGCCGCCGGCAACACGCGCCAAACGGCTGAAACGCTAAGCTTATTGCGCCGGCGGCAACGCCGGTAAGCTGGCAGCAGAGGCAATATCGCTGCCGGTTTGCATCACTTCTACCGTTTGGTGCGGCGCTTTAATGCCGGCCGCATCAAAATGCTTCTTCACCTTATCATCCAGCGCAAAACGTACCGTCCACTGCTTCAGCGGCTGGGTGGTGAATGACACGCGCACGGTAAAGGATTGGTTGGTTAATCCCACTAATCCGGCAAAGCTCGGCTCGCCAATCACCATGCCGCGAATCTCCGGGTTCTCCAGCAGCTCTTTCACTGCGCCCTGCAGCGTTTGGTTAACGCGTTCGGTATCTTCACTGCGATCCACATCGTAGTTCGCCACAAACGATCCGATGCCGCGCACAAAGTTGGCGAAGGTGGTGATCGATGACCACGGAATAATGTGATACGCGCCGGTATCCTGACGCACGCCCACTGAGCGAATCGACATGCGTTCTACCGTGCCGGTGATTGGGCCAATGGTGACTAAATCACCGGTGTTCATGCCGTTCTCAAACTGGATAAAGATGCCGGTGATGATGTCCTTTACCAGCGTTTGTGAACCGAACGACACAGCCAGACCGAGCGCGCCGGCACCGGCCAGCAGCGGTGCAATATTTACACCCACTTCCGACAGCAAAATCATAATGGTGATGGTGCTGATCACCACCGCCAGCGCGTTGCGGAACAGCGTCAGCAGCGTGCGGGTGCGCGCGCTCGGCATCGGGCGGCCGTGCGAATCCGAGGCGAGGCGGCTTTCGATCAGACTCGCCAGCAACGTCCAGCCGATTGCCGACAGCAGCACAATCATCACGATGCGAATCAGGACATCCACCATTTTTTGGCCGGTACCAAGAGTGAGCCAGTGCCAGAGATCAAACAGATTCCATGCGTTGAGCAGTAGCAACAGCGTGGCAAATACCGTGACCACGCGCGCCAGTTTCAGCAGTGCTTTCACCCAATCGTTGACGCGCTTTTGCAGCTCGGGATAGTTGCGGCGCATATCGGGCGACAGCGTGACGGTTTTGCCAATCCAGCGTGTCAGCATGCCGGAAATCAGCGCGGCGATGACCACAATCGCCAGGCTGCGCACCGTGGCGGACATCATAAACTTTAGGCTGTCGCCGGGATTGAAGATCGAGAACAGGAACAGCGCGATAAAGTAGGCGCTGGCCAGCCAGTGCCACACCATGCCGAAGGCGCGGATGAACAGCGCAAAGAAGCTCATGCTGCGATCGGCGAGACGCGACAACTCCTGATGGATGTTGTTTTTGTTGCGGAAAATCAGCCACAGCGCCCAGCCGGTCATGATCCCCATAATCAGCATATTGACCAATGCGGCCACCTGAATGTTGACCTGATTGGAGACAATCGGCACCACCACCAGTAAACCATAACCGATGATGCCGCTCAGCCAGCTCAAACGTGTGTTCCAGTAGCTGGCGCGCGCATCAGTTAAGTGGAAGAAGCGCAGCGTGGAGAAGCGCGGGCAGAAAATCAGACGCAGCACCGCTTTAAAGAATTCAATCAACGCAAAGGCGTTAAGGAACAGACCTTGCTGATAGGCGATGGTGCGGTTGTTGTTGTGATAGTTGTCGCTGATGATCTGCCCGACAAACAGCGTCAGCGCCAGCAGCACAATATCGAGTACAAAGGCCATCAAGATGGTAGCGGGCAGGTGCAGCCACTTGGTGCGCTCAAGGTTTTGATTGCGTCCCCAGCGGCCCATGCGTCGCCAGATCGGCCACATCATACGGCGTGTCAGCCAGTAAAACGCAAACACCGAGGCGGCGAGGGCGGCAAAGTATTTCAGCGCGTTGAGGAAGGTTTGTTGGTTAAAGGCTTTGTGCGGCGCATTGGTGATGTTGTCATGCAGTTGGACAAACTGCGCGGCTACCGCGCCGCCATATTCACGCGTCACGCTGGTGACGCTCTCCAGCACCGTGGGATCTTCTTCATTGGCCTGCGGCGGTGCCAGCACCGGCGGTTCGCTGGTGGATTTACTGTTTGCAGCCTGACGTAACTGATCGATCAGCTCCTGGCGCGAAGCGTTGTTATCCAGAATATTCGCCAATGCGGCATAGGCGGCTTTTTTCTCGTCTAAGCTGGGTTCGCTTTCGGCTGTGCTATTCGTTGCCGGGGTTTGTGACTGCTGAGCTGCAACGGCCGCCTGCGGCAGATTAACCGCCTGCGCCGGGGCAATGACAAACAGAGTGTACAAACTGAAGAGTAACCACATGGCTAAACGCCATGGTGGGCTGGCAGACGACATCGCTTTTCTCCTTTAGCTTCGCGCAGCGGCACAAGAGAGAAGTATAGTCAGTGATGGAAGGTTAGGATTCTGAAAGGAAAATTGTTGGGTGCGGGTAAGAAGAAGGTCGCCATGAATGGCGACCCTACGGATTAGGAGACGTGCTGCAGGAATTCGCGCAGACGATCGCTTGGCGGGTTGGTGATCAGATCGTCCGGGTTGCCATCTTCTGCAATGGTACCTTTATCGATAAAGATCAGACGCGAAGCCACTTTCTGGGCGAAACCGACTTCGTGCGTCACGATGACCATCGTCATGCCTTCTTCCGCCAGATCCTGCATCACTTTCAACACTTCGTGACGCAGCTCGGGATCCAGCGCTGAGGTTGGCTCATCAAACAGCATCATCTTCGGCTTCACCGCCAGCGCCCGGGCAATCGCCACGCGCTGTTGCTGACCACCGGAAAGCTCAGACGGGAAGTGATGTGCGCGCTCGGCGAGGCCAACTTTACCCAGCAATTCACGCGCCAGCTTATGCGCTTCTTCTTTCTTCGCACCGCGCACGCGAATCGGGCCAAAGGCAACGTTGTCCAGCGCGCTCATCTGTGGGAACAGATGGAACTGCTGGAACACCATGCCCGCTTCCTGACGAATCAGGCGCTCATCCACTTTCGGATCATTAACCTTCATGCCATCGACAATCAGGTCGCCGGTGGTGATCTCTTCCAGCTTGTTGATGCAGCGCAGCAGCGTGGATTTACCGGAACCGGACGGCCCGATAATCACCACCACTTCGCCTTGATTGATCTTCAGGTTGATGTCGTGCAGAACCTGAGTCTGGCCGAAATTCTTCGAGACGTTTTTAAATTCAATCACAGAATTTTCATCCTTTTCTCAATACGGCGCAGCACAAAGCTCAACACCAACGTAATAACCAAATAGATAATGGCAACGGCGCTCCAGATCTCCAGCGCGCGGAAGTTACCGGCAATGATCTCCTGACCCTGACGCGTCAGTTCGGCCACGCCAATCACGATAAACAGCGACGTATCCTTGATGCTGACAATCCACTGGTTACCCAGCGGCGGCAGCATACGGCGCAGCGCCAGCGGCATGATCACGTAACGCAGGGTTTCGCGGCGCGACAGACCCAGCGCCAGACCCGCTTCACGGAAGCCTTTGTTGATCGACAGCACCGCACCGCGCGTGATTTCTGCGATGTAGGCGCCGGAGTTGATCATGATGGTGACCACCGCCGCGCTGAACGGATCGATACGCAGATCCGGGAAAGCCATCGGCAGGGCGAAGTAGATAAACATCACCTGAACCACGATTGGCGTACCGCGAATCAGTTCGATAAACACTAAGGCGATGTTGTTGGTGATCCAGCCGCCGTAGGCGCGGGCAAAACCGGCGACTAAACCGATAATTAAACCGCCGACCAGGCCGAGGACCGAGATCAGCAGGGTCATTTTGGCGCCTTCGATTAAAATCGGCAGGGCAGGCCAAATGACGCTCCAGTCAAACTCCATGGTGTGACTCCAAAATCTGTTGCGTGGAAATGTAAAAAGCAGGGAGTGTTAAGCTCCCTGCTGGAAAAATCGGCTTAAGCCGCAATTATTTTGGTTCAGTACCGAACCATTTTTTATAGATGGTGTTGTAAGTGCCGTTGTCGCGCAGGGTTTTCAGTGCGCCGTTCACTTTTTCACGCAGGTCGTCGCTGCCTTTCGGGAACGCGATGCCATACTGCTGCGCTTCAATCGACTCGCCAACCGCTTTGAAGCGGCCTTTACCGGCGGTGTTGATGAAGTACAGAATGTTCGGGGTATCGTGCAGCACAGCGTCAGCACGGTTAGTGCCTAACTCCATGTAAGCATTGTCGATGTTCGGGAACTGACGCAGATCTTTCGATTTGATGTGCGCTTTCGCGTAATCAACCGAACCGGTGCCGCTCTTCACTGCAACCACTTTGCCGTTCAGATCGTCAATGCTCTTCACGTCTTTTTCGTTCTCGCGCACCATCACCAGCAGGCCGCTTTTGTAGTAGCCGTCAGAGAACTCAATGGCTTTTTTACGTTCTTCGGTAATGGTGATACCCGCCAGCGCCAGGTCAATGTTTTTGGTTTGCAGTGCAGGGATGATGCCGCTGAAATCCATTGGCTTAAAGGCGTAATCGAGTTTCAATTCTTTCGCGATGGCATCCCACAGATCGATATCAAAACCGACGTATTTATCGCCTTGTTTGAACTCGAAGGGAACGAATGCGGTGTCGGTCGCGACGATCAGTTTTTTGTCTGCTGCGGTGGAAGAAAGCGAGAAGGCCAGCGCTAACGCGGCCACGGAGACTTTAATCAATGACTTCATCATTTTTTTCCTTATTACCCTTCAGGCCTTGTGGCCTGCTGTACGGCGTATCATATGAAAAAATTATGCCAACTTTTCATTTTGCAGGAAATCAGTAGTTTTAAGCACTTGCTGACACGATTTTGCGCAGAAGAAAAGTTTTGCACCTTATTGGTGCTTCATTTTGGTGCGTGGTGCTGTTGTGGTGCAGGCACAGTGTGCACCAAGGGCGGGGAGAGCGAAAGAAGGGATTAAGGAATTGTTAACGACGTCAAAAAAAGCACCACAATGTTACAGACGTAAAAAAAGGCGGGAATTCCCGCCTTCGTTATAACACTGAGATTTATTCAATATTCGATTCGATAAACCACAGGAATTTATCCAGATCGCGCGATGCCGCAGTGAAGATATCAGCGGTGTCTTCATCGCTCACTTCAGTAATGGCTTTGCGCGTGTCATTCGCCACAATCGCATAACGATCGGCCAGCGCTTTCAGGTGATCCTGCACGCTATGAATGTTCAACGGATAGCTTTTCAGTGGTGTTTTATCGTTAACGATCTGAGTGGTACCCAGCGCTACGCCGCCTAACTGAACTACACGTTCAGCGATAGTGTCCTGGTGATCGGTAATGGCCGCACGGAAACCATCCAGCATCTCATGTACGCCAATAAAGTTAGCGCCACGCATATTCCAGTGCGCCTGCTTGGTGATCAGCGACAGGTCAATAAACTCCACTACCAGACGGTTGAGCACCTCGATGGTCGCTTTTTTATCGCTGTCAGCGACGTCATTACGGGTGTAAATCAGATCAGACGATTTAGTTTTAACCAGTTTTGCGGTACTCATCATTAATGTCCTCTTATTGATGGTTGTCCTAATCAAGCACGGAAATAAGTATAGCAGCAGTTTTTTAATCTGCAGGATTGATTAAATCAATGACAGGAATAGATAAACCTTAATGTTGCTCAGGGATTGTGCGGTTTAAGTATTAGTTGAGGTAAAACAGAAGGTTGCGTGTTTTGTTAATTATTTATTAATCGTGTTGCAAAATAATAACGGAGAAATCCTAACGCCACGTTAAAAATGAAAATGAGAATGCTTCTATATTTAGCCTGCCTTAAAGCAGGCTAACGTGTTGAATATTTATTGCGGATGATTGATATCCACTTCGCTTATTTTTGCGCTTTTTTGTTTCATGGTCAGCGTTGATCCTGCCGAGGCGATGATGATCGCCAGCAGCGCCATCCACTGCTTCAACGTTAACAGTTCGCCGAGGAACAACATGCCTGAAAGCGCAGCCATCGCCGGTTCCAGACTCATTAAGGTGCCGAAAATGCGCGCCGGCAGTCGCGTCAGCGCCATCATCTCTAAAGAATAGGGAATGGCGCTGGAGAGCAGGGCGATCAGCAGCGCTAACGGCAGTACTTCCCAATGCCAGATGCCCGGCGCGGCGAATGTCAGGCCGAGCGGCACAAAAATCACCGAAGCAATCAGCGAACCCATCGCCACCGTTGCCGGGCCATGTTCCGCACCCGCCCGCTGACCCACAAGAATATAGACCGCCCAGCAGGCACCCGCGCCTACCGCTAACAGCGCACCGAGCGGATCGATATGACTCATCCCTTCACCGATTGGCAACAGGAACCACAAACCCACCACCGCCAGCAGCACCCAAATAAAATCAAGCGGACGACGCGCGCCGATCAAGGCCAGCGTAAGTGGACCCAGAAACTCCAATCCAACCGCAACGCCCAGCGGCACGGTGCGAATCGCTAAATAGAAGAGATAGTTCATGCAGCCAAGCGCTAAACCGTACATCAGCAGCGGTTTGCGCTGCTCGCGCGTAAAGCGCAAACGCCAGGGTTTGAAGATGATGCAGAGAATCAGCGTGCCAAGACCAAGACGCAGCGCGGTAATGCCGGGCGCGCCAACGGTGGAAAACAGTGATTTTGCCAGAGAAGCGCCGCCTTGCAGCGAAAGCATGGCAATCAGCAGCACGGCAATAGGGAACAACACCGGGGCCATATTTTTGGTCGTTTGAGGCGCAGACATCCTGTAATCCAGTCCTTTATTTATTAACAGCAGGGTAACAAGCGCTCAGTGTAAAGGAATCTTCGGCAAATAAGGAGACGCGAATCGGGGAATTAAAAAGCGCTAACAGGTCATAATTTGGCCATTTTTAGGGCCATTTCCGTAAAGAAACGTCAGGTTAGTTTAGGAATTTACTTAAAGGCATTTTTTGTGATCGGAATTTATGTTGCAGTAATATGATGGTTTTTATAAGTAAAATGAATGACATAGGAAACTTCATTAACTTTCTGTTACACCAAACAATCTGTTAGACAACAAAATGCGGGCAGAGTTTCTTGCTGTTTTTTGTTATATTTACAGCGTTGTCAGGAGAGAAGTATATTCACATTTGAGGTGGTTATGAAAAAAATTGCATGTCTTTCAGCATTGGCTTGTGTACTTGCAGTTTCTGCAGGTTCTGCCATGGCACAAAGCACCGTTACCGGTGGTTACGCTCAGAGCGATTATCAAGGCGTTGCTAACAAAGCAAACGGCTTCAACCTGAAATATCGTTACGAAGACGGTTCTAACCCACTGGGTTGGATCGGTTCTTTCACCTACACCGAGAAAGATCGTACTGATGCTGGCGTTTATAACAAAGGCCAGTACTACGGCATCACCGGTGGTCCAGCTTACCGTCTGAACGACTGGGCAAGCATCTACGGTGTTGTTGGTGTGGGCTACGGCAAATTCCAGCAGAACGATACCGCAGTACGTTCTAAGTCTGATTCAAGCGACTACGGTTTCTCTTACGGTGCGGGTATGCAGTTCAACCCAATCGAGAACATCGCAGTTGACGTAGGTTACGAGCAGAGCCGTATCCGCAACGTCGACGTTGGCACCTGGATTGCTGGCGTAGGTTACAGCTTCTAAGTTCTTGCTTAGACCAGTTGCACAATAAACGGTCCTTCGGGGCCGTTTTTTTATGGGCGCAAAATATGGTTTACCGGCTACCAGAAACACAAAACCCGCTACGTGAGCGGGTTTTATTAGAAGTCGGGAACGTTAGCCGCGCCAGATCAGGTTTGGGCACGGACGTTCAACCAGCTGTTTGCCGGTGAGCTTTTCAATCAGCATCAAACGCAGCGCAAACGGCGAGCGGGTAAACAGGCACAGCAGCGATTTCAGCTCAAAAGCCGGTTTGCTCTGTTCAGCCTGGAAACATTTGCCACAGTCGAGGCAGTTTTTCATGGTAGTCATGTTCACCTCCCGAGTGAATGACGACAATTTCTTTGTAGCCTTTATAAGCTATTCGCTTACATTATCAACAAAGATAGCACTGGCTATACTCTTTAGCCAACACTATTTAGGAAAAATTTGTGCTTATTTGTGCCTGGTTTACAATGGGCGCAGCCAGCCCGCACCGCAGGTAAAGTGCGGCAGATAATAAAGAGGAAGTTAGATGAGTCGTCGTGCAAAAATCGCCACCAACATGCCCCAGGGCCCGCTAAAAGAGATAGAGGAGCATGTCGAAGGATTTCGTCAGGTGCGCGAGGCGCATCGTCGTGAGCTGATCGATGACTACGTAGAATTAATCTCTGATTTGATACGTGAATTTGGCGAAGCGCGTCAGGTGGATATGGCCGCACGTTTGGGCGTTTCCCAGCCGACCGTGGCGAAAATGTTGAAGCGTCTTGGCACCACCGGCTTAGTTGAGCAAGTGCCGTATCGCGGCGTGTTCCTCACCGCCGAAGGTGAGAAGCTGGCGGAAGCGAGCCGCGTTCGCCACCATATTGTTGAAACCTTCCTGTTGGCGCTGGGCGTTAGCCCGGAAACCGCGCGCCGTGATTCAGAAGGCCTGGAGCATCACGTCAGTGATGAAACCCTGGCCGTGTTCCAGAAATTCTACGAGAGTCGCTAACTACAAGGCCTTCCGCCATCATGCCCAATCTGCTTCGTTCCTTAATGCGCGATCGTATTTTGCATTTGCTGTTGCTTTTAGGTGTGATCATGTTGCCGCTGGCGAATTTCCGCTGGTCGCAACTGCCTGCCGCGGTGGACTGGCACACCATCATGACGCTCACCGGCTTATTGATGCTGACCAAAGGGCTAGAGAACAGCGGCTATTTTGATGTGCTCGGCGCGCGCCTGATTCAGCGCTTTCAGCATGAACGCGCGCTGGCGCTGTTCATGGTATGCGCCGCCGCGTTGCTGTCTACTTTTCTCACCAACGATGTTGCGCTGTTTATTCTGGTGCCACTGACGCTAACGCTGCGCAAATTTTCGCGCTTGCCTATTTCCCGCCTGATCATTTTCGAAGCGCTGGCGGTGAACGCAGGTTCCTTACTGACGCCGGTTGGCAACCCGCAAAACATTCTGTTGTGGAGTCACGGTACGCTCAGCGTGCCAGGCTTCATTGCGCAAATGGCGCCGCTGGCGGCATTTTTAATGCTCACGCTAATGGCGCTGACGTGGTGGAGTTTCCCGGCGCGCGTAATCCAGAAACATGAACAAACCGAAAGCCAAACATGGTACAAGCCGCTGTTCACGATTAGCGTGCTGCTGTACATCGTGTTTATCGTGGCGCTCGAGCTGAAAATGACCGGCTGGGCGTTGCTGCTGGTAGCGGTTTGTTTTCTGATCATGGCGCGTAGCGTGTTGATCAGCATCGACTGGAGTTTGCTGCTGGTGTTCGTGGCGATGTTTATCGATGTCTTCCTGTTGATGCATTTGTCCTGGCTGCAGCCGCATTTTTCCGCTATTGGTCAGCTAGGCGAGGGCGGACTCTATCTACTGGCCATTGGCCTGTCGCAATTCATCAGTAACGTTCCCGCCACCATTCTGCTTTTGCAGAAAGTGCCACCGTCCGACGTGCTGGCGTGGGCGGTGAATATCGGTGGATTTGGCTTATTACCGGGATCGCTCGCCAACCTGATTGCCTTGCGCATGGCGCAAGATGCGCGTGTTTGGTGGCGTTTCCACTTGTTTTCCATCCCGATGCTGGCTTGGTCGATGTTGGGCGGATGGCTGCTGTTACACCTCATACGTTAGCGCGATGCCAATGTCGGCTTGTGTAAAGTTGCATTGGCATTTGTCAATTTCCCATCTAAGGTTATGTTGACCGTTTTTGCCCGGGAATCGGGACAACCGCCTACGATGAAAAATTATGGAAAACCAGAATCAACCGTCTGAACGCGATCAGCAGGATCCGCAAAACACCTCTAATACCCATCAAGATAACAACGAACCAGAACGTAAACGCCCCGGAAAGAAGCCACTTATTTTTCTCGCCATTGTGGTGGTGATCATGATCGTGGTGGGATTATGGTTCTGGCTGACCACGCGCAATATTGAAAGCACTGATGATGCCTTTACCGAAGGCAATGCGGTGACCATCGCGCCGAAAGCGGCCGGTTACGTGGTCAAGCTGCTGGTGCGCGATAACCAGCGCGTAAAGCAGGGCGATTTGCTGGTGGAGATCGATGCGCGCGACAGTGAAGCGCAGCGCGATCAGGCCAAAGCCCAGCTTGGTCTGGCACAGGCGCAGCTGCATCAGGCGCAGGCGCAGTTAGCCTTGTCTCGCGTGCAGTATCCGGCGCAGCGCGATCAAGCGCTCGCCGATCAGGCCAAAGCGCAGGCCAACTTGCTCAACGCTCAAGCCGATTATCGTCGCCAGCGCGGTGTTGATCCGCGTGCGACTTCACAGCGCAATATTGATACTGCCGCCGCGCAGCTGCGTTCGGCTGAAGCGCAACTGCAAAGCGCTAAAGCGCAGGTTGAAGTGGCTTCTCAGGTGAAGCTGCAAATCCGCCAGCAGGAAACCAATGTTGAAGCGCGTGAGCAACAAGTTGAGCAGGCGCAGGCGCAGCTCAACACCGCCGAATTGAATCTCTCTTATACCCAGGTTCGCGCGCCATACGATGGCTTCGTCACCAAGCGTAACGTGCACCTCGGCACGCTGGTGCAGGCTGGCAGCGCGCTGTTCTCGCTGGTTTCGCCTGAAATCTGGATTAACGCCAACTTCAAAGAGTCGCAGCTGGCGCGCATGAAGCCGGGCGACAAAGTGGAAATCAGTGTCGATGCCTGGCCGGATATGAAGCTGGAAGGGCATGTGGATAGCGTGCAGATGGGATCCGGTTCGCGCTTCTCCACCTTCCCGGCTGAAAACGCCACCGGCAACTACGTGAAAATCGTGCAGCGCGTGCCAGTGAAAATCGTCATCGATAAAGGATTGGATCCTAACCATCCGCTGCCGCTGGGCTTGTCGGTTGAGCCGAAGGTCACAGTGGAATGAGTGCGAGCGAAAGCTGGCGTCCGGCCAGCAATCCGTGGCTGGTCGCCATTACGGTGACGCTGGCGGTGTTTATGGAGATCCTCGACACCACCATCGTCAACGTCGCGCTGCCGCACATTGCCGGCTCGCTCTCCTCCAGCTACGACGAATCGACCTGGGTTCTGACTTCTTATCTGGTCGCCAACGGTATCGTGTTGCCGATCTCGGCGTTCTTCAGCCGCCTGTTTGGCCGCAAGCAATTTTTCCTGATCTGCATCGTGATGTTCACCATCTGCTCCTTCCTGTGCGGCATCGCCACGGAACTGTGGCAGATCATTTTGTTCCGCGTGTTGCAGGGCTTTTTTGGCGGCGGATTGCAGCCGGTGCAGCAATCGGTACTTCTCGATTACTTCAAAGCCGAAGATCGCGGCAAAGCCTTTGGCCTGTCGTCGATTGCGATTATCGTTGCGCCAGTGATTGGTCCGACGCTCGGCGGCTGGATCACCGACAACTACAGTTGGCGTTGGGTGTTCTTCATTAATATTCCGGTTGGCATTTTGACGGTGATGGCGATTTATCAATTGCTGGAAGATCCGCCGTGGGAACGCAAGTGGGATAAAGGCCGCCTGAAGATCGATTACATCGGCATCAGCCTGATCACGCTGGGCCTCGGTTGTTTGCAGGTGTTCCTCGATCGTGGCGAAGATGAAGATTGGTTTGCCTCGCACTTTATCCGCCTGTTCGCCATGCTGGCGGTGATCGGCATTATCGGCGCCATTTATTGGCTGCTGTATGCCCGTAAACCGGTGGTCGATCTCACCGTAATGAAAGATCGCAACTTCTGGGTGGCGGGCTTGCTGATGGCGGGCATGGCGATGATTCTGTACGGCAGTTCGGTGGTGCTTCCCCAGCTGGCGCAGCAGGATCTTGGCTACACTGCAACCTGGTCGGGGCTGGTGCTATCGCCCGGCGCGATATTGATTGTGCTGACGATACCCATCGTGCTGAAACTGATGCCGATCGTGCAAACGCGCTACATCATAGCGTTCGGCTTCACCTGTCTTGCCAGCGCCTTCTTCTATTCCACCACGTTAACGCCCAACGTCGATTTCACCACGCTGGTGATGATGCGCAGCGCGCAGTCGATCGGCCTCGGCTTCCTGTTTGTGCCGCTGACCACCATTGCGTTCATTACCGTGCCGCAGCGATTAAACGCCGATGCCTCAGCATTGTTCACCATGTTCCGTAACGTCGCGGGCTCGATTGGCATTTCGCTGTCGACGGCGGGCATTACGGAACGCATGCAGACGCGTTCGGCCAGCATGGTGCACAACATGTCGCCGCTCAACGAGCCTTACAATCTCACGCTGCAACACTGGGCTGATTCGATCCGTAATTTCACCACCGCCGTGGGCGATCCGCTGGTGCTGGCGAGCGGGCAGCTCTATCAGGAGATGATCGCCCAGGCGCGTATTCTGGCGTACATCGACGTATTTATGGGCCTCAGTATTGTGGCGCTACTATTGATTCCATTCTGTTGGTTGCTTTCGCCAATTAAGAGCGAAGGCGGTGCAGGAGCACATTAAAATGAAAATGATTTCGCGGTCTCAGCCGTCACTGACGTTGCTGGCGCTGTCACTGTTGCTGGCCGGATGCGCGGTAGGACCGGATTACCAGCCACCGCAGGCGCACACGCCGGGCGGCTACCATGATTTACCTTCACAGCAAGCGTCTAAACCGCTGGCGGCGACGACCAATCCGCTGTGGTGGAAAAGCTTTAACGACCCGCAGCTCGATAGCCTGATTGAGCGCGCCATTGCCGGCAACTTAACGCTGCAACAATCGGTACTGCGTATTGCCGGTGCGCGTGAGCAGCTGGCGCAGGCGCGCGGTGGCTTATTCCCGTCGCTTAACGGCTCGGCAAAAGTCACACGTCAGCAACTGGGTTTGAAAGGCTTGCTGAAATCCAACGGCGTTTATGATCAGGTTGATAGCGATGTCGCCAGCCAGCTCAACGGTTTAGATCATTCCGTTACTCTTTATCAGGGCAGCTTTGACGCCAGCTGGGAGCTGGATCTGTGGGGCAAAGTACGCCGCCAGATGGAAGTCGCGGATGCGCAGCAGCAGGCGGCTATTGAGCAGCGCAACGATGCGTTGGTCTCGCTGGAAGCTGAAGTAGCGCGCGCCTATCTGCAACTGCGCGGTTCGCAGGCGGTGCTGGCGACCTTGCAACAGCAGATTGAGGTGGCGCAGCAAACCTGGGAACTGACAAAAAGTCAGCAGCAAAATGGCTTAGCGCCGACCACCGATGTTGAAAACGCCCGCGCGCAGCTGGCCTCACTGAATGCGCAGCTGCCGCAATATCAGGCGCAGCAGCAGCAGGCGATGAACGGTTTGGCGGTGCTGCTGGGTAAAACGCCGGGCGCGCTGGATAATGAACTGATGAACATCAAGCCGCTGCCCGATTTGCCGAAATTGGTGCCGGTGGGCATTCCGTCCACGCTGGCGCGGCGACGTCCGGATATTCGTCAGGCCGAAGCGACCTTGCATGCGGAAACCGCGAATATCGGCGTATCGGTTGCCGATCTGTTCCCCAGCTTGTCGCTCACCGGGCAACTGGGTGTGCGAAATACCGATGCCAGCTATCTGGATGACTGGAGCAGCCACTTCTTCAGTGTTGGGCCGTCGCTATCGATTCCTATTTTTCAGGGCGGTCGTTTAGTCTCCAGCGTAAAACTGGCGCGCGCGCAGCAAGCCAGCGCGGCGCTTGATTATCGTCAAACGGTATTAACCGCGCTACAGGATGTGGAGAACGCGCTAGTTAGTTATCGTGCCGATCAACAGCAGGTTATTGCACTGGATGAAACCACCGGCGCACTGCAACGTGCATTTGATTTAGCCAGCGACAGTTATCGTCAGGGTATTTCTACTTTCCTCGATGTATTAGATGCGCAGCGACAACTGGCGCAAGCTAAAGCGCAATCGACGCAGGCGCGCATGCAAAGTGCGCTCGATTTAGTGGCGTTATATAAAGCGCTGGGCGGTGGCTGGGAACCTTATCAAAATGTCAATCTGCCAGACTATTCAGTGTTTGGTCCCGCGACAGAAGTGCATTAATTTCCCTTAGTAGCCGGTTAACCACCGGCTTTTTTATCGGCACGATAAGAAAAAATGAGATTCTTCTCTCATCCTCAGCAATATATTACTCCACAATGAAAATAGGTTTTTCGTTACACCATTAATCCTTGCTTACCTTTATGCTCACTAATGCTGCAGCACGCAATAGCGCCTAAATGGTTGTTTATTACCTGAGAATATCGAGCTGAAATCGATTCCAGTTCCTCCATAAGGAACAACCTTGAGTTGTTAATTCAGGGTTAATTAAAGCAACCTTACCCGTTTTAAAGCTCAATGTAAGAATTAGGTAAGCAAGTTCAGATAAATCCGGACAATAAAATTAATTTATTTTTTTATTTGAATTAGGTAATCTTGCCACTACAGTTTATTTAACCCCCTTAAGCAAGGACATTGTGATGAGTGACGCATTTAAAGTTCTGAACAACATTCGCACATTACGTGCGCAGGCTCGTGAACTGCCATTGACCGATCTGGAAGAAATTCTGGAAAAATTAACTGTTGTTGTGACTGAACGTCGTGACGAAGTAAACGCAGAAGAAGCGCAGAACCGCGAAAAAGAAGAGAAGCTGTCTAAATATCGCGAAATGCTGCTGGCTGACGGTATTGACCCGAACGAATTACTGGGTGCTCTGGAAGTTGGTAAAAAACGCGCTAAGCGTGCACCACGTCCAGCAAAATATTCTTACACCGACGAAAACGGTGAAGTAAAATCATGGACCGGCCAAGGCCGTACCCCAGCTGCGATTAAAAAAGCGCTGGATTCAGGTAAAAGCCTCGATACTTTCCTGATCAAATAATCCGCACAATCCTTGTAAGTGGGAGCCGAAGGCCAACGCCTTCGGCTTTTTTATTTATTTTTTTGTATTAGCTCAAGACGTTCAGCCGATTACCCTCTCTGCCTCTGGCGCAGAGGTGGCGTACGGGTGCCCGCTTCTGGCATAATGCCCGCTGTTTTTTCCTCCACTGCGTAACAAAGGTCAATGCCGTGTTAGTTTCCAGCAATATCACCATGCAGTTCGGCAGTAAGCCGCTGTTCGAAAATATCTCCGTTAAATTTGGCGGCGGTAATCGTTACGGTTTAATCGGTGCGAACGGCAGCGGTAAATCTACCTTTATGAAAATACTGGGCGGCGACCTGGTGCCGACGGGTGGAAATGTTTCCCTCGACCCCAATGAGCGTATCGGTAAGTTACGTCAGGACCAATTTGCCTTTGAGCAATATAGTGTGCTGGACACCGTGATCATGGGCCACAATGAATTGTGGGCAGTGAAGCAAGAGCGTGACCGTATATATGCTTTGCCGGAAATGAGCGAAGAGGAAGGCTATAAAGTCGCCGATCTCGAAGTCGAATACGGCGAGATGGACGGTTACAGTTCGGAATCACGTGCCGGTGAATTATTACTGGGCGTTGGCATTCCGGTGGAGCAGCACTACGGTCCGATGAGCGAAATTGCACCGGGCTGGAAATTGCGTGTGCTTTTAGCGCAGGCATTATTTGCTAATCCGGATATTTTGTTGCTCGATGAACCGACCAACAACCTGGATATCGATACCATTCGTTGGTTGGAGCAAGTGCTCAACGAACGTAACAGCACCATGATCATCATTTCGCATGACCGTCACTTCCTGAATATGGTGTGTACGCATATGGCGGATCTGGATTACGGCGAACTGCGCGTTTATCCAGGTAATTATGACGAATATATGACCGCGGCTACTCAATCACGCGAACGTTTATTATCGGATAACGCCAAGAAGAAAGCGCAAATTGCCGATCTGCAATCGTTCGTTAGCCGTTTTAGCGCCAATGCCTCTAAATCACGTCAGGCGACTTCGCGTGCCAAGCAGATTGATAAAATTAAGCTGGAAGAAGTTAAAGCGTCCAGCCGTCAAAACCCGTTTATCCGTTTTGACCAGGATAAGAAACTGTTCCGTAATGCGCTGGAAGTTGAAGCGCTGACCAAAGGTTTTGATAACGGTCCGCTGTTTAATAAACTCAACCTGATGTTAGAAGTCGGCGAGAAATTGGCGATCCTCGGTGCCAACGGTATCGGTAAAACCACGCTGCTGAAAACGCTGATCGGTGAACATACGCCGGATAGCGGCACAGTGAAATGGTCCGAGAATGCGCGCATTGGTTATTACGGCCAGGATCACGCAGAAGACTTTGCTGAAGACCTGACGGTATTCGACTGGATGAGCCAGTGGAAGCAGGAAGGCGATGACGAACAAGCGGTGCGCAGTATTCTTGGCCGCCTGCTGTTTGGTCACGACGAGATCAATAAGCCAGCCAAAGTGCTGTCGGGTGGTGAGAAGGGCCGCATGCTGTTTGGCAAGCTGATGATGCAGAAGCCGAACATCCTGATCATGGATGAGCCGACTAACCACCTTGATATGGAATCGATCGAGTCGCTAAACATGGCGCTGGAGATGTACGAAGGTACCCTGATTTTCGTCTCGCACGACCGTGAGTTTGTCAGCTCGCTGGCTACCCGCGTGATGGAGATGAAAGCCGATCGTATCATCGACTTCACCGGTAACTATGAAGATTACCTGCGCAGCCAGGGGATTGTTTAAGTGTGAAAAATAAGGTGCGCATTAATGCGCACCTTACGAAAAATCGCACCTTACATATGTAGGGTCGCCATTTATGGTGACCTTATTCACCACACACTTCGCAATGCGCGTCTTGTGCCACCTTCATGCTGCGGAATTCTGCGCTCATCGCATCGTACATCAGTAAGCGCGAGCTAGCGGGTTGACCGAACGTCGTTAGCACTTTTAAGGTTTCCATCGCCTGCATTGCGCCAACCACGCCAACCAGCGGCGCCATCACGCCCGCCTCTACGCAACTTAACACCTGATCGCCAAACAAACGGCTAATACAGCGATAACATGGCTCGCCGGGCTGCCAGGTGAAGACGCTGAGCTGGCCTTCCATGCGAATCGCTGCGCCGGAGATCAGCGGCACCTTGTGCTGAAAACAGAGGCGATTGATCTGCTCGCGGGTATCGACGTTATCGGTGCAATCCACCACCGCGTCGTGCCGCGCAATCAACGCGCTGAGCTGCGCGTCGTCAAGTTGTGCATCAATTGGCTCCAGCTGGCAATGCGGATTGATTGCCGCCAGCTGCTGCTGTGCCGAGGCGACTTTTGCCATGCCAATCTTCGCATCGCTGTGCAGGATCTGACGCTGCAGATTGCTGAAGCTAACGGTATCGAAATCGAGCAAGGTGAGATGTCCCACGCCCGCCGATGCCAGATAGGGCGCTGCTGCACAGCCGAGTCCGCCGAGGCCGACCACCAACACGCGTGATGCCTTTAGCTTCTCCTGGCCATCAAAATCAAAACCGCGCAGTACGATCTGGCGGTTATAGCGCAGCATCTCTTCATCGCTCAACTCAACGCTCATTAGCCCTCCAGCAGCGTGTTAAAGGCTTCGATCTCCACCCATTCGCCGGGTTCGACATCGCCGCGATCGCGCTCGAGCACCACAAAGCAGTTGGCGAGCGCAAACGAGCTGAACACATGCGAACCTTGCGCACCGGTGCTGCGCACTTCCAGCACGCCGTCATCGCCACGGCTAACAATCGCACGCTGGAAGTCGAGACGACCCGGGGATTTCTTCAAACGCTGGGTGGCGCGTGCGCGTTGGCGCAGCGGCATGATGCGCGTGGTTTGACCGGTTAAGGTGGCCAGCAGCGGCTGGACTAATTGATAGAAAGTTACTGCCGCAGAAACCGGATTGCCCGGTAAACCGCAGAACCAGCTGTTTGCCAGACGCCCAAAGGCAAAAGGTTTACCCGGCTTAATCGCCAGTTTCCAGAAGGTGATGGCGCCGAGCTCTTCCAGCATCGCACGGGTGAAGTCGGCCTCGCCAACCGACACGCCGCCGGTGCTGATCACCACATCGGCCTGACGATCGGCTTCGGTAAAGGCGGTACGCAGCGCCGCCTGATCGTCGGCAATGACGCCGAGATCGATCACTTCGCAGCCCAGCTTGTTAAGCATTAACGCCACGGTAAAGCGGTTGGTGTCGTAAATCTGGCCTTCCGCCAGCGGCTGACCGACTGCTTGCAGTTCATCTCCGGTGGAAAAAATCGCCACACGCAGTTTGCGCAGTACGCTGACTTCAGCAATCCCCAGCGACGCCAGCAGCGGCAGTTCGGCCGCGCCGAGACGCACACCGGCGTCCAGCACCTGCTTGCCCGCCTGAATGTCTTCGCCGATGCGACGAATGTTCTGCGCGGCCTGCACCGGCGCGGTAATCACAATGCCGCCGTCGCGCTGCTCCGTTTGCTCCTGCATCACCACGGCATCACAACCGGCGGGAATCGGCGCGCCGGTCATGATGCGGATCACGCTGCCCGCTGGCCACGCACCGTTAAACGGCGCGCCAGCAAACGCTTTACCGGCCACCGGTAATACGCGGTCAGGCGCGATATCAGCCAGACGCAGCGCGTAACCGTCCATCGCCGAGTTATCAAACGAGGGCACATCCAGCGGCGAAAGAATCGGCTTCGCGGTGATGCGTCCGGCGGCTTCAAACAGCGAGACGTTAAGCGAATCGCTGATCGGCGTCAGCTGTTGCAGCATCTTTTGCTGCGCGTCTTCGAGGGAGATTAATCCTGCGGTAAAAGGTTCCATGTCCATCTCTGCCTGGTTAATTTCAGATGCGGTCTATTATGGGTAATGCGTGGCCGTTAAGCGAGAGTTGGTGGTCAGGAAGGGGTATTTCACGCTACGGCTGATTGAATTTTCGGTCACCATAAATGGCGACCCTACAATATTGCGCGTGTATTTGTAGGGTCGCCATTTATGGCGACCGGAAAAACCACTCACAACCAAAAAAGCATAATCCACAATAAAAGGTTATGACCGCGCAGGCAGTTTCTGCTTTACAAGATGAGGGGGCCTTTCTATAGTCGAAAATTGCCAAAAAAAGATGAAAACCATTCTAAATCAGTGTTTTTGGTTCTGATTCCTTCACAGGGTACCGGTTATGGCTAAAGCAGTTATCGCAATTCACGGCGGTGCGGGCGCGATTACGCGTGCGGCAATGAGCGCCGAAAAAGAGCAGCACTATCGTCAGCAACTCAGCGCAATCGTTACCGCAGGCCAGCAGATTCTGGCCGCCGGCGGCAGTGCGCTGGATGCCGTTACCGAAGCTGTGCGCCTGCTGGAAGAGTGTCCGCTGTTTAACGCGGGCAAGGGCGCGGTGTTCACCCATCAGGGCACGCATGAACTCGATGCCAGCATTATGGATGGCCGCACGCTGGACGTCGGCGCGGTCGCGGGCGTCAGCCACATCCGCAATCCGATTCTGGCGGCGCGTAAAGTGCTGGAAAACAGTCCGCACGTACTGTTTATCGGTGCGGGCGCAGAAGCCTTTGCCGCCGAGCAGGGTTTAGCGCCGGTCGAGGCAGATTTCTTCTCCACGCCGGAACGCTGGGAACAGCTGCAGCGCGCGCTGCACAGCCAGCAAATGGTGCTGGACCACGACGGCGAAGCAAACAGCCACAGCGACGATCCGCTGGACCCGGATCGCAAATTTGGCACCGTTGGTGCGGTGGCGCTCGATCTTCAGGGTAATCTGGCGGCCGCCACCTCAACCGGCGGCATGACCAACAAACAGGCCGGTCGCGTGGGCGATTCGCCGTTGGTCGGTGCGGGCTGCTACGCCAGCAACGACACAGTAGCGGTCTCCTGTACCGGCACTGGCGAAGTGTTTATCCGTACGCTCGCCGCTTACGACGTGGCGGCGCAGATGCATTACGCCGGACGCTCGCTGCAACAGGCCACCGCCAACGTCATTCATGACAAAGTGCAGGAGCTGGAGGGCAGCGGCGGGCTGATTGCCATTGACGCCGCAGGCAATGTGGCGCTGCCGTTTAACAGCGAAGGCATGTATCGCGGATTCGCCTACGTGGATGGCGACGTTGAGGTAGCGATCTACCGCGACAGCTAAGGAGCAGGCATGACGGACCAACAGCTGCAGTTTGCGCCGGAGCAGGTTCTGGCGGTGCGCGATCTTAACGTGCGCTTTGAGCATGAAGGTCGCATTACCGAAGCGGTACGCAACCTGTCGCTCGACCTGCATCGCGGTGAAACGTTGGCGCTGGTGGGCGAATCGGGCTCGGGCAAATCCGTCACCTCGCTGGCGCTGATGCGTTTGATTCAGCAGGCCGGCGGTGAAGTGAGCGGCGAAATCCAGCTGCGGCGTCGCAATGGCGAGGTGTTGGATGTGATGCGCGCGTCGAACGGTCAGATGCGCAAAGTGCGCGGCGCCGATATGGCGATGATTTTTCAGGAGCCGATGACCTCGCTCAATCCGGTATTCACCGTTGGCGAGCAGATTGCGGAATCCATCCGTCTGCATCAGGGCAAAAGTCATCAGCAGGCGCTGGCGGAAGCGCGGCGCATGCTCGATCTGGTGCGCATTCCCGAAGCGCAAAACGTGTTATCACGCTATCCGCATCAACTCTCCGGCGGCATGCGCCAACGCGTGATGATTGCCATGGCGCTGTCGTGTAAACCGGCGCTGCTGATTGCCGATGAACCCACCACCGCACTCGACGTCACCATTCAGGCGCAGATTCTGCAGCTAATCCGCGTGCTGCAAAAAGAGATGCAGATGGGGGTGATTTTTATCACCCACGATATGGGCGTGGTGGCGGAGATGGCCGATCGTGTGCAGGTGATGTATCGCGGTGATGTGGTGGAACGCGCGCCGGTGCAGCAGCTATTTGCTGAACCGCAACAGCCGTATACCCGCGCGTTACTGGCGGCGGTGCCCAAACTGGGGGCGATGCACGGCCAGCCGTTACCGGCTAAATTCCCCTTATTGCACAGCAACGGACGCGAAGAGCAGGCCGTGCCGCAGGACACGGTGCGCCACGATCGACCGCCGATTTTGCAGGTGCGTGATTTAGTCACGCGCTTTGATATTCGCGGCGGTTTGCTCAATCGCGTCAAGCGTCGCGTGCACGCGGTGGAGAAAGTCAGTTTCGATCTCCATGCCGGTGAAACGCTGGCGCTAGTGGGGGAATCCGGCTGCGGAAAATCCACCACCGGACGTTCACTGCTGCGGCTGGTGGCCAGCCAGGGCGGCACCATCACCTTTGACGGCCAACGCATCGATGCGCTGCAGGGCAATGCGCTGGCGTCGCTGCGCCGCGATATCCAGTTTATCTTCCAGGATCCTTACGCCTCGCTCGATCCGCGTTTGACCGTTGGTTTTTCAATCATGGAACCGCTGCTGGTGCATAAAACGCTGGATCGCCGTCAGGCGGAGAAACGCGTTGCCTGGCTGCTGGAGCGCGTCGGTTTGCTGCCAGAACATGCGCAGCGCTATCCGCACGAATTTTCCGGCGGCCAGCGCCAGCGTATTTGTATTGCACGCGCGCTGGCGCTCAATCCCAAAGTGGTGATCGCCGATGAGTCGGTGTCGGCGCTGGACGTGTCGATTCAGGCGCAGATCATCAACCTGATGCTCGATTTGCAGCGTGAATTTGGTATCGCCTTCTTATTTATCTCGCACGATATGGCGGTAGTGGAACGCATCAGCCATCGCGTGGCGGTGATGTATCTCGGACAGATTGTGGAGATGGGGCCGCGCCAGGCAGTATTTGAGCAGCCGCGCCATCCGTACACCAAAAAACTGATGGCCGCAGTGCCGGTGGCCGATCCGGCCCATCGGCATCGTGAGCGGGCGCTGATGGTGGATGAGATCCCCAGCCCGATTCGCCCGCTGGGCGATGAGCCGGAAGTGGCGCCTTTACTGGAAGTGGCGCCGGGCCATTTTGTCGCCCGACACGCAATTAGTGGCGCCTGAGCAGCAAACAACCGCACATCTTTGGATGTCGCGCATGACAGGGATTACAGGAGAACGATAACGATGCACCATATTATGCGAAAAGGGGTTATCACTGCCGGTTTGTTGAGTTCGGCGCTGGCGCTGCCCGCGTGGGCGGCGAAAGATGCGGTGATTGCGGTGGCCTCGACCTTTACCACGCTCGATCCGTATGACGCGAACGATACGCTGTCGCAGGCGGTAGCCAAGTCCTTCTACCAGGGCTTGTTCGGCTTCGATAAAGATATGAAGCTGACCAACGTGCTGGCAGAAAGCTATCAGGCAAGCAGCGACGGTTTGACGTACACCATCAAGCTACGCCCTGGCGTGAAATTCCAGGATGGCACCGACTTCAATGCCGAAGCGGTAAAAGTAAACCTCGATCGCGCCAGCAATCCGGATAACCATCTCAAGCGCTATAACCTGTTCAAATATATCGCCACCACCGAAGTGGTCGATCCGACCACGGTGAAAATCACCCTGAAGCAGCCGTTCTCGGCCTTCATCAACAACCTCGCGCACCCGGCGGCGGTGATGATTTCGCCAACCGCGCTGAAAAAATATGGCAAGGATATCGGCTTCCATCCGGTGGGAACCGGCCCGTTTGCCTTTGATACCTGGAACCAGACCGACTTCGTTAAAGTGAAGAAGTGGGATGGCTACTGGAAAAAAGGTTATCCGAAGCTGGATAGCATTACCTGGCGTCCGGTGGTGGATAACAACACCCGCGCGGCGATGCTGCAAACCGGCGAAGCGAGCTTTGCTTTCCCGGTGCCGTTCGAGCAGGCCAAACTGCTGGAAGGCAACAGCAAGCTCGATGTGGTCACCACGCCATCGATCATGCAGCGCTACATCAGCCTCAACGTGACGCAAAAGCCGTTTGATAACCCGAAAGTGCGTGAAGCGCTGGAGTACGCCATCAACCGTCAGGCGCTGGCGAAAGTCGCCTTTGCCGGTTACGCCACGCCAGCTACCGGCATCGTGCCACCGAGCATCGACTTTGCGCAGAGCTATCCGGCAATCAAATACGATCCGGCCAAAGCACGCGAACTGCTGAAGGAAGCGGGCTTCCCGAACGGCTTCGAAACCACCTTGTGGTCGTCGCATAACCACAGCACCGCGCAGAAAGTGCTGCAGTTCACCCAGCAGCAGCTGGCGCAGGTGGGCGTGAAGGTGAAAGTGACGGCGATGGATGCCGGTCAACGTGCCGCTGAAGTGGAGAGTAAAGGGCAGAAAGAGAGCGGTGTGCGCATGTTCTACACCGGCTGGTCAGCCTCAACCGGTGAAGCCGACTGGGCGCTGACGCCGCTGTTCGCCACCACCTCATGGCCGCCAGCGATCTTCAACACCGCGTTCTACAGCAATCCGCAGGTGGATAAAGATCTCGCCGATGCGCTGAAAACCACCGATCGTGACCAGAAAGCCAAACTGTACAAAGACGCGCAGGATCGCATCTGGAACGACCATCCGTGGATCCCGCTGGTGGTGGAACAACTGCTGTCAGCCAACAATAAAAACCTCAGCGGTTTTTATGTCATGCCCGATACCTCATTCAATTTTGATGAGGCCGATCTGAAGTAACAGACGCGGCCAGCCTTAGCGGGCTGGCCGATGCTGCGCAGGACTTCGCATGCTCAACTATTTTCTCAAACGATTACTGGGACTGATTCCCACGCTGCTGATTGTGGCGGTGCTGGTGTTCCTGTTCGTCCATTTGCTGCCGGGCGATCCGGCGCGCCTGATTGCCGGCCCGGAAGCGGATGCTTCAGTGGTGGCGCTGGTGCGTCAGGATCTCGGCCTCGATCAGCCGCTGATCAAGCAGTTCTGGCACTTTATGATTAATGCAGTGCAGGGCGATTTCGGCCATTCGCTGGTCTCGAAACGTCCGGTGATTGACGAAATTGCCGCGCGCTTTTTCCCGACGCTGTGGCTGACACTGAGCAGCATGGTGTGGGCGGTGATTTTCGGTATGGCGATTGGCATCACCTCGGCGGTATGGCGCAATCGCTGGCCCGATCGCATCGGTATGACGCTGGCGGTGTCGGGTATTTCGTTCCCGGCGTTTGCGCTCGGCATGCTGCTGATGCAGGTGTTTTCCGTCGAGCTCGGCTGGTTGCCGACCGTAGGCGCGGATAGCTGGAAACACTACATTTTGCCGTCGATCACCTTGGGTGCAGCGGTGGCGGCGGTGATGGCGCGCTTCACCCGCGCCTCGTTCGTGGAGGTGATGCAGGAAGATTACATGCGCACCGCACGCGCCAAAGGGGTACGCGAATCGCTGGTGGTGGTGAAACACGGCCTGCGTAACGCCATGATTCCAGTGGTTACCATGATGGGCCTGCAGTTTGGTTTTCTGCTCGGCGGCTCGATTGTGGTGGAAGTGGTGTTCAACTGGCCAGGCTTAGGCCGCTTGCTGGTGGATTCGGTCGAGATGCGCGATTACCCGGTGATTCAGGCCGAAGTGCTGCTGTTCTCGCTGGAATTCATTCTGATCAACCTGATTGTCGATGTGCTGTACGCGGCAATCAACCCGGCAATTCGCTACAAGTAAGGAGTCGCAATTGAAGAACTGGCGACGAGCCGCGGCATTGAAAACCATGCCGACTATCACGGAAAACCGGGTACGCACGCCGTGGCGCGAATTCTGGCGGCGCTTTCGCCGTCAGCATGTGGCGCTGCTGGCCGGATTGTTTGTGCTGCTGCTGATTGTGGTGGCGTTTATCGCGCCGCTGATTGCGCCTTTTGATGCGGAAAATTATTTCGATTACGACCGGCTAAATGAAGGGCCGTCGCTGATGCACTGGTTTGGCGTTGATTCGCTGGGGCGCGATATCTTCAGCCGCGTGCTGGTAGGCACGCGCATTTCGCTGATTGCCGGTTTCTTTTCGGTAGCGATTGGCGCGCTGATCGGCACCGTGTTAGGTCTGCTGGCGGGCTATTACGAAGGCTGGTGGGATCGCATCACCATGCGCATCTGCGATGTATTGTTCGCGTTCCCCGGCATTCTGCTGGCGATTGCGGTGGTGGCAATTATGGGCAGCGGCATGAGCAACGTGATTGTCGCGGTGGCGATCTTCAGCATTCCGGCGTTTGCCCGTTTGGTGCGCGGCAATACGTTAGTGCTGAAACATCAAACCTATATTGAATCGGCGCGCAGTATTGGTGCGTCGGACTGGACCATTATCATGCGTCACATCCTGCCCGGCACGGTGTCGTCGATTGTGGTCTATTTCACCATGCGCATTGGTACATCGATTATTACGGCGGCGAGTTTGTCCTTTCTTGGCCTCGGCGCGCAGCCGCCCACGCCGGAGTGGGGCGCAATGCTCAATGAAGCGCGCGCCGATATGGTGATTGCGCCGCATGTCGCCATCTTCCCAAGTCTGGCGATTTTCCTTACCGTGCTGGCGTTTAACCTGCTGGGTGATGGTTTGCGTGATGCGCTGGATCCGAAATTGAAGACCTGATGCTGTTTCGGTCGCCCGTAAGGTCGCCATTTATGGCGACCTTTTCACCCACCGCACAATCCCGCCCTTAAAACGTTTCCCAATTGTCATTACTGTGCGCGGCGGCAGGTGCGGCGCGGGTTGGCGTCATCACCGGTTTCACCACTTTCGCCAGCGGCGCAGCGGCCTGGCGAGCGCCGGTTTTGAAGCGGGCCACCGCAGAAGAGAGGCTGCTGGCCTGCTGTTCCAGCGATGCCGACGCATTAGCCGATTCCTGCACCAGCGTGGCGTTCTGCTGCGTGACGCGATCCATCTCGTTCACCGCCTGCCCAATCTGGTCGATGCCGCGACTCTGCTCATCGGATGCCGAAGCAATCTCGCCCATGATATCGGTGACGCGCGTGACGGCGCTCACGATCTCCTGCATGGTTTCACCGGCGCTGCTTACCTGTTGCGAACCTGTGTTAACACGCTGCACGGAATTCTCAATCAGCAGTTTGATCTCTTTCGCCGCCTGGGCGCTGCGCTGTGCCAGATTGCGCACTTCGCCTGCCACCACGGCAAAACCGCGCCCTTGTTCACCGGCACGCGCCGCTTCTACCGCTGCGTTAAGCGCAAGGATGTTGGTCTGGAAAGCGATGCCATCAATCACGCTGGTGATATCGGCGATTTTCTTTGAGCTGTCGGCGATATCGCGCATGGTTTTCACCACGCCATCCACCACGTTGCCGCCTTTGTCGGCGGTTTCCGAAGCGGTTTTCGCCAGTTGAGTCGCCTGACGCGCGTTATCGGCGTTCTGTTTCACCGTGGCGGTCAGCTCTTCCATGCTCGCCGCAGTCTCTTCCAGTGACGCCGCTTGTTGCTCAGTGCGTGAGGAGAGATCGTTATTGCCGGTGGCGATCTCGCTGGCGCTGCCAAAAATTGCATCCGCGCTATCACGTACATTGTTGATGGTGCTGAGCAGCGACTGCTGCATGTGGTTGAGGCTGGCGGCAATCGACGCCATTTCGCTGCGGCCTTCCACCTGCAAACTGGCGGAGAGATCGCCGTCGGCGAAGCGCTCCATCTGTTGCTGCACCTGCTTCATTGGTGCCAGCAGAATGCGACGCACCAGAATCCACACGGCAACCAGCAGCAGCAACACAACCACAGCCATTACGGCCATCATCACCAACATATGCTGGTAGGCGCTGTCGTAGTCTGCACTGCGCTCCGTTAACAATTGCACGTTATGTTCACGCCACTGTTTATAGGCCGCTTCCAGGTCATCCTGCGCCTGCTGGGCATCAAGATTTCCATAGGAGGCGTAATCATTGGCTTTCAGGAACGTCGCCGACTGTTTCAACAAATCAGCGAAGGCAGCAAACTTAGCGTCAACTACACTGGCTGAGTCCGCGCTTTGTCCGGCAATGTGCGGCATGCTCTTGTAGAGATCGTAATGTTGCTTTGCTTCATCCAGTGACGCACTTGCGCTGATCAGCAGTTTGTTGATGGCGGCGACTGACGCTTCATCCGTCTGTTTTTTCAGGATACGAATGGCGACGCGGTTGATGATCACACGGGTTTTCACCAGCGTTTGCCAGCCATCGGCCAGCTCACGCTGCTGGTGCGACAGCTGATTGCTGGTAGTGAAATTATGCTGTCCGGTAATCAGTGATGATAAAAACAGCGAGCCGGAAATCGCCTGCATCGCGGTGAAAACCACCAATATCATCATGATGGCCGTCACAATTTTCATTCGTTTAAACATAGGTGCGTCTCTGAGGAAGTAGGCTGATATTGAAGTTATCGGTATAAAAGCAAATCGCTTAAGTGCCAGCGGGAAATAATTACGTCACGGGATGATGAGAGGCGGGAAAAAACAGATGAAAGCGTTTAATTACGAGCAGGATTTCAAGCACATCGATTTTCGCCAGCAGCCAGAACTCTATCAGGTGGGGCGCGGCGAGCAGGGCGTGTTGATGGTCGAACCTTATAAAAGTGAGATTCTGCCGCACTGGCGTTTTCGCACCGTCGAGCTGGCAAAACAATCTTCACAGCAGATTATGCAGTTATTTGAAGCGTATCGCGCGCAGGACGATTTTGTCGGCATGGATATGGCGCGCAAATATATTCAGATGGGTTATACGCGTGCGCGCCGCTACAGCAATCATCAGGGCGGGCGGAAATATGACGAGGCGGGCAACGAACTGCCGCGAACTACAGAAAAAGAAAAGGCCGCTGCGGCGGCCGTTTTCAAAGCGTGCTGGGATAAACTGCGCGCGGATACTGACTATCTGGCGCGCAAACGTGCGCACCAGCAAAAGTATGGTTAAACGCGCGTGCCCCAAAGATCGTATTCGTCGGCGTGTTCGACTTTAACGCGTACCACATCACCGACTTTCACCTGACGATCGCCGTTCAGATAGACCGCGCCATCGATTTCCGGCGCATCAGCCATGCTGCGGCCTACCGCGCCTTCTTCGTCCACTTCATCAATCAGCACCAGCACTTCGCGGCCGATTTTCTCCTGCAGACGTTCGCTGGAGATCTTCTGCTGCAGCTGCATGAAGCGATCAAAACGATCCTGCTTCACGTCATCCGGTACCTGATCCGGCAACTGGTTGGCGGTTGCGCCATCTACCGGGCTGTACTGGAAGCAGCCAACGCGATCGAGGCGCGCTTCCTGCAGGAAGTCGAGCAGCATCTGGAAATCTTCTTCGGTTTCACCGGGGAAGCCGACGATAAAGGTTGAACGCAGCGTCAGCTCTGGGCAGATTTCACGCCAGCGCTTAATGCGCTCCAGCGTACGCTCTACCGCGCCTGGACGCTTCATCAGCTTGAGGATGCGCGGGCTGGCGTGCTGCAGCGGAATATCGAGGTACGGCAGAATCTTGCCTTCAGCCATCAGCGGAATGACGTCATCCACATGCGGATACGGATAAACGTAGTGCAGACGCACCCACACGCCGAGTTTGGCTAACTGCTCGCACAGGCTCACCATGCTGGTTTTCACTGGCGATCCGTTCCAGAAACCGGTGCGATGTTTGACATCCACGCCGTAAGCGGAGGTGTCTTGTGAGATCACCAGCAGCTCTTTCACGCCGGCTTCGACCAGACGTTTGGCTTCGTCGAGTACCGAACCGATTGGACGGCTATCCAGATCGCCACGCATCGATGGAATGATGCAAAAGGTGCAGCGATGGTTGCAGCCTTCGGAAATTTTCAGGTAGGCGTAATGGCGCGGCGTCAGTTTGACGCCTTGCTCTGGCACCAGGCTGAGGAACGGGTTGTGCTCTGGCTTAGGCACATAAGTGTGCACGTGCGACAAAACCTGCTCGTAGCTGTGCGGGCCGGTGATCTCCAGCACCTTTGGATGCACTTCGCGGATCTGATCCACTTTGGCACCGAGGCAGCCGGTGACAATCACTTTGCCGTTCTCGTTCAGCGCTTCACCAATCGCTTCCAGAGATTCCTGTACGGCGCTATCAATAAATCCACAGGTGTTAACGATGACGATCTCCGCATCATCGTAGCGTGGCACCACGTCATAGCCTTCAGTACGCAGCTCCGTCAGGATGCGTTCAGAGTCGACGAGGTTTTTCGGACAGCCGAGGGAGACGAACCCCACGCGCGGTGGATTTTTGACTTGGCTCATAAGGTTAAAAATTCATCATAATTAGTGTGGATAGGGGGGCGATTGTACAGAGGTTGCAGAGGAAAATGTATAGGCTGTGTAAGAATCTCCTTATCGACAACCAATGTGCTGTAGATATGCTTAACTCAGTGAGCGACGCGCGCTCTGGTTAAGCGCCGCGCCTGAGTTGCTCGTCTGCGAACGTGATCCGAGTTGTGTAAGCTGACGTGTTTTGCTTAAATGTTGGGTCGGTAAAGGTAAGTACTTATCTTCACTGAAAATTTCAAATCGCACTGATAGTGAATCCTCACTGCCAGGGCAGAAGTGGATAATGTGAGAGCAGACATATGCAAGAGATCGTCAAAGGTTTTCTGAATTTTCAACAGAATGTGTTCCCTGAAAGGAAGGATCTTTTCAAAAGTTTGGCATCCAACCAAAATCCCAAAGCCCTGTTTATCTCCTGCTCAGACAGCCGTCTGGTGCCAGAGCTGGTGACGCAGTCGGAGCCGGGTCAGCTGTTCGTGATCCGTAACGCCGGTAATATCGTGCCACCGTTTGGTCCAGAGCCGGGCGGCGTGTCCGCCACCATTGAGTACGCAGTAGTGGCGCTGGGCGTGACCGAAATTATTATTTGTGGTCACTCCAACTGCGGTGCCATGAACGCGATTGCTTCCAATGCCGATCTGGAAACCATGCCAGCGGTTGATCACTGGTTGCACTACGCCAACGCGGCGAAAGCGGTGGTGGAAGAGCGCAACTACGATTCGGTTGAGAAACGTCTCAACGAAATGGTGAAAGAGAACGTGATCGCGCAGCTGCACAATATCAAAACACACCCTTCTGTGGCGGTCGCGCTGCGTAAAGGCAAAGTGCGCCTGCACGGGTGGGTTTATGATATTGAGAGCGGTGGCATCATTGCGCTGACCAAAGGCGGTGAATCCTTTATTTCACTGTCGGAAAACCCGGAAACCTGCTTCGAGTAATTCCGCCTAACCACCTGCAATGCAGGTGGTTTTTCCTCGCATTTCGCTAATATTTCCTCCCGCGCTGAAAACCAACTTCTACACTTGAGAAGCAATTACCTCTGATAAGGGCTCTCTCATGCGATTTCCCCTTTGTGTTCCCGTGTTAACGCTGGCACTGCTGGCCGCGGGTTGTACCTCTCATGTGGCCGACAAAAAACAATATTCCGGTTTTCTCGGCGATTACAGTCAGCTGCAATCGACCCAATCGCCAAGCGGTAAACCGACGCTGCGCTGGATCTCTCCCGATTATCACGATGCTGATTATCGAGGCGTGGTTTACACGCCGGTGGTCTATTATCCGGCGGCGCACCCGACTGCACGTATCAGCCAGCAAACGCTGGATGAGGTGCGCAGTTACACCGATAGCCAGCTGAAGCGGGCGATTTCTGAACGCAAACCGCTGGTGACCACCAAAGGCCCGCGTACGTTGCTGGTAAAAGCGGCGATTACGGCGGTATCGGCAGAAAATGAAGGCGTGCAGTTCTACGAAGTGGTGCCGATTGCCGCCGTTGTTGCCAGCACCATGGCGGCCACCGGGCACCGCACGCAAGAGAGTTCGCTGTTCCTCGAAATCGAAGCAGTGGATGCTCAAACCGGTAAGCCGATGATTAAAGTGGTGCGTAAAGCCTTCGGCAAAACCTTACCGAATAACAACACGCCAATTACCCTCACCGATCTCCGTCCAGGCATTGATGAGATGGTGCGCGACACGTTGGCGTTCTCCGTGCCGTGAACCTGTGCCCGGCCGTGTGCCGGGCTTAATGTTTTGTAAATCCTGCACATCCTTTGTCACGCGCTGACTACCCTTAACGGCAGACCGTGATAAAGGAGAATGCCATGCGTTTACTGCCCGCCGCGCTGCTGTTTGGCGCTTTAAGCACGTCCTTACCGTTATTCGCTGCCGATGTGCAGGTTCAGGTGCTGCAGGACAAGCTCGATCATCCGTGGTCCGTGGCTTTTCTGCCCGACAATCAAACGCTGTTAATCACTGAACGATCCGGCCAGCTGCGCAGCTGGCAGCCGGGCAAAGGCCTGTCGCAACCGATCGGCGGCGTGCCGAAGGTGTGGGCGAATCGTCAGGGCGGCTTGCTGGATGTGGTGCTGGCGCCGGACTTTGCCCAAAGCCGCCGCGTGTGGCTCAGCTACACCACCGCCGATGCCAGCGGCCGCGCCGGTGGCGTGGTGGGTTATGGCCGATTAGGCGATGACAACCGCCAACTGAGCGACTTTAAAGTGGTGCTGGAGCAAACGCCGAAGCTGTCGGGTGGCGCCAATATCGGCACGCGACTGGCGTTTGATCGTCAGGGCTTTCTCTATATCGCCTTCGGTGACAACTTCGCCAGCAGCAGCGCGCAGCAGCTGGATAAGCTCTCCGGCAAAATCGTGCGTCTGACCAAAGACGGTGAAATCCCGCCGGACAATCCGTTTGTCGATCGCCAGGGCGCGCGCGCTGAAATCTGGTCTTACGGCATGCGCAATCCGCAAGGGCTGGCGCTCAATCCGTGGACGCAGCAAATGTGGGAAAGCGAACACGGCCCGCGCGGCGGCGATGAGGTAAACATCCCGGAGAAGGGCAAAAATTACGGCTGGCCGCTGGCAACTTACGGCATTGATTACAGCGGAGAGAAAGTGCCGGAAGCGAAAGGCAGTGAAGTCGAAGGTACCGAGCAACCGCTGCACTACTGGAAAGTCTCGCCCGCCATCAGCGGCATGGCTTTCTATAACAGCGCGCGCTTCCCGCAGTGGAAAAACTCACTGTTTATCGGCGCGCTGAAGGAGAAGAGTTTGATTCGCTTGCAGGTGAATGGCGAGAAAGTGGTGGAGGAGCAGCGCTTACTGGAAGATCGTGGCGAGCGTATTCGTGATGTACGACAAGGCCCGGATGGTTATCTCTATGTGCTAACCGATGAGTCCAACGGCAAGCTGCTGAAAGTGGGGCTGCCAGACGCCGCCAGCGCCCCACGCGGTTAACTTAGCGTGCCCAGTTACACACTTCCCATCCGCGCTGCTGTGCTTCCTGCAGCAGCAGCGGATTGGGATTCACCACCCATGCATGGTCGGCATGCGCCAGCAGCGGTAAATCATTCATTGAATCGCTGTAAGCCCAGGTGCGTTCAAAGCGTTGGTCCTGCTGTAACGCTTTCCAGTCGCTGAGGCGCGTCACTTTGCCTTCACGATAGGTCATGGTGCCGTAAGTTTGCCCGCTGTAGCGTTCATCCACCACTTCAACGCCAATAGCCAGTGCGCCGTGAACACCAAGGCGCTCGGCGATGGGAACAGCAAGATGATCGCCGCTGGCGGTGATGATCATTACCGTGTCGCCGCGCTGCTGATGCCACTCAATACGCTCGCGGGCGGCGGGGAAAACGCGCGGCATGATGTCGCGATGGATAAAGCGGCGTACCCAGCCTTCCACGGTCATGGTGGCCATACCGGCGAGTGGCGCCAGCGTGGTGTTCATATACTCTTCAATCGATAACGTACCGGTGTGATATTTTTCCATCAGAATTTTCTCCTGCTGGATGATCTCTTCGGGGGCAAAGCCCTGTGAAACCAACCAGCGCAGCCACAGGCTGGTGCTGTCTTCACAAATCAGGGTTTCGTCCAAATCGAAAATGGCTAAGTCCATCGCGGCTCTCCTCAGGCTGACTGAATTCAGGTTAGCGGAAATTTGTGACTGGCTTAACCGTTCTGCGAAAAATCGGAATTACACGCAAAATTTTTCAATAGTCAGATGGGCAAAAGTGGCGGCGCTGCACGGTTGGTGCCAGGGTTACTCTAATAAACTCTATAAAACTTTACGATTGGACGGTTTTTTTCGCTGGCCTGAACCGTTAGCGTGGGATGAGACACGTCTTATCTGCAAAAAACCAAGATTTAACAAGGACAATCTGGTCATCCTCATGAGAAAAAACACCTTCGCTACTGCATGGCGGCCGCTGGCTGCATCGTCACTATTATTACTTTTCATTCCTATTTCAACGCTGGCAGAACAAGCTCCAGCCGCTCCGCAGATAGACGCCAAAGCCTGGATCTTAATGGATTACAACAGCGGCAAAGTGCTGGCGGAATCCAATGCCGATCAGCGCCTCGATCCCGCCAGTTTGACCAAAATGATGACCAGCTATGTGGTCGGCCAGGCGCTGAAATCGGGCAAGATTACCAACGATGATATGGTCACCATCGGCCAGGATGCGTGGGCAACCGGCAATCCTAAACTGCGCGGTTCATCGCTGATGTTCCTCAAACCTGGCGATCGCATTCCGGTCTCTGAACTGAATAAAGGCGTGGTGATTCAATCTGGCAACGACGCTTGTATCGCATTGGCTGATTATGTCGCGGGCAGCCAGGATTCGTTTATTGGGTTGATGAACAATTACGTAAAAGCCTTTGGTCTGCAAAATACCCACTTTATGACGGTGCACGGCCTGGACGCCGAAGGGCAATACAGCACCGCGCGTGACATGGCGATTATCGGCCAGCGCCTGATCAGCGATGTGCCGGAAGAGTATGCGATCAACAGCGAAAAAGAGTTCACCTTCAATAAAATTAAGCAGATGAACCGTAACCGTCTGCTGTGGAGCACCAATCTGAAGGTGGATGGCATCAAAACCGGTCACACCTCCGGCGCGGGTAATAATCTGGTGGCCTCGGCAACTGAAGGTGATATGCGCCTGATTTCCGTGGTGCTTGGCGCGGCAACCGATGCAACGCGTTTCCGCGAAAGTGAGAAGCTGCTGACATGGGGTTTCCGCTTCTATGAAACCGTGACGCCGATTAAAGCCGAAAAGCCGTTTGCGCAGCAGCGCGTATGGTTTGGCGATCACAGCCAGGTCAATCTTGGCGTGGCAAAAGACGCTGCGATCACCGTGCCGAAAGGGCAGATGAAAAACCTTAAGGCCAGCTTTACTCTGAATTCACCGCAGCTGGAAGCGCCGCTGGAGAAGAATCAGGTGGTGGGCACTATCGATTTCCAGCTGGATGGCAAAACCATTGAACAACGTCCGCTGGTGGCGATGGAAGCAGTGCCGGAAGGGGGCTTTATTGGCCGGATTTGGGACTTCATTATGATGAAATTCCACGGCTGGTTCGGGAAGTGGTTTAGTTAATAAAAAACGGTGCGCATCAAGCGCACCGTGTTGTAGGGTCGCCATTCATGGCGACCTCATCCCTCACTCACGTATCCACCCTTTCTTAATCGGCATAGCAAACAGTGCGCGATACACCTGATGCGTAAACGCCAGCATCCGCTCGCCATACAGTTGCCACGCCATATGCGACGCCAGACACGCCAGCAAACCAACCAAAAAGCCGCCCAGCATATCCATTGGCCAGTGCACGCCAAGGTAGACGCGTGACCACGCAATGGCGCTGCCGATCACCAGCAACAGCACGCCCGACCACAAGCGATGCCAGAAGATAAATGCCAGGGCAAAGGTAAAAATGGTGGTGCCGTGATCGCTCGGATAAGAGTCATCTGCGGCGTGAGATAAGAACTGATGTCCGAAGCCAATGGCAAACGGACGTGGATGCGGCAACAGCTGGCCGACGCACCATGAGATACTCAGCGCGTACAGCAGCGCCATGCCGGTTTTCAACACCAGCGCACGTTGCGATTGCACATGTTCGCGCGGTCCCCACAGCCACAGCGCCACAATCAGCAGCGGCACGATGGCAATCACATCTTTGGCAATAAAGGTCGCCAGACTAATCAGCCACTGCGGCGAATCCTGTGTGGCGTTGATCCATAAAAAAAGCGTGTGGTTCAGAGCTTCCATCACGATTCCTTGTCCTCGTCTTGTTTACCCGAAAAACAGCAGCGCAAATATGGCTGCAAAATAAGTTTGATAGCCTAAAAGCGGACCAGCTATGAGTACATAGTCGCGCTCTTAAACTTATTGCGGGTTGTTGGAGTGTTTAACTTTGATGAAAGTTGCAAGAAGGTTTAATTAAAACAGGGCGAAGCAAGAGGATGACGAAGGGGATTTTGGCAATCTGGCGAAAAAGCCATAAAAAAACCCGCAAGTCAGTGACCGGCGGGCTCCACAATTTGGGGATTTCAAAGAAAAGCAGTGGCACTTATTCAGACTGCGCCCCCCAAAGAAAGTTCTGGACAGCGCGAAAATATTTTTATAAAGGCAAAAGCGGCCAGATTATCACGATCAAGGTGCCGGCCAACGTCAGCAAAACGTTAGCAATCGCATACGTTCCTGCATAGCCTAAAGCTGGAATGCTGCTGCGCGCGGTATCGCTGATGATCTCCATTGCTGGCGCACAGGTGCGCGCGCCCATAATGGCACCAAACAGTAGCGCGCGATTCATGCGCAGCACATAAGCGCCGAACAGATAGCAAATCACCACCGGCAGCAAACTCACCAGTAAGCCGCTCACCAACATCAACGCACCGGCGCTGCCAAAACCGTGCTGCAAACCGCTGCCCGCGCTCAGGCCAACGCCCGCCATAAACACCATCAAACCAAACTCTTTCACCATCGTCAGCGCACCCTGCGGGATATAGCCAAAGGTCGGATGGTTGGCGCGCATAAAGCCGAGCATGATGCCCGCGAACAACAAACCGGCGGCGTTACCGATGCCAAAGCTGAAGTTGCTGAACTGGAAGGTGATCATGCCGATCATCAAGCCGACGATAAAGAAGGCGCAGAAGGCGAGCAGATCGGTGATTTGGCTGTGAATGGCGATAAAACCAATGCGATCGGCAAGGCTCTTGACGCGGCGTGCTTCGCCGCTTACCTGCAGCACATCGCCTTTGTTGAGCATAATGCTGTCATCGATCGGCATCTCGATCTGGCTGCGAATCACGCGGTTGAGGAAGCAGCCGTGATCGGTCAGCTTGAGATGGCTCAGGCGCTTATTCACCGCGTTGTGGTTTTTCACCACGATCTCTTCGGTGACGATGCGCATATCCAGCAGGTCGCGATCGAACACCTCTTTGCCGTTACGGAAGCTGGGATCAAGGCGCGCGTGCGCATCGGGATAGCCCACCAGCGAGATATCGTCGCCCAGCTGCAGCATCGCGTCACCGTCCGGGCTGGCGAGAATGCCGTTGCGGCGCAGACGCTCGATGTAGCAGCCGGTCTGGCGATGAATGCCCAGCTCGCGCAGGTTTTTGCCGCCGCTCCACTCCACCAGTTCCGGACCGACGCGATAGGCGCGAATCACCGGCAGAAACACTTTGCGCTGGCTGTCGGCGTCGAGGCCGCGCTCACGCGCGATTTGCTGCGCACAGGTCGGTAGATCCTGATGTTGCAGGCGCGGCAGATAGCGTGCGCCAAAAATCAGGCTGACTAAACCCACCAGATAGGTGAGGGCATAACCGAGGCTGAGATTATCCTGCATCAACGTGAGCTGATGGCTGTCGCTGATGCTTTGCCGCAGCGTATCGCCAGCGCCCACCAGCACCGGCGTCGAGGTCATCGAACCGGCTAACATGCCTGCGGTTAAACCAATATCCCAGCCGAATACTTTGCCAAGCGTCAGGGCGATTAACAGCGCGCTGACCACCATAACAATCGCCAGGAAGAAGTAGTTTTTACCGTCGCGGAAAAATATCGAGAAAAAGTTAGGTCCGGCTTCCACGCCGACACAAAAAATAAACAACATAAAGCCCAGACTTAATGCGTCAGTATTAATGGCGAAATGCTGTTGACCTAAAATCAACGAAACAACCAGGACACCAATGGAATTACCGAGTTGGACCGAGCCGAGGCGTAATTTACCTAAGCAGAGTCCGAGTGCTAAAACGACAAATAATAACAGAACGTCATTTCCGCTTAACAATTCTGCGACGTTAATGTTCACGGTTTAACTTCTTCTTAACCTGTAACCAGTTGATGAGAGAGACTTTTTTCGCTATCTTGTGCCGAACGTTAAGGTTCCTGCAACAAAAGCGTTCAAGCCGAAATCTAAAGCGGCGTCATTCTAATCATAATTAACACCCTCAGCTATCGGCAGTTTTCATTCCTTTCGCCTCCAGCTGTTTCTTTTTATTTCCAGTCGTGCGCATCAGGGCAGAAAAAGTTTCATAATTGTTAACGTCAAAGTTGAGGATAATTATGTTGCAGCGCAATAATCGCTGGCCAGCATCCATTCTGGGCGTGATGCTTTATACGCTGGTGTTTATTTATGCACATCATTTCTGGGCCGCCGCCAGTGAACAAGCCGTGCGCGGACAGCCAGAATTACTGCTGTTTTTACTGCCGGGATGTTTGATGGCGCTATTGCAGCCGGAAAGTCCGCTGATCAGCACCTTGTGGGTGGCGCTGGGCGGTACGCTGCTGGGCATGATGTGGTTGATGCTGGCGGTGCCAATGACGCATAGCGGCTTGTTGATTGTGGCCTGGAGTTTGAGTGCGCTGTTCTGGGCGGGATGTGGTGCGCTGCTGGTGCGCTTGCTGCGGATTATGCTGGCGATGCGTGCCGAATAGCACCAACAAAAATGGGCCCGCAGGCCCGTTCTCTTATGCTTCGATACCCAGGTTTTCTTTGGTCCAGGCAGCGAATTCGGTGTAACCACCAATGTGCTGATCGTCGAGGAAAATCTGCGGCACGGTTGTTACCGGCTTGCCGGCACGGGCTTCCAGATCGGCTTTAGTAATGCCGGTAGCCTGAATATCAACGTACTGATAGTTAAAATCGTCGCGCTCGCTGGTCAGCTTGGCGGCCAACTCTTTCGCACGTACGCAGTAAGGGCAGCTAGAACGGCCAAAAATCACTGCAATCATTGCTTCTCTCCTTCCGCTGCTGTTTTGTGACTAGAATCACATCACAGCGTGAATAATGCGTCACATCATGCCCGCCCATCCTGCTTAATGAAAGAAGAAGTTACCTGTTATTCTGATACCTGCTGCCTATGCAGACGCTTAAACTGATTGAACGCCAAGGAACCCTCGCATGCGTGATCTCGCCACATTACCGAAACCCGTGTTACTGCTCGAAGTGCTCGGCGTGCTTGCCGTGATTGGCGCATTGTTGCTTACCAACGATTGGGTGAGCGCACCTGATTTCATCGCGAAAAAGCCGCTGGCGACGCTGCTGTTTTTTCTCGGCATCGCGCTGATGCTGCCTGCCGCATGGATGATGATGTGGCGCACGGCGAAGGCGATGGCTCCACAATTGTTCAATCATTCCAACAAAAAGAAGTAACCACCGGAGAGGATTTATGACGCCGACTATCGATTTACTGTGCAGCCACCGTTCTATTCGCGCCTTCACCGAACAAGGTATTGATGAAGCGCAACGCAGCGCCATTATTGCAGCGGCACAAGCGGCTTCGACCTCCAGCTTTTTACAATGCTCCTCAATTATTCGTATCACCGATCCCGCAAAGCGCGAGCAGTTGGTACAGCTGACTGGCGGCCAACCGTGGGTCAGCGCGGCGGCGGAGTTTTGGGTGTTCTGCGCGGATTTCAATCGTCACCAGCAGATCTGCCCAGACGCGCAACTCGGGCGTGCTGAACAGCTGCTGCTCGGCTGTGTTGATACCGCGCTGATGGCGCAAAATGCCATGGTGGCGGCGGAATCGCTGGGCCTTGGCGGTGTATTCATTGGCGGGATTCGTAATAGCATCGCTGAAGTTACCGAGCTGCTGGAGCTGCCGAAGTTTGTGTTGCCGCTGTTCGGCTTCTGCGTCGGTCATCCAGCTGATGCGCCAGACGTCAAGCCACGCATGCCGCAAGCGATGCTGGTGCATGAAAATCGTTATCAGCCCGTCGATAAAAAGCTGCTGGCACAGTACGATGAGCAAATTACTGCCTATTATCAGCAACGTGATAGCAACCAGCGTTCCGAAACCTGGAGCCAGCTGATTCAACGGCTGATTATTAAAGAAACGCGTCCCTTCATACTGGATTACCTGCATCAGCAGGGTTGGGCGACGCGCTAAGCACAAGGAACTTTGCAATGAAAATGGCCATTCTCACCCGCGATGGATCGATCTATTCGTGTAAGCGTCTGCGCGACGCAGCGGAGGAGCGTGGTCATCAGGTGCAGATCATCGATCCGCTCTCCTGTTACATGAACATCAATTCCGATTCACCGGCGGTGCACTATCGCGGCGAGACGCTTGGGCATTTTGATGCAGTGATCCCGCGTATCGGTACCGCCACCACCTTTTACGGCACCGCAGTGCTGCGCCAGTTTGAGGTGCGAGGCAGCTATCCGCTCAATGAATCGGTGGCGATCACTCGCGCGCGCGACAAACTGCGTTCGCTGCAGCTGCTGGCGCGTGAAGGCATTGATATGCCGATCACCGGTTTTGCCTCCTCGCCGGATGATACCGATGATTTGATTGCGATGGTCGGCGGCGCGCCGCTGGTGGTGAAGCTGGTGGAAGGGACGCAGGGGATCGGCGTGGTGCTGGCGGAAACGCGCCAGGCGGCGGAGAGCGTGATCGACGCTTTTCGTGGCCTCAATGCGCATATTCTGGTGCAGGAGTTCATTAAGGAGGCGCAAGGACGTGATATTCGCTGCCTGGTGATTGGCAATGAAGTGGTGGCGGCGATTGAGCGTGAGGCGAAAGAGGGCGATTTTCGCTCTAATCTACATCGCGGCGGCAAAGCGCGCGCCGTGCACATCACCGATCAGGAGCGGGATATCGCGGTAAAAGCCGCCAGTACGCTGGGGCTTGAAGTGGCTGGCGTGGATATCCTGCGCGCCCATCGTGGACCGCTGGTTATGGAGGTGAACGCCTCGCCCGGACTGGAAGGAATTGAAGGCATTACCGGTTTAGATATCGCCACCATGATGATCAAGTGGATTGAGCAGCATGCTTGCCCCGGCTATCGTCCTAAAACCGGCGGCTAACCCGCGCTTTTCAGCGGTTTTCGTGGCATCCAGATCGGTTTTTCCGTAAGCTAAGGCGCTCATTTCTTCACCCCACAGGATATTACGATGGATTCACTGGTCGTTCCGGACATTGACGTGCTGCGTCGCTGGCTGGATCAACAAAATATCACCTGGTTCGAATGCGATGCCTGTCAGGCACTGCATCTGCCGCATATGCAGAATTTTGACGGGGTGTTTGATGCAAAAATTGACCTGGTGGATAACGTTATCCTCTTCTCCGCGCTGGCAGAAGTAAAACCGACGGCGCTGATTCCGCTGGTAGGCGATTTATCGCAGATCAACGCCAGCTCGCTCACTATTAAAGCCTTTGTTGATATTCAGGACGACAATCTACCGAAGCTGATTGTCTGCCAGTCGATCAGTACCAGCGCCGGATTAACCTTCGGTCAGTTCTCCCACTTTATGAAGCAGAGTGAAGAGGGCGTTTCCATGGTGATCATGGAAGCCTTTGCTAACCACTTGCTGGTGGTCGAAGAAGAAGAGGAGCGACAACCCAGCTCCAGCAGCCACGCGATGCTGCACTGAGTTCCCCGCCTCGCTAACTGCCGCTTTTTGCGGCAGTTTTCATTTTTGCCCCACCATTTTTTATTCTGCACTTTGCCCTTTATTGCCAGATATTAGTCGTGCTTTATGCCACTAACGCCAAACCCCATAGCAGAAACATGCATAACTTATCGCGAAAAGGCGTTTTTTAAGCTGGGATCTGGTGCAGGTGGTGCGGGGGGGCTATTCTTGCGGGGCTGCTTGAGACGTGCAACCTCAGCGCAGGTATAGGTTTTTGCTATTAAACTCCCGCTGAATATTGATTCATTGTGTGCCTGTGATTTAACAGAAAACGCAACGTCCGGATCGCCGTGTATGCAGCGTTGTGATGACCCGCTCAGGAGGAAGTAAAACATGTTCAACCAACGTAAAAAATGGTTGTCAGGTGTGGTTGCTGGTGCATTGATGGCTGCGGCCGGCGGTGCGCAGGCCGAAGGTAGTACGGTTCATGTGTATAACTGGTCCGATTATATCGCGGCGGATACCGTGCCGAACTTCGAAAAGCAGACCGGCGATAAAGTGGTTTATGACGTCTTTGACTCCAACGAAGTGTTGGAAGGCAAACTGATGGCCGGTAGCACCGGTTATGACGTGGTTGTGCCCTCGTCGAGCTTCCTCGCGCGTCAGCTGCAATCCGGCGTGTTCCAGGAGCTGGATAAGAGCAAGCTGCCGAACTACAAAAATCTTGATCCCGATCTGATGGCGAAAGTAGCCCAGCACGATCCGGGTAACAAATACGCGATTCCTTATCTGTGGGGCACCACCGGCATCGGCTATAACGTCGATAAAGTGAAAGCCGCACTGGGCAAAGATGTACCGCTGGATAGCTGGGATCTGGTGCTGAAACCAGAAAACCTGGAAAAACTGAAAGGCTGTGGCGTCTCCTTCCTCGATGCACCGGAAGAGATCTTCGCTACCGTGCTGAATTACCTCGGCAAAGATCCAAACAGCTCTGACGCGAAAGATTACTCTGGCGCGGCGACTGATCTGCTGCTGAAACTGCGTCCAAACATCCGTTACTTCCACTCGTCGCAGTACATCAACGACCTGGCGAACGGCAACATCTGCGTGGCGATTGGCTGGTCGGGCGATATCCTGCAGGCGAAAGATCGCGCGGATAAAGCCAACAACGGTGTGCATCTGGGCTACATCGTGCCGAAGCAGGGCGCACTGGCGTTCTTCGACATGTTTGCGATTCCTAAAGACGCGAAAAATGTGGAAGGGGCGTATCAATTCCTCAACTACATGATGGATCCAAAAGTCATTGCTGACGTTTCCAACAACATGAACTATGCCAACGGTAATAAAGCCTCGCTGCCGCTGATCAATGCGGACGTGCGCAACAATCCGGGCATCTTCCCAACGCCGGATGCCATGGCCAAACTGTTTGTGCTCAAGGTCCAGGATCCGAAACTGGATCGTGTGCGTACCCGTGCATGGACTAAAGTAAAAAGTGGTAAGTAATTCGTTCTGAACGATTATTGCCTGAAGACGACAGCAGAGGCGCAGTGATGGCCTCTGTTGTGCCATTTTTAGCGGCTGGCTGTGCCGCGCGATTTTAGCGCCGGAGAAATGTTAGTGAACGACGCGATTCCCCGCCCCCCAAATAAAACGGCTAAGGCGATGACGCCGCTGCTGGAAATTCGCAACCTGACCAAATCTTTTGACGGCCAGCATGCCGTAGATGATGTCAGTCTGACCATTTACAAAGGTGAGATTTTTGCGCTGCTGGGCGCATCCGGCTGTGGCAAATCGACCTTGCTGCGCATGCTGGCGGGATTCGAACCGCCAACCAGCGGCCAGATTGTGCTGGATGGTCAGGATCTCTCCCATGTTCCGCCGTATCAGCGCCCAATCAATATGATGTTTCAGTCCTACGCACTGTTCCCGCACATGACGGTGGAGCAGAACATTGCCTTCGGCCTGAAGCAGGACAAACTGCCGAAAGGCGAAATCACTAGCCGCGTCGAAGAGATGCTATCGCTGGTGCACATGCAGGAGTTCGCGAAGCGCAAGCCGCATCAGCTCTCTGGCGGTCAGCGTCAGCGTGTGGCGCTGGCGCGTAGTCTGGCGAAGCGTCCTAAGCTGCTGCTGCTCGACGAACCGATGGGCGCGCTGGATAAAAAACTGCGTGACCGCATGCAGCATGAAGTGGTCGATATTCTCGAGCGTGTCGGCGCTACCTGCGTGATGGTGACGCACGATCAGGAAGAGGCAATGACCATGGCGGGCCGTATCGCCATCATGAACCGTGGCAAATTCGTGCAGATTGGTGAGCCGGAAGAGATCTACGAGCATCCAACCAGCCGCTACAGCGCGGAGTTCATCGGTTCGGTGAATGTGTTTGAAGGCTTGCTGCGCGAGCGCGGTGAAGACGCGCTGATCATTGACGCGCCTGGCTTAGTGCATCCGCTGAAAGTGCAGACCGATGTCTCCGTGGTGGATAACGTGCCGGTGCATGTGGCGCTGCGTCCGGAAAAAGTGATGTTGTGCGAAGAAGTCCCAGCCGATGGCTGTAATTTTGCCGTGGGTGAAGTGGTTCACATCGCCTATCTCGGCGACCTGTCGATTTATCACGTGCGTCTGCGCAGCGGCCAGATGATCAGCGCACAGTTGCAAAACGCCCATCGCTACCGCAAAGGCGCGCCAACGTGGGGCGATGAAGTGCGTCTCTGCTGGGACGCCGACAGCTGTGTGGTTCTGACGGTTTAAGGGGGCGATATGAGCCAGATTTCTCAACGCAGCGAGCCCGAAGTGGTGGGCACGCCGCTGCAGCGCTGGGCCACGCGCATCAAGATGCAGCACGGCCGCAAGCTGGTGATTGCCTTGCCATATCTGTGGCTGATCCTGCTGTTCCTGCTACCGTTCCTGATCGTGCTGAAGATCAGTTTCGCCGATATTGCGCGCGCCATTCCGCCGTACACCGATTTGGTCACCTGGGCCGATGGCGAGCTCAATCTGGTGCTTAACCTCGGTAACTACTTCACGCTGACCGACGATCCGCTGTATGCCGACGCATATCTGACGTCGCTGAAAGTGGCGGGCATCTCCACCATTATCTGCCTGATGATCGGATATCCGCTGGCGTGGGCGGTGGCGCACAGCAAGCCATCAATGCGTACGATTCTGCTGCTGCTGGTGATCCTGCCGTCGTGGACCTCGTTCCTGGTGCGCGTATACGCGTGGATGGGCCTGCTCAACAACAACGGCATTCTTAACCGCTTCCTGATGTGGCTCGGCGTGATCGATCATCCGCTGGTGATCCTCTACACCAACACGGCGGTGTATATTGGCATCGTTTACTGCTATCTGCCGTTTATGGTGCTGCCAATTTATACCGCGCTGACGCGTATTGATTATTCGCTGGTGGAAGCCTCGCTGGATCTCGGTGCACGTCCGTTGAAAACTTTCTTCAGCGTGATTGTGCCGCTGACCAAAGGCGGAATTATTGCTGGCTCAATGCTGGTGTTTATTCCGGCGGTCGGTGAGTACGTGATCCCGGAACTGCTCGGCGGCCCAGACAGCATCATGATTGGGCGTATTTTGTGGCAGGAATTCTTTAACAACCGCGATTGGCCGGTAGCTTCCGCGCTGGCGGTGATCATCCTGTTGATTCTGATATTGCCGATTATCTGGTTCCATAAGCACCAGAACCGTGAAGTGGGAGAGAAAGAATGAGCCAGTTACCGACCATTCGCTCTCCGTGGCGCACAGTGATTCTGGTGCTGTGCTTTATGTTCCTGTACGCGCCGATGCTGCTGCTGGTGGTTTACTCCTTCAACAGTTCGCCGCTGGTTACGGTGTGGGAGAACTTCTCATTCCACTGGTACAAGGTGCTGTTCCAGGATCAGGCGATGCTGGATGCGGTGGGTCTCAGCCTGACCATCGCCGCGCTCTCAGCTACCATGGCGGTGGTGCTTGGCACCATGGCGGCGGTGGTGATAGTGCGCTTTGGTCGCTTCCGTGGGCATAACGGCTTCGCCTTTATGCTGACAGCGCCGCTGGTAATGCCCGATGTGATCACCGGTTTATCCTTGTTGCTGCTGTTCGTGGCGATGGGCAATACCTTTGGCTGGCCGAGCGATCGCGGCATGCTGACTATTTGGCTGGCGCACGTGACCTTCTGTACCGCTTACGTGGCGGTGGTGATCAACTCGCGTCTGCGTGAGCTGGATCGCTCGATTGAAGAGGCGGCGATGGATCTCGGCGCAACGCCGGTGAAAGTGTTCTTCGTGATCACCGTGCCGATGATCGCGCCCGCGATTGTTACCGGCTGGCTGCTGGCGTTTACCCTATCGCTGGATGATTTGGTGATTGCCAGCTTCGTGACCGGCCCAGGCGCGACCACTTTGCCGATGGCGATTTTCGCTACCGTGCGTCGTGGCGTGAATCCGGAGATCAACGCTTTAGCCTCGCTGATTCTGTTTGTCGTCGGTTTAGTCGGTTTTATCGCCTGGCGCTTTATGGCGCACGAAGAAAAGCAGCGTTTACGCGATATTCAGAAGGCAAAACGTGGCTGAACGCCGTAACATTAGGATGTACGGTTTTGTAGGGTGCGCATTTATGCGCACCTCAGTCACGGAGCTCCACCATGTCGGAAACCCTGAAACACGGTTCAATGATTAACGCTACGCCGGTGCCGGTAATGGTCGCAGGCTGCGCCATCATCATTACGCGCTGCCTCAGCGTGTTGATGCTGGCCAACGAACTGGGTTACGACGAACTTGCCAATTTCGTGCATCGCAGCGCGCAAGCCTGGGATTCCACGCTGATCTTTATCGCCAGCCAGCTGATTTTCCTGTTTGAACTGCGCTGCGCTTTTACCCTTATGCGCGGCAAAAATCGTGGGCGCTGGGGCTATGTCGCGACGCAAATCATTGTGTTGATCTACATGTTGATGGCATCGGTGGGCTGGATCTACCCGGAAATTTTCAGCATCCCTGGCGAAAGTAATGCGCAAATTATTCATCACACGCTGCTGCAAAAACTGCCGGATGTGCTGGTGTTAGCGCTGCTGTTTGTGCCCGCCAGCAGTCGCGCTTTTTTCCGGCACCGGTGATACAATCGCCCCCCATTTTTTCTCCCGATTCTGAATACAGGCATTTGCATGCATTGCGCGCTTTATGATGCCGGTCGCTGTCGTTCGTGCCAGTGGCTGGAAAAACCCTATCCGCAACAGCTCAACGACAAGCAGTCGTTGCTGGAACAACTGCTGGCTGAGAGGCCGGTGGGCGAATGGTTGCCGCCGGTGCAATCCGCGCAGCAAGGATTTCGTAATAAAGCCAAAATGGTGGTGAGCGGTAGCGTTGAGCGGCCGATTTTCGGCATGGTGGCGCGCGACGGTGATCCGGTCGATCTCTGCGCTTGTCCGCTCTATGCCGACAGCTTCAGCGCGGTGTTCACGCTACTCAAACCCTTTATCGCCCGCGCTGGTTTAACGCCGTATAACGTGGCGCGCAAACGCGGTGAACTGAAATTCCTGTTGCTGACCGAGAGTACCCAGGGCGGCATGATGCTGCGTTTTGTGCTGCGTTCCACCAGCAAGCTGCAGCAGCTGCGCGCTGCCTTGCCGTGGCTGCAACAGCAGCTGCCGCAGCTGAAGGTGATCTCCGCTAATATTCAGCCGGTGCATATGGCGATTCTTGAAGGTGATGAAGAAATTGCGCTGACGCCGGATCAGGCGCTGGCGGAGCGCTTTAATCAGGTGCCACTGTATATTCGTCCGCAAAGCTTCTTCCAGACCAATCCACAGGTTGCCGCCGATCTCTATGCCACCGCGCGTGATTGGGTTGCGCAGTTGCCGGTTAGCAGCATGTGGGATCTGTTTTGTGGCGTCGGGGGATTTGGTTTGCACTGCGCAACGCCGGAGATGCAGCTGACCGGTATCGAAATCAATGCTGAAGCCATCGCCTGTGCGCAGCAGTCGGCGCAGCAGCTTGGATTAGAAAAAGTGAGTTTTGCCGCGCTGGATTCCACTCAGTTCGCCACTTCGCGTGAAGCGGTGCCGCAGCTGGTGCTGGTGAATCCGCCGCGTCGTGGTATCGGCGCAGAGTTGTGTGCTTATCTCAGTGAGATGGCGCCGGATTACATTCTCTATTCCAGCTGCAATCCCACCAGCATGGCGCAGGATATTGCGCGTCTGGCGGAGTATGACGTGATCCGAGTGCAGCTGTTCGACATGTTCCCGCATACTGCGCATTTTGAAGTGCTGTGTTTGTTAAGCAAGAAGGGCGGAACAGCGTAGCGTTCACCGGAACGGAGGACGTGCAGAACCTGTCTGGCGCCCGCCACGCTATCCCATAATGCTTATTCCGGGAACCACTTCTGATTGATCTGCTGCCAGGTGCCGTTGGCTTTCAACGCCACTAACGCGCTGTTCAGCTCGTTGAGCAGCGGCTCATTGCCTTTGCGTACTGCAATGCCTAAACCGGTGCCGAAGAAGTCGGTATCGGTGATGTGCTCGCCGACAGCGCTGAGATCATCATTGGCCTTCAGCCACTGATTTACCACCGCCGTATCACCAAACACGCCGTTCAGCCGACCGTTTTTCAGATCGAGAATCGCGTTCTGATAGCTGTCATACGCCACCGCAATCACCTCCGGATGTTTCTCCAGCAGGTATTTTTGATGCGTGGTGCCGTTCTCAACGCCAACGCGTTTGCCTTTCAGCTGGCTGAAATCGGTGAACTGGCCTTTATGCGCAATCACAATCGCCGAGTTAGCGTAGTAAGGCTGGGTGAAATCGACCTGCTTACTGCGATCGGCGGTGATGTCCATGCCGGAAATCACCGCGTCATAGCGACGGAATTTCAGCGATGGAATCAGGCTATCGAAGGCGTTATTGGTGAAGGTGCAATCCGCTTTCATCTGCTGACACAGTGCTTTTGCCAGATCGATATCAAAGCCAACGATTTGGTTGTCGTGATCAAGGGATTCGAACGGGGGATAAGTTGCGGAAGAGGCGAAGCGGATTTTTTCAGCCGCATAAGCATTCATTGCCAGAGTTGCCAGTGCAGCAGCAACGATCCATTTTTTCATTATGTAACTCCTGTAAACCATGCCAGAGACGGAACGGGTTACACGATGCCAGTTAATGAATTTATATGCAATATTTTTGCTTAATAATTTAAATTAAATCAGGCGCCGTTTCGGGCGCCTGTTGTGGTGACATCAGTTACGGTGCTCGAATGCCAGCGCACGCTTCTCAACCAAACGCATCATCAGCGTCAGTAAGCCGTTAACCACCAGATAGATCAGGCCAGCGGCAGCGTACACCGAGATATCGTAAGTGCGGCCATACAGCAGCTGCCCGTGGCCCATCACTTCCATCAGCGTAATGGTGTAAGCCAGCGAGGTACTTTTGAATACCAGCACCACTTCATTGGAGTAGGACGACAGGGCGCGCTTGAAGGCGTACGGCAGCAGAATGCGCAGCGTATCTTTGCGGTTCATGCCGAGCGCCGCGCAGGACTGCCATTGACCGGACGGAATCGCGCGCACCGCACCGTAAAACAGCTGAGTGGTGTAAGCCGCACTGTTGAGTGACAGCGCCAGCAGCGCACACAGCCACGGCTGCGACAGCAGATGCCACAGCCACGGAATGTTCTGGATGCTGGGGAATTGGCCGGGACCGTAATAGATCAGGAAGATCTGCACCAGCAGCGGCGTGCCGGTAAACAGGGTGATATAGCCTTTCACCAGCCAATTCAGCACTGGCACTTTGAGCGCCAGCACGATGGTGCAGAGCACAGAGAGCACCAAAGCCGCAATCAGCGAAGCCACGGTCAGCGTCAGGCTGGTGTGTAACCCTTTCAGCAGCTCGGGTAAGTAATCCAGCATGCTTAAGCCCCTCGCTCAAAACGCGTGGTGCGCAATTCAATGCGGCGCAGCACGAACTGACTGAACAGCGTAATAATCAGATAGATCGCCGCGGCCACCAGATACCAGGTAAAAGGCTCTTGGGTGCGCGTGGCAATGCTTTTGGTTTGCAGCATCAGATCGTTGACGCTGATCAGCGAGACCAGCGCAGTATCCTTCAGCAAAACCAGCCATTGGTTACCCAAACCGGGCAGCGCGTGACGCCACATCTGCGGCATGATCAGGCGCAGAAAAATCGCCGACTTCTTCATACCCAGCGCCTGGCCCGATTCCCATTGACCCACCGGTACCGCTTTCAGCGCGCCGCGCAGGGTTTGTGACGCATAGGCGGAATAGAGCATCGCCAGCGCAATCACACCACACAGGAAAGGACTGACGTCGAAGTTTTCAATCTGCACCTGCACCGGAATGTTGAACAGGCCGAGATTGATGTGGAAGCCATCGGAGAGCGTCAGCAGCAGCTGAGAAGCGCCGAAATAGATAAACAGCACCACCAGAATTTCCGGCAGGCCGCGAATCAGCGTGACCAGCGCGGTACCGAGCCACGCCAACGGTTTCCAGCGTACCGATTCCCAGCCAGCAAAAATCATCGCCAGCACAAGGCCGGCGATCAGTGCACAAACGGCAAGGCCGACGGTCATACCGGCGGCGCTTGCGAGTGGAATCATTTCATTCATCAGAAATTACTGCTGGAACCATTTGCTGTAGATGGTTTTGTAGGTGCCGTCAGCTTTGATCTTCTCCAGCGCAGCGTTGAATTTGCCCTGCAGCTCGCTGTTGCCCTGACGCACGGCAATACCTAAACCGGTACCGAAGTAATCTTTGTCCGTCACTTTCTCACCCAGCGGCGCGAGGTTGGCGTTCTGCTTCAGCCACTCGTTCACCACGGCGGTGTCACCGAATACGGCATCGATGCGACCGTTTTTCAGATCCAGCACCGCGTTCTGGTAGCTGTCGTAAGGCACAACGGTGATGTCGCTGTGCTTGTCAGAGAGATATTTCTGATGCGTGGTGCCGTTCTGCACGCCAACACGCTTGCCTTTCAGCGCGGCCACGTCAGCCATTTTGCCTTTCTGCGCAATGAAGATGGCAGAGTTGTCGTAGTACGGCTTGGAGAACAGCACTTGCTTCTCACGATCTGGCGTGATGTCCATGCCCGCCATCACCGCGTCAAAACGACGGAATTTCAGGCTGGGGATCAGGCTATCGAACGCCTGATTGGTGAAGGTGCAGGTCGCATCCATCTCTTTACACAGCGCGTTAGCCAGATCGACATCAAAGCCCTGAATTTTGTTATCAGAGTCGACGAATTCAAACGGAGGATAAGAAGCCTCGGTAGCAAAACGCAATGTCTGTGCCGCTGAAGCGCTGAGGCTCAGGCCAGCAAGGAGGGCAGCAATTACAACTTTTTTCATTAGAAGCATCCTGACTTAATGCGAAAGATAATTAGCAAACGCGTCGGTTTGCGGCTGTGTAAAGTGGCTGGCATCGCCTTGCTCAACAATGTGACCGTTTTCCATATACACCACGCGGCTGGCGGTTTTACGCGCCACTTCCACTTCGTGCGTGACGATCACTTGTGTGATGTTGGTCTGTGCCAGCTCACGAATAATGCTGACGATCTGGGCGGTGATTTCGGGATCAAGCGCGGCGGTCGGTTCATCAAACAGCAGCACCTGCGGCTCCATCATCAGCGCACGGGCAATCGCGACGCGCTGCTGCTGGCCGCCGGAAAGATGCAGCGGGAAGCGATCGGCGTACGGCGTCAGGCGCAGACGATCCAGCAGCTTTTCCGCACGCGCACGCGCGGCATCTTTGCTGAGACCGAGCACGCGGCACGGCGCTTCAATCAGGTTTTGCACCACGCTAAGGTGCGGCCACAGATTGTATTGCTGGAATACCATGCCCACGTTCTGCCGCAGCTCGCGAATCGCGCTGTCGGAAGGGGCTTTGGTGAAATCAAACTGGTTGCCGGCAATCTGCAGGCTGCCGGAACGCGGTTGCTCCAGCAAGTTGAGAACGCGCAGGAGCGAACTTTTACCCGCGCCACTCGGGCCGAGCAACACCAGCGTTTCACCCTGCGGACAAGCCAGGTTGATATCGAACAGTGCCTGATGGGCACCGTAAAAACAGTTTATGGCGTTTAGTTGAATACTCATGCGCTAAAAATGAATAGTAATTAGTGTCGCGGATTTTAACGTCACCAGAATAGTTATGCAATTGTGGTGGGTTAATATTTATTAAAGAGCAGTGAAACCTCCAAAGCGTAGCACAATATCGCGCAACTCAAGGTGGATGAGGGCTGGCGAGCCCTATTTAGTTCACAAAATATCAACAAAAAGCGCCGCAAGGATGCGGCGCGCTAATCAATGGTGTTAACTGCGGGAAAAGTGAACGGTTACTTTTTCGCTTCCAGCAGCTGCGTCAGCGAACCGCCACCGACGTGTGGCACCTGGCCGACATAACGCACATCATCAACTACCCAGCAAGTGCCTTCGTGGATCATCAGCACTTCATCTTTCCAGGTTTTGTTATCGCGGCTCAGCTCAACGCGCAGCGGGATATTGCGCGCGTCGCGATTAGGAATGGTGGATGCGCTGGCAACCTCTGCCGACGTTGGGCCTTGCGCCAGGCTGGAGAAGAGATCGCCGCTGGTCCAGGCCGCCGGTTTTGGATTCTGGCTGCTGGCACTCAGCAGTTTCTGATACAGGTGATCGCTGAGGTAAGGGCGATATTTCGCCAGCGTGTTGCTGTCTGGCAAACCTTGTGTCGGCTGACTGACGCGTAAATCGTAGAACTGTTGTGCCACGCTGTCCGGACCACCTTCAACACAGGCAGCGGTGCGCGGGCCATTATCCTTAATGACCGGCTCAACGGTGGTACAAGCACTCAGCAGCAACGCTGCAGGAATAAGCAGCGCAAAGGCATTGTTTCTCATCTCGATTTCCTTATTGTTCACTGGCAAAGCGCCATTTTTAGCATAGAGTATAGCCTTGCTTTTAAGCGCTACGAGCTGATTCAGAAAAGGAGAACATCATGAAATTTTCTACAACGCCCACGCTGGAAGGACACAGCATCAGTGAATATTGCGGCGTGGTCGCCGGTGAAGCGATTCTCGGCGCCAATATTTTCCGCGATTTCTTCGCCGGCATTCGCGATATCGTCGGTGGCCGCTCTGGCGCCTACGAAAAAGAGTTACGTAAAGCACGCCAGATCGCCTTCAAAGAGCTGGAGGAGCAGGCCAAAGCGCTTGGCGCCAACGCGGTAGTAGGCATCGATATCGACTACGAAACCGTGGGTAAAGAGGGCAGCATGTTGATGGTGAGCGTCACCGGCACCGCCGTGATTATTCGCTAATGCGCGTGGTGGTTCTGTTGGCGATGGCGTTGTTACTGAGCGCTTGTCAGTCATCAATTGAAGCGCGCCACGGTTATTGGGTCGATACCGCGCATCCGGCGCAGGGCGCGCGACCGCGCATTAAGGTGGTGGTGATTCACTACACCGCCGAGGATTTCTCCAGTTCGCTGGCGACACTGACCGATCGGGACGTTAGCGCGCACTATCTGATTCCGCAGCATCCGCCGCAGAAAAACGGCAAGGGCGTGTTGTGGCAGCTGGTGCCGGAAAGTCAGCTCGCGTGGCATGCGGGCCCGAGTTTTTGGCGCGGCGCAACGCGCATCAATGACACCTCGATTGGCATTGAAATCGTCAACAGCGGCTATCGCCGCACTTTGACGGGTTTGCAGTGGCAGCCTTTTACGCCGCAGCAAATCAGCGCGCTGATGGCGCTGGTAGAGGACATCACACAGCGCTACGGTATCGCGCCGGAAAATGTGGTCGGACACAGCGATATCGCGCCGCAGCGTAAGCAGGATCCCGGACCGCTGTTTCCGTGGCAGCAACTGGCAGAGCAGGGTTTAGGCGCGTGGCCAGAGCAGGCAACGGTGCAGCGCTATCTTAACGGACGCGAGGCGGAGGAGGGCGTGGATCAGGCTGAATTGCTGGATGCGCTGCAGCGCTATGGCTACGATGTCCCGGCGGCAACCACGCCGCAGATGCAGCGCAAGCTGATTGCGGCGTTTCAGATGCATTTCCGACCGCGTGATTATCGCGGCATCGCCGATGCGGAAACCCTGGCGATTGCGCGTGCGTTATTAGCGAAGTACGGTGCGGCGCAGTGATGCGCCGCATCGGTCGTCATAAATGGCGACGGTTTGTTTACTGCTGCAGAAACGCCTGCCAGTGTGCCACCAGCCGTTGCAGATCCTGACGGCTGACATCCAGATGCGTGACAATACGCGTCACGGGCCCGACGCTGATTAACACATCGCCTGACTGCATCCAGCTTTTCAGCGCTTCAACTTTTTCGGTTGGCACCTTCACAAACAGCATGTTGGTGTGCTGATTGAGCACTTCAACGCCGATGGCACTCAGCTGCTCGCCTAACCATGCTGCGTTGTCATGGTCGTCTTTGAGACGCGCGACATTGTGCTTTAACGCATACAGGCCCGCAGCGGCCAGAATGCCCGACTGGCGCATGCCGCCGCCGGTCATTTTGCGCCAGCGACGCGCTTGCTCAATGTAGGCTTCATCGCCACATAACAGCGAACCAATCGGCGTGCCGAGCCCTTTTGACAGACAGATGGTTAAGGTGTCGCAGTAACGTGCAATCGCTTCCAGTTCAACGTTCTGTTCCACCACAGCGTTAAAAATACGCGCGCCATCAATGTGCAGCGCCAGCTTGCGCTCGCGGGTGAATGTCCAGGCTTGCTCCAGATAGCTGAGCGGCAGCACTTTACCGTGATGGGTATTTTCCAGGCTCAACAGACGCGTGCGGGCGAAGTGGAAATCGTCGGGTTTGATGGCGGCAGCTACATCCGCCAGCGGCAGGGAACCATCTTCGGCGTGCAAAATCGGCTGCGGCTGAATGCTGCCGAGCACCGCTGCACCACCGGCTTCATATTTATAGTTGTGCGCCTGCTGACCCACGATATATTCATCGCCGCGCTGGCAGTGACACAGCAGCGCCACCAGATTGGCCTGCGTGCCGGTAGGGAAGAACAGGGCAGCGGCTTTGCCGCTCAAGCGTGCGGCTTCGACTTCCAGTGCGTGTACGGTGGGGTCATCGCGGTAGACATCATCGCCAGTTTCGGCTGCCATCATGGCATCGAGCATGGCAGCACTCGGGCGGGTTACGGTATCACTGCGTAAATCGATCACGTCGCTCTCCTGAAATAAAAAAGCGGGCAGAGCGCCCGCGTTATCATCATGTTTGGCCTGAATTGTTTTACCTCAGCCAGTTGGTTTTCGCCAGCTCCACGATCTCATCACCACGTCCATTCAGAATGGCGCGCATCATATAGAGGCTGAAACCTTTGGCCTGCTCGGCTTTGATCTGCGGCGGCATCGACAACTCTTCCTTGGCGGTAATCACATCAAGCAGCACCGGACCATCATGTGCAAAGGCTTCCTGCAGCGCGCCGTTGAGATCGGAGGCTTTCTCGACGCGAATGCCTTTGATGCCGCAGGCGGCGGCAATGGCGGCGAAATCAGGGTTTTCGAGATCGGTGCCATCGGTTAGATAGCCGCCAGCTTTCATCTCCATCGCCACAAAGCCCAGCACGCTGTTATTGAAGATCACCAGTTTCACCGGCAGTTTCAGCTGCGCCACCGAAATGAAATCGCCCAGTAGCATGCTAAAACCGCCGTCGCCACACAGCGCAACCACCTGACGCTGCTTGTCCAGCGACTGCGCGCCCAACGCCTGCGGCATGGCGTTGGCCATCGAACCGTGATTGAACGAGCCGATTAAACGACGTTTGCCGTTCATCTTCAGATAGCGCGCCGCCCACACGGTTGGCGTGCCGACGTCGCAGGTAAAGATGGCGTCGTCATCGGCATATTCACTGATTTGCTGGGCCAGATATTGCGGGTGAATTGCCAACTTATCGTTGGCGGTGGCCAACTCATCCAGCCCTTTACGCGCATCGACATAATGCTCCAGCGCTTTATCCAGATGCTGGCGATCGGTTTTGCTGGTGAGCTGCGGCTGCAGCGCATGCAAGGTGGTTTTGATGTCACCGACCAGCGCCATATCCACATGGCTGTGGGAGCCAAGGCTGCCGGGATTGATGTCGATCTGGATGATTTTGGCATCGGCCGGATAGAAGGCGCGATAGGGGAACTGCGTCCCCAGCAGCACTAAAGTATCGGCGTTCATCATGGCGTGGAAACCAGAGGAAAAGCCAATCAATCCGGTCATGCCGACATCGTAAGGGTTGTCGTATTCGATGTGCTCTTTACCGCGCATCGCATGCACGATCGGCGCTTTCAGCGTTTCTGCCAGCTTCACTACTTCGGCGTGCGCGCCAGCACAACCGCTACCGCACAGCAGAGTGATATTTTTCGCTGCGTTCAGCGTTTCGGCTAAGGCGGATACTTCGCTGGCGGTTGGCACCACATGCGGCAGCTGCGGTGGATACCATTCGCTGCGTGCGCTTTCCGGCGCTGGCTGCAACGCCACGTCACCGGGGATCACAATTACCGATACGCCACGATTGAGAATCGCTTTACGCATTGCAATGCCCAGCACCTGCGGCAGCTGCTCCGGATTGGACACCAGCTCGCAATAGTGGCTGCATTCGCGGAACAATTCTTGCGGATGGGTTTCCTGGAAGTAGCCGCTGCCGATTTCGCTGGAAGGGATGTGGGCGGCGATCGCCAATACCGGAACGTGGTTGCGGTGGCAATCAAACAAGCCGTTGATGAGATGCAGGTTGCCCGGTCCACAGGAACCGGCGCATACCGCCAGCTCGCCGCTGATTTGGGCTTCGGCGCCGGCCGCGAACGCCGCCACTTCTTCATGGCGCGTTGGCATCCATTCAATGGTGCCCATGCGATTCAGGCTGTCGCTCAGCCCGTTAAGTGAGTCACCGGTGACGCCCCAAATGCGTTTCACGCCGGCGTTTTCGAGGGTTTTTGCCAGCATTGCTGCCACAGTTTGCTTCATCGTTATGCTCCTTTCTGGTGTTGAGCCATCCATGCCGATGGCGAAAACGTGTCAGTCAGAAAGCGTAGACGATGAAGCTGGCGTGCAGCCGTGAAAAAATGCGTTATGCCGAGAACAGTGCGATCAGGATAGGCGCCAGCAAACTCATAATAAAACCGTGCACAATGGCGGCGGGCACGATTTCCATGCCGCCGGTGCGTTGCAGGATCGGCAGGGTGAAATCCATCGAGGTCGCGCCGCTCAAACCTAGCGTCATGCTGCGTTGACGCGTTATCAGCAGCGGAATCAGCATAATGGTAATCAGCTCACGCAGTAGGTCATTGAAGAAGGCGGCGCTGCCTATCACCGGGCCGAACGATTCGCTCATCAGTATTCCTGAGAGTGAATACCAGCCGAAGCCGCTGGCTAACGCCAGACCGGTTTTAAGCGGCAGATCTAACAGCAGCGCGGCAATCATGCCGCCCACCAGTGCACTGCACAGCGATACCAGCGCCACCAACATGCCGCGCCGGTTGATGGTGATTTGACGCAGCGTCATGCCGCTGCTGCGCAGTTGAATACCGACCAGCAATAGCATCAGCATCAAGGCGTATTCACTGATCGTCGAGGCATGACGAAGCGGCGCCCACTGACTCAAACCAAGCAGAAAGCCCGCCAGCACCGAACCGCACAACTTGAGCGACTCCAGCGCCATATGCAGCCTTGACGGCAGCGCTTGAGGTTTGTGCTGATGACGCCACGGCCAGCGCCGCTCCAGCAGCCACAGCGCCAGCAGCGAGCAGGCAAGAATGCTCAACATACTCACCAGCGCGATGTGGAAAATGGCCAGCAGATTGCTGCTCAGGTTATCGAGAAACGCCAGGCTGGTGCCCATAAAGAACAGAATGATGTAGACCAGCGCGCTCAGCGTGCGGCCAACCGCCTGTAAAAGCGTGGTGTGCCGCAGCGGCAGCAGATAGCCGAGAATCAGCGGCAAAAGGATGATAATCAATCCGTACATGTGGGTTTTCGATCCATGATTGGCGGGCTGCCACGCTAGCGAAAAACAGTTGAAGTGTAAACCTTTTCCCCCGTCGCTGACTTGACCAACGCAACGTGGCGGACCATGCTCAGGCAAAGCTTCGGATGGAATGTATGATGATTCTGGAACATATCGAAATTCACGGTTTTCGCGGTATTAATCGGCTGTCGTTGCCGTTGACCAACACCAATTTGCTGATTGGGGAAAATGCCTGGGGTAAATCGAGCCTGCTCGATGCCTTGACGCTGTTGCTGGCGCCTGCCGCCGAGCCTTATCAATTCACTGAACACGACTTCCACTTTCCTCCCGGCGATATTGATGCCCGCATGCGTCAGTTGCAGCTGATATTTCGTTTTCGCGCTCAGAGCGATGATGAAAGCGCGTTGTTTCAGCCCTTCTGGCAGCACGATGAGCACGGCCGCTACATTCGCTTTAGCACTCGCGCTAAGCGTCAGGATCAGGGCGTAAAAACCAGCTGGCGGTTCATCGATCAGCATAACGATGTGTTGCCGCTGGCAGGCACCGACGCGGCGCTGGCACATCTGCGCGCTTATTATCCGGTATTGCGTTTACGCGATGCGCGTTTTGGCCGTCGTAACCGCCATGCGGACAGCGATGTTGAACGCCGCGCGACGACGCTGACGGCATTGGCACAGGAAGTGGAAAATCTGACGCGCGATTTGGTGGTGCGGCCACAAACGCTGAGCGACGAGCTGTTGCGGCAGGGATTGCACACCATGCAGCAGCTGCTGGAACACTATTTTCTGGTGCAGCAATCAGGCAGTAGCGCGCCGCGCGTGGCACCGGAAGTTCGCGATGGCAGCGAAGGCTGGCGATCGCTGGATAAACTAAACCACCTGATTGCCGGTACGGAATCGCGCAGTCGTCAGGTGATTTTGCTGCGTATGTTCTCGCTGTTGATTCAGGCGCACGGCAACGAACCGCTGCCGGCGGGCGCGCATCCGCTGCTGCTGGTGGAAGATCCAGAAACGCGGCTGCATCCCATTATGCTGTCGGTGGCGTGGAATTTACTGGAGCTGATGCCGCTGCAAAAAATCGCCACCACCAACTCGGGCGAACTGCTATCGCAGGTGCCGCTGGAGAATATCTGTCGTCTGGTGCGCGAACCCGCGCGCGTGGCGGCATGGCGCATTGGACCCGAAGGTTTAAGTGCTGAAGAGAGCCGCCGTATCGGTTTCCACATCCGTGTGAATCGTCCTTCGGCGCTTTTTGCCCGCTGCTGGCTGCTGGTGGAAGGCGAGACCGAAGTGTGGATCATCAATGAGCTGGCGCGACAGCGTGGCTATCACTTCGCTGCGGAAGGGGTGAAAGTAATTGAGTTTGCGCAATCGGGTTTGAAACCGCTGCTGAAGTTTGCTCAACGCATGGGCATCGCCTGGCATGTGCTGACCGATGGCGACCAGGCGGGCAGCAAATATGCAGCTACCGCCCGCAGTCAGCTGCCATCGGCGGCGCGGGAGAGCGATCATCTCACTCAGTTTCCAGCACCGGATATCGAACATTTTCTCTATAAACAGGGCTTCAGCGATGTTTATCACCAGACGGCGCACCTGCCGTTAAACGCGCCGATGAATACGCGGCGTATTATTAGTAAAGCCATTCAGCACAGCTCGAAACCTGAGCTGGCGATTGCCGTCGCGATGGCTGCGGCTGAACGCGGGCCACAGGCGATTCCGCCGTTGCTGGATCAACTGTTTGCGCACGTGATGTGGTTGGCGCGCGGTCGGGCGGATTAATGAAAGGGTGAGATGCGCCAAATAAAAATGCCAGCGTCTGCGGCTGGCATTTTTTTTCGGGAGTGGTCAGAATATGTGAAACAGCATGCGTGTTAAGCGACCGCAGCTTGCGTAGCTTCACAGGGCACGATCAGGCTGGCATGATTGCCTTTTGGTCCTTCATGGACATCAAACTGAACCTGCTGGCCAGCTTTCAGCGTTCTGTATCCCTCCATCTGAATCGTGGAGTAGTGTGCGAAGATATCGTCGCCGCCGCTAATCGGACAGATAAACCCGAAGCCTTTGGCGTTGTTGAACCATTTTACTGTACCCGTCTCCATGCTTTTACTTCCCTCGCAAGACATTTTGATAAGTAGGTGAGGTCATTGAAGCTGTGAGTCGAGTTTGTTTAAAACTCAATCAGCTTGTGTTAGTAGAATGTAGAGAAACGGACCTTATCGTCAAGCAAACGGCCCTGGCGGACGGGGATAAATTCATCAAAATTTGAGGCAGTTAACGCTATTGCAAATTTTGTGATACAGGTCGCGCATGTGCTTTTAGGGCCAGTTTTTATCATCTGAAAACCGGCTTGACAGGCATGTTAAACTTTAGGAATGGGCGCAGAGATGTGCACAACCGTAACGCAGAATTTCGACGGAACATTATGGCAAACACAAACGACTGGCTTAATTTTGAACATCTAGCCGAAGATAAAGTACGCGAAGGGTTAAAGCCGCCTTCAATGTATAAAGTCATTCTCAACAATGACGATTATACACCTATGGAATTTGTTATTGACGTTCTGCAAAAGTTCTTTTCTTATGATATTGAACGTGCAACGCAGCTGATGTTGAAAGTTCACTACCATGGAAAAGCAATCTGTGGTGTATTCACTGCAGAAGTGGCGGAGACCAAAGTAGCCCAGGTGAACAATTACGCACGAGATAATGAACATCCGTTGCTGTGTACGCTAGAAAAAGCCTGAAGCCATCTCCATATAGGAGATAGGTTGTCAGAGCGATAATTGGGGGAGGTGCCAAATGCTCAATCAAGAACTGGAACTCAGTTTAAATATGGCTTTCGCCAGAGCGCGCGAGCACCGTCATGAGTTTATGACCGTCGAGCATCTGTTGCTGGCATTGCTCAGTAACCCGTCGGCCAGAGAGGCACTGGAAGCCTGCTCGGTGGATATCGTGGCTCTGCGTCAGGAACTCGAAGCCTTCATCGAACAAACCACGCCGGTGCTGCCTGCCAGTGAAGAGGAGCGCGATACCCAACCTACGCTCAGCTTCCAGCGCGTGTTGCAGCGCGCGGTATTCCATGTCCAGTCTTCCGGTCGCAGCGAAGTCGCAGGCGCGAACGTGCTGGTCGCGATTTTCAGCGAGCAGGAGTCGCAAGCGGCTTATCTGCTGCGCAAACACGAAGTGAGCCGCCTCGATGTGGTGAACTTCATCTCCCATGGTACGCGTAAAGACGAACCCGGCCAGCCGCAGAACAACGCGGAGAATCCGGTTAACGAAGAGCAAGCAGGCGGGGAGGATCGTATGGAAAACTTCACCACCAATCTTAATCAGCTTGCTCGTGTCGGCGGAATCGATCCGCTGATCGGCCGCGATAAAGAGCTGGAACGTACTGTTCAGGTATTATGCCGTCGTCGTAAGAACAACCCGCTGCTGGTGGGCGAATCGGGCGTGGGTAAAACCGCGATTGCTGAAGGGCTTGCCTGGCGCATTGTGCAGGGCGACGTACCGGAAGTGATGAAAGAGTGCACCATCTATTCACTCGACATCGGTTCGCTGCTGGCGGGTACCAAATACCGTGGTGATTTTGAAAAACGTTTCAAAGCGCTGCTGAAACAGCTGGAACAGGACAGTAACAGCATCCTGTTTATTGATGAAATTCATACCATTATCGGTGCCGGTGCGGCATCGGGTGGCCAGGTCGATGCGGCAAACCTGATCAAACCATTGCTCTCCAGCGGTAAAATCCGCGTGATGGGTTCAACCACTTATCAGGAATTCAGCAATATCTTTGAGAAGGATCGTGCGCTGGCGCGTCGTTTCCAGAAGATCGATATTACCGAGCCTTCTGTGGAAGAGACCGTGCAGATCCTTAACGGCCTGAAGCCGAAGTACGAAGCGCACCATGATGTGCGTTATACCGCGAAAGCGGTGCGTGCGGCGGTGGAACTGGCGGTGAAATACATCAACGATCGCCATCTGCCGGATAAAGCTATTGACGTGATCGACGAAGCCGGTGCGCGTGCGCGCCTGGTGCCGGTCAGCAAGCGTAAGAAAACCGTCAACGTTTCGGATATCGAAACGGTGGTGGCGCGTATTGCGCGTATTCCTGAGCAGAGCGTGTCAGCAACCGATCGCGATACGCTGAAAAATCTTGGCGATCGTCTGAAGATGCTGGTGTTTGGTCAGGATAATGCGATTGAAGCACTGACTGAAGCGATCAAAATGAGCCGTGCAGGTTTGGGTCAGGATCGTAAACCGGTTGGTTCCTTCCTGTTTGCGGGCCCAACCGGTGTCGGTAAAACAGAAGTTACTGTCCAGTTAGCCAAAGCGCTGGGGATCGAGCTACTGCGTTTTGATATGTCCGAGTATATGGAACGTCACACCGTCAGCCGCTTGATTGGTGCGCCTCCGGGCTACGTTGGCTTCGATCAGGGCGGTTTGCTGACAGATGCGGTCATTAAACACCCGCACGCTGTGGTGCTGCTGGATGAAATTGAGAAAGCGCACCCGGATGTCTTCAACCTGCTGCTGCAGGTGATGGACAACGGTATGCTGACCGATAACAACGGCCGTAAAGCAGACTTCCGCAACGTGGTGCTGGTGATGACCACCAACGCCGGTGTACGCGAGACTGAACGTAAGTCGATTGGCCTGATTCATCAGGATAACAGTACTGACGCGATGGAAGAGATCAAAAAGATCTTCACGCCAGAGTTCCGTAACCGTCTCGACAACATTATCTGGTTCCGTCACCTGTCTCAGGAAGTGATTCATCAGGTAGTGGATAAATTCATCGTCGAGTTGCAGGCTCAGCTGGATGCGAAGGGCGTATCGCTGGAAGTTAGCGATGACGCGCGCGATTGGCTGGCTGATAAAGGTTACGACAAAGCGATGGGAGCGCGTCCGATGGCACGTGCCGTACAGGAAAATCTGAAGAAACCGTTGGCGAATGAACTGCTGTTTGGTTCGCTGGTTGATGGTGGATCGGTATCAGTAGCGCTGGATAAAGATAAAAACCAGCTTACTTACCATTTCCTGAGTGCGGAAAAGCGTAAAACCGAAGGTACAGTGCACTAAGCGAAATGCAGATATGAAAAAGGCCGGATGCGAATCCGGCCTTTTTTTCGCGCTATGTAAATATAACCATCGCGAGATGTGAATATTTACTTAGCGACTACGGAAGACAATGCGGCCTTTGCTCAGGTCGTACGGGGTCAACTCGACAGTCACTTTGTCGCCCGTCAGGATGCGGATGTAGTTTTTGCGCATTTTACCGGAGATATGAGCGGTAACCACGTGCCCGTTTTCAAGCTCTACGCGGAACATGGTGTTCGGTAACGTATCCAGTACGGTACCTTGCATTTCAATATTGTCTTCTTTGGCCATCGAATCCTCTGGGTGTACTACCAAACTGTTGAACCGGCAAGATAATGCCGAATTCCATGATTTATGTAAAGAACCGTTGATGATTTTGCCAACGCTTCGCCGTGCGTCGCGCCGTTGCGCGTGCAGTACGGATAAATTAGGGTGTTTTTTGACGTCTGCGGGGGATTAGCGGGCTAAGAATCTGTAGCAATCGGCATCAGTTGCACAATCAAAACAGCTTCGGGAAATGTGTGAGATTCCCAACCTGGCAATTCCGGCTCGCCACAGCGAAGCGCGGACGACATACCAAACTCGCTTATTGTATCACTTTTGTCGGGAATTGTGTGCAAAACATCGGTGACCGATGTCAAAAAAGGGTTTGTGTTTGCCAGCAACTCTCGGAAACCGGTTGCCACGCCAGCGTTTGCACGTACTGTAGATAATCGACGCGGGGAATTTCAACCGCACCAAGGGAAGCGGTATGCGGGTTCAGTACCTGACAATCAATCAGTCGGCCCTGATGCGCGAGAAAATGTTGCGCGAATACCCAGAGTGCGGTTTTCGAAGCATTTTCCTGACGGCTAAACATCGATTCACCGCAAAAAATTTGCCCCAGCGCCAGGCCATACATCCCGCCAACCAGTTGCTGATCGCACCAGACTTCGATCGAATGTGCATGGCCCAGTTCGTACAACCGTAGCCACGCACGTTTCACTTCAAATGTAATCCACGTACCTTCCTGTCGACCGCTGGCGCAGCCTTCCAGCACCTGTGGAAATGCATGATTCATGGTAACCCGATACGGTGAGCGCTTATGGAAGCGCGCCATACTGCGGCTGAGATGGAAAGATTCTGGCAGCATTACCGCGCGGGGATCCGGCGACCACCAAAGAATCGGATCGCCCGGAGAAAACCACGGGAAAATGCCACGCTGATAAGCATTCATCAGGCGAGCAGGGGAGAGATCGCCGCCCATCGCCAGTAATCCATTGGGCTCGCGCAGCGCCATTTCCGGTGGTGGGAAATTTAATGAATCTCGTGAAAGCTGTATCAGTCTCATTGCGTCAATCACACTCAGGGCTGTTGGCTAAGACTATAGCGTAAAGCGCTGATGGAAACGCCAGTAGCGGCCTGCTTTTGAGATTAATTCGGCGTGTGAACCGGATTCGATAATCTGTCCCTGATCCATAACGCAAATACGGTCCATGGCATCTAAACCGCTTAAGCGATGCGTCACCATAATCAGCGTTTTACCGCGGGTGACGTGCTGCAATAGCGTCAGAATCTGCTGCTCGGTGCTGGCATCAAGACCTTCAGTGGGTTCATCCAGCAGCCACAAATCGCCATCGTGCAGCAGAGCGCGCGCAATTGCCAGACGACGCAGTTCACCGCCAGATAACGGTCGACCGCCATCGCCCATCCATGCGTTCAATCCTTCGTTGTGTTCGGCCAAATGAGCCAGATCGACCTTGTTTAATGCATCAACCAGTTGCACATCACTGGCATCAGGTTTTGCCAGCAACAAATTGTCGCGTAGCGTTTGGCTAAACAGATGCACGCGCTGTGTTACCACGCTAATGCGGCTGCGCAGCGAAGCTTCATCCCATAAAGCGATATCGTTGTCGTTCAGGCTAATCGAACCTTGTTGCGCTTCCCAACCTCGGGTAATCAGCGCCAGCAGGCTGGATTTGCCGCAGCCGGTTGGACCGAGCAGCGCCAGATGTTCGCCTGCATTTAGCGATAGAGAGAAATGCTGCAACACCGGTTCAGGACGTTGCGGATAGCTGAAACTGATGTTTTCCATTTTCAGGTTAATACCTGAAGCACTACTGATTTTAGCGTGGGGAAAATGTATCGCAGCGGGCTGCTCAATGATTTCCTGTACCCGCTTAGCGGCGCTGGTCACCTGTGAAAGCGGCAGAAACGCTCCGGCAACTGGGGCCAGCGCTTCGAATGCCGCCAGTCCGCAGAACACAAACAGCGCGATAAATGCGCCCGGTGCACTGTTTCCCCCTACGCCATTGGCGGAGATCCATAACAACAGCGTCACCGTTGCGCCGCTGATGACCAGTAGCAGACTTTGCGCCAGCGCCTGCAGGCGATGCTGTCTGCGTTGCGCCTGTTGCCAGTTGAGTTCTTCGCGATCAAGCTGGGCGCGCCACAGATGTGCAGCGCCATAAATTTTCAGCTCGGACAGACCAGTAATCCAGTGCGTCAACTGCATGCGCCAGATGGCCTGATGCAGGGCAATCTGGTGTCCGGCTGAAGTGCCAAGCCGCCAGAATAGCGGCGGCATAAGCAATAGCGTCAATAGCATGATGCCGCCGAGCAGCAAAGCTAGCGGTACATCCAGCAAGGCTAAGCCGCAGGTGACCACCACAATCACCACGGCTGCGCCAATTAACGGCGAGATCACACGCAGATAGAGATGGTCGAGGGTATCGACATCGCTGACAAAACGGTTGAGTAACTCGCCCTGACGAAATCGTGCCAGCTGTTCTGGCGCGAGGGCGATGAGTTTGCCAAAGGTAAATACGCGCAAATGTTGCAGCACACGGAAGGTGGCATCGTGGCTCACCAGGCGCTCAAAATAACGCGCAGCTGTTCGCGTGATCGCCGCGCCACGTACGCCAGCTGCGGGCAACATATAGTTGAACGTGTAAAGTCCCGCTACGCCCGCCAGTGAAGAGGCGGCGAGGAACCAGCCGGATAACGTAAGCAGTCCAATACTGGCAAGCAAGGTGATGATGGCAAGAACAACGCCAAGTCCTAAACGCCATGGATGACGGCTAAACAGACGCAGGAAAGGCAATAAATCGTTCATTATGCGATCTCCTTTTGACGATGCTGCGCCATTTCACGCAGTGGTCCATCTTGTTCAATCAGCTCCTGCCAATGACCTTGTTGCACCAGTTGCCCCGCCTGCATCACCCACACTTCATCCCAACTCGCGAGCTCGTTAAGTTGGTGTGTGATCATCAACGTGGTTTGCTGAGTGGCTGCTTGTTGCAAGGCATTGATGACATGCTGCTCGCTCTGGCTATCCAGTCCGGAACCGGGCTCATCAAGCAGCAGCAATTGCGCTGGTTTAAGCAATGCACGCGCTACGGCAATACGCTGCGCCTGACCGACGGAAAGACCCACGCCGCCATCGCCTAAAACGGTATCTAATCCTTGTGGCAGACGATCTAAAAATTCATCAACACCCGCGCGCTGTAGAACCGTCATGAGCGTAGCGTCATCAATGCGGCTATTGAGCAGCAGATTTTCGCGCAGCGTTTGCGCGGGTAAATGGGGATTTTGGCCTACCCAGGCGATATGTTTTTGCCAGCTATCGCGGCTGATATCGCGCAGCTCCTGTCCATTGATCTGCAGCGAACCTTGATAAGGCAGGAAACCCAGCAAAACGTTCATCAGGGCGGTTTTCCCTGCGCCGCTTTGTCCTACTAACGCCACGCGTTTACCTGCGTCGAGAGTAAAATTCAGCGATTGAGACAGCGCTTCACCGCTGGCGGTCATTACCACTAGATCCTGCGCATGAAGGTGTAGCGGTGCTGTGAGGGAAAGCTCGCGAGAAGCGTGTTCTAAGGTTGGATCGGGACTTTCACGTAGAAATTGGTCCAGCGCATCAGCTCCGCCAATCGCTTGCGCTTTGGCGTGATAAAAGGTGCCTAAGTCCCGCAACGGCTGGAAAAATTCAGGTGCCAGAATTAAGGCCAGGAAACCGGCAAACAGGGTTACGCCGGTGCTGTAATGACCAAAATTCAGTTCGCCAAGGTAAGAGAAACCGAAATAGACCGCGACGACAGCAATCGCCAGTGAGGCAAAAAACTCCAGCACGGCGGAAGAGAGAAACGCCAGGCGCAACACTTCCATGGTGCGTTGACGGAAATCGGTGGTGCTGGTTGCAATCGCTTCTTGCTCTGCCGCGCCGCGATAGAACAAGCGCAGCGTTTCACGTCCACGCAGACGATCATAAAAATCACCGCTTAGTCGGGCGAGAGCAACAAAGTTACGGCGGTTGGCATCCGCCGCGCCCATACCAACCATCGCCATAAACAGGGGAATAAGTGGCGCGGTCACCAGCAGAATCAATCCTGCCGCCCAGTTAATCGGGAAAATGGCGATCAAAATAGCTAATGGAATAAAGACCGCCAGCGACATTTGTGGCAGATAGCGCGCGTAGTATTCCTGCATCTCTTCGATTTGCTCGAGCAGCAGCGTAGCCCAGCTGCCTGCGGGTTTGCCCTGAATCCAGGCGGGACCGAGCACATTGAGGCGATCCAGAACCTGCTGACGCAGCGCACGGCGAATGGCGACGCCAGCGCGATGTCCTGCCATTTCGCGGGCGTAATGCAATCCAGCACGTAAGACAAAGCACAGCAGCAGCAACAGAAAATCGGTGAGCAGTGATGCGCGAGGTTGTTGCGCGACCAGCAGATTTTGCAGCAGTGAAGCCATTAACCAGGCTTGGGCGATAATGACCAGTGCGCCAGCAAAACCCAACAGCGAAGCCGCACGCAAGTTGCGCGCACCGTGATGACGTTGCTGACGGAGCCAGCGGAGAAGTTCTTGTTGCCGTGATTTGTTCATGCGATGCCGTTTGGTAACTCAAAAGAGATGTGAATCCCGGATGAAAACCCAGCAATGTCGGGCGCGTGAACTGTAGCACGCAGGTAACAAAAAAGGCGACCAAAACTGGCCGCCTTTAGGCGATTATGATCAGGTTATTAACAACTTACTTATCGTTTTTAACCAGTCCATCGAGGAAGCGCTCGGCATCCAGCGCAGCCATGCAGCCGGTACCGGCAGAGGTAATGGCCTGGCGATAAATATGATCCATCACATCGCCGGCAGCGAACACGCCAGGGATACTGGTTTGCGTGGCGTTACCGTGCAGACCAGACTGCACTTTGATGTAGCCATTTTCTAAATCCAGCTGACCATCAAAGATTGCGGTATTTGGACTGTGGCCGATAGCGACAAACAGACCAGCGACATCGAGTGATTCCGCCGCTTCACCTTTGGTAGAAAGCAGTTTCAAGCCCGTCACGCCCATTTGATCGCCGACCACTTCGTCCAGCGTGCGGTCGGTGTGCAGCACGATGTTGCCATTACGCACTTTTTCCATCAGGCGGTCGATGAGGATTTTCTCCGCGCGGAAGCTGTCGCGACGGTGAATCAGATGCACTTCAGCGGCAATGTTAGCCAGGTAAAGTGCTTCCTCAACGGCGGTGTTACCTCCACCTATCACGGCAACTTTCTGGTTGCGGTAGAAGAAACCGTCACAGGTCGCGCAAGCAGATACGCCTTTGCCTTTGAACGCTTCTTCTGATGGCAGACCGAGATAACGCGCTGAGGCGCCAGTTGCGATGATCAAGGCATCTGCAGTGTATTCACCGCTGTCGCCGACCAGACGGAACGGACGGTTCTGCAAATCGACGGTATGAATGTGGTCAAAAATGATCTCGGTGTTGAATTTCTCAGCATGTTCTTGCATGCGCTCCATCAACGCTGGACCGGTCAGATCGTTTGCATCGCCTGGCCAGTTCTCCACTTCGGTGGTGGTGGTGAGCTGACCCCCTTTCTCCAGCCCGGTGATTAATACCGGATTCAGGTTAGCGCGCGCTGCATATACCGCAGCAGTGTAACCGGCAGGGCCGGAGCCCAGAATGAGCAGCTTACTGTGTTTGGCCGTACTCATGCGTTCCTCAATTTTTCTGACAACATAGTTTTTGATTGTAGGGAAATTAACGTCGCAAAAAAAGGCTTCAGCAATTTTGTTAACAATCACTGCGAGCGGCGTAGACGATGAGTGTAAATTTTGCACGCGCCTTGCGCCAAAAGGGGGCAATGCTCGGCAATTTGTGGTGCAGCAGCATAAAAATTCTCATTTAAAAACAGCAACCCAGAACTCTATCTGGCATCTTGTACTGAATTTGGATGTTTTACTTTGACAATCGCCTGCGCTTTTGCGAAAACATTGGGAGAAGCAGAGAATATTTAGCGATTCAAAACAGAATTTCATTTCTGTTTTGGCTTTTTTAGCCGAATAAACTCAGCCTGACATTGGTAGTGACGCATGATGTGGACAGACAACATGCGTCATACGGATGGACGCGTTACTGCACAGGCTTATGGTCTTCACTTCAGTAAGGCCCTGAACAATGAGCGTTTTCAGGGTGTGGCAGGTAAAGGGAAGGAATTAAGAGAGACAATAATAATGGTAGACAATAAGAAACGCCCCGGAAAAGATTTAGATCGTATCGACAGAAATATTCTGAATGAACTGCAGAAAGACGGTCGAATTTCCAATGTCGAGCTTTCCAAACGTGTTGGATTATCGCCAACTCCTTGTCTTGAGCGCGTACGCCGCCTCGAGCGTCAAGGCTTCATTCTGGGCTACACTGCGCAGCTCAATCCCCATTATCTGGATGCTTCACTGCTGGTTTTCGTTGAGATTACTCTGAATCGTGGTGCGCCAGATGTGTTTGAACAATTTAACGCCGCTGTGCAAAAACTTGAGGAAACTCAAGAATGTCACCTCGTTTCCGGTGACTTTGACTACCTGCTGAAAACTCGCGTACCGGATATGTCCGCCTATCGTAAACTGCTGGGTGAAACCTTGCTGCGTCTGCCGGGCGTAAACGACACCCGTACTTACGTGGTGATGGAAGAGGTCAAACAGAGCAATCGTCTGGTGATCAAAACCCGGTAGTGCAGGGCAGGTGCAAAGCTTGCAGGATTTCGGTACACTCCTGTGAATTCATACAGGACCAGCGTCGGGCATGCCCGACGTTGTTGCCTTCTTAATTTACAGGCACCTGGAGAGTTCTCTTGAGCCAGGAATATACAGAAGATAAAGATGTTTCGTTACAACCGCTGAGCAGTGGACGTCGTCTGCTGGAGGCGTTGCTCATTCTTGTGGCCTTGTTCGCCATCTATTTGATGGTGTCGTTGGTCAGTTTTAACCCTTCAGATCCAAGCTGGTCACAAACCGCATGGCACGAACCTATCCATAATTTGGGTGGTAGCGTCGGCGCATGGCTGGCCGATACGCTATTGTTCATTTTTGGCGTGATGGCTTACGCCATTCCTCCCGTCATTATTGGTCTGTGTTGGATCACCTTCCGCCAACGCGATCGTCAGGATTACATCGACTACTTTGCCGTTGGTTTACGTCTGATTGGCGTACTGGCCCTGGTGGTGACGACTTGTGGTCTTGCGGCGCTCAACGTTGATGATATCTGGTACTTTGCTTCCGGCGGCGTCATTGGCAGCCTTGTCAGCAATGCGATGGCGCCGTGGTTCAGTTCCGCTGGCGGCACTTTAACGCTGCTTTGCGTCTGGGCTGCCGGGATCACCCTTTATACCGGTTGGTCATGGCTGACGATTGCCGAGAAGATCGGCGGCGTTGTAATGGGTGTTCTGACCTTTGCCAGCAACCGTTCACGGCATGACGAACCCTGGCAGGAAGAAGAATACGACGACGAAGAGCACGCTGATGAGGTGTCACCTTCAATGCCTGCTTTACAGCCTACAAATGAAGAAGACGATGTCTTGTTAGCCAAACCGCGCAAGATCAGCGAACCCGTTGTTGCAGAGTTGGGCGATGATCCGCTACTAGCGAAGGCCAGTGCGGCAACTGCCGCTGCAATTGCGGTTACCACGCAAGCCGCACAGCAAACCCCTGCAGCCACGCAGCCTGCGGCAAGTGCGCCTGCAGAACCGGCCGCAGTGCCCCGCGTTGCTGAACCTGCTGCCCAGCCAACTTCGGTTCCACAGCCTGCCACTGCGCCGCCTGAACCGATCGCGCAGCCTTCTACGCCGCTCTATCGTTTCGAGATGCCAAATGAACCGGCACCTTCGCCGTTTTCGCCGGCTGATGACGATGAAGGCCCGAGTATGGGCAACTGGCAGGATGCCGCTCCATCTTCAGCGCCTTTAAACAGTGTCGCCGCTGCATCATTGGCTGCGGGAGCAGTAAAAGCAGCATCTTCAACAGCTGCTTATTCGCCTGCTTTCGATATCGTGCCTGAGCGTGATTACAACCCGCAGGTCAAGCAGGGCATTGGCCCAGAATTGCCGCGTCCGAATAAGGTTAAGTTGCCAACACGACGCGAGTTAGCGTCGTACGGCATCAAGTTGCCTTCGCAGCGTATGGCGGAAGAGCAGGCTAAAGATGCTGAGCAGCAACAGCCGGAAGTCACCGCGTCTTACAGCGTTCCTCCTCAGGAAGAAGCTGTTGAGCTGCAAGAGGCGCAGTTGCGTGAAGCCTTCGCATCACAGCAGCAGAATCGTTACGGTGAAAGCTGGCAGGATGTGGCTGAGTCTGAAGATGAGGATGCATTGCAGCAGGCTCAACTGGCGCGTCAGTTCGCCGATCAGCAGCAGCAACGCTATAACGAACCTGAAGTGAAGGAAGCGCCGGTCTTTAATCTGGACACATCGTCTGCTTTTGATTTTTCGCCAATGAAAGATCTGGTCGACGATAGCCCAAGCGAGCCGCTCTTTACGATTTCTGCAGCGCCAGAGCCAGAAGAACCTGCGCAGTGGCAGCAACCCGCAGCGCCGGAGCCAGCGTCATTACCTTCGTTGAGTGCTGAATCTAGCCCGTGGTCGTCACCGGAACAGGAAGCCTATTCTGCGCCGCCTGCGCCAGTGAAACCTGCAGCGCCAGCGCAGGATAGCTTGTTCCATCCGTTCCTGGTTCGCCATGAACAGCCGCTGGAAAAACCCTCTACGCCGCTCCCAACGCTGGATCTGCTCACGTCACCACCGGCAGAAGAAGAGCCGGTTGATATGTTTGCACTTGAGCAAACGGCGCGACTGGTTGAGGCTCGACTGGCTGATTATCGTGTGAAGGCGGAAGTAGTAGGTATTTCGCCTGGGCCAGTCATCACCCGTTTTGAGCTCGACTTAGCGCCAGGCGTTAAAGCCTCACGTATCTCTAACTTATCGCGTGACCTGGCGCGTTCATTGTCAGCGGTTGCCGTGCGCGTGGTGGAAGTGATTCCAGGCAAGCCTTATGTTGGGCTTGAACTGCCAAATAAACATCGTCAAACCGTTTATCTGCGCGAAGTGCTGGATTGCCCTAAATTCCGTGAAAATCCGTCACCGCTTGCAGTGGTGTTGGGCAAGGACATTGCTGGCCAGCCGGTTGTGGCTGATTTAGCGAAAATGCCTCACTTGCTGGTTGCCGGTACCACTGGTTCCGGTAAATCGGTGGGCGTTAACACCATGATCATCAGCATGTTGTATAAAGCCACGCCGGAAGAAGTGCGCTTTATCATGATCGACCCGAAAATGCTTGAGCTGTCAGTCTATGAAGGCATTCCGCACCTGCTGACGGAAGTGGTTACCGATATGAAAGATGCGGCTAATGCGCTGCGCTGGAGTGTTGGTGAAATGGAGCGCCGCTATAAGCTGATGTCTGCATTGGGCGTGCGTAACCTTGCCGGATATAACGAGAAGATTGAGCAGGCTGCAGCGATGGGCCGACCAATTCCCGATCCGTTCTGGAAGCCGGGCGATAGCATGGACACCACGCCGCCGGTGCTGGAAAAACTGCCTTATATCGTGGTACTGGTCGACGAATTTGCTGATCTGATGATGGCGGTCGGTAAGAAAGTTGAAGAGTTGATTGCTCGTCTGGCACAAAAAGCACGTGCGGCGGGTATTCACCTGGTGCTGGCGACACAGCGTCCGTCGGTCGATGTGATTACCGGTCTGATCAAAGCCAACATCCCGACGCGTATCGCCTTTACCGTTTCCAGTAAGATCGACTCACGTACCATCCTCGATCAGGGCGGTGCGGAATCGCTGCTGGGCATGGGTGACATGCTGTACATGCCGCCAAACTCCTCAATGCCAGTGCGTGTGCACGGTGCATTCGTGCGCGATCAGGAAGTCCATGCGGTCGTTCAGGACTGGAAAGCACGCGGTCGCCCGCAATACATCGAAAGCATCACCGCTGGTGAAGAGAGCGATAGCGCGGCTGGCGGTATGATGGGTGATGAAGAGCTGGATCCGCTGTTCGATCAGGCCGTCTCTTTCGTGGTGGAAAAACGCCGGGCGTCCATCTCTGGGGTTCAGCGCCAGTTCCGTATCGGTTATAACCGTGCTGCACGCATCATCGAGCAGATGGAAGCGCAGGGCATCGTTTCTGAACCGGGACACAATGGCAACCGTGAAGTGCTTTCACCGCCGCCACACGAAATGTAAATTATCGCGTGTGATTGTCTGCTTATGGGCCAGTTAACACTGGCCCATTGTTTATCTGTTGGTCGATCCCCATATCTTCGGGAGCTTTCGGCTTTTTCTCCTGTCGAAGAGACAGGACGGCAACTACGTTTAATGCAGTAAGTGTCGGGAAACAATGAATAAGGAATCGAATCAGATGAAATTACGCGTTATTGCCTGTGGCCTGTTGGCCAGTTTTGTTTCCGCATCAGTATTGGCGGATGCGTCCAGCGATCTGCAACAGCGTCTCAATAAAGTGAACAGCTTCCATGCCAGCTTCAGTCAGAAAGTGACCGATGGCAGCGGCGCTAACGTGCAGGATGGTGAAGGTGAGCTGTGGGTTAAGCGTCCAAGTTTGTTTAACTGGCACATGACCGCGCCGGACGAAAGCGTAATTATTTCTGATGGCAAAAACCTGTGGTTCTACAATCCCTTCGTTGAACAAGCCAGCGTTAGCCTGCTGCAAAATGCGGCAAGTAATACGCCGTTTATGCTGATTGCGCGTAATCAGCCAAGCGACTGGAAACAGTACAACATCAAGCAACAGGGCGATAACTTCGAGCTAACGCCGAAGAGCAGTGATGGCAACCTCAAGCAGTTCACCATCAATGTGACATCGTCTGGCACCATCAATAAGTTCAGCGCGATTGAGCAAGATGGTCAGCACAGCGATTATCAGCTGAAGAGCCAAAACAACGGCGCCATTAGCCCAGATAAATTCACCTTTACGCCGCCAAAAGGGGTAACGGTGGACGATCAACGTCAGTGAGGTCACGGTGAGTAACCTGTCTCTGGATTTCGCACCTTCGAATGAGTTTCAGCCGCTGGCCGCACGTATGCGGCCAGCTACGCTGCAACATTACATTGGGCAGCAGCATTTGCTGGCGCCTGGTAAACCGCTGCCGCGCGCTATTGAGGCCGGGCATCTGCATTCGATGATTTTGTGGGGACCGCCGGGGACAGGGAAAACAACATTAGCCGAAATCATCGCCCATTACGGTAAAGCTGATGTTGAGCGGATTTCTGCGGTTACTTCTGGCGTCAAAGACATTCGTGAAGCGATAGAGCGCGCCCGACAAAATCGTCAGGTGGGCCGACGCACCATTCTGTTTGTCGACGAAGTTCATCGCTTTAACAAAAGTCAGCAGGATGCATTCCTGCCACATATTGAAGATGGCACCATAACGTTTATCGGTGCCACCACCGAAAATCCCTCGTTTGAGCTCAACTCGGCGCTGCTATCGCGTGCTCGTGTCTATTTACTCAAATCTCTCACCACTGCTGATATCGAACAGGTTTTGCTGCAGGCGATGCAGGATGACGATCGCGGTTATGGCAAAAGCGATATAGTGCTGCCGGATAATACGCGCCGCATGATTGCAGAGTTGGTGAACGGGGATGCGCGTCGGGCACTGAATACGCTGGAAATGATGGCGGATATGGCCGAAAGTAACGCTGAAGGCCAGCGTGAATTAACGCCACAATTGCTGAACGAAGTTTCCGGTGAAAGAGCGGCGCGTTTTGATAACAAAGGCGATCGTTTCTACGATCTGATCTCCGCTCTGCATAAATCGGTACGCGGTTCAGCACCTGATGCGGCGCTTTACTGGTATGCAAGAATCATCACCGCCGGCGGCGATCCGCTTTATGTCGCCCGCCGTTTGCTGGCTATCGCCTCGGAAGATGTGGGTAACGCCGATCCGCGCGGTATGCAAGTTGCGTTAGCGGCCTGGGATTGCTTCACCCGCGTCGGTCCAGCTGAAGGCGAAAGGGCGATTGCGCAGGCGATTGTCTACCTTGCCAGCGCACCCAAAAGTAATGCCGTTTACACCGCTTTCAAAGCCGCGATGCGCGATGCGCGCGAATTTCCTGACTACGATGTGCCGGAACATTTACGCAATGCTCCGACCAAATTGATGAAGGAGATGGGGCTGGGTAAAGAGTATCGCTATGCGCACGACGAGACTAACGCCTATGCCGCTGGCGAAGTCTATTTCCCGCCAGAAATGGCGCAGACACGCTACTATCAACCGACTAATCGCGGGCTTGAAGGGAAAATTGGCGAAAAACTCGCCTGGCTGGCTGAGCAGGATCAAAATAGCCCGATAAAACGCTACCGCTGATAAACACCTTACGGTAAGGTGAGCAAGGATTTCATTGCATTCCATAGGGATGCAAGTCCCGCCATTCGTTCAATCAACCTTTTATTACACAGGATTAGCATGCTCGATCCCAACCTGCTGCGTAACGAGCCAGACGCAGTCGCAGAAAAACTGGCACGCCGAGGATTTAAACTGGATGTGGAAACCTTACGTTCGCTCGAAGAGCGTCGTAAAGTCTTGCAGGTAGAAACTGAAAATCTGCAAGCTGAGCGTAATTCCCGTTCCAAATCCATCGGTCAGGCCAAAGCACGTGGGGAAGACATCGAGCCGCTGCGTCAGGAAGTGAACGCACTGGGCGAACGCCTGGATGCGGCTAAAGCAGAACTGGATGCCCTGCAGAACGAAATTCGTGACTTTGCCCTCGTATTGCCAAACCTCCCGGTTGACGAAGTCCCGTTAGGTAAAGATGACAGCGAGAATCAGGAAGTCAGCCGCTGGGGCCAGCCGCGCCAGTTCGATTTCCCGGTAAAAGACCATGTTGAGTTGGGTGAAGCTGCCAAAGGTCTGGATTTTGCCGCAGCGGTGAAACTGACGGGTTCACGTTTCATTGTGATGCAGGGCCAGATTGCGCGTCTGCACCGTGCGCTTAGCCAGTTTATGCTTGACCTGCACACGCAGCAGCACGGTTATCTTGAAACCTATGTTCCGTATCTGGTCAATCAGGAAACGCTGTATGGAACCGGACAGCTGCCGAAGTTTGGTGAAGATCTGTTCCATACCAAGCCGCTGGGCGAAGAAGCAGGTAGCAGCAACTATGCGTTGATCCCAACCGCTGAAGTGCCGCTGACCAATCTGGTGCGCGATGAAATCGTTGAAGAAGAATCTTTGCCGCTCAAACTCACCGCACACACGCCATGCTTCCGTTCTGAAGCCGGTTCGTACGGACGTGATACGCGCGGTTTAATCCGTATGCACCAGTTCGACAAAGTGGAAATGGTGCAGATTGTGGCGCCTGAAACTTCTATGGACGCACTGGAAGAGTTGGTCGGCCATGCAGAGAAAGTGCTGCAGCTGCTCAATCTGCCATACCGTAAAGTGCTGCTTTGCACCGGCGATATGGGCTTCGGTTCTGCCAAAACTTACGATCTGGAAGTTTGGCTGCCAGCACAGGACACCTATCGTGAGATCTCCTCTTGCTCCAACATGGGTGATTTCCAGGCTCGTCGTATGCAGGCGCGCTGCCGCAGCAAAACCGACAAGAAACCACGTTTGGTGCACACGCTGAACGGTTCTGGTCTGGCGGTTGGTCGTACTCTGGTTGCTGTGCTGGAAAACTACCAGCAAGCAGATGGTCGCATTGAAGTGCCTGAAGTGTTGCGTCCTTATATGGGCGGACTGGAATTCGTTGGCTAATCAACGCGCAATTATATAAGCCCGGCAATGCCGGGTTTTTTGTTTCTTAAGCTGAAAAATAATTATTTTTTAGTCGGAATTAATCAGAAATAAACGTTATCGATAATAAATGGCCGTTAACCATTAAAAATCTTAAATTCAAATAGATAGATGCCTGCCTGTTATCTTTCACCCTGCCTCTAACCCGCTGAAGATAAATAAAATAAATTGTGCTGCAGCAAATCGTGCGGCGACGATTTTTTGCACATTGACTTTAAAATAGCAAATGGCAAACTGCGCGCAATTATCGTCATCTCTTTTGGTTTTATTCCCTATGTCAACCTGGTCGCGCCCCGTCGTTTTGCTGCTTTGCGGCTTAATGCTCATGACGGTGTCTATCGCTGTGCTTAATACGCTGGTACCGCTATGGCTTACCCATGATCAATTGCCAACCTGGCAAGTGGGTATGGCTAGCTCATCGTATTACACCGGTAATTTGCTGGGAACTTTGCTCGCCGGCTGGTTGATCACGCGTTACGGTTTTAATCGCTGTTTCTATCTTGCCAGCCTACTTTTTGCCGTGGCGACCATGGGCATGGTGATGCTGGATGGTTTCTATAGCTGGACCATGCTGCGTTTCACCGCAGGTGTGGGCTGTGCACTGATTTGGGTGGTGGTGGAGAGCGCCTTGTTATGCAGCGGCACCGTGCGTAATCGTGGTCAGCTGCTCGCGGCATATATGATCATCTACTACCTCGGCACGGTTGCCGGCCAGTTGTTGGTGAGTCGCGTGTCGACAGAGCTGCTTCACGTGATTCCGTGGGCGACTGCGTTGATTATCTGTGCGGTATTGCCGGTCGTGTTTGTGCATGTTAACGCCAGCGCTGCGACGGAAGAAGCCTCAACGGGTCGCCTTTGGGTGATGTTGCGTCGTCGTAGTTCTCGTCTCGGCATCAATGGCTGCATCATTTCCGGTATCGTTCTCGGCTCGCTTTATGGCTTGATGCCGCTGTATCTCTCTCATCAGGGCATGAGTGATGCTACCGTCGGTTACTGGATGGCATTACTGGTTAGCTCGGGTATTGTCGGGCAATGGCCAGTAGGACGTTTAGCCGATCGCTTTGGTCGCCTGATGGTGCTACGTGTGCAAGTGTTCGTGGTTATTCTGGGTGCGATTGCCATGTTGGGTGATGCAGCTATGGCGCCAGCACTGTTTGTGCTGGGGCTGGCGGGTTTTACTCTCTACCCAGTGGCGATGTCCTGGGCGTGCGAAACCGTGGCGCATCATGAGTTAGTGGCGATGAATCAGGCATTACTGTTCAGCTATACTGTAGGTAGTTTGGTGGGGCCGGGAATGACGTCAATGCTGATGCAGAATTACTCTGACCGCCTGCTGTTTGTGATGATTGCTGCAGTTGCACTGGTTTATCTGGTGATGTTACTGCGCAAAGCCGATCATCAGGCAACGCCGGTTGCACATGCTTGACGCATTAATATGAAATAGTAAAAAGGGGAGCCAGCGGCTCCCCTTTTGTTTGCGGTTAATACATCACTTCATGACCGTAGCTGGCGAGGATATTCTTCACTCGCTCCATGGTTTCTTTGCTCGGCGGCTTAACACCATCCAGCTTGTACTCTTCACCCATGGCAATCCATTTATGTTTGCCTAACTCGTGATAAGGCAGCAGTTCAATCTTCTCAATGTTATCCATATCCTTAGTGAACTCACCTAAGCGATGTACGGAATCATCATCATCAGAGTAACCAGGCACAACAACGTAACGAATCCAGGTTCGTTTGCCTCTCTTCTGCAGATAACGAGCAAAATCCAGCGTGCGGTGATTGGAAACGCCAACCAGAACTTCATGCACCTCATCATTAATTTGTTTCAGATCAAGCATGACCAAGTCAGTGGCATCCAGCAATTCATCGATCACCGGGTCGTAGCGACGAACAAAGCCGTTGGTGTCAAGGCAGGTGTGAATACCTTCTGCCTGGCAGGCGCGGAACCAGTCACGCACAAACTCGGCTTGTAAGATCGCTTCGCCACCCGACGCGGTCACGCCGCCGCCAGATGCATTCATAAAGTGACGATATGAGAGCGCATCCTTCATCAACTCTTCAACGGTCACTTCTTTACCGCCATGCGTGTCCCATGTATCGCGGTTATGGCAATACAGGCAGCGCATAAGACAGCCCTGAAAAAAGGTGATGAAACGGATGCCTGGGCCATCAACGGTGCCGCAGGATTCAAAGGAGTGGATACGACCGATGGTTGACATTGCGATGGGTTCTCCAGGTGAGCCTGAACATCAGGCAGCACAATCTATGTCGTGCTCTAAAAGTGAAAGTCGATTTTGCCAGGTCGCCAGCACCAGCAAGCTGGCAAAACGGACTTGTGGAGAAAAGGCTCCCGCAGGAGCCTTTTAATCTCAGTAAAGTGCTATTACAACGACTGAGTGAACGTACGGGTAATTACATCTTTCTGCTGCTCTTTGGTGAGCGAGTTGAAGCGAACAGCATAACCGGATACGCGAATGGTCAATTGAGGATACTTCTCAGGATGTTCCATCGCATCCAGCAGCATCTCACGATTCATCACGTTAACGTTCAGATGCTGACCGCCCTCAATGTTAGCTTCATGGTGGAAATATCCATCCATCAAGCCAGCAAGGTTAGTTTTACGCACGTTATCATCTTTACCCAGTGCATTCGGCACGATGGAGAAGGTATAAGAGATGCCGTCTTTAGCGTAAGCGAAGGGCAGTTTCGCGACCGAGGTCAGTGAAGCCACCGCACCTTTCTGGTCACGGCCGTGCATTGGGTTAGCACCCGGTCCGAACGGCGCACCCGCACGACGTCCGTCTGGCGTATTACCGGTTTTCTTACCATAAACCACGTTAGAAGTGATGGTCAGTACTGACTGAGTTGGCACCGCATTGCGGTAGGTTTGCAGTTTCTGAATTTTTTTCATGAAACGTTCAACCAGATCGCACGCCATGTCATCAACGCGCGAGTCATTGTTACCAAACTGCGGATATTCACCTTCAATTTCAAAGTCTACCGCTAAACCATCTTCATCACGGATGGTTTTCACTTTGGCGTATTTGATGGCTGAAAGTGAGTCAGCCGCAACAGACAGACCCGCGATACCACATGCCATGGTGCGATAAACGTCACGATCGTGCAGCGCCATCAGTGAAGCTTCATAGCTATACTTATCGTGCATGTAGTGAATGATGTTCAGGGAGGTGACGTACTGCTTCGCCAGCCAATCCATGAAGTGATCCAAGCGCTCCATCACGATGTCGAAATCAAGAATTTCGTCAGTGATTGGTGCTTCTTTCGGGCCTACCTGCATTTTCAGTTTTTCATCAACGCCGCCGTTGATTGCATACAGCAGGGTTTTTGCCAGGTTGGCACGCGCACCGAAGAACTGCATCTGCTTACCGACAATCATTGGGCTAACGCAGCAGGCGATAGCATAGTCATCGTTGTCGAAGTCAGGACGCATCAGGTCGTCATTCTCATACTGCAATGAGGACGTATCGATAGAAACTTTTGCGGCGTATTTCTTGAAGTTAACCGGCAGTTTTTCTGACCACAGGATGGTCATATTTGGCTCCGGAGATGGACCCATGGTGTAAAGCGTATTCAGGAAACGGAAGGTGCTTTTGGTCACCAAAGTACGGCCATCGACGCCCATACCCGCTAATGATTCTGTTGCCCAGATTGGGTCACCGGAGAACAGCTCATCGTATTCAGGCGTACGCAGGAAGCGCACCATACGCAGTTTCATCACCAGGTGGTCAATCAGTTCCTGTGCGTCTTCTTCAGTCAGTTTCCCGGCCTGAATATCGCGATCAATGTACACATCAAGGAAGGTGGATACGCGACCGAAGGACATCGCCGCACCATTCTGAGATTTCACCGCCGCGAGGTAGCCGTAGTAAGTCCACTGAACGGCTTCTTGTGCATTGGTAGCGGGCAACGAGATATCTGAACCATACTTCGCAGCCATCTCTTTGATTTGACCCAGCGCACGATGCTGTTCAGAAATCTCTTCACGCAGGCGAATAGTGGCTTCGAGGTCAACGCCATTCTCCATATCGCTTTGCAGAGAATTGAACTGAGCAACTTTGTCTTTCATCAGGTAATCGATGCCGTACAGCGCGACGCGGCGATAGTCACCGATGATACGACCGCGGCCATAGGCATCAGGCAAACCTGTCAGTACGCCTGATTTACGGCAGCGCATGATGTCTGGGGTATAAACATCGAATACGCCCTGGTTATGAGTTTTACGGTAATCAGTGAAGACTTTTTTCAGTGCGGGATCGAGTTCGCGGCCATAAACCTTGCAAGAGCCCTCAACCATTTTGATGCCGCCAAACGGAATGATGGCACGTTTCAGAGGCGTTTCAGTTTGCAGACCAACGATTTTTTCCAGCGATTTGCTGATGTAGCCGGCGTCGTGAGAGGTGATGGTTGAAGCCAAATCGGTGTCAAAATCCACCGGCGCGTGAGTGCGGTTCTCAATTTTGATGCCTTCAAGCACGCTGTCCCACAGTTTGGTCGTGGCTGAGGTTGCGCCAGCGAGGAAGGATTCGTCGCCTTCATACGGTGTATAGTTTTTCTGGATAAAGTCACGGACGTTGACGCTGTTCTGCCATTCGCCGGCGCTAAATCCTTCCCAGGCTGACGCCATTTTTTCATTCAGTTCGGACATGATATACCTGCCTTATTTAGGGAGACTTTGACGTATGGCGCGCTGCTTCAGCACGCCAGTACCAATTCATTAATGCACCGGCTCATCGCCACGCAGATAGATTACCCAGTAGGTCAAACCGACTAATAATCCGCCGCCAATAATGTTGCCGATGGTTACGGGAATAAGGTTATTAAGAATAAAATCGCTAACGCTGAGTGAGGGAAACTGTGCTGCGCTTGCACCAGCCATTTGCCAGAATTCCGGGCTGGCAAAATCACGGATAACAATGGCCATCGGAATAAGGAACATGTTGGCGATGCTATGTTCAAAGCCGCAGGCAACAAACATCGCTACCGGTAAGATCATCGCAAACATTTTATCCATCAGGCTGCGGCCGGAGTAACTCATCCATACCGCCAGGCAAACCATCAAATTAGCGAGCGTGCCGAGACTGACTGCTTCGATAAAGGTGTGATGCATCTTGTGGTCGGCGGTTTGCAGAAGGTTCAAGCCCCAGGCACCATTCGCCACCATGTGTTCACCGGCTAACCAGATCAGCGCTACAAAGAACAGCGCGCCAAACAGGTTACCTATATAGACAGTCAACCAATGTCGACCGAGTTGGAGCCAGGTGATTCGGCCGCTGGCTTTTGCCACTACGATCAGAACAGTTGAGGTGAACAGGTCAGCGCCACACACGACTACTAACATTAAACCGAGTGAGAAACAGATACCGCCGATCAGTTTTGCTATGCCGTAGGGCATGGCTCCACTTCCGGTAGTTGCAGTGATATAGAAGACAAATGCAATTGAGATAAATACGCCAGCAGTGATGGCAAGGAAGAATGTGGTTAAAGGATGTTTAGTAGCTTTATATATGCCGGCTTCTTCTGCAACTTTCGCCATTGCCGCCGGTAATAATGAATTAAAAGGGTTGTCAGCTTTCACACTAACGCTCTCCAAAAATTGCCTGTAAAGATACTAACAAAGGAGTATAGGTCAGAAATTGATATGGATCATATTTGACCGGGAGGCTGCTGGTAAGCGAAGCGATAAAGTAAGTGTTTTGAATTTAATCTATTGAATTAATTGAAATAAATAAATTTTAAATTATGCAAAATAAGTTTAAGGTAGCTGTAGTTAAGGATGGTTTTGTTAAATATCATTAACGAATAAAGCTTAATTGTTATTCAATAATGCGCTTTAATCTCTTTGCATGACCAATATAAAAAAATGGCACTGATTTTTTCAGTGCCATTTACCAATATGCTAATTTTTATAAATAACCATTAAAAGCGCCAAGGCTATTTTTGTGACCAATAACGACGTTTAGCTGTCTGCAGTTTTTCATAGGCAGCGAGTAATGATTGATGCGCTGGAAAGGCTTTCAGGTCCAAATCGACCGCTTGCAATCCATAGAAAGGCACTTCACCACTGATAGCCGCTGAAGCGGCCTCAACTGCCGCCTGGCCATACATACGGATAAAGGCACGATGATATTGAAGCGGATCGCGTTCCTCTTCCATTGCCAGCAGCAGCAAGGTTTGCAGGCAGCGATAGTAGTTAGCGCGCTCTTCGCTGAAGATGGACTGGTTAAATTCCATCGTCCATTCAGTCCAGATCAGAGCCTGATCCAGGTCGCCACCTGCCAGCGCTAGCATCGCTTTCAGCTCGCCGATACGCAGCGTGTACCAAGCATTATCTTTGCCTGATGCCAGACCCAGCAGTTCGCGCACGCGAGTAAAGTCATCATGACCTTCCTCATCCAGTTGCACGATCAGCTCGAGATAGGCCTCAGGTTCCCATTGGCTTTCCGGCAGCGCCAGCAGCGTTTCGCGCAGTGGTGCACCCATGCTGTTATTCGCCAGCAGCAGATCTTCCGCTGGATAAATATCAGACATACCAGGAACGATAATGCGGCAAGCGTAAACGCTCAGATGTTCATAGTCAGCGATATAGACTTCTTTCTCTTCCGCACGGAAGATCGCCATCAACGTATCAAACTCTTCGTGCGTGGTACCCGCAAAGCTCCAGTCGACGAAAGGATAGTCAGCATCGTCTTTGAACATATCCCATGAAATCAGACCGCTTGAATCGATGAAATGCGTTTCCAGGTTAGCGTGTTCCGCCACTTCTTCATCATCAAACGTCGGCGGTGTGAACACGTCGAGATCTTTCAGACCACGGCCCTGCAGCAGTTCAGTAACGGTACGCTCCAGTGCGACGCCAAAGTCCGGATGTGCACCAAATGAAGCGAAACAGGTACCATTTGCTGGATTGAACAGCACTACGCAGATAACCGGATATTTACCGCCCAGTGAAGCATCGTAAGAGAAGATTGGGAAACCTTCTGCTTCCAGACGTTCAATCGCTTCAATTACGCCAGGATAACGTTGCATCACCTCTGCTGGAATTTCTGGCAGGCTGATGGATTCGGCGATGATGCGATTCTTGATATGGCGCTCAAATACCTCAGACAGGCCTTGTACGCGCGCTTCGTTCGCGGTGTTACCAGCTGACATACCATTCGAAACGTACAGATTTCCGATGATGTTCATCGGGATATAAACCGTTTGCTGGTCAGATTGGCGGGTAAATGGCAGGCCACAAATACCGCGCTCATCATTGCCGGATTGCAGATCAATCAGCTCTGAAGCACCCAGGCTCTCTTCAGGATCATAAAATTTGCGGAGGCGCGCATCCAGAATGCCTTCTGGCAGGCTGTCGTCCTCGGTGAGCGGGAACCACTTTTCATTCGGATAGTGAACAAAATCACCATTAGCGATGGATTTACCTAACCAGAAATCGGCGAAGAAGTAGTTAGTAGAGAGGCGCTCAAAATATTCGCCCAGTGCTGAAGCCAGAGCGGCTTTTTTGCTAGCACCTTTGCCATTTGTAAAGCACAGCGGGCAGTCGCGATCGCGAATGTGCACTGACCAGACGTGTGGTACCGGATTCAGCCAGGAAGCTTCTTCAATATTGAAACCAAGGTCTTGCAGTTTCTGTTGAAAGCGTGCAATGGAATCTTCCAGTGCGGCGTCTTTTCCGGGGATAAACGTTTGCGTCATGGTGGCGCTCTCTTAAGTCAATGGGGTGGGCGTAAAGCGCGCAATAATACGGGTTTTATGCATGCTTCGCTATTCAGTCAGCCAAATTTATCTCAGTCTGGCTAAGGTTTTTACGCCATTCGGCTTTCCCCTTTTCTTTCTGGAACTACATCACAAAATTCCATAGCTTAATGCATTTATGACATAAGCTGCGGTGGAGCTGGCTCTGGAAATGTGATCGCTGCCGGATTAATGATTGCAGCCATCTGGAGGCAATGATAAAACCGGTGAAGTATTCATAACCGTTCGATATGACAGTAGTGAGGGGAAATGACTCAGGTTTATAATTTTAGCTCTGGCCCGGCTATGCTGCCGGTAGAAGTGCTCCGTCGCGCAGAACAAGAACTGACAAACTGGCACGGGTTAGGCACCTCGGTGATGGAGATCAGTCACCGCAGTAAAGAGTTTATTGCTGTTGCTGAAGCGGCAGAACAAGATTTTCGCGATCTGCTGAAGATCCCAGCCAATTACAAAGTTTTATTCTGCCACGGCGGTGCGCGTGCACAATTCGCGGCCATCCCCGGCAACTTATTGGGTGAGGCAAAAACCGCAGATTATATTGACGGCGGTTACTGGGCTCACAGCGCAATTAAAGAAGCCGAAAAATTCTGCTCGCCAAATACCATTGATATAAAAACCACGCGTGATGGTAAACGTGCTTTATTACCAATGCGTGAATGGCAGCTAAATGATGATGCGGCTTACGTCCATTTCTGCCCGAACGAAACGATTGATGGCATTGCTATCGATGAAGAGCCGGATTTTGGCGATAAGATCGTGGTTGCCGATCTCTCTTCTACTATTCTGTCTCGTCCAATCGATGTGAGTCGTTATGGCGTGATCTACGCCGGCGCGCAAAAAAATATCGGTCCGGCGGGCTTAACCTTGGTGGTTGTGCGCGAAGATCTGCTGGGTAAAGCACAGCGTTATGTGCCTTCAATCCTTGATTACAAGGTGCTGGCCGAAAACGAATCGATGTTCAACACCCCGCCAACTTTCGCATGGTATCTCTCTGGGCTGGTATTCAAATGGCTGAAAGAGAAGGGCGGCGTGGCCGAGATGGACAAGCTGAATCAGGCAAAAGCCGACTTACTGTATGGCGTGATTGATAACAGCGCGTTTTATCGCAACGATGTCGCAAGCGAAAACCGTTCACGTATGAACGTGCCATTCCAGTTAGCCGATTCATCTTTGGACAAAGTGTTCCTGGAAGAGTCTCTCAAGGCTGGTCTGCATGCGTTGAAAGGCCATCGCGTGGTTGGCGGTATGCGTGCATCGATCTACAATGCGATGCCGCTGGAAGGCGTTAAAACGCTGACTGAGTTTATGGTCGACTTCGAACGTCGCCACGGCTAATTGCTTTTTTCATGCCAGCTTGTCTGGTATCAGACCCCGTCGCAAGATGGGGTCTCGTATTTTCTGGAGATTTGGTTTCACATGCAGGACTCCCTGACTCTACAACCGATTGCTCGCGTTGACGGCACGGTAAATTTACCGGGTTCAAAAAGCGTCTCGAACCGCGCTCTCTTGCTGGCCGCGCTGGCAAAAGGCACCACTCGCCTGACTAATTTGCTCGATAGCGATGACGTTAAGCACATGCTGAACGCCCTGAAAGCGCTGGGTGTCAGCTATACACTCTCCGAAGATCGCACCGTATGCGAAGTAGTGGGTAACGCTGGACCTTTGCGCGCTGAAAAGCCGCTTGAGCTGTTTCTGGGTAACGCAGGCACTGCGATGCGTCCATTGGCCGCTGCGCTGTGTTTGGGCCAGCAGTCAATTGTCCTGACTGGCGAGCCGCGCATGAAAGAGCGTCCGATTGGTCACCTGGTTGATGCACTGCGTCAGGGCGGAGCAAAGATCGACTATCTTGAGCAGACCGATTACCCACCAGTGCGTCTCAATGGCGGTTTTATTGGGGGCGAAGTCAGCGTTGATGGCAGCGTATCAAGTCAGTTCCTGACGGCGTTGCTGATGACCGCGCCGCTGGCGCAGCAAGACACCATCATCACCATTAAAGGCGATCTGGTTTCCAAGCCTTATATTGACATTACCTTGCACCTGATGCGCTGCTTTGGTGTGGACGTTGATAACCAGAACTATCAGCGTTTTGTGGTCAAAGGAGAGCAACAGTACCAGTCTCCGGGCGATTACCTGGTGGAAGGTGATGCGTCTTCTGCTTCTTATTTCCTCGCTGCGGCAGCCATTAAAGGCGGTACCGTGCGTGTAACCGGTATTGGCCGCAACAGTGTGCAAGGCGATATCCGTTTTGCTGATGTGCTGGAAAAGATGGGCGCAGTGATTGAGTGGGGCGATGATTACATCTCCTGTACGCGTGGATCGTTGACGGCAATCGATATGGATATGAACCATATTCCCGATGCGGCAATGACGATTGCAACCACAGCACTGTTCGCACAAGGCACCACGCTGATGCGCAACATCTATAACTGGCGCGTAAAAGAGACCGATCGTCTGGCTGCGATGGCGACTGAGTTGCGTAAAGTCGGTGCTGAAGTGGAAGAAGGACACGACTTTATTCGTGTGACACCGCCAGCTCAGTTGCAACATGCGGATATCGGTACCTATAACGATCATCGTATGGCGATGTGCTTCGCCCTGGTGGCTCTGTCTGATACGCCGGTAACCATCCTTGATCCAGGCTGCACCGCGAAAACCTTCCCAAGCTATTTCCAGCAGTTGGCGAAAATCAGTCATACTTCCTGATCGTCTAACCCGGCGCACTACGCCGGGTTTCTTTGCTTTCCTTTGGCCTTATCAGGCGGAAATTCTTCTGAATCTGTCTATATTTCTAGCGATGTCTACGCTAAAGGGTAACTAACCTGATGCGGGCAGCGTATAATGCCGCGCAATCCAGGCGGCCTGGAAGGGCTGACAATAAGCATGCAGCAACAGGAGAGAACAATGACGGCAATCGCCCCGGTTATTACCATCGATGGGCCAAGTGGCGCAGGTAAAGGGACTTTATGTAAAGCGATGGCGGAGTCGTTGCAGTGGCACTTACTGGATTCTGGCGCTATTTATCGCGTTTTAGCATTGGCTGCACTTCACCATCAGGTGGATATTGAGTCTGAAGAAGCATTAGTTCCGATTGCTGCGCATCTTGATGTGCGTTTTCTGTCGGTAGACGGTGAAATGCAGGTAGTGCTTGAAGGTGAAGACGTTACCGGTGAAATCCGCACGCAAGAAGTGAGCAACACCGCATCGCGCGTCGCCGCTTTTCCGCGGGTGCGTGAGGCGCTGCTTCGTCGCCAACGTGCATTCCGCGAAGAGCCCGGTTTAATCGCTGATGGACGCGATATGGGAACCGTGGTTTTCCCAGATGCACCAGTGAAAATTTTCCTCGACGCCAGCTCGGAAGAGCGTGCGCATCGCCGTATGCTACAGTTGCAGGAGAAGGGCTTTAATGTTAACTTTGATCGCCTTTTATCCGAGATAAAGGAACGCGACGACCGCGATCGTAATCGTGCAATCGCACCTTTAGTGCCTGCCACAGATGCTCTGGTACTGGATTCAACCAGTATGTCGATTGAGCAAGTGATTGAAAAGGCACTTTATTATGCTAAGCAAAAGCTCGGCATTTAATCTTTCGGCAACCGAATTGCTGTAACCCTGTACCAAGGACCCGGTGCAGGGCATGTGAAACAACCCCATCCGACAATGAAGTCAGGTGGACGTTAAATTGAAGAATCCTAAGATTATCAATATGACTGAATCTTTTGCTCAACTCTTTGAAGAGTCCCTGAAAGAAATCGAAACCCGTCCGGGTTCCATCGTTCGTGGCGTTGTTGTCTCTATCGACAAAGACGTAGTTCTGGTTGATGCGGGTCTGAAATCTGAATCTGCAATTCCTGCAGAGCAGTTCAAGAACGCAGCCGGCGAACTGGAAATCCAGGTAGGCGACGAAGTTGACGTTGCGCTGGACGCAGTAGAAGACGGCTTCGGTGAAACCCTGCTGTCCCGTGAGAAAGCTAAACGTCACGAAGCTTGGATCACGCTGGAAAAAGCTTACGAAGACGCTGAAACTGTTACCGGTGTTATCAACGGCAAAGTTAAAGGTGGCTTCACAGTTGAGCTGAACGGTATTCGTGCGTTCCTGCCAGGTTCATTGGTAGACGTTCGTCCGGTTCGCGATACTCTGCACCTGGAAGGCAAAGAGCTTGAATTCAAAGTAATCAAGCTTGATCAGAAACGTAACAACGTCGTGGTTTCACGTCGTGCAGTTATCGAATCTGAGAACAGCGCTGAGCGCGATCAGCTGCTGGAAAACCTGCAGGAAGGCATGGAAGTTAAAGGTATCGTTAAGAACCTCACTGACTACGGTGCATTCGTGGATCTGGGTGGCGTTGACGGCCTGCTGCACATTACCGATATGGCTTGGAAACGCGTTAAGCATCCGAGCGAAATCGTCAACGTGGGCGACGAAATCACTGTTAAAGTGCTGAAGTTCGACCGCGAGCGTACCCGTGTATCTCTGGGCCTGAAACAGCTGGGCGAAGATCCTTGGGTGGCTATCGCTAAGCGCTACCCAGAAGGCACCCGCCTGACTGGTCGTGTAACCAACCTGACTGATTACGGCTGCTTCGTAGAAATCGAAGAAGGCGTTGAAGGTCTGGTACACGTTTCTGAAATGGACTGGACCAACAAAAACATCCATCCGTCTAAAGTTGTAAACGTAGGCGACGTGGTTGAAGTAATGGTTCTGGACATCGATGAAGAGCGTCGTCGTATCTCCCTGGGTCTGAAGCAGTGCAAATCTAACCCATGGCAGTTGTTCGCTGAGACCCACAACAAAGGCGATCGCGTTGAAGGTAAAATCAAGTCAATCACTGACTTCGGTATCTTCATCGGCCTGGACGGTGGCATCGACGGTCTGGTTCACCTGTCTGACATCTCCTGGAACGCGACTGGCGAAGAAGCCGTTCGTGAGTACAAAAAAGGCGACGAAATCGCTGCCGTTGTACTGCAGGTTGATGCAGAGCGCGAGCGCATCTCTCTCGGCGTGAAGCAGTTGGCTGAAGATCCATTCAACAACTACATCACCCTGAACAAGAAAGGCGCTATCGTGACTGGTAAAGTCACTGCAGTTGATGCTAAAGGTGCTACAGTTGAATTAGCTGACGGCGTAGAGGGTTACCTGCGCGCTTCTGAAGCTTCTCTGGACCGCATCGAAGACGCAACTCTGGTTCTGAGTGTTGGCGACGACGTTGAAGCTAAATTCACTGGCGTTGACCGTAAGAACCGCGTTGTGAGCCTGTCTGTTCGTGCTAAAGACCAGGCTGATGAGAAAGAAGCTATCAACACTGTTAACACCAAACAGGATGAAGGCAGCAACTTCTCTAGCGCGATGGCTGAAGCGTTCAAAGCGGCTAAAGGCGAGTAATCGACCTAAGGCACCGGACGATGAAAATCGTCCGGTTTCGGTAAAAGCTGTCATACCTTTCCCAATAAGGATTAACCGGAGGTTACATGACCAAGTCAGAACTGATTGAAAGACTTGCTGGCCAGCATACTCATATTCCGGCGAAAGTCGTTGAGGATGCGGTCAAAGAGATGCTTGAGCACATGGCCACTACGTTGGCCCAGGGCGAGCGCATTGAAATCCGGGGATTCGGCAGCTTTTCTTTGCATTACCGTGCACCGCGTACGGGTCGTAACCCGAAAACGGGTGACAAAGTGGATCTGGAAGGTAAATACGTTCCCCACTTTAAGCCGGGCAAAGAATTGCGTGACCGTGCGAATATCTACGGCTAAGCCGTTACCGAACGATAAAAACGACACTTTAGGGTGTCGTTTTTTTTTTGCTTCAAGCATGCTGAACTGCGAGCTGGTTACCAAAATAAAGTCTCACCAATGTAATCTCTGCAAAAGTCTCTGAACCCATCGCAACACACTCTCTTTTCACTGAAGCAAATCCCCCGTCTTCACTGCACACTCTTCCCCCAACGAGGGAGAGCACAAATGCATATGAACTGGATTGTTCTGGCGAGATTGATGATTGCCTCGGCGTTGCCGTTGGGCATATTGCCGCACATACCCACTGCGAGCGTAATACTCACCATGGCTGGATTCGCAGTATTGCTCGTGTTGACGCCAATCATGTGGCTGCGGATTTCAGGTATTGCTCTGTTAATGTTGGCCTGGACATTGAATGAAGCTCGTCAGATGGTCAATAGCATTGAGGAACTGGCTGCCGCATCTATTGAAGCTACAGTACATATCACTGAAGTGCGTGAACAGAAGCAGCAGCTGACAGCGCAAATACTGCGTGTCGGCCAGCGTTATCAATTTCCACCTCTTTTTGTGACGCTCAATAATGCTTCCACTAAGGAACAGTATTGCGCCGGTCAGCGCTGGAAGATGAAACTGCGACTGCGTGCCGTGCACGGCAGACTGAATGAAGGGGAGTTCGATCTGCAGCGTTTTGCTTTATCAAATCACACCCCACTACAAGGGCGCATCATCAGTCAGCAGGTCGAATCCCTAACCTGCAATTGGCGCACGCGTTTCATTAATTATCACTTACCAACATTCGATACGCTCCAGCAATCCGCAATTATGCAGGCTTTAGCATTTGGTATACGTGCCAACATGACCGAAGAGCAGCGGCAGTTGCTGCGGGAGACAGGCACCGCCCACTTGATGGCCATCTCAGGAATGCACATTGCGTTAGCTGCCAGTGTTGGATGGTTATTGGCGCGTGTTATACAAGTAACTTTACCTGCACATTTGATTGGCTATTTGTTTCCGCTGCTAATTAGCATCATAACCGCAGCCATCTACACGTGGGTTTCTGGCAGCCATGCACCGGCCCAGCGCGCGATTATCGCGCTCATGCTTTGGACAGGTATTCGTAGCGTTGGTTGGCAACTCAGTGGCTGGCAAGTCTGGACGTTGTGTATTGGCGCATTGCTGGCACTTGATCCATTAACCGTTCTGTCAGAAAGCTTTTGGTTGTCAGCGCTGGCGGTCGCGATGCTGATTGTCTGGTATCAATGGTTTCCATTGCCGCATCGCTTGCGCGCAAAGCGTCGCTGGCTGCTACTGCAATTGCTACATCTGCAGCTTGGCATGATGATCCTCATGGCACCGCTACAAATCTTCCTGTTTCAGGGAATAAGCCTGAGTGCTTTATTGGCAAATCTGATCGCGGTGCCGGTTGTGTCATTTGTCACGGTGCCAGTGATATTGCTGGCAATGCTCTTGTCTGTGCCGCCGATTTCAGCGGGATTATGGTATCTGGCGGATCTTTCTATAAACAAAGTATTGCTAGTGCTGCAGTGGTTACCCGCGGGCTGGTGGGCATGGAGCGATACCTTACCCGCGATCGTGCTGCTGTGGGTGGGATTACTTCTTTGGCGTAGCAAGCTGATATATCGCAGCCTTATGCCGTGTTTTAGCCTGGTACTCGCGATCATCCTTTGGCGCAGCACTACTCAGCGTGATGATTGGCAAATCGACATGATTGATGTGGGGCACGGCCTGGCTATTGCCATTACGCAAGGCAATGAAGTGGTGCTATATGATGTTGGACCGGGCTGGAAGCAGGATGATGCCGGTTCACGCGTCATCCTGCCATGGTTGCAGTATCACGGCAGAAGCCTTCATTCTCTGATACTAAGCCACAAGCATCTGGATCACCGTGGTGGGCTACACTCATTGCTCAAAGTTAATCCAGCGGTAGCAATTCGAAGTGCCTTAGCGGAAAAGGGACACCTGCCATGCTTCCGTGGCCAGCAGTGGCAATGGGGCAAATTGCAATTTACCGCCTTGTGGCCGCCAAAGAGTCAGACTCAGGGACAAAATAACGATTCGTGTGTGGTGCGAATCGATGACGGGCAATTTAGCGTATTGCTCACCGGTGATATTGAGTTAGAAGCCGAGAGAAAAATTGTCGCGCTGGAAAAAGATGCGCTCAACGCGACGATTTTGCAGGTGCCGCATCATGGCAGTCGCACTTCGTCAGGCGCGTTACTGTTACGTAATGTTGCTGGTAAGGCGGCATTCGCTTCGGTGGCGCGTTATAACGCCTGGCGTATGCCGGCACCAGCCGTGGTGCAGCGCTATCGTCAGCAAGGCTACATGTGGTACGACACGGCACAATCGGGGCAGATTCATGTGGGTATCAGACAAGGTCATTGGCAAATTAAGGGCTTAAGAGAGCAAATAAAGCCTCGCTGGTACCATCAGTGGTTTGGCGTCAAACGCGATTCCAGGTAGAATGAGCGGCTATTTCAAACAGCGTGAATAAATAATGCATCAAGATAAAGATCTCTCAACGTGGCAGACATTCCGTCGACTCTGGCCGATGATTGCGCCCCACAAGGCTGGCCTGTATGTGTCAGCGGTGGCGCTGATACTCAATGCGGCAGGCGATACCCTGATGCTCTCTCTGTTGAAACCTTTACTGGATGATGGCTTCGGTAAAGCTGACAGATCCGTAATGCTGTGGATGCCGCTGGTGGTAATCGGCCTGATGCTGGTGCGTGGCGTGACCAGCTATATCTCCAGTTACTGCATCTCATGGGTTTCCGGCAACGTGGTCATGAACATGCGTCGCCGTCTGTTCGGCCATATGATGGGCATGCCGGTTACCTTCTTCGATCAACAGTCAACGGGTACGCTGCTATCACGCATCACCTACGATTCTGAGCAAGTTGCCTCTTCTTCTTCAAGCGCATTGGTTACCGTGGTGCGTGAAGGGGCCTCGATCATTGGCCTGTTCATTATGATGTTCTATTACAGCTGGCAGCTGTCTCTGATTCTCATTGTGTTGGCACCGATCGTCTCCTTTGCTATTCGTACCGTTTCCAAGCGTTTCCGCAGCATCAGCAAGAACATGCAGAACACTATGGGACAGGTGACAACCAGCGCCGAACAGATGCTGAAAGGGCATAAAGAAGTGCTGATTTTTGGTGGTCAGGAAGTTGAGGCAAACCGTTTTTCTCAGGTCAGCAATAAAATGCGTCAGCAAGGCATGAAACTGGTGTCGGCGTCTTCAATTTCTGATCCTGTGATTCAGTTGATTGCCTCGCTGGCACTGGCATTTGTGCTTTATGCCGCCAGCTTCCCAAGCGTGATGGATACGCTCACAGCCGGTACCATCACCGTGGTCTTCTCTTCAATGATCGCCCTGATGCGTCCGCTGAAGTCACTGACCAACGTCAATGCGCAGTTCCAGCGTGGTATGGCGGCATGTCAGACGCTGTTCTCGATTCTCGACAGTGAGCAGGAAGTGGATAACGGCAAGCGTGAGATGGATCGCGCCAAAGGTGATGTTGAATTCCGCAACGTGACCTTTACCTATCCAGGCCGTGAAATCCCTGCGCTGCGCGATATCAACCTGTCGCTGCCTGCCGGTAAAACGGTTGCACTGGTCGGTCGTTCCGGCTCGGGTAAATCCACCATGGCCAGTTTGTTGACGCGCTTCTACGACATCGACAGCGGTGAAATTTTGCTGGATGGTCACGATTTGCGTGAATACACCCTGCGCTCACTGCGTAACCAGGTCGCGCTGGTTTCCCAGAATGTGCACCTTTTCAACGACACCATCGCCAACAACATTGCGTATGCCCGCAATGGCCAATACACGCGTGAACAAATTGAGCAGGCTGCGACCATGGCGCATGCGATGGACTTCATCCAGAAGATGGATAACGGCCTCGATACCGTGATTGGTGAGAATGGCGTGCTGCTTTCTGGTGGTCAGCGTCAACGTATTGCGATTGCGCGTGCGTTATTGCGCGACTGTCCAATCTTGATTCTCGATGAAGCCACATCAGCGCTGGATACCGAATCTGAGCGTGCGATTCAGGCCGCACTAGATGAGCTGCAGAAGAACCGTACCTCACTGGTGATTGCGCACCGTCTGTCGACCATTGAAAAAGCTGATGAGATCGTCGTGGTTGAAGATGGTCGCATTGTCGAGCGTGGTACTCACAGCGTGCTGCTGGAACAGAAGGGCGCCTATGCGCAGCTTCACAAGCTGCAGTTCGGTCAATGATTGAACGCATCTGGAGCGGGCGCTCGCCGTTATGGCTACTACTATGGCCGCTGAGTCTGCTTTATGGGGCGATCACCTGGCTGATTCGCCTCAGCTTCCAGCGCGGGTGGCGAAAAAGCTGGCGCGCTCCTTGCCCGGTGATTGTGGTGGGGAACCTCACCGCAGGCGGGAATGGTAAAACGCCCGTAGTGATTTGGTTGGTGCAGGCGCTGCAACAACGCGGTTTACGTGCTGGCGTGGTGTCGCGGGGTTACGGCGGAAAGGCTGAACGATATCCGCTGTTGGTTACCGCTGAAACGCCCACGGCGCAGGCTGGCGATGAACCTGTTTTAATCGCTCAGCGTACGCAGGCGCCAGTCGCGGTTGCACCGCAGCGGCGTCTGGCGGTAGAAGGTCTGCTCGCTGCGCACGATCTGGATGTGATCATTACCGATGATGGCCTGCAGCATTACGCGCTGCAGCGCGATCGTGAAATCGTGGTGGTGGATGGTATGCGTCGTTTTGGCAATGGCTGGTGGTTACCGGCTGGGCCGATGCGTGAACGTGCTTCGCGACTTCAGACGGTGAATGCGGTGATCGTTAATGGTGGTGATGCGCAGGCAGGCGAAATTGCGATGACATTGCAGCCCGGTCTGGCGGTAAACCTGATCAGCGGCGCAACCGTAGCGTTAGCGCAGTTGCCGGAAATTGTCGCGATGGCCGGTATTGGTCATCCGCCGCGCTTCTTCAACACGCTCAAACAGCAAGGTATTCAGCCGGTGGCAGAAATTGCCTTCGCCGATCACCACGCTTACAGCGAAGACGAATTGCAACGTCTGACTCAGGCAGAACAGTGTTTGCTGATGACGGAAAAAGATGCGGTCAAATGCCGTGGCTTTGCTCGCCGAAACTGGTGGTATCTGCCGGTGGATGCGCATCTGCAGGGCGCGACGGTGGCAACCTTGTTAGACGATATCACTCATCTCTGCAGCAACGCGCGCGACGCCCGTTCGCGCTAATCTCCGAAAAGGGAACTGAGTCATGAACCGCGTCGCTTCCCTCTCGTTACAAACTGCTCGTCACCTTCATCTGGCTGCTCAGGGACTGTTACGTCCTCTGGGCCGCCGAGCGCGCTTTACCGATATTCACGCCACTGTGCGTCAAATGTCTTTGCTGCAAATCGATACCATCAATGTGGTGGCACGCAGTCCTTATCTGGTGCTGTTTAGCCGCCTTGGCGCATACCAGGCCAATTGGCTGGAACAGGCGCTGGCATCTGGCGCGTTATTTGAATATTGGGCGCATGAAGCCTGTTTTATTCCTGTCGAAGATTACCCATTGCTGCGCCATCGCATGCTGGAACCGCAGCGACTTGGCTGGAAGTACAACCAACAGTGGGTTGAGGAACATCAACAGGAAATCACTGACCTTCTGCAACACATATCCGCCAATGGTCCGGTACGTGCAGCCGATTTCAGCAATGATAAACAGACCAAACCAGGCTGGTGGGCGTGGAAGCCGCATAAGCGTCATCTGGAGAATTTGTTCAGTGCCGGTCAATTGATGGTGGTGGAGCGGCGCAACTTCCAGCGGGTTTATGATCTGCACAGCCGCGTAATGCCGGACTGGATTGATGAACAGCATGCACTGAGTGAAGACGAAGCAGTGATACAGATGTTGAGTCACAGCGCGCGCAGCCTCGGCATTTTTCGTGATAGTTGGCTAGCTGATTACTATCGCCTCAAACGCGCACCACTTAAGTCGTGGCTCATGGATGCCGCCGCACGCGGAGAGATAGCTCGCGTTGAGGTCGAGCAGCTGGGTGAAATGTGGCTACACCACGCGTTATTACCGCTGCTGGAAAAACCACTCTCGGCCACGCATACCGCGCTGTTGTCACCCTTTGATCCGGTGGTATGGGATCGTCGTCGTGCGCTGGAGCTATTTAATTTTGATTACCGCATCGAGTGCTACACGCCAGCAGAGAAGCGCAAATATGGTTATTTTGTCCTTCCAGTGCTACATCGTGGCGTATTGAAAGCGCGCATCGACGCCAAAATGGGGCGTCAGGCACAACAATTGGTAATTCGTGCATTCTGGCTGGAAGAAAGCACACGCGTCAGTAACGCTTTCCTTAATGACGTACAAAAAGCCATTAATCGCTTTGCTGCGTGGCAAGGTGCCAATGAAGTGATTATCGAAAATGCGCCGGCAGAACTGCTGGCTGCCTGGTCAAATCGCTGGTCGATTGGTGAATAAAGCCGCCATTTGTCTGGCTTGAGTGCGCCATTCACGCGCACGCTATTATGATATGCTAACCGCCTGAATCGGTCCTGAATGGAGAAGATTATGGATCACCGTTTACTCGAAATCGTTGCCTGCCCGGTATGCAACGGAAAACTCTATTTCAACAAAGAGCAGCAAGAGCTGATCTGTAAACCGGATGGCCTGGCTTACCCGGTACGTGACGGCATTCCAGTGCTGCTGGAAGTGGAAGCTCGGACGCTGTCTGTTGAAGAGATCCATCCATGAGTTTTGTTGCCATTATTCCCGCGCGTTACGCTTCAACGCGTCTGCCCGGCAAACCGCTGGTGGATATTCAGGGTAAACCGATGGTGCTGCACGTCATGGAACGCGCGCGTGAATCGGGTGCCGATCGCGTGATTGTCGCCACCGATCATCCGGATGTGGCGGCGGCGGTAACCGCAGCGGGCGGCGAAGTGTGCATGACGCGAGTCGATCATCAGTCCGGCACCGAGCGTTTGGCAGAAGTTGTCGAGAAGTATCAGTTTGCCGACGACACCATCATCGTTAACGTGCAGGGCGATGAGCCGATGATCCCGGCGGAGATTGTTCGTCAGGTGGCAGGCAATCTGGCGCAATCTGAAGCCGGAATGGCGACGCTGGCGGTACCGATTACCGATGCAGAAGAAGCCTTTAACCCGAACGCGGTGAAAGTGGTGATGGACGCCAAAGGTTATGCGCTCTACTTCTCACGCGCCACCATTCCCTGGGATCGCGAGCGTTATGCTCAATCGCGCGAGCAGATTGGCGATACGCTGCTGCGCCACATTGGTATCTACGCTTATCGCGCCGGTTTTATCCGTCGCTATATCGCGTGGGAACCTTGCCCGCTGGAGCACATTGAGCTGCTCGAACAGCTGCGCGTGCTGTGGTACGGTGAAAAGATTCACGTCGCGGTGGCAAAAGCTATCCCAAGTGTTGGGGTGGATACGCCGGAAGACCTTGAGCGGGTTCGTCTCGCTATGCAGGGTTAATCTCCGACCGGCCAGCGGCTCTCGCTGGCCTTAAAGTTTGATCTGGCGCTAAGCTTTGCGCCGCCATCACCTCCAGCATATTCCAGCCCTTTGACTTCGGAGGATATTGCATGGAACAGCTCCGTTCAGAACTCGCGTTGGTGCTCGGTGAAAGCATCAGTCGTCTCGAAACCATTAGCGAGAATACGCACACGCGGTTGTATGCGCTATACGATAACGCCGGTAAACCGATGCCGCTGGTAGCGAAGTATTTTCGTCATCAGGGACGTGCTGCGCTGGAAGCCAAAAAGCTGACCATGCTCGGCCATGATGGCTTAATTGCTGTGCCCGCAGTGTTTGGTCTGGTGCTTAGCCAGCAAAAGCCGGTACATGAAATGTTGCTGATGGCGCGCTTTAACGGCGTCTCGGCGGAAGCTCCGGCACGCAGCGCAGCACGCTGGGAACAGCTGTGCGAGCAGATCGTCGAAGGCGTATTGGCGTGGCATCGCATCGACAGTCATGGCTTAGTCGGCAGCGTGGACAGCGTGCAGGAAAATAGCTGGCCCGCATGGTATCGCCAGCGGGTGGATGTATTGTGGTCGACGCTGGGTTATCTGTCGCCGCCGTTTTTCACGCTGGAAGATCGTCAGATTCTGTTTCGCAGCCGTCAGTTATTACCGCGTCTGTTCAACGGCTTTGATGATCCCTGCGTGTTGATGCATGGCAATTTGCGCTTAGCCAGCATGCTGAAAGATGCGCACAGCGATCAGCTGATTGCGATGATGCAGCCGGGCAACATTCTCTGGGCACCACGCGAATATGATCTGATGCGCCTGGCGGATAGCGGCGCAGAAGCGTCACTGCTGCAACACTATCTGCAGCGTGCGCCCGTGGCGGAAGGTTTTCTCTGGCGACGCTGGATGTATCAACTGTGGGATTGCGTCGACACGCTGGTCAGCAGCGGACAGTTTGACCGCCCGCGCTTCGATCATGCTCGTGCGCAATTACTCCCCTGGCTGGGTTGAGGTGAGATCGTCACCGCGCAGTTTCTGCCAGATCTGTCCCAGCGTTTCATAGATCGCTCGCTCACTGTGACCGAGCCACAGCGGTGACGGAATGGCGCGTTCCCACCAGTTGAGCGGCGATGTCACCGCCAGCTGGTTCGCCGGTGCAGCCAGCGGATTCATGCCAGCACTTTGGAAGAATTGCATCGCACGTGGCAAGTGGTTGGCGGATGTCACCAGTAAAAACGGATGTTCCCCAATCGTCTGTTTCACCGCGCGAGCTTCACCAATCGTATCCCGTGGTTGATCCAACTGAATAATCGCTTCTGATGGCACACCCAGACTTTCTGCCACTTCAGCCGCCACGCTGGCGCTGCTGCGTGGGTTTTCGCCTGCTGCTGCGCCAGTAAAGATCATTTTCGCCTGCGGATAGCGCCGCCACTGACGCACGCCTTCAGCCACGCGCGGCAAACTGTTACTGATTAAATTCGAACTCGGCGCCCAATTCGGATTGAAGGTATAGCCGCCGCCAAGCACCACGATATAATCGACCGGCTCGTTACCGTTCCAGGTGGGATAATGATTTTCCAGCGGTGATAGCAGGCGATCGGCAATCGGCTGCAGGCTTAAAACCAGTAATAGCAGCCAACTGCAAGAGATGAGGATTTTGCCGCTTTTTTGCCAGCGGCTGAACCAGAGCAGTAAAAGTCCTGCCGCCATCAGCAATAACAGCAGCGGCAAGGGGAGCAACATCCCGCCAATGACTTTTTTAAATGCGAAAAACATCGAATATGGCCTCTTTTGTCCAAAAAAACAGCTGCCAGACGGTTACTGCGGCATGAAAGGTTCATTCTTGTTGAGCCTGTGACAAAATAGCACAAGTTGAATGCAGCAAAGCGGAGCCATCATCATGCAGGATCGTAACTTTGACGATCTGGCGGACAAATTCTCACAGAACATTTATGGCACGCGCAAAGGGCAAGTGCGCCAGGCGATTGTCTGGGACGAGCTGGAAGCCCTGTTACCGACACTGCCTGCCGGACCTTTAAAGGTGCTGGATGCCGGCGGTGGCGTGGGACAAGTCTCAAGCGGGCTGGCGGCGCGCGGTCATCAGGTGGTGCTGTGCGATCTCTCTGCTGAGATGCTGAAGCTGGCGGAAGCCCATGCGCTCGCCGCAGGTGTGAGCCACAACATGCAATTCAAACAAATTAGCGCCCAGCAGGTGGGCGAACATTTGGATACGCAGGTTGATCTGGTATTGTTTCACGCGGTGTTGGAATGGGTCGCGCATCCGGAAGAGGTGCTGCAAGCGCTGTGGCACACACTCAAGCCCGGCGGCGTGCTGTCGTTGATGTTTTACAACGCGCACGGCTTAACCTTCCGCACCCTGACGCTCGGCAATTTCGGCTATATGCGCGCCAATATGAGCAAACGTAAAAAGCGCACGCTGTCGCCCGATTTCCCGCGCGATCCCGATGATGTGACGCGCTGGCTGACAAACTGTGGATTTGAAATTGAACGGCGTGCAGGCATTCGCGTCTTCTGTGATTACATGAAGCCGCAACCCGGCGCAGGGAAGAGCGTTGAGGAAATCATTGAGATGGAACGGCGTTTCTGTCGCCAGGAGCCCTTTTTAAGTTTAGGGCGCTATATCCACGTGACCGCGCGCAAACCCAGCTAGAAGGATCAACTATGAGCGAATTTTCCCAGACGGTCCCCGAATTGGTGGCATGGGCGCGCAAGAACGATTTTTCGCTTGCGCTGCCGGTAGAACGTCTGGCCTTTTTGCTGGCCATCGCCACCTTAAACGGTGAGCGCATGGACGGCGAGATGAGTGAAGGCGAGCTGATTGACGCGTTTCGTCACGTTAGCAAAGCATTCGAACAAACCCACGAAACCGTGCAGGTCCGTGCCAACAACGCCATCAATGACATGGTGCGTCAGCGCTTGCTTAATCGCTTTACCAGCGAGCTGACGGAAGGCCACGCCATCTATCGTCTGACGCCGCTCGCCATCGGCATTACCGACTATTACATCCGTCAGCGCGAGTTCTCGACGCTTCGCCTGTCGATGCAGCTGTCGATTGTGGCGCAAGAGTTAAAACGTGCCGCAGATGCCGCCGAAGAAGACGGTGACGAATTCCACTGGCATCGCAATGTGTTTGCACCACTGAAATATTCGGTGGCGGAAATCTTCGATAGCATCGACATGACGCAACGTCTGATGGATGAGCAGCAGCAAGCGGTGAAAACCGATATTGCCGATCTGCTCAACAAAGACTGGCGCGCGGCGATCTCCAGCTGTGAAATGCTACTGTCGGAAACCTCCGGTACGCTACGTGAACTGCAGGATACGCTGGAAGCAGCGGGCGATAAGCTGCAGGCCAATTTGCTGCGTATTCAGGATGCAACGCTGAGCAGCCCGGATCTGGGCTTTGTCGATAAGCTGGTATTTGACCTGCAAAACAAGCTCGATCGCATCATCAGCTGGGGCCAGCAGGCTATCGATCTGTGGATCGGCTACGACCGCCACGTACACAAGTTTATTCGTACCGCCATCGACATGGATAAGAACCGCGTGTTTGCGCAGCGTTTACGCCTGTCGGTGCAAAACTATTTCGATCAGCCGTGGGCGCTGACCTACGCCAATGCCGATCGTCTTTACGATATGCGCGATGAAGAGATGACGCTGCGTAATGACGAGGTGATGGGCGAGCTGCCGCCGGAAATGGAATACGAAGAGTTTAATGAGATTCGCGAGCAGCTGGCCGCGATGATCGAAGAGGCGCTGCAAATTTATAAGCAGGAGCAGAAGCCGCTCCATCTTGCCACGGTGATGCGCGACTATCTGTCGCAGTATCCGCGCGCGCGCCACTTTGATTTGGCGCGTATCGTCATCGATCAAGCGGTGCGACTCGGCGTGGCCGAAGCTGATTTAGCCGGTCTGCCTGCGCAATGGCAGGCCATTAATGATTACGGAGCCAAGGTGCAGGCACATGTCATCGACAAATATTGAACAAGTGATGCCAGTCAAACTGGCATTGGCTCTGGCAAACCCGATTTTCCCGGCGCTCGATAGCCAGTTACGCGCGGGTCGCCACATTGGCATTGAAGAGCTAGATAATCACGCCTTCCTGATGGATTACCAGGAATATCTCGAAGAGTTTTACGCGCGCTACAACGTTGAGCTGATCCGCGCGCCGGAAGGCTTCTTCTATCTGCGTCCGCGTTCAACCACCTTGATTCCGCGCTCGGTGCTGTCCGAGCTGGACATGATGGTGGGCAAAATTCTTTGCTATCTCTACCTCAGCCCGGAACGTCTGGCAAATGAGGGGATTTTTACCCAGCAAGAGCTGTATGACGAACTGCTGTCGCTGGCCGATGAGAGCAAACTGCTTAAGCTGGTAAACCAGCGATCCACCGGTTCCGATCTTGACCGCGCCAAGCTGCAGGAAAAAATGCGTGCGTCGCTGAGCCGCCTGCGCCGTCTTGGCATGGTGTGGTTTATGGGCAACGACAGCAGCAAATTCCGCATCACCGAATCGGTGTTCCGCTTTGGCGCCGACGTGCGCAGCGGTGATGATGCGCGTGAAGCGCAGCTGCGCCTGATTCGTGACGGTGAAGCGATGACGCTGGAAAGCGCGCCGGCTGCGGCAGAAAACGATGAAGCAGATAACGATATTGACGCTGATAGCGACGCGAGTGATAACGCGGAGGATGAACAAGCATGATTGAACGCGGTAAATTTCGTTCGCTAACGCTGATCAACTGGAACGGCTTCTTTGCCCGTACTTTTGATCTTGATGAACTGGTCACCACGCTTTCGGGCGGTAACGGTGCGGGTAAATCCACCACCATGGCCGCCTTCGTTACGGCGATGATCCCTGACTTAACCTTGCTGCACTTCCGTAACACCACTGAAGCCGGTGCAACATCGGGCTCACGCGATAAAGGTCTGCACGGCAAGCTGCGCGCTGGCGTCTGCTATTCGGTGCTGGATGTGGTCAACTCACGCCATCAACGCGTGATTGTTGGCGTACGTCTGCAGCAGGTAGCGGGACGCGATAAAAAGGTCGATATCAAGCCATTCAGTATTCACGGCTTGCCGAGCGATTCACAGGCCACCGATATGCTGACCGAAATCCTCAACAACCGTCAGGCGCGCGTATTGCCGCTGGCGGAAGTGAAGGAGCGCGTGGAAGCGCAGGAAGGCGTGCAGTTCAAACAGTACAACTCGGTCACCGATTATCACGCGGTGCTGTTCGAGCTCGGCGTGGTGCCGCGTCGTCTGCGTAACGCCAGCGATCGCAGCAAGTTCTATCGTCTGATCGAAGCCTCGCTGTACGGCGGTATCTCCAGCGCCATCACCCGCTCGCTGCGCGATTACCTGCTGCCAGAAAACGGCGGCGTGCGTAAAGCCTTCCAGGATATGGAAGCCGCGCTGCGTGAAAACCGTATGACGCTGGAAGCGATTCGCGTCACCCAATCCGATCGCGACCTGTTTAAGCATCTGATTTCTGAAGCCACCAGCTACGTTTCCGCCGACTACATGCGCCACGCCAACGAGCGTCGCATTCACCTCGATGGCGCGCTGCAGCTGCGTAATGAGCTGTTTACCAGCCGCAATCAGCTGATTTCCGAGCAGTATCGCCACATTGAAATGGCGCGTGAGTTGTCCGAGCACAACGGTGCCGAGAGCGATCTGGAAAGCGATTATCAGGGCGCCAGCGACCACCTGAATCTGGTGCAAACCGCCATGCGCCAGCAGGAGAAGATTGAGCGTTACGATGCCGATCTGGAAGAGCTGACTTATCGCCTTGAAGAGCAAAATGAAGTTGTAGCCGAAGCGCGCGAAGTGCAGGAAGAGAATGAAGCACGCGCCGAAGCGGCTGAAGTGGAAGTGGATGAGCTGAAAAGCCAGCTTGCCGACTTCCAGCAAGCGCTCGACGTGCAGCAGACGCGTGCCATTCAGTATCAGCAAGCCTTGCAGGCGCTGGAGAAAGCACGCACACAGTGTCAACTGCCCGATTTATCTATCGATAACGCCGCTGAATGGCAGGAAACCTTCCAGGCGCGTGAAGAGGAAGCCACCGAGCGCCTGCTGCGTCTCGAACAGAAGCTGAGCGTCGCCGAAGCGGCACACAGCCAGTTTGAGCAAGCGTTAGCGTTAGTCACCAGCATCGCCGGTGACGTTGGTCGTCAGGATGCGTGGCAAGTGGGGCGTGATTTACTGCGTGACGCCGGCAATCAGCGTCATCATGCCGAACAACTCTCCTCGCTGCGTCTGCGTCTCAATGAATTAGAAACCCGTCTGCGTGAGCAGCATGATGCCGAGCGTCTGCTGGCGGATTTCTGCAAACGTCAGGGCCAGCAATACGATGCGGATGCGCTGGACGGCTTGCAGCGTGAACTCGAAGCGCAGATTGAACAGCTGAATAGCAGCGTTGCCGATGCCGGCGAACGCCGCATGTTGATGCGTCAGGAGCTGGAGCAGCTGCGTGAACGCATCACTGCGCTGACCGCGCGTGCGCCACACTGGCTGGCGGCGCAGGAAATTCTGACGCAGCTGAGCGAGCAAACCGGTCAGGAGCTGACCAGCAGCCAGCAGATCACTGAATTTATGCAGCAACTGCTGGAGCGCGAGCGTGAAACCACGGTTGAACGCGACGAGCTGGCCGCGCGTAAGCGCGAAGTTGAACAGCAGATTGAACGTCTGAGCCAACCGGGCGGCGCGGAAGATGCGCGCCTGACGCAGCTGGCGGAACGTTTTGGCGGCGTGCTGCTGTCAGAAATTTATGATGACGTTACGCTGGATGACGCGCCGTACTTCTCGGCGTTATACGGTCCATCGCGCCACGCCATCGTGGTGCCGGATCTGTCGCTGGTGCGCGACTTGCTCGACGGTTTAGACGAGTGCCCGGAAGATCTCTATCTGATTGAAGGCGATCCGCAAGCCTTTGATGACAGCGTATTTAGCGTCGAAGAGCTGGAAAAAGCGGTGGTAGTGAAAGTGGCTGAGCGTCAGTGGCGCTATTCCCGCTTCCCGAAAGTGCCGCTGTTTGGTCGCGCGGCGCGTGAAAACCAGCTTGAGTTGCTGAACAACGAACGTGAACAGCTGGCTGAGCGTTATGCCACGCTGTCGTTTGATGTGCAGAAAACCCAGCGTCTACATCAATCCTTCAGCCGCTTTATCGGCAGTCATTTAGCGGTGGCGTTTGACGAAGATCCGGAAGCGCAGATTCGTCAGCTTAACAGCCGCCGTGGCGAGCTGGAGCGGGCGCTGGCGCAGCATGAAAATGACAATCAGCAGCAGCGTGCGCAGTATGAACAGGCAAAAGAGGGCGTCAGCCAGCTGAACCGCCTGTTGCCACGCGTTAATCTGCTGCTCGACGACACGCTTGGCGATCGCTGTGAAGAGATCCGCGAGCGCGTGGAAGAAGCGCAGGAAGCCGCGCGCTTCCTGCATCAGCACGGCAACAAACTCAGCAAGCTGGAGCCGCTGATTTCTGTACTGCAAAGCGATCCGCAGCAGCACGATCAGCTGCAACGTGACTATCAGCAGGCACAGCAGCAGCAGCGCGATGCGCGTCAACAGGCCTTTGCCCTGACCGAAGTGGTGCAGCGTCGTGCGCACTTCAGCTATGAAAGTTCGGCGGGCATGTTGGGCGGTAACAGCGATCTCAATGAACAGTTGCGTCAGCGTCTGGAACAGGCGGAAGGTGAGCGCAGCCGCGCACGTGAACGTCTGCGTGGACATCAGGCGCAGTTGACGCAGTATTCGCAGGTGCTGGCTTCGCTGAAAAGTTCTTACGATGCCAAACGCGACATGCTGAAAGAGTTGCAGCAAGAGATGCAGGACATCGGCGTGCATGCCGATGCCAGCGCAGAAGAGCGTGCGCGCATTCGTCGTGATGAGCTGTACAGCGCGTTGAGCCACAACCGTGCGCGTCGCAACCAGCTGGAAAAACAGATCACCTTCTGTGAAGCTGAAATGGACAGCCTGCAGAAGAAACTGCGCAAGCTGGAACGCGATTATCATCAGATTCGTGAGCAGGTGGTCAGCGCGAAAGCCGGCTGGTGCACGGTGTTGCGCCTGGTTAAAGAGAACGGCGTTGAGCGTCGTCTGCATCGTCGTGAACTGGCCTATCTCAGCGGCGATGAGCTGCGTTCGATGTCGGATAAGGCGCTGGGGGCTCTGCGTCTGGCGGTAGCGGATAACGAGCATCTGCGCGATGTGCTGCGCATGTCGGAAGATCCGAAACGTCCGGAACGCAAGATTCAGTTCTTTATCGCGGTGTATCAGCATCTGCGCGAGCGTATTCGTCAGGACATCATTCGTACCGACGATCCAGTTGAAGCTATCGAGCAGATGGAAATCGAGCTGAATCGTCTGACCGAAGAGCTGACGGCGCGTGAACAGACGCTGGCAATCAGCTCACGCAGCGCGGCGAACATCATTCGCAAAACCATTCAGCGCGAGCAGAACCGTATCCGCCAGCTGAACCAGGGTTTGCAGGCGGTGAGCTTTGGTCAGGTGCGCAGCGTGCGCCTCAACGTGAACGTGCGTGAAGCGCACTCAACGCTACTGGATACGCTGTCGGAAGAGCATGAACAGCATCAGGATCTGTTTACCAGCAACCGCTTAACCTTCTCGGAAGCGCTGGCGAAACTCTATCAACGCCTGAATCCGCAGATCGATATGGGCCAGCGTACGCCGCAAACCATTGGTGAAGAGCTGCTCGACTACCGCAACTATCTTGAGATGGAAGTGGAAGTGAATCGTGGCTCTGATGGCTGGTTACGTGCAGAAAGTGGTGCGCTCTCGACCGGTGAAGCGATCGGTACCGGGATGTCGATTCTGGTGATGGTTGTGCAGAGCTGGGAAGAGGAATCACGTCGTCTGCGCGGCAAAGATATCTCGCCGTGTCGTCTGCTGTTCCTCGATGAAGCGGCACGTCTGGATGCCCGTTCAATCGCCACGCTGTTTGAGCTGTGCGAACGTCTGGAGATGCAGCTGATCATCGCGGCACCAGAGAATATAAGCCCAGAAAAAGGCACCACTTACAAACTGGTGCGTAAAATGTTCAATAACACCGAACACGTGCATGTGGTCGGTCTGCGCGGCTTCTCGGCGGATCCTGCACCGAGCAAGGATCAAAGTCCTAAGGTCGGTCTTGAATTTGAGAATTCATAGCGCTTAATCTGGTTAAAAAACAGCACTACGTTTAATCTGTATGCGGCATCTGCACTTAGAGGCAGATGCCGTTTTTTATTCGTATACTCAACATTAAGAGTATGGCTGTACATGGCGATCACAGGGCGCTATGTCATTGGTGAGAAGGGGGCAGGGATGTTGCTAAACAATAAGCGCAAAATGAGCCGTGCTGCAGTAGCACTCGGTTTGTCACTGGTATTATCGCCGCTGGCTGTCAGCCATGCGGCCATCACCTCTACGCTACCCAACTCGACGCATCACAGTTCGATGTCGGTTGCTGCCAGTCAGCAGCAGATTCAGCAGGCGTTTAGCGCCACTGAACAACCCTTCTACTTGCCAGGCTTGGCCGGTATTTATGCGTCGCGTGACATGGCACCGCTGTGGCAGGACCCGCAAGCGGTGCAGGCCTTCCAGCAGCAGCTTGCGGAAGTGGCGCTCTCTGGCGTGCAGCCGCAGTTCACTCGCTGGGTGGAGCGGCTGACCAATCCGAACATTAAAGGCATGGCGCGCGATATCGTGCTCAGTGATGCAATGCTTGGCTATCTGCAATTTGTTGCCAATGTGCCGACGCAGGGTGAAAACTGGCTTTACAGCAACGTGCCGTACAAGCTGACCATGCCATCGCTGGCAGCCATCAATCAGTGGCAGAATGCGGTGAATGGCGGTGGCAGCCGTACTTTCGTGGTGTCACTGCAGCCGCAGCATCCGCAATATCTACCGATGCACAATGCATTGAAAACGCTGCTAAATGATCATCATCCGTGGCCACAGCTGCGTGATACCGCTACGCTGCGCCCAGGACAAATCAGCAATGATGTGCCTGCACTGCGTGAGATTCTGCAACGCACCGGTATGTTGACCGCCAGCCACAGCACTACACCAACGCCGGCGGAAGATGCGGTACCCACGGCGCCGGTTCCGGTGAGTCAGAGCAATCAGCCGGTGGCGGTGAGCCCGTCAGCGGCGAACTTTGATGATATTGATGCGGCTCCGGCACTCGCTGCTGCGCCTGAAGTCGCTAATAATGTGGCTGCCAATCCAGCGGCAACCGGACCCAACGTCTATGACGCTGCGCTGGTGGAAGGTGTGAAACGCTTCCAGCACTGGCAAGGCTTAGCCGATGATGGCGCAATTGGTCCGCGTACCCGTGAATGGCTGAATGTGCCGCCGCAGATGCGCGCCTCGCTGCTGGCGCTCAATATTCAGCGTCTGCGCCTGCTGCCAGATGATATGCATAACGGCATCATGGTAAACATTCCCAACTATTCGCTGACCTACTACAACAATGGTGCCACCATTTTGTCATCACGCGTGATTGTGGGCCGTCCCGATCGCAAAACGCCGCTGATGCGCAGCGCGCTGAATAATGTGGTGCTGAATCCACCTTGGAATGTACCAACCACGCTGGTGCGCCAGGATATTGTGCCGAAGGTGAAGCAGGATCCGTCATATCTTTATAAGCACGGTTATACGCTGCTGTCGGGTTGGAGTGCGGATGCGGAAGTGATCGATCCTTCAATGATTGACTGGCATATGGTGTCGGCGGCGAGCTTCCCGTATCGCATTCGTCAGGCGCCAGGCGCGACTAACTCGCTGGGTCGCTACAAATTCAATATGCCGAGTTCGGATGCTATCTATCTGCACGATACGCCAAACCATAATCTGTTCCAGCGCGATATTCGTGCGCTCAGTTCAGGTTGTGTGCGCGTCAATAAAGCCTCGGAATTGGCCGATCTGCTATTGCAGGATGTGGGCTGGAATGACGGCCGTATTTCGGACACCTTGAAAGAGGGGAATACCCGTTATGTGCCGATTCGCCATCGCATCCCAGTGAATCTTTACTACCTCACCGCATGGGTTGCAGATGATGGACTCCCGCAATATCGTACAGATATTTACAATTATGATAACCCCGCGCGTTCCGGCAGTCAGGTGCTGTATAAAGCCGGCCAATTGTTACTCTAGTACTTGATTTGTCTGTTTTCTCTTCACATGAATTTAACCAAGACCAGTCTCGAAAGTTTGATTTTGAGCTGGTTTTGGTCTTCTGCAACATATTCTGGGTTGACTGAGTCTTAGGCGGACGTTAATGTTCGGCCTTGTGTATTTTTCGCACATATTTTATCCGCTTTAGACTAGGTAACCTCGCTTCATGGCTAATATTGATTCTCAACGTCGTCGATTACTCTTGATTGGAGGCGCAGCTGCAGGATTATCACTGCTTCCTGGCTCCGCTCTGGCTTCGCTTTCCACCGCCCGCCCTCGAGTATTGACACTTAGTAACCTTCACACCGGCGAAACCCTTAAAACGGAGTTTTTTAACGGTAAGCGTTATGACAAGGATGAGTTAGCCCGCTTAAATCACTTTTTCCGTGATTACCGCGCCAATCAGGTGAAGAACATCGATCCCCATCTTTTTGATCAGCTTTACCGCCTGCAAACGTTGCTCGATACGCGTAAGCCGGTGCAGTTGATTTCGGGTTACCGCACTTTAGCCACTAACACTATGCTGCGTGAATCGGGTCCGGGCGTGGCGAAAAAAAGCTATCACACCAAAGGACAAGCGATGGATTTCCACATTGAGGGAATTTCGTTGAGCAATGTTCGCAAAGCCGCGTTATCTATGCGCGCCGGTGGTGTAGGATATTACCCGCGCAGCAACTTCGTACACATAGATACCGGGCCTGCAAGGCACTGGTCCTGATACCGGCAGCGCTGCGTGTGTCGGTCATGGAGCGCTATGAATTACCAAATTATTCCGGTTACGGCTTTTTCCCAAAACTGTTCAGTTATTTGGGATGACGAAACCCAACAAGCCGCATTGGTCGATCCCGGCGGCGATGCAGAAACCATTAAAGCCGTGCTGGCAGAACGTGGTTTAACGCCGTCACAAATCCTGCTCACACATGGACATCTCGATCACGTTGGTGCCGCTGCGGAACTTGCAGCACATTATCAGGTGCCGATTGTCGGTCCGCATCCGCTTGATGCTTTCTGGTTAGACAATCTGCCTACACAGAGCCGCATGTTTGGATTACCCGAATGCGCGCCGTTGACGCCCGATCGCTGGCTGGAAGAGGGCGAAACAGTGCAGGTCGGTAATGTTGTGCTGGAAGTGCTGCTTTGTCCTGGCCATACGCCGGGACACATCGTGTTCTTTGATCGTGCAGGACGTCTGCTGATTTCAGGTGATGTGATTTTCAACGGTGGCGTGGGACGTACCGATTTCCCGCAGGGCAGCCATAGCGACTTGATCGATGCGATTAAAACCAAGCTGCTGCCGCTGGGCGATGATGTGACTTTTGTGCCGGGTCACGGGCCTATCTCAACGCTAGGTCGTGAGCGCCTCAGCAATCCGTTCCTGCAAGAATAAAAAATGGGCCATCTAGGCCCATTTGTCGTTATTTGTAACCTGGCTTATAAAACCGCGACAATCGCTTCACACAGCGCCGACATGTTATCTGGCGTCATGCCTGCCACGTTAACGCGACCAGAATTTACAGCATACACACCAAACTCTTCACGCAGACGTACTACCTGATCTTTGGTCAGGCCGCTGAACGAGAACATACCATTTTGCTTGATGATGAAGCTAAAGTCCTGATTAGCACCTTTCTCTGCCAACGTGTTCACAAATAGCTGACGCATGCGCTGGATACGCTGACGCATATCGGTCAGCTCCTGAATCCAGATGGTACGCAGCGCATCGTTGCTGAGGATGGTGGCGACAACTGCCGCACCGTGTGACGGCGGATTGGAGTAGTTGGCGCGAATCGTATATTTCACTTGGCTAAACGCGGTTTTTGCCACGTCGCTGCTCGCTGCAACCAGCGTTAATGCACCAACACGCTCGTTATATAAACCGAAGTTCTTCGAGTAAGAGCTGGCAACGATCAGTTCCTGATGTGAAGCGGCAAAAATACGCAGCCCTTCCGCATCTTCGTCCAGACCGCGAGCAAAGCCCTGATAGGCGAAATCAAACAGCGGCAGCCAGCCTTTCTCTTGCGACAGCTGCGCCAGCTGCTGCCATTGCTCTGCAGAAGGATCAACGCCGGTTGGGTTGTGGCAGCAGCCGTGGAACAGGACTACATCGCCCGCTTTGGCTTCCTGCAGTGATGCAACCATAGCGTCGAAATCCAGGCTGTGGCTTGCAGCATCGTAATAATCGTAATCACATACTTCGAGGCCAGCAGCGTTGAACACATTGTTATGGTTCGGCCAGCTTGGATTGCTCACCCAAACGCGCTTTACGCTGGTCTGGTTTGCCAGAAAATCTGCCGCAACGCGCAGGGCACCGGTGCCGCCTGGCGTTTGTGCGGTGCAGGCGCGACCGGCTGAAATCAGTGCGCTCTCTTTGCCGAACAGTAACTCCTGCGTGCAACGTGCGAAATCCGCCAGACCATCAATGCTCAGGTAGTTCTTGGTGGTTTCATTTTCCAGCAAATACTGCTCAGCTTTTTTAACACTGGTGAGCACCGGCGTTTTACCGGTTTCATCTTTATAAACACCAATGCCAAGATTGATTTTATTCGTGCGGTCGTCGGCACGAAAAAGGTCAGCCAGTCCCAGAATAGGATCGGCGGGTGCGGCAGAGATCGATTCAAACATGAGTCAGTTCCGTTTGGGTGAACTTTAGCGAAATGAGTTATCAGGTTAACGTCAGTTGGCACGCTTGCCAACCGCTGATATAAAAAAGAAATATGTCAGCAGGATAAAGTAGAAAAGCTAATTGCGAAGCCGATCACTGAAATGCAAAACGGAGCCCGAAGGCTCCGTTTTTAGGTATTACGCAAATCTAATCGGGTGATTAGAACTGGTAAACCAGACCCAGTGCAACTACGTCGTCGGTAGCAATACCCAGTGGGTTGTCATCGTTCAGCTGGTTGATTTTGTAATCAACGTAGGTAGCCATGTTTTTGTTGAAGTAGTAAGTTGCGCCAACTTCAATGTATTTAACCAGGTCAGCATCGCCAACGCCTTCGATGTCTTTGCCTTTAGACTGAACATAGGCGATGGACGGACGCAGACCGAAGTCGAACTGGTACTGTGCAACAACTTCGAAGTTCTGAGCTTTGTTAGCGAACGCAGACAAGTCACCAGAGCTGATTGGAGTCGAGTTACGAGTTTCGCCGTACATTGCTGCCAGGTATACGTTGTTAGCGTCATACTTCAGAGCAGTTGCCCAGTTTTCAGCACGTTTACCAGCGCCAACACCAGTCGCTACGTTGGTTGAAGTATCAGTATCACGCACAGTACCAGCTGACTGCGCATTAGTACGGTCGCTGCTGCTATAGGCTGCAGCTACACCAACACCGATTGGTGAGGTGTAAGAGGTTGACAGACCATAGCCGTCACCGTTTGCACGGCGGATATCAGAGCGATCGTTTTTGCCCTGGTACTGTGCTGCGAAGTTCCAACCGTCAACCAGACCGAAGAAGTTGGTGTTACGGTAGGTCAGCAGGCCGGTGCTACGACCGTTCATGAAGTTGTCTGAGTAACCTGAGTCGCCACCGAATTCTGGCAGAACGTCAGTCCAGCCAATTGCGTCATATACAACGCCGTAGTTACGACCGTAGTCGATTGAACCCGCATCGCCAAATTTCAGACCTGCGAAGCCCAGACGGGTTTTGTTGCCGTCTTGTGCATCAGAACCTTCAGAGTTGTTAGCCTGAATGTTGTATTCCCACTGGCCGTAACCGGTCAGTTGGTCATTAATCTGGGTTTCACCCTTGAAGCCGAAGCGAACATAAGTCTGGTCGCCGTCGCTGCCAGCGTCATCCGAGAAATAGTGCAGACCAACAGCTTTACCGTACAGGTCCAGCTTGTTGCCGTCTTTATTATAGATTTCTGCTGCGTTTGCTGCGCCGGCAGCTAACAGAGCAGGGATAACCACTGCAAGAATGTTGCGCTTCATCATTTTTTATTACCCTCATTGGAGTTATTTGGACATCTGCCACTGCTGCCAAGAAATCTTTACAGAACCTTGAAAGAAGTTTGATGTCTCCTGTGTCTGCACGCATCTTTCCATCACAGGGTTGCTAATTCTAGCCCGAAAATGATTCAAATCTCTCGATTAGGTATCAAAAGGAAAATATGTATTACAAAATGTAAAATATCGGGAACTTTGTGAGAGAACTCTAAATTTACAAAAATAAAAAAAGGCCGGCTAGGCCGACCTCTTTATATATATGAATTACTTATAATTAATCGCTAAATTTAGAAATTCGCGTTGCGTGGAGTACGTGGGAAGGGGATAACATCCCTTACATTTTGTACGCCGGTGACATAGGCGATTAATCGTTCGAAACCTAATCCAAAACCAGCATGTGGCACGGTGCCATAACGACGCAGGTCACGATACCACCAATAATCTTCTTTATTGAGACCCATTTCCGCCAGACGCGCATCCAGCACATCCAGACGCTCTTCACGCTGTGAACCACCGATGATTTCACCGATGCCCGGCGCGAGTACATCCATCGCCGCCACGGTTTTGCCATCTTCATTCATACGCATATAGAAGGCTTTGATGTCTTTCGGATAGTTTTTCACTACCACTGGCGCTTTGAAGTGCTGCTCTGCGAGGTAACGCTCATGCTCGGATGACAGATCCACGCCCCATGAAACCGGGTTCTCGAAGGTCTGGCCGCTTTTCAGCAGGATTTCAACCGCATCGGTGTAATCCACCTGAGCAAAGTCGGTAGTCACGAAACGCTCGAGTCGCGCAATCGCATCTTTATCCACGCGCTCAGCAAAGAAGGCCATGTCATCAGCACGCTCGTTGAGAACGGCCTGGAACACGTATTTCAGCATAGATTCAGCCAGAGCTGCGGCATCATCCAGCGTTGCGAAAGCAATTTCCGGCTCCAGCATCCAGAATTCCGCCAGATGGCGGCTGGTGTTGGAGTTTTCTGCGCGGAAAGTTGGACCAAAGGTATACACCTTCGACAGCGCACAGGCGTAAGTTTCGGCATTGAGCTGGCCGGATACGGTCAGGAACGCTTCTTTACCGAAGAAGTCTTTATCGAAATCGATTTTGCCCTGCGGATCGCGCGGCAGGTTTTCCAGGTCCAGCGTTGAAACGCGGAACATCTCGCCGGCACCTTCGGTATCCGAAGCGGTGATCAGCGGAGTCGAAACCCAGAAATAACCGTTTTCGTGGAAGAAGCGATGCAGCGCTTGCGCCAGCGTATGACGCACACGTGCCACGGCGCCCACCAAATTAGTACGCGGACGCAGATGCGCCACTTCACGCAGGTATTCGATGCTGTGACGTTTTGCCGCCATCGGATAGGTGTCCGGATCGTCAACCCAACCGGTGACTTCAACCTTGGTTGCCTGCATCTCGAAGGCCTGGCCTTCGCCTGGCGACTCGACCACTTTGCCGGTAATGATCACCGAGCAGCCGGTGGTCAGACGCAGCACTTCATCCTGATAATTATTCAGAGAATTATTGACGACGGCCTGAACGGGATTAAAGCAGGAACCGTCGTAAACGGCGATAAAGGAAAGACCAGCTTTGGAATCTCTTCGGGTACGCACCCAACCACGTACGGTGACTTCACTGTCAACCGCGACACGGCCGTGCAGTACATCCGCTACAGGCACAACGCTCATAAAGTTCTCTCTATATATAAAAGAAGGTGGATAAAAGCCCTTTTTCAGGGTTTTGCTATGTTACTTGCGAGCCGACAGGAAACAAGCAAAATTGCCGGGTTAATCGGAGATTTGTTGCGTGAAAGCAGGGTGCAAGCACCCTGCAATAAGAATCAGCTGGCTCTTTTGACCAGCGGCAGATCGAAGGCTTTGCGCAAGGCGCGCACGAAGGCTTTATCCTGGCAAATGGTTTTGCCGGGGCTGTCGGAGAGTTTTGCCACCGGTTTGCCATTGCAGCTCACCAGTTTGATCACGATATTCAGCGGCGTCACGCCCGGAATATCGCAGGACAAGCGCGTTCCGATACCGAATACCACGTTGGCCCGTTGGCCGAAGTGACGATAGAGCGCCAGCGCTTTATCCAGATTGAGATTATCTGAGAACACCAGCGTTTTGCTTTTTGGATCGATATCCAGACGCTGATAGTGCGCAATGGCTTTTTCACCCCATTCCACTGGATCGCCGGAGTCATGGCGCAGGCCTTGATAACGATGAGCAAAACCGGGACCAAAGTCGCGCAGGAAGGCATCCATGGTGATGCAGTCGGTCAGGGCGATACCTAACTGGTCGTCATACTCGTCCAGCCAGGATTGCAGCGCCGCACGTTGGCTGTTCGCCAATACCGGACTGATTTGCTGGTGCGCCTGGAACCATTCGTGTGCTTGCGTGCCCACCGGATTAAGCTGCAGGCGACGCGCCAAATCGTAGTTACTGGTGCCAACCAGCCACGGAAATTCCGCTTTGAGCGTAGCGACAATCGCTTCCTGCACCGCTTTGGAGTAGCGCCGACGCGTACCAAAATCCATCAACTGGAAGCGTGACATATCCAAATCGCCGACCTGCTGGCGGAAATCCGTAAGCTTGTGCTGCAAGTGCGCAACAGCCTGATCCACACCCATTTGCGGCGTGCGATGGCGATGCACCACCTCACTGATCAGCGCCAGCAGCGGCACTTCCCACAGAATCACTTCACGCCACGGCCCGCTGATCTGAATCGTCAGATGGCCGTTGTTATTACGCACGTTGACTTGTGACGGATCGAGGCGGAACTGGCGCAGCCAGTTAAGGTAATCGCTTTGGAAGAAAGGCAGCCCGCTGAGGTAGTGATACTCATCGTCGCTCAGGGCGAGCGTTTGCAGGGTTTCAATTTGTGCGCGGATCTCGTCCGCATAAATACCGAGCAGTTCGTCGCCACGGCAGCGAAATTCCGCCGTAACCGGGACATCATAATAGCGATGATAGACGGCCTGCTGCATATGAAGCTTGTACGCATCGGTATCAAGCAGCGTGGTCAAAATCGGGGAAGCATGTCCAGTCATGGTGCGTTTCAGCATCCTCTTCCGCGGAGCAGAGCCCGGTGTTCAACAAAGTCATAAAGACGCAGGAGTATAAAACAGTAATGACCGCGATCACACCATAATTGCGGGTGGCAGGTCGAGGGTCATTTGTGCCATTGTTAATGAATTGTAGCCTTTTCAACGAACGCACGCATTGACCGTGGCAACCAAGGCACAACCCGCTTAGACTTTGACGGGTCAACATATTAACGATTTAACGATGCGAGAAGGACTCATGACGCAACAGCCGCAAATTAAATATCGCCACGATTACCGTGCGCCGGATTACACCATTACCGATATCGACCTGACTTTTGATCTGGATGCAGCTTCGACGCGCGTCACAGCGGTCAGTCAGCTGAAGCGTCTGGGCGCTGCCGATGCTGAACTGCGTCTGGATGGCGAAGATCTCACACTGGTATCGCTGGCGGTGGATGGCAATCCGTGGTCGCATTACCGCGAAGAAGAGGGTGCGTTGTTCATCAGCCAGCTACCGGACAACTTCACTCTGACCATCATTAATGACATTCATCCGGATAAAAACACCGCGCTGGAAGGGTTATACCAATCTGGCGAGGCGCTCTGTACCCAATGTGAAGCCGAAGGTTTCCGCCACATTACGTGGTATCTCGATCGCCCTGACGTGCTGGCGCGCTTCACCACCACCATCATTGCCGATGCCGCGCGTTATCCTTACTTGCTCTCCAACGGCAACAAGCTGGAGAGCGGGCGCCATGAAGATGGCCGCCATTGGGTGAAGTGGCAAGATCCGTTCCCGAAACCGTGCTACCTGTTTGCGCTGGTGGCGGGTGATTTCGACGTATTACGCGATAGCTTTACTACCCGTTCTGGTCGTGATGTGGCGCTGGAGATCTTTGTCGATCGCGGCAACCTCGATCGTGCCGATTGGGCGATGACCTCGCTGAAAGCCAGCATGAAGTGGGATGAAGAGCGCTTTAACCTTGAGTACGACCTCGACATCTTTATGATCGTCGCGGTGGATTTCTTCAATATGGGCGCGATGGAGAACAAAGGCCTCAACGTCTTCAACTCCAAATATGTGCTGGCGAAAGCTGAAACCGCCACCGACAAAGATTACCTCGGTATTGAAGCCGTTATCGGTCACGAATATTTCCACAACTGGACCGGCAACCGCGTGACCTGCCGCGACTGGTTCCAGCTCAGCCTGAAAGAGGGTTTGACGGTGTTCCGCGATCAGGAGTTCAGCTCCGATCTCGGTTCGCGCGCGGTGAACCGTATCGATAACGTACGCGTGATGCGCGGTGCGCAGTTCGCGGAAGACGCCAGCCCAATGGCGCATCCGATCCGTCCGGATCAGGTGATCGAAATGAACAACTTCTACACCTTAACGGTGTATGAAAAAGGTTCAGAAGTGATCCGCATGATGCACACCTTGCTGGGCGAAGAGAACTTCCAGAAAGGCATGCAACTCTACTTCGAGCGTCACGATGGCAGCGCCGCAACCTGTGATGATTTCGTGCAGGCGATGGAAGATGCGTCGAACGTCGATCTGTCGCAGTTCCGCCGCTGGTACAGCCAGGCGGGCACGCCGATTCTGACGGTGCGCGATGACTACAATCCAGAACTGGAACAGTACACGCTGCACGTCACCCAGCGCACGCCAGCCACCGCCGAACAAAAAGAGAAGTTGCCGCTGCACATTCCGCTGGATATCGAACTGTACGATAACGAAGGCAAGGTGATCCCGCTGCAGCATAACGGTCATCCGGTGCATCACGTGCTGAATGTTACCGAAGAGTTTCAGACCTTTATTTTCGATAACGTGTATTTCCAGCCGGTACCATCGCTGCTGCGTGAATTCTCGGCGCCAGTGAAGCTCGATTATAAATGGAGCGATGCACAACTTACCTTTCTGATGCGCCACGCGCGCAACGACTTCGCGCGCTGGGATGCGGCGCAAAGCCTGCTGGCGACCTACATTCGCCTCAACGTGGCGCGTCATCAGCAAGGTCAGCCGCTGTCGTTGCCGCTACATGTGGCCGATGCGTTCCGCGCGGTATTGCTGGATGAGCAGGGCGACCCAGCGTTGAAAGTGCTGATTCTGTCGCTGCCGTCTGAGAATGAAATCGCCGAACTGTTTGATGTCATCGATCCGCTGGCGATCTCGGCAGTGCGCGATGCGCTGGTACGTACGCTGGCTAAAGAGTTGAGTGACGAATTCTTCGCGCTCTATCTGGCCAACCAAAGCGGCGAATACAAAATTGAGCATGCGGAGATTGGCAAGCGCACGCTGAAAAACGTCTGCCTCGGCTATCTGGCGTTTGCCGATGCGGCACAGGCCGACAAGCTGGTGCAGGCGCAATATCAGCAGGCGAACAACATGACCGACGCATTAGCGGCGCTGGCGGCAGCGGTAGCGGCGAACCTGCCATGCCGCGATTCGCTGCTGGCGGCCTATGATGAGCGCTGGCATCAGGATGGTTTGGTGATGGATAAATGGTTTGTGCTGCAAGCCACCAGCCCAGCGGCGGATGTGCTGAGCAACGTGCGTAAGCTGCTGAATCACCGTTCGTTCACCATGGGCAACCCGAACCGTATCCGTTCACTGATTGGTGCGTTTGCCTCAGGCAATCCAGCGGCATTCCACGCCAAAGATGGCAGCGGTTATCAGTTCCTGGTGGAGATGTTGACCGATCTGAACACGCGCAACCCGCAAGTGGCTGCACGGATGATCGAGCCGCTGATTCGCCTGAAACGCTACGATGCCGATCGTCAGGCGCTGATGCGTAAGGCGCTGGAAACGTTGAAAGGGCTGGATAAGCTGTCTGGCGATCTGTACGAGAAGATTACCAAGGCGTTGAACGCGTAAAAGTAACCGTAGGGTCGCCATTTATGGCGACCTCTATCACTAACTCTGCTGCGCAAACTTCAACGGCTGTTCCGACAAACCGCGTTTCATCACCCGATCCAGCACTTCCGCTTCCAGCTCTGCCAGACGTGCCGATCCACGACGGCGTGGGCGTGGCAAATCGACGAGCAAATCCAGGCCAATCTGTCCTTCCTCGATGAGCAGCACGCGATCGGCAATCGCCACCGCTTCGCTGACATCGTGCGTCACCAGTAGCACAGTGAAGTTATGCTGCTGCCACAGCGACTCAATCAATCCCTGCATTTCGATGCGCGTCAACGCATCCAGCGCACCGAGTGGCTCATCGAGCAGCAGCAAACCTGGACGATGAATCAGCGCACGTGCCAGCGCCACACGCTGTTTCTGTCCGCCGGACAACGCAGCAGGCCACTCGTTGGCGCGGTCCGCCAATCCCACGGCTTCCAGCGCGTCCAGCGCGGCGGCGCGCCATTCGCGGCCTTTCAGTCCCAGCCCAACGTTATCAATTACCTTTTTCCACGGCAGCAAGCGTGAATCCTGGAACATCAAACGCGTATCTTCGCGTGCCTCGGATAACGGCGCATTGCCCGCCAGCAAGGCACCGCGCGTGGTCGATTCGAGTCCCGCCAGCAGACGCAACAAGGTACTTTTCCCGCAGCCGCTGCGGCCGACGACGGCGACAAACTGCCCGGACGGAATATGCAGATCGATATTATTCAGGATGGTGCGATCGCCATATTGCTTGCTGACGCCATTCACACCAACCGGCGTACCGCGATTTAAACGCGCCGGATTTAGGGTTGCGTTGCTCATGCGTTCTCCTTCAATTGGTAGGCCGGATGCCAGCGCAGCCAGACGCGCTCCAGCAGTTGTGCCGCAACGTCAGCCAGTTTGCCGAGCAGGGCATAGAGAATGATGGCCACCACCACCACGTCGGTTTGCAGGAATTCACGCGCGTTCATTGCCAGATAACCAATGCCGGAGTTAGCGGAAATGGTTTCGGCGACAATCAGCGTCAGCCACATCAGGCCAAGGGCAAAACGCACGCCAACCATAATCGAAGGCAACGCACCCGGCAGAATCACCTGAATGAACAGGCTCCAGCCAGACAAGCCGTAGCTGCGCGCCATCTCGACTAAACCCCGATCAATGTTACGAATGCCGTGATAAGTGTTGAGGTAAATCGGGAACAAGGTGCCCAGCGCCACGAGGAAAATCTTGGCGGATTCGTCGATGCCAAACCACAGAATCACCAGCGGAATCAGCGCCAGATGCGGCACGTTACGCAGCATTTGCACTGAAGTATCCAGCAAGCGCTCACCGACGCGCGAGGTGCCGGTTATCAAACCCAAAATTAAACCAATCGAGCCGCCAATGGAGAAACCGATGGCGGCACGCCAGCTGCTGATCGCCAGGTTTTGCCACAGTTCACCGCTCACCGTCAGCTTCCAGAAGGTGATGAGGATATTTTCTGGCGACGGCAAAATGCGCGTCGACAGCCAACCCACTTGCGATGCCAGTTGCCATACCGCAATCAGCACCACCGGCAACACCCAGGGCAGCACAGCATTCGTCAGCTTGGTTTTAACGTTCGCCATGATCGGCTCCTTTAGCTCTGTGACACTTTTTGCGGCGTGAAATCGTTGGCCACCGCTTCGCCGTGCGCTTGCACCACGCGCGGCTTCGGTACTTCCGGAATCGCCAAATCGAGGTGCGGGAACAGCAACTCGCCAACGCGATAAGCCTCTTCCAGATGCGGATAGCCGGAGAGAATAAAGGTCTCGATGCCGAGATCCTGATACTCCTGCATGCGCGCCGCCACGGTTGGGCCATCACCCACTAACGCGGTTCCCGCGCCGCCACGCACCAGACCGACACCGGCCCACAGGTTCGGGCTGATCTCCAGCTTGTCGCGACGTCCACCGTGCAGTGCCGCCATGCGCTGCTGGCCCACTGAATCGGTGCGCGCAAACGCGGCCTGCGCTTTGGCAATGGTGGCATCGTCAAGATGAGCAATCAGGCGATCCGCCGCTTGCCACGCTTCTTCATTAGTTTCACGCACAATCACGTGCAGACGAATCCCGAAGCGCACGGTGCGGCCTTGTGCCGCCGCTTTGGCGCGCACTTGCTCAATCTTCTCTTTAACTAACGCGGGCGGTTCGCCCCAGGTGAGATAAACATCAACCTGCTCGGCGGCCAGATCCTGCGCGGCATCCGACGATCCGCCAAACCACAGCGGCGGACGCGGTTCCTGCACCGCTTTAAACATCAGACGCGCACCGCGCACTTTCACATGCTTGCCTTCGTAATCGACCGTTTCGCCTTCGCTTACGCGACGCCAGACGCGGGTAAACTCGGCGGATTCTTCATAGCGTTCGCGGTGATCGAGGAATACGCCATCGCCTGCCAACTCTTCCGGATCGCCGCCGGTAACCAGATTAAACAGCGCGCGACCATTCGACAGACGATCCAGCGTGGCGGCCTGACGCGCCGCTTGCGTCGGTGAAATCACGCCCGGACGCAGTGCAACGAGGAAACGCAGACGCTGCGTCACCGGAATCAGTGATGCTGCCACCAGCCAGGCATCTTCACAGGAGCGGCCGGTGGGGATCAGCACGCCGCCGAAGCCAAGGCGATCCGCTGCCTGCGCAATCTGTTGCAGGTAACCATGATCAACCGGGCGCGAACCTTCCGCTGTGCCAAGATAGTGACCATCGCCGTGCGTCGGGAGAAACCAAAATACGGATACGCTCATGATTAATTTCCTTTAGGCTGGGCGGATTGTGGATGCCAGATGCGGTCAGCGATATTCACTTTTACCGGCATCAGATGATTGGCATAAAACAGATCGGCCGTTTGCTGTTGGGCCTGCGCGGTATGGGCGCTGACCGGCGTAATGGTGGTCGGTGGACGATGGTCGAGATAGCTGGCAATCACCGGTTTCGGTAAGCCCATGGCGTTTGCCAGCAGATCGATACTCTGGTCGCGCTGACTGCGCGTTAATGCATCGGCGTCGCTGAAGGTATTCAGAACCTGCTGCACGAAGGCGCCGTTAGCCTCGGTGTATTTGCGCGTGGCTAAATAGAAGGAGCCGGTTTGATTGAGTTTGCTGCCGTCGGCCAGCACGCGCACGTTGCCTTGCAGCAGGGCGGCTGAGTAGTAAGGATCCCAAATCGCCCAGGCATCGACGTCACCTTGCTGGAACGCGGCGCGCGCATCGGCGGGTGTCAGATAGGTTGGCTGAATATCTTTAAAGCTCAGTCCGGCTTGTTCCAGCGCACGCAACAGCAAGTTGTGCGAGCTGGAGCCTTTCTGGAACGCCACTTTATGGCCTTTCAGTTCGGCCACGCTGTGAATCGGGCTATCTTTCGGCACCAGAATTACTTCGGCCTGCGGCTTAGGTGGCTCCGAGCCGACGTACAGCAGATCGGCACCCGCAGCTTGGGCAAACAGCGGTGGAATGTCGCCGGTGCTGCCCAAATCGATGCTATCGACGTTAAGCGCCTCGAGCATCTGCGGGCCCGCCGGGAATTCCACCCACTTGATGTTGGTATGCGGGAAGCGCTGCTCAAGCAGCTTATGGGTTTTCGCCAAAACCATGCTCACCGAACCTTTCTGATATCCGATACGCAACTGTTCGGGTGCGTCGGCGGCCTGGGCGCTCACGCTCAAGGTGAGCAGTGCCGCTACGGCTGGCATGAGTAAACCCGTCAATATCCTTTTCATCTCTCTTCCTTTATACCGCTTGTGCGTAAGGTTGGTGGCGACGATGCAGCGCGTGCCAGAAGGTATCCAGCGCTTCGTCAATGCGTTGCGATAGCAGCGGATCGAGCAGCGGCTGGCGATCGTAATCAGTAATCTGGCCGTCAGTGGCGAACACGCCGTGCAGCACTTCCTGCGCCTTCAGCGCGTTCAGCACCGGCTTCAGCGCGTAATCCACCGCCAGCAGATGTGACGCGCTGCCGCCGCTGGCCAGTGGCAGCACCACTTTGTGCTCCAGCGCGCGCTCTGGCAGCAGATCGAGCAGAGTTTTCAGTGCGCCAGAAAACGAAGCTTTATAAATAGGCGTGGCGACAATCACGCCATCCGCCAGCGCCAAATCAGCTTTCAACGCGGCTAAGGCAGGTGAATCGAAGCGTGCATAGAGCAAATCTTCAGGCTGGAAGTTGTGAATATTCCACGGAATCACTTCGACGCCGCGTGCTTCCAGCGCGTGCTGGCAAAGGCTCAGCAGCGCAGTAGAGCGTGAAGGGTAGCGAGGGCTGCCCGCCAGCGTAATAACCCGCATGGTCACTCCTTATAACTGAAAGTTATTGATTATCTGATATTCAGAACTGATATGTTCAATACTGTCAGAGCGGGCAGCGAGGCTTAAATGATTTATCTGGTAATCCTAAGTCGCAAAATGGGATAGCCAGCGACATATAAAGGAAGGGTAAAAAAGCTGCCGATGGGCACTTAGGCATAATCTGAAAAGCGGTGCAGGAAGTAGGCGGTTATATAAATCCTGAGGCCCATTGGACTGAGTTTAATGATTAAGGGTCGTAATGCATGGGTAAAACAGAGAAGTAACCGGAGAAATATATTTACACAGACCACGTGGATGCCGGATAAATGCGGAGGTTACTATTGAAAGATATGGGGAAAAACCAGCAATTCACCACTATTCATTTTTTTATGAATCGGATTAACCTTAGTAAGGTTTGATTGTTTCCTAATATAGCGTGGTTTTTATTTCACGAAATTTATGTCGAAACGCGAATAAAGGTTAATAAAATACGTGCCATTCATCTTGCCGGTTACAACTAATGCAACTTTGCGCAGATCAACTTCACACTTCATGCAGTCGCGCTAAACAATGAATCTCTTAAGTTACGTGTTAATACTAATAGTGGTTGGAATTACAATCCCCGGCCTGTTTATAATTGGTTGAGCTAATTTCCGCTAGAACACGATAACGATATTTCACTTATTTATTTACGCCCGCGTTTTGTGGCGTGAACTGCCGTTGCGGCAAGCCAATTTATTCTTAGGGAGATAAATATGGGTAGTTCTTCATTTGCTCAGGATTTAACTGAGCAGCAGGTCGTGCCTGCCACCTTCAATCGCATCTCACCCTCACCTAAACCAGAAGAAGAGCTGGTGTGTTATTGGCTGCAACCCGATGCCGCGGGTGCGCATCTTACTTCTTCATTGCTGCCAACCTTCCCGCACAGCACGCCTGCAGAAGATGATTTCCTGCTGTTCAGCGCCGAACGCAGCGCCTTGCCGGCCAGCCTGCTGCAGGACGTGGCGAAGCTCAGTGACCAGCGTCCAGAGCTGAACTGCTTTATTATCTCACTGGCGAAGCGCGAGCTGGCGAACGGTTTACACTCGTCTCTGCAGCTGTTTCAGCAGCTGCATGAGCAGCGCTGGTGGCAGCAGGGCGGCTTTGCGGTGATCTTGCGTGCTGGCCTGGCCCGCGTGGGTGCGCCGCTGACGCGTATTCAGGATGTGATGCTCGCCGGATTACTGCATACGCAAACTGCGTGGGTACTCGATTACGCCAGCGAAGCGTCGCTGACCACCAAAGCCGATGCCTCGCCGCGCTTAACTTATCAGCAATTTATTACTGATTATGAAAAACTCACGCGTTTGTCACACTATATTCCAGAGCGAAACCGCTATCGGGAAAGTTATTTACGCAGCGGCTTATTGCAATTAGTCCAGTACGAGTTAAGTGGCGCGGCGAAATTCTCAGATAATACCCGCCACGCATTAACCTACTTTGCGGAAAACTTCCCGGCCAAGGGAGCAATGGAAAAACTTATGCTGAAACAACCTGACATCTATTTCTCCATGATGAAAATGAGAAAAAGGCTGGGCGCTTAGCACCAAGGTTAATTTTAAGAATAACTCCGGTGTGCGCGTGAATACTTTTATGTCACGCTTAAGGCCACTGAGATAATCCCCAGATGCCAAAACACCTATGTCTATAAAACGTAACGCGATTGCCAACTATGTTGGTCAAATCTATCTGACGCTGTCAGGTATTTTGGTTGTACCACTTTATATTCAACACTTAGGAATGGAAGCCTACGGTTTAGTGGGCTTCTTTTCGATCTTATTAACCTGGCTGCAATTACTTGATGCCGGTGTTTCTACTACCTTAATGCGGGAAGCGGCGCGCTATCGTGCAAATCAGGCGGAGTTCGTCTGGTTCCCGGCGCTGTTTGCCACGCTGACCAAATTCTTCCTGTTCTCCACCATTGTGCTGGTGGTGTTGGGTTGGCTGGCAACGCCGTGGATTGCCACGCATTGGTTAGATGCACGTCATCTTCCGGCGGGCGATGTGGTGATTGCCGTGGCGATTATGGTGATTACCGCCGCGATTCGCTGGCGCACCAGTCCGTATCGCAGCGTGATTGTCGGCTTCGAACATCAAGTCTGGCTGAACGGCGTCAACCTGGTCATCACCACCTTACGCACCTTCGGCGCAGTGCTGGTGATTCAGTTCTTCTCCAATCCGGTATTGGCGTTCTTTGTCTGGCAACTGCTGGTATCGATTGCCGAAGCGGCCTGCTGTATCTACAAATCCTGCCAGCTGATCCCCAAAGCGGCGCGCAAAGAGAAGCGCGGCGATCTGAAAGAGGTGCTGAAACCCTTTATTCGTTTTGCCCTCAGCGCGGCGTTTTCCAGTGCGGTGTGGACCTTTATTTCGCAAATCGACCGATTGGTACTTTCCAAGACGCTGCCGCTAAGCGAATACGGTTCGTTTACCGTGGTGGCGACGGCTGCGACCGGCATTCTGCTGCTCAGCAGCCCGATTATGCAGGCGATTGTGCCACGTATGACCGGCATGAAAACCCGTAAAGAGGGCGATGCGGAGTCGCTGAAACTCTATCGCTACACCACGCAGGCGGTGGCGATCTTTATGGCGCCGCTCAGCATTACTATTGCCTGTTACGCCGGCCCGCTGCTGTGGGCATGGACGCAGAAGAGTCAGATTGTTGATGAGATGTCGTTTGTTCTCAGCCTGTACGCGTTGGGCAGCGGCATTCAGGCCATCTGTGGCTTGCTCTATCACCTGCAATACATCAACGGCAACCTCAAGCTGCACATGAAAGGCTTCACCTGCTTTGCCGTGCTGCTGGTGCCGCTCAACATCTGGTGCGCTATTCACTACGGCGCGTTGGGCACCGGTTGGTTGTGGCTGGGGCAAAACATCTTCTATCTGGTGGGTTGGGCGTGGCTGGTGCATCGCCGTTTCGCGCCGGGCATTCATTTCACCTGGTTAACCCGCGACGTAATGCTGATTTGGGCGGTTTCCGCCGCCATCGCCTGGTTGAGCACTTTCTTGCCGATCGAGTGGAATCAAAATCGCTGGATCAACCTGCTGTGGCTCGGCTTGATTGGCGCGTTCAATCTTGGTGTCTGCTGCCTGCTGCACAGCGTGGTGTTGAAGCGTCTCAGAATTCCGTTGTTTAACGTTGAGGAAAGAGGATGAGCATGATGTCATCTCACCGTATCCCTACGGTTTCGGTCATCATTCCGAACTGGAATTGCGCGCCCTGGCTGCCAGAAGCGATGAGTTCTTTGTTACGGCAGTCATCGCCGCCGGAACAGATCATTGTTATCGACGATGGCTCCAGCGATAGCAGCGTGGCCTGGCTAACGGCGTTTGCGGCCCAGCATCCGCAGGTGATGCTGCTGAGCGGTGAGCGCGGCGGCGTCAGTGCCGCGCGTATGAAAGGACTGTCAGTCGCAACCGGCGATTTTGTTTACTTCATGGATGCGGATGATTTTGTCTCCACCGACTTGTTCGCCGACTTCCGTCGCGTGCAGGCGCGCCATGAGGATATTGACCTGTTCTGCTTTGGCGCAAAAATGTTCTTCGATCTGCCCGCCGCGCAGCGTCACTATCAAACCATTCACCAGCGTCATGTCAGTGGATTATTGCCCGGCGGCAGCACCAGCTTGCGTACGCTGATGCAGCATCAGTCGGCGCACCGCGTGGTGTGGAGCAGCATCATTTCGCGTCGCTTAATTGATCAACTGGCGCTGCAGTTTCTGCCGATCCAGAACCATGAAGATGCACCGTACATGTTTGCGCTCTATCTGCAGGCGCGTAACATCTATTGCACCAGTCAAAGCTACTACTACAAGCGCTTTATGCTGACCTCGTTATCGCAAAGCACGCGCGATTTTTCCTACGTGAAAAACTACTTTATTGCGCGTGAAAGCAGCGAACAGTTCCTGCGTGACCAGCAATTGCCGGTGGATGCGGCCTTGCTGGATAGCTATTACCAAACGGTGATGCACAGCTGCCTGGCGCAGATCCGCAAAAATCACATGGTGATTCCGACAGATTGGCAGCCGCAGGTGAATCAGCTGGTGCGCAATGTGTTGCAGCACAGCGCGCGTCTGAAGCTGATGTGGTACTGCCCGACGATTTACAGCGGCCTGCAGGCGTGTCGTGAACAGCTTGGCCGCTATTCTGCACGACGCTGATAACGATCAAATTGTGATGCAGTAGAACAATTTACTTTTGCGCCAGAGCACCTTACCATTCTGGCGCACATTTTCCCGTGCACCCCGACTTCCCTGGTTTCCGTCATTGAGGAGAGTGCATGTTATATCCTATCGTCCGGCCGGCGCTGTTTAAGCTTGATCCTGAGCGTGCGCACGAACTCACCTTTCAACAACTGCGTTTTATCAGCGGCACCCCGCTGGAAGGGCTGATTCGCCAGTCGCTGCCATCACGTCCGGTCACCTGCATGGGATTAACCTTCCCCAACGCGCTCGGCTTAGCGGCTGGCCTCGATAAAAATGCCGAGTGCATTGATGCCTTCGGCGCGATGGGCTTTGGTTTTGTCGAAGTGGGAACGGTAACGCCGCTAGCGCAACCGGGAAATGATAAACCGCGTATGTTCCGCTTAGTGCCTGCGGAAGGGATTATTAACCGCATGGGGTTTAATAATCACGGCGTTGATCATCTGATCGCTAACGTCAAAAAGTCGCGCTTTAAAGGCATTCTCGGCATCAATATTGGCAAAAATAAAGATACGCCGGTGGAAAATGGCAAAGACGATTATCTGATCTGCATGGAAAAGGTATATGCCCACGCCGGTTATATTGCCATCAATATTTCGTCGCCGAACACGCCAGGATTACGCACGCTGCAATATGGTGAAGCGCTGGATGATCTTCTCTCTGCCATCAAATTAAAACAGCAAGAGCTGCAAGAACGGCACCTTAAATATGTGCCGGTGGCGGTAAAGATCGCGCCGGATCTTACCGAAGAAGAATTGATCCAGGTTGCTGACAGTTTGCTGCGCCACAATATTGATGGTGTGATTGCCACCAATACCACGCTCGATCGTTCGCTGGTGACCGGCCTTAAATATGCCGAAGAAGCGGGTGGATTAAGTGGTCGTCCGGTGCAATCACGCAGCACCGAAGTGATTCGCCGCCTGGCGCAAGAGCTGCAGGGCCGCTTACCTATTATTGGCGTCGGTGGTATTGATTCCCTGGTTTCTGCGCGCGAGAAAATTGCCGCAGGTGCAACATTAGTGCAGATATACTCCGGATTTATTTATAAAGGCCCAGGCTTAATTAAAGATATCGTGACCCACCTCTAAGACATTTCCCACTTTACTGCGCCGAGGGGTTTATTTATCCCTTCGGCTCGTTTATATTTTGTCCTGCTGGTGCATTTTTCAGCTTTTTCTCAGATTTATTTTTTTAATTAAGCGCCATTTAGCGCAGCGATAAACCACAGGGCAGATCATGAAAATCAAACCTGATGACAACTGGCGTTGGTATTTCGACGCAGAGCATGACCGCATGATGCTGGATTTAGCCGACGGCATGTTATTTCGCTCGCGCTTTTCGCGTAAAATGCTGACGCCTGATGCATTTAATGTCAGCGGTTTTTGCGTTGATGACGCCGCGCTCTATTTTACCTTTGAAGAACGTTGCCGTCAGAGTGGATTAAAAGGCGATCAGCGTGCCGAATTAGTTTTAAACGCGCTGGTGGCCAGCCGTTTTCTCAAACCGTTAATGCCTAAAAGCTGGCACTTTGCTCATCACGCGCACAGCTGGCAGCCCGCTGCGGGCGATATGGTGGCCGTGACGCTGGCTGATAGCGGCGAACAGGCACAACTGTTTGTGGTTGAAAGCGGTGAAAATGCGGCGCTGTGCTTATTAGCGCAAAACGCGTTGAACGTGGCAGGTAAAGGTATGCAGTTGGGTGATGCGATAAAGATCATGAACGATCGCCTGCGTCCACAGCAGCAGGAACAAACCGCCCACTTTGCGCGGGCGGTGTAATCGGCTTACGCCAGTTCGATATCGCCTGACGGAATACAGCTGCAGCTCAATATCGTACCATCCGCGCGCACCGCGCTTTTCTTCAGTGCTTTCACTTCACCCGCGACCAACGTCACTTTGCAGCTGCCACAGAGTCCGGCGCGGCACGAGTAGGGAATGCGGAAACCCTGCATCTCCAGCTGTTCCAGCAACACTTGCTGATTGTCGCCGCTAAAGCGCGCACCTTGATAATCAATGGTCACTGCGCTGTGGCTGCTGGCGGCCGGCGCCAGCGTTTCAATCACGGCGCCCGCACCGTAAGCGCGTGGTGTTTGCTTCTCAAGAATAGTCACCGCATCGCCGACGCGAATAATGCCGCTGTTGAGCGCAATCAAATTCAGGCCGAAATCGATATCGCCGCTACCATCCTGCGCGCTGCGGAAACCCTGCAAGGTGGTGAGCGGTTCGCCATTAGGATGTTTACGGCCGGTTTCGGTGCCGACGGTGGTAAACACGCAGCGGCTGCACGGCTTCGGCATTTCAAAAGTGATCTCACCAATTTGCAGACGTTTCCAGCTATCTTCCTCCCACGCGGCCGCGCCGCTTACTACCAGATTGGGTCGGAACTGCTCAACGCGCACGCTGGCCGGACAGCGCTGTTGCAGATCCTGCAATGAGGCCATATTCACCAGCAGGTAGGGAAAACCGTCGGCAAAGCTCAGCGGCACATGATCAAAACGCTTCACGCGGCGCGTCGGTTCCGCGCCGGTCCAGCGCAGTTGCACCGGACGCGGGAAGAAGGTGCTCAACCAGCTATTAATCGTTTCCGGTGCAATACGCGCGGTGAAATGGTTGCCCCAAACTTCGGTAGGTGACTGCTCAGCGGTAAAATCATTGAAGCGGACCAGCGCCTGTGAACCATCCGGTGCTTGTAAAAACAGGCCATCCGGCAGCAGCGCGGGTGTGAAACGCACCATTTCCGGAAACTGGCGCGCGGTCACAAACGTGCCGTCCAGTTCGGTCACCATAAAGATGCGATCAAAGCCCAGACCGCTTTCCAGCACCTGCGCATGTGACAGTTGCAGACCGCGCATAGATTTAACGGGATGGATGTAAAGGCGTGAAAGCGTAATCATCACCACTCCAGAAATAGGGTCATAAGTTTAAAAGAAGCTAACTTTATGACATAGCACGCTGATTCGCTATAATGCGCAGCAATTTAAGCAAGAGTAAAAAGTGACGATATGAATTCTCTGTTTGCCAGTACGGCGCGTGGGCTCGAAGAGCTGTTGAAAAGTGAGCTAGACGCGCTGGGTGCGCAGGATTTGCAGGTGGTGCAGGGCGGCGTCCACTTTCAGGCCGACGACCATGTAATGTACCAAAGCCTGCTGTGGAGCCGTCTGGCTTCGCGCATTTTGCTGCCGCTGGGAGAATTTGGCGTCTGGAGCGATCTCGATCTTTACGTGGGTGCGCAAAGTATTCCATGGACCGAGATGTTCGACAGCAACACCAGTTTTGCCATCCATTTTAGCGGCACCAACGAGGTGATCCGCAACAGCCAGTTCGGTGCGCTGCGTATCAAAGATGCCATCGTTGACAGCTTTACCCGTCAGAACCTGGAACGTCCGAACGTTGATCGTGAACAGCCGGGCATCCGCATCAATGCGTGGCTGAACAAAGATCGCGTCAGCATTGCGTTGGATCTGAGCGGTGATTCACTGCATCAGCGCGGCTATCGCCAGCAAACCGGCGCCGCGCCGTTAAAAGAAACCTTAGCGGCGGCCATTGTGATGCGTTCGGGTTGGCAGAGCAGCACGCCGCTGGTCGATCCGATGTGTGGTTCCGGTACGCTGCTGCTGGAGGCGGCGCTGATCGCCTGCGATCGCGCACCTGGCTTGCTGCGTACCCATTGGGGCTTTAATCGCTGGAAGAAACACAATCAGGCGGTGTGGCAGGAGGTTCATGCTGCCGCGAAAGAGCGCGCACGCGTCGGCACCGCTGCGGCGACCGCCCGTTTCTTTGGCTACGATAATGACAGCCGCGTGCTGGAATCGGCGCGCGCCAACGCCCGTCGTGCAGGCGTGTTCGAGCTGTTCACCTTCGCGCAGCAGGATGTGATCAAGCTGAAGAACCCGCTGGCGGGCAAAGAGATTACTGGCACGGTATTGAGCAACCCGCCGTACGGTGAGCGTCTGGAAAGCGAACCGGCGCTGATTGCGCTGCACAGCCAGTTGGGCCGCATCATGAAGCAGAATTTCGGCGGCTGGAATCTGTCGCTGTTCAGCGCCTCGCCAGAGTTGCTGAGCTGCTTGCAACTGCGTGCCGATCGCCAGTTCAAAGCCAAAAACGGCCCGCTCGAGTGCGTACAGAAAAACTATCAGCTGGCTGCGACCAGCGCAGAAGGCGGCGCGCAGATCGCGGAAGATTTTGCTAACCGCCTGCGCAAAAACCTGAAGAAGCTGGATAAATGGGCGCGTCAGTCGAATATCGACTGCTATCGCCTGTATGACGCCGATCTGCCTGAGTACAACGTGGCGGTCGATCGTTACGCTGATTGGGTGGTGATTCAGGAGTATGCGCCGCCGAAAACCGTGGACGCCAACAAAGCGCGTCAGCGTCTGTTCGATGTGATCAGCGCCACGCTGAGCGTGCTGGAGATCCCGGCGAATCGTCTGGTGATGAAAACCCGCGAGCGTCAGAAAGGTAAAAGCCAGTATCAAAAGCTGGGCGAGAAGGGCGATTTCTTCGAAGTGCAGGAATTTGATGCGCGCCTGCTGGTGAATCTCACCGATTATCTGGATACTGGTTTGTTCCTCGATCACCGTATCGCGCGCCAGATGCTCGGCAAGATGAGTGCAGGCAAAGATTTCCTCAACCTGTTTGCCTATACCGGCACCGCCAGCGTGCACGCCGGTTTGGGTGGCGCGAAAACCACCACCACCGTAGATATGTCGCGTACCTATCTCGAGTGGGCCGAGCGCAACTTGCGTCTTAACGGTTTAACCGGCCGTCAGCACCGCCTGATGCATGCGGATTGCCTGAGCTGGCTGCGCGAGAGTGATGAGCAGTTCGATTTGATCTTTATTGATCCACCGACGTTCTCTAACTCAAAGCGCATGGAAGACGATTTCGACGTGCAGCGCGATCACATGATGCTGATGCAGAACCTGAAACGTCTGCTGCGTCGCGGTGGCACCATTATGTTCTCCAACAATAAGCGCGGCTTCAAAATGGATCTCGACGGCTTAGAACGTCTGGGTCTGCAGGCGCAGGAAATTACCCAAAAAACGCTGTCGCAGGATTTCGCGCGCAACCGTCAAATTCACAACTGCTGGCTGGTTAGCCACGCCGGTAAGGAATAAGTTTTATGTCACTGATCAGTATCCATGGCGCTTACCTCTCGTTCAGCGATGCGCCGCTGTTGGATAACACCGAACTGCATATCGAAGAGGGCGAACGCGTCTGTCTGGTTGGCCGTAATGGCGCCGGTAAATCGACGCTGATGAAAATCATCAACGGCGAACAGCCGCTGGATGATGGCCGCATCATTTATGAGCAGGATTTGGTGGTGGCGCGTCTGCAACAGGATCCGCCACGCAACATTACCGGTTCCGTATACGACTTCGTTGCCGAAGGCGTGGCCGAGCAGGCTGAGCATCTTAAGGCTTATCACGCGATTTCCCATCTGGTGATGGAAGATCCAAGCGAGAAGAACCTCAACGAGATGGGCCGTCTGCAAACCATTCTTGACCATCAAAACCTATGGCAGCTGGATAGCCGTATCAACGACGTGCTGCTGCAGATTGGTCTGGATGCGGATACCGAACTCTCTTCGCTTTCCGGCGGCTGGCTGCGTAAAGCGGCATTGGGCCGCGCGTTGGTGAGCAACCCGCGCGTGCTGATGCTTGACGAACCAACGAACCACCTCGATATCGAAACCATCGACTGGCTGGAAACGTTCCTTAAGACTTTTAGCGGCAGCATCGTGTTCATCTCGCATGACCGTTCATTTATCCGCAACATGGCAACGCGTATTGTCGATCTCGATCGCGGCAAGCTGGTTTCCTGGCCGGGCAACTACGATCTGTTCCTGACCGGTAAAGAAGAAGCGCTGCGCGTCGAAGAGATGCAAAACGCCGAGTTCGACCGCAAGCTGGCGCAGGAAGAAGTGTGGATCCGTCAGGGCATCAAAGCGCGCCGCACGCGTAACGAAGGCCGCGTACGTGCCTTGAAAGCGCTGCGTAACGAGCGCTCTGCACGCCGTGAAGTGATGGGCAAAGCCAATATGCAGGTCGGCGAAGCGGCACGTTCCGGCAAAATCGTGTTTGAGATGGAAGATGTCAATTACAGCGTGGGTGGCAAAACCCTGGTGAAAGACCTCTCTACTCAGGTACAGCGCGGTGACAAAATCGCCCTGATTGGCCCGAACGGTTGCGGTAAAACCACCTTGCTGCGTTTGATGCTGGATCAGCTGAAAGCCGACAGCGGCCGCGTACACTGCGGTACCAAGCTGGAAATCGCTTACTTCGATCAGCACCGCGCCGAGCTGGATCCGGATCGTACCGTGATGGATAACCTCGCAGAAGGTAAGCAGGAAGTGATGGTTAACGGCAAACCGCGCCATGTGCTCGGTTACCTGCAGGACTTCTTGTTCCATCCGAAACGCGCCATGACGCCAGTGCGCGCCTTGTCCGGCGGTGAGCGTAACCGCCTGCTGCTGGCGCGTTTGTTCCTCAAGCCAAGCAACCTGCTGATTCTCGATGAACCAACCAACGACCTCGACGTCGAAACGTTGGAACTGCTGGAAGAGCTGGTGGATGGTTATCAGGGCACCGTGATGCTGGTGAGCCACGATCGTCAATTTGTCGACAACACCGTGACGGAGTGCTGGATCTTCGAAGGCAACGGCGAAATCGGTACCTTTGTTGGTGGCTATCACGATGCACAGCAGCAGCGCGCCGCTTATAAGCAGGGTAAAGCCACTCAGGCCAAATCGGCTGCACCGACGAAAACTGCAGAGAAAAGTGACGCCGCCAAACGTCCAGCCAACAAGCTAAGCTATAACCTGGCACGTGAGCTGGAACAGCTGCCGCAAAAACTGGAACAGTTGGAAACCCGCATCGGTGAGTTGCAGGCAAAAATGAGTCATCCGGACTTCTTCAGCCAGCCACACGATAAAACCCAGCCGGTTCTGGATGCGTTAGCGCAAACCGAACAGGAACTGGAAGTGGCATTTGAACGTTGGGAAGAGCTGGAAGCGCTGAAAAACGGCGCGTAATCCGAAGGAGTCAGCATGTGTGCAGCGGATCAAGCGCATCAGTGGAGTCTTTGTCCACAGTGTGATTTAACAGTAAAGCTGCCCGCTGTACCGGTCGGCAGCCGTGCGCGTTGCCCGCGTTGTCACACCACGCTGCAAGCCAACTGGCAGGAGCCGCGTCGACGTCCGACCGGCTACGCCCTTTCGGCGCTGTTTATGCTGGTGCTAGCCAATCTGTTTCCTTTCATCAATATGCACGTCGCGGGATTGAGCAGCCAGATATCGCTGCTCGAAATCCCGCAGGTGATGGATCGTGAAGATTACCGCAGCCTGGCAACGCTGTTTCTGCTGTTCGTGCAGGGCATTCCCGCCTTCTGCATGATCACCATTATCCTGCTGGTCAATAACGTTCGCATGCCGCATAACCTGCGGCTTGGGTTGGCGCGCGTGCTGTTTCAGCTGCGTAGCTGGGGCATGGCGGAAATCTTTATGGCCGGCGTGCTGGTCAGTTTCGTTAAGCTGATGGCGTACGGTGAAATTGGACTCGGCAGCAGCTTCTGGCCGTGGTGTCTGTTCTGCGTGCTGCATCTGCGGGCGTTTCAATGTGTTGATCGCCGCTGGGTATGGCAACGTATCGATCCGTTACCGCCGCTGCCGAAAGTGCCGCTGGCCGGTGTTAGCGGCTTAAAGCAGGGTTTGCGTAGCTGTCCTTGTTGCACCGCTATTCTGCCCGCCGACCAACTGGCGTGTCCGCGTTGTGGTGTGAAGGCGCATGCGCGCCGCAAGAACAGTCTGCAATGGACGCTGGCGCTGCTGATCACCTCGGTGATGCTCTACATTCCCTCCAATATCATGCCGATCATGGTGACCGAAACGCTCGGATCGCAATATCCCTCGAACATTATGGCCGGGGTGATTTTGCTGTGGAGCGACGGTTCGTGGCCGGTAGCGCTGGTGATCTTCGTCGCCAGCATCATGGTGCCTTCGCTGAAAATGCTGGCGATTGCCTGGCTGTGCTGGCACGGCAGCGGACGCGGCGGGCGCGATGATGAAAAGATGCACGTGATTTATGAGGTGGTTGAGTTCGTTGGCCGCTGGTCAATGATTGATGTGTTTGTCATCGCCGTTCTCTCTGCGCTGGTGCGGATGGGAAGGCTGATGAGTGTGTATCCTGCGCCGGGTGCGCTGCTGTTTGCCATGGTGGTGATTCTCACGATGTTCGCCGCCATGACCTTTGATCCGCGCCTGCTGTGGGATCGACAACGAGAAACTGAACGTAAGGAGCCGCGTCTTGACGGACAACCATCACGGGACTGCTAAGGTCGACCAGATTAAACGCTGGTCACCGGTCTGGATTGTACCCATCGTCACGCTGTTAATCGGCGGATGGATTCTTTTTTATCACTTCAGCCATCAGGGCCCGGAAGTCACGCTGATTACCGAGAATGCTGAAGGCATTGAAGCCGGTAAAACCACCATTAAAAGCCGCAGCGTTAACGTCGGCGTGGTGGAAAGCGCGGTTCTGACCGACGATCTACATCACGTAGAGATTAAAGCGCGTCTTAATTCCGGCATGGAAAAGTTGCTGCAAGGCGATAGCGCATTCTGGGTGGTAAAACCGCAAATTGGCCGCGAAGGTATTTCCGGTTTAGGTACCTTGTTGTCGGGTGCTTACATCGAACTGCAGCCGGGCGCGAAGGGCGATAAGCCAGAGAGATACCAACTGCTGGATGCGCCTCCGTTAGCGCCGCCGGATGCCAAAGGCATTCGTGTCACGCTTGACAGTAAAAAAGCGGGACAGTTGAATCCGGGCGATCCGGTGCTGTTCCGTGGTTATCGTGTCGGCTCGGTAGAAACCAGCACCTTTGATACCGATAAACGCATGATGGCTTACCAGCTGTTTATCTCGGCGCCTTATGATCGCCTGATCACCACCAATGTGCGCTTCTGGAAAGACAGCGGCATTGCGGTGGATATGTCGGCATCTGGCATGCGCGTAGAGATGGGATCGCTCACTACGCTGTTCAGCGGTGGCGTCAGTTTTGACGTGCCGGATGGCGCTGAATTGGGCCGTGCTGCGGAGAACAAAGCGGAATACCATCTGTACGACGATCAGCGCAGCATCCAGGATTCGCTCTACAGCGCTCACACCGATTTCCTGCTGTTCTTCACCGATTCGATTCGTGGATTGCAGGTTGGCGCACCGGTTGAGTTCCGTGGCATTCGTCTGGGTACGGTTTCACAAGTGCCTTACATGATTCCAGGCGTGAACCAGGCGCTGAATACTGACTATCGTGTGCCAGTGCTGATCCGCATTGAGCCGGATCGTTTTGTTAATCGTCTGGGCGGGGATTTCAATCTTGAGCAGCATCTACAGGAAGGCAAAAAACGCGGTCTGCGTGCGACGCTGAAGACCGGCAATCTGCTGTCTGGCGCGCTGTTTATCGACCTTGATTTCTATGACAACGCACCGGCATATAAAGGCCCGAATGAAGTGGCTGGCCTGGAAGTGATTCCAACCGTCAGCGGCGGCCTGGCGCAGATTCAGCAGAAATTGATGGCGGCGCTGGATAAGATCAACGGCTTGCCACTCAATCCTGTGCTGAACGAAGCCACCGGTACCTTGAAAGAGAGTCAGCGCACGCTGCAGCAACTACAGAAGACGCTGGATAACCTCAATCAGGTCACGGCGAATCCGGCGATGAAAACGCTGCCTTCAGATATGCAGCAAACCCTGCGCGAACTGAATCGTAGTATGAAAGGGCTGCAGCCAGGTTCGCCGGCTTACAGCAAGCTGGTGGGCGATATGCAGCGGCTTGATCAGGTTTTACGTGAACTGCAGCCGGTGCTGAAAACGCTGAATAGCAAAAGTAACGCGCTGGTGTTTGAAGCCAAGCCGGGCCAGGATCCACAGCCAAAGAGGGCGAAACAGTGAAAAAAGGGCTAATTATCGGGGCGCTGTTGCTGCTGTCAGGCTGCAGCAGCACCATTGAAAATACCTATTATCAGCTGCCGGCGGGCAATAATGTGGCGCGCGTTGAAAGTGCCGCGGGCACTGGACAGCCGATGATTTGGGTCGAGCAGGTGACGGTGCCGGATTATATGGCGGGCAATGGCCTGGTGTATCAGACCAGCGATGTGAAGTACGTGATTGCGGCCAATAACCTGTGGGCCAGTCCGCTTGATCAACAGCTGCAGCAAACGCTGATCAGTAATCTCAGCAAAGCGCTGCCTGGTCGTTTGGTTGCTGGTGCTCCGCTGGGCGATAGCCACGACACGCTCTCCGTCAATGTCACCGGTTTCCAGGGACGTTACGATGGGCAAGTGGTGGTAAGTGGCGAATGGTTACTGCAGCATCAAGGGCGCCTAATCAAACATGGCTTTAATCTGACGCTGCCGCAAACTGAAGATGGCTATGATGCGTTGGTGCGTACTCTGGCTCTCGGCTGGCAGCAAACGGCGCAACAAATCGCAAATAGTGTCGTTTCGCTAAATTAAGATTTGTTCGATGCTTATGCTAAGTCCTTGATTTGCTGTAGTGTGATCGCAGTCAAATCAGGGGCTTTTTTTATTGCCTAATCAGCCAGATAGACATTCCACTGACAATTCTACATGGCACTTTAACGTCAAAAACATGACATTGGCGTGAATTTTGCGCATTGACCTTTCTTCTGCATCGGGTTAGAACATTACTGTGGTTGAACATTATATCGCCACTCTTTCTTTCCACCCAGATTCCACCAGACCTGAAAAATGAGGGAAACGAGGCATGAAGAGACAGAAGAGAGACCGCCTGGAACGAGCACATTCACGAGGCTACCAAGCCGGGATTACAGGGCGTTCAAAAGAGATATGCCCTTATCAATTGATCGATGCACGGTCTCACTGGTTGGGAGGTTGGCGTCAAGCCATGGAGGACAGGTCAGCGGTGGCCTAGCACTGCTGGATGTCTATCATTATGGAAGAAACCTCCGCTGCGTGCGGAGGTTTTCGTTTGGAAGCATTAGAAAGCGGAAGTGTCTTTGAACAGACCCACTTTCAAATCAGTCGCAGAGTAAATCAGGTTCCCGTCAACGAAGACTTCACCATCTGCCACGCCCATCACCAGTTTACGGTTGATCACTCGCTTGAAGTGAATTTTGTAGGTCACTTTCTTCGCGGTAGGCAGGACTTGTCCAGTGAACTTCACTTCACCCACGCCCAATGCGCGGCCTTTACCTTCTGCGCCCAGCCAGCCGAGGTAGAAACCAACCAGCTGCCACATCGCATCAAGGCCAAGACAACCCGGCATCACCGGATCGCCAATGAAGTGGCAGTCAAAGAACCACAGGTCAGGGCGGATATCCAGTTCGGCTTCTACGAAACCTTTATCGAATTTACCGCCGTCTTCGGTCATTTTGACCACGCGGTCCATCATCAACATGTTGTTGGATGGAAGCGGCGGTCCATTTTCGCCAAACAGTTCGCCGCGACCCGAGGCAACCAGGTCTTCTTTACTATAGGATTCGCGTTTATCTACCATGTTCTCAATATGCCTTCTTTTAGTGAAGCCCGAATATTAGCGAACAGTTGTACGCTGAGCAATCTTATCAGCTGTGGTTGAACCAGTTGAGCCAACGTAATGGCCATGGACGCAGGCGAGCTTCCTGCTGGTTCAACTGGGTAATGCGTTCCTGAATGGTGCTAAGCAATGATTCGCCGCTTTCACTCTGCCAGGCAATGCCGGTCAGCAGCGGCAGCGCTTCATCGACGCTCTCAATGGCCCAGAGATGGAATTGGCCAGCTTTAACCGCTTCCACTACATCCTGATTCAGACTGAGATGGCGCGCGTTACTGGCTGGGAAAATCACACCTTGCTTGCCGGTCAGTTCACGTGAGTTACAGATGTGGAAGAAGCCTTCAATTTTTTCGTTCAGGCCACCGACGGGCTGAACGTTACCAAACTGATCCACTGAACCGGTCACCGCAATCTGCTGGTTAACCGGCTGATTAGCCAGCGCACTGATTAACGCACACAGCTCGGCCAGCGAGGCGCTGTCGCCATCCACTTCGGAATAGGATTGTTCAAACACCAGTGAAGCCGAGAAGGGCAGCTGTTGCTCCAGTTCCAGCTCGGCAATCAGGTAGGCTTGCATAATCATCATGCCTTTCGCATGAATGTTGCCACCCAATTCGGCTTTACGCTCCACATCGGTGAACTCGCCATCGCCCGGATGAACCACACAGGTAATGCGCGAAGGTTCGCCCCACGGACGCGGATGACCAGGGAACTCAACCACCGAAAGGCCATTGATTTGGCCGACCACTTCGCCTTCGGTCTCAATCATGATCTGATTAAGCAGGATTTCATCGCGCATGCGATCGGCGAGGAAGCCTTCACGCCACTGGCGTGCTTCCAGCGCTTCTTTTAACGCTTCGCCATTGATGCTGTCGCCATGCAACGCCGTTTCCTGCAGTTGACGACGAAGCCAGCGCGGGCAAAGCGGTAAGGTGTCTTGATCACCGGTCATGCGTGCCGCTTCGGTGATCAACAATGGCCAGAAATCCGCTTCAGGTTGCGCTAATCCAGCCTGTTCCGCCTGAGTCAGCGTCCACTGACACCATGACGTCATGTCGTCTTCGTCGAGAATCTGTAAGCTCTCTTCAAATTCGCTATACAGCGCCATCTCATGAACTTCGACGTCCATTTCCTGGAAGGCGGCCAGTGCATCACGATCGCCACACAGAACCAGACGCAGTTGCAGCGGTAGCGAGGGAATGGCGACGGGCAGCGGTTGACGCTCATCCTGTGAATACCAATCGAAGCGACCTTGCTCAATGCACTTGCGTAGACGTAGCCACAACAGCGGCTGTGCCAGCAAAGTATTGACCGCAAGTATTAACGTGCCGCCATTGGCACGATGCAGTAAGCCTGGTTCAGGCTGCACACGGTCTTTATATTGACGTACACATCCGAACAGTTGCTCAGCTTCAATCCAGTCGGCGAAATGCACGCCGCCCTGGCTGGTGAACGGACGATTGATATCGGTGGGCGCGAGTAGGCTAACGTTGTCGCCCATCACATGATAGTCACCACCGTAGAGAGCAATCTCATCCGGCTGGAAACGCTGCGCTGCATCGGCGATGCAGGCCAGGTAATCGCTATTTTCCTGACTGCGCAATAACAGCAGTGGAAAACCCAGGGTTTGATGATGTAAATGCGCCAGCGCATTCAGCAGACGCGGCTGAACCGCGGCAAGACTATCGCAATCTTCCAGTGAGACGTTCGAGAAAATGGATTGGTAGCGGTCGCTATCCGGCTGCAGGGCTTGCCACGTAATTTGAGTGCTGGTCAAAATATTCGCATTAGTCTGATTTAGGAAAAGTGCGATTATACAGGAATCAACCCGGTTAATCACGGCGGAGTTCCGGCCCGGATTGTGACGGCTGCAACATGTTTTTCCTTGCTGCATCCAGGAAAAAAGCTGTTATTCTTAGTTTGTTACGTGATCACGATGAGATTCCGATGAAATACCAGCAACTCGAAAATCTTGAAAGTGGATGGAAGTGGAAATACCTGGTGAAAAAGCATCGGGAGGGTGAACTGATCACCCGTCATCTTGAGCTTAGCGCGGCGCAAGCTGCGGTTGATACGCTGCTATCGATGGAAAATAGCCCGGTTGAGGTTAACGAGTGGATCGCCCAGCACATTCATCCTGATTTGGAGAATCGTCTCAAGCAGACGATACGTGCGCGCCGTAAGCGTCACTTTAATGCCGAGCATCAACATACGCGTAAGAAATCGATCGATCTGGAATATCTGGTGTGGCAGCGACTAGCGGGATTGGCGCAGCGTCGCAGTAATACGCTGTCAGAAACCATCGTCCAGTTGATTGAAGATGCCGAACGCAAAGAGAAGTATGCCAGCCAGATGTCTACGCTGAAGCAAGATCTGCAGGCGATCCTTGGGAATGGTGGCTCGGAAAAAGAGTAGAATTCTTTTCGTTCTCATTACATTCAGCCATAAAAAAACCCCGCCTTAGCGGGGTTTTTTACTGCGTGATAACTTAAGCCTGTGGCTGAGTTACAACGTCTTTGATACCTTTCACGTCGATTTCAACGCGACGGTCTGGCGCCAGGCAGTCGATCAGGGCATTGCGGCCTTTCACGCTGTCACAGGTGTTGCCAGTAACTGGGTTAGATTTGCCCATACCGCGTGCAGAGATCTTGTTAGAAGGGATACCTTTAGATACCAGGTAATCAACTACAGACTGAGCGCGTTTCTCAGACAGTTTCTGGTTGTACTGCTCTGAACCGATGCGATCGGTGAAGCCCAGTACTACAACAGAACCGTCTTTCGGATCCATTGAGCTCAGCTGGCTGTACAGCTGATCCAGAGCCTGCTGACCTTCTGGCTTCAGAGTTGCCTTATTGAAGGTGAACAGAACGTCAGACTTCAGAGTGAAACGCTTGGTTTCAACAACTGGTGCTGGAGCTGGAGCCGGAGCTACAACTGGCGCTGCATCTTCTTCCTGACCGAAACGGTAAGAAACGCCGACGCTCAGCATGCTGTTGTCTGGACGCGCACCAACGGTACCTGCGTCACCGATGTTGTTAACCCACTGATAGTCCAGGCGAGTCGCCCAGTTTTTGGTCAGTGCGTATTCAACACCAACAGCAGCCAGCGGAGAAACGCCGGTGTCGTGGTCGCTGATGCGGCCAGTAGTTGGGTTGGTCTGAGTAGAGTCAGCACGCCATACCATACCACCCAGACGGGTGTAGACATCGAAGTCTTCGGTGATTGGGTAGCTCAGTTTAGCAGCCAGCTGAACGCCTTGTGCTTTGAACGCGCCATTGGTCACGCTGCCTTTGTTAGGCATACGGCCTAACCAGTCGTAGCCCAGTTCGAAGCCCAGGTACGGATTAGCCTGGTAACCCATGAATGCACCAGCACCCAGCTGAGATTCGTGAGTTGGACCGTTGTTGTTCTCGTAACCGTTACCGTAGTAACCAGTATCGTGATACTGAGACCAGCCCAGTTTAGCACCGGTGTACCAGGTGTTATCTTTAGGTGCGGCCTGCGCTACGGTAGCGAAGCCAGCCAGTGCCACTGCAATTGCGATAGCTGTCTTTTTCATTTTTGCGCCTCGTTATCATCCAAATAGGCAATGAGCAAAAAGGTTGCTCTTTGTGTTAATCCTTCGCCGGGTCTAAACGCTCGCTTTTGACTCTACCGAAAAAACGGAGGTTATTGAGCACCCTGGCGAGCTAAAGTCTACAACGAGATTGGAAACTTACAAGTATGATGTGACGCCGGGCAGCAAAAAAACAGCGATTTATACACACATTTTAACAAATCACATGGCTAAATCTTCGGTATTAGAAAACAAAAAAGCGTCTAAGCCATTGTCATAGCTGGCGGGAAAAGAATCAGTAGCTTAGATGCAACTTATGCAAAAAAAATGCTGAGAAAATTCCTGGAATTTACTTAATGAAACAATTCAGACGGAATTTTTGCTGAGTTAGGTTGTCTGGAAGGGGCATATTGACGTCCCTGCGGACGCAAAATCAGACCGAGTGCTTCACCTTCCGCCGCTGCCTGTTCCAATTCTAAACGCTCTTCATCACTCAATTCGTACGGAATCCAGGCAAGAACGACGCTGTAATTACCCGTACGTAATGCTTTCACCATACTTTCCACGGTGTTAAAACGTTCAGATTCGGTGATATGCATACTCTTTTCTAACGGCAATCCCGACTGCTGCATCCAGTTACGATTCAGCTTATGCGCTGGAGTGAGCCACAGCTGCCAGCGTGATTGCTCGCTCAGCTGTTTTAGTACCGGCAGCAGCATAAGTTGCATCATTCCAGGTTGTTCGCTGGAACGCAGTTCAGTTATTCCACCCAGCGAAGGTTGCGCTAAGCTGGATGAAGCGAAACGATTTGAACGGTCAGCAGAGCCAGAGAAATGAGTACGCATAATTTAATCACTCAGTAATGAACTGTATGGATGTACAGTAATGGCTTCCTGGATAAAGATCAACCTCAATTTCTGAAAACGCCTCGCAATTTCTGCACAAGATCCCGCCCGCCTGCTTTTATTCATTGAACAGCTAAATCGTTTTTTTTATCTTCTAACCAGATGAATCTGCGAGCTTTTATAGGAAATTTCCCGCGCATGGAATCCATTGAAGGGGGCGTTATGAAGAGATATAACCCGGTAGTTGAGCAATCGAAAGCGCAGTTGGCAGCATTAGGTAAAATTGAATCGCGCACACAATTTGGTGGTTATGCACTGACTGTTGAGAAGGTAATTTTTGCGTATATCAATGAGGATGCACTCTATCTTCGAGCCAGCGAGGCGCTTCACGTCTATAACACACAGCGTTCACTGGAACCGCTGGTGTACCGTAAGCGTGGCGTGCCGGTGACACTGAGCTACTTCAAAGTGGATACGCAATTGTGGCAAAACCCTGAACAGTTATTGCAGCTGTCAGCATGTTCTCTGCGTGCCGCACAGGACGAAGCGGCTACCAGACTTGTCTCGCTGCGTCTGAAAGATCTGCCGAATTTAAGCCTGCGATTGGAGCTGATGCTGCATAAGGTGGGGATCAGTTCGGTGCAATTGCTGTGTGAAACAGGGTCGCGACAAAGCTGGCTGAAACTACGCGCGGTGAATAAGCACATTGGGTTAAAAACGCTGTTGGCGCTGGAAGGTGCAATATCAGGACATCATGAAGCGGCGTTACCTAGCGCAATCAGGCAAGAGCTTTATACCTGGTATCTAAAAATGCTCCGCCAGCACGCGGCGGAGCATCAACCGCTTTAATCGTTAACGAGGGTACGGCGTAGACGGGCGATTTCAGGCAGCAGCGCGACTAACAAGCCCAATTGCTGAATCACTAGTGGTGCGCGTGTATCCGGGCTGTTTTTCATCTCGCTCATGCGCTGCATTAGCGCCTGCTGCATCTCAGTGGCTTGAACATCCGTAACCCGGTCGATCTGCAGCACATCCTCAATGAAGCAGACGGCGTCATCCAGTAAGGTAAGCAAGGTGCTATCCGCGAGATGTTCGCGGTGCGCTCCCAATGCGGAGATATAGCTGAGGAAGGAGTGGTTCAGGCACAGCAGTCGAAACGCATTCTCACGTAGCGGTTGTTGTAGCTTGAGTTCACCACTGATGTTTGACACCACTGACGCTAGCTCGGCATCGGCGTTATGCGCATCGCGACGTGCCACGCGATAAGCAAGACGATTGTCCTTGCCTTGATGGTATTGCTCCATAATCGCATCCAGATAGCGGCAGTTCGCATTCAGTGTACGATCGGCAACAGCGGTGATTTTGCGAAAACGCCAGTCTGGCCAGACAAAGGCCACGGCCAGCCACGCCAGTCCGCAGCCCAGTAAGGTATCCACCACGCGCGGCAGCGCCACTTCAAAACCTTCGCCGAGCAAATTGAAGCACAGTAGAACCAGCAAAGTGATAAACAAGGTGGCTTGCGCATACTGAATCTGGCGGAAGGCGAAGAACAGCACGCCGCTCAGTACAATCAGCACCAGCTGGCCTTCAATCGAGGGCACCAGCCACAATACCGGCAGGCCGATAGCGATGCCGGCTAAGGTGCCGCCAATACGCAATGCCAGGCGTCGTCGGGTGGCGTTGTAGTTGGGCTGGCAGACAAACAGGCTGGTCAGCAAGATCCAGTAACCGCGATCGACGCCGGTGATTTTAATGAAGGCGTAGCCAACGCACAGCACCAGCGACATACGCACCGCATGGCGGAACAGGGCAGATTGCGGGCTAAGATGGCGACTGAGCCGCAAGCGGATATCCGCCCAGCCGCTGAGTCCTTCCCGTGACAGATGATGATCGCTCTGCGGGGACGGTTCGGCCAGCATCTGTTCTGATTCAATCGACGCCAGTTGCGCATCAATAGCACGCAGATTACGCAGCAGCCAAAACAGCGCGTGAATGTGTGGATCCTGCGGCTCATTCTGCTGAAGACGTTGCAGTGCGGTTTCCAGACGTTCGAAGGTGCGTTCAAAATGGCTGTCGTGATGCCACGACTGACGCAGCAAAATGGTCTCCGCCAGCTGCCGACAGGCACGCGCTTGCATATTCATCAGGCGCTGGAAACGGAACAGCACTTCGTTGTAACGCCAGTTATCACGCAGCAAATGGTATTGTAGATGCGAGGAGCTGGCGCGCTCATGAATATCCTGCGCGACAAAATAGTAGTGCAGGCTGCGACGCGTGCTACGTGAACCGCGGTCGCCGCGCAAACGACTTTGAATGGTGCTTTTGGTGAGATTCAGCTGTGCCACCAACTGGCTGTTAACCATCGCCGTGGCAACCAGCGTGGCGTCATCCTGATCGCCGCCATCGGGATCAAACAGGTTCGCTTTGGCTTCCAGATAACGCGCCAGCTGGGAAAAACTGCCTGCCAGCTGCTCCTGTACCGGGCGCACCGGGAACATCAAATGACCGATAAAGGTCAGTAAGTTGTACCAAAGGGCACCGATCAATAGCAGCGCGGGCTGCATCCACCATTGTGGGAATAAGCCGATGCCCAGCATGGTGTAAACCGCAATCAGCAGCGCACCGAAGGCGATGGTGGCATAACGCTGTCCCAACGCACCGAGCAAAATAAAGCCCCAGCTGGAAAGCGCCAGGCCCAAACCGAATGCCCACGGATGGGGGAACAACAGTTCCACCGACACCGAAGCAATACAGAAACACACCAGCGTGATCAACAGATTGCGCACACGCCCAATCCAGCGATCGTCGAGATCCGCCAGCGCCGCAGCGACTACACCCAGCGTCAGCGGAATGGTCCACTCGATTTGGTGCAGCCACCACGGCACCGCCGCGCATCCGGTTAAGGCAAAGAAGATGCGCAGCAAATAGCGCAGGCTGCTGTTAAACAGATAACGTCGCCAGCCTGGCAAGGCGTCATGAATCATTGAACGGCCTCAGTAGCGGCGACGCGCATTGGCTTCACGCGCGGCCTGGGCTTCTTCAACGGAGACCACGCGACGGCCCACCGGCCACAGCGCAATTGCGGCGATTTTGAAGTTGGCGATGCCAACTGGAATGCCGATGATAGTCAGACACTGCACGATACCAGCCGAGATATGCGCCAGGCACAGCCACCAGCCAAACAGAATCAGCCAGAAGATGTTGAGGAAGGTGCCGCCAGTATTCATCACATGGCTTTTGCTGTCGGGGCGCAGCACATCGACATGCACCGCTTCGTTGCCAAAAGGCAGCAGAGACAGCTTGGTGATTTCCCAGCAGGAACGCGTCAACGGCAGCGTGAAAATCAGTACGATGCTCACCAGCGTGGCGAACAGCCAGCTGAGGGTGGTGAAGAAGCCGCCGAGAATGAAATTAAGAATATTAAGTACGGTACGCATAAACGTGATTTTCCTTTTGCAATCCGCAATATGTGGCGCCAAGTTTAGCTCTTTTTAAGGCTGGAGCGCCAAGAGTCTGACAGGTAAACTGCGCGATATCGAATTCCACATGACGGTGCGGACATGGAACTGAAAGCAACATCAATGGGTAAACGTCTGGCACAGCATCCCTATAATCGGGTGCGCTTGCTGGCCGCCGGCGTGGAAGTCAGTGGCGATCGCCATGAATATCTGATTCCGTTTAACCAGTTGCTCAACATTGCCTGCAAGCGCGGCATGGTGTGGGGCGAACTGGAGTTTCTGCTGCCAGATGAGAAAGTGGTGCGCCTGCATGGCACCGAATGGCAGGAAACGCAGCGTTTTTTCCACTACTTGCAGCACGCCTGGCAGCAGTGGAGCCAGGAGATGAGCGAGGTGAGCGCCGAGGTACTCGCCGCGCTGGAGCAGGAAATCCTCGCCTTTACGCAGCAGGATCGCTGGTTGAAACGCAGTGAGCTGAGCGCGGTGAAAGAGAGCATTACGCGCCAGTTTTCTGCCTTGCCGTTGCCCCTCGCGCGTATTGCCGAGTTTGAAAACTGCCGTGAACGCTGGGAATTCTGCCAGCAATGGCTGGAGCAGGGTGAAACGGCCATTCGCCAACGCAATCGTGAATGGACCAGCAAGATCCTCAGCGATTATCACGAATTCTTCTCCAGGGTTGAAACCACGCCGCTCAATCCATCGCAATGTGAAGCTGTAGTGAATGGCGAAGATGCGCTGCTGGTGCTGGCAGGTGCTGGCAGCGGCAAAACCTCGGTGCTGGTGGCGCGCGCGGGTTGGCTGCTGAAACGCAAACTGGCGCAACCGGATCAAATTCTGCTGCTGGCGTTTGGTCGTCAGGCGGCAGAAGAGATGAATGACCGCATTCAAACGCGTCTTGGCGAGAGCGCGATTCAGGCGCGTACCTTCCATGCGCTGGCGCTGCATATCATCCGCGAAGGCAGTAACAAACAACCGGTTATCAGCAAACTGGAGAGTGACAGCAAGGCGCGGCGACAGCTGCTGATTGAGACGTGGCGCGAGCAGTGCAACAGCAAAAAAGCGCAGGCCAGCGGCTGGCGTCAGTGGTTGCAGGATGAGTTGGAGTGGGAAATCCCCGAAGGTCCGTTTTGGCAGGATGACAAACTGGCGCAGCGAATCGCATCGCGCATGGAGCGCTGGCTGGGTCTGATGCGCATGCACGGCGGCGCGCAGGCGGCAATGATCGCGGATGTGGCAGAAGCGCAGCGCGATAACTTCAGCAAACGCGTCAAACTGATGGCGCCGCTGCTTAAAGCGTGGAAAAGCGCGCTGAAAGAGGAAGGCGCGGTCGATTTCTCCGGGCTGATTCATCAGGCGATTGCCATTCTGGAGAAAGGACGCTTTATCAGTCCGTGGAAGCATATTCTGGTCGATGAATTCCAGGATATCTCACCGCAGCGAGCCGCACTGCTGACGGCGCTGCGTCAGCAAAACAAGCGAACCAGCCTTTACGCGGTGGGCGATGACTGGCAGGCAATCTATCGCTTCAGCGGTGCCGAAATGAGTCTGACCACTGCGTTCCATCACTATTTCGGTGATGGCGATCGCTGCGTGCTGGATACCACCTATCGCTTTAACGATCGCATTGGTGAGATTGCCAATCGCTTCGTGCAGCAAAACCCGCATCAGCTGCGCAAGCCGCTAAATAGCTTGAGCAAGGGCAATAAAAAATCGGTGACTTTGCTGCCGCAGGAGCAACTGGAAGCGCTGTTCGATAAACTGAGCGGCTATGCCAAACCCGATGAGCGCGTGCTGCTGCTGGCGCGTTACCACCATTTGCGCCCCGCAATCCTCGATAAAGCCAAAACGCGCTGGCCAAAGTTAAAGCTGGATTTTATGACGATTCATGCCAGCAAAGGCCAACAGGCGGATTTCGTCATTGTGTTGGGGCTGCATCAGGGACGCGACGGTTTTCCGGCAGAAGCGCGTGAATCCATCATGGAAGAGGGTTTGCTGCCGCAGCCGGAAGATTTCCCGGATGCGGAGGAGCGGCGGCTGGCGTATGTGGCGATGACGCGCGCGCGCCAGCAGGTATGGCTAATGTTTGATAAAGATCGGCCTTCGATATTTGTCGAACACCTGCGCGAGTTAGGTGTGCCGCAAAGCCGTAAGGCCTGATGATTAGGGTTTCAGACGTTCGGCGAGATATCGCTGATAGTCTGGAATCTGAATTTCAATCTGCTGGGCAAACTTCGGTGACTGAATAATAAAATCTGCGGTGGTGCGGTTATTGGCCACCGGGATATTCCACACTGTGGCGAGGCGCAGCAGCGCTTTGACATCCGGATCGTGCGGCACCGCATTCAGCGGATCCCAGAAGAAAATCAGCACATCAATTTTGCCTTCCGAAATCAACGCGCCCACTTGCTGATCGCCGCCCATCGGGCCGCTCAGCATGGCGTTAACGTCTAATCCAGTATGACGATTAATCAGATTGCCGGTGGTGCCGGTAGCGTAAAGCACATGCTTTTGCAGCGTGCTTTGGTTGATTTGCACCCATTCAAGCAGCGAGGCTTTGCAGTGATCGTGTGCAACGAGGGCGATATGTTTCTGAACCTGAAGGGTACGAACGGTCTGCTCCATAGGGCTTCCTGTTTCTTCTCATGCATTATGTGTTAATGCAGGAGTTTACCCCTGGCGTTTCATCACTATCAACTTGTGCGTAAGGTTTTCATCCAGCTAATAAAACGCAGACGTGTGGCTGCATCAAAACGCTTGAACCAGCCTTGCAAAGAGGGGAGATCGCTGACGTCCTGCCACGCGTAATCCATATTCAACTGTGCCTCGCTGGCACTCAGCGAATGTAAGGCAAAACGCGGAACCGAAGCGGCGTGGGCATCACGATTATAATTCACCATCGCCTTTTCGAAATCGTTATCACTTTCCTTCGGCAAATGGTCGCGCAGGCTGGTGATCTCCATGCCGCGTTCATCAATCAGCTGGAAGTTGAGCGTTTTGTCGAAGGTAGTGCGTTCGCGACGATTATTGAGCGCGGGCAAGCGAATCGCCACCGAATGGGCGTTGGCGTTAAAAGTGACAATCATCGGCACGGATTGAAAGTGCGCGGCGTCAGCGCCCGGTTTTTCCACACGAAACAGAAACTGATGCTGCCCACGCTCCAGCTCAAGGCTGCCAGCACCTTTCAGCAGCGAGCCAGAGATTTTACGCCCGTCCAGCACCAGCAGTTCGATCTCGGGATCGAGCTTGAGAGTGATGGCATGGCATGAGGCTGATACGAGCAACAGCAGTAAACCCGTAGCAGTTAAAGACAGCTTCATTTCAACTCCCGGCAGAAGGGGGTAAATCGATTATGTGTAGCAAAGTATTACATTATGGCAGTAAATTTACATTTTTACATATTTATTCGTGCTGCTGCGCAAAGTTCTCGTGCCTGGCAGTTGCAGGCTAATGCGCAATGCCATCTACACTTAAGCGAATGAACCAGGAGAAAAAAGATGAATGATCAAACGATTCGCGATGTGCTGATTAAAACCAAACGTATCGCGTTAGTGGGCGCCAGCGATCGTCCCGATCGCCCAAGCTATGGCGTGATGAAATACTTGCTCGATCAGGGTTACGACGTGATTCCGGTGAGCCCTAAACTGGCGGGCCAACAACTTCTTGGCCAAACGGCCTATGCCACGCTGGCGGATGTTCCCGGAAAAGTGGATATGGTGGATGTGTTTCGCAATGCCGAAGCGGCGTGGGGCGTAGCGCAGGAAGCGATTGCCATTGGTGCAGACACGTTGTGGTTACAGTTGGGCGTGATTAATGAGCAGGCGGCGGTGCTGGCGCAAGATGCGGGTATGACCGTGATAATGGATCGTTGTCCAAAGATTGAAATTCCACGGCTGGGTATCATGTGCTAAAACAAAAACGGCGACCTGAGTCGCCGTTGTCATTAATGTCGCAGGCTGGGTGCCTGCAGCTGCTGCCGAATTGACGCGGCCAGCTCATCCATTGAAGGTTGTTCGGGATGTTCAAAGGAGGTTTCTCCCGCCAGCTGAACTTCCGCCACGTAGGTATGCACCTGATCGCCTTCTTCATCTTCCATCACCACATGATACCAGGGCGCGGCGCGCAGCGTTTCGCTGGCAGCGACATCATCAACTTCTGGCTCATCAAGCGAAAACTCCGGATCGACATCCACGATAACGCCGAGCACCCCGGAGAGACGATGTCGGACCTGCTGTCCAATTCCAAATTTAGTCGTAATCATTGTGACCTCCCAAAAGACTGCCCTGTTACCAATATGGAGGCAGGGACAGCGTTTTCAAGTCACAGCACGCGGCAGGCAAAACCTTTCAGATAAAGCCCTTCAGGATAGCTGGCGATCACTGGATGGTCGGCTGCCTGACGGAACTGCTCTATAAATTGTACATCACGCCCGGCATCAACGGCGGCATCAGCGATGATTTTCTGGAACAAATCGGTCGGCATCAGGCCAGAACAGGAGAAGGTCAGCAACACGCCGCCGGGATTCAACAGCTGAATGGCCAGCATGTTGATGTCTTTATAGCCGCGACACGCGCCCATCAACTGGTTCTTGTTCTCAACGAATTTCGGCGGATCCATCACGATCAGGTCGAACTTCTCGCCGCTGTCGCGATAACGACGCAGCAGTTTGAACACATCGTCACGCACGAACTGGGCGCGCGACACATCCAGACTATTGAGCTCAACGTTCTGTTTCGCCACGTCGAGTGCGTCCTGCGAAGTATCAACGCTGATCACTTCACGGCAGCCGCCCATCAAGGCCGAAACCGCAAATCCACCGGTGTAAGAGAAGCAGTTCAGCACGCGTGCATTCTCTGAGTAGCCACGCGTGGCAAAACGGCTGTCACGCTGATCAAGATAATAACCGGTTTTATGGCCGCCCTGAATATCCACCAACAGCTTCATGCCGTGTTCAGTAATCGGCAGCAGCGGTGGCGGCAGTTCACCCGAAACCGGGCCTTGTGCCAGCTCCAGTCCCTCTTTTTTACGCACCGCGACGTCTGAGCGATCGTAAATAGCGCATTCCGGGAAGCACTGCTGCAAAGCTGAAACGATGGCTGGACGTTGATACTCGGCACCCGCAGATAACAGCTGCAGCACCAGGAAGTTGCCGAAGCGATCGATGGTGACGCCCGGCATGCCATCGGACTCACCGGCAATTAGACGATAGCTGTCCAGCCCGTCACGTTTTGCCAGCCAGTCACGCCACAGCTGCGCTTGCTCAAAGCGGCGCACGAAGAAGGTGATGTCGATTGACTCATCCTGTTGCCAGCTCCAGACGCGTGCGCGAATTTGTGATTGCGGAGAATACGCGGCGCGAGCCAGCCATTTGCCATTGCTGTCACAGACATCAATGGTTTCACCAGACTGGGCTTTACCTTCCATACGTGCAACGGCACCAGAGAACACCCACGGATGGCGGCGGAGCAGGGATTTTTCACGTCCCTTTGCGAGAATCAATCGAACGGTCATAGTTTGCTATGCTTACCTGAAAAAATGAGGCGCCATTTTCCGGCGGATGGCGGCAAATTGCAACGCAAGGTGATGGGAGAACGTAATGGCAACCACATGCTGCAAAATTTGGGTGCATGGCATCGTGCAGGGCGTGGGATTTCGCTACCACACGCAAGCGCAGGCCAGAGAGTTGAATCTAAACGGTTATGCGCACAATCTGGCGGACGGCAGCGTTGAAGTGCTGGCGTCCGGTGAAGCGCAGCAGGTCGATGCATTGATCAGTTGGCTAAAAGCGGGCGGGCCGCGTAGCGCGCGGGTGGACAAAGTGCTGGTGGAGCCGCATCAGCCTAGGGAAGTGCCTACGCGATTCACCACCGGCTGATTACAGGCACTTGGCTGGTTTTGGCAATCCGGCAATTTTGGTCGCTTGCTTCGCCGGGCCCTCCGGAAACAGGCGGAACAGATAGCGGCTGTTGCCTTTCTCCTCGCCATACTTTTGCGCCATGGCTTTCACCAGCATGCGCACCGCCGGCGAGGTATTAAATTCCTGATAAAACGTGCGTACAAAGCGCACCACTTCCCAGTGCGCTTCACTCATTACGATCGCCTCTTGCTCCGCAATGGCGGCGGCCAGCGGTTCGCTCCAGTCAGCGCTATTTTTCAGATAGCCTTCCGCATCGGTGGCAATCTCTTTACCGGCAAAATTCACAGTCATTCCTCATTGCGTTAATCGACACATTGTAAATTCGCCCGGCCATAAAAAGCAAAAACCCCGCCGAAGCGGGGTTTAATAACGGTTACGGCATCTTAATCGCGGTTAGCGAAGCCCAGCAGGCTCAACAGGCTAACAAAGATGTTATACAGCGAGACATACAGACTCACGGTGGCGCGAATGTAGTTAGTTTCGCCGCCATGAATGATGTTGCTGGTTTCCCACAGAATGGCACCGGCAGAGAACAGAATGAACAGGGCGCTAATCGCCAGATGCAGCGCAGGCAGTTGCAGGAAGATGTTAGCAACCACCGCCACCAGCAGCACCACAAAGCCGGCCATCATCATGCCGCTCAGGAATGACATATCGCGGCGCGTGGTCAGCACATAGGCAGAACAACCGAAGAACACCAGCGCTGTGCCGCCTAATGCCATGGCGATCACATCACCCATGCCCGCAGTCAGGAACGAACTGAGGATTGGGCCAAGGCAGTAACCGAGGAAACCGGTAAAGGCGAAGGCGGCCAGAATACCTGCTGGGCTGTTAGCCAGTTTATGCGTCAGGAACATCAAACCATAAAAGCCCACCAGCATCAGAATCAGTCCCGGTGAAGGTAACGCAAACACGGTGCTAAGTGTTGCGGTAACCGCCGAGAAGGCCAGCGTAAAGCCAAGTAACAGATAAGTATTGCGCAGCACCTTGTGGGTGCTGACTAACGATTGCTGCGACGAGCTAAAAACTCTTTCCATCACGCGCTCCTTAAAGAGAGAAACACCAAATATGGCAAGAGGATACGCAGCGCCTGAAAGACAGAAAAGGCGTTTTACCCATCTTTACGCGATAAATTGCTGTTTCGCTGAGCAGAATGGCGAAATTGACGCCAAAAAAATAGAATTTGGCTGTTTTTCAGCCGAACGATTCATTGCAGGCTTTACATCGTTATGGGGGATGTTTATAGTGCGCCTCATTGCGGAGGGGTGGCCGAGTGGCTTAAGGCAACGGTCTTGAAAACCGTCGATGGGAAACCATCCGAGAGTTCGAATCTCTCCTCCTCCGCCATTCACTCTCGCTGAGTGACGCAACAAAAAAATCCCCGGAGGGATGGCCGAGTGGCTTAAGGCAACGGTCTTGAAAACCGTCGATGGGAAACCATCCCAGAGTTCGAATCTCTGTTCCTCCGCCATATTAAAGAAGCCCGCAGAAATGCGGGCTTTTTGCTTTTCTGCGTTCACAGATTCCGAAAAACATCGCGTTGCTTTTCAATCTGCTGCCATTGCCCAACGCCACGCGCGTTTACTGCTATATTCCATGCACGGTTTTTTGCAAACATCTGGCGATTTTCCGATGCAAGCTGAGTTACACTGTGCGGTAATTCGCTCTTTGGCGGGCTAATCGTTTGAAAGCCAGAGTGTTTCACTGATGAATTATGGAATAGGCACAATGATCAAGAAACTGAGTCTTTGCGCGTTGTCAGTCATCGCTGCGCTCCCGATGGGCATGTCCGCATATGCTGCGGATGGAGATATGCAACTCCAGCAGGTGCTGATGTTAAGCCGTCATAACCTGCGTGCGCCGCTCGCCAATAACGGCAGCGTACTGGAACAATCCACCAAAAAGAGCTGGCCGCAGTGGGATGTCGCGGGCGGTGAGCTCACCACCAAAGGTGGCGTGCTGGAAGTCTACATGGGTAATTACACCCGTCAGTGGCTGGCACAGCAGGGCTTAGTCCAGAATGGTACTTGCCCGGATAGCAGCAACATCTTTGTCTACGCCAACAGCCTGCAGCGCACCGTGGCGACCGCGCAGTACTTTATCACTGGCGCCTTCCCTGGCTGTGATATTGCGGTAACGCATCAGGATGCGATGGGCACCATGGATCCTATCTTCAATCCGGTCGTCACTGACGGCAGCGATGAATTCAACAAGAAAGCGTTGGCTGCCATGACCGCCGCCAATGAAAAGCTGGCACTGAAACCTGCCTTCCAGCATCTGGAAAAAATCGTCGATTACAAATCTGCCCCGGCCTGTAACGGCAAAAAGCAGTGTGATTTGAGCAGCGGCGATAACACCTTCAGCGCGGATAACGGTAAAGAGCCAAACGTAAGCGGTCCGCTGAAAATCGGCAACTCGCTGGTGGATGCGTTTACGCTGCAATATTACGAAGGTTTCCCGGCCGATCAGGTTGCCTGGGGCCAGATCAAAACGCCTGAGCAGTGGAAAGAGCTGGCGTCGATCAAAAACGGTTATCAGGATGCGCTGTTCGCCTCTCCTGAAGTGGCGCGCGAAGTGGCCGCACCGCTGGTGGATTACATCCGCAGCCAGTTAGTCGATCAGGACAAAGCCAACGCGCCAAAAGTGACGTTGATGGTCGGTCATGATTCCAACATCGCATCGTTACTCAGCGCACTGCAGGTTAAGCCTTATGAGTTGCCGGGCAACGATGAGAAAACGCCAATTGGCGGCCAGGTGGTATTCGAACGCTGGCACGATGTGAAGAACAACAAAGATTTGTTGAAAATTGAGTACGTCTATCAAACGGCCGATCAGCTGCGCGATGCCGATGTGCTGAGCCTGAAAAATCCGCCGAAGCGCGTCACGCTGCAACTGGCAGGCTGTGAAACGGATGCCAACGGCTACTGCAGCTGGGATCAATTCACCGGCGCGCTGAATGGCGCTCTGCAAGGTACGCCACTGCAGCCTGCTGTTGCACCAGCTCCGGCAGAACAGCCAGCACCAGCGGCGGCCGCACCGGCCGCAGATGATGCCAAGCAGAAAGCCGATCAGGCCGCTGCCGATAAAGCGGCTGCAGACAAAGCAGCAGCAGATAAAGCCGCAGCACAGAAGGCTGCAGACGCGAAAGCGGCTGAAGAGAAAGTGAAGGCGGATAAAGCGGCTGCGCAGAAAGCCGCTGACGAGAAAGCTAAAGCCGAGAAAGCCACTGCCCAAAAAGCAGCGGATGACAAAGCCAAGGCCGATGCGGCAGCTGCACAGAAAGCACAAGCCGATGCCACGCCAGCCAAGCCAGAAGAGCCGGCCAAAGCGGCGACCAACAACTGAATTTGCTGAAAAAACAAAACCCCGCCGAAGCGGGGTTTTTTTATGCCGGTGAACTTAACCGGCAACCACAACCAATTTTTGGTTAGCGAACTCTTTAATACCCAAATCCGACAGCTCACGTCCGTAACCGGAACGTTTTACGCCACCAAACGGCAGCTCTGCTGAGGTATCGCTCTGCGAATTGATGAACACCATGCCGGTTTCAATCTGCGACGCCATCTTACGGCCGCGCGCAATGTCTTTGGTCCAGACCGAACCGCCCAAGCCGTAATTTGAATCATTCGCCAGCGCCACAGCGGCACGATCGTCGGCCACCACATACACCTGTGCCACCGGACCAAAGAACTCCTGATAATAAGCCGGATTATCTGGCGTTAGACCGGTAAGCACCGTTGGCTGGTAATAGCAGCCGACGCCATCAATGGCGCGTCCACCAAATTCCACGCGCGCGCCATTTTTTACCGCTTCATCAACCTGCTTCACTAAACGATCGCGCGCATCTTTCGAAGAGAGCGGACCGAGCGTGGTTTTCTCGTCGAGCGGATCGCCCGGCGTGGCCGATTGCAGAGCCGCGCTGAATTTGGCCATAAACGTATCGGCAATTTTCTCGTGCAGAATAAAGCGCTTGGCAGCGGTACACACCTGGCCGCAGTTGCTGAGGCGAGCTTGCGCGCCCTGACGTACCGCTTCATCGATATCGGCATCGTCCAGCACCACAAACACATCGTTACCGCCCAATTCCAGCGTCGATTTCTTCAGATGTTTACCGGCCTGTTCCGCCACGGCGCTACCGGCACGTTCGGAACCGGTCAGCGCCACACCTTGCACACGTGGATCGGCGATCAGATCCGCAACCTGATCGGTAGAGATAAACAAGTTGGTCCACGCGCCTTTTGGCGCACCGGCTTCTTCCACCAGCTTTTCAAATACATCGGCGCAGTGCGGCACAATGTTGGCGTGTTTTGCCAGTACCGGATTGCCCAGGGCCAGGTTTGGCGCCAGCACGCGCATCAGCTGATAGTAAGGGAAGTTCCACGGTTCAACCGCGACAATCACGCCAATCGGATGGTACTCAAGCCAGGCATCGCCCACATCGCTGGCGTAGGGCTGCGGCTGTAAAAATGTCGCGGCATGTTCAGCGTAGTAGCGGGCGATCTGCGAACAGATTTTCACTTCACCACGGCTTTGCCCAATTAGCTTGCCCATCTCTTTACTGGCGATAGTCGCCAGCTCTTCGACACGTTGGTCGATCAGGTCGGCTAAACGGTGCAGCACCTGCAGACGCGGTTGAATATCGCCTTTACTCCACGCGGAATGATAAAGCGCATCTGCGGTTTTCAGTGCCTGTTGTGCATAGGCATCATCGTGCTCGTTCCACGCTTTTAGCAGTTGGTTATTGGCTGGATTGATACTTTGATAGGCAGACATACAAGGCTCCTTGGTGATGTAAAGGTAACAAAGGCGGGACAGTGCCCGCCTGTCACTCAAACGTTTTTGCGTTCGACCGTTTTATCGTCCCAGGTCAGAACATCCTGGTCGGTCTTTTTGAAGGCGCGAATCAGCACTTCATCGCTGCCTTGCTGGCTCCAGATCTGCTCGGCTAAGCGTTCGTCGTAGTTGGCTACCTCAAAAATGGCTTCAGCGATTTCGCGTGAAGTGTGGCGAAGTGATGCCCATTCGCCCACGTGATGCTCTTTCGACTGTTCTGTTGTCATGAAGATCTCCTGTTGTGGATTTTATCCCTGCAGCTTAACCGCCAGTCCGGCGACGTGTTGGCCCTGATAACGGGCAATATCCAGTTCTTCCGCCGAAGGTTGACGTGATCCATCTCCGCCCGCCAGCGTAGTCGCGCCGTAAGGCGTTCCGCCGCGTACGTGAGAAATGTCGAAAAGTTCTTTAGTGCCATAACCGATAGGAACGATCACCATTCCGTGGTGGGCGAGGGTGGTCCAAACGGAGGTGATGGTTTGCTCCTGGCCGCCGCCGGTGCCGGTGGAGGCAAAGACGCTGGCGATTTTGCCGTACAGCGCGCCTGAAGCCCACAGACCGCCGGTGCGATCCCAGAAGTTGCGCATCTGACCCGCCATATTGCCGAAGCGCGTGGGTGTGCCAACGATGATGGCATCGTACTGCGGCAAATCTTCCGGTTTCGCTTCAGGCGCGGCCTGATTCACTTTGCCGCCCACCTGGGCGAAACGCTCTGCATCCATGCTTTCCGGCACGCGTAATATCGTGACTTCCGCACCATTCACGCTCTTTGCACCTTCGGCCACGGCTTGCGCCATGGTTTCAATATGTCCGTACATCGAATAATAGAGCACCAAAATCTTTGCCATAGTTTTCATCCTGCTGGGGTGATGAGTAATCAGAAGTATAGAAGAGCCTGCGCAGGCTGCTGTACAGAGGTCAAGCAGGTGCCAATAAGTGTCGACTAACTGCTTGTAACGCGGCGGTAAATTTGGTTTTTCGCAGATAAATGAGTGAATTATCTGTTTCAAATTATGAATATCAGGCCGATCTCACCGTTGCGTTGTCTATTATTTAATCAGGCGTGCGGAATGTCCGCCGCCGTGCTTTTCACGGCAGCATCGTGATCAGCCCCTAATCTGAACGCTCAATCCCTGGAGGAAATGATGGCCGAACATCGTGGAGGATCAGGCAATTTCGCAGAGGACCGTGAAAGGGCCGCAGAAGCGGGTCGCAAAGGCGGCAAAAACAGCGGGGGTAATTTCAGAAACGACCCACAGCGCGCTTCTGTAGCTGGTGAAAAAGGGGGACGCAGCCGCGGCAAGAAATAGCGCGCCTGTCCGTTAATCCCCGGCCGCCGGGTTCGCCCGGCGGTAACAAGCATTGCAATTTCCCCGCTCTCTGAGCAAACTGACCGCCAACTGATTATTCTGGTGCGTTATGTCCGCTTCCTCTTCTCGTCTCAGCCTGCGTATTTCGCGTCAAGAGCTGGTGCTCATTTTTATTACCATGGTTTGGGGTGGCACCTTTTTGGTGGTGCACCGGGCGATGGCACATTCTGGTCCGTTCTTCTTTGTCGGATTACGTTTTGCCACGGCATCGCTGCTGCTGGCCTTTTTCTTCCGTCGATATCTTAAGCAGGTGACCTGGCTGGAAATCAAAGCCGGCGCGCTGATCGGTCTGTCGATTGCCGGCGGCTACGGTCTGCAAACCTGGGGCATGCAAACCATTTCCAGCAGCCAGTCGGCATTTATTACCGCACTGTATGTGCCGGTGGTGCCGTTGCTGCAGTGGTTATTCCTGCGCCGTCCGCCGGGATTAATGGCGTGGCTGGGTATTCTTCTGGCGTTTACCGGTTTAGTACTGGTGGCCGGACCGCAGGATGGCAGTTTGACGCTGAACGCCGGTGAAATTGCTACCTTGCTGAGTACGCTGGCGATTGCGGCGGAGATTATCCTGATCAGCCGCTATGCCGGACAAGTTGATGTGCGGCGCGTAACGCTGATTCAGCTGATGGTGGCATCGGCCTGCGCTTTTGTTCTGATGATCCCCAATGGCGAATCGGTTCCCGCTATGTCAACGCCGCTGCTGTTGAGCGCGTTGGGTTTGGGCGCAGCCAGTGCCTTAATTCAGGTGACGATGAACTGGGCGCAACGCAGTGTTTCACCGACGCGCGCCACGGTGATTTACGCCGGTGAACCGGTATGGGCGGGCGTGGTGGGACGTTTGGCGGGTGAGCGTTTACCTGCGGCGGCGCTGCTGGGCGCGGCATTGATTGTTTGTGGGGTGATCGTCAGCGAGCTGCGTATTCGTCGCAAGAAAGCGGTGCCCGATCAGGCACCGCTCGAACCTTAAGGATGTTGCCGTGCCGCCTGGTTCGCCAGCGCGGCGCCGCGACGTTGTAAAATGGCGTTGAGGATGATGGCGCCAAAAGTCGCCGTGCCAATGCCGCCAATGGTGAAGCTGCCAATCTTCAGAGCAAAATCACCGGCGCCCAGCACCAGCGTGGTCGCTACCATGATCAAATTGCCATTCTGATTAAAATCCACGTGGTTCTGCACCCAAATGCGTGCGCCTGCCACCGCAATCAACCCAAACACCACAATCGATGCGCCACCAATCACCGGACCGGGAATGGTGTGAATCAGCGCGCCAAATTTCGGTGAGAAGCCGAGCACCAGAGCGATCACTGCGGCGGCCACGAAGGCCAGCGTGGAATAGACTTTGGTTACCGCCATCACGCCGATATTTTCCGCGTAGGTGGTGACGCCGCTGCCGCCGATAGATCCCGACAGCATGGTTGCCAAACCATCGCCAACAAAGGCACGCCCCATCCAGGGATCGAGGTTGCGTCCGGTCATGCCCGCTACGGCTTTAATGTGTCCGAGGTTTTCCGCCACCAGAATGATCGCTACAGGCGCAATCATCACGATGGCCTGCATATCAAAGATCGGTGCGGTGGTGTGCGGCAGACCAAACCACGGCGCGCTGGCAAGGTCGCTGAAATCCACCGGTTTGCCAAAGCCCATCACGTTGGTCAGCAGCGCGTAGATCGCCCATGCGACAATTAGACCGACCAGAATCAGCAGGCGCTGGATCATACCGCGCGTGAAAACCGCGACCAGACCAATGCACAATACCGTCATCACCGCCATCCAGCTGTCGAACATCGAGCCGGAAACGCCGTGCACCGCAATCGGTGCCAGGTTCAGACCAATTGCCATCACCACCGCGCCCGTGACCACCGGCGGCATCAGGCGCTCAATCCAACCGGTGCCGACTTTCATCACGATCAGGCCAATCAAGGTATAGAGCGCGCCGCAGGCGATAACGCCGCCCAAAGCCAGCGCCAGATTAGGGTTGAGTCCCTGGCCGTTAAAGCCGGTTACCGCGATGATCACGCCGACAAACGCCGCGCTGGATCCGAGATAGCTGGGTACGCGCCCGCCAGTGATCAGGAAGAACAGCAGCGTACCGATGCCCGAAACCAGAATCGCCAGATTGGGATCCAGTCCCATCAGCAACGGCATCAGCACCGTTGCGCCAAACATTGCCACAGCATGCTGCAGTCCAAGGACGACCGTCTGCGCAAACGGCAGCGTTTCGTCCGGCGCAATCAGCCCATCATCGGTCAAGGCTGACTTTTTCTGCCAGCGGGGGAACCAGGAACTCGCCATCGTCATCTCCAGGGTGTCAGTGAAAGCGGGCCGCACAAGGCGGCGTTAGCGGGCGTCCTGCCGTAAAAGGTGATGATAGCCACGGTCAAACCATGCCAGACCGTGGGTTTCATCATTGCGTACCAGCGCCTGCACTTCACAAAACAGAATGTCGTGCGTGCCCACGCTGACCACTTGCGCCACTTTGCAATCAAACGACACCAGTGCGCCGTCTAATAGCGGTGAACCGCTGGCCAGCGTGTGCCAGTCAGCGGCGGCAAAGCGTTCTGCCATTGGCGTTTTGCCGCCAAACAGCGTCGAGAGTTCTTCATGCCCAGCGGCAAGTGTGTTGACGCACAGATAACCGTTGTCGCGGAAAATCGGCCACACCGACGCTGAGCGATTAAGACAAACCAACAGCGTCGGCGGCGAATCGGTGACGCTGCACACCGCCGAGGCGGTAAAACCGGCACGTCCGGCGGGGCCGTCGGTGGTGATGATATTTACCGCTGCGCCTAAGCACGCCATCGCGTTGCGAAACGCATCGCGTTCTACAGCGGGTAAAACCGGCAGTTCATGCACGCTCATTGGCTGCTCCTGTGATTAGCTGGCCGCACGCTGAGCAGGCGCAGCCGTGTCGGCCAGCCAGCGCAGCAGCAGCGCATTAAAGTTGTCGGCATCGGTAACGCTCATCGCGTGTCCGCCCCAGGCCATCTCAATCAGGCTGCCGTTGGGCAGCGCCTGCGCCAGCTGCGGTGAGCAGCTCCACGGCACCAGCAGATCGTCCTGGCTGCAAATCGCTAATACCGGCTGGATAATGCGCGCCACATGTGGACGGAAATCCGCGCTTTTCAGCGCATGCAAGCGGCGCAGCAGATTTTCCATGCCCTGGAAATGGGCGACATGGTGGGCATCTTCCGCGTTAATGCGCTCCTGATTGCGCGCCAGCCATTCGGCGGGATAGAGGAACAGCGGCTGCGCACGCACAAAGGCTTCGACGCCGACGTTCATCAGCAGATCCTGACGCACCTGGAAGCAGCGCTGCGTGTGTGCATCCAGCGAAAGCCAGCCGTTGATCACCACCACGCGGCCCACGCGCTGCGGGAAGTCCAGCGCCAGCTGCAGGCCGATTAAGCCGCCCAGCGCATGGCCGATAATGTCGTAATGCTCAATGCCGTGCTGTTCCAGCACCTCCGCCAGTTCCGCCGCCATCATCGTCATGCTGTAGCCGTCCGGCAGCGTATCTGCGCTGCGGCCGGTGCCGCGCTGATCGTAGGTCACCACGCGATAATGCGGCGTCAGCGCCGCCAGCTGCGGCTGCCAGAAACCGGCGACGCCGCCTAAACCAGAGGCGAGCACCAGCGTCGGCGCATCTTCAGCGGTTAAACCCTGAATCTCCAGATGCATCACGCCTCCTGTTTGCCAATATGCGCAACGGTGGCTATTTCAATCAGCGCATCCGGTTTCACTAAGCCGCACTGAATGCAGAAGCGCGCCGGTTTATCGCCGGGGAAGTACTCGGCATAGATCTGGTTAATCGCCGCGTAGTTGCTCCAGTCGGTGAGAAAAATCGAGTTGAAGGTCACGTCGTCCATGGTGCCGCCAGCGGTTTCGATCACCTTTTTGATGGTTTCCAGCACGTGACGCGTTTGCGCGGCGGCATCACCGACGTGCACCACGTTGTTGTTGGCATCGAACGGCAAGGTGCCGGAGACGTACACAATGCCGTCAGCTAAGGTGCCGGGCACGAATGGTGCGATTGGCGTACCGCTGCCGGGCGGAATAATCACACTTTTAGGCATGGCGAAATCCTCTTGTTATTGATGTGCAGGTGAATCGAGGCGTTAGCTTTTCAGCGTTTCGCAGAAAGTGTCGGTATCACTGACCCAGCCAAAAAACGTTTCAATGTTGAAAATGGCCGCCTGCTGCGCAAACGCCGGTCCTGCCTGATAGGTCGCGTCCTCCAGCACCACGCCGAAATACTCCAGGAAGAAGCCGTCTCGCAGCGTCGATTCCACGCAGACGTTGGTAGCAATGCCGGTAAACACCAGATGGCGGATGCCACGGCTGCGCAGCATGCTGTCGAGCGAAGTGTTGAAGAAGCCGCTGTAGCGTGGTTTCGGCAGCACGATATCACCTTCCTGCGGCACCAGTTCATCGACCAGCGCATAATCCCAGCCGCCTTTCGACAGCAGCGTGCCCTGTAACTCCGGGCGTTTGCGCATGGTTTTGAGCGCGTTGGATTTGTGGAAGTTGGGGGATCCGGCGTCACCGGCTTCAACGTATTGGTCGTCCCAACCGTTCTGGAACCAGATGATCTGCATCCCTGCGGCACGCGCTGCGGTGACCGCCTGATGAATTTTGGCAATCACCGGTTTGGTGGCGGAGACATCAAAGCCCGCCAGATCGAGGTAGCCGCCTTGCGTGGCATAAGCGTTCTGCATATCCACCACAATCAGCGCACTTTGCGCGGGCGGCAGCGCGATGGCTTCCGGGCGCGCCGGTAAGGTGACATTGGGTAAAGTTGAGGTGTGGGCGCAAACAACGGTACTCATCAGGCAACCTCCTGCTGGGATGCGATTAAATCGTGGCGACACTGCATTAATGGCTGAATACGTTCACCGAAATCTTCGATGCCTTGCAGGAAGTCGTCGAAGGTGAGCAACACGCCTTGCGTGCCATCTACTAAAGCAACCTCATCCAACATTCGTGCCACATTGGCGTAAGAACCCACCAGCGTGCCCATGTTGATGTTGACGGCGGAGGTTGGATCGGCCATCTGGCGCACGTTGGTGTCGCTGCCGGATTTGGTATCCTGCTGACTTTGCGTGGTGAGCCATGCGAGCGCCTCTTCATCGGCACCCGCTTTGTAGTGCTCCCATTTGGCGCGAGCGGCTTCGTCGCTCTCGGCGGCAATGATCATAAACAGCACATAAGAACCGACGTCGCGGCCCGCTTTATCGGCAGCTTGTTTCATACGCGCGGCGGTTGGCGCGAAGGCGGTTGGCGTGTTGACGCCTTTGCCAAAGCAGAAGTTGTAATCGGCATGCTGCGCCGAGAACGCCATGCCCGCATCGCTCTGGCCGGCGCAGATCACTTTCATCGGTTTCTGCGGCTGCGGGCTGACGCGGCAATCGTTCATGGTAAAGAACTCGCCTTTGAAGTCGCTCTGGCCGGTGCCCCACAGATCGCGCAGCACGGTGACGTATTCGGTCAGGTATTCATAACGACTGGAGAAGTAGGCATCGCCCGGCCACAAGCCCATCTGCTCGTACTCGGGTTTCTGCCAGCCGGTGACGAGGTTTACGCCGAAGCGGCCATTGGAGATGGAATCAATGGTGGAAGCCATACGCGCCACAATCGCGGGCGGTAAGGTGAGCGTGGCGGCGGTGGCGTAGATCTTAATGCGTGAGGTCACCGCCGCGAGTCCCGCCATCAGCGTGAAGGATTCGAGGTTGTGATCCCAAAACTCGGTTTTACCGCCAAAGCCGCGCAGCTTGATCATCGAAAGGGCAAAGTCGAAATGATAGTGCTCTGCTTTCAGCACGATCTCTTTGTTCAGTTCAAAGGTCGGTTTGTATTGCGGCGCATGGGTGGAGATCAGCCAACCGTTATTACCAATCGGGATAAAGACGCCAATTTTCATGTGAAACCTCTCTGCATTAGACGGGGACTGCTTCACGCGCTGCGCTGCTTCCTGCACGCATCCTGCGGGCGGCGCTCCATCACAAAATTGCAAAGGCTGTGCCACATTTTCAAAAGACTTAAATAACAATGTGTTAAAAGTAGCGATGTTTGTAAACTGGAGTAATTGGTCCAATTTAGACCGTTTGGTCAAAACGTTCTGCACGTTTTTCATGCGCGACATGGTCAAAAAAGGTGCAGGCAGGCGATTAGGCAGGAAAGAAGGCCTTTGTTATGATGCGTTCACGCAGGACGGAAGAGGTAACAGTGTGAAAAGCGATGAAAAAAAACCGGGACGCCGTTCGCGTGCGGTCGCCGCAAAGCGGGCAGCCATTCTGGAAGCGGCATTAGCCTTCTTCTCGCAATACGGCATTCACGGCACCAGCCTGGATAAAGTGGCGGAGCGCGCCGATGTCTCGAAAACCAATCTGCTGTATTACTATCCGTCTAAAGAAGTGCTGTATGTGGCGGTTTTAAAAGAGATTCTTGATGTGTGGTTGGCACCATTGCGTGCGCTGCAGCACGATCACGATCCGCTGACGGCCATTCGTCAATACATTCGCCTCAAACTGGAAGTCTCACGCGATCATCCCCAAGCTTCACGGTTGTTCTGCCTTGAGATGTTGCAGGGCGCGCCGCTGCTGAAAGGTGAACTGGCCGGCGATTTAAAAGCGCTGGTGGATGAGAAAGCGGCGATTATCGAGCAGTGGATCGCCGAAGGGCGGCTGGCGGGCGTGCAGCCGCAGCACCTGTTTTTCCTGCTGTGGGCGACCACGCAGCACTATGCGGATTTCGCCTCGCAGGTGGAAGCGATTACCGGCCAGACGTTGAACGATGCGGCGTTCTTTGAACAGACGCTGGAAAATGTGCAACGCATGATTATTGAAGGGATCCGCGTGCGCTGATCCCGCTGGTTCAAGGAGAGTGCATGGATTCGTTATCACAATTGACGTTAGGCGCGGCGGTCACCGTTGCGGTGATGGGCAAACGCGTTCCGCTGTGGCAAGCGGCGCTGGTGGGCGCGGTGGCGGGCACCTTGCCGGATCTCGATGTGTTTATCGATCACGGCGACGCCATCCGCAATATGACGCTGCATCGTACCGAAAGTCATGCGCTGATATTCCTCACCTTATTTGCACCGCTGCTCGGCTGGCTGGTGGCCGGTGCGACACGCAGTCGCGCGCACTGGCGCGGCTGGACGCTGGCGATGTGGCTGGCGCTGATAACGCATCCGCTGCTGGATCTCACCACCGTTTACGGTACGCAGCTGGGCCTGCCGCTCACTGATTTCCCCTATGCCATTGGCAGCATGTACATCATCGATCCGCTGTATACCTTGCCGTTGCTAATTGCGCTTTTGGTCGCTCTATGGCGGCGCGATGCGGTGGGTTTGCGCTGGAATCAGGCGGGATTGCTGGTGAGTACGCTCTATCTCGGCTGGAGCATGGTGGCACAAAGCATCGCGACTCAGCACATTGAGCAAGCGCTGACGCAGCAATCGGTGCAGCCCGAGCAATTGCTGGTGACGCCTACCGCCTTTAATACGCTGGTGTGGCGCACGGTGATCATGATGCCGGATCGTTATGGCGAAGCCTATTGGTCGCTATTTTCGCCGGGGCTTCCGCTGCAGATAAGCTGGCACGACCGTCAACCCGCGCTGTTTGCGCCGTTCAAAGGACAATGGCATGCCGAGCGTGTGGCGTGGTTTAGTCATGGTTTTTACGCGATGAAGCAGCAGGGCGATCGTACGTTGATCAGCGATTTGCGCATGGGTGAAGAGCCGGATTACACCTTTACCTTTAATCTGGGATCGCCGCAGTCGCCGGAAGTGGCTCCTCAGCGTGAACCTTCGATGCGGCCCTCGCTGGCGCAGGCATGGCACAAACTCCGCGAACGACTCTGATTTGTAGGGTCGCCATTTATGGCGACCTGGTTGCATTATTCTTAAGGATTGCTATTAGTGCGGGCGCTGACACATCTGCTGCGTCACGGGCCGTCCTCGCGCCGCTAGCGCGGTACCTTCGGCTTTCACATTGTGCCGACGGACCGTTCGGGGATCGGCCGTCCTGGCCGGCCCCGAACTGCCTCACGCATCCATGCGTGAGGCTCCTGGCCCAACGTAAAAGCCTCAGCGCTGCGAATAGCCCTTTTGCCGCAGCAGACGCGCCAGCGCCTCTGGCAAAAGTGTCCCCGGCCAGCGCACGCGCCTTTGCCTTTAACGTTTTACGCTTTACGACGACGTAACAACCAGCCCATGGTCAACATCACAAACCACAGCGGCGTCACCATCAGCGCCTGGCGGGTATCTTCCTGCAGCGTCAGCAGCACAAGCACAAAGGCGAAGAACGCCATGCATGCCCAGCACATAAACTTACCCAGCGGCATTTTGAACGTCGATTCGGCATGACGTTGTGGATGCTGCTTACGGTACGCCAGATAGCTGCACAGGATGATGGTCCAGACGAACATAAACAGAATCGCCGATACCGTGGTTACCATGGTGAACACCGTCATCACATCCGGAATCAGGTAGATCAGCGCCACGCCAGCCAGCAGACACAGGCAGGAGAAGAACAGGCCGGTGGTGGGCACCGCACGCGCTGAAAGGCGGCCAAAGGCTTTGTGCGCCACGCCTTGTTCCGCCAAACCATACAACATGCGGCTGGTGGAGAAGATACCGCTATTAGCGGAAGAGGCGGCGGAGGTCAGCACCACGAAGTTGACGATGCTAGCAGCAGCAGGCAAGCCAATCAGCACAAACATCTCAACGAACGGGCTGCGATTCGGCAGCACCTGATTCCACGGCGTTACCGCCATGATCACCATCAGCGCCAGCACGTAAAACATAATGATACGCAGCGGAATGGCGTTGATCGCGCGTGGCAGAACTTTGTGCGGATCTTTGGTTTCTGCTGCCGCAGTGCCAACCAGCTCAATGCCGACAAAGGCGAAAACCGCAATCTGGAAGCCGGCAAAGAAGCCGCTCAGTCCTTTCGGGAACATGCCGCCGTGATCCCAGATATTGCTCAGGGACGCGGTGCCACCGTTCGGCGACGGATAATGCATGCTCACCAGCACAATGCCGGTAATGATCAGCGCCACAATGGCGACGATTTTGATAATCGCGAACCAAAACTCCATCTCACCAAACAGTTTCACCGTGGCGATGTTCAATGCCAGGAAGACAAAGACGCACAGCAGGGCGCTCATCCAGATGGAGAAGTCCGGGAACCACAACTGAAAATAGGCGCTGATGGCGACCACGTCGGCAATGCCGGTCACCACCCAACAGAACCAGTAAGTCCAGCCGGTAAAATAGCCCGCCCATGGACCAAGTAAGTCAGCGGCGAAATCGCTAAAGGATTTGTATTCGAGGTTGGATAAAAGCAGTTCGCCCATGGCGCGCATGACGAAGAACAGCATAAAGCCAATGATCATATAGACGAAAATGATCGACGGACCCGCCAGACTGATGGTTTTACCCGAGCCCATAAACAGCCCGGTGCCGATGGCGCCACCGATGGCAATCAGCTGGATGTGACGATTATGCAGGCTACGCTGGAGCTTATCCGGCTGTTCGGCCTCAACGAGCGCCTCTTTTGATTGATCAACCATAAATTATTCTTTCCTGTCGGGATGTTGTGTCAGCTCTAATGGCTGTTTTGCCCGTCATACTTCAAGCCGCAGATGCGTTGGCTAAGCGTGTTCGCCCCAGTCACTTACTAAAGTAAGCTCCTGAGGATTCACACACTTGCCGCCTTCCTGCGGCTCGAATTATTTAGGGCAATCGTTATGAGCCGTTGTATAGGCAAGTGGCATAAGATAGTGGAAAGCTAAGCAGTTTCGGTAATGGTTTTTCCCCCTTTGTGACCTTTTACGCGCTTTGCTGTGTCAGTAATTATTTACATAGTTTAAAGCGCAGTCATTTTGCGTAAATCTTCAACAATTAAGCGATTTACGTCACTTTCCGCACGCATGACTTCTACACTTGTTAGTTCATTTCATCAGGAAAAGTGAGGCATTGTGCGCGCTCTGTTCGCCGTCGCGTTGCTGGCTGTTTGCGGCTGGCTCAGTTTGCCGTGGTTGAAAACCCATTTGCCGCCTCAGTGGAATCCCTTCACGCCGCTTAAGGTCACCGATCCGCCCGGTTGGATGACGCGCTACAAGTTGAAAAAGCTGAGTGGCGATCCTGCCGCCTGCATGGCGGTGATGCGGCAAGCCAGTGAACAGCGGCTGGTGCAGTTTCGCGCCGTGCCGCCGATGCAGGGTGATTGTCCGATCGAACAGCCGCTACGCATCAGCGGCTATGGCGATGTTTCTCTTAGCAGCAGTTTTCTCGCCAGCTGTCCAATGGCGGTGACCAGCACCATGTTCGTGATTAACAGCGACAGCGCGTTGCGCCAGGCCGGTTTTGACAGCCCGCTGAAACGCATTGCCCATGTTGGCAGCTACGCTTGTCGCAATATCTATCATCGTCAGGAAGGGCGTTTGAGTGAGCACGCCAGCGCTGATGCCTGGGATATCACCGGATTTCAGCTGGCGAATGGACGTTGGTTACAGGTAGGGAAAAACTGGCAACAGCCGGAGGATGCGGCGGCAGGACTGCATGCGCTGTGGCGTAACGGCTGCGCCACATTCGGTAATGCGCTGGGGCCTGATTACAACGCTGCGCATGCCAGCCATTTTCATCTCGGCATGCGCGGTTCAGGTTACTGTCGTTAGCTATACCGCAGGATTAAGTCCACGTTTTATCAGGAAATGATTAGCCGGCCAGGAGAAAATAAAGCCAATCATTATTGCCAGCTGCAGCATAAACCAGAATGCCACCAGCAGCGGATTGACTTGCTCGTGCAGCACAAACTTTAGGGCCAATGCCATAAAGATAAAAATACCTAATTGATAAATCAGCAGTGGGAAAATCTCGGTTTTCAACGCCAATAATAATGCGCCGCCAAATGAATGTTTTTCACGTTGACGAATCGCCAGGAATTGAAATAGTAATCCGATGAACAATGAAACGATAATGCAAATAAGCGCCTGCATCCCAATCGTTGGATTAAAGGCAAATTGTTTTAGTAATGTGACTATCGGGATTGTCATTATATCGCCGAATATACAGGCCGCTGCTGATAAAGAAGTGGAAATAAATATGGTTTGCCAGCTGGCATTACTGCGTATTTTTTGTGGTACCAGCAGCGCAAGTTTTTGCTGTTGTGATGGTTTACGACCTAAGTACCACCAGGCTATCCAGCCAATAAAAGGCATATACAAGCCAGTAATAGGCCAAATGATATTCATCACCGCGACAGGATGCGGATGGCGGAACAGGTCTTTTAGAATCATCAGGGCAGTACAGCCGCCCAGAACAAGGAAAGGTAATGCCAACTGGTTCAACATAGTCGGTTCCGCTAAGTTTCCCACCTACCTGCGACAATGCGCATGAGCCGGTCTGTCGCATTGTCCCCCATTGCCTCATTACCTTCATTTCTCATGCCGCGAGTATTAAGCGTAGCCGTGAATCAGCATGAGAGAAATCACATCATTACTAAAAGCATCATCTTAACCGCAGAAATAGGTGGGATTAAGATTAAGTAAAAACTAATTCACCGTAGAAATGGCGTTGATAGCAAAAGAATATGCTTTGCCATGCGTTAATTTTAGTTAATGACGATGCTAAAAATTTATCAATCTAACGTTCATTTTCAATCAAACGGGTGATTGAAACTACTTCAGAAAAATCCTATTCTAATCTGCTGAGGAATTAAAGTTGTGAACCTGTTAACAAATAGCGTGAACTTACACATTTCCATTACGTTAAAGCATTGACATTAGAAGAGTTATGCCCGCCGCTGGAAAATATGCTCTCTTTTCAATCAATATTTTTTGTCTGGCTAATTTATTTTTTTGCGATAACACGAATCAATTTCAGAATGTAAAAGCGTGAAACAGCGCTAAGGCAATAATGACGACCGATAATTATTTCGTCTGGCGAGACGAAATGGAAAATGAATTTCTGGCGCTAACGCAAGTGGCGCATTTGAAATCGCTATTGCAACAGCAGATTGAAAAGCTGGGTTTTGATTACTTCGCTTTTTTGGTTCAGCATCCGGTACCTTTTACCCGGCCGCGCCTGTTTTTGTTCAGTACGTACCCGGAAAGTTGGGTAAAACGCTACGAAAGTGAGAACTATTATGCAGTCGATCCGGTGCTATTACTCTGTCAACGGCCGGGACGCGGGGTGGAATGGACGCGCGATTTATTTACCGGTGCGGGTAATTTATGGACGGAAGCTAACGCCGCAGGATTAATGAGCGGCTTTTCCTGCTCAGCAATGGCACCAAATCGTACCATTGGTATATTATCAATTGCATCGACGCTTCACAGTAAGACCCAACACTTACGTGTACAGTTAGAGGTGAAACTGCATCTTCTGGCGGAACTGAGTTTGCGCGTGCTGGAGCGTTTGAATGACGATTCTATGGTCGTTTTATCTAACGATTTTAGTCAGCGTGAATTAGAAATTCTGAAATGGACGGCAGAAGGAAAAACGTCTGCGGAAATTTCACTTATTTTAGCCATATCTGAACATACGGTGAATTTTCACCAAAAGAATATGCAAAAGCGTTTTAATGTTTCCAATAAAACGCAGATTGCCTGTTATGCCGCAGCGGTTGGCCTGATATAACGAAAACGCAACTACTAATTTTAGTAGTTCCTTCTCCAGTGTCAGTTGTCTACCCTGCGCGCAATGTTGCCAGGCTGGCTCAAAGAAATCATTGCATACATGGGGATGTCAGAGGCGCATGATGAAAGTAATTCAAACACAGCTTAAGGATATGCCGTCCTCACTGTTGGCAGAACTGGGAACGTATCGCTATAGCGTGTTTGCGCGCGGCGAAGGGTGGTCGATTCCACCGCGATTGAGTACGCCAGGACAAGAGTACGATCGATTTGATCGTTCGGATGTCACCTGGTTGATTGCCTGGAACGCACGTCAGGGCATTTGTGGTTGTGCACGTCTGTTGCCATGGCATGAACCTGAAGTGCCTGAAGGTTTTGTTCTGCCTTTCGATCAGGAAAAGGTTTGGGAAATGTCGCGCTTCTCGGCGCGCCTTGAAGTCGATGTAGAGCTACCACTGAGTATTTTGTGGCACTCGGTGCAATTAGCAGAACTGAGCGGCATGGAGTATTTGATCAGTTCGGCGACGCCGATGCTTGAGAAGATGTTTGAACAGCATCAGGTGGTCTACGAGCCGCTCTCACCGGGCTTGATCCAATCTGAAGACAATCTGTTTGCCATTCGCATTCCGGTTGATCAACCGGCGCTGGCGGAGAAGTATCGTGGTACGCGACGCTTTAGCCCGGAAGAGGTGCTGCCATCGCTGGGTGTTTCAGTGAACTGGCAATCACACAGCTAAACACCCCGCGCATCGCGCGCGGGGCATATCGCTTATTGACGGTAAGCGGTTTTTATCTGACGAATCGTATTGTTAAACACTTCCGCCTGCGGCTTATCGCCTAACGAAGCTTGCACATAACGCTCCATGTTGATGATCACCTTACCGGCATCGGCTTGACCCATTCCTTTCAGAATCAGCGTCACCATCATTTTCAGACAGGCGACTTCGTCTGCCAGCGCCTGCGTGTCTCGTGAAGTTGCGAAATCTTCATCACTCATAATTGACTCCTTGGTGGTGTTACTCAATGTAGACACATTCTTCCTGTGCGTAAAAAAGAGAGTATATCATATGGTTGTCAGACGAATTTTAATGCAGGCGAAGCGGTAAAAGCCAGACCGCGATTTAATTGCCTATTGCGCTATTTGTCAGCAATCAGAATTAGCGTTTAGCTGTTATTTACCCGGCAAACAGAGTGCGATAACAAAATCGAGCTATAAATTATAACTTAATGATATTAGTCACAATTTTACTTCTCTAATTTTGCATGTTATTGCCCGGTGCTGTAAAAGCAAGATCAAAAGAATGTTATTGATTTGCATCATTTCATTTGAGATTTATCTGTGGCGATAGATGTTTTTTCCACCTGAAAACCGGTAAGATAGCCGCTCTGAAATATATTTCACTTTCTTAACCTGCGGAGTACGTCCCGTTGATCAGCCTGCTTCTTGTTGATGACCATGAACTGGTCCGCGCCGGTATTCGCCGCATTCTGGAAGATATGAAAGGACTCGTCATAGCCGGTGAAGCGGCCTGCGGTGAAGACGCCGTGAAATGGTGCCGCAGCAATCCGGTTGACGTGGTGCTGATGGACATGAACATGCCCGGTATTGGCGGCCTGGAAGCAACACGCAAAATTGTGCGCTTTAACCCCGACATTCGCATCATCATGCTCACCATTCATACCGAAAATCCACTGCCGGCAAAAGTGATGCAGGCGGGCGCAGCAGGTTATCTCAGCAAAGGTGCCGCGCCGCAGGAAGTGGTAAGTGCGATTCGCTCGGTGCATTCGGGGCAACGCTACATCGCCTCGGATATTGCTCAGCAAATGGCACTCAGCCAGATCGAACCGCAAAAAGCCGAATCACCGTTCAGCTGTTTGTCGGAAAGGGAATTGCAGATTATGCTGATGATCACGCGCGGGCAGAAAGTGACGGAAATCTCCGAACAACTCAGTCTTAGCCCGAAAACCGTTAACAGTTACCGCTATCGCATGTTCAGTAAGCTGAATATCAGTGGCGACGTCGAGTTAACGCATTTGGCCATTCGACATGGCCTGTTCAATGCGGAGCCATTAATCAGTAGTGAGTGACGTCTTCAATTCCAAAGCCTTTCTCAGCACCGTGACCAGCCAACCCGGCGTCTACCGTATGTACGATGCGACCGGCACGGTGATCTATGTTGGTAAAGCCAAAGACCTCAAAAAGCGCCTGACCAGCTACTTCCGTACGCAGGTGGGCAGTCGCAAAACTGAAGTGTTGGTCAGCAACATCCAGAACATCGACGTCACCGTGACGCACACTGAAACGGAAGCGCTGCTGCTGGAGCATAACTACATCAAGCTCTACCAGCCGCGCTATAACGTGCTGCTGCGCGATGACAAATCCTATCCTTACATTTTCCTTAGCAGCGATAGCCATCCGCGCCTGGCGATGCACCGTGGCGCGAAGCATGCTAAAGGCGAATATTTTGGGCCGTTTCCAAATGGCTATGCGGTGCGTGAAACCCTCGCGTTGTTGCAGAAGGTGTTCCCGATTCGTCAGTGTGAAAACAGCGTGTATCGCAACCGTTCGCGCCCGTGTTTGCAGTATCAGATTGGCCGCTGCCTTGGGCCTTGCGTTTCGGGGCTGGTCAGCGAAGAGGAGTATGCGCAGCAAACCGATTATGTGCGTCTGTTCCTTGCAGGCAAAGATGATCAGGTGATCAATCAGCTGGTCAAGCGCATGGAAAAGGCCAGTGAGGAGCTGCGCTTCGAAGAGGCGGGGATCTTACGCGACCAGATTCAGGCGGTAAGGCGTGTTACCGAGCGGCAGTTTGTCTCCAATCAGGGTGAAGACCTGGATGTGATGGGCGTGGCCTTTGATGCCGGCATGGCTTGTTTGCACGTGCTGTTTATTCGTCAGGGCAAAGTGCTCGGCAGCCGCAGCTACTTCCCGAAAGTGCCCGCTGATACCGAACTGACCGAAGTGGTGCAAACCTTTGTCGGCCAGTTCTATCTGCAAGGGAGTGAAGCGCGCACTTTGCCGGCGGAAATCCTGCTGGACTTTAATCTGCCAGAACGCGAGCTGCTGGCCGAATCGCTTAGCGTACTGGCGGGGCGCAAGGTGAATATTCAAAGTAAGCCGCGTGGCGACCGCGCGCGCTACCTGAAACTGGCGCGCACCAATGCGGCAACGGCACTGATTACCAAGCTGTCGCAGCACTCGACCATTCAACAGCGTCTGGCAGCGCTGGCGACGTTCCTCGAGCTCGACACCATCCATCGCATGGAGTGCTTCGACATCAGCCACACCATGGGCGAGCAGACTATTGCATCGTGCGTGGTGTTCAACCGTGATGGCCCACTGCGTTCTGATTACCGTCGCTACAACATTGAAGGCATCACGCCGGGCGATGATTACGCGGCGATGAATCAGGTGCTGCGTCGTCGTTATGGCAAAGCGCTGGAAGAGGACAAAATCCCCGACGTGATCATTATCGACGGCGGTAAAGGCCAGTTAGCGCAGGCGAAACAGGTGTTCGCCGAGCTGAATGTGCCGTGGGATAAAGATCGTCCGATTTTACTCGGCGTGGCGAAGGGTAGCGATCGTAAAGCCGGGCTGGAAACGCTGTTCTTTGAAGCGGAAGGTGAGGGCGTTTCCTTGCCGCCGGACTCGCCTGCACTGCATGTGATCCAGCATATTCGTGATGACTCTCACAATCATGCGATTTCAGGTCACCGGAAAAAACGCGCCAAAGTGAAGAACACCAGCGCACTGGAAAGCATTGAAGGCGTGGGGCCAAAACGGCGCCAACAGCTGCTCAAGTATATGGGCGGCCTGCAACCGTTGATGAATGCCAGCGTCGATGAGATCGCCAAAGTGCCGGGAATTTCTACCGCGCTGGCGGAAAAAATCTACTACTCACTGAAACACTAACGTTGAAAGAGGGGGGGCAATGTAGGAACATACATGAAACCCTACTCACACCAGACAGTTACTGGCATATGCAATTTAACATTCCGACGTGTCTTACCCTGTTTCGAGTCGTACTTATTCCCTTCTTTGTCCTGGCGTTTTATCTGCCATTTCAATGGGCTCCTTTTGCTACTGCACTGATCTTTGTGATTGCTGCGGTCACTGACTGGTTTGACGGGTTTTTAGCGCGTCGCTGGAAGCAGACCACGCGTTTTGGCGCGTTCCTCGATCCGGTGGCGGATAAAGTGCTGGTGGCGATTGCGCTGGTACTGGTAGCGGAGCATTTCCATGCATGGTGGATTACGCTGCCTGCGGCAACCATGATCGCCCGCGAGATCATTATCTCTGCGCTGCGTGAGTGGATGGCGGAAATTGGCAAACGCAGCAGCGTAGCGGTGTCGTGGATCGGCAAGGTGAAAACCACCGCACAGATGTTCTCTCTGTTTGCCTTGCTGTGGCGTCCTGAAGCCACGGTGGTAGGCGTGGGTGTGGTTGCGCTGTACATCGCCGCGGTGCTGACTTTCTGGTCAATGTTCCAGTATTTGAGCGCGGCGCGCGGCGATTTGCTCGATAGCTGATCGATGCGATTTAAAAAGCAGCAAACGGACGCAGTGTGTGGATAATTATATTGACTCACTGCGTCAGATAAGTAGAATGCATCGCATCGAACAGCAGCGAGTCTGCAAGAAGCTGAGTTAAATCAGTAAGTTCGATGATGAAATACAGAATCTCCTTTGTAAATTTGCAGGTAATACGGCAGCAAATAAGCAGGCGAAGATTATGCGGGAATAGCTCAGTTGGTAGAGCACGACCTTGCCAAGGTCGGGGTCGCGAGTTCGAGTCTCGTTTCCCGCTCCAAATTTAGTGATTCGTATTCAACGGATTACATATCAGATTAAAGGCGCGTTGGCAGAGTGGCCATGCAACGGATTGCAAATCCGTCTACCTCGGTTCGACTCCGGGACGCGCCTCCAATTTACACCCTGCCCGGGTGGTGAAATCGGTAGACACAAGGGATTTAAAATCCCTCGGCTTATGGCTGTGCGGGTTCAAGTCCCGCCCCGGGCACCATATTCGCAGTTGATAAAACGAATAAAATAAAGCAATAAGCAGTAATGTCGTAACCGCCTAAGGGCGGTTTTTTTGTTTTTGCAGCTTCTTTCCTAATATCACTTCCTAATATCAGATGCTCCTAAGCTGTCCGCCGATAACTGGAACTACAACAATCCTGCAGCAGTAAGCAATCATCTGTTCCAAATAAAGTCTTTAATATTCTTCACTAAGTATAATGATTTGCTCCTTTCCTTGCCCGCAATCAATGTATGCACAAATAAAAGTACGTTAGCCTGCTGGTCTCTTAAATTTAAGAATCGACAGGGAGTCTTCAGAATGATAATAAGCCCGCCTTTTATACGTAACAAGAACCCCGAGGACAGTGACCGTGTCTGGATAAATAGCATGCTTCCTATCGATGCAAGACGTGGTTTTCCGCTAAATGTTCATGGTTCATGGTTCATGGCATGGTGGTGTACATGTTACCCACACCGACGCAACCAGCCGCCCTGAGATGGTGCGGGCTATTGCCGATGGGGTTGTGGTCTCTTTCCGCCAACCATCCGGTTTGGAAAGACGTGACGCGTTTCCACTGAACTATAACGGGAAAACCGATGACGGGTATGTGTTGCTAAAACATGAAACCGATATTGGTGAAAACTGTAATGTCGTGTATTACTCACTTTACATGCATCTCCGTGACAGACTGGATCCTGCCATCAGTGACGGTGCCAAAATATGGCGTAAGGATCCCATAGGACAGAGTGGCATGGTAGACGGAACCAATGCTTTCCACTTTCAGGTGTTTTGTGACAACTCGAATATGCTGAAACTGGTTGGGCGCACCACACCCGAACTTGATATCACTCGTAACGGCAGAACCGATAGCGTTTACGGTGATATTCATTTTTATTTGCCGGTAGGAACGCTTTTGTATGAGCGCGTGACTGACGCAAGCTCACCAGTCACAGAACACCTTAGTGCTGTCCATACCACTACAGAGCCGTTGTACGTAAGTATGACCTTCGAAAAGGTGATTGTACGATGGTCACTCGAAGGCAGAATATCTCCGCGGCAGCATTCTTCGACTTAGTGGGGGATCCACTGGTCAATACTGATGCTAATCCTCTTGATAACAGCCGGAACACACCGGAAAAGTATGAATACAATCTGTCCCGAACTGCTCGTCGACTTTACCCGCAGAATCCGTCTGCGGGGTTCGAGCTGCTCCGCTTCGGACGGGTCATCAGTACAGGACATGAAATCCTGACACCGGCCGGCGCTCCACTCTGGCGTACCATCAACTTTCCCGGAGGGACAGGCATTGCCAATCTGGCCTCTTCTGACATCAAAAAATATAGCGATGCTGACTTCCCGCACTGGACGGGGTGGAGAATGGTGGACGATGACACAGACAATAACAGTCAGTGTAATTCCCCCTTTATTGCTGGATTGCATGAAAGCGGACACCTCAGTGACCTGAGCAGCCGTCTGGTCTGTCATTTCCCGCTAGAATGGTCTGTCGCCATCTTTGAACAGCGCTATTCCTGGCTAAAAATCGGATCCGACGATGTCCCAGCAAAGTCTGAAGAGGATTACGACAGGCTGAAAAGCCATGCTTCAGCGCTATTTTTTGACACTGGCGAATTCGGCACCGAAAGGCAGTGGCATTTTCATCCGGTAGCGTTTATCAATCACTTCCGTAAGTGCTGCTGGCTTAGTAAACAGGAGCTGAAGCAGCTTGTACCCCGTAACGTGTTAAGAATGGCCGGCCGGAATGATTACCGCTGGGAGGCCATCACCTATCGGGACGGCGCTGGCAGCATCGCGGACAATATTCACACGCACATGAACAGGATGATGCAGAAATACCTGATAACCAATCCGCTGCGGATTGCCTGTTTTATGGGGAACGGGATTCAGGAAACTGGCTGGCTAGGCTCTATGGAGGAAGGGTACCGCTACACGGAAAGGGATCCACGCACGCATCAGGTTATCCGCCGCTATAACATTTGGTATTACCCTTGGTACGGTCGCGGCCTATTACAACTTACCAGTCCAGTAAATTACTTTGATTACTTCAGCTTCAGGGGACGAACCTGCCCTGAAAATATCAAGAACACCTTGATAAATGAATACAATCGCTTGTATTCAAATCGGGGAATTCGTTACACCGACAATCACCTATCTGATACTGAAAATAATGTCGCTGAAGATATTATCCAGTGGCGAAATAACGTTAGCAGTGACAGCTATGAGGCGACCAGCAGCGCCGGATTTTACTGGATTGAAAGAGGTATGGCACCTTACGCTGACAATGAACATGTACTGGAGCGGTGCAGTGTTAACACTCGGGTTAGCGGAATAAAAATTTACTATCGCAGTCAAGCTTTCTGGCAGGCCAGCGCCGCTGTTAACCTGCCTGGTCAGATCAATAACGAACAATATCAAGGGCTTAATGGCTTTGATGCCCGCTGCTGTGTTTATGGCAGTGTTATAGCCGTCCTCACCGAGCAGAAATTCCCGGACAGCCATAACACACCCGTTAACGAGAAACCCGAATCAAACCAGCTAAGGAGAGCGTGATGAAAAAATTATTACTGCTGGCGGCAATCCCGTTTTTTTCCTTTGGAAAAATAATCCCGGAAATTGCCACTCCAGACAGTTTCAATGAGCAGTCTTTTGAGCATCAAACTTTACATCGAGGTAATTACCTGGCAGATACGGCTAGCTGCGGAATTGTTCAATTGAAATTGTTCTATCCACCTGAGCATAAAGGCTATCCACCATCAGGGCCGTGGCTTTGCTTGTTCCCTGTTGATGTCATCAGAGATGGATATGGTCCAGGAAGATCGCTTTCTGAAAAAATCTATTTTGATAAAAGAACAGGTCTGTGGAAAAAGAGAAAATATAACCGTAACAGAGAAGAAACCCAGCAAACTATGAAAGTCTATGGCATCAAAAGCCTGAGAGAATTACAGCCTTTGGAGCTGTATAATATTCATTCTGTGAATGGACATGGCTTTGCGGTTGTCGATAGTAATATTCCTCTCATGGAAAAACAGAAAGGGGTGAAAAAAAATCTCGCATTTTGCCTGATACAAAACCAAAGCTATTCAGCCTTATGTGGCTCAGGATCAATTATTGATGAAGAAAACGGAAAAGAAGTCGATTTCACTCCCTTCATGCTCAAGTCCCTTGAGACCGTCGAGATAGGGCTGGAGGAAAAAATCAAATAACTTAAAGTTATTTTATTTGGAATGAACTCATGTCAGAGTAATGTACATAACTAACTTTTTTAGAATAAAAGGGGGCAATAAAAGCTTTTTATATTGAGTTATCATGATTTATTACTGTAAAAAACATTATGGCCCCGAAGGGCCATTTTTTTAATTGGCTAAAAAATTAGCGGTCTGAGCAAGTAGTTTTGCTCGCGCATGAATGAAATCTTCAAACTTCATATTTAATCCATCGTTAGGGATGAATGTTGATTCGAATATTTCATTAATATGTGTAGGTGAGATTCTCTTAACGTAATCATGAGGTGCTGCATCTTTAATGCTACGATTATCTGTCTTTGATAAAAATGTGAAATTAGCCAAATTAAACTGAATTGATTTATCAATAATTCCTAGTTTAGTTTTTAAATGATTTTTGGGGAAGATGTGATGGAATTCATTTCGATTGCAGTTACTCAAAACTTTTTCAAGATCAACTTTAGCACCTGATATTAAGGAAAGAGGATTCTGATGGGCTAAAAGAAGTATGAAAATTTTAGTGTTTACCGAACCAATATTGAATGAGTTGTCAATAAAAAAGTTGTCTGGTATTTCGATAGTTCTCGAAGTAATTGGTGTGCAATCACCAGCTATTAACTTTACCATTGCTTTAATATCTTGAGAAATAGCATTGTCAACGCTATTAGAATAGCGCCTTGAAAAGCAACTATGCCAAAACCATTTTACTAAAGCTGATCTTTGATTTGCATCTGGATGAAAGCTCTTATTTCCAGCTGTATAAAAACATCTGGAAAGTGGAATTAACATCGATTTATAAGGTATGTTTTTAAAGCTATTAACACCGCAGTCACGCCTCAAGAAGTCAATTGCGCCCAATAAAGCATTAGTAAAACCTTCAAAACCATTTCTAACTTCAGTGCCGTCAAGTTCTACCACTGCTTTGGATGAAGCATCATCTCTTAACACAGCAGCACAGCATTTCAATAATAAATCTGGGTCGTCTACAAGATCGTTATAATCATGCTCGTCTAATTCAACACCTAATTCCTCAAATTTTGACCTTAAGTCGAATTCACCACTCCAGGTCCAAGCCGAAAGAAGTTGGTACGTATCAAGTGGCACACCCCCTCGATTTACACGTTCAAAAATTATAGCAATTTTTGAGTGTTCCTCAGTTTCAACTATATCAATATTGATTTGCTTATCGATGAAATTTGCTTGAAGAGCGTATATTTCATCTACTCTTGATGGGTCCGGATAGCTGTGAACGAATCTTCCAAATTCTTTATAGTCAAATAATAGTTTTAATGGGATATGCCTTGTCTCAACATCTTCAGGTTTTAATGCAATAAATTGAGAGTTTTGCACATCCTCTTTTGCATCTAAATCAAAGTAAATATCTAACCACTTTATTTCTTCATCTTCTTCTGGTTTGAGCACTGTTTGGAATGCTGAAAATATAGAAGTTATTCGTTGCTGGCCATCTAAAATATAGTCAATAGGATAATCTTTTTGAGGTTCAGGAAGAGTGAATGCTCCAAGCTTTCTATCATGTTCTAATTTTTCTCTTGTTCTCCATACTAAAATAGTACCAATAGGATAGCCTTTATATAAACTATCCATGAGGAATTGGACTCTGTCTGGATTCCAGACAAAATTTCTTTGGAAAGCAGGCACTCTAAGCTCACCGTCAATAACACGGCGCAAAATATTTTTGATGCTTATAGTCGTGGTCATAGGCAATCCTTGCAGTTAATGTACGATATTTATAGGATGTTTTTAAGAAGAACTCCATCGGCATTAGATCTACTAGAGAGCACTATAAATTGTCAAATAATATTTATGAAATCAAGATATGATTTTACAGTTTATTTAGTGTCATATTTACATTTGATCTTCTCAACTTAGATTCTTGTGCCGCGATACTAATGACGAACTTATTAGCAATGTAAGGGCACCATCATGGAAGCGTTTTCTTTAAGACATTTCACCACTGTCCTCCGTTAGGACGAAGCCGGTTTTTAAGCCAGGGAGCCCTGCCGCAAGCATGCTATTTACGGCGCTACCATCTGCACCTTGAGCAAGAAGTTTGGATGCATAGAAGTACCTAAGGTGATATGGCTTAAGTCACTTCAAGAAGGAGAACTGCCACCTCAAGATAATCCTCGTCAAAGCCATGCTGGATAACGAGGCGCTTGAGATGGCTTTAGTTCGAATATTCTCAAGATAGACTATAAGTGCGGATGCCTTGTCTATCATTTGTAAAGTTAAGGGGCTGTCGCAGCTTTAACACCTGTCTGCACTCTGGTAGATTTTTTTCACTGCCAACCTGCTGTTATAAAGAAAGATGTAGGATCGGCGACGCTCAGTTATTGGTGCGAATTACTAAGTTGGCGTTTGAACAACGGGGCTTGGATTATCGGTTGCAACGGGCCGCTACTGCGTTTGGAGAGCTTTCACGTTAATTAAAAACGAGGAACCCTTAACGGCTTTGGTTTAAAAGGTTGACGGCGTCATTAAGGGATTGGCAAATTATTGACTTCCGGTTCGGCACCCGGATATGGATGATTTCACAAAGGAGTGCCCGACGATCATAACCGCCGTTGGGATTTCTTTCGAACACGCATTACGCATTACGTAAAGCATTGCACTGTTTCGTGGCTATTTGGCGATGATAACAACCAGCATAGCCCTAGATTTACCTATCGTATGCTTGAAAAATGGGTTTGAGGCATTGTATGGAGCTACGTTTAATCCTGCTGTACAAGCCCACTCAAAACTGATTTATTTAGGGATTTAATAGCCGATTTTGTGATGAAATTCTGAATCCAAACAATTTCCTTTTAGGAGTGGATATGGTGATTATTGGTAACTATAAGCAGACGTTTAAACCTAAATAAAATTATTTATAGCGGCTGCAGATCATGTGTTTATCTTAAATACATGATTTATAACTCTTTGGGAAACTTTTAAATCCCTCGGCTTATGGCTGCGCGGGTTTAAGTCCCGCCCCGGGCACCATATTCGCAGTTGATAAAACGAATAAAATAAAGCAATAAGCAGTAATGTCGTAACCGCCTAAGGGCGGTTTTTTTGTTTTTATCTTTTACTAAAATCAATAAAAAACCCGGCAAAGCCGGGCAAATCATTACGATTGTGGTTGTCCCACCGGACCGGCACCTTCGCTGGCGCCTGGCACTGGTTGGTTACTTGGCGCATGTGGACGCCCATCGCCGCCGACCGCATCACTTTTGTGCATACAGCCCGCCAGCGAGACCAACGTTAACGTCACCAATGCTGCTTTTGCTAAAACTTTCATCTATTGCTCCTCATAAATGAGCGATTGAGTAACCAATCTCAAAGAGATCAAAGGATTGACCTTGAGGTAAGCAAAGTCAGTAACAGCACATTACGCAAGCGAAGCGCGGTGATAAGCATAAAAAACGCCGGGTTTCCGGCGTTTTTCGTCTCAATCCTAATAATTGCTATCCCAGGTTCCCACTCAGCCGCTCGCGGAAATCGCTGCTGCGGTTATCCAGCCCGATAAAGGTAACTTTCGCGCCATGGCGCTGATAGCGATATTCGATGGCATCAAGGGCCGCCACGCTGGAGGCGTCCCAAATCTGGGCATGGGTTAAATCGATAGTGACAGATTTAGGATCGTGGCCGTAATTGAAGTGTTCAAACAAATCATTGCTGCTGCCGAAGAACAGCGGGCCGCGCACGATGTAATTGACCTGTTGCCCATCGTCGCTCAAGTGGCGTTCAGCGTGAATCACGTGAGCGATGCGGCGGGCAAACAGCATCATTGCCAGAATTACACCAACCAGTACGCCAATCGCAAGGTTGCCGGTCCACACGGTAACCGCCACCGTCAGCACCATTACAAAGGTTTCAGACCACGGCATGCGTTTCAACGTTGCCGGTTGCAGGCTGTGCCAGTTCACGGTTTTCACCGCCACCACCATCATAATGCCCGCCAGCACCACCATTGGGATCTGCGCCATAATCTGGCTCAGTCCGGTCACTAATAACAGCAGCACGATACCCGCCGCGATGGTCGAAACACGCGTACGCGCTTTGCCCAGCTCGACGTTAACGATGGTTTGACCAATCATCGCGCAACCGGCGATGCCGCCATAAAAGCCGGCCAGAATGTTGCCAACGCCGAGCGCCCAGGATTCGCGGCGTTTACCGGAAGGCGTATCAGTGATGTCATCCACCAGTTTGGCGGTCAGCAGTGATTCCATCAGGCCAACAAAGGCGATGCTCAAGGCGGTTGGCCAGATGATTTGCAGGGTGTGCAGATTAATTGGCACCAATAAGGTGGTGAAGCCAGGCAGACCAGCGGTCATTGGCCCTTCATCGCCGACGTTCGGTACACGATAGCCGAGCAGCAACGCTACAGCCGTCACCACCACAATGGCGACCAGCGGCGAGGGGACGCTTTTCAGCACTTTCGGTAGCAGCAGCACAATCGCCAACGTCACGGCAAACAGAGCCCACACCAAAGTGGATTGCCCCCAAACGTGCGGGACTTGCGCAAAGAAGATCAGGATGCCGAGGGCGTTGACGAAGCCGATCATCACCGAGCGCGGGATATAGCGCATCATGCGCGACAACCCAGCGAGTCCGAAAATAATCTGGATAACGCCACCCATAATCACCGCCGGCAGAATGTATTCGACGCCGTGCGCATGCACCATCGGGCCGATCACCAGCGCCACCGAACCGGCTGCAGCGGTAACCATCGCCGGACGGCCGCCCAGAATCGACAGCGTCAGGCACAGCACCACCGAGGCCACAAGGCTGACTTTGGGATCGACACCGGCAATCACGGAGAAGGAGATCACTTCAGGGATCAGCGCCAGCGCGGTAATAATGCCGGCCAGACACTCGCGGGTTAGCAGGGCAGGCGAACGTAATACACGCCCCACGGTGATATCGCTCTCTACCGCAGTGGCGCGCTCAGTTGGTTGGCTCATAGATTGTGCAGGCTCTTTTATTATTGTGCGCATACCGTCACGGTACGGCAGTAACCAGTTAGAATTTTCGAGAGAGAATGTTACCGGGCAAAGGGAGCAGACGCTAGCGCGTTGGGGCAGGTGAGGGTGATTCCATCCCTGGAATCCGGCTTTAGACCGCGAGATCGTCAGGTGTTTTATTCACAACCAATTCAAGCAGGTGGCGATAAATATCCAGCTGAATCACATCGCTTTCCATCTCAAGACGGTTAATCAGCGATGCAATAATCGCTTTATTGGAAACCGGCATACCGGCATGCAGGATTTCGGCGATGATCTGCCCGAAAACTTCCATCTCACTGCTGTCGCTGTTTCCGGCCAGTTTGAAGTAGTCAGCGATGGCAGCGCTACTGTTTGCGGCGTTTTGCATATGTGAAGCCCTTAAGATCGGCCTGATGGCAATGTGCCTTCAGCTCCATGATGAAAAAACGTGCACGCGGACAGGCGCGCACCACCCAACTCATCAACCAACGCAAAAAGACACCTCTGAAGGTGGAAATCCACAACACCTTCAGAGGCGACGCAAAGTGCATCATTCGTTACGGAGCCATCAGCTGGCTCGCGGGATGTAAACTTATACAATCTGGATTAACTTGTACAACAAGGATCTTAAGCAATTTGTGCTAATGTATATTTAACAAAGAGTTATAATTTGTAATGTTTTCTAAAATCTATACAAACCTATGCAGGAACAGCAAAAAAATCCGCGAGTTGTACAACTGATACAGAAAGCTGGAGATTTTTTGCCGTGACAACTACGTTTGCTAATGTAAGCAAGGTTTTCATTGGTGAGCGGCTTCGCCTATAATAACGCTCCCGTTTAGTTAGATACCTAACCATTAGGCCACTACGTTTTGAGCGACTATCCGCAACCCTTTTCTCGTTTGCTGCATCTCACCGCGCACGCGTGGCGTTTGGCCGTTGATCGTCGGCTCAAAGAGAGCGGATTAAGTATGAGTAGCTGGATGGCGATTGCCAGCGTCGCTACCGCCGCCGAGCCGCCAACGCAAAAAGCTCTGGCGCAATTGCTCGGTCTGGAAGAGGCCAGCGTCGTGCCCTTGGTCGATCGCCTGGTGAAACAGCAGCTGTTGGCGCGCGTGCAGCCGCCGGAAGATCGCCGCAAGCGCCTGCTGATTTTGACGGAGCAAGGCAGCGTGGCCTTTGCCGAAGTGAAAACCCAGGCCGATGCGCTACGTGCGCAGTTGCTGGCGGATATCGATCCCGAATCGCTGGCGATAACGGAACAGGTGCTGAAACAACTACTGGCGCGTCTGGGAAGCGTTTAACTGTGGCGAAACGTAATCCTTATGCCCCACGCGAATGGCTGCCACATGAAAAGCCGATGTTGCCGGGCTCGCCCTCAACGCCGCTGCATTCGCCATCAAAGCGCATCGCATTTGGCATCATCGGCTTACTGATCTCAATTACCGGCGCGCTGAGTAATGCGTTGGTCTCTGCCAACCTCACCAATCTGCAAGGCACTTTTGGCGCCTACAGCAATGAGATCGCCTGGCTGCCTGCGGTGTATGTGATGGGCAACATTTCTATCAACCTGCTGTTGGTGAAGTTCCGCCAGCAGTTTGGTCTGCGGCTGTTCACCGAAGCGTTTCTGGTGCTGTATGTGATCGTGGCGTTTTTCCACCTGCTGGCCAACGATCTCAGCTCGGCCATCATTGTGCGCACCGCGCACGGCATGGTTGGTGCGGCGCTCAGTTCGCTCGGCATCTATTACCAAATTCAGGCGTGGCCGGCGAAGCATCGGCTTAAAGCGTTGGTGATTGGTATCACCGCGTCGCAGCTGGCGATTCCGCTGGCTAGATTGTTCTCCACTGAACTGCTGCAGCTGCAAGAGTGGCGCGGTTTGTACCTGTTTGAACTCGGTCTGGCGCTGATCTCGCTGGGCTGCGTGCTGGTGGTGAAACTGCCGCCCGGCGACCGCATCAAAGCGTTTGAAAAGATGGATTTCCTCACCTTTATGCTGATGGCACCGGGCATGGCGCTGTTGTGTGCGGTGCTGTCGCTGGGACGTATCGAATGGTGGTTCAGCACGCCATGGCTCGGTGTGGCATTGGCGCTGGCGCTGGTATTAATCGTGGCGGCGATCGTCGTCGAGCACAATCGCAAGAATCCGTTGATCAACACGCGCTGGCTCAGCAACGGCATGATTGTACGGCTCGGCATTGTGATGATCATGATGCGTATTCTGCTGGCCGAACAAAACACCGGCGCGGTGGGTTTCCTGCAGCAACTCGGTTTACTCAACGATCAGATGCGCGGTCTGGCGTTAGCGATCATCGCCGGGGTAATTTGCGGCATGATCGCCAGCGCGTTAACCATCAAACCTACGCATCTGAGCTGGCCGATTGTTGCCTCGCTGGTGGTGATGATCGTCGCCTCACTCATGGATGCGCAATCCAGCCCGCTGACGCGAGCCAATAATCTCTACTTTAGCCAGTTTTTACTCGGCTTCGGCAGCGCCTTCTTCCTCGGGCCCGCCATGCTATTGGGGATTGGCGGCGTGGTCACGCAGCCGAAGAACTTGGTGAGCTTCTCGGTGCTGTTTGGCATGAGCCAGAACTTAGGCGGTTTGATCGGCGCGGCCATTCTTGGCACCTTCCAGACGTGGCGCGAAAAATATCACTCCAGCTTGTTGGGCGATCAGCTGTCGCAGCTCGATCCCAACGTCACCGAACGCCTCAGCCAGTACAGCTCGCTGTTCAGCAGCCAGTTGCCGGATAGCGTGCTGCTCAGCGCGCAAAGCAGCAGCCAGCTGCAAATTGTGGCGACGCTGCAAGCCAACGTGCTGGCCTATAACGACACCTATCTTCTTACCGCCGCGCTGGCTTTCATCACCTTAATCTGGGTGCTGTATCGCCTGACGCGTTTACGCTATATCAACTGGCGTCAGACCAAAATGAATGCGGCACAACCAGTAACCCCGACGGAGAATTCATGAGCCAACAGGACGACATTCAGGCGGCAGAGCGCGAGCGCACCAACCGCCGACGCATTCTTTCCATCGCCGCCGGCAGCGGCATTGTTATCGTCGGCGTGCTGGTGATTCTGTATGCCTGGCAGCTGTGGCCGTTCACCAGCACCGTTCAGTCGACGGAAAACGCCTACGTGCGAGGCCAGGTGACCTTTATTAGCCCGCAGGTGAATGGCTATCTGACCGAGGTTAACGTGGTGGATTTGCAGCCGGTGACCAAAGGCCAGCTGCTGATGACCATCGACGATCGTATTTACCGTCAGCGCGTGCATCAGGCGCAGGCGCAGCTGGATATGAAAATTGCCGCGCAGAACAATAACCAGCAGCAGCGTAAAAGTGCCGAAGCCAACATTCTCAGCAACAAAGCCGCGCTGGAAAATGCCAAAGCGCAGGCGCTGAAAAGCAGCCTCGATCTTAAGCGTGTAGAGAATCTGGCGGCTGACGGTTCGCTGTCGGTACGTGAACGCGATGCCGCGCGCGCGGCGAATGCCCAGGCGCAGGCGCAGTTGCGTCAGGCGGATGCACAGGTTGCCGTTTCACAACAGAATCTGCAAACCGTGGTGGTAAATAAGGCTTCTCTGCAAGGCGATGTCGCCAGCGCGCAGGCGGCGTTAGAGCTGGCAAACATCGACCTGGCGAATACACGCATCATCGCGCCGGACAGCGGCCAGCTTGGCCAGCTGTCGGTGCGTAAAGGCACCTATGTTACCGCTGGCACGCGATTGACTTCGGTGGTGCCGGAAAACAAATGGATCATCGCCAACTTCAAAGAAACCCAGCTGGCGCGCGTGCGTCCTGGTTTGCCGGTGAACATCCGCGTCGATGCGCTGGACGGTAGGCATTACGATGGCCGCGTCGAGTTTATCTCGCCTGCCGCCGGTTCCGAATTCAGCGCTATCTCGCCGGATAACGCCACCGGCAACTTTGTGAAAATTGCCCAGCGTATTCCGGTGCGCATCAAAATTCTTAACGACGATCTGCAGGCGCTGCGTCCTGGCATGTCGGTGGAAGTGAGCATTGATACCGCCGCTGAACCGCACAAGGATGCGCCATGAAGCGCTTACTGTTAGCCACGTGCGTGGCATTAATGGTGGGCGGCTGTGCGACGGAAGTGGAAAAAGCGCCGTCATCGTTGCCGATTCCCGATAGCTGGCGTCAACAGGTTGGCCCGCATGCGCTGCCGGAAGCGCAGTGGTGGCAGAACTTTGGCGATGCCGATCTCAATCGCCTCGTTACGCAGGCGTTGCAGCACAACAGCGATATTCTCACGGCGCGTTCACGCGTCGATCAATACCGTGCCGAATTACGTGCCGCGCAGGGCGATAATTTCCCGACGCTGTCGGCGGGCGTTGCGGCTACGCATCAGCGTGCGCTGTCGGCGGCGACCGGTCAGCCGTATGAAAACGCGGTGTTTCAGGGATTGCTGCAGGCCAACTATGAAGTGGATTTATGGGGCCGCCGCAGCAACAGCATTCGCGCCGCGCAAGCTTCGCTGGATGCGCAGCGTGCCGCCGCGTCTGCCGCTGAGCTCACCGTTGCCAGTTCGGTGGCATCGGGCTATCTCAGCTTGTGCGCACTTGATGAGCAGTTACGCGTCACTGAAGCGACGTTAGCAACGCGCGAAAACTCGCTCAATCTGGCGCAGCGCCAGTTTGAAACCGGCTACACCTCGCGCCTCGAATGGATGCAGGCCGCCTCGGAATATCAAACCGCCAAAGCGCAGATCCCGCAGCTGCAGCATCAGATCGAGCAGCAGGAGAACGCGCTCAGCGTGCTGGTGGGCATGAACCCGCGTGAAATTGCGCGCAGTAGCCAGTTCGACCACATCAAACCGCAAACCTTGCCATCGCTGCTACCATCGCAGTTGCTGAATCGCCGGCCGGATATCGTGCAGGCGCAGCGCCAGCTGCTGGCCGCCGACGCGTCACTGGCATCATCCCAGGCCAAATTGTTGCCGTCGCTCAATCTCACCGCCAGCGGCACCTTGCAAAGCGGCGAACTGCATCAGCTGTTGGATAATCCGTTCCGTTTGTGGAGCATCGGCGGCAGCATTCTGGCACCGCTGCTGAATCGCGAAGCGCTGACTGCTCAGGTTGATGTGGCGATGGCGACGCGCAATCAGGCGCTTTATGGCTATGAGAAAGTGGTGCGCAATGCCTTCTCCGATGTGGATAACGCGTTAGATGCCATTCGCCGCAGTCAGGAGCAGCTTGAAGAGTTGCAGAAGCAGGAAGGTTACGTGGCGGAAGCGTATCGCATTGCGCATAACCGCTATCAAAACGGTTACGCCTCTTATCTGGATGAGCTGGACGCCCAGCGCACGCTATTTAGCACTCAGCTCAATATCGTGTCAGTGAAAAATACGCTGCTGCTGGCACAAATCGATCTTTATCGTTCGCTCGGTGGCGGCTGGCAGGGTTAAACATCATGCGACAAGGCCATTTTTCGGTAGAAATTCCGCCGTAAGAGGGCCTGTGAATAGTTTTAAATCGGCATTAAACGATTCTTAAGTGATTCATGCTTATTTTTACTTGTCTTTACAAATAATGTTATTATCCGCCCGCTTTACACAGTCTGAACGGAACAGTGTTGGTAAGTTTACCAGCGCGGTCGCTCACTGAGGCGGCTTGCAAAGACAGGGGAAGAAAAGGAAATGATGAATAAGAAAATCGGTTTTGCTTTGTTAGTATCTGCGGTCCTGTTAACCGGCTGCGCGCCACGTACCGCGCCGATCGAGAATGTTAGCCAGACCGTGGGTCAGAGCTACTCGGATGACCAAATGAAGCAGGCGATCGTCCAGTCAGGTGCCGCTAACCATTGGGTGATGACGCCAGCCGGTCCAGGCGCGATGAATGGTCACCTGGCCGAGCGCGGACATACCGCAGATATTCGCGTGAATTACACCGCGAATAGCTATCAAATCCAGTATGTCAGCAGCCAGAATCTGAAAGCCGGTAGCGGTCAGATTCACCGTAATTACAACCGCTGGATTCAGAACCTGAGTCAGGGCATCCAAACGCGTCTGGCGGTCGAAGCCGCTAAATAAGCGCGAAGCGTGATTGCTGACATAATGTTGTAAAGTTAGCCGACACGCTGCCGAAATAGAAACAGGCGGGCCATGTGCCCGCCTTGTTAATCGGCGACATCCGCATGGGATGACGGGTATTGAGAGCAAGGAAGGGATGCCGCGCAGCGAAAATCTGACCATCCCTGAGGCTGAAGAAAGAATACAGGTATGAAACTCGCTTACTCCCTTGTTGACTGGCACGCCATTGCGCCGGGCAACAGCACCGCAGAAGAGTGGCAACGTTGGGCGCAACAGGCACCGGCGTTAGATGCCACGCAACCTATCGCGAAACCCCAATTTTTGCCGATGATGACCGCGCGTCGTCTCAGCCCAGGCAGCCGTGCGGCGGTTGAGTGCGGGCTGGCGCTATTGGCGCGGCAAAGCGTGGACGCCATCGTCTTCTCCAGTCGCCACGGCGAACTGGAACGCAATCTGCGCATTCTCACCGCGCTGGCGGAGCAGCAAGCGCTGTCGCCGACCGATTTCGCCATGTCGGTCCACAACTCTGCGGTGGGCAGTTTGACTATCGCCGCGCGTCAGCCGTTGGTTTCATCCTCGATTTCGGCCGGTATCGATAGCTTCCAGCAAGGTTTGATTGAAGTAGCGGCGCTGCATCAGGCGGGTTACGCGCAGGTGCTGCTGGTGGATTTTGACGGCGTGGTGCCGGATTACTATCGTCCGTGGCTGCCGGAAATCGAGCGTTTTAATGCGCCCTACGCGGTGGCGCTGCTGCTGCGCGCGGGCGAGGCGTGGCGCTGCGAAGCGCAAGCCGGCAAACCCTCCGATCCGCATGACGTTCTGCCGCAAAGTCTGCAATTCCTGGCGGCGATGCTGCACAACACGCCAGCTTTTAGCGTGGCTGGCGAACGCCATCAATGGCACTGGGAGCGTCAGCATGGTGGATAATTCGCTGGCGCAGGCGCGTCCAGGTTTCAACTATTACTGGCGGCTGGTTATGACCGCCGTCAGCTTCACGCTGTTCAGCGTGGGCGGCCTGCTGCTGTCGCTGATCTGGTTCAATCTTCTGCTGCTGGTGCAGCGCGATGGGCTGCGTCGTCGCCACATTGCCCGCAGCAGCATTGCGTGGAGCTTCCGCTGCTTCCTGCGTTTCTGCCGTTTTGTCGGCGTGTACGATTACCAGATCATTGGCGCAGAACAGCTGCGGCAGGATCGCGGCTGCCTGATCGTCGCCAACCATCCGTCATTGATCGATTACGTGATGATCGCGTCGGTGCTGCCGGAGATGGATTGCCTGGTAAAAGCCGAGCTGCAGCACAACATTTTCTTCCGTGGCGTGATTCGCGCCGCCGATTACCTGATTAACAGCGAAGCCGATACGCTGCTGCCGGACAGCCAACAGCGTCTGGCGCGCGGCGATACCATCCTGATTTTCCCGGAAGGTACGCGCACGCGTTATGGCGAGCCGCTGAAGTTACAGCGCGGAGCTGCCAACATTGCGGTGCGCGCTGGCTGCGATCTGCGCGTGGTACACATTAGCTGCACCGAGCGCATGCTCGATAAGCAAAGCCGCTGGTATCAGATTCCGCTGGTTAAACCGATTTTTACTGTACGCGTACAATCGCGTATTGCTAGCCACGCCTTTAGTGAAGCTGAAGAGGATGCGCAGCCGCTGGCCGCACGTCGTCTGACGCGTCATCTGCAACAGGCGCTGGTGCCTGACGAGACCAACTAAGTTATGCAAGTACTGATTAACGACATCAAACAGATGATTATCGACACGCTGAATCTGGAAGATATCAGCCCTGACGACATCGAAACCGACGCGCCGCTGTTTGGCGAGGGGCTGGGCCTCGATTCAATCGATGCGCTGGAGCTGGGACTGGCGGTGAAAAATCGCTTCGGCGTACAGCTCTCAGCCGAGAGCGAAACGCTGCGCGCGCACTTTTTTTCCGTGGCTACCCTGGCCGCGTTTGTTGAACAACAGCAAGCCTGAGAGCAGTCAACATGATGAACAAAAACGAGATTTACCAGGAAGTGGCTTCGCTGCTCACCTCGCTGTTTGAAATTGAGCCAGACGATATTCGTCCGGACGCTCGCCTGTATGAAGACCTCGAGCTGGATAGCATCGATGCGGTGGATATGGTGGTGCATCTGCAAAAACGTACCGGCCGCAAAATCAAACCGGAAACCTTCCGCGCGGTGCGTACCGTGCAGGACGTGGTGGATGCCGTCGACCAACTGATGCGCGACGAAGCCTGATCGTATGCTGCTGCGGCTGCTAAACGGCGTGGCGCTGCTGGCGTGGCCGTTTCTGGTGTGGTTAACCATCACCCAGCCACAGTGGCGCGGCGTGACGGCTCTGCTGGCGCTGCTGTTTGTGCTGCGCGTCTGGACGCTGCGCCGCGCCGCCGGGCCGATGGCGCGCGTGATGCTGCTACTGGCGCTGGTCGGCAGCGCGTTATGCCTCGCCAGCCTGCTGCTGCGATCGCAACATCTGCTGTTGTGGTATCCGCTGGTGGTCAATGCGCTAATGCTGCTGCTGTTTGGCGCGTCATTGTGGAGCCCAATGTCGCTGGTGGAGCGGCTGGCGCGGCTGCGCGAACCGGATCTGCCACCGCGCGCGGTGCGTTATACCCGCCGCGTGACGCAAGTGTGGTGCGGCTTTTTCATCTTCAACGGCAGCGTGGCGTTGCTCACCTGCCTGCTCAATGATGTCACGCTTTGGACACTCTGGAATGGGTGCATCAGCTATTTGCTGATGGGCACGCTGATGGGCGGCGAATGGCTGCTGCGTCAGCGCATAAGGAAACAGGCATGAACCTACATAGCCTTCGCGACTGGCTCAGCGCGCCGGATCGCATTGTGGCCTGGCACGGCCAACAACAATATACGCTGCACACTTTGCGTCAGCAGGTGCAGGCGCTGGTTGATCGGCTGCAAAATCAGCCCGGCCAATATTGGGCGCTGTGTTTTGACAACAGTTATGCCTTCACCGCCGCGCTGCTGGCGCTGTGGCACGCCGGTAAAACGCCGGTGATCCCCGGACACTGTCGCGCGGCTCAGCTGGAAGAGATGGCCGATAGCCTCGATGGCGTGATCAGCGATATGCCGCTGGCGGTATCCTTGCCGCAGTTGTACTGGGATGGCGCGTTGGCGAGCGACGCATTACCGCCGATCGCCACCGAAGCCACGCTGGTGCTGTTTACGTCCGGTTCGACCGGCACGCCGCGTCGCGTGGTGAAATCGCTGCGCGCGCTGGATCTCGAAGCCCGCTGGCTCAACACCTTGTGGGGCGCACGCTTACGGGATTGCCATGTGATTGCCTCCGTCAGCCATCAACATTTGTATGGCCTGAGTTTCCGTATCGTGCTGCCGATGGCGCTGGGTTTACCCTTCGCCGCGCAGCAAATTTTCTACAGCGAACAGCTGGCCGACCAATCACCCGATCGTCGCTACGCGTTGATCAGCAGCCCGGCGTTTTTACGTCGTCTCGATCCTGCGCTGGCCGGGCCGCGCTGTGAGCTGATCGTCTCCGCCGGTGGCGCATTGCCGTGGACGGCGGCGCAGCATGCGCAACAGGCGCTAAGCTGCACGGTTGATGAAATCTATGGCAGTACCGAAACCGGCGTGATTGGCTGGCGCTGCGCCAGCGAGGAGCGCGCGCTGTGGCACTGTTTCCCGCAGATTACCTTACGTGAGCAGGAAGCCGGACGCTGGCGGGTGTTTTCCGCTTTGCTGGAAACCGATGCCGGTTGCGCGCTCGACGATCGTATCGTGCAGCAGCCGTCCGGCCAGTTTCAGCTGGCGGGACGTCAGGATCGCGTGGTGAAGATTGAAGATAAGCGCGTCTCGCTAAGTGAAATTGAACGCCGCTTGCTGGCGCTGCCCGGCGTGGACGATGCCGCTGCGCTGGCGATTCAGCGTCACGGTCGTCACGCGATTGGCGTGGTGCTGGCGCTGCCTGAGATGCTGGATGCGGCGACGCTGCATCAGCTAAAAATTGAGTGGAAACGCGCGCTGCAACCCTGGCTGGAGCCGGTGGCGATGCCGCGCTACTGGCGCGTGGTGACAACCATTCCTGTCACCGCACAAAGTAAACGCGCTTGGCCACAAATTGAGGAGTTGTTTGATGTTGCCGGTTGAACTGCATGCTGAACAGCAGGGCGATGCACTGACATTGCGCCTGCACGTTGCCGCCGATCTGTTTTGGTTTCACGGCCATTTCCCTACGTTGCCGATTCTGCCGGGCGTGGCGCAGCTCGACTGGGCGCTGCATTACGGCCTGATGCGTTTAGCTGTCGGGAAATCCTTTGCCGCCATCGACAATATCAAGTTTCAGCAGCCGGTGCCGCCGGATGCCGAACTGCAATTACAGCTGCAGTGGCAGGCAGATAAATCGCTGCTCAGTTTCAGCTACAGCCTGATCAATGGCGACGTAGCGACGATCGCCAGCAGCGGGAAGATCCGCCTGTGTTAAGCCCTGACTTCACGCCCTGCGTACTGATTCCCTGCTATAACCACGGCGCGATGCTGGCGTCGGTGCTGGCGCGGCTGGCACCGTTCAACTTGCCGGTGATTCTGGTGGATGACGGCAGCGATGCCAGCACCAAACAGCAGATTGCAGCGCTGGATGCGCCACAGTTGCAGGTGCTGACGCTGCCGCACAATCAGGGCAAAGGCGCGGCGGTGATTGCCGGCCTGCGCGCGGCGGCGGCGGCGGGTTATAGCCACGCGCTGCAGCTCGATGCCGATGGCCAACATCAGGTGGAAGACACGCCGCGTATGCTAGCCGAAGCACAGCGTTATCCGCACTGCCTGATCTCCGGTCAGCCGCTTTACGACGCTTCGATTCCCAAATCGCGCCTGTATGGCCGCTACATCACCCATTTCTGGGTGTGGGTGGAAACGCTGTCGTTTTCGCTGAAAGACAGCATGTGCGGCTTCCGCGTCTATCCGCTCGCACCGTCGCTGGCGTTGTGCGATCGACGTCCCATTGGTCAGCGCATGGATTTCGACACCGAAATTATGGTGCGCTTCTATTGGCAGGGCACGCCGAGCCGTTTTATCACCACGCGCGTGACCTATCCGGCCAGCGGCGTGTCGCACTTTGACGCACTGCGTGACAACCTGCGCATCTCGTGGATGCACACGCGGCTGTTCTTCGGCATGTTGCCGCGCATCCCGCAGTTGCTGCGCCAGCGTGGCGATGCGCAACACTGGTCGGCGACGCCGGAACGGCGCGGGCAGAGCGGTTTGCGCTTTATGCTGTGGCTTTATCGTCGTGCCGGACGCTTACCTTTTATCTTGTTGCTGTGGCCGGTGGTGGCGGTTTACTGGCTAACCGGACGCACCGCGCGCGCCGCCTCGCAGCAGTGGCTGACGCGGGTGCGGGCGATGGCGCAGCAGCAGAACATCGCGCTACCTGCGCCGCTCAACAGCTATCGCCACTTTCTGCGTTTCGGCTACAGCATGCTGGATAAAGTCGCCAGCTGGCGCGGCGATCTGCAATGGGGACGCGACATTGATTTCGCGCCCGGTGCTGAAGCCACCATTCGCGCCGCCGAAGGCAAAGGTCATTTGATTCTCGCCTCGCATCTCGGTGATATCGAAGCCTGCCGCGCGATGGCCAAACAGGTCAGCGGACTGGTGATTAATGCGTTGGTATTTACCGACAATGCGCAGCGCTTCCGCGAGGTGCTGGAGAGCATTGCGCCGCAGGCGGGCGTCAATCTGATGCCGGTCACCGATATCGGCCCGGACACCGCCATTCTGCTGCAGCAAAAACTCGATGCCGGCGAATGGGTGGCGATTGTTGGCGATCGTACCGCCGTGCATCGCCAGCGCGGCGGCGAGCGTCGCGTGGTGTGGAGCGAATTTATGGGCCAGCGCGCACCGTTTCCGCAGGGGCCTTTTGTGCTGGCGGCAGCGTTGCGCTGTCCGGTGCTGCTGATGTTCGCCCTGCGCGAACAGGGCCGCTTGCGGGTGCATTGCGAAGCCTTTGCCAATCCGCTCTCGCTGCCGCGCGCGCAGCGCCAGCAGGCGTTACAAGCCACCGTTGATCGCTACGCCGAACGTTTACAACAGCACGCGCTGATGGCGCCGCTGGACTGGTTTAACTTTTACGATTTCTGGACGTTGCCCGAGGAGAAAAGCCGCGATGAGTGAAAGCAACTACCGCGCTGAGGTGGAAATTACCGTGTCGTTTCACGACTGCGATCCGATGGGCGTGGTGTGGCACGGCAACTATTTCCGCTTTTTTGAAGTGGCGCGCGAAGCCTTGCTGCGCAGCGTCAATTACAGCTACAGCGAAATGGCCGCCAGCGGCTACGTCTGGCCGGTGGTGGATACCCACGTGAAATACCGCCAACCGCTGCGCTGCGAAGAGGTGGTGCGCGTCGCCGCCAGTATCAGCGAATACGAAAACCGTTTGCGCATCGATTACGTGATTCGCAATGCGGCGGGGCAGGTGACCACCAAAGCACACACGCTGCAAGTGGCGGTGCATGCGGCCACGCAGGAGATGTGTTTTGTCTCGCCCGATATTCTGTTTGAACGCCTGGGAGTGAAACCGTGATCAGAACCCTTTGTCTGCTGCTGCTGGTGATCTGTGCCAACGCCAGCGCGGTCACGCTTGAGCAGCTGCAACAGCGCTTCGCCAGTCAACCGGTGATCCGCGCCAATTTTGTTCAGGTGCGCACCATTGCTGGCATGGCGCAGCCGCTGGTATCACGCGGTCAGTTGCTGATCGCTCAGCAGCAGGGTTTGTGGTGGCAGCAAGCCACGCCGTTCCCGCTGATGCTGATCCTCGATGACAAGCGCATGGTGCAGAGCATGAGCGGCCAGCCGCCGCAGGTGATCACCGCCGACAGCAATCCGCAGATGTTCCAGTTCAACCATCTGTTGCGCGCGCTGTTCCAGGCGGATGAAAAGGTACTGCGTGAGAACTTTGAACTCGATTTCCACGATTTGGGCAACAACCGCTGGCAGCTGGGCCTGACGCCGAAAGCCGCGCCGTTGAATAAGATCTTTAACCGTATCGATCTGCAGGGCGAAGCGTTCCTCAACCGCATCACGCTGGATGACAAGCAGGGCGATAAAACCGAAATCACCCTAAGCGCTACTCGCACCGAACCTAAACAATTGACTGATGAAGAGCGAGCCCGTTTTGCCCCAGCGCAGTGAGAAAACCGTTGCGCTGCTGTGGCTGGCGGTGTGCCTGACGTTAGCGCTGGCGCTGGCGGTTTTGCTGCCGCGCAGCCAGCTGAACAGCAGCGTGCTGGCGTTATTGCCGCAGCAGAATCTCGGCCAGGCACCAGCGGAGATCCAGCACGGCTTTATGCAGCGCCTCGATCGTCAACTGGTGTGGCTGGTGAGCGCCAACAATCAAGACGGCGATGCGGTCGCGGCCTGGTGGCAAGCGCAGCTGCAAGCCTTGCCGATGCTGAAACAGGTCAGCGGCGCGCTGGATGACGATCAAATGCAGCGTTGGGGCGCCTATGCGTTTCAGCATCGCAATGGTTTGATCGATCCGGCCACGCGCGCACGCTTGCAGAACGGCGGCGGCACGCAGGCTGACTGGATTCTGGCGCAGCTTTTCTCGGCCTTCGCGGGCGTCGGCAGCAAAGAGATCGGCAACGATCCGCTGCTGCTGGTGCGCGGCGCACAGCTGGCGATGCAGCAGAGTGCCAACAAAATGCTGCTGCATAACGGCTGGCTGACGGTCAACGATGCGCAGCAGCGCCGCTGGTATTTCCTTCACGGCGAACTGGCGAGCAATGCTTTCAGTATCAAAGAGAGCCATCAGCTGGTGACCGCGCTCAATCAGCTAGAGCAACAGCTGAAAACTCGCTGGCCGGATGCGCAACTGCTGACGCGTGGCACGGTGCTGTTTAGCGACGATGCCAGCCAGCGCGCGCAGCGTGATGTTGAAACCCTTGGCAGCGCGACGTTAGCGGGATTGCTGCTGCTGGTGTGGCTGGTTTTCCGTTCGTTGCGGCCGCTGGCGCTCTGTGCACTGTCGGTGGCGATTGGCGCGATGGCGGGCACGGTGCTAACGCTGCTGTGTTTTGGTGAGCTGCACCTCACCACCTTAGTGATGAGCCTCAGCATTGTCGGTATCTCGGCCGATTATACGCTCTACTACCTGACGGAACGCATGGTGCACGGCGAGCAGGCCACGCCGTGGCAAAGTTTGCATAAGGTACGCGGCACGCTGCTGCTGGCGCTGGGCACCACAGCGATTGCCTGGCTGCTGATGCTACTGGCACCGTTCCCCGGCTTGCGCCAGCTGGCGGTGTTTGCTGCCAGCGGATTGAGCGCTTCCTGCCTGACGGTGATCTGTTTTTATCCGTGGCTGGTGCGCGGTTTACCGGTGCGACCGATTCCGGCAATGGTGTGGCTGGCGCGCTGGCTGGCCGCGTGGCGGCGCAATAACTGGCTGAAGCGCGGCTTACCGGCGCTGGTGGCGATCTATGCGCTGAGCGGCATGCTGCAACTTAAGGTCGATGATGATATTGCGCATCTGCAAAGCGCACCGGCGCAACTGTTAGCGCAGGATCGTCAGCTGGCGCAACTGACCGGTCAGCAGGCCGATCAAACCTGGTTTGTGGTGTGGGGCGATGATGAACAGCAAGCATTGCAGCGGCTGAGCGCGCTGGCACCGCAGCTGCAGCAGGCGCAGCAGCAAGGCTGGTTTGCGAGTTATCGCGTGCTGCCACTCAGTTCGCTGGCGCAGCAGCAGCAGGATGTGGCGCTGCTACAGCAGGCCGTACCCACCATTCTGCAACGGTTGAAGCAGGCGGGCATCACGGTGGCGAATGCCAATCTCAGCTCCATGCCGGTGACCGCCGCCGACTGGTTGGCGAGCCCGCTGAGTGAAGGCTGGCGGCTGCTGTGGCTGTCGCTGCCGGACGGACGCAGCAGCGTGCTGGTGCCGATCGGCGGCGTTAAAAACAGCACCGCGCTGCAGCAGCTGGCGTCACAACAGGCGGGCGTCAGCTGGGTCGATCGCAAGGCCAGCTATGATGAACTGTTCCGCTTCTGGCGCACGCTGCTGAGCGGATTGCTGGCGCTGGCGTTATTGCTGATTACCGCCAGCTACATGCTGCGACTGGGCGTGAAAGCCGGCATGCGCAGCGCGCTGCCGTCGTGGCTGTCGCTGGCGGCGGCGCTGGCGACCTTGGGCTGGATCGGCGCGAGCCTCAATCTGTTTGCCTTGCTGGCGCTGATTCTGGTGCTGGGCATCGGCATTAATTACACGCTGTTCTTCAGCAATCCGCGCGGCACGCCGTTAACCTCGATGCTGGCGGTGACGCTGGCGATGATGACCACGCTGTTAACGCTCGGCATGCTGGTGTTCAGCAGCACCGCCGCCATCAGCGGTTTTGGTACCGTGCTGTGCAGCGGGATTTTTTGTGCATTCTTGCTGGCGCCGCTGGCGCTGGCTCCGGGGAAAAGGAAGCAACGATGAAAATGGGCATTTTGCTGCTGTTGAGCCTGCTGGTAAGCGGCTGCGCGCAGCATCAGAGCGATCTCAATCGACCGAGCGCGTGGCTGAAACCGGGCGTGCGCGTCACGCTGCCAGCGCCGGGCATTTCGCCAGCGTTTCAGCAGCAGTTGCTGACCGGCCACGCCAAAGGCAAAACCCAGTCGCTGCTGGTGCTGCTAAGCGCTGATTCGCAACAGCTGAGCCTCGCCGGTTTGTCATCGCTTGGCATTCGCCTGTTCCGCGTCACCTATGATAAAAACGGCATTCACACGCAGCAGATGATAGCGCTGCCGGAAATGCCGCCCGCCAGTCAGGTGCTGGCGGATGTAATGCTCAGCCACTGGCCGATCAGCGCGTGGCAGCCGCAGTTGCCGCGTGGCTGGACGTTAACCGACATCGACGATCGTCGCGAGCTGCGCGATCCGTCCGGTAAGGTGGTGATGCTGATTCGCTATCTGCAGCGCGGCGAGTTGCGCGAGCCGATCAGCATCGATCAACGCGCCTTTGGCTATCAGATTCAAATCCAACATCTGGATGCCTCATCATGATCTACATCTCCGCCTCTGGCATGGTGAATGCGCTGGGCAATAACCTGGCGCAGATTGCCGCGCAGCTGCAAGCCGGTGAAGCGCCAGGCATGCAACCGCGCGACGGCTGGCTGCAGGACGGCAAACGCTGCTGGCTGGGCGAAGTGCAGGGCGCGTTGCCGCTGATTCCTGCTGCGCTGGCGGCGCATAACACCCGCAACAATCAACTGCTGCTGGCCGCGCTGGCGCAGATACGCCCGGCACTGGATGCGGCTATCGCGCAATATGGGCGCGAGCGCGTGGCGATTGTGCTCGGCACCAGCACCTCCGGCGTCGATGAAGGCGATCGTCAGGTGGATGACGCATTACCGGGCTACGATTACCGCATGCAGGAGCTTGGCGATCCGTCGCGCTTCCTGGCGCACTATTTAGAACTGGATGGTCCGGCTTACACCATTTCTACTGCCTGCTCCTCCAGCGCGCGCGCGATCATCAGCGGCCAACGTTTGATCGATGCCGGATTAGCGGATGTGGCGCTGGTGGGCGGCGCGGATTCGCTGAGCCGCATGCCGATTAACGGCTTCGCCAGCCTGGATTCGCTCTCTGAAGGTCACTGCGCGCCTTTTAGCGCCGATCGCGACGGCATTTCGATTGGCGAAGCTGCCGCGCTGCTGCTGCTGACGCGCGAACAGCAGCCATTGGCGCTGCTCGGCTGCGGTGAATCGTCGGACGCGTGGCACATGTCAGCGCCGCATCCGGAAGGCGTCGGTGCCGAGCGCGCCATGCGGATGGCGCTGCAACAGGCGGGGTTACAGCCGCAGGATGTCGGTTACATCAACCTGCACGGCACCGCCACGCCGCTGAACGATCAGGTGGAATCTGCGGTGATTCATCGCCTGTTTGGCGATAGCGTGCCGTGCAGTTCAACCAAACACCTTACCGGCCACACGCTGGGCGCGGCGGGCGCGACCGAAGCGGCTTTGGCTGCACTGATTCTGCAGCACCATCTGCCGCTGCCGCCACAGGATTTCTCGCAGGCAGCACGCGATACCTCGCTGCCGGAATGCGGTTTGATCACCGCGCCGCAGACGCTGGCGCGTCCGGTGATTGCCTCAAATTCGTTTGCTTTTGGCGGGAACAATACCTGCCTGATTGTAGGAAAGCCTCATGAGTGATTTTCTGCCGGTTGATGCCTATCTGCCGCATCGCGCGCCGATGCTGCTGCTGGATCGCGTCATCCAGGTCACCGACGACAGCGTGATCTGCGAAGTCAGCATCAACGCAACGGGCGTGCTGGCACCGTTTCTCACGCCGCAGGGCGATTTACCGGCGTGGTACGGCGTGGAGATCATGGCGCAGACCGTTGGCGTCTGGTCGGGATTTCATGCGCGTCAGCGCGGCGACAGTGAGATTCGTCCCGGCATGCTGCTTGGCGGACGCGGCTATCGTGCCAGCAGCGCCTTTTTCGCCGCCAACAGCACGCTGCGCGTTGAAATGCGCCTGCTGATGCGTGACGACCGCTTGGGCAGCTTTGAAGGGGAAATCCGCTGCGATGACGCGATCATCGCCAGCGGGCGGCTGAATACTTATCAGCCCAATGAACACGAGTTAATTCAATTGCAACAAGGAATTCAGCCATGACACGCAGCGTTTTAGTGACCGGCGCAAGTAAAGGAATTGGCCGCGCCATCGCACAGCGTCTGGCGCAGGATGGATTTGAGATTGTGGTGCATTATCACCGCGACAGCGCCGGTGCAGCGTACACGCTGTCAGAAATTGTGGCGGCGGGCGGATGTGGGCGCACCTTGCAGTTTGACGTGGCGCAGCGCGAAGCCACACGCAACGCGCTGGAACAGGACATTGCCGCGCACGGCGCCTATTACGGCGTAGTGAGCAATGCGGGCATCACGCGCGATGCGGCGTTCCCGGCGCTGACCGATGATGAGTGGGACAGCGTGATCCACACCAATCTCGACAGCTTCTACAACGTGATTCATCCGTGCGTGATGCCGATGATTGGCCTGCGCAAGGGCGGACGCATTATTACGCTCTCTTCGGTATCGGGGATCATGGGCAATCGCGGCCAGGTCAACTACAGCGCCGCCAAAGCGGGCATCATCGGTGCCACCAAAGCGCTGGCGATTGAGCTGGCGAAACGCAAAATTACCGTGAACTGCATCGCCCCCGGCTTGATTGATACCGGCATGACCGATCTTGAGCCGCTGGTGATTGATGAAGCAATGAAGCTGATTCCGATGAAGCGCATGGGCGCGGCAGATGAAGTCGCCGGATTGGCCAGCTACTTAATGTCGGACATCGCGGGCTACGTCACGCGTCAGGTGATTTCAATCAATGGAGGTATGCTGTGATTCAGCGTGTAGTGGTAACCGGCATGGGCGGCGTAACTGCCTTTGGTGAGAGCTGGAGCGCGGTGGCTGAGCGGATCAGGCAGGGCAAAAATGCGGTGCGTCATATGCCGGAATGGCAGGTTTACGACGGCTTGCACACGCTGCTTGGCGCGCCGGTGGACGACTTTACGCCGCCCGCGCATTACACGCGCAAACGCATTCGCTCGATGGGCCGCGTTTCACTGATGGCGACGCGCGCGACCGAACTCGCGCTGGAACAGGCCGGTTTGATCGACCATCCGGTGCTGACCAACGGTGAAACCGGCATTGCCTACGGTTCCTCAACCGGCAGCACCGGACCGGTGAGTGAGTTCGCCACCATGCTGACGGAAAAGCACACCAACAACATCACCGGTACCACTTACGTGCAGATGATGCCGCACACCACCGCCGTCAATGCGGGTCTGTTCTTCGGTCTGCGCGGCCGGGTGATTCCGACGTCCAGCGCCTGTACCTCGGGCAGCCAGGCGATTGGTTACGCGTGGGAAGCGATTCGCCACGGTTATCAAAGCGTGATGGTGGCAGGTGGCGCGGAAGAGTTGTGTCCGTCCGAAGCAGCGGTGTTTGACACGCTGTTTGCCACCAGCCAGCGCAACGACGCGCCGCACACCTCGCCCGCACCGTTTGACCAGCAACGCGACGGTTTAGTGATTGGCGAAGGCGCGGGCACTTTGATTCTCGAATCGCTGGAACATGCGCAGGCGCGCGGAGCCACCATTTATGCGGAGCTTGTAGGTTTTCACACCAACTGCGATGCCGCGCATATCACTCAGCCGCAGCGGGAAACCATGCAGATTTGTATCGAGCGTGCGCTGAAAACCGCCGGTGTTACGGCGGAGCAGATCGGCTATATCAACGCCCACGGCACCGCCACCGATCGCGGCGATATCGCCGAGAGTCAGGCCACTGCGGCGATTTATGGCAATAGCACACCAATCTCTTCGCTGAAAAGCTACTTTGGTCATACGTTGGGTGCGTGCGGGGCGCTGGAAGCCTGGATGAGCATTGAGATGATGCGCGAAGGCTGGTTTGCGCCGACGCTGAATCTGTCGCAACCGGCAGCGGAATGCGGTGAACTTGATTACATCATCGGCGAAGCGCGCCAGATTGAGACGGATTATATCCAATCCAATAATTTCGCGTTTGGCGGTATTAATACTTCGCTGGTGTTTAAACGCTGGCGCGAGGCCTGATAGCAGGTCGCCATGAATGGCGACCCTACATGACCGCTCAGGCGACTTGTTGCACCACCTCTCCATAATGTGAACGCAGAAAGTAGGATTTTTCTTGCTTTCGGGCAACGACTGCGCATAATCGCAAACCGCAATAATAATGATTATCACTTCGTTTGCATTAGGGGATCCCATGCGCGCTATGCCTTTCAATCCCGGACTGAAACCGACGCTGTTGGCCGTTATGGTCAGCGCCGGTTGTTTGCCAGTGATGGCTGCTACCACCAACACCACAACTCAAACCAACGCGAAAAACGAGCAGCAGACGCTGACCGTGACCGCGACACCACAAACCGATTTCAAACCAGGCGGCGACGATCTGGTACCGGCGTTCCTTGATGGCCAGGTTGCACACGGCGGCCGTCTCGGCATGCTGGGTGAGCAAAACGCCATGGACGTGCCGTTCAACGTCATCGGTTTTACCTCGAAAATGATTCAGGACCAGCAGGCGCAAACCATCGGTGATGTGGTGCGCAACGATGCTGGCGTGCAGAATCTGAAAGGCTACGGCAACTTTGCCGAGAGTTATCGCATTCGCGGCTTCAAGCTGGACGGCGATGCCATGACCTACGGCGGCCTGGCCGGTATCGTGCCGCGTCAGGTGATGGATGCCTCGCTGATTGATCGCGTGGAAATCTTCAAAGGCGCTAACGCCTTGCTGAACGGTTCGGCGGAGAGCGGCGTCGGCGGCATGATTAACCTTGAGCCGAAGCACGCTGATGATACGCCGCTGACGCGTATTGGCGTGGATTACACTTCCGGTTCACAAGTGGGCGGCACCGCCGATATCGGCCGTCGTTTTGGCGACAATAACCAGTTTGGCGTGCGTCTGAATGCGGTTAACCGCGAAGGCGGCACGGAGGTGGATGGCGAGAAGAAACGCACCACCGCTGCGTCACTTGGCCTGGATTATCGTGGCGATCGTCTGCGTACGTCGCTCGACGTCGGCTACCAGAAAAAGACCTTCCACGATGCGCGTAACGGCATCAACATCAGCGGCATCGATTTCATTCCTGATGTGCCATCCAACTCGAAAAACTACAGCCAGAACTGGGTGTTCAGCGATATCGAGTCGGAGTTTGGTCTGGCAAAAGCCGAATACGATCTGACCGATCAGTGGACCGCCTATGCGGGCCTCGGCGCGCAGCACACTCATGAAGTGGGCAACTACGGCATTCCGAAGATCCTCGATAGCGCTGGCAACGCCACCATTGGCCGCTTCCGTACCAATCGCGTGCAGGACAACATGAGCGGCATGGTTGGCCTGCGTGGTGATTTCACCACCGGTCCGGTGACGCATAAAGTGAACTTTGGCTATTCAGCAATGACCGCGAATGCGAAAAACAGCTATCGCATGTCGTCGGGCAACGATGCCAATGTGAACATTTATAACCCGCAGGATGTGGCCGAACCGGATAGCGTGTTTGCCGGTGGCGCTAAGTTCAGCGATCCACTGACCACGTACCGTTCACGCTCGCAGGGCTACCTGCTGAGCGATACGCTGGGCTTCTTTGATGACACTTTGCTGGCAACCGTCGGCGCGCGTCATCAGAAAGTGGTGGTGCGTAACTACGGTTATGACGGCGCTGAAGATACCGCGACACGTTTTGACAGCAGCCGCTGGTTGCCAGCGTACGGTTTGCTGTATAAAGCCACGCAGAATATCTCGCTGTATGCCAACCATACCGAATCGCTGACGCCGGGCACCGCCGCGCCGTTTACCGCCACCAACTACGGTAGCGTGACCGGCATCGTACATGCGAAGCAGAACGAAGTGGGTGTCAAAGCGGACTTTGGTCGCATTGGCGGATCGCTGGCGCTGTTTGAAATCAAACAGCCGGTTGGCGTGCTGAACAATTCGGTTTACCAACTGAATGGCGAGCAGCGTAACCGTGGCGTTGAGCTGAACGTATTCGGTGAGCCGGTGCTGGGCCTGCGTCTCAACAGCAGCGCCACCTGGATCGATCCGGATATGACCAAAACCGGTGACAGCGATCAGAATGGCAAAAACGCCATTGGTGTACCGCGCTTTACTGCGGCGCTGGGTGCGGAGTATGACATCAAGCCAGTTGATGGTTTGACTGCCACGGCATTGCTGAACTACACCGGCTCGCAATATGCTGATCTGGCAAACAACATGAAGCTGGATGATTACACCACGCTGGATTTGGGTCTGCGTTACCGCATGAAGGTTAACCAGAACGATATGGTGTGGCGCGTGGGCGTGGATAACGTCACCAATGAGAAATATTGGGCCAACGTCGATGACAGCGGCACCTATTTGTCTCAGGGTGAACCGCGTACGGTGAAGGTTTCACTGAGCTACGATTTCTAATCTGTTCTCACGGGGCGGTTGCGCCCCGTTATTTTCTCCGCCAGAAATAATCCTGTAACTTAGAGCACATTGCATTACACTCTGAGCGGCAATCCTGCACGAAAACTCGCCTTTATTTTTGAGTCATCATGAGTTCACCTGCACCACCAGACGACCACGACGAACCTTATCGGCAGCCGCTCGACGACGCGCTCTTCGCTATTGTGGTACTTGCAGTCACTTCGGTTACGCTTATAATCTTCGTCCTGATGATTACGCTGTGGATGAGTTAAGGTCAGCACCGGGAAAAGGAAGCCTGCAAGGAGATGTCGATGGAATCCAGAGATGACAAACTGATCGCCATAATTGGCCTGCTCTCCGCCTGTTTAATTGGCGTGGTATTTCTCTTCACTATGACCTGGCTCACCGACGTACGTCATCCGGCTGATCCTTCACTTGATGTGCAAACCTGTCCGCAAAAACCCAACACCACGCAACAGTCTTAGCTTTTTGTCTGCCAGTTCTGCCACTTAATCTGTTGACTGCGCAACTCCAGCGCCAGCGCCTCATGCAAGGTGCGATTGCCATTGGGATCGCCGAGGCCGAACAGCGCGCCCGGTGAACGCCGATCGTCGGCCCACGCTGGATATTCCACCACCGGATAAAGCGAAATGCCTTCCAGCGCCACGCCGTGATCCAGCGCCAGACGCGCTTCTTCACTTATGTGACGCAGCCAGGGCGCACGCGCATCACCTTCAGCGCCGGTTTCAGCCAAAATCATCGGGCGCTGATAGCGTTGCCAGCACTGCATTAATAAACGGTGCAGCGGTTGCCGCGTCGGATGGTCAAGCGGAATGGTTTCGCCAGAGAAAAACCAGTGATTGTCGGGATAGTAATTGAGACCCAGAATATCGAGAAAATCCGCGCGGCCACCCAGTTCCGGCGCATCGCGTCCGCCAATCCAATCCCAGGCTTCAAACTGCGCCTGATGCTGCGCGTCGGCGTAGGGTTTGCTGTCGGGATTATCGGGATCTGTCGCCACCTGCACCAGCGGATCGGTCAGCACAAAACGGGCATCGGGATACACCTCGCGAATGGCGTGCATCGCCGCCAGCGAGGCACGCACCAGTTGGCGCTTCAGCTCGCGACCGCGATCGCTGGCGTAAGGATCGAGCCAGGAGACGTCCGCGCCCGCCCACGACCAAAATGAGATTTGGTTAATCGGCGTGAAAAAGGGCTGTTCGATGCCTTCATCGCGCATCAGTTGCGCCATCGCGCGGGCGAAGCGTTCGAAGTGTTCGACAAAGCTGGCTTTCCAGATATCCAGGTGATCGGGATAGCCAAAGTGCGCCAGCTCCCAGATAATCTGCATGTCGTGACGCGCCGCGGCGTGCACCATCGGCAGAAAGGTGCGCCAGTCATATGCGTTGGGCACGGCTTCAATCAGATGCCAGCGCGCGCCATCGCGTGCGGTGTGCAAACCTTCTTGCGCTAACGCGGCATAATCTTTTTCCAGCAGCATGTCGTGGCCGCTGCTGATCACCATATCGAGCCGACGTCCGCCTGCACGACAGGCGGTTGAACAGGGAAAACTGCCCTGAAAGAAACTGCGGAACAGCTGAGGGTGATGGCGCAGGGATTGCTGAGTCATAATCCTCTCCTCACGGTGAACGCCGGATGCAGAATGCAGAATGCAGAACGCCTGGCTAAGTCTAGACTAAATTGACGGTGCGCCATCGGGCAGAAAAGGAAGCCTCCGATTGCTTGTTAGCGCATTGATACCAACAATAATAGGTCCACAGCTTTCAGGGATTCACTATGAGTGAAGCAGCAACTTCTTTGCCGCCTGAGGAACATTCGGGCAACGGGCTAAAACCGAGTGTTGAGGCGCGTTGTGCGCGGCATCCGGGCATGAGCGGCATTCATCCGCTTAACGACGGATTGGACGCTTTTGCTGCGCGCTATCAGATGATGAGCATGGCGCAGCACAGCATTGATGTGCAGTATTACATTTGGCACAACGACATGTCCGGACGCTTGCTATTTAGCGCGCTGCTGGATGCCGCCGAGCGCGGAGTGAAAGTGCGACTGCTGCTGGATGACAACAACACGCCGGGTTTGGATGAAACGCTGGCGGAACTCGATCGCCACGCCAATATCGCCGTGCGTCTGTTCAATCCGTTCTCGTTCCGCACGCTGCGCGCACTCGGTTATCTCACCGATTTTTCCCGCCTCAATCGGCGCATGCACAATAAAAGTTTGACGGTGGATGGCGCGGCGACGCTGGTGGGCGGGCGCAATATCGGCGACGAATATTTTGGTACCGGCGATGAGCCGCTGTTTACCGATCTCGATGTGCTGGCGATTGGTCCGGTGGTTGACGAAGTGACGCAGGATTTCGAACGCTACTGGCGCAGTAAAGCCGTTTCGCCGCTGCGCAAGGTGGTTGATGTGAGCGGCGATGCGCATCAGGCGGTGCGCTTGCCGCAAGAGTGGCAGCAGAGTGAAGCGGTAGAGCGCTATCTGGCGCGGCTGGAGCACTCGTCGTTTATCAGCCAGATGGAACGGGGCGAGCTGGAGATGACGTGGGCGGAATCGCGCCTGCTGAGCGACGATCCGCGTAAAGGGCTCGGCAAAGCAAAACGCCGCAGTTTACTGCCGCAGCGCATGCTGGAAGTGATTGGCACGCCGCAGCAGCAGTTCGATATTATCTCGGCCTATTTTGTCCCGACGCGTGCTGGCGTGGCGCAGCTGCTGGCGTTGAAGCGGCGCGGGGTGAAGATTGCCATCCTTACTAATTCGCTGGCGGCAAATGATGTCACGGTGGTGCATGCCGGTTATGCGCGCTGGCGCAAAAAACTGCTGCGCCACGGCATCGCGCTGTATGAATTGAAGCCGCAGGACAATCCGCAAAGTGCACCACACGATCGCGGCATCACCGGTAATTCGGGCTCCAGTTTGCATGCCAAAACCTTCACCGTCGACAATCGCAAAGTGTTTATCGGCTCGTTTAACTTCGATCCGCGTTCCGCCATGCTGAACACTGAAATGGGGTTGGTGATTGAGAGTGAAACCCTGGCGCAGCAAACCCATCAGCGCTTTATTGCCGGCATGCGCGATCGCGCCTGGACGCTGCGCCTGGATAATTGGGGACGCGTCAATTGGGTGGAGTTTGCGAACGAGCAGGGCGAAGTGGTGCATAAACACGAACCGCAGTGCACGCTGCTGCAGCGCTTGCTGGTGCGACTGGTGTGGCGTTTGCCGGTTGAGTGGTTGCTTTAGATAAAAGGGCCAGCTTAGCTGGCCCTATTTTTTATTTGCGTTGCGGCTTACCGGAAAACAGGAAGCGCAGCAGCGGGATGCGCAGGTGGATTTCGTACAGCGTAAACGCTACGCCAAACACCATCAACAAGCCGATAAAGAAACCGAGCGTGTCGCTACCAATGTGCGGCGTGATGTAGATGCCGTACAAAATGGTCAGCGGATGGTGCACCAGATAGATAAACAGCGAAGCATTCACCAGATACATAATGCGCGGCGAATGGCTGTTCAGCAGCTTATGCCCGAAGCTAAAACAGACGTTTAGCATGCACAAACCCATCAGCGTCGAAATAATCATATCGATCTCGTACAGCCAACCTTCACCGCTGCTGTAACGCTGATTCAGGCTGTAGGCGATAAATACCGCGATAGCGCCAAAGCACATCACCGGATTAAAACGTACAAACAGCGCCTTCAGCGCCTGATGCTTCCAGCTCAGCGCGCCCAGCATAAAGAATGGCAGGAACATTAGCATTTGCATCACGGCAATGCTGAACAGGCCATCAGCAAAAACGGCCGGGACGAAATAAAACAGCACGCGGCGGAAGGCGCACCAAATCAATGCATAAATCAGTAGCGCCAGCGTCAGTTTACCCCAGCCAATTTGCTGATAATTGATGCCGCGCTGCTGCTTGTTCAGCCAGCGAAACGCCACCATACCCAGCGTGGTCAAAATCACCAGTACCAGTAAAAACCACAGATGCGAGATCAACTCCCACATCAGCGTGTTGTACTTGTCGTACAGCGAGAAACTGCTCCAGTCGCCGATTTTATCGGTGAGATTTTTGGTGATGAAAAACTGCGGCAGCGTGATCAGCGGAACGGCGGTCAACATCGGGATGCCGACACGCTCCAGACGCACTTTCAACCAGCGCTGTGGCTGGTAGCGTAAGTAGAGCATGTAGGAAAAATAGCCTGAGATAACAAAGAACACCTGCATGCGGAAGGCGTGAATAAAGTCGTTCAACACCGTCAACCACATCGATGCGTCATGACTGTTCACAGCCCATTTTTGCGTGGAGTAAATCAGGGAGACGTGAAAAGGCACGCCTAATAACATTAAATATGCGCGAATCGAATCGAGGAAATATTCACGTTCGGGTTTTGCTGAACTCATAATCTTCCAATAGTCAGTTTACTTGCCGGTTTCACCCTGAAACCGGATTATGCCGAAGGAAAATTCTACCGGCTGTAAACAGGGTATACTATCAGGTGAATCTGTATGTGATTTTGCGGGGTTTAATTATCCTAAAAGCACACTTTCAGCTTACAAATCAGCGGAACAATCTATTACATACGCTGTCGGAAAACCGAATAATCCTTTAAGATAATCGGGTTTGATCTAAGCACACGAAAGGGGGGGATGTGCTGAATAATGTGAATAATAAAGTGGGACTGGTAAAGATGCGCTGGGTAGGCGCGGCAGTTCTGCTGGCTATGTATGCCAACAATAGTTGGGCGTTTAACATTGATGATGTTGCAAAACAAGCCAAGGCGTTGGCAGGGAAAAGTTTCGAAGCGCCAAAAAGCAATTTACCCTCTCAGTTTCGTGAAATGAAGTTTGCTGACTATCAGCAGATCCAGTTTAACCACGACAAAGCTTATTGGGGCAAACTGCGCACGCCGTTTAAGCTTGAGTTCTATCATCAGGGCATGTATTTCGATACGCCGGTGAAAATTAACGAAGTGACGGCGTCTTCAGTACGTGAAATTAAATATAACCCTGACTACTTCAATTTCGGTAACGTAAAACACGATGCTGATTCAGTCAAAAACCTCGGCTTTGCTGGGTTTAAGGTGTTGTATCCTTTAAATAAAAAGGGCAAAGACGACGAGATCACCAGCTTCCTCGGCGCCAGCTATTTCCGTGTGATTGGCGAAGGCCAGGTGTACGGTCTTTCGGCACGCGGTCTGGCGATTGATACTGCCTTGCCGTCCGGCGAAGAGTTCCCGCGCTTTAAAGAGTTCTGGATTGAACGTCCAAAACCGCAGGACAAACAGCTGGTGATCTATGCGCTGCTGGATTCACCACGTGCGTCCGGTGCCTATCGCTTCATCATCAAACCGGGCAAAGAATCGACGGTTGATGTGCAATCTAAAGTTTACCTGCGTGATAACGTCGGCAAACTGGGCGTTGCGCCGCTGACCAGTATGTTCCTGTTTGGTGCTAACCAGCCTTCGCCGGTGACCAACTTCCGTTCAGAGCTGCACGATTCGAATGGTCTTTCGATTCATGCCGGTAACGGCGAGTGGATTTGGCGTCCGCTGAATAATCCGAAACATCTGGCGGTCAGCACCTTCACCGTTGAGAATCCGAAAGGCTTTGGTCTGCTGCAGCGCACGCGTGATTTCAGTCGCTTCCAGGATCTCGACGATCGCTACGATCTGCGCCCAAGTGGCTGGGTTGAGCCGCAGGGTGATTGGGGCAAAGGTCGCGTTGAGCTGGTAGAGATTCCAACCGCGGATGAAACCAACGACAACATCGTTGCGTTCTGGACGCCGGAAAAACTGCCTGAGCCAGGCAAAGAGATGAACTTCCAGTATCGTCTGCACTTCACCCGTGACGAGAATCAGCTGCACTCCGACGATATCGCCTGGGTGAAAGACACGCTGCGCTCTGCCGGTGATGTGAAGCAGTCGAATCTGGTACGTCAACCTGATGGTTCTATCGCCTTCACCGTGGATTTCGTTGGCAAAGCGATGAGCAAGCTGCCGGAAGATACGCAAGTGGCACCGCAGGTGAGCGTAGGTAATAACGCTGACGTGGTTGAGCAGAGTGTGCGCTACAACCCGGTAACCAAAGGCTGGCGTCTGGTGTTGCGTCTGCGTGTGAAAGATAACAAGCAGCCGACTGAGATGCGTGCGGCGCTGGTGAGCGGCGACAAGACATTGACGGAAACCTGGAGCTATCAGCTACCTGCCAATGAATAAATCGATATTTCTACCTCAATCTTACGTGGAGGCTCTGCCGCTTGATGCGGCAGGGCGCGCCCGTCTGAGCGATTCGCTACAGAATGCGCAGGCGTTCCACGCTATTCATACGTCGCTGGGGCAGGATAACGCCGCCAGCGAGCGCCCGGATGATGCGCCGCTGAAATCGGTGTCATCCCGTGTGCAAATGGCCTGGCCGGACTCTTTGGCGGATGGTCAGCAGCTCAGCAAGGATTATCTCGATCGCACCACACTCAAGGCGATGCCGAAAGTGAAGCGTTCGCTGATGTTCCCGGAGATCTGGCGCACCAACCCGATTGCGCGCGCATGGGATTCCCTGCGTGGCCAGAAATCCAATCCACGTTATGCCACGGTTGAAGAGCAGAAAACTGAGGACAAGTGGCGCCACGTTGGCTCCATGCGTCGTTATGTGCTGCTGATTCTGACGATTCTGCAGACCGTGGTGGCAACCTGGTATATGAAAACCATTCTGCCGTATCAGGGCTGGACGCTGATCGATCCGATCGAGATGTTCAACCAGAACTGGCTGCAGTCGGTTGAGCTGATTCTGCCGTACATCCTGCAGACCGGGATTCTGTTCCTGTTCGCCATTCTGTTCTGCTGGGTTTCTGCCGGTTTCTGGACTGCGCTGATGGGCTTCCTGCAGTTGCTGATTGGTCGCGACAAATACAGCATTTCGTATTCGACCACCGGCGATGAACCGCTGAATCCGGAACATCGTACTGCGCTGATTATGCCGATCTGTAATGAAGACGTAGAACGTGTGTTTGCCGGCCTGCGTGCGACCTGGGAATCGGTCAAACGTACGGGCAACGCCGAGCACTTCGACGTCTACATTCTCAGCGACAGCTACGATGCGGATATCGCCATCGCCGAACAGAAAGCCTGGATGGAGTTGGTACGTGATGTCGGTGGCGCGGGCAAGATTTTCTATCGTCGCCGTCGTCGTCGTGTGAAGCGTAAAAGCGGCAACATCGATGACTTCTGCCGTCGCTGGGGCAGCAATTACAGCTACATGGTGGTGCTGGACGCCGACAGCGTGATGAGCGGTGAGTGTCTTACCGGCTTGGTGCGCATGATGGATGCTAACCCGAACGCCGGTATTATCCAGTCGTCGCCAAAAGCGTCAGGTATGGATACGCTGTATGCCCGTTGCCAGCAGTTCGCCACGCGCGTGTACGGTCCGCTGTTCACCGCTGGTCTGCACTTCTGGCAGTTGGGTGAATCACACTATTGGGGCCATAACGCCATCATTCGTGTGCAGCCGTTTATCGAGCACTGTGCGCTTGCGCCGTTGCCGGGTGAAGGTTCCTTCGCCGGTTCGATCCTGTCGCATGACTTCGTTGAAGCCGCGCTGATGCGTCGTGCCGGTTGGGGCGTGTGGATCGCCTACGATCTGCCGGGCTCCTATGAAGAACTGCCGCCGAACCTGCTGGATGAGCTGAAGCGTGACCGCCGCTGGTGTCACGGTAACCTGATGAACTTCCGTCTGTTCCTGGTAAAAGGGATGCACCCGGTTCACCGTGCGGTGTTCCTGACGGGTGTAATGTCTTATCTCTCTGCGCCGTTGTGGTTCATGTTCCTTGCGCTGTCTACTGCCTTGCAGGTGGTGCACACGCTGATGGAACCGACCTACTTCCTGCAACCACGCCAGCTGTTCCCGGTGTGGCCGCAGTGGCGTCCGGATCTGGCGATTGCCTTGTTCTCAACCACTTTGGTGCTGTTGTTCCTGCCGAAGCTGTTGAGCGTGGTGCTGATTTGGTTCAAGGGAGCTAAACCTTACGGTGGCGCCATCCGCTTGTTCTTCTCGCTGATTCTGGAAATGCTGTTCTCGGTGCTGCTGGCGCCGGTACGCATGCTGTTCCACACCGTGTTCGTGGTCAGTGCGTTCCTCGGCTGGGAAGTGGTGTGGAACTCGCCGCAGCGTGATGATGATGCGACGCCGTGGAGCGAAGCTTTCCGTCGTCATGGTTCACAGATGCTGTTGGGTATCGTGTGGGCAGGCGGAATGGGCTTCCTCGACCTGAACTTCCTTTGGTGGCTGTCGCCGATCGTCTTCTCGCTGATCCTGTCGCCGTTTGTGTCGGTGATGTCGAGCCGTGCAACGGTAGGGCAGAAGAGTAAGAACGCTAAGCTGTTCCTGATCCCGGAAGAGTATGAGCCACCAAAAGAGCTGGTCGATACCGATCACTACCTGCAGATCAACCGTCAACGCGCGCTGAAAAATGGCTTTATGCATGCGCTGTTTAACCCGGCGTTTAACGCGCTGGCGACGGCGATGGCAACATCGCGTCATAAGCAGAGTGATTTGCTGGACCATGCGCGTGACCGTCGTGTCGATCAGGCGCTGAGTGATGCGCCAGAGAAACTGAACCGCGAGCAGCGTTTGCAGCTGATCAGCGATCCAGTGGTGCTGGCGCGTGTGCACTCACGCCTGTGGGAAAGCGCGGACAAATATCATCAGTGGGTAGAAAGCTATCAGAAGTTGAAGCTCAATCCTGAAGCGCTGCCACAGCGCTGAAGATGAGAAAGTGAAAAGCGGCAGAGATGCCGCTTTTTTTTCGCCCGGAATATGACGCAATCTTTACGCGTCAGGAGTAGGTATTTCACCTCACAGGCAGTTAAACTAACGCCAGTTCATTGTGAGTAAATGTTGTGAATTATTTCCTGAAAATAACCGCGCTTAGCGCCGCCATTCTTCTGCTCACTGGTTGTGGCAGTATCATCAGCCGCACCTTTCCTGGCCAAGGTCACGGCAATCAATACTATCCCGGCGTGCAGTGGGACGTTCGTGACGGACCGTGGCGTGTGCTGACCATTCTCGATTTGCCGCTATCGCTGGTGATGGACACGCTGTTACTGCCAGTGGATGCCAGTCACGGCCCGTACGAATAAGCGTTATTACAGATTGTCAGAAGGGCTGTTGTCGTCTTCCCACTCTTGCGCCGCCGCTTCGCCCTCTTCAAGGTCACGCGGAGGTTCCAGCTGGAATTCGCCTTCATCCCATTCGTGCAGCGTATTTTCCGCCTGCCACTCCTGACGCAGTTCGACTTCATCAAAATCGCCGTCAAAAATGGCCTGCGCGGCTTCTCCGCTGGAGATCGGCAGGCATTCACCCTGGCCATCCTCTTCAGCGAAAAACTCGGCCTGCCACATAATGTCGCCATCCTGCATCACATACTTCTGCAGGGCAAACTGGCTGACGCTGGCATCTTCTTCAGCGATCTCAGGTTGGCTGGCAAGGAACTCTTCGCGAGCGGCTTCAATGGCTTCTTCAAGGGTGCTAAACAGGCTCATCATCAACTCCATGTCTGTAAAAAAGGGATTTCACAGAAGGATAGACGAAAAATCGTGAAGTGCGGGGCATAGAGGGAATATCGGTTGGGCGGTTGCATGAAATTCAACCGCCCAACCGGTCAGGCTATTTTCTGAGGAAAGTGTAATACCGGACGTACAGATTCATGAATAATTGGAGCAGAGTAACGAATACAACATTTAATACAGGGCTTAACCTTTTTGAAATTAATACGCGCGGTTGATAATGCCTGATTTAAGTTATACAGAGTGCCGATAAAAACCATATCCTCCTTTACGGGTAGCCGTTTACACTCTTTTCGATGCAGAAGATGATAACCTTCCTGATCGGTACTGATCGTCACGTAGTAGTAGATGCCTTTATTCATTTTATAATTGTCCTGAGATATATTTGCTGTGTGAAATCTTTTTATATTTTTTTAAAAGTGAACTTAATGTTCTTACTGACATCACGAAATTAACTGGATTCGAATTTGCCGACAAATTCCATAAGGTAATAAGAAGGTGTTATTTTCTTTCGAAAAGGAATATGGCGGTTTTTATTAAGACAATACCTTGTTTAGTAAGTTAATTTTACTGCATTGATTAGCGGGGCCGAAGGGTTTAGTAAAATTAAATAGGATTACCCCTGGATGTTGGGGAAAACAGGTCCGAAACGACATATTTTGATTAGTAAATATTTCCGATAAAGCTGCGGCAGAATCAAATACTAGCGCAGTTTTTTGCCGGCGCATTGCTTTGAAAGATTAATTTCTTGCAAAGATATAGCTAAGAAAGAGGGATTTGATGGGTTAAGAGTGGTGCTAACTGAACAATTAGCCCAAGCTCAGGCTGGACCGATAAGCTGATTAATAACCGGATAAAATCACGTAATAAGGTAAATTTCTGCTGAAGGGCGTGGGGCGCGTAATCATGCCCCACATCACATTAATAAACCGAAGGCTCACCTTGTGGACGGGTTTTAAACCGACGATGCAGCCACATATATTGTTCTGGAGCCAGTAACACCGTCTCTTCCACCACTTTATTCATCACTACAGCGGTCTCAAGTTCAGATTCCAGAGTAAATTTATCACGGATATCAGGCATCATTTTCAGCTCATAGCCGCGTGCGTTTGGCAGACGTCGCGCCAGGAATGGCACCACGCTGGGATTTGCCAGACGAATCAACATATGCGTACCGGTTGTTGTCGCCGCGTCCTGAACCGCAAAGAAAGGCGCAAATACGCTGCTGCGCGGGCCATAATCATGATCCGGTGCATACCAGATAATGTCGTTGTTCTTCATGGCGCGAATCATGCCTTTCAGATCTTTGCGGTCCAGCATGCTTTTATTGGAACGCATGCGGCCCCAGGTTTGCAGCCAGTCGATGAGCTTATTGTCGTTCGGACGATACACGCCAATGCCTGGGTTATGCATACCAAATACCCGCGCGCCCAATTCCAGAGTCAGAAAGTGCATACCAATTAATAATATGCCCCGCTTCTCTGCCAGCGCGTTAGCAACATGTTCCAGGCCGCTGGTGGTGACCCATTTACGGATGCGCCAGTCTGGCCAGAACCACGCCATGCCGGTTTCAATCAGTCCCATGCCCACCGATTCAAAGTTGTGCTTCACCATCGCGTCGCGTTCATTAGTCGGCATGGTGGGGAAACAGACTTCCAGATTGCGCTGCGCCACTTCAACGCGACGTTTCATGAAACGCATGGCAATGCGACCCAGTCCACAGCCAATGGCATGCAACACCGGATAGGGCAACAGCACCAGCAGGTAGAGAAAACCAATGCCGAGCCAGGTCAGCCAATAGCGTGGATAGAGGAGTTCACGGGTGAGTTTGGGAAGTTGAGTCATGGAAATGTCAGTATCCTGCGTCTTATGCCAGAGAGTCCGGTTTCTGTAATTTTTTGTCATTATGCCATTTTTTCATTCTGGCTGAAATCAAGCATAGACCGTGGACGGCTATCTGGCAGCAGGTATGCGCACGAAAACGCAATTGTGTCGCAGAAATGCGCCTGTAATTGCACTCGTCAGGCTTATCGCACCAAAATTTTTGTATCCGGCAGAATTCGGGTATCATACGCGCGCTAAATTTCTCTGATTGCTAACAGGACGAACACCATGCCAGTGTTACATAACCTTGTTTCCAATAAAGAGCTGAAGGAACGTATGTTGGCGGAAACCGAACCACGTACCACAGTCTCTTTTTATAAATACTTCCAGATTGCCGATCCTAAAGCCTTCCGTGATGCCCTTTACGTTGAGTTAACCAAACTCAAGGTGTTTGGTCGCGTCTATGTCGCGCACGAAGGTATCAACGCGCAAATCAGCGTGCCAGCCAGCCGCTACGAAAAGATGAAGGCCGCTTTGTATGCCTTTGATGCGGCGCTGAACAACCTGCGCATGAACATTGCGCTGGATGATGACGGTAAATCTTTTTGGGTGCTGCGCCTGAAAGTGCGTGAGCGCATTGTGGCAGATGGAATTGAAGACAACAGCTTCGATGCCAGCGATGTGGGCGCTTACCTGAAAGCCGCTGACGTTAACGCGATGCTCGACGATCCGGATGCGCTGTTCGTGGATATGCGTAACCACTACGAATATGAAGTGGGGCGTTTCGATAACGCCATGGAAGTGCCGGCCGATACCTTCCGCGATCAGCTGCCGATGGCAGTTGATATGCTGCAGAATCAGAAAGACAAAAAGATTGTCATGTACTGCACCGGCGGCATTCGTTGTGAAAAAGCCAGCGCCTGGATGAAGCACAACGGCTTCAATGATGTTTATCACATTGAAGGTGGGATTATTGAATACACCCGTCGCGCGCGCGCGCAGGGCTTACCGGTGCGTTTCAAGGGCAAAAACTTTGTCTTTGACGAACGCATGGGCGAACGCATTTCCGACGATATTCTTTCCAGCTGTCATCAGTGCGGCACGCCTTGCGATAGCCACACCAACTGCATCAATGATGGCTGTCACTTGTTGTTTATTCAGTGCCCAAGCTGTGCTGAAAAGTACAACAACTGCTGCAGCCCAATCTGCATGGAAGAGTCAACGTTGTCGCCAGAAGAGCAGCGCGCACGCCGTGCGGGCCGTGAAAATGGCAACAAGGTGTTTAACAAATCACGCGGTTTGCTGAACATGACGATGGCGATTCCCGCGCCAGATAAAAAATAAGCGCAAAACAGCCTGAAGTCAGCGGACTTCAGGCTGCATTTGGTTTACTTACGTACGCCTTCCACCGAAATAATCAGTTCAGCTTTCTGCGATGCCGGGCCAAGATCTTTGCTGATGTTGAACTCTTTCAACACGATTTCACCGCTGGCTTCAAATCCTGCACGATAGCCGCCCCACGGATCTTTGCCTTCTCCCATCAATTTTGCGTCCAGCATCACGGGCTTGGTCACGCCATTCAGCGTCAGGTCGCCAGTGATTTTGTAATCCTTGCCGTCTTTCTTCACAGCGGTAGAAGCAAAGGTCGCCTGCGGGAACTTACCGGTGTTGAGGAAATCCGCGCTGCGCAGGTGTTTATCACGTTCAGCATGGTTGGTATCGAGGCTGTTAGTGTTGATGGTCACGTTGACTTTATCTGCTGCAGGATTGGCTTCATCAAACGTGAAGCTGCCGTCAAAATCTTTAAAGGTGCCGTACAACCAGCTGTAGCCCAGATGCTGAATGCGGAACTGAACAAACGCGTGCTGGCCTTCCTTATCAAATTTATAGTCAGCTGCGCTGGCCGTCAGGCTGGCGCTCAATAATCCGGCCGCTGCTACTGCCAATAATGTCTTCTTTAGCATGTTACTTTTCCTTTTCAGAGGTTAACGGGATGCGGTAACCCAACATCCTTTTCAGTGTCACATCACGGTCGATAAAATGGTGTTTCAGGGCTGCCAGCGCGTGCAGTGCAGAGAACAGCACCAAACCCCACGCCAGCCAAAGATGAATGTCGCCTGCCAGATCTGCTTGCCGCGCGGCACCGCTGAACAGAGCGGGAACTTCGAACCAGCCAAATACGGAGATCGGTTTGCCATCGGCGGTGGAGATGAGATAACCGCTGAACAGCAGCACAATTAGCAAGCCGTATAACATCCAGTGCGCGGAAGTGGCACCGCGCCGAACGGTGGGGGAATAGCTCGACAACGGTTTGGGTGGCGGTGAAATAAAACGCCAGCCGAGGCGCAGCAGCAGTGCCGCAAACAGCAGGATGCCGATGCCTTTATGAATTTCAGGCGCGTCGTGATACCAGCCGTCGTAATAACCCAATCCGACCATCCACAAACCCAGCGCAAACATGCCGTAAATAGCCAGCGCCATAAGCCAATGCAATAAAATGGAGACAGCGCCGAAATGCTGTGTGGAATTACGCCACATATGAAGTTCCAGGAATGAAATAAGTGGCAATGAGCATCTACATTTTGCAATGAAAGATCAATTAACCTTACTTTTCTATAAAGTTGAAAATCATCTTCGGAATAAATGAGGATTAAATTAAAACTCAGTCAGGATAATTGAATGGATGACTTAAAACATGAGGGCTATTGCGGGGTATTGCATATTGACTACACCAAATGCGGCATATCGCTGCATTGAATGTTTATTTAGGTAATTAAATGTCAACTTGCGTCAATCTTGCCGGCCCGGAATGAGCGCCGGCATCTGCGCATCAGTTAAATCGCGCGAGTGAGAAGGGCTTAATATCGAAAGAAAATGGTTTGTTCTGGGCAAATTCACTGGCAAGTTCACCCAACACGCTGGCGAATTTGAAACCATGCCCGCTTAAACCGGTGATGATCAGGCGATTTGGCTCACCGGGCAGCGTATCGATGATGAAATCTTCATCCGGCGTATTGTCGTAGCTGCAGGCTTCGCCATGCAAACAGACGCCCACGCCCGGCAGAAATTGACGCAGGAAGTTAAATGACTCGTTTCCATCCACCGCGATGCTGCCAAAAGGTTTGCGGTCTGCCGGCGTTTGCATCAATTGGCCGCCATCGTGACGTCCCACTTTAAGCGCGTTGTTATCCGCTGGGAAGCCATAGAAGTGGCTGCCATCGCTCATCTCTACGGTAAAGCCGGGGAATTTGTTGTTCTCGCTGTAGCGACCATCTGCCTGATACCAGGCAAAAACTTTACGCACCGGCGCAACCGGCAGATCGGCGACCAACTGGCTAACCCATGTTCCGGCGCTGACCAGCAATTTACGCGCGCGGAAAATGCCATCGCTGGTGGTGACCTGCTGCAGATCGCCATCGCGACCCATTTCTGTCACCGGACAGTTAAACAGCTGCGCGCAGCCGGCTTGTTCCGCCAGCTGCACCCAGCTGCGCACCGCTTGCTCGCATTTGAGGAATCCGGAGTTAGGTTCGAACACGCCGATATAGCCATCTGGCACCGTGAACTGCGGCCAGCGCGCGCGCACTTCATCGGCTTGAAGGATTTTCACATCCAACTGCCACGTTTTTGCGCTATCGATGACATTTTGGATAAAGGTGGAGGTAATAGGCGCTAAGTTAAGGATGCCGCTGCGATGCATGATGCGCTCGCCGCTCTGGCGTTCCAGTTCATCCCAAAGCGTCTGCGCGCGCAGCACCAGCGGCACGTAGCGTTCACCTTCGCCATAAGCATGCCGAATCAGGCGGGTTTCGCCATGATGCGTGCCCTGGCTGTGCGGGGGATGGGCGCTATCAATCATCAGGACCGATAAGCCAGCCTGCGTGGCGTAAAACCCGGCTGCTGCGCCTACCGAACCGCTTCCCACCACAATCAGATCATAAACCATAACGACATCACTCCAGCAAAACGGCGAAATTTTTCAATAGCATATCAAAAGAGAGCGCCCATGAAAAAGGCACCCTGTTGGGTGCCCTTTCACGCGATAGTAGAAATTAATGCTTTTGATTGTCGCGTAGGTACTGCTCGGTAGACTCTATTTTTGCAATGCCAGCTTCGAGTAGAGAGATGAACTGTCTGGCTACATCGGTAGTCAGCCAGTAGGTCGGGCCCACGTCAGCTTCTTCTTCTTTCTGCCCCTGCGAGGAGAGCGAGTGCAGGCGAATCATCATGGCGTCATAACTGTCTACGGTGCTGATGTCCCATCCTACCAACGGATGAGTCTGGATGACGTCTTTATTTCTGTCCATTATAACCTCCGTATTACTCGTTTAACGAAGTGCTTCTTGAGGTTCAATGCGGCTGTATCGTGCACTAGCGAAACAATTATAACATGAAATAGCGGGTACAATAGTTAAAAGGTATGACGAACCTAATCTGAGTGAAAATAAACGCGCTTCACATTGACGTTATGGCGAATAATAAAATGCCCGAAACGTCAGGCATTTTATTGGAAATATTACTGGCGGTAGTTACGAAATTATCGGCTTTTATAAGAGAAAACTTTAGGCCGAAAAAAGAGAATCTTTTAGGCGTGTGGCTCGCTCGGCAGCAGGCCGTGACGCTTCTGAATCTCTTCCGCCAGCCGGGTAAAATGCTGCTGTAACTGCTCGTCATGGTTCTGGTTTTGCGCTTCCAGCGTCAGATTGTGGACCAGCAACTGATTGGCGCGATCGTCGAGACAGAAGGTCAAGGTGGCAAACGCATTTTCTAATACGGTTAAGCGGCGCTGTTGCTCAGCAATAAATGCCAGCAACTCTCCGAAGGTCATCGCCTCTTCTGGTTTTTCATTAGTCATGTAAAACACCTCCTGTAAGCATGACGAGGCAAGAATAGGGGATCGTTTAACATGAGTCTAGATGCAGGAAGTTTTTCTGGCGAGAGGGAAATAAAAACAAAAAAGCCGGGTGGCGAAACCCGGCAAAAACGGCACAGTGGCTGTTAATCGTTATTAAACCAGTCGTCAGCGCTTTCCCAGGTTTCTTGTAACAGTTCGCTGATGCGTTCACGTGACTCTTTACAGCCACCAAACACGCTAAGTTGGTTGCCGCCGGCATAACGCACTTTGACGTGATGATCGTCGTCAGGGAAATCCAGCGTTATGCGACGAACCAGTTCGATGCTGAGTGCATCAAGTGCACCTGCAGGAAGGGGCGAAGTTTTTGCTACGGTAATTTCAACACGCATAGAAGCCTCCGGAATAATATACTGTTTATTTGTACAGTATAATTATCCCGAAGGCAAGCAGCAGAAAATTATTCTTTGATGCGCCAGTTCAGCGTTTCACCGGCAAGGAAAGGCACCAGCGTGTCATCCGCCAGGGCAATGCTCTCTTCAACTTGCCAGGATTCACGCACCAGCGTCAGCGTGCCTTCATTCAGCGGCAAACCATAGAAGTTCGCGCCGTTTTCCGAGCAGAAGGCTTCGAAATGCTCCAGCGCATTCAGCTCCTCGAATACCGTGGCGTAAGCAGGCAATGAGGTCGGCGCATTAAACACACCGGCGCAGCCGCAGCTGGCTTCTTTCAGGTGACGCAGATGTGGCGCGGTATCGGTCCCGAGGAATACGCGACGATTACCGCTGGCAACCAGTTTACGCAGCGCTTCCTGATGAACATTGCGCTTCAGAATCGGCAGGCAGTAGAGATGCGGGCGCACGCCGCCGACCAGCATGTGGTTACGGTTGAACATCAGGTGTTGTGGCGTAATGGTGGCGCCCAGTAGATCGTTTCCGGCAGCCAGATATTCTGCTGCTTCTTTGGTGGTGATGTGTTCCATCACCACTTTCAGCGCCGGGAACTGTTTGCGCAGCGGTTCCAGCACGGTTTCAATAAAGCGCGCTTCGCGATCAAAAATATCGATATGAGAATCGGTCACTTCACCATGCACCAGCATCGGCATGCCAATCTGCTGCATGCGATCCAGCACCTTCGCAATCGCGGCGATATTGGTGACACCGTGGCTGGAGTTGGTGGTGGCGTGCGCAGGGTAGAGCTTGGCAGCGGTAAAAGTACCGTCACGGAAGCCGCGCTCGATCTCATCAGGATCGAGTGAGTCGGTGAGATAGCAGGTCATTAGCGGAGTAAAAGCATGCTCAGCAGGCAACGCAGCCATAATGCGCTCGCGGTAAGCCACGGCAGCGGCCACGCTAATAACCGGTGGAACCAGGTTTGGCATGACAATCGCACGACCATTTACTGCGCTGGTATAAGGCAGCACGGCGTTGAGCATCGCGCCATCGCGCAGATGGATATGCCAGTCGTCAGGGCGGCGGATGGTGATTTGCTGAGGTTGGGCTGTCATTCAAAAAGACTCCGGCTGAGAAGAAAACGAGAGGCACGTTTAGGCCGGGGAGTAATCATAAGGATGTGGGCAACCGTTTGCACGGGATTTTATTGTGACAAACAAAAACCGCACCCGAAGGTGCGGCTGCGCGGATTAATCAGTAAACGGAATCACCAATTGTCCCGGTTTCACTTCTATCCCTTTAGCGAGTTTCTTCGCCAGCGCTTCGCCTTTGCTGCGGTCTGCGCTCAGCACGTAGGCGGGTTTCTCATTGAAGTAGCGCTTCAGCGACTCATTGAGATAAGGCGTAAGGGTTTTCATGATCGACGCCATTTTTTCTGGCTGCACCTGCGCATCGACAATCTCCATATCATGCAGATAAATCGCGCCTTCCTGTGCGTTGTAAACCGGCTGCGCCTTCATCTTCAGCAGCATTTCGGCCTGCTGCGGGCCAAACAGCGAGCTGACATTGATATTGGCTTTACCCGAGAGGGTGATTTTGCCGGGTTCTTCACGGCCAATCTGGCTGTTGAGATCGCTCAGCACAATGTGCGCATTCACCAGCCCGGAAACGCCGATGTCTTTTTCGAAGTTATTGCGCTTTTGCAGCGCCTGATTCACTTCCTGTTCGCTGATGGTGTATTGCGTCAATTGGTTACAGCCGCTGAGTAGCACGGCAAAAAGCAGGGCGACAAGCCCGGTAAACGCCTTTTTCATATAGTCCTCATCCTGATCGAAACGGCAAAACAGCGATAGCCTGCCTGAATCAGCGGCACCTGTCACCAGGAGAGAGATGAGAAGCGCCGGAGCGCCTCTCGTGGATGAGGATTATGCGGCGATGGAGGAGAGCAGATTGACCTGAGTTTGTTTCGCCATATTATCGCGATAATCGGCAACGCGGCTTGGCCACTCAATGCCGTTGACCAGCGTTAAGGAGCGCAATAGCGGGAACAGATGAATGTCATCTTCCGAAAGTTCGCCATTGACCGCATTGGGTTTGACGATCAGCTTATCGAGCTGGCGCAAATCGTCGCTGATGTTTTTGATCAAGCCCGGCGCGTGTTTCCGCAACTCGCTGAAATCGCCGACGCTGGCCTGCTTCTTCTCGCTAAAGTAACTGCGCGCTTCCGGCGTGGCGAATTCGGCAAAGGAGGCATCGGCAATGCGCGGTAGCAGCAGCTTATTCACGTAGCCATTTACATGGCGCAGCCAGTCGCTAATCGCCGGATTGCTTTTGCCATTGAGCAGCGGCTCGTGATCGTATTTATCCACCAGCCGCACAATATCCATACTTTCTGGTACTGCGCTGCCATCGGCCTTTTGCAGAATCGGCGCCATTTTCTGGCCGATCAGTTTTTTTGGCGTTTGCTCGTCGTCATTCAGCATAACGATGAGTTCTAACGGCAGATTTTTTAAGCCGAAAATCATGCGTGCTTTGACGCAGAAAGGGCAGTGATCGTAGATGTAGAGTTTCATCCCGTTTCTCCTGTGGTTCTAAGGGTGACGGAGGTCACCCTTTTTTCGGACGTGCGGGAAGTATGGAAGAGATCTGTGGCAGGGGCAAACTAGCTGCTGAAAATCGCTGGCGCCACCGAACGCGGCTGGAACTGCCACCACAGCGCCAAAAGGGTGATCATGCCGACGCTGCTCAGCAGCATCCACGGCAGTTCCGGCAGCGCCCATTGCTGGCCCATATCGAACATCCAGCCGCCACCGGAGTAGCCGATCAAGCCGCCAATGGCGAGGCCGAGACGGCTGAAGCCCATATAGCTACCGCGTGCGCGGGAGCTGGCGAGCGAAGCGCTGAGCGTTTCACGCGCCGGTTCAGCAATGATCGAGCCAAGATAAAAGATGGCGATCAGCATAAACAGCGACGGCAGCGAGTCGGTCATGCCAACCGGCAGCAGACTGAACGTCATCAGGAACAAACCGGCCATCAGACGCGTTTCCAGGCGGAAGCGTTTTTCGCTCCAGCGAGCCAGTGGATAGAGCAGGCTTAATGACAGCAGCGCTTCAATGGCGTACATCCACTTCACCGCAGCAGGCGCACCGGCCACCTGATTCACCATCACCGGCAGCATCAACATCACTTGCACGGCGAGAATGTAGTAGCCGGTCAATGTCAGTACATACAGGCGAAAACGCTTATCCTGCCAGACGCGTTGCATCCCTTCACGCATCGCAATGCGTTCGGTTGAGATGCGCCACGCCGGTAACCACATGGCGTTGAACAGCGCAGCAGCGACAAACACCGCCGCGCCAACCCAACATACCAGGCGGAAATCCCACGCCAGCAGCCAGCTACCAATCAGTGCGCCCAGCACCGCACCGGCGCTGTCCTGCATCATCAGTAGAGAGAAGAAGCGGCCGCGATCGCGTGCGCGCACCAGTTTCATCACCAGCGCGCTGCGTGGTGGATCAAACAGCGTGCCGCCAAGACCGGAAAGTAAACAGGCGAACCACAGCAGCCAGGGTTCATGCGCCAGCGCCATACAGGCAAAACCCGCCGCGCGCATCAGCATGCCGGTGACGATCAGCGGACGCGCACCAAAACGGTCGGCAATCGCGCCGCCGAAGATGCCGAATCCCTGCTGGACGAATTGGCGCAAGCCAAGCGCAATGCCGACCATCAACGCGGCCCAGCCCAGCTGTTCGACAAAATGGATGGAGATGAGAGGAAATACCACAAAAAATCCCATCACAACCAGCATGTTATCCACTAAAAGAAATGTTTTACCGAGGCGTCGTGCCCGCGCAACCCGAGACATGCTAATTCCTGAGCAAGTGAGAGGAGATAAGAGACCAATTGGTCTATTTTCCGCCTGCTCAGGGGCGAAAAACAGCTTTCTCAGGATGATATTTTTTCATCGAATCCGCAGAAATATTAATCCTAAATCAGGATGAATCCTGAGGAACGCGTTCAAGGGTTTTACCGCAAGCGGGGTGACGGTTATAGTGAGAAGTATCGCCGCTGGCGTACATCTTTCTTAAGTTATGGATTTCAGGAGTCATGATGTTTGGCTATCGTTCTGCTGGCCCACGCGTGCGCCTCACTACCGATCGCTTAGTGGTGCGTTTAGTACACGAACGCGATGCCTGGCGATTAGCGGATTATTACGCTGAAAATCGTGCGTTTCTTAAGCCGTGGGAACCGGTGCGCGACGAGAGCCACTGTTATCCTTCCGGTTGGCAAGCACGCCTCGGACTGATCGCTGACATGCATAAACAGGGCTCAGCCTACTATTTTGTGCTGATGGACCCGGAAGAGACCGAAGTGCGTGGTGTAGCCAACTACAGCAACGTGCTGCGCGGATCGTTTCACGCCTGCTATCTCGGCTATTCGCTAGGCGAGAAGTGGCAAGGTCAGGGATTGATGTTTGAAGCGCTCACGACCACCCTTCGCTATATGCAACGTCAGCAGCGCATTCACCGCATCATGGCAAACTACATGCCGCACAATCAGCGCAGTGGCGATCTACTGGCGCGCCTCGGATTTGAAAAAGAGGGCTACGCCAAAGATTACTTATTGATTGATGGGCGCTGGCAGGATCATGTCCTGACTGCGCTGACCTACCGGGAGTGGACCCCGGATCGCCGTGGACAATAAAAAAGGATTACCCCAATGAAAATGGCCTTATCCGCGCAGGCGCTGCGCGTAATTGGATGCCTGCTGGAGAAGCAGGTCACCACGCCGGATCAATATCCGCTCTCCCTTAATGGCGTTGTCACCGCCTGTAATCAGAAATCCAACCGCGAACCGGTGTTGAATCTTAGCGAGATGGAGGTGCAAACGCAGCTCGATGAGCTGGTGAAAAAGCATCTGGTGACCTCCAATAATGGCTTCGGCCAGCGCGTTAGCAAATATGAACAGCGTTTCTGTAATTCCGCGTTCGGCAACTTGCAACTGAGCAGCGCTGAAGTTGCGGTGCTGACACTGTTGTTCCTGCGCGGCGCTCAGACGCCGGGCGAACTGCGCACCCGCAGCGGCCGTCTGCACGAATTCACCGATATGAATGAAGTCGAGCAGACGCTTAACGGTTTGACCACGCGCGATGATGGTCCAATGGTGGTGCGCCTGGCGCGCGAACCGGGCAAACGTGAAAGCCGCTATATGCATCTGTTTGGCGGCGAAGTGGTGGAAGACGCGGCCAGCGCAGAAACCGCCAGCGACAATGACGATTTAACCGCGCGTGTCGCGCAACTTGAAGAAACGGTTGCTCAGTTGCAGTCGCAACTGCAACAGCTGCTGCAAAAGGAGCACTGATATGACGCTGCGCATTGGCATTGTAGGTTTAGGCGGTATCGCGCAAAAAGCGTGGCTGCCGGTGTTATCGCAGGCCAGCGGCTGGCAATTGGCTGGCGCGTTTTCGCCGAATCAGGCCAAGGCACAACCGATTTGCGATAGCTATCGCATACCCTATTTTGGTCAACTGGATGCGCTGGCCGCAGCCAGCGATGCGGTATTTGTTCATAGCAGCACCGCCAGTCATTACGAAGTGGTCAAAGCACTGTTGCTGGCGGGCAAAGATGTGTGCGTCGATAAACCGCTCGCCGAAACGCTGCAACAGGCCGAAGCGCTGGTTGCGCTGGCGGACAAGCATAAGCGCAAGCTGATGGTGGCATTTAACCGCCGTTTTGCGCCGCGTTACCAGCAGCTAAAGAATGACATGCCACGTGCGGCCTCGCTGCGTATTGAGAAGCATCGCGCGGATAGCGTTGGCCCGCACGATCTGCGGTTTACCCTGCTGGATGATTATCTGCACGTAGTGGATACCGCGCTGTGGCTGGCGGGCGGCAGCCTGACGCGCGAGCTGGGACATATCGAGACCAATGACGATGGCGCGATGTTGTACGCCGAACACCATTTCACCGCCGGTTCGCTGCAAATCACCACCAGCATGCATCGTCGCGCCGGGACGCAACGCGAAGTGGTCAGCGCCATCTGCGACGGTGATTACATCGAAATTAACGAGATGCGCGACTGGCAGCAGGAAAACCGCAGCGGCATCGTGCGTGATGTGCCGCCCGCATGGCAAAGCCATCTTACCCAGCGCGGTTTTAGCGGCGCAGCGCACCATTTCATTCAATGTGTTGAAAATCAGACGATGCCTGAAACCAGTGGCGAACAGGCGCTGGCGGCGCAGCGTCTGGTGGAAAAGTTGTGGCGCGATGCCGAACGTGAATAATCCCTTGTAACACTCAATGCTGGTCATTTCCCGCCGTGTCAGTAGACTATCGCCGGACATCACGGGATGTCCGCGCTAAGTCGCTCATTTCTCCGACACTTTTCAGGATGCGCCACTCAATATGAATTTGTTGAAATCGCTGGCTGCGGTCAGTTCGATGACCTTGTTTTCCCGCGTACTGGGCTTTGCCCGCGATGCCATTGTGGCGCGCGTTTTCGGTGCGGGGATGGCAACCGATGCCTTCTTTGTTGCCTTCAAACTGCCTAACCTGCTGCGCCGCATTTTTGCTGAAGGCGCGTTTTCTCAGGCGTTCGTACCGATTCTGGCGGAATATAAAAGCAAGCAGGGCGAAGATGCTACGCGCGTGTTTGTCGCCTACGTTTCCGGTTTATTGACGCTGGTGCTGGCGGTTGTGACCGTGTTGGGGATGATCGCTGCGCCCTGGGTGATTGTGGTGACGGCGCCAGGCTTTGCCGATACCGCTGATAAATTCGCTTTAACCAGCGCGCTGTTGCGCGTCACCTTTCCTTATATTCTGCTGATCTCGCTGGCCTCGCTGGCGGGCGCCATCCTCAATACCTGGAACCGTTTTTCCGTGCCGGCGTTTGCGCCGACGCTGCTCAACATCAGCATGATTGGTTTTGCCGTCTTCGCTGCGCCGCATTTTAATCCTCCGGTGATGGCGCTGGCGTGGGCCGTGGTGGTGGGCGGCGTGTTGCAGCTGTTTTATCAACTGCCGCACCTGAAGAAAATTGGCATGCTGGTTCTGCCACGCCTGAATCTGCGCGATGCGGGCGTGTGGCGCGTAATGCGTCAAATGGGACCGGCGATTCTTGGCGTGTCGGTCAGTCAAATTTCACTGATCATCAACACCATCTTCGCCTCCTTTTTGGTTTCCGGTTCGGTTTCGTGGATGTACTACGCCGATCGTCTGATGGAGTTTCCTTCCGGCGTGCTGGGCGTGGCGCTGGGCACCATTTTGCTGCCCTCGCTGGCAAAGAGTTTTGCCAGTGGCAATCAGGAAGAGTATTCACGGTTGATGGATTGGGGTCTGCGCCTCTGCTTCCTGCTGGCGTTGCCGAGCGCGGTAGCGCTGGGGATTTTGTCCGGGCCGCTGACGGTCGCGCTGTTCCAGTACGGGAAATTCACCGCCTTTGATGCCTTGATGACGCAGCGCGCGCTGATTGCCTATTCAGTGGGTTTGATGGGGCTGATTGTGGTGAAAGTGCTGGCACCCGGCTTCTATTCTCGTCAGGACATCAAAACGCCGGTGAAAATTGCCATCGTGACGCTAATTGTGACGCAATTGATGAACCTGGCGTTTATTGGCCCGCTCAAACACGCCGGTTTGTCGCTGTCGATCGGTTTGGCCGCCTGCCTGAATGCCGCGCTGTTGTACTGGCAACTGCGTAAGCAGGATATCTTCCAGCCGCAGCCTGGCTGGTTCAGTTTCCTGACTCGTTTGCTGATTGCGGTATGTGTGATGGCCGCAGCGCTGCTGGGCATTCTGCAGGTCATGCCAGCATGGGAAGAAGGGCAGATGTGGTGGCGCCTGATTCGCCTGGCGGCGGTCTGCGCCATCGGCGGTGGCTCATACTTTGTGATGCTTGGCTTGCTCGGCTTCCGCCCGCGCGACTTCGCGCGCCGCACTATGGCGTAAAAACCAGCTCCCACGCAGACGGAAGTTTGTTTTGGTCCGGCGGTCCTCGCGCCGCTTCGCGGTTCCTTCACTTCGTACGTCAGCCTGACGGACCGGCTCAGACGGGACTTCCTTGTCCCGGCTGAGCCTTTCGCCCGCGTCCTGCGGGCAAATCCTGGCTTCCTTTCTCCGTTCAGCGATGCGGATGCCTGCCCAAAACAAGCTCCCGCCTGCTGTTTATCTCTTGTGCGCTGTGCTTAAAACCAAAACAAAAAGGCCGCCATCCCAAAAGATAGCAGCCTGTTCAAACCCACTTTTTTACCCTTTACGACTCAGCGTCGCCTGACCTTTACCCAAACCATCCGGCCCGTAAAATGCCTGCGTTTGATGCGGTCGCAATACCGCCAATGCTTCATTAGTGAAGCCAATCTGATGCTGCAACAAAATCCCGTTATGCGTATTGGCATCGCGCAAGCGGCGCGTATGCTGTTGAATACGCATCCAACGGTTTTCGCGATCGCTGTGATCACCATAGGGCGCCTGCGTACCGAGGGATTTCTCGGTGGTGCGGCGCATTTCGTCCAGATAATTCAACGTAGTCAGCAGCGCGCTTTTATCTTCAGAAATACGCTGCAGCATGTTGCCATTAACCTGGCCGGCAGAAAGTTGCTGTTGTTCTTCATCCATTACCACCGCAAGGGATGTCAGCACGTCCTGCATTTTGTCTAAGGTGATCAGCAGATTGTCCATTGGGATTAGTTACCCTCTAAATACGCCTTGGTATCGGCGATCAGCGCGTCGGCGATCTTACCGGTATCCATTTTCAATTCGCCATTACGAATGGCCGTCTTCAGCTGCTCAACGCGCGCTGTATTAATGTCTTTGCTGCCAGGCTGCATCAGTTGCGCCTGCGCGGTACTCAACTTCACTTCCGCACCACTTTCACTGGTGGTGCTGGTTGCTGGTGTTGCGCTCTGACGCACTTTGCTGCTGTTATCGTTGGTATCACGTGTTTGAACAGTGCTAACCGGATTCGTAGGCTGCGTTCTGTCGATGCTCATGGTAAGGCTCCTGTAAGGTCAGTTGGGGGTCAGCCAACTGAGTCAGCATAGGGTAATGTCTTTGTTGATATCTCTATCGGCAGAACAACAGGGTTCTTTAACGCTTTATAGCGATATCAGAATATTCCCATCCGCGTCGACGCGACCACTGACAACCTGACCATTTCCCATCCTCACGCGCACCATTTGTGCCGCACTGGCGTTGTTCAGCGCACGTCCTTCGCTGCTGGCATTAAACCCGTTTCCACTGGCGACTACCATCACATTTTGACCGGCTTTCACGCGCCACGGTTGGCGCACCATGCTGGCAGTCACCGGCTGTCCTGGCGGGATATCGCGCAGCGCGACCGCATCAATGACGCCACTGCTATCCATCAAGGCGCGCGCCGGCAGTTCATCCAGCCGCCCGGTTTCCAGACGCACATCAGACTGGCTGAGATTGCTGCCGCGCGCCACCTGACGGCTCGCCACCAGATATTGTCCGGTGACCTGCACCTGCACCTGCAGGAAACGACGATTTTGATCGCAGTTAGCGGCGATGCTGATGTTGCCCCACTGACGGCTATTACCCGGCAGTTGCAGCTCAGGGGTTTCGCAGTTTGGCCACTGCGCCTGCGGCGTACGTACCACCACCGTCATGCCGGCGGCATGTTGTGGGTCGCGCGCCTTAAAAAATTGGGTTAACTGCGCGGTAAGGTCCGCGGCAGAACTGGGTAGCGCCAGTGCCAGCAAAAGTGTGGCTAGCAAAGTGGAATATCTGCGCATAACGCCTCCTGACGAGAAGATGGCACCGAGTCTACGCCTCGCGCAAAAAAATCAATGTCAAAAATAGCCGTCATTTTTGCTGCTATTCAGACGATCGCCCTTGCATTTGTCCACTTAAGCTGTCAGCTCGAAATTCTCATTCGCGGAGGAAGCATGCTCGACAAACTCGATGCCGCGCTGCGATTTGGTACTGAAGCGTTAAACCTACGTGCTCAGCGTCAGGAAATCCTGGCGTCAAACATTGCCAACGCCGATACCCCGGGCTACCAGGCGCGGGATATCGACTTTGCCAGCCAACTGAGCAAGGTGATGCAAAACGGTCGCGCCGAAGGCAGCAGTCTGGCGCTGAATGTGACGTCCTCACGCCACATTGAAGCGCAAACCAACTCTCAGCCGTCACTGGATCTGCTGTACCGCATTCCCGATCAACCCGCCGCGGATGGCAACACCGTGGATATGGATCGCGAACGTACGCAGTTTGCTGATAACAGCCTGAAATACCAAACCGATCTCACCCTCATCAGTAGCCAGATCAAAGGCATGATGAGCGTTCTGCAGGGGCAATAAGCATGGCATTGCTGAATATCTTTGATATCGCCGGTTCTGCGATGACAGCGCAATCACAGCGCCTCAACGTCAGCGCCAGTAACCTGGCCAACGCCGACAGCGTAACCGGCCCTGATGGCCAGCCTTACGTGGCAAAGCAGGTGATTTTCCAGACCGACGCCGCACAAGGTGCAGCGACCGGCGGCGTTAAGGTCGCAGGCGTGGTTAACGATCCTACTCCGGCAAAACTGGTGTATGACCCAGGCAATCCGCTGGCGGATCAGAAGGGCTACGTCAAGATGCCAAACGTTGATGTTGTGTCCGAAACCGTTAACACCATGTCCGCGTCGCGCAGCTACCAGGCCAACGTTGAAGTGCTGAACACGGTGAAGTCAATGATGATGAAAACCCTCACCATGGGTCAGTAACGGAGAACGACGATGAGCGTAGCAGTAGGAATTAAAGACAGTCTGGACCCAACGGTACTGACCTCCAGCAGTGCTTCGAGCGGCAATACCTCCGCCGACCTGCAGAATCAGTTTCTGAATATGTTGGTGGCGCAGCTGAAAAACCAGGATCCCACCAATCCAATGGATAACAGCCAGCTCACCACCCAGTTGGCTCAAATCAACACCCTGAGCGGTATTGAAAAGCTGAATACCACGCTGGGATCCATCTCTGGTCAGATTAGCTCTAGCCAGTCGTTGCAGAGCGCAACCTTAATTGGTCACGGCGTGATGGTTAACGGCAGCCAGGTCCTGGTGGGCAGCGGCACGACCACGCCTTTCGGTGTGGAACTGAGCACCGCGTCAACCGCGACCACCGCCACCATCAAAGATGCCAGTGGCGCGACTGTTCGCACCATCGATTTGGGTGCACTGACTGCAGGCGTCCATACCTTCTCATGGGATGGCACCCTGACCGATGGCAGCACTGCACCGGATGGAAAATATACCGTTTCACTGGCCGCCAGCAGTGGCAGCACCCAATTGGTGGCTCAACCGCTCAACTATGCCTACGTCAATGGCGTCAGCACAGTGGGTGACACCGCAAAACTGGATCTCGGCACCATGGGCTCCGCAACCCTCGATGAAATTCGTCAGATTCTCTGATTAACCTTTAGCAGGAGAAATACTATGTCTTTTTCACAAGCGGTGAGCGGCCTGAATGCTGCCTCCAGCAATCTGGATGTAATTGGTAACAACATCGCCAACTCCGCCACAGCCGGTTTTAAATCCAGCACCATTGCCTTTGCCGATATGTTTGCCGGTTCTAATGTCGGTCTGGGGACTAAAGTTGCCGCCGTCATCCAGGACTTTGGTGATGGTAGTACCACGTCAACCAGTCGTGGACTGGACGTAGCGCTGAGCGGCAACGGCTTCTTCCGTATGACCGACGCCAGCGGCGGCGTGTTCTATTCCCGTAACGGCCAATTCACACTGGATGCCAACCGTAACCTGGTGAACACCCAAGGTCTGAACGTCTCTGGCTACCCGGCCAGCGGTACACCACCCACCATTCAGACCGGTGCGAACCCGGTGGCGCTGAGTATTCCGACCACGCAGATGGGCGCTCGCGCTACGACTACCGCGACTCAGGTTGCGAACCTGAACTCAACCAGCACCACACCAACGGTGACAACGTTTGATAAATCCAACGTTGATAGCTACAACGCAAAAACCACCATGACGGTGTATGACACCCAGGGTAACGATCATCAGTTAGATATGTACTACATCAAAACTGCGGATAACACCTGGACCGTGCATATGGTTGACTCCACCACGGGTAATGAAGTCGGTAACACCGCAGCAGGCGACAACCTGGGCTACCAGATGAAGTTTGATGCCAACGGTAAGCTGACCGGCGTATCAAAAATGATTGACGATCCGGCCAACCCGGGCACTGCAATTCCGGATACTACGACCACCAGCGCCTCACTGGCAAACCTGGTTGTGAGCGGCACCAACGGTGCGGATGGCATGAACATCAGCATGAGCATGTTGGGCAGCCTACAGCAAAACACCGGTGCGACCACCTTTGGTAACCCAACACAGGACGGTTATCAGCCTGGCGATTTGACCAGCTACACCATCAATGATGACGGCACCATTACCGGTACTTACTCCAACCAGAAAACCCAGTTGTTGGGTCAGATCGTGTTGGCGAGCTTCTCTAACCCGGAAGGTCTGAAGTCTGAAGGCGATAACGTCTGGTCAGCTACCAGCTCATCAGGCCAGGCTGCGGTTGGTCTGGCAGGCACTGGTACTTACGGCAACCTGACTTCAGGTGCGCTGGAAGCATCCAACGTCGATATGAGTAAAGAGCTGGTGAACATGATCGTTGCGCAACGTAACTATCAGGCTAACAGCCAGACCATCAAAACTCAGGACCAGATTCTTAACACCCTGGTTAACTTACGTTAATTCGCTAACGGGATTGCTTTATGGATCACGCAATATATACCGCTATGGGCGCGGCCAGTCAGACGTTGGAGCAGCAGTCGGTAACGGCCAGCAACCTCGCCAACGCCTCAACGCCGGGCTTTCGTGCTCAGCTCAACGCGTTGCGCGCGGTGCCGGTCAGCGGCTGGTCACTGCCAACGCGTACGCTGGTTGCCGCTTCCACGCCGGGCGCCGATATGTCACCGGGCTCGATGGATAACACCGGCCGCACGCTGGATGTGGGTGTCGCGCAGGACGGCTGGTTGGCAGTGCGTGCCGCTGACGGTACCGAAGCTTATACCCGCAACGGCAACATGCAGATCAGCTCAACCGGTATTTTGACCATTCAGGGCAATCCCGTGATGGGCGATGGCGGTCCGATCGCCATCCCGCAAGGCGCTGAATTGACCATCGCGGCAGACGGTACCATCACCTCGCGTAACGCCGGTGATGCACCCAATGCCACGGTGCAGATTGGTCGCCTGAAGCTGGTGCGCGCCACCGGTAAAGAGATGCAACGCGGTGATGACGGCATGTTCCGTCCTAACCAGCAAACCCAGGCGACGCGCGGCGCTGCGCTGGCGAACGATGCCACCATGACGGTGATGCCTGGCGTGCTGGAGGGCAGTAACGTGAAGCCGGTGGAAACCATGGTCGATATGATCGCCAACGCCCGACGTTTTGAGATGCAGATGAAAGTGATCTCCAACGTCGATGAAAACGAACAAAAAGCTAACAGCTTGCTCAACATGAGCAGCTAAGGCGTAAGGAAAACACCATGATTCGTTCTTTATGGATCGCCAAAACCGGTCTTGACGCTCAGCAAACCAACATGGACGTCATCTCCAACAACCTCGCGAACGTAAGCACCAACGGCTTTAAACGTTCGCGCGCGGTATTTGAAGATTTGATGTACCAAACCCTGCGTCAGCCGGGCACCCAGTCGTCGGAGCAAACTACGCTGCCGTCAGGTCTGCAGATCGGTACCGGTGTGCGTCCCGTTACGACAGAGCGTCTGCATCAGCAGGGTAACCTGTCGCAGACCAGCAACTCGAAAGACGTGGCAATCAACGGCCAGGGTTATTTCGAAGTGCAGATGCCAGACGGCACCTCGGCGTATACCCGTGATGGTTCATTCCAGGTTGACCAGAACGGTCAGCTGGTAACCAACGCCGGTTATCCGGTTCAGCCAGGCATCACCATTCCGGCCAACGCCACCAGCATCACTATCTCGCGCGATGGCGTGGTGAGCGTGACGCAGCAGGGCCAGACCAACCCGGCGCAGGTCGGTCAGCTGACGCTCAGCACCTTCATGAACGATGCGGGCCTGAATAGCCAGGGTGAAAACCTCTATCAGGAGACGCAGGCATCCGGTGCGGCAACGCAGAGCACGCCAGGCCAGAACGGCGCGGGTCTGCTGTATCAGGGTTATGTCGAAACCTCGAACGTCAACGTGGCGGAAGAGCTGGTCACCATGATTCAGACGCAGCGCGCCTACGAGATCAACAGTAAAGCGATCAGCACCTCCGATCAGATGCTGGCGAAGTTAACCCAGCTGTAATGCTGGTGTCGTTGGGCCAGCCTGGCTGGCCTGATTAAGCAACATGAATAAGGTTAGAACTCCGTGGCGAAGCAAGTGATTCTCAAGCCTGGTCATTGGTTGGTAGCCACGCTGCTACTCACTCTTAACGGTTGTGCGCTGGTTCCGCGCACGCCACTGGTGCAAGGGGCGACAACGGCAGAGCCGACGCCATCCGCACCGCCAGTGGTGAACGGTTCCATTTTTCAGGGCGTCGCACCGCTGAACTACGGCTATCAGCCGCTGTTTGAGGATCGCCGTCCACGCAACATTGGCGACACATTGACGATCACCTTGCAGGAAAACGTCAGCGCCAGCAAAAGTTCTTCCGCCAACGCCAGCCGCGATGGCAGCAACAGTTTTGGTGTGACAGGTGTACCAACCGGCCTCAGTGGTCTGGTGGGTGCCGGTGGCGAAAAAGCCACGCTGGATGCCAATGGCAAAAATGATTTCGCCGGCAAAGGTGGCGCCACGGCGAATAACACCTTTACGGGCACCATCACCGTCACCGTCAATCAGGTGTTGTCGAACGGCAACCTGCGCGTGGTGGGTGAGAAACAGATCGAAATTAACCAGGGCACCGAATTCATCCGCTTCTCGGGCGTGGTTAACCCACGCACCATCAGCGCCAGCAATGCGGTGCTCTCCACCGCGGTGGCCGATGCACGTATTGAGTACGTCGGAAATGGTTATATCAATGAAGCGCAGACGATGGGCTGGTTCCAGCGTTTCTTCCTGAACGTCTCGCCGATGTAAGAGGTATTAAGAATGAATATGACGACTCTGCTTCGCCTGAGCCTCTGCTTGCTGCTCGGTTTCAGCGTTCTGGCGCATGCTGATCGCATCCGCGATCTGACCTCCGTACAAGGTGTGCGCGATAACCAGCTGATCGGTTACGGCTTGGTGGTGGGCCTTGATGGTACCGGTGACCAGACCACGCAAACCCCGTTTACCACGCAAACCGTGAGTAACATGCTCTCCCAGCTCGGCATTACTTTGCCAACTGGTACCAACATGCAGCTGAAAAACGTGGCGGCCGTTATGGTCACCGCCAAGCTGCCGACCTTTGCGCGTCAGGGACAAACCGTTGATGTGGTGGTCTCCTCGCTGGGTAACGCCAAAAGTTTGCGCGGCGGTACGCTGCTGATGACGCCGATGAAAGGCGTCGATAACCAGGTTTATGCGCTGGCGCAGGGTAACATTCTGGTTGGCGGTGCCGGCGCTTCAGCCGGTGGCAGCAGCGTGCAGGTTAACCAGCTGAACGGTGGCCGTATTACCGGCGGCGCAACGGTAGAGCGTGAACTGCAGAGCAACTTTGGTAGCCAGAACACTATCAACCTGCAGTTAAATAATGAAGACTTCAGCATGGCGCAGCGCATCGCCGACGCCATTAACAGCCGTGGCATTGGTTCCGCGCAGCCGCTGGATGCGCGTACCGTGCAGATCCGCGTGTCGCCGAATAACAGTTCTCAGGTGCGTCTGCTGGCTGAAATTCAAAACCTCGACGTTTCGGTGCCGCTGGAAGATGCCAAGGTGATTATCAACTCACGTACCGGTTCGGTAGTGATGAACCGCGAAGTGACGCTGAATACTTGTGCGGTGGCGCAGGGCAACCTGTCGGTTACCGTCAATCAGCAGCAGAACGTCAGTCAGCCTGATACGCCGTTGGCGGGTGGTCAGACGGTGACCACTAACAATACCCAGATCGATCTGCGTCAGAGTGGCGGCGCGCTGCAACGTGTTAACTCCAGCGCTAACCTCAACAACGTGGTGCGTGCGCTGAATGCGCTGGGTGCGTCACCGATTGAGCTGATGTCGATTTTGCAATCGATGGAAAGCGCAGGCTGCTTGCGCGCCAAACTGGAAATTATCTGATGAACGATACGCAATCGCTGGTGAATGCGGCTTACGACAGCCGCTCGCTGAACGACCTGAAACGCGAAGCCGCCGCCGACCCGAAAGGGAAGGCGATGCAGGTGGCCAAGCAGGTGGAAGGGATGTTCGTGCAGATGATGATGAAAAGCATGCGCGCTGCGCTGCCGCAGGATGGCCTGCTGAGCAACGATCAGACGCGGCTTTTCACCTCGATGTACGATCAGCAGATTGCGCAGGACATCGGTAAACGTGGTCTCGGCATGGCCGATATCATCGTTAAGCAGATGCAGCCCGCTCAGGAGCCGGACGAAACCGCCGGTACGGTGCCGATGAAGCTGGATAACAGCTTCATCTATAGCAACCTGCCGTCGAATCAGCTGGAGCAGATGGTGCGTAAAGCGGTGCCGCGTTTGCCTGTCTCGCCGAGCAGTTTGCCGAGCGACAGCAACGACTTTATTGCCCAGCTGGCGCAACCGGCGCAGGTCGCCAGCCAGCAGAGCGGCATTCCGCATCACCTGATTCTGGCGCAGGCCGCGCTGGAATCCGGCTGGGGCCAGCGACAGATTCTGACGCGCGACGGTAAGCCGAGTTACAACGTGTTTGGTATTAAGGCGAGCGGTGATTGGAAGGGCGCAACCACCGATATCATGACCACCGAATACGAAGGCGGCGTGGCGAAAAAAGTGCGCGCCAGTTTCCGTGTGTATGGCTCTTATATGGAAGCGCTCAGCGACTACGTCAAATTGCTGTCCAATAATCCTCGTTATGCCGCCGTTGCCAACGCACCGAGCGCGGAGCAGGGCGCGCGTGCCTTGCAGGCCGCCGGATACGCGACCGATCCAAAGTATGCGCAAAAACTGGTGGGAATGATCCAGCAATTCAAAAACATGGGCGAAAAAGTGGTGAAGGCGTACAGCAACGACATCACCGATTTGTTCTGATTTTTGCTCTCAAGTTTCACTTAAGCACGCCGATAACAATCACATGCCGCGGGCGTTCACCGCCCGCGCAATCGCACTGATGACTGCCAGCCCGGTTAACGGGAAATTAAGGAACCGAGATGTCCAGCATAATTAACTCAGCGATGAGTGGGCTGAGCGCCGCACAGGCTGCATTAAGCACCACCAGTAATAACATCAGCAATTACACGGTAGCGGGCTATTCGCGTCAGACGGCGATTCTGTCGCAGTCGAACAGCACCCTGCAGGGCAACAGCTATTACGGCAACGGTGTGACGCTCTCCGGCGTGCAGCGTGAGTATGACGAGTTCATCACCGCCCAGCTCCGTGGCTCCAGCGCCAACTACAGCGCCGTGAATACGCAGTACAACCAAATTTCTAACATTGATGATCTGCTGTCGACGTCGACCACCAGTTTGTCGACCTCAATCCAAAGCTTCTTCACTAACGTCCAGAACGTGGTGAGTAACGCCAACGATCCGTCGGCCCGTCAATCAATGCTGAGCTATGCACAAGGCCTGGTGAATCAGTTCCAGACCACCGCGCAATATCTCAATAATATGCAGAACAGCGTTAATACAGATATCGCCTCGAACGTCGACCAAATCAACACCTTCACCAGTCAGATTGCCGACCTGAACAGTCAGATCGCCAAGCTGACCACCGGTGGTGGCGCGGCGCCGAACAATTTGCTGGATCAGCGCGATCAGTTAGTGAACAGCCTGAATAATGTGGTTGGCGTTAACGTATCCCAACAGGACGGTAGCTATATCGTCTCAATGGGCAGCGTGACGTTGGTGAATGGTAAAAACTCCACCAGTTTGGTGGCGATGCCGTCCAGCAGCGATTCAACACGTACCACTGTCGGCTATGTCGATAAGCAGGCGGGTAATGTTGAGATCCCTGAGAAGACATTAACCACCGGTTCACTCGGCGGCTTGCTGGCGTTTCGTACGCAGGATTTGGATACCGCGCAGAATCAGCTCGGTCAGTTAGCTGCGGCGTTCACCACTAGCTTCAATACCGTGCACAGCGAAGGGTATGACAGCAACGGTGACCAGGGTGGCAACTTCTTTAATATCGGTTCGCCAACCGTAGTGGGTAACAGCAAAAATACCTCAGCGGCTACCGTTACGGCTGCATGGTCAGATACCAGCGCGATGAAAGCGTCTAACTACACCGTGAGTTATGACGGCAGTAATTGGTCGGTGACCCGCATGTCTGACAACGTGAAGTTTAGCGTTACGCCAGATGCGACTGACGGCACCCTCAACTTTGATGGCCTGAAACTGACGGTGAGCACCTCACCCGCGCCTAACGCTAAAGACAGTTTCCTGGTCAAACCGGTGCAAAACGTCATTGCCGGTATGTCGGTTGCGATCACCGATGAGTCGCAAATTGCTGCGGCGTCCAGCGCAACCAGCGGTGAAAGTGACAACCGTAATGCGCAGAAATTGTTAGACCTGCAGGATAGTAAGTTGGTGAATGGTAATGCGACCATCGCTCAGGCTTACGCCAGTATTGTCAGCAGCGTCGGTAACAAAACCAGCACGCTGGAAACGGCCAGCACCACACAAGAAAACGTGGTGACACAGCTAAGCGATCGCCAGCAGTCAGTTTCAGGGGTCAACCTTGATGAAGAGTACTCTAACCTGACGAAGTATCAGCAGTTCTATATGGCGAACGCGCAAGTGCTGCAAACGGCGAGTACCATTTTTAATGCGCTGATGGGCATCCGCGGCTAAGCATAGAGGATAAAAACCATGCGTCTTAGTACTAATATGATTTTCAACCAGCAGGTGCGCGGGATTACTGATTCGCAAGCTTCCTGGTTAAAAGTAGGTGAGCAGCTCTCTACCGGACTGCGCGTCAGCAATCCTTCAGATGATCCGATTGCCGCCTCACGCGCTGTGGTGCTTTCGCAATCGCAGGCGAAAAGTAGCCAATATGCCACGGCACGCAGCTTTGCCGATCAAAGCTTGTCGATGGAAGAGAACTCACTCTCCAGCGTGACCAGCAGTATTCAGGATGCGCAGACCATGATTGTGTATGGTTCAACCGGTACGCTGAGTGACGATGACCGCGCATCGATTGCCACCAAATTACAAGGTATTCGTGACCAACTGCTGAACCAGGCTAACAGCCGTGACGGCAATGGTCGCTATATTTTTGCGGGCTATCAAACCGATGTCGCGCCGTTCAGTGACGCAGGAGCCCCAACGGGCGTCACGTATGTTGGCGGGACCGATGCCATCACGCAGAAGGTCGATGATGGCCGCACCATGGACGTCAGCAGCACCGGTTCGTCTGTATTTATGTCACTCACCAGCAACGCGAAAGCAGAGCCGGATGGCAGCCCGAGTGAAACCAATCTGTTTAATATGCTGGATAGCGCCATTGCTGCATTAAAAACGCCGCAGGATGATGCTGACGACGCAACCAAGCAGGTTTTCCAGGACGCAATGGATAAATCCAACCGTGGTTTGAGCAACTCATTGAACAACGTGTTGGCGGTGCGTTCAGCAGTAGGTTCACAGTTGGCTGAACTGGATACGCTGGATGCGCAGGGCGATGACCGTGACACCATTATGGCTTCACAAATGACAGATCTGGTGCAGGTTGATTATACGCAAGCCATTTCCAGCTACACCATGCAACAAACGGCTTTGCAGGCGTCGTATAAGACTTTTACCGATATGTCGAAACTCTCGCTGTTCCAGCTTAATTCGTAATTGACCTGAACTTTGAGCGTACTTTAACCGGGTGCGCTTAGTTTCTCCCACCGCCTTTCGGGGCTGTGGGATTTTTTTTGCCTGTTATTCAGGTCGCAAAAATGGCGACCGCAGGAAATAAAAAACCCCGGACTGGCCGGGGTTCGCTGTTTACTGGCGTGCTTTAGCTTACGCGCTTTCCGGACGGGTTGCCGGTGCGGTGGCCTGATGCGTCGCGCTGTGACCACCGGCAGAGCCGCGGCCCTCGAAGCCAAACGCTGGACGGACCCAGTCGCTGTTACGAACCGGTTCAGGTTCCCACGCCGGAGCCGGTGCTTTGGTCATCGGTGCGGTAGCGTGGTGCTTGAAGCGCGTCTCTACCGTGGTCACTGCGGTATCACGAGCCGCAACCGGCGCATGAGGTTCAGTGACCGGCGTGACTTCCGCTTCAGCCGCGACTGGCGCAGCCAGCACTTCTTCAACCTGAGCTTCCACTGCTGGAGAAACATCAGCTGGCGCCTGCTCTACAACCGCAGCGACTTCGCTGACTTCACCTTCAGGCTTCGCTTCTTCAACGACAACAGCAGGTTCCGCTTCAGCCGCAGTTTCCTGAGCAACTTGTTCATCAGCAGCAGAGATCACTGATGGCTCTTCGTTGACAGGCGCGGCAATCGGCGTGACGTCATCAGTGTTTACCACTGGAACATCAGTATGTGACTGTGGTTCAACCTGATGCACCGCTTCTTCAGCGGCAACTTGCTCAACGGCCGGTTCAACAGTAGCCGGTTGAGCTTCTGCATCAGCGGATTGCTGGTAGCCGTAATCCGACACTTCATGCATCGCATCTTGCGTGCTGTACTCTTCCTGCGCTTGCGCAACCGGGTAAGAGATCCACACTTTGCCTGACGCCATTTCTGGTGAGGCAGCAGCCGATTCCAGCGGCATTGCAGACTGCGTTGGGTAACGCTCGTCACGATAACGGCGACGACGCTGGCCACTCACGCGCAGGTGACGCGGTGAACGACGTGAACGGCGCGGCATATTGGCGCTATCACGGTTATCGCTATCATCTTGCTCGTCATTGCTGGCTTCAGGATGTTCGTGGTACTGAGCGCGTGGCGCAGTTTCAACGGCGGCTTCATGAACCACTGGCGCTTCGGCATCAATTTCAGTGGTATCGCCCACACGCACGCGCTGTGACAGCTGACGCTGCTTACGACGCGGCATTACCTGAACGCGTTCTTCTTCCTGCTCGACGTTTTCGTCAACAACTGGAGCCTGAACAACCGGCTCAGCGGCTTTCTGATCCTGCTGCTGAGTGCGCTTCTCTTCCTGACGACGACGCTGGCGATCAGCACGCTGTTCGCGGCGCTGTTGTTGCTGCTCATCACGTTGCTCAAGTGCTTCATCGCTCAGGACCGGACGCGCTTCACGCGGCTCATTCTGACGCTTGTTGCGACGATTGTCCTGATTGTCACGCGGTTCGCGGGCTTCACGTGGCTCACGTGCTTCACGCGGCTCGCGCGGTTCACGACCTTCGCGCACCTGACCATTCTCGCCATTACGCGGAGTACGTTCGCGACGGTTGTTGCGACGGTTGTTATTGTTGCGACGTTCGCCACGCTGCTGGGTATTTTCAGATTCAGCAGCAACAACGGCTGGGGATTCTTGTTTAGTTTCAGCAGGAGCCGCAGCTGGAGCATCACCGGCAAACAGTTTCTTCAATCCGCTCAGCAGGCGTGCCACGAAGCCGGTGTTAGTCACCGCTGGTGCTGCAACAGCAGGCTTAGTTTTCACTTCTGCTGCAGGCTGAGACTCTTTCACCACTTCAACCGGCGCAGGCGGCGCATCAGGCATCGCGAAGGCGGCCAATGCTGGCTGCTCCGGACGACGACGTTCAGCGTGCTCTTCTTCAGAAGGCAGCGCCATTTCCGCTTCGTGCAGTTTCGGTAAGTGATAGCTCAGCGTTTGCGTCTCTTCGCCGGTGCGAACACGCAGTACCGAGTAGTGTGGCGTTTCCATCTGATCGTTTGGCACGATGATGGCACGCACGCCGCCCTGGCGTTTTTCGATGGCGCTAACGGCATCACGCTTTTCGTTCAGCAGGTAAGAGGCGACCTGAACCGGAACAATGGCATGCACTTCTTTGGTGTTGTCTTTCAGCGCTTCTTCTTCAATCAGACGCAGAATAGACAGCGACAGCGATTCGTTATCTCGGATGGTGCCGGTACCGCTGCAGCGAGGGCATACGTGATGGCTGGATTCACCCAGTGACGGGCTCAAACGCTGACGCGACATCTCCAGCAAACCGAAGCGTGAAATGTGGCTGATCTGAATACGCGCACGATCCTGACGCACCGCTTCACGCAGACGGTTTTCCACCGCGCGCTGGTGGCGCACTGGCGTCATGTCGATGAAGTCAATAACAATCAGGCCGCCGAGATCGCGCAGACGCAGCTGACGAGCGATCTCATCGGCCGCTTCCAGGTTGGTGTTATAGGCGGTTTCTTCGATATCACCGCCGCGAGTTGCACGTGCGGAGTTGATATCAATCGCCGTCAGGGCTTCGGTACTATCGATAACAATCGAGCCGCCTGATGGCAGACGCACTTCACGTTGGAAGGCTGATTCAATCTGCGATTCGATTTGGTAGTGGCTGAACAGCGGGATTTCACCGGTGTACAGTTTGATTTTGCTGCTGAAGTCTGGACGACCCAGTGCAGCAATGTGCTGACGAGCCAGTTCCAGGACTTTTGGATTATCGATAAGGATTTCACCGATATCCTGACGCAGATAGTCGCGGAAGGCGCGCACGATAACGTTGCTTTCCTGATGGATCAGGAAAGGCGCCGGGCGGCTGTCTGCGGCTTTCTTAATGGCTTCCCAGTGCTTCATACGGAAGCTGAGATCCCACTGCAGTGATTCGGCTGATTTGCCTACGCCCGCAGTGCGAACGATTAATCCCATGCCGTCTGGAAGTTCCAGTGCGGAAAGTGCTTCTTTTAATTCGGTACGATCGTCGCCCTCAATGCGGCGTGAAATACCACCGGCACGTGGGTTGTTCGGCATCAATACCAGATAGCTACCGGCCAGAGAAATAAAGGTGGTGAGTGCTGCACCTTTATTACCGCGTTCCTCTTTATCAATTTGAACGATAACTTCCTGACCTTCACGCAGCACATCTTTGATATTCGGACGACCATGTGCGTTGTAATTGGCGGGGAAATATTCGCGGGAAATTTCTTTCAGAGGGAGGAAACCGTGACGTTCTGCACCGTAATCGACAAATGCAGCTTCAAGGCTAGGTTCAACGCGGGTGATTTTACCTTTGTATATGTTGGCTTTTTTCTGTTCGTGTCCAGGACTTTCAATATCCAGATCGTACAGACGTTGTCCATCAACCAGGGCAACGCGCAACTCCTCCTGCTGAGTTGCGTTAATTAACATTCTTTTCATCGTGACTTACTCGTTATTCTCACATGAGTGATCTAGCTGCGGGCATCGTTACCCTGGACGAGAATCAACCGATGGCCCCGTGTCTTAATGCACTGACGTCAACCTCACGGTTGTCGGCGGCTAAAGGGGCGCAAATCTTGTCGGTGGCCTGTTTTTCATAAGGAAATCCAGCGCCTGAAGGTGGAAATGTTACAGAGTATTCAAAAATCCACACATCCTAGTCTGTCGTCCAGGCCGCAACCCGCAGCCCGCTAAGTGCCTGATTTAACATTACGTCTTACGCCATTGCTGCGTGTCCGTTCAATCCGGCAAAATGACTTATTTCGCTCTTTTTTCCTGCCTGAATCTTTCCAGGGCAGAAACCCCTGCATTATTCCATTGCTAACCAACATTAAGCAAGGCGACTTTTGCCAAGCTGAGAAGTTTATTCGTCCATAACCTGTTCATTTGCAGGGCTAATCATCGCATCGCTGAAAATGTCGCCATTTTCACCGTTTCATCACGCGACAAAGAGAGAGTTAAGCACAGAAAAAGGGGTGGCGCTATCCAGGGACACTAATTAGAATCGCCGCCATGAAAACAGAGAATCCCGGCGTACAGTATGTCGCCATCACGGCTGAAAATGCCGGACAACGAATTGATAACTTTTTGCGCACCCAGCTTAAGGGCGTGCCGAAAAGCATGATTTATCGCATTTTGCGTAAAGGCGAAGTGCGGGTGAATAAAAAGCGCGTCAAACCGGAATATAAGCTGGAGGATGGCGACGAGCTGCGTATCCCTCCGGTACGGGTTGCCGAGCGCGAAGAGAATACGGTTTCACCGAAGCTGGATAAAGTCGCGGCGCTCACCAATGCCATTCTCTATGAAGATGATTATCTGATGGTGCTTAATAAGCCGTCGGGCACCGCAGTACACGGTGGCAGCGGATTAAGTTTTGGTGTGATTGAAGGGCTGCGTGCGTTGCGTCCGGAAGCGCGTTTCCTTGAGTTAGTCCATCGCCTCGATCGTGATACCTCTGGCATCCTGCTGGTGGCGAAGAAGCGTTCTGCGTTGCGCTCTCTGCATGAGCAGCTGCGCGAGAAGGGCATGCAGAAGGATTACCTTGCTCTGGTGCGCGGTGACTGGCCATCGCATCTGAAAGTGGTGCAGGCTCCGCTGCTGAAGAACATTTTGCAGAGCGGTGAACGTGTGGTTCGCGTGAGTGCGGAAGGCAAGCCTTCTGAGACGCGTTTTAAAGTCGAAGAGCGGTTTGGTTTCGCGACTTTAGTGAAAGCCAGCCCGGTGACCGGTCGTACCCATCAGATTCGTGTGCATACGCTTCATGGCGGCCACCCGATCGCCTTCGACGATCGTTACGGCGACCGCGAATTTGATGCGCAATTAGGTTCGACGGGCTTATCGCGTCTGTTCCTGCATGCAGCGGCGTTAACCTTCACCCATCCCAACACCGGAGAAGTGTTACGGATGGAAGCGCCACTGGATGGCGCGCTTAAGAATTGCCTCGCCAAACTGCGTCAGAAAAAAGCCTGATTATCCGGGCATCAACATAAAGCGTTGATGCCCACCTCTCTTAGCATTTCATTCAAGGCAATCAGCGGTAAGCCAATCAAAGTATTGGGATCGCGACCTTCCAGCCTGTCAAATAAACAAATCCCTAATCCTTCGCTTTTGAAACTGCCAGCGCACTGCAGCGGCTTTTCTTTTTCAACGTAGCCACGAATCTCTTCAGCACTCAACTCGCGGAAATGCACGGTAAAGGGTTCGCAAATGACCGATTGTTTGCCGCTCTGCGGTTGCAGTAGCGCCAGACCGGTATAAAAGGTGATGGCGTTGCCACTGGCCGCCGCAAGTTGCTGGCAGGCTTTCTCCACAGTGTGCGGTTTGCCGGTTATCTCGCCATTCAGCACACAAACCTGATCGGACCCGATTATCCAGCTGTCCGGGTAACATGCGGCCAGCGCCTGCGCTTTGGCAAATGCCAGACGCTGCACCAGCTCGGGGGCCGATTCATGCGGTAGCGGTGATTCGTCGCAATCTGGGGCGGCGGTAATAAAAGGCAGGCCCAGTTTGCTCAGCAGCGCCTGACGAAAAGGGGAAGTAGAAGCTAAAACCAAAGGTGTCGTCATTTTTTTTCAGAATAGATAGCGTAAAGATGACAGTCATTTTAAACTATGCGCCGCACTGGATGCGACTAACGGGTGAAAGATGCCGTAAACCGGCCTTTTTCTTTGACTCTATGACGTTACAAAGTTAATATGCGCGCCCTATGCAAAAGGTAAAATTACCCCTGACGCTCGATCCGGTCCGCGCCGCGCAAAAACGCCTTGATTATCATGGTGTTTATGCACCTGAATTGGTGGCGCGCTTGGCCGAAACGGTCGTGAGTGTGGACAGTGAAGTTGAATGCGATATGTCGTTTGCGGTTGATAACCAGCGCCTCGCCGTTCTGCAAGGAACAGCCGAAGTGCAGGTGACTCTGTCATGTCAACGCTGCAACCAGTCGTTTCCACGTCATGTTCACGTAAGCTATTGCTTCAGTCCTGTCTCTTCTGATGAGCAGGCCGAGGCACTACCGGAAGCCTACGAGCCAGTTGATGTCAATGATTTTGGTGAGATCGACTTGCTGGCAGTGATCGAAGATGAGCTCATCCTCGCGCTGCCCGTGGTTCCGGTGCATGATTCTGAACACTGTGAAGTGTCCGACGCGGACATGGTGTTTGGTCAACTGCCTCCAGAGGCAGAAAAACCAAATCCCTTTGCCGTATTAGCCAGTTTAAAGCGTAAGTAATAGGAGTAAGGTCCATGGCCGTACAACAGAATAAACCAACCCGTTCTAAGCGTGGTATGCGTCGTTCACACGATGCTCTGACCACTGCTGCTCTGTCAGTAGATAAAGTTTCTGGCGAAACTCATCTGCGTCACCATATCACTGCGGATGGTTACTACCGCGGTCGCAAGGTTATCACCAAGTAATCCTCGCGATTACACAAGGCGATACCTTGACACGTTTGACCCTGGCAGTTGATGCCATGGGCGGGGACTTCGGTCCTTGCGTGACAGTGCCTGCAGCCTTGCAGGCACTGGCCTCTCATTCGGAGCTGGTTCTTCTTCTGGTCGGCGATCCCGACATCATCTCGTCATTTCTTGCCAAAGCGGATTCCTCGTTACAGGGGCGTGTGCAGGTTATTCCTGCTGAATCGGTTATTGCAAGTGATGCCAAACCTTCTCAGGCGATTCGTAACAGCCGCGGCAGTTCAATGCGTGTGGCGTTAGAGTTGGTGAAAGAGGGGAAAGCACAAGCCTGTGTCAGTGCCGGAAATACCGGCGCACTAATGGGACTGGCAAAAATGTTATTAAAGCCGCTGGATGGCATTGAGCGTCCAGCGTTGATGACGGTGTTGCCGCATCAGCAGCATGGCAAAACGGTGGTGTTGGATCTCGGCGCTAACGTTGAATCGGACAGCGCCATGCTGGTGCAGTTTGCGATCATGGGCGCTGTAATGGCAGAAGAAGTGCTGGAGATCGCCCAGCCGCGTGTGGCGCTGCTGAATATTGGTCAGGAAGAGACCAAAGGATTAGAAACAATCCGCGCCGCATCTGCGGTGCTGCGAGCGTCACCGCAAATCAACTATATTGGATACCTTGAGGGGAACGATCTCCTCACCGGCAAGACGGATGTGCTGGTTTGTGATGGCTTCGTTGGTAACGTCACGTTGAAGACCATGGAAGGCGTGGTAAGAATGTTCCTCTCTCTGATCAAATCGTCAGAGGAAGGAAAAAAACGGGCCTGGTGGCTAACATTGTTGGGGCGCTGGATTCAAAAGCGTCTGGCAAAGCGTTTCGGCCATCTCAACCCCGACCAGTACAATGGCGCTTGTCTGTTAGGATTGCGCGGGACAGTGATCAAAAGCCACGGTGCGGCGAATCAACGTGCATTTGCCGTGGCGATAGAGCAGGCAGAGCAGACGGTGCGAAAGCAAGTCCCAGAGAGGATTGCTGCGCGCCTTGACACTGTATTAGCCAGGAGTGACAAAGCGTAGATGTTTACCAAAATTATCGGTACGGGCAGCTATTTGCCTGAGCAGATTCGCTCCAATGCGGATCTGGAAAAAATGGTCGAGACGACGGACGAGTGGATTGTCACCCGTACCGGCATCCGTGAGCGCCGTATTGCCGCTCCGGAAGAAACCGTTGCTACTATGGGCTTCACCGCAGCACAGCGCGCGCTGGAAATGGCGGGTGTGAATGCGAGCGACGTTGGCCTGATCATTGTGGCAACCACCTCTTCCAGCCATGCCTTCCCTAGTTCAGCGTGCATGATCCAGCAAATGCTGGAGATCAATGATTGCGCTGCCTTCGATTTGGCCGCTGCCTGTGCGGGCTTCACCTATGCACTGAGCGTTGCCGATCAATACATCAAAAATGGTGTGGTAAAACATGCGCTGGTGATCGGTGCAGACGTGCTGGCACGTACGCTCGATCCTAACGATCGTGGCACTATCATTCTGTTTGGTGATGGCGCGGGCGCGGTGGTACTGAGCCAGAGCGAAGAGCCAGGCATCCTTTCTACCCATCTGCACGCCGACGGCCGTTACAGCAAACTGCTGACGCTGCCGTATCAGGATCGTGCCCATCAGGATGAGCCTGCTTATCTGACGATGGCGGGCAATGAAGTCTTCAAAGTGGCCGTGACTGAACTGGCACACATTGTTGATGAAACTCTGCAAGCCAACAATCTTGATCGTGAAATGCTCGACTGGCTGGTGCCGCATCAGGCGAACCTGCGCATTATTAGCGCAACCGCCAAAAAGCTCGGCATGGGCATGGATAAAGTTGTCGTCACGCTGGATCGTCACGGTAATACCTCGGCCGCGTCAGTGCCAAGTGCACTGGACGAAGCAGTGCGCGATGGTCGTATCAAGCCGGGACAACTGATTCTGCTGGAAGCCTTTGGTGGTGGTTTCACCTGGGGTTCTGCACTGGTTCGCTTTTGATTGACAGGAACGAAAGATGACGCAATTTGCTTATGTTTTCCCAGGACAGGGATCGCAGACCGTCGGCATGTTAGCCGAGCTGGCTGCTGAAAACCCGCAGGTTGAAGCCACTTTCCGTGAAGCTTCTGATGCGCTGGGTTATGACTTATGGCAGTTGGTCCAGCAGGGACCGGCTGAAGAATTGAATAAAACCTGGCAGACGCAGCCTGCGCTGCTGGCGGCTTCTGTTGCTATCTATCGCGTATTGCAGAGCAAAAATGCGGTGCAGCCAACCATGATGGCCGGCCACAGCCTCGGTGAATACTCGGCTCTGGTATGTGCCGGTGTGCTGAATTTCGCAGACGCCATTAAACTGGTTGAGCTGCGCGGCAAACTGATGCAGGAAGCGGTACCGGAAGGTACTGGCGCTATGCAGGCGATTATCGGCCTGGATGACGCATCCATCCGTAAAGCCTGCGAAGAGAGTGCTCAAGGCCAGGTGGTTTCACCGGTTAACTTCAACTCGCCGGGCCAGGTGGTTATCGCGGGCAACAAAGAAGCGGTTGAGCGTGCGGGTGCAGCCTGTAAGGCTGCTGGTGCCAAACGTGCACTGCCGCTGCCAGTTAGCGTGCCATCGCACTGTGCTTTGATGAAACCTGCTGCCGATAAGCTAGCGGTGGCTCTCGAAGCGATCACCTTCAATGCGCCTGCGGTGCCGGTGGTGAACAACGTCGACGTGAAGTGTGAAACTGAAGCTGCTGCGATCCGTAGTGCGCTGGTCCGTCAGCTGTATAGCCCGGTGCGCTGGACTGAATCGGTCGAGTTTATTGCTGCGCAGGGCGTTGAGCAATTGCTGGAAGTCGGTCCAGGTAAAGTCCTGACCGGTCTTACCAAACGTATTGTGGATAGCCTGAGTGCTGCTGCGGTGAACGATTCTGCTTCACTGAGCGCTGCACTTTCACAGGAATAAGAGGAAAAACATGAGCTTTGAAGGTAAAGTAGCGCTGGTTACCGGTGCAAGCCGTGGAATTGGTCGTGCCATTGCGGAAACGCTGGCTGCGCGCGGTGCCAAAGTGGTGGGAACCGCCACCAGTGCAAGCGGTGCGGAAGCAATCAGTGCTTACCTCGGCGACAAGGGCAAAGGCCTGCTGCTGAACGTCACTGATGCCGCCTCAATTGAGAGCGTCCTCGAACAAGTACGCGCCGAATTTGGCGAAGTGGACATTTTAGTCAATAATGCAGGCATTACGCGTGACAATCTGTTGATGCGCATGAAAGACGATGAGTGGGCGGATATCCTTGATACCAACCTGACATCTGTCTTCCGTCTTTCTAAGGCGGTTATGCGTGCCATGATGAAAAAACGCGTGGGCCGTATCATTACCATCGGTTCTGTAGTTGGAACCATGGGTAACGCGGGTCAGGCAAACTATGCGGCAGCAAAAGCAGGTTTGATTGGCTTTAGCAAATCACTGGCGCGAGAAATTGCGTCACGTGGCATTACTGTAAACGTCGTGGCTCCGGGCTTTATTGAGACGGACATGACGCGTGCACTGAACGAAGATCAACGTTCGGGTATTTTGGCAGAAGTTCCAGCAGGTCGTTTAGGTGACCCGCAGGAGATTGCCAATGCTGTTGCATTCTTAGCCTCTGACGAAGCAGCCTACATCACGGGTGAGACGCTTCATGTCAATGGCGGCATGTACATGGTCTGATAATCACGAAAACATTTGCTTTATCTGCAGCAAACACCGCAGAATAACGCAAAATCGTGGTTAGACCAGCCGGGATTTTGTTGCATCTTTTTCAACATTTTATACACTACGAAAACCATCGCGAAAGCGAGTTTTGATAGGAAATTAAATAGTATGAGCGATATCGAACAACGCGTTAAGAAAATCGTAGCTGAGCAGCTGGGTGTTAAAGAAGACGAAGTGATTAACACTGCTTCTTTCGTTGAAGACCTTGGTGCAGATTCTCTTGACACCGTTGAGCTGGTAATGGCTCTGGAAGAAGAGTTTGATACTGAAATTCCAGACGAAGAAGCTGAGAAAATCACTACCGTTCAGGCAGCGATCGATTACATCAATAGTCATAAACACGACTAATGAATATCTTCAGGCGGTCACCTCGACCGCCTGAGTTTTATGTATGCCCCACATAGCGTTATTTTTTCCCTCCCTGGAGGACGTGCGTGTCTAAGCGTCGTGTAGTTGTGACTGGTCTTGGCATGTTGTCTCCTGTCGGCAATACCGTAGAGTCTACCTGGAGTGCTCTCCTTGCCGGTCAGAGCGGCATTAGCCTGATCGACCATTTTGATACTAGTGCCTATGCAACGCGTTTTGCGGGCTTAGTAAGAGATTTTAATTGCGATGATTTCATCTCGCGCAAAGATCAGCGCAAGATGGATGACTTCATCCAATACGGCATCGTTGCAGGCATTCAGGCTATGGCAGACTCCGGTCTGGTCGTAACCGATGAGAATGCTGGTCGCATTGGTGCGGCAATCGGTTCTGGGATTGGCGGACTGGGTTTAATCGAAGATAACCACAGCTCGCTGGTCAACGGTGGACCGCGCAAAATCAGCCCATTCTTCGTGCCTTCCACCATCGTCAATATGGTTGCAGGTCACCTCACCATCATGTACGGCCTGAAAGGCCCAAGCATCTCTATCGCAACTGCCTGTACGTCCGGTGTGCACAACATTGGTCATGCGGCGCGTATCATTGCGTATAACGATGCTGATGTGATGTTGGCCGGTGGTGCGGAGAAAGCCAGTACGCCATTAGGTGTCGGTGGTTTTGGTGCTGCTCGTGCGCTCTCCACGCGTAATGACAACCCTCAGTCGGCAAGCCGTCCGTGGGATAAAGATCGTGACGGTTTCGTGTTGGGTGACGGTGCTGGCATTATCGTACTGGAAGAGTACGAACACGCGAAGAAACGTGGTGCGAAGATTTATGCTGAGATCATTGGTTTCGGCATGAGCAGCGATGCTTACCACATGACGTCACCTCCGGAAGACGGTTCAGGTGCAGCAGCAGCGATGGTTAACGCGTTGCGTGACGCGCAGCTGAACGCTGAGCAGATTGGTTATGTCAACGCGCACGGCACCTCGACGCCAGCCGGTGACAAAGCGGAAGCGCAGGCGGTGAAATCGGTATTTGGTGCGGCGGCCCACAGCGTGATGGTCAGTTCCACCAAGTCGATGACTGGCCACCTGTTGGGCGCTGCGGGCGCGGTAGAAGCGATTTATTCGATTCTGGCGCTGCGCGACCAGGCGATTCCACCAACCATCAACCTCGACAATCCTGACGAAGGTTGCGATCTGGATTTCGTGCCGCATACGGCGCGCCAGGTCAGCGGACTGGAGTACACTTTGTGTAACTCCTTTGGATTTGGCGGCACTAACGGCTCGCTGATCTTCCGCAAGGTTTAATCGCTCCTCAGCCATAAAGAGGCCCGCATTGCGGGCCTTTTTTATATTTTCTACCGGGCTAATCAAGGCGGCCAACATGTGGATAAACGGCATACCGCAAACCGAGCTTTCAGCACGCGATCGCGCAGTGCAATTTGGTGATGGCTGCTTTACCACTGCTGCAGTGATCAACGGCCATATTGTTATGCTGGATGCGCATCTGCAGCGGCTGAAAGAGGGCTGCGCACGGTTATTGATGGATGCGCCTGATTTAGCTCAACTCGCCGCAGAAATGCATCACGCCGCTGCGCAACAAACGCAGGCAGTGCTCAAGGTGATTTTGACACCGGGCGCTGGCGGACGCGGTTATAGCCGCGCAGGCTGCCAAACACCGACGCGCATCCTTTCGCTCTCGCCGTGGCCACAGCATTACGCCACGCTGCAAAAGCAGGGCGCTGTGCTGCACACCAGCCCAATACGACTGGCACGCAATCCATTGCTGGCCGGCGTAAAGCACCTGAATCGCCTTGAGCAGGTGCTGATTCGCCAGCATCTTGACCAGACGGGCGGCGACGAGGCGCTGGTGCTTGACACTAACGGGACGGTGGTGGAATGCTGTGCGGCCAATTTATTCTGGCGCAAAGGCAACAACGTCTTTACGCCGCAGCTTGGGCAGGCTGGCGTGGATGGTATTATGCGTCGTTATCTGATGGCGCAGATGGCCGCGAATGGCCAGACTTGTCAGCTAATTGATGGCAGCAGGGACGACGTGTTGAACGCTGATGAAGTGGTGATGTGTAACGCCCTGATGCCAGTTTTACCCGTGCGACAAATTGACGACGTTTCGTTTACCGCACGCTCGCTGTATCAGCAACTGCGCGCCAGTTGCCCGACGATGGAAGTATCATGACTCGAATGAAAAAAATTCTCGCAGGCGTTGTGGTAGTCGCAGGACTCGCCGCCGCCTTTAGCTATTGGCAGATTGAACGTTTAGCCGATACGCCCTTAACACTGCAGCAGGAAACCATTTACACCTTGCCGGCTGGCAGCGGCCGTGTGGTACTGGAAGCGCAACTGGAAAGCCAGCACATCATTCCGCAAAGCATCTGGTTTGGCCCGTTGTTGAAACTGGAACCGGAACTGGCGCGTTTTAAAGCCGGTACCTATCGCCTGGAAACCGGCATGACGGTGCGTCAGTTGCTGCAACTGCTAGCCAGCGGTAAAGAAGCGCAATTCCCGGTGCGTTTTATTGAAGGTTCGCGTCTGACCGAGTGGTTAGCCGAATTGCGTAAAGCGCCATACCTGAAACACACGCTGACTGACGATCAATTTGCCACCGTTGCCGCTGCGCTCAAGCTTGACGTGGGCCAACTGGAAGGCAGCTTCTACCCTGATACTTATCTCTACACCGCCAATACCAGCGATGTGGCGCTGCTGGAACGTGCCCACGCGCGCATGAATAAGCTGGTCGATGAGATTTGGCAGGGACGCATGGAGAATCTGCCTTACAAGAAAGAGCAGGACATGGTCACCATGGCGTCGATCATTGAGAAAGAGACTGGCGTGAGCGAAGAGCGCGCGCGCGTGGCGTCGGTGTTTATCAATCGCCTGCGTACCGGGATGAAACTGCAAACCGATCCCACGGTGATTTACGGTATGGGCGACAGCTACACCGGCACGCTAACCCGTAAAAATCTGGAAACACCAACCGACTACAACACCTACACCATTAGCGGTTTGCCGCCGGGTCCGATCGCGATGCCGGGCCGTGCTTCACTGGAAGCGGCTGCGCATCCGGAAAAAACCAATTACCTCTATTTTGTCGCGGATGGCAAAGGTGGACACACCTTTACCACCAATCTGGCCAGCCACAATAAAGCGGTGCAGGTTTACCGGCTGGCAATGAAGGAAAAAAATGAAAAGTAAGTTTATCGTCATTGAAGGCCTGGAAGGTGCAGGCAAAACCACCGCGCGTGATGCGCTGGTTGCCGTGCTGCATGAGCACGGCATTCATGATGTCGTCTTCACGCGCGAGCCGGGCGGTACGCCGCTGGCAGAACAATTGCGAGTGTTGGTCAAGCAGGGCATTGATGGCGAGCAGGTGACCGATAAAGCCGAGCTGCTGATGTTGTACGCGGCACGCGTGCAGCTGGTAGAGAACGTGATCAAACCGGCGCTGGCACGCGGTGCCTGGGTGGTGGGCGATCGTCACGATCTCTCTTCACAAGCCTACCAAGGCGGCGGACGCGGTCTGGATGCGCAGCTGATGACCACGCTGCGCGATGCGGTGCTGGGCGATTTCCGTCCCGATCTCACACTCTATCTCGACGTAACGCCAGAAATTGGCCTGCAACGCGCCCGCGCACGTGGCGAGTTGGATCGTATTGAGCAAGAGTCGTTGCGATTCTTCGAGCGCACGCGTGAACGCTATCTGGCTTTGGCCGCTCAGGATTCCTCAATTCTAACTATTGATGCGACGCAAAATATTGCAGACGTGACATCGTCACTTCAAGGCGCCTTGCGTAGCTGGCTGTCAGGCCAATCCACATGAACTGGTATCCGTGGCTGAATCAGCCTTATCGACAAATCATCGCCCGGCATCAAAGTGGCCAGGCGCATCACGCCTTGCTGGTGCAAGCGATTGAAGGCATGGGTGACGATGCGTTGATTTGGGGCGTAAGCCGTTGGTTGATGTGTTTGCAGCCGGAAGGATTGAAGAGCTGTGGCCATTGCCACGGCTGCCAGTTGATGCAGGCGCACACGCATCCGGATTGGTATCGCCTTGAAGCCGAAAAGGGGAAATCCTCGCTCGGTATTGATGCGGTGCGCGACGTCACTGAAAAGCTGTATCACTTCGCCCAGCAGGGCGGCGCAAAGATCGTTTGGTTGCCCGATGCCGCGCAGCTCACGGAAGCTGCCGCCAACGCATTATTGAAAACGCTGGAAGAGCCGCCGGCGAATTGCTGGTTTTTCCTCAGCGTGCGCGAACCTTCGCGCCTGCTGGCGACGCTGCGCAGTCGCTGCATGACGTGGCATCTGTCGCCGCCAGAAGAAGCACATAGCCTGCAATGGCTGCAGAAGCAGCAACCGCAGCCGGAAGAGAAGCTGCGCGCCGCCTTACGTTTGAGTAATGGCGCACCCGCCGCCGCCTTGACGCTGTTGCAGCCCGAGCGCTGGCAGGCGCGTGAAACCCTGTGCGAAACGCTGATCAAAGCGCTAAACGGCGATGTGCTGCAGCTGTTACCCGCGCTGAACAGTGAAGATGTGGCCGAACGCCTCAGCTGGCTGATTTCGCTGCTGGTGGATGCGATGAAAGTGCAGCAGGGCGCCAGTCAGTGGCTGAGCAACTGCGATCGTCCGGATGTGGTCACGCAGTTGGCGCAAAGAATGAATAGCAGTGCGCTCAACAGCAGCGCGCAGCAATGGATGCAGTGTCGCGAACAGCTGTTACATGTCGCCGCGCTCAACCGTGAATTAATGTTGACCGATCGTTTACTCGCCTGGGGACGTTTACTGGCTCCGGCAACGGTCGGCTAAGCGAAAAGAGAGCTCTATGTTTATTGTCGATTCCCACTGCCATCTCGATGGCCTCGATTATGAAAAACACCACCGCGATCTGGATGATGTCATCGCCAAAGCGGCGGCGCGTGATGTGAAGTTTATGCTGGCAATTGCCACCACCTTGCCGGATTACTACAAAATCAAACAGCTGGTGGGCGATCGTGAAAACGTCGCGCTGGCTTGTGGCGTGCATCCGCTCAATCAGGAAGCGCCGTACGACGTCGATGAGTTCCGCCGTCTGGCTGCCGAGGATAGCGTGGTAGCGCTGGGTGAAACCGGGCTGGATTACTTCTATCAGCAGGAAACCAAAGCGCAGCAGCAAGCCTCGTTTCGTGAACACATTCGTACCGGTATCGCGCTGAATAAACCGATCATTGTGCACACGCGTGATGCGCGTGAAGACACGCTGGCAATCCTGCGCGAAGAGCAGGTGGAGAAGTGCGGCGGCGTGCTGCACTGTTTTACCGAAGATAAAGAAACCGCAGCCAAACTGCTGGATCTTGGTTTTTATATCTCCTTCTCCGGCATTCTGACCTTTCGCAACGCCGAACAGATCCGTGATGCGGCGCGCTATGTGCCGCTTGATCGCATGCTGGTAGAAACCGATTCGCCGTATCTGGCGCCGGTACCGCACCGTGGTAAAGAGAATCAGCCGGCGTTTACGCGTGATGTTGCAGATTACATGGCGGTATTAAAAGGCGTGGATATCGAAACCCTCGCCGCTGCCACCACAGAAAACTTCTCCCGCCTGTTCCACATCCCGATGAGTCGTCTCGGCGGCTAAACGCTTTATTTCAAACACTGTAATTAATCTAAAATCACCCAACTGCACTGCGTCTGAATGGACGCAGGCAGTGATTTGTTGCTGTTTATTAGCGCAAGTCAGTCAGAAATGACTGAAAGGAAGGGGCCGCTTTTAGCGAAATGTGATGGCCGTCAATTTAACAATTAGCGATTTATTTTACTCTTCGTAATAAATCAAAAGACGCTCAGCGTCACCCCGGCGAAGGATCCTCCCCCTAAGCCATGCGCACTGCGCAAAAAATTGCACTCATACTCAGGAGTTTCTATGTTCAAGAACGCATTTGCGAACCTGCAGAAAGTAGGTAAATCGCTGATGTTGCCGGTATCGGTTTTGCCGATTGCCGGTATTTTGTTAGGTGTTGGTTCAGCAAACTTCAGCTGGCTGCCGGAAGTAGTTTCCCACGTCATGGCCGAAGCGGGTGGTTCGGTGTTTGCCAATATGCCGCTGATCTTTGCGATCGGTGTGGCGCTCGGCTTTACCAATAACGACGGCGTGTCTGCGCTGGCGGCTGTGGTTGCTTACGGCATCATGGTGAAAACCATGGCGGTGGTTGCGCCACTGGTACTGCATATGCCTGCCGGAGAAATCGAGGCCAAGCATCTGGCGGATACCGGTGTGCTCGGCGGGATCATCGCCGGTTCCATTGCGGCGTATATGTTTAACCGCTTCTACCGCATCAAACTGCCTGAGTATCTCGGCTTCTTTGCCGGCAAGCGCTTTGTGCCGATCATCTCCGGTCTGGCCGCGATTTTCACCGGTGTGGTGCTGTCATTCATTTGGCCGCCAATCGGTACCGCAATTCAGGACTTCTCACAGTGGGCTGCATACCAAAACCCAGTCGTCGCCTTTGGACTTTACGGTCTGATTGAGCGTTCACTGGTGCCGTTTGGTCTGCACCATATCTGGAACGTACCTTTCCAGATGCAGATTGGTGAATTCACCAATGCCGCAGGTCAGGTGTTCCACGGTGATATCCCACGTTATATGGCGGGCGACCCAACGGCAGGCAAACTGTCAGGCGGCTTCCTGTTCAAAATGTACGGTCTGCCAGCAGCAGCGATTGCGATTTGGCATACCGCTAAACCAGAAAACCGCGCCAAAGTGGGCGGCATCATGATATCAGCCGCGCTGACCTCGTTCCTGACCGGTATTACCGAGCCAATCGAGTTCGCTTTCATGTTCGTGGCGCCGATTCTGTATGTGATCCACGCGATTCTGGCGGGCCTGGCCTTCCCAATCTGTATCCTGCTGGGTATGCGTGATGGCACCAGCTTCTCACACGGTCTGATCGACTTTATCGTGCTGAGCGGTAACAGCAGCAAAATCTGGCTGTTCCCGATTGTGGGTATCATCTACGGCCTGATTTACTACACCGTATTCCGTTTCCTGATTGTGAAACTGAATTTGAAAACCCCTGGCCGTGAGGACACCGCAATGGAGCAGAGCAGCGCAACCGGCAGCGAAATGGCTGGCAAACTGGTTACCGCGTTTGGTGGTAAAGAGAACATCACTAACCTTGATGCCTGTATCACTCGTCTGCGTGTGAGTGTGGCAGATGTCGGCAAGGTTGATCAGGCTGAACTGAAAAGCCTTGGCGCACGTGGTGTGGTGGTAGCAGGTTCAGGCGTTCAGGCGATCTTCGGCACCAAGTCCGATAACCTGAAAACTGAAATGGATGACTATATCCGCAGCATGTAACGAGAAAGGGCAGGCAGAGCCGGTGCGATGAAGCGGCGTCAGATCGTAAAGACGCCATAAACCATCCCTGGGGCTCGGCCCAAGCCATCCCTGGCTTGGGACGCTTTACTCCTCTGCCGCCGCTTCATCGCACTTCACTTTCGGTGCGTAAAAATGCCCTCAAATGAGGGCATTTTTTATTTATAAATAAACCCGCAAATACTCCGTCAAACACAGCAGCGCCATCGCCTGACCATACGGCATCGAGGTGAGCGGTATCTGACGGTAATACTCCAGATCGCTACCCATCGCCGTACCAAACGACACCTGTTTCAATTCCCCATCTTCATCGATATTCCCGATCACGCCACGCAATGCTTTCTCCGCCAGCGGCAAATATTCGGGCGAAAGGTAGTGTTTGCGCACCGCTTTAAGAATGCCGTAGGCGAAACCGGCGGTGGCGGAGGCTTCGGGATAGCTGTTGGGATCGTCGAGCAAGGTGTGCCATAAACCGCTGCTGTGCTGACAGGTGCTCAGCGCCTTCACCTGGCTCTCCAGCACCTGCTGCAGGAAACGGCGTGTGGCATGCTGTTCCGGCCAGTTCATCATCTCGAGGAAATCAGGAATAACGATAGTCAGCCAGCTATTGCCGCGCGCCCAGCGCGCGTTGGCGAAGTTGTGCCGTCCCTCGAACGTCCAGCCGTGGAACCACAAACCGGTTTGGCGATCCATCAAATATTGGGTATGAATCAGGAACTGATAACTGGCTTCTTCGACAAACTCCGGACGTTCCAGCAGCTGACCAATCTTCGCCAGCGCCATCACGCTCATCATCAAGGTGTCATCCCACAGCTGCTGGGTGTTTTCGTTGTTGTAGACGATGTGCTGCAAGCCGCCTTGCTCGGTACGCGGCATCTCATACATCACCCATTCAGCCCAACGCTCCAGCACCGGCCGCCACGCGGCATTACGCGTCTCTTCATAGCGATACGCCAGCGTCAGGAACGGACAAACGGTATTGACGTTCTTGGTTGGCGTGCCTTCTGCCAGCCGCGTGCTGAACCAGTCATCGATGATCTTCAGCGTCTCTTGATCGCCGGTTTGCTGATAGTAGTGCAGCATGCCGTACAGGCCGATGCCGTGTGTCCACTCCCAACCGGCCCAGCCTTTGGTATCGATCACGCGGCCATCATCGAGGCGCAGCAAAAACTCGCCGCTGTGATCGGTAATATTCACCAGATTATGGGTTAGCCGCTGAATCAACTGCACCAGCTCACTACGTGGCAACAGATATTCAGGCTGGCGCAGTAACGCGCTGTGCTTTACAGGAAATACAGTCATGGTTCATTCCTATCGTTAATCAGGGTAGAGAGAGAAGGTAAAGATCGTGGCTGAGTCGGCAGCGGCGGTGCGGCAGGCTTATGACGGTTGAGATACCCGACGTTGTTATTGCCCCACAGATTTTCATACGGCATGCCCGCCAGCATTTCGACCACTTCACGCGCTTGCGGCGTAATGCGTTCGGGCACCACGCGCCCGGCTTCGCGCATTTTCAATGTCTCTTCGCGCAACACGGTGTGAGTTTGCAGGTTGAGTTTGAAGCGCAGTGAAATAATGAAACCGCAGGCCAGCACGCAAAGTGTGCCCACGCTGAGGATCGCCAGAATGGTATGGCCGACAGCCGGGACTTGTGTGGCCTTGCCGGAAGAGAAGCCAGCCAGCTGCAACACGATACCGACGAACATCACCGCACCTGCTTGTGACGCTTTGCGCGTCAGCGTCATGATGCCGGCAAAAATGCCTTCGCGACGTTGACCGGTAATCACTTCATCAACGTCAGCGATGTAGGTGTAAGTATTCCACGGCACATAGTTGATGCCACCGCGACCAAGACCAGCAAGGCCTGAAATCAGTACCAGCAAGGCGAAGTTGTCGTTCATGCCGGTGTACCACAATCCGGCGTAGGAAAGGGCGCTCAGACCAAACAGCACCACCACCATACGATAAGCGGGCGCCGGTCCAAGGCGGATACACAGCGGAATCATCGCCATCACCGCAATAAACTGCATCACCGCCATGGTGCCCATCAGGTTGGAGGCGATTTGCGCGCTTTGCATCAGCACAAACACCACATACCAGGTGAACACCGCATTAAATACGTCCTGCGCGATATAGCCGCCGAGATACATACCAAGATGCTGGCGGAAAATACGAATGCGCAGCGTTGAGGCCAGCTCGGTGTAGAGGCGTTTCAGGCTCTGCAGCAAGGTCAGCTGTGATTTTTCCTGCTCTGCGCGGCGTGATTCAGCAGAGAAATCGTTGGGATCGCGCTCCCAGGTAAACAGCCACACCAGCGTTAACACCAGCGCACAAATCACTGAGAACACCAGGCTGGCGTAGAAGAAGGAGATCGGATTATCTTTGCCAAACCAGCCAATCAGCACGCCTGGCAGGAACGCCGCCAGAATGGCCGACAGCTGCGCCAACCCAATACGCGCGCCAGAGAAGCGGGTTTTCTGTTTGAAATCATCGGTCATCTCCGGCACCAGCGTTTCGTAGGGCACCAGAATCATGGTGTAGACCATATCGAACAGCAGATAAGTCAGCAGATACCACCAGAAACTCATGTCGCCAACCCACATCAGGCTGTAGCTGAACACGCACGGGATGCCGAGCAGAATGAAGAATTTGCGGCGGCCAAAGCGCTTGCCGAGCCAGGTCGAACCAAAGTTATCGGTCAGGAAACCCATCAGCGGGCTCACTACCGCATCCAGCACGCGAGCGGCAGCAAAAATGAAGGTCGCCTGAATCGGCGAGAGCCCACAAAAGGTGGTGTAAAAGTAGAGCAGCCAGGCGGCGGTTAACGCCGTGGTGCCTGCACCGAGGAAATCCCCGGACCCATAGGCCAGATAATGGCCCAGGCCAATCTTACGAGAGCGCATGGCAGGTTCTCCTTGAATTAGTCGGTAAACACATCCCTCATCACTCCGTACAACTTGCTCGGATTGGATTGAAAGTAGAGCGGCTTAAGCGTGCAAACCTTCGTGATTTCGCAATGACTTTCTGGTGGATGGCAAAATCACAAAGAAAATGGCGTGATATCTCTAATTTATAAAACAGCGTTTCATTTTTGTGATTAATGAGATGTTAGAAATGCGAGGTGCAGCACAATGCATGGCGAAGGGAGAAAACGGCTTAAAGGCAGTCTTTTAATACAGGAAATGTGGTCCTGAGGTTGAAAGAAATGGAATTCCTCACGCATACTGCCTGACTGAACTCAGGCTTAAGGAAATGCACCATGGCTGAAGAAACCATTTTCAGTAAAATCATCCGTCGCGAGATCCCCGCCGACGTGGTTTATCAGGACGAACTGGTCACCGCCTTCCGTGATATCGCGCCCAAAGCGCCCACCCATATTCTGATTATCCCCAATGTATTGATTCCCACCGCCAACGATGTGCAGGCCGCACACGAGCAGGCGCTGGGCCGGATGATCACCGTGGCCGCCAAAATTGCCCGTGATGAAGGCATTGCCGAAGATGGCTATCGTCTGATCATGAACTGCAACAGTCATGGCGGTCAGGAGGTTTATCACATCCATATGCATTTGGTCGGCGGTCAGCCGCTGGGCCCAATGCTGGCCATCTAACTCAGGCGGACAAATTGATGCGTCAATGGCTGAGTGGCTTGCTGTTGCTAACCCTTGCAGGTTGCAGCAGCGATAAGCCGATGATTAATACCTCGCAGTCGCTGGTAATGGAATCGTCTGTATTATCCGCGGGCATTATTACCGATGATCCGAAACTGACCGAACAAGATGGTCAGCAGCGTGCCATGAGCGTGTTGTATAACCAGCGGGAAACGCCAGTGAAAGTGCACTATCGTTTCTATTGGTACGACGACAAAGGATTGGAAATCACGCCGGAAGAGCCGGCGCAGAGCCAAATTGTCCCGGCGCATGGCAGCGTAGAAGTGGCCTCACAAATGGGCAATCCGACCGCCAGTAAGGTGCGTCTCTATCTTTATCTTTGAGGAGTAAGCTGTGATTCGCAGTGTAAAACGTTCGGGCGCGTTGTTATTTGCGCTAATGCTCACCGGTTGTGTGGTGAAACAACAGACGCCAGCGCCGGTAGAACCCACGCAGCCGACTACGCCAACTCAGCCGGTAGAACCGACGCCGCAGCCGGTGCCGCCGCCAGAAACCGTGCCGCAGCCACCGAAGCTGAAAACCATTAACTGGGATGCCAGCGTCCAGCCGTTAGTCGGCAAGATGGTGCAATCTTCAGGCGTGAATCCTGGCAGCGTGCTGCTGGTGGATCGCATTAAGAACAGCACCAATGGCGCGTTGCAAACTGACAAAGCCACCGATGCGATTCAGAATGCGCTGGCCAACAACGGCAAGTTCACGCTGATCACACCCGAACAGCTGGCGCAGGCCAAGCAGACGCTGGGCTTATCGCCGGATGACAGCCTCAACTCGCGCAGTAAAGCGATTGGTCTGGCGCGCAACGTTAACGCGCAGTATGTGCTGTATAGCAATGCGCAGGGCGATGTGAAAGCACCAACGCTGCAAATGCAGCTGATGCTGGTACAAACCGGTGAAATCATCTGGTCAGGAAACGGTGTTGCTCAACCCTGATCCGCAGCTGCAAAACATGCTTCAGCAACAATGGCCGACGGCGCAAGCTGCCGGTCATTTTTTCGCGCTGCCGGGACTGAGCGGGCAAAGCGTGCGCGTGCAGATGCCGCAGGGCGCGTTGCTGGCGCGACGTGCGCCGCCGCAGCCGATCCCGTTTGTTGATCGCCAGCGCGAATACCGCATCCTGCAGCAGCTCAGATATGCAGATCTCGGGCCGCAGCCGCTGGCATGGCGCGATCCCTGGCTTCTGCAAAGCTGGTTGCCGGGCGAGGTGCTCACCTCCGCGCAGTTTAACGCGCAGCGGGAGGCGATTGTGGCGCTGCTGCAGCGCCTGCATCAACAGCCACTCACCGGCTATCGTTTACGATTAGCGCCACTGCTGCAGCGCTATTGGCAACTTTGCCAGCAGCGTCACTGGCGCTGGCAGCGTCGTCTGCAACGCTTATTACAGCAGGGCGAACCGCAGCCGCTGCGGCTGGCACCGCTGCATATGGATGTCCATGCGGGCAACCTGATTGCTACGCCTGCCGGTTTACGCCTGATCGACTGGGAATATGCCGCCGATGGCGACGTGGCGCTGGAGCTGGCGGCGGTTTGTGCGGTTGATGGCGATACGCGTTCAGCGTGGATTGCCGAGTACGCCGCGCGCGCGAAGTTGGATGAGCATGAACTGGCGCGGCAGATGCAGCGCTGGCAGCCGTGGCTGCAATTGCTGATGGCCAGCTGGTATCAGCTGCGCGCCGAGCAGAGCCAGGATGACACCTTACAACAGCTGGCGCAGGCCAGCTGGCACGACCTTTAACGTAGGATTTTAATCATGACCATGAACACGCCTGGACCGCTGATGCTCGACGTCGAAAGCTATGAGCTCGACGCCGAAGAACGCGAAATTCTCCAGCATCCGCTGGTGGGCGGACTGATTCTGTTTGCCCGCAACTTCCACGATGTCGACCAGCTGGCAGAGCTGGTGCGCCAGATTCGCGCTGCGTCGCGCCATCGTCTGGTTGTCGCGGTGGATCAGGAAGGCGGGCGCGTGCAGCGTTTCCGCGACGGCTTCACGCAGTTGCCGGCCATGCAATCCTTCGCCGCGCTGCACGATCTCAACAGTGCCGGTGAACTGGCGCAGCAGGCGGGCTGGCAGATGGCATCGGAAATGATCGCCATGGACATCGACATCAGTTTCGCGCCGGTGCTCGACATTGGTCATATCAGCGCGGCGATTGGCGACCGTTCGTTCCATGAAGATCCGGCCATCGCCCTGCAAGTCGCGCGTCGTTTTATCAACGGCATGCATGAAGCGGGCATGAAGACCACCGGCAAACACTTCCCCGGTCACGGTGCGGTCAGCGCGGATTCGCACAAAGAGACGCCGCGCGACAATCGCGATGCCGCCACGCTGCGTCAGCATGACATGGCGATCTTTAAGCAGTTGATCGATGAGCAACTGCTTGATGCGGTGATGCCAGCGCACGTTATCTATACTGAGGTGGATCCGTTGCCCGCCAGCGGTTCACCGTACTGGCTGCAAACCGTGTTGCGCAAAGAGCTCAGCTTCAACGGCGTGATTTTCTCCGACGATTTGTCGATGGAAGGTGCCGCCGTGATGGGCAGCTACGCCGAACGCGCACAGCAGTCGCTGAATGCCGGTTGCGATATGATCCTGGTGTGCAATCAGCGCGCCGGCGCGGTAAGCGTACTGGATAACTTGACGCCGATCGGGGCAGAGCGCGTGACGCAGTTATACCATCAAGGGCGTTTTACCCGTCAAAGCTTGCTGGCAAGCGAGCGCTGGCGGCAAAATCAGCGTCAGCTCAGCGCATTGCAAGAGCGCTGGTTGGCGCACAAAGCTTCGGGCAGATAAGCCGCGCTGCCCGGATTTATTCCACGCTGAGGAAAATCATGATCATCTATCTGCACGGTTTTGATTCCAACAGTCCGGGCAACCATGAAAAAGTGCTGCAGCTGCAGTTTATTGACCCGGACGTCAGATTAGTCAGCTACAGCACTCGCCATCCCAAACACGACATGCAGTTTCTGCTGAAAGAGTGCGACAAGCTGCTGCAGCAGGGCGACGATGCGCATCCGCTGATTTGCGGGGTTGGGCTGGGCGGTTATTGGGCCGAGCGCATTGGCTTCCTGTGTGGCATGCGTCAGGTGATCTTTAATCCCAATCTGTTCCCGTTTGAGAACATGGAAGGCAAAATCGATCGCCCGGAAGAGTATCTCGATATTGCTACCAAATGCGTCAATGATTTCCGCGAGAAGAACCGCGATAAGTGTCTGGCGATTTTGTCTCGTCAGGATGAAGCGCTGGATAATCAGCGCAGCGCGGCGTATCTGCAGCCGTTCTATGAAATCATCTGGGATGACGCAGCCAGCCACAAATTCAAGAACATCGCCCCGCATTTACAGCGCATCAAAGCCTTCAAACTCCTCGCCTGACCGTCGGTGCGCCGTGTGACGCGGCGCATAAAATGTGTAACATTCTGATAATGCTGCTTAAAGATTGATGTACATCAATTTTCTTATGTGATGTCTTTGACGCCGTGATATTCTGCCCTCAGCTCGCGATTTAACGTCGCCAACCCTATGTTTATTAAGGTTTTTATTAACCATTAATTAACTATTGGTTTACAACTTTGAGGGGGTCTTTGTTGACTACATCTATGGAAAAAATCGTTATTATCGGCGGTGGTGCTGGCGGCTTAGAGCTGGCAACGCAGCTCGGTCACAAGCTGGGACGCAAGAAAAAGGCCGAGATCATATTGGTCGATCGTAACCACAGTCATCTGTGGAAACCGCTGCTGCACGAAGTGGCAACCGGTTCGATGGACGAAGGGATTGATGCGCTGAGCTATCTGGCGCACGCGCGTAATCACGGCTTCCAGTTCCAGCTGGGGTCGCTGACGCAAATCAACCGTGAAAACAAAACCCTTGAGCTGGCTGAAATCCGCGATGCGGAAGGCGCGTTGTTAGTGCCGCAGCGTGAGCTGGCCTACGATCGCCTCGTTATCGCACTTGGCAGCACCTCAAATGACTTCGGCACGCCGGGTGTGAAAGATCACTGCATCTTCCTTGATAACCCGCATCAGGCACGTCGTTTCCACAACGAAATGCTCAACCTGTTCCTGCGTTTCTCGGCCAGCGAAGGCAGCCTGGAAAAAGTGAATATTGCGATTGTCGGCGGTGGCGCCACCGGCGTTGAGCTCTCCGCTGAGCTGTACAACGCGGTAAAACAGCTGCACAGCTACGGCTACAAAGGTCTGGATAGCAGCTCGCTGAACGTCACGCTGGTGGAAGCCGGTGAACGCATTCTGCCTGCGCTGCCACCGCGCATCTCGGCGGCAGCGCATCAGGAGCTGACCAAACTTGGCGTGCGGGTGTTGACGCAAACCATGGTCACCAGCGCCACTGAAAACGGCTTGAATACCAAAGGCGGCGAATTCATCGATGCCGATTTGATGGTGTGGGCGGCCGGTATCAAAGCGCCAGATTTCCTGAAAGAGATTGGCGGACTGGAAACAAATCGCATCAATCAGCTGGTGGTGAAAGAGACGCTGCAAACCACGCTGGATGACGACATCTACGCGATTGGTGACTGCGCCTCCTGCGCGCTGCCGGGTGGCGGATTTGTGCCGCCGCGCGCGCAGTCAGCGCATCAGATGGCATCGCGCGCGCTGGAGAACATCCTTGCACAGCGTAAAGATAAACCATTGAAAGCCTATGTTTATAAAGATCACGGTTCGCTGGTATCGCTGTCGCGCTTCAGCACCGTGGGCAGTTTGATGGGTAACCTGATGCGCGGATCGATGATGGTGGAAGGGCGCATTGCGCGTTTTGTCTACATTTCTCTATATCGCATGCACCAGATTGCGCTCCACGGATACTTCAAGACCGGTCTGATGATGTTGGTCGGCAGTCTTAACCGCGTCCTACGTCCGCGCCTCAAGCTGCACTGATGATTTTCGGGCGGTGAATGCCGTTCCACGCCACGCCAGCTGCCGTAACCCGCTGAAAACAGCACGTTCAGCTTAAGGTTACGGCACTATTTCACCCGCTCTCAGAACTCTCCTAAAAGCTGGCCCTGATGGGTTTCCGCTGCGTTTCCTCCATTAATCTGATGTTGCAATTACGGTCCATCTGTAAAACTTATTACCAACAAACACGGCGCGGCGCGCACGCCGGTTATGCCTCGGCTACATCAGGATTTCGTAGCGGCAGGAATGCGCGGTAACAACCTTCAGGAGGACATTCCTGTGAATAAATCAATGTTAGCGGGTATCGGTATCGGCGTAGCAGCAGCGTTAGGCGTTGCCGCAGTCGCCAGCATGGATGTCTTCGATCGCGGCCCGCAGTTTGCACAAGTTCTGTCGGCGACGCCGATCAAAGAGAGCATCAAGCAGCCGCGACAGGAGTGTCGCAATGTGACGCTGACCCATCGTCGTGCGGTGCAGGATGAGAATCGCATTGCCGGTTCGGTGCTGGGCGCAGTAGCCGGCGGCGTGTTGGGCCATCAGTTTGGTGGCGGACGCGGACGCGATGTGGCAACGGTAGCGGGCGCGTTGGCCGGTGGTTACGGTGGTAATCAGGTGCAGGGTGCGCTGCAGGATCGCGACACTTACACCACCAACGAGCAACGTTGCAAAACGGTGTACGATAAACAGGAAAAAATGCTGGGTTATGACGTGACCTATAAAATAGGCGACCAGCAGGGCAAAATCCGCATGGAAAATGACCCTGGCACCCGCATTCCGCTCGACCGTAATGGTCAGCTGATCCTGAATTCGAATCAGGCCTAATTGGGCAAAGATGCATCACAGCAGCAGTAACAAAAAAGCGCCGCAAGGCGCTTTTTTTCGTATTACACATCATAGCGGTGTAGGGTCGCCATTCATGGCGACCTTCCGCAACACGGCATCAAACCCGATTTTTCGCCAGCTCGCTGACAAAACCCTGCACCCATTCCATACGGATTTTCCGGTCCGCCATGTCTCGGGTGAATTTCAGGCGCGTTGGGCCATCCAGTTTCCACTGCTTAGGATCTTTCTGCAGCAGGCCAATCAGCCAGCCCGGATCAACCTGATTCTGCGGCGCAAATTCGAAGAAGCCGCCTTTGTCGCTGGCTTCGATCTTACGAATCCCCAATTGGCGCGCCACTAGACGCAGCCCGGCGATATCCAGCAGATTACGTGCGGCATCCGGCAGTTTGCCGAAGCGGTCAATCATCTCGACCTTCAGCTCCGCCAAATCCTGCTCATCCGCCGCGCTGGCCACGCGCTTGTAGAGCGACAAGCGGGTATTCACGTCCGGGATAAAATCATCCGGCAACAGAGCAGGCATACGCAATTCGATTTCAGTTTGATTGCTGGTGAGATCTTCCAGCGACGGCTCGCGGCCCGCCTTCAGCGCATCGACCGCATTCTCCAGCAGCTCCATATACAGCGTGAAGCCGATGGTTTCCATCTGGCCGCTCTGGTCTTCGCCGAGCAGTTCACCCGCGCCGCGAATCTCCAGATCGTGGGTTGCCAGCGCAAAACCGGCGCCAAGATCTTCCAGCGACGCGATAGCTTCCAGACGCTTCTGCGCATCGGTGGTCATCGCTTTTGGATGCGGCGTCAGCAGCCATGCATAGGCCTGATGGTGCGAACGTCCCACGCGGCCACGCAATTGGTGCAGTTGCGCCAGGCCAAAGTGATCGGCGCGTTCGATGATAATGGTGTTGGCGCTGGGAACGTCGATACCGGTTTCGATGATGGTGGTACACACCAGCACGTTAAAGCGCTGATGGTGGAAATCATTCATCACCCGCTCGAGATCGCGTTCGCGCATCTGGCCGTGACCAATGGCAATACGCGCTTCCGGCACCAATTCGGCCAGTCGCTGCGCCGCTTTCTCGATGTTTTCGACGTCATTGTAGAGATAGTAAACCTGGCCGCCGCGCAGCACTTCACGCAGGATCGCCTCGCGCACCACCAGACTGTCGTACTCGCGCACAAAGGTTTTCACCGCCATGCGTCGCGCCGGTGGCGTGGCAATAATCGACAAATCGCGCATGCCGCTCATCGCCATATTCAGGGTACGCGGAATCGGCGTGGCGGTGAGCGTCAGGATATCGACGTCGGCGCGCATCGCCTTGATCCGCTCTTTGTGACGCACGCCAAAGCGGTGCTCTTCATCGACAATCAGCAGGCCGAGATCGTGCCATTTCAGGTCGTTCGACAGCAGCTTATGCGTGCCAATCAAAATATCGACTTTGCCCTCGCGCGCCTGTTCCAGCACCTGACTCTGCTCTTTGGCGGTGCGGAAGCGCGATAGCATTTCAATGCGCACCGGCCAGTTAGCGAAACGATCGCGGAAGTTGTCGTAATGCTGCTGCGCCAGCAAGGTGGTGGGCACCAGCACCGCGACCTGTTTGGCGTTCTCAACCGCGAGGAACGCGGCGCGCATCGCCACTTCGGTTTTACCAAAGCCGACGTCGCCGCACACCAGACGGTCCATCGCCAGCGGCTGACACATGTCGCTCAGCACCGCGTTGATCGCCTGACCTTGATCCGGCGTGGTTTCAAACGGGAAGCCTTCGCAGAACAGCTGATATTGATCGCGATCGTGCTTAAAGGCGAAGCCGGTTTTGGCCGCGCGCTGAGCGTAGATATCCAGCAGCTCGGCCGCTACGTCGCGCACTTTCTCGGCGGCTTTCTGTCGCGCGCGCGACCAGGCATCGCTGCCGAGTTTATGCAGCGGCGCATTCTCATCGGCGCCACCGGCATAGCGGCTAATCAGATGCAGCGATGAAACCGGCACATACAGCTTGGCGTCGCCCGCATAGGAGAGCATCAGATATTCGGCCACGATGCCGCCGGCTTCCAGCGTGGTCAGGCCGATATAACGTCCAACGCCGTGCTCCAGATGCACCACTGGCTGGCCGGGATGCAGCTCGGCGAGGTTACGGATCAGCACATCAGGATTGATGGTGCGGCGATTATCCTGGCGACGACGACTGACGCGCTCGCCAAGCAGATCGCTTTCGCAGATCAATGCCAGCTGGCGTTGCGTATCGATAAAGCCGCGCTCGCTGGCGCCAATCATCAGGCTATGCGGTTGATTGGCGGCCTGATCAAAGTGATCGATGGCATGCGGACGCAGTTTGATGCGCGTCAGCAACTCTTGCAGGCTTTCGCGGCGACCTTCACTCTCAACCGAAAAAATCACCTGACCGCTGAATTGTTCAAGGAACTGACGCAGCAGATCGAGTGGCGCTTTGGCCTGCGCCTGCACGGTTAATTCCGGCAGCGGCTGATAACCCAGATTGGTATTTGCCGCTTTCTCCGGCAGCGTGTCGCTGCTTAACTGCATGCGCGGCCAGGCTTTCAGTTCGCTCATTAGCGTGTCGGGACGCAGCCACAGCGTAACCGGCTCCAGCAACGGACGCATCGGATCGATACGCCGATTCTCAAAGCGCGCGTTGGCATCAAGCCAGAAGCGCTCGGCGCTGGCCAGCAAATCGCCGCTGTTGAGCAGCAGGGTATTGGCGGGCAGATAGCTAAACAGCGTTGGCAATTCCTGCTCAAAGAACAGCGGTTGCCAGTATTCGATACCGGCGGGCAGCGTGCCTTTGCTCACCTGCTGATAGACGTGCTCCGGCTCGCGCCGAACGTCAAAGGTTTCGCGCCAGCGGCTACGGAACAGCTCGATGGCGGCTTTATCCGTGGGGAATTCATGCGCCGGCAGCAGGTTAATCGCGTTAACCGCTTCCAGCGTGCGCTGAGTATCGACATCAAACAGGCGCAGGCTGTCGATCTCGTCATCAAAGAAGTCGATGCGATAAGGTTGATCGCTGCCCATCGGGAACAGATCGAGCAGCGCACCGCGTGTAGCATATTCGCCGTGCTCCATGACCTGATCGACATGGCGATAACCAGCCTGCTCCAGCTGATCGCGCAGCGCATCGCGCGACAGCTTTTGCCCTTGCTGCATCACCAGCGCATGACCGTGCAGGAAGCTGTGCGGACAAACGCGCTGCATCAGCGTGTTGACCGGCATAATCAGCATACCGCGCGTTAAGTTGGGCAGCTGATACAGCGTGGAGAGGCGAGCAGAGATAATGTCCTGATGCGGCGAGAAACTGTCGTAGGGCAGGGTTTCCCAGTCAGCGAGGTTAGTGACCGGCAGATCGGTGAACTGGCGTATCTCCTCCTGCAGACGCAAGGCAGATTGCATATCCGGGGTAATCATCAACACCGGACCGCTGTGGCGTTCGGTGATACTGGCACACTCAAGCGCTTGCGCGGCGCCGACTAGCTGGCCGAGCTGGCGATGGTCGCCGGCTTTGACTGGCAGGGTATAACGACTCTGTTCCGACATGGGATCTCGACATTCTCTCCTTGGATTACAGGGCGTCATCATTCCATAATCCGCCCTGAGGATCATCTGTCGTTTCGGAGTTTCTGCCAGGTCGCCATAAATGACGACCCTACAAAACCCTCACGAATCACTTACTCGATTGCTGTGTGTAGTGCATACGCGGGCGATCGACATTGGCCCATGACAGCTCTTTCTCCAGATGGTAGCTGTGATTGCCGTCGTCCCACTTCACGTAATAGCCGGTTGGCGCATCTCCCTGTTCAAAAACGTTAACGATCTCGCCTCTGATCTCTCCCGATTTATGCTTCACGATACTGCTCTTAGGGAATTTGAACATGGTGTACTCCTCGTCGCCTACGGTAATTCACCTTTAAGTCTACGCCAGCCGATGACCAATAAACGTACAAATAACATCATTAATTTGTCGCAATTTTATGCATAAGCGTTGGCTGGTACGGTTTTTGACACAACTTTGCCGCAGACTCAGAGGGTTAGAGGTTTCATAAAGGGGACGCCTCCTTTATCATCCCACTACTTATTTTCAGGCAACTGCCAAGACGGATCTCATGTATCAACCAGTCGCGTTATTCATCGGTTTGCGCTACATGCGTGGACGTGCCTCAGACCGCTTTGGTCGCTTCGTCTCCTGGCTCTCTACTATCGGCATCACGCTCGGCGTGCTGGCGCTGGTCACCGTGTTATCGGTGATGAACGGCTTCGAGCGCGAGCTGGAGGGTAATATCCTCGGGCTGATGCCGCAGGCGCTGGTCACCAGCGACAAGGGCAGTATCGATCCGAAGGCGTTGCCCGCCGAGGACCTCAAGCTGCAAGGTGTTAAGCGCATCGCTCCGCTCACTACCGCCGATGTGGTGCTGCAAAGCGCGCGTAATGTTTCGGTCGGCGTGATGCTCGGCATCAATCCTGACGAACAGGATCCGCTGACGCCATTCCTCGTCAACACCCAACAAAGCGTGCTGCAAGCAGGCCAGTACAACGTCATCCTCGGTGAACAGCTGGCTTCACAGCTGGGCGTGAAGCGCGGCGATCAGCTGCGTTTGATGGTGCCGTCGGTCAGCCAGTTCACGCCGGTTGGCCGTTTGCCGAGCCAGCGTATCTTCACCGTCGCCGGCACATATGCCGCCAACAGCGAAGTGGATGGCTATCAGATTCTGGTTAATCAGCAGGATGCATCACGCGTGATGCGCTATCCGCTCGGCAACATCACCGGCTGGCGTTTGTGGCTGGATAAGCCGTTGAGCGTTGATGCGCTCAGCCAGCAGAAACTGCCGGATGGACTGGCGTGGAAAGACTGGCGTGAACGCAAAGGCGATCTGTTCCAGGCGGTGCGCATGGAGAAAAACATGATGGGGCTGCTGCTGAGCCTGATCATCGCGGTGGCGGCCTTCAATATTATTACCTCGCTCGGCCTGCTGATCATGGAGAAGCAGGGTGAAGTGGCGATCCTGCAAACGCTGGGTTTAACCCGCCGCCAGATTGTCGCGGTATTTATGGTGCAGGGCGCCAGCGCCGGCATTATTGGCGCGCTGCTGGGCACCGTGCTTGGCGTACTGCTTGCCAGCCAACTGAATAATTTGATGCCGGTAATTGGCCTGTTCCTCGATGGCGCGGCGCTGCCGGTCGACATCAATGTATTGCAGGTGATCACCATCGCGCTGGTCTCAATGGCCGTTGCGCTGCTCTCTACCCTTTATCCGTCGTGGCGCGCTGCCGCCGTCCAACCCGCTGAGGCTTTACGTTATGAGTAATACTCCTTTGTTGCAGTGTCGTGACCTGTGCAAACGCTATCAGGAAGGCAGCGTGCAGACCGATGTGCTGCGCAATGTGGCTTTCAGCCTGCAGCCGGGTGAATTGACGGCGATTGTCGGCAGCTCCGGTTCGGGTAAAAGTACCTTGCTGCATCTGCTCGGCGGCCTGGATGCACCTACCTCGGGCGATGTGATTTTTGATGGTAAATCGCTGAATGCGATGTCGTCCGCCGCGAAAGCCGAGCTGCGCAACCGCGAGCTGGGCTTCATCTATCAGTTCCACCACTTGCTGCCGGACTTTAGCGCGCTGGAGAACGTGGCGATGCCGCTGCTGATTGGCAAAATCGGCAAAGCGGAGGCGGAGTCACGCGCGCGTGAAATGCTGGCGGCGGTCGGGCTGGAAAAACGTGCCGCGCATCGGCCTTCTGAGCTGTCGGGCGGTGAACGTCAGCGTGTGGCGATTGCCCGCGCGCTGGTGAATCGTCCGCGTCTGGTGATGGCCGATGAGCCCACCGGTAACCTCGATGCGCGCAACGCCGATGCAATTTTCGAACTGCTCGGCGAGTTGAACGTCAAGCAGGGCACCGCTTTTCTGGTAGTGACGCACGATCTGCAGCTGGCGAAACGCCTGAGCCGTCAGATGGAGATGCGCGACGGTGAGCTGAGCGACCAACTGACGCTGGGAGTGATCTGATGGCTTCGTCATTATCCCTGCTGCTCGGGCTGCGTTTTAGCCGCGGTCGGCGGCGTGGTGGCATGGTCTCGCTGATCTCCATCATCTCCACCATCGGCATTGCGCTTGGCGTGGCGGTGCTGATCATCGGCCTGAGCGCCATGAACGGCTTTGAGCGTGAGCTGAACAACCGCATTCTGGCGGTGGTGCCGCACGGTGAAATCGAGCCGGTGAATCAGCCGTTCCGCAACTGGCAACCGATGATCGCGCCGATTGAGCAGGTTGCTGGCATTGCCGCTGCCGCGCCCTATATCAACTTCACCGGACTGATTGAGAGCGGCGCGAAACTGCAAGCGCTGCAGGTGAAAGGTGTCGATCCGCAGCAGGAAGCGCGCCTTAGCGCCTTGCCGAGCTTTGTTGCCGGTGATGCGTGGTCGCAGTTCGCGGCCGGTAAACAGCAGATCATTCTGGGTGGTGGCATCGCTAAATCGCTCAACGTTAAACAGGGCGACTGGATCACCATCATGATCCCGAATAATGATGGTGAGAATAAGCTGCTGCAGCCGAAACGCATTCGTCTGCAGGTCAGCGGCGTGCTGCAACTGAGCGGCATGCTCGATCACAGCCTGGCGCTGGTGCCGCTGGCGGATGCGCAGAAGTATCTGGATATGGGCGACAGCGTCAGCGGTATCGCGTTGAAAATGAACGACCCGTTCCAGGCGCAGAAGCTGGTACGAGACGCCGGTGAAGTGACGCACTCTTACGTCTATATCAAGAGCTGGATTGGTACTTACGGCTATATGTACCGTGACATCCAGATGATTCGCGCCATTATGTATTTAGCCATGGTGCTGGTGATTGGCGTGGCCTGCTTCAACATCGTTTCGACGCTGGTAATGGCGGTGAAAGACAAGAGCAGCGACATCGCGGTGCTGCGTACGCTGGGTGCCAAAGATGGCCTGATTCGCGCCATCTTTATCTGGTACGGCTTGCTGGCGGGCCTGCTCGGCAGCGTCAGCGGCGTGGTGGTCGGCGTGCTGGTGGCGCTCAATCTTACGCCGGTGATGCGCGTATTTGAGCACATTACCGGGCATCAGTTGCTGGCGGGAGATATCTACTTTATCGATTTCCTGCCGTCCGAACTGCACTGGATTGATGTGATTTCGGTGCTGGGCACCGCGATTGTCCTGAGCCTGATTGCCAGCTGGTATCCGGCACGCCGCGCCAGCCGTATCGATCCGGCACGCGTGCTTAGCGGTCAGTAAAGATAAAACGCAGCCGCCGTGCGGCTGCTATTATCGGGCAGATTAGCCCGAAAAATACCCGACGCGCGGCGATAAACGCCGCAGATAAGGAGCTTTTATGCGCATACCGCGCCGCCGCCTACGACTCGCCCGCGACAAAAAAAACCGCCGCAAGGTGCATCAGCGCTTTCGCCAGCGCATCTTCGAGCGCGATCGCAAAGCTGAACTGGCCGCGCATCCGCAACCGCGCGTGGTGGTGCTGACCGGCGCGGGTATCTCCGCCGAGTCCGGTATTCGCACGTTCCGCGCCGCCGATGGCTTGTGGGAAGAGCACCGCGTGGAAGATGTCGCTACGCCGGAAGGTTTTCAACGCAATCCGGCTCTGGTGCAGGCGTTTTACAATGCGCGCCGTCAACAGCTACAGCAGCCCGAAATCCAGCCCAATGCCGCACACAAAGCGCTGGCGGAACTGGAGCAGGTGCTGGGCGATAACTTTCTGCTGGTGACGCAGAATATCGATAACCTGCACGAACGCGCCGGCAGCCAGCGCGTGTTGCACATGCATGGTGAACTGTTGAAAGTGCGCTGCGTTAGCAGTGGACAAGTGCTCGACTGGACGGAAGATTTAACCCTGGACGATCGCTGCACCTGCTGCCAGTTCCCGGCCATGCTGCGCCCGCACATCGTGTGGTTTGGTGAAATGCCGCTGGGAATGGAAGAGATTTATCAGGCGATTGAGCAGGCGAATCTGTTTATCGCCATTGGCACCTCGGGCCACGTTTATCCCGCCGCTGGTTTTGTCCACGAGGCGAAACTGCAGGGCGCGCATACCGTGGAGCTGAACCTGGAACCGAGCCAGGTCGGCAATGAGTTTGCTGAGCGTCATTACGGCTTAGCAAGCGAAGTGGTGCCGGAGTTTGTGCATACGTTTTTGCGTGGGTTGTATAAGTAACGATCGTCGTAGGGTGCGCATTTATGCGTACCTGGCATGCCAGGTCGCCATGAATGGCGACCCTACGAAAGATTAACGTCCCGCCTTCAGCTTCTGGAACAGCGTCTCATACTGCACGCTGGCTTCACCGACATCGTTCTGCCATTCGCCGTTTTTAATCACATCCTCAGCAGGATAAAGCGAAGGATCGTTGGCCACTTCCTGTGGCAATAACTTCTTCGCCGCCAGGTTTGGTGTGGGATAACCAATGGTTTCCGCCACCTGCGCCGCCACATCCGGACGCAGCAGGAAGTTAATCAGCTTCAGCGCGCCTTCACGGTTTTTGGCGTTGGCGGGAATCGCCAGGTTATCCATCCAGAAAATCCCGCCTTCCTGCGGCCAGATAATCTGTAGTGGCGTACCCGCCTGGCGCGCAACGTAGGCGGAACCGTTCCAGATCATGCCAACGTTCACTTCGCCTTCCATAAACGGGTTGCCCGGATTATCGGAGTTAAACGCCAGCACGTTCGGCATCAGCTTTTTCAGCTCTTCATAAGCGGCTTCGATCTGTTTGGGATCGCGGGTGTTGCCCGAATAGCCCAGCTTGCGCAGCGCCATCTGGAACACTTCACGCGCGTCGTCGGTCAGCAGCAGGCTCTGCTTATACTCTGGCTTCCACAAATCGGCCCAGCGGGTAATGCTTTTGGCATCCACTTCGTCGGTGTTGATACCAATGGCGGTCGCGCCCCAGATATAAGGGATCGAGTAATCGTTATTAGGATCGAACGGCTTGTTCAGCAGGTTAGGATCGAGATTTTTGAAGTTGCTGAGCTGGGATTTATCGATCTTTTGCAGCATGCCTTCATTACGCATCTTGGCGACGAAGTAGGTGGAAGGCACCACCAAATCGTAAGCGCCATCTTTCCAGGTCTTCAGCTTGGCATACATGCTTTCATTAGATTCGTAGGTGGAGTAAATCACCTTGATGCCAGTCTCTTTAGTGAACTGCTCCAGCAGTCCCGGCGGCACGTATTCGGTCCAGTTATAGAAGTAGAGCGTTTTGCCGGCATCTGCCTGCGCACTCTGCATGCCCAATGCCAGCGCCCCAGCCGCCAGCCAATGAGACCACTTTTTCATCGATTATCCTCTATTTGGTTTTATCACGGAGCAACAGCTGACTGAGCGCCACCAACAGCAGCGACAGCAGCAGCAAAATTGTCGCCAGCGCGTTCACTTCCGGTGACACGCCAACTTTAACCATCGAGTAGATTTTTAACGGCAAAATTTCGAAGCTCGGGCCGGTGACGAACGACGATACCACGACATCGTCCATCGACAGCGTAAAGCTGAGCAGCCAACCCGCTGCGACCGCCGGTAGCGCCAGCGGCAGCAGAATTTTGCGCAAAATGGTGACTTCGCTGGCACCAAGATCTTTGGCGGCTTCCAGCATGCGCACATCAAACCCTTTCAGGCGCGAATAGACGGTGATCACCACAAACGGCAGGCAGAAGGTGATATGCGAGAACAGCAGCGACCAGAAGCCAAGCGAAATGCCCAGCAGCATAAACAGCACCAGCAGCGAAATTGCCATCACAATATCCGGCGACATCATCACCACAAACAGCATGCCGCTGACGAACGGTTTACCACGGAAGTGATAGCGATAGAGCGCGACGGCGGTCAGCGAGCCGATAATTGTGGCGCAGCTGGCGGAGAGCACGCCCATCAACAATGAATGTTGTGCCGCCTGAATCAGGCTGTCGTTGTTCATCAGCAGGCGATACCACTGCGTGCTGAAGCCCTGCCAGTTAATGCCGAAACGCGAACTGTTGAAGGAGTTGACGATCAGAATGATGATCGGGATATAAAACCAGGCGTAAATCAAGGCCATGAAGCCGCCACGTAACCAGCGCGCCATCATTGCAGTTCCACCTTGCTGTTCAGCATACGCGCTGCGCGCCAGTAAGCCAGCAGCATCAATCCCATCAGCAGCGTCATCACAATGCTGGTGGCGGCACCGAATGGCCAGTCGCGGATATTCAGGAACTGGCTCTTGATCACGTTGCCAATTAACAGGTTTTTCGCGCCGCCCAGCAAATCTGCCACAAAGAACAAGCCCATCGCCGGAATAAACACCAGCAGGCAACCGGCAACAATGCCCGGCATGGTCAGCGGCAGAATGATGCGTAAAAAGGTTTTCACTTTACTGGCGCCGAGATCGCGCGCCGCTTCGAGGCAGGATTTATCCAGCTTTTCCAGGCTGGAGTAGAGCGGCAGCACCATAAACGGCAGCAGAATGTAGATCAGTCCCAGAATCACCGCTTCTGAGGTGTACATGATGCGAAACGGTTTATCGATCACCCCAAGCCACAGCAAAAATTCATTCAGCCAACCGCGTGTGCTGAGGAAGATTTTCAGGCCATAGATGCGGATCAGCGAGTTGGTCCAGAACGGCACAATCAGCATGAACAGCATCAGCGGACGCAGGCGCGCCGGCAGTTTCGTCAGACACCAGGCAAACGGATAACCCAGCAGCAGGCAGCACAGCGTGGCGATAAACGCCATATTCAGCGAGTGCAGCAGCACGTCGGCGTAAAGTGGATCGAGCAGTCGCGTGTAGTTATTGAGGGTGAAGGCCATACTGACAAAATGCGCATCGTCGCGCGTCAGGAAGCTGGTGGCGAAGATCATCAGGTTGGGCAGCAGCACAAACAGCGTCAGCCAACTGACGATCAGCGCGACAATCACTTTCTGCAGGCGGTTACGCATCAACTTCATACGGCAGCACCACCTCCCAGTTTGGCACCCAGCTGACCGCCATTTTCTGGTTCAGCGAGTGATCAAAATCGGGATCGTCTTCGTTGAAGAACTCGCTCACCGTCAGCAGCTTGCCGTTCTCCAGCTCAACGGTGGATTCCAGCGTCATGCCTTTATAGTTGCGCTCGCGCACGTAGCCGATCAGGTTGTCGCTACGGCTGTCGTGATCAATCTCTTCGACGCGCAGATCTTCCGGGCGCAGCAGCACAAGTAGCTTATCGCCCGCGCTGACCGGGAAATCACATTGCAGCTCACATTCACGGCCTTCCACGCGCGCGCGGATAGTGGGCGCATGGTCGCTGTTCAGCACCTCGGCATCGAACACGTTTATTTCGCCGATAAAGCGCGCGACAAACAGGTTGGCGGGCTCTTCGTAAATCTCGCGCGGCGTGCCGTCCTGTTCGATGCGGCCATCGCGCATCACCACGATACGATCGGACATAGTCAGCGCTTCTTCCTGATCGTGGGTGACGAAGACAAAGGTGATGCCGAGCTTACGCTGCAGCGCTTTGAGCTCGTTTTGCATCTGGCGACGCAGCTTATAATCCAGCGCCGACAGCGACTCATCCAGCAGCAGCACTTTCGGGCGATTGACCACCGCGCGCGCAATCGCCACGCGCTGCTGCTGACCGCCAGAAAGCTGATGCGGACGGCGATCGGCAAAACTCTCCAGCTGCACCATCGCCAGCGCATCGTTAACGCGCGTGGTGATCTCGGCCGCTGGGGTTTTCTGCATGCGCAGACCAAAGGCGACGTTCTCAAACACCGACATGTGCGGGAACAGCGCGTAGCTCTGAAAAACGGTGTTGATGTGGCGATGCTCGGCGGGCAGATCGGTGATGTCATTATCATCAAGAATGATGTGACCGCGATCGGCATCTTCCAGCCCGGCAATCAGCCGCAATATGGTGGTTTTTCCGCAGCCGGAAGGGCCAAGCAGCGTGATGAACTCGCCGTGACGAATGGTCAGGTCAAAGTCAGAGATGATGCTTTTGCCATCGAAAGCTTTACTGATGCCAGAAAGCGTAACCAGCGCAGGCGCGCGTGTTTGCGTCATTTTAGTCACTCAGTCTGATGGTGAATCAGGTTACAGCATAGCCGCTGGTGGCCGCTTGCTGTGATGAAGGGCGCGATGATACCGCAAAAATGTGTCAATGCCATGTTTTGCCACGGATTTACCTTGAAAACTCTGAAAAATGCCGGAGTATGCGTAACGGATAAGTCGGACAGGCGATAGTGAGCGAATTTTCAGCGCAATTCACGTTGAGAGAGCTAACCTGAAGGATAATGATTTGACGCAACATGGTGCCATCAGGCCACCATGATAATGACGCAGGTTCTTTAGAGGGATGAAAGATGGATCAATTACTTGAGCGTTTTCTCAGTTATGTCGCAGTAGAAACTCAGTCAAAACCTCAGGCACGACAGGTGCCAAGCAGCGAAGGGCAGTGGACGCTGGCGCGTCAATTACAGGAAGAACTCATCGCGCTGGGTTTTGTTGATGTCTCTCTGAGCGATCATTGCTGTGTGATGGGCACCTTGCCGGCTAACGTCGATTGGGCCACGCCGGTGATCGGCTTTATTTCGCATATGGACACCTCACCGGATTTCACCGCTAAAAACGTCAATCCGCAGATTATTGAAAACTACCGCGGTGGCGATATCGCGCTCGGCAACGGCGATGAAATCTTGTCGCCGGTGATGTTCCCGATCCTGCATAAGCTGATCGGCCATACGCTGATCACCACCGATGGGAAAACCCTGCTCGGCGCAGATGACAAAGCCGGTATCGCCGAGATCATGACCGCGATGGCGCGTCTGGCAAAAAGTGATACGCCACACGGCGCGATTCGCGTGGCCTTTACGCCGGATGAAGAGATTGGTCGCGGCGCATCGCACTTCGACGTCGAAGGCTTTGCCGCCGATTGGGCGTATACCGTGGATGGCAGCGATCTCGGCGAGTTCGAGTTCGAGAACTTCAACGCCGCCACCGCGATGGTCAAAATCACCGGCAACAACGTGCATCCGGGCAGCGCCAAAAATGTGATGGTCAATGCGCTGGATCTGGCGATGCGCTTCCACGCGGAATTACCTGCCAAAGAGAAGCCGCAGTTCACCGACGGCTACGAAGGCTTCTTCCATCTGCATACCATCAAAGGCACGGTTGAGCATGCCGAGCTGATGTATCTGATCCGTGATTTTGATGCCGACAACTATGAACAGCGTAAACAGCTGCTGGAAGAGATTGGCCAGCGCGTCAGCAAAGGGCTGCAAAGCGAGTGTTCGGTGAAGGTGGAGATCAGCGATAGCTATCGCAACATGCGCGAGAAGGTTGAACCGCATCCGCACATTATTGAGTTAGCGCTGCAGGCGATGCGCGACTGTGGCATTGAACCGAACGTCAAACCAATTCGCGGCGGCACCGACGGCTCTGCGCTGTCATGGAAAGGATTGCCGTGCCCGAACCTGTTTACCGGCGGCTACAACTATCACGGCAAGCACGAGTTCGCCTCACTTAATGTGATGGCGCAGTCAGTGGATGTGATTGTGCGTTTGGCTGAGCTGGCGGGACAGAAAAAGTAACAGTATCCAGGTGCGCATAAATGCGCACCCTACAACGTCGTAGGGTCGCCATTCATGGCGACCGTAACGCCAGCTTACTCGCCGAAGAACCAATATCCGCTATTCACCAACGCCGCCAGCTGCGCCAGCAGTGAAGGATCATCCAGCGCATCGCCGAAATCTTCCAGCGTCAGCACGTGATTGTGCGCCAATGCCGCCAGCACATGCGGATGGCTGCTGGTGATCGATTCCCCGTTCACGAACACCACATCGCCGATGGTCAATACGCGCAGGCCGCCGAGACGCGTCAGCGCATCGCCTTGCTGCAATGCATCGTAAATCTCATCCGGTTGATACGGCGGCTCTGGCGGCGCGACGTCCAGCTCATGACGCGACTGAGAAATAAACTCGCCAAACCACTGATTAAACTGCTCTGGCTGGTTAATTACATCCATCATCACTTTGCGGATACCTTCCAGTTCTGATGGCAGGATCTGCGATGGGCATTCACGCGATGGCACATCAGGATCGCTGTAGCGATAGCTGCCCAATTCGTTGGCCAGCATGTGATCGGCAAAACCGCTGATCAGCTCGCGACCGTTCGGCGCGCGGAAACCAACCGAATAGTTGATGGCGTTTTCCAGCGAATAGCCTTCATGCGGGAATCCAGGCGGAATATAGAGAATATCGCCGGGCTCCATCTCTTCATCGATGATGGCGTCGAACGGCTCAACCTGCAGCAGATCCGGATGCGGGCAGTGCTGTTTCAGCGGCACTTTTTCACCCACGCGCCAGCGACGACGGCCGGTGCCCTGAATGATAAACACATCGTACTGATCGAAATGCGGGCCCACGCCGCCGCCTGGCACGGCAAAAGAGATCATCAGATCGTCAACGCGCCAGTCGGGCAGGAAACGGAATGGGCGCATCAGCGCGGCAGAAGGTTCATGCCAATGGTTGACCGCCTGCACCAGCAGCGACCAGTTGCTCTCACCGAGATGATCGTAGCTTTCAAACGGGCCGTGGCTGACTTGCCATTTACCTTCGTTATGGCTGACAAGTCGGCTATCCACTTCATTTTCCATTGCCAGACCGGCCAGCTCGTCAGGAGAAATAGGATCGACGAAGTTTTTAAATCCACGTTTAAGCACCACCGGGCGTTTCTGCCAGTAGCGCTGAATAAAGTCGGGCCAGTTGATATCGAGCTGATAGTCCATATGAGGAGTCCGTTTGCTGCAAAGAATGATGGCAAGTATAACAGCCCGCGTCCCTTTCTACTCGCGGTGATGCTCGACTTCCTGGCGCTGGAAAATCACTTCCATGCGCGCGCCACCGAGCGGGCTGGTGGTGGCAATCACCTGACCGGCGTACTGTTCGAGGATGTCGCGCACCACGGCTAAGCCTAATCCCTGACCGGGACGCAAGGTGTCGGCGCGTTGACCGCGCACGAAGATCAGATCGCGTTTGCTTTCCGGGATGCCGGGGCCGTCATCATCAATAAACAGATGCAAAGTGTTGTCGGTTTGGCGCGCGGTGACTTCAATAAATTCGAGGCAATATTTGCAGGCGTTATCGAGTACGTTGCCCAGCACTTCCATAAAGTCATTTTTATCGCCGATAAAGGTCAGTTCCGGCGAGATATCCAGCGTGATCGCCACGCCTTTACGTTGATAGACCTTATTCAATGCCGAACACAGGCTATCGAGCAGCGCCGACACCGAATGCAAATCGCGCTGCAGAGGATTGTGATCGGCCTGCATACTCGCGCGGTGCAGGTAATAACCAATCTGCTGTGAGATGCGGCTGATCTGCTCCAGCATCACCGGTTCGGCCTGCTCAATGGTTAACTCTTTACCATTGCGTAACGATCGGAGCGTACTTTGCAGCACCGCCAGCGGGGTTTTCAGGCTGTGGGTGACATCCGAAAGTGTGGTGCGATAGCGCGTGTAGCGCTGGCGTTCGTTGGTCAGCAGCAGGTTAAGATTGCGCACCAGGCTGCGTAGCTCCTGCGGCGGATTGTCATCGAGATTCTCGCGCTGGCCGGTTTCCAGCTCGCGCACTTGCGAAGTGAGATCGCCAATCGGCCGCAAACTCCAGTGTGCCGCCAGCCACAGCAGCGGAATCACCAGCAATAGATTCGCCGCCAGCACATAGCTAAACCACGACCACACCACATCGGAATGCTGCAACTCTTGCGGAATCGAATCGACCACCACAATGGTTAACGCCGGTAAGTTGGTGGTGGCATCGTAGCGATTGACGGCGACCGAGTGAGTGAAGGTGTCATTGCTGTCGCTATCCAGCGCGTGCAGTCGCTCTTTCGCCTGCGGGTTATTGCCCATCGCCGCCATGCTGGTGCGGTTGCTGGTGTCGATTTCGTAGAAGTCGGGCTTGAGCAGCCATTCACGACGAATCTTTTTACGAATGTCCGGCACATCGCGCTGCTGCCACAGCAATTTGCCGTGTTCATCGTAGATAAAGACCAGCGTGGGGAAATTAAGCGTCATGCGCTCAGGCTGACCAATGGTGAGCTGATTGTCGTGCCATTGCGCCAGCGTGAAGAACAGATTGCTCTCGCCGCGCATCACGCGATAGGTATTTTTATCGAAGCTGACAACGTAGCCGACCACGGCGACCATGCCGTAGGAGAGTGACAAAAACAGTACGATCGCGGCCGTCGCCAACAGGAAACGGGCGCGAAGTGAGAAGGGGCGTAAGCGTTGTAACCACGTCATAAATCAGAGATCAAAGCGATAGCCCTGGCCGCGCACGGTGTTGATCACTTCGGTCGGATAGAGTGACAGAATTTTTTTGCGCAGACGGCCCATCAGCACGTCAATGGTGTGGCTTTCGCGCAGTTCGGCGTCGGGATAGAGCTGCAGCATCAACGAATCTTTGCTCACCACTTTACCCGCATTACGAATCAGGGTTTCGACGATGGTGTACTCGAAGGCGGTCAGTTTTACCGGCTCGTCTTGCACCGTCAGTTCACGGCGAGAGAGATCGACCTGGAACGGCGGCATAGAGATAATTTGCGATGCATGACCGCTGTTGCGACGCATCAGCGCCTGCAAACGTGCAGCCACTTCTTCAATGTGGAAGGGCTTGGTCACGTAGTCGTCGGCACCGGCTTCCAGCGCTTCCACTTTGGCCTGCCAGCCTTCGCGAGCGGTCAATACCAGAATCGGTTGGCGCACGGCATCGGTGCGCCAGCGGCGAATCAGCGACATGCCATCTTCGTCCGGCAAACCGAGATCGACCAGCGCGATGTCGGGGATATGTTCTTGCAGGAAATAATCCGCTTCTTTGGCATCTTCTGCAGCATCGACCTGATGGCCCATGTCACGCAGCTGCACGGCGAGGTGATGGCGCAGCAGCGCATTATCTTCCACAACCAGTACACGCATAGTATTTCCTTAGCTTCGAACGTAGTGATGATGGAATGAGTATATGCGAAGCCAACTAAACCATAGAACAACCAGGCGCGCTAAGCGCGCCTGGTTGATACATTACTTCAAATCATCAACCATCTGAATCGCACGGCCGAGGTAGTTGGCTGGCGTCATCTGCTTCAGACGCACTTTTTCCTCTTCCGGCAGCTCGAGGCTATCGATAAAGGTCTGCATGCCGGCGGCATCAACGCGTTTACCGCGCGTCAGCTCTTTCAGCTTCTCGTACGGTTTTTCAATGCCGTAACGACGCATCACGGTTTGGATCGGCTCAGCCAGCACTTCCCAGTTATGGTCCAGTTCGTCCAGCAGACGATCGCGGTTCACTTCCAGCTTAGAGATGCCTTTCAGCGTAGCTTGATAGGCGATCAGCGCATAACCGATACCGACGCCAAGGTTACGCAGCACGGTGGAGTCGGTCAGGTCGCGCTGCCAGCGTGAAACCGGCAGTTTGCTCGCCAGATGCTGCATCATCGCATTAGCCAGGCCGAGGTTGCCTTCGGAGTTTTCGAAGTCAATCGGGTTTACTTTGTGCGGCATAGTAGACGAACCGATTTCACCGGCGATGGTTTTCTGCTTGAAGTGATTGAGTGCGACGTAGCCCCAAATATCACGATCAAAGTCGATCAGAATGGTGTTGAAACGCGCGATGCAATCAAACAGTTCAGCGATGTAATCGTGTGGCTCGATCTGCGTGGTGTACGGGTTCCAGGTAATGCCCAGCGAGGTGACAAACTGCTCGCTCAGCTGGTGCCAGTCCACTTCCGGATAAGCCGAGATGTGGGCGTTGTAGTTGCCGACCGCACCGTTGATTTTACCCAGCACTTCAATCTTGCTCAACTGACGCAACTGGCGTTCCAGACGATACGCCACGTTCGCCATCTCTTTACCCATAGTTGACGGCGTTGCTGGCTGGCCGTGGGTGCGCGACAGCAGCGGAATGTCACGGTATTCGTGCGCCAGACCTTTAACTGCATCGATCAGTTTGTTCCAGAACGGCACGATCACATTACGACGTGCCGTTTCCAGCATCAGCGCGTGCGACAGGTTATTGATATCTTCGGAGGTGCAGGCGAAGTGGATAAATTCAGACACCGCATGCAGCGCAGGGATATCGGCCACTTTCTCTTTCAGGAAATATTCCACGGCTTTGACGTCGTGATTGGTGGTGCGCTCGATGGTTTTGATACGCGCCGCGTCTTCTTCGCTGAAATTGGCGACAATGGCATCAAGGAAAGCGTTTGCGTCGGCATCAAATGCAGGAACTTCCTTGATCTCTACAGTCGTAGCCAGTTTTTGTAACCAGCGAACCTCAACCTCAACGCGGAATTTCAGCAAACCGAACTCGCTGAAAATGGCGCGCAGTGGGCTGACTTTATCGCCGTAACGACCATCGACAGGTGAAACGGCGGTCAGAGAGGATAATTCCATCAGTGCAACTCCTGAATCGTTTAACAATTATGCCGGGGCGGCGCTTAATACGCCGGGCCCAGGCGGGATAAAATGGTTTTGGCTTCGCTCAGCAAGCGCTGGCGCGAGAACATCAGCTGCAGACGGCCACCGCCAACCTGCTGCCATAACACCGCAGAGCGAATGCCGGCCAGCAGGGCGGCGCGCACTTTACTCTGCACTTGTGAATTCTGTAATACCTGCGGCGAACCGGTCACCTGAATGCGCGGGCCCAACGGGCTAATCACATCGACATAAATGCCGGCCATCGCGCTGGTGATGGTGTCTGATTCCAGTTCGTAATGCGCCAGTTGACGGTCAAGCTGGCCGATGCGCTGTGCCAGCGTGTTCATCGCGGTTTTATTACCGTGCAGCTTACGCTCCAGCACCATCATGCTTAAGGTGTAGCGCGTCAGTTCTGCGCTGGCGCCCTGACGATTGCTGCTGTTCAGCACCGCCATTAAGGTCTCTAATCCAACCTTCAAATTGGCTTCGTCGTTGCCAAATACCGCCAGCGTTGAACCGGGATTGAGATCGATCAGGCTGCGCAGCGACACATTCAGTGCCGCGTTATTGCAATGTCCCTGTTGCGCGAGCTGTTGCACCACATGGGCAGCCTGGCATATGCCCGCCAGCGCAAGTGTAATCTCATAATAGTTCTTAGCCACGCTTAACTCCTGTCATCGCGTCGGGCAGCGCCGACCTTAGGCTTCTGCCAGAGGCAGGCGTTGTTCGATAATGCCGCCGCCGAGGCACACTTCACCGAGATAAAACACGGCAGATTGGCCCGGCGTGACCGCCGCAACCGGCTCGTCAAAACGGACTTCAATACGGTCGTCGCCGTGCGGAATGATTTCACACGGAATGTCAGTCTGGCGATAGCGGGTTTTCACCGTGCAGCGCAGCGAGGCGGTAATCGGCTGGCGATCGACCCAATGCAGCTGTTGGGCAATCAAACCTACAGACATCAGCCGCGGATGCTCGCCGCCTTGCGCCACGATTAGACGATTGCGCGCCACATCTTTGTCGACCACATACCAGGGATCGTCATTGCTCTCTTTACGACCGCCAATGCCCAGGCCTTTACGCTGGCCGAGCGTGTGGTACATCAAGCCCTGATGTTCACCGACGATTTCGCCGTCAACGGTTTCGATTTCGCCCGGCTGGGCAGGCAGATAGCGACCAAGGAAGTCACGGAATTTGCGCTCGCCGATAAAGCAGATGCCGGTGGAATCTTTCTTCTTGGCGGTGATCAGATCCAGCTGCTCAGCGATGCGGCGTACTTCCGGCTTATCCAGTTCGCCAACCGGGAACAGGCTTTGCGCAATCTGCTGGTGGCTGAGCGTGTAGAGGAAATAGCTTTGATCTTTGTTGCCGTCGAGTCCGCGCAGCAGGCGGCTTTGACCGTCCACATCCTGGCGGCGCACGTAGTGGCCGGTGGCGATGAAATCTGCGCCGAGATCGTCCGCCGCGAATTCGAGGAAGGCTTTGAACTTGATCTCTTTGTTGCACAGGATGTCGGGATTCGGCGTGCGGCCCGCTTTGTACTCTTCCAGGAAGTGCTCGAACACGTTATCCCAGTACTCGGCGGCGAAGTTGATTTTGTGCAGTTTGATGCCGAGTTTGTCACACACGGCTTGTGCGTCAGCCAGATCATCGGCGGCGGTGCAATACTCCTCGCCATCGTCTTCCTCCCAGTTCTTCATGAACAGGCCTTCAACCTGGTAGCCCTGCTGCTGCAGTAACCAGGCGGAAACGGAAGAATCGACGCCGCCGGACATTCCGACGATCACTTTTTTCTGGCTGTTGTCAGACATGACGCACTCTTAAATTACGATAAAAACAGGCGGCGCATTCTATCATGCAGAAGCGGGGGGCGCACCCTCATGAAACGGCCACTGGAACGGCGCAACCAGATGCAGCGGATAACGCTCGCCCTGTTGCCACAGCCGTACGCTCTCTGCCACTAGTGGTGAACGCAGGCGATTAGCTGTCAGAATCTGCTCTGGCGGCAGCCACCAGCAGCAATCGATGTCGCGATCGTGCGGCGAGGTTTCAACTTTTTCGGCCAGATCGAGGCCAAACAGGAAACGCACAAAAGGTGTATCGTCTGGGGCAATCCACTGCTGCACGCCGAGGAAATATTCGGGATGGGCGTCGATGCCGGTCTCTTCAAACAGTTCACGCTGGGCGGCTTCGAGCAGGGTTTCATTGGCCTCAAGATGCCCAGCGGGCTGATTCCAGGTAATACGACCGTGCACACGCTCTTCGACTACCAGCAAATGTCCCTGTGCCTGCACAATGCAGGCGACCGTTACATGAGGTTTAAACATCCTTCCTCCGAAATTGTTAACTAAAAGTTATTAAATGGCTGCGCTGATATCGCGCCATTCTCCGGGCGTTAAATCGCCTAGCTGATGTTCGCCCATCGCAAAGCGAATCAAACGCAACGTCGGAAAACCGATATGAGCCGTCATGCGGCGCACCTGGCGATTTCGGCCCTCAAACAGGGTGATTTTCAGCCAGCTGGTGGGAATCGCCTTACGCTCGCGAATCGGCGGCTGGCGCGGCCACAGCCACTCTGGCTCGTCTACTAACTCGATGCCTGCCGGCAACGTTGGGCCGTCGTTGAGCGTCACGCCGTTGCGTAACAGGGATAAATCTGATTCCTGTGGTGCGCCTTCCACCTGCACAAAATAGACCTTTCCGGTGCGCTTGCCAGGCTGCGTCAGCGCGGCTTGCAGCGCGCCATCGTTGGTCAAAACCATCAATCCTTCGCTGTCGCGATCGAGGCGGCCCGCAGCATAAACGTCGCCTACCGGCACAAAATCTTTCAGCGTGCGGCGTCCGGCTTCATCACTGAATTGCGGCAAAACATCGAAGGGTTTGTTAAAGAGTATGACGCGTCTTGGGCCTTTCGGACGGGTATCACGGCGCACGGGCTTACGTGCTGGGGAGTTCGCACGCTTATCCTGGTGAATTCGTTGAGAAGTTTTTCGCATGGGCTTTGCAGTCAGAAACATTCGGCGCATTATAGCGCGAAACTACGGTGATTGGCGTAGCGGAAATAATCAAGTAGTATTGACTCGCATCTTACAAATCATTAACAAAAAATCGCTCGAAGGAGAGGTTGATGGAAAGCAAAGTAGTTGTTCCGGCGGAAGGTCAAAAAATCACCCTGGCTCAGGGAAAACTTACAGTTCCGAATAACCCGATTATTCCTTACATTGAAGGTGACGGTATCGGTGTTGATGTTTCCCCGGTAATGTTGAAAGTGGTTGATGCCGCTGTGAAGAAAGCCTACAACGGCGAGCGTAAAATTTCCTGGATGGAAATTTATACTGGTGAAAAATCAGTAGAACTTTACGGCCAGGACGTCTGGCTGCCGCAGGAAACCCTCGATTTAATCAAAGAATATCGCGTTGCCATCAAAGGCCCACTGACTACGCCAGTTGGCGGCGGTATTCGTTCTCTGAACGTTGCACTGCGTCAGGAGCTGGATCTGTACGTGTGTCTGCGTCCGGTTCGCTACTACAAAGGCACTCCAAGCCCGGTTAAACGCCCTGAAGAAACCGACATGGTGATCTTCCGTGAAAACTCAGAAGATATCTATGCCGGTATCGAGTGGAAGGCGGGCACGCCAGAAGCGGATAAAGTGATCAAGTTCCTGCGCGAAGAGATGGGCGTGAAGAAAATTCGCTTCCCTGAGCAGTGCGGTATCGGCGTTAAGCCATGCTCGGAAGAGGGTACCAAACGTCTGGTGCGCGCAGCAGTTGAATACACCATCACCAACGATCGTGATTCTCTGACCCTGGTTCACAAAGGCAACATCATGAAGTTCACCGAAGGTTCTTTCAAAGACTGGGGCTACCAGTTAGTGAAAGAAGAGTTCGGCGGCGAGCTGATCGATGGCGGCCCGTGGATGAAATTCAAGAACCCGAACACCGGTAAAGAGATCATCGTTAAAGACGTGATCGCGGATGCCTTCCTGCAGCAGATCCTGTTGCGTCCAGCTGAATACGACGTGATCGCCTGTATGAACCTGAACGGTGACTACATCTCTGATGCCCTGGCGGCACAGGTTGGCGGTATCGGTATCGCACCAGGCGCAAACATCGGTGACGAATGTGCCCTGTTCGAAGCAACGCACGGTACAGCACCTAAGTATGCAGGTCAGGATAAAGTGAACCCAGGTTCAGTAATCCTGTCAGCAGAAATGATGCTGCGTCACCTGGAGTGGTTCGAAGCGGCTGACTTAATCGTTAAAGGTGTTGAAGGCGCTATCGCTAACAAAACCGTGACCTACGATTTCGAACGTCTGATGGACGGCGCTAAACTGCTGAAATGTTCAGAGTTTGGTGACGCGATCATCAACAACATGTAATTTGCCTCTCAGGCAGAAAGCATAACGGGAGCCAATGGCTCCCGTTTTTTTTGCTTTAAAATGAGCAACTATTACAGCTAAAAATTTATTTCATTGCCAGTACGGATTGAGCATCAATAATAATGCACTTGCCTGGGCAGTTGTCGTTTCCGGTGATCACTGGCGATTCCGTAAGAGTGAAATTCATACCTGCTTCTTTCTTTACGGTGTATGCCATACCAGCAAATGTCCACGGCATGCCTAAAGATAAAGAACCAAACTCATCATATTTCGATGATTTTGCAATTTTTGGCAAATTCTCAGTATTCAATCGGTAATAAAGAGTGCCATCGAAATCTTTTGGCACCACTTTAGTGATTTCGGCCTGTAAAAGTGCATACTCTTTTTGCTGAGGTGAAGAAAACCCATCTTTAATATTGCTGGCTGCAAGCCATCCTGCAGCAACAGGAAGCAAAAGATAAATGAATCCTGAGTATTTTATTTTATCGATAATAAAGAATAGCCCAATAAGGAAGCAAGAGGTGGTAATCAACGAAAGCGCACTGATAGTACGGTAAGCCGCCCAACTCTCTGTCACCAGCAAGTTTGGTGTCACTGCTGCAACAGCGAAGAGGAAAGATAAAAATACTTTTTCTTTGCCATTCTTGCTAATGTTTTTCAATCCGATCAAGATAAAACCTAGCGATATGATGATCGAGAGTGCTTTTCTGCCGGTGTCATAATTACAGATGGCATTTTTTAATGGTTCTACAAAGAACCATTTAATCTTTCCTATAAGATCAATGGTGATGTTACTTCTTGAAAGTGTCTCGCCGAATAACAGGAGCGGGATGGCTTTAGCTAATACTAATGCCATCAGCATACCAAAGAAAATCATTGCGAAAGTACGAATGAGTTCCTTTTTTTCAATTTTGCGGGAGGTCAGGCAAGTGTCCATAAATGCAAAAAATAGGAAACACATTGCAGTGGGTTGATAAATAGCGAAGGAACACGTGATCAGCAATGCTGATAACATAATCCCTGAAATGCCGCGCAATGTAGTTAGTGCTGAGTAACTCAATCCAGCAAGAATAATAGAGGTGACAAAAGGAAAACATACTGACCACGAGTTGAATACCTGGAAAGAGGGCAGTAAACAGATCGTTAATGAGAATATCACTCTCTGCAGATTATTTTTGAGAATATTTCTATCAGAGATAAATTTGTAAAAGTAACAGCTTAGTATGATAAGAGAAGAAACGGATAGCAGTCTTAACAGTATTAACGAGTCCACACTGGATATAAAGAATGAGAGTAAATAGCGCAAACCGCCGTAGGCCGGCCTTCCTGAAAGAACATCCCATTTAAAAATGCTGGCTGGATCAGTCTGAGAGCTGAACAGATAGTACCAATCATCCGAAAAAGCATAGCTCGAGAGAAAAACAGGGCTATAACTGGCGAGCAAGGCCACGGCTAATAAAAAATAAATTTTAAAGTTATTGCAGGCTATATTAGTCATTTGATTCCTTTTTTATATATCGAGGTCTATGTTTGGTTTCAATATAGATCCTGCCAATATATTCACCTAATACACCTATTCCTATCAACTGAATGCCACCTAAAAAGAGTATTGAAACCAGTAGTGACGGATATCCGGCAACAGGATTTCCCCATATTATTTTATCAATAATCATCCATGCGCCATAAACGAACGACAAGAACGCGACAAAAAAACCAATATAGGTCCACACTCTGAGCGGAAATGTTGAAAAGCTGGTAAGCCCTTCAAGAGCCAGATTCCAAAGTCGCCATCCATTAAATTTTGCTTCTCCGGCAATGCGCGCTGGGCGACTATATTCAACGATGGCAGAATCACCTTCTACCCAACTCAGAAGACCTTTCATAAACAGATTGCGTTCCTGCAATTGCTTAATGTTTTCGACAGTTGCGCGAGAAAGTAAACGAAAGTCGCCAACATTTTCTTCTAATTTTGGTGAGCTGATTTTATTGTGTAACTTGTAAAACCATGCAGCGGTTTTTCGCTTAAAACGACTATCGCTACGCCTATCATTGCGCTTGGCCAATACAATCGGCCAGCCTTCTTGCCATTTATTTATCAGCAAAGGAATGACTTCAATGGGATCCTGAAGATCAACATCAACCGGAATGACTGCATCACCACTAGAATGTTCAAGTCCAGCGAGCAGCGCGGCTTCTTTACCAAAGTTACGAATAAAATTGATGACTAATACAGATTCGTCATTATTCTGAAGCGATTTAATAATCTGTTCTGTACTATCAGTACTGCCATCATTAATAAAGATGATTTCAAGATTGTAAGAAGAAAGCTTTTCTTTAACGGTCCGGTAAAAAACCGGAATTGCATCTTCTTCGTTGAAGACAGGCACCACCAGAGAAATTTTCATTTTTTCACCCTAAAAACAATAAAGTTTGAATAGATGAAGCCGAATATCAGACTTATTATGGAAAATGAGATAAGCGTGATAATCGGATTAATATGCGTATGATCGGCGAAACTGCCAATACCTGCGGCCATCATGCCCATAAAAGCAACAAAGATGACATAGCGGAAAGTTGTCGCTTCGGCTTTAAACGTCCAGCGTGCGTTAGCAAAAAATGAAAATGTTACGGCGACAATGAAAGCCAACAGATTAGCCAGCCACTGGCGGGTATTCAGAGAATACAGGGCTGCAAACACCATCCAATGGATCAAGGTGTTAATGATGCCTACTGATAAAAAACGTGAGAATAATTTCAACATAGTGAAATGTTAGCCATGAGGACATCATTATTTTAAAAATAGTGGGGAATTTTACATGGAGGCTCACAACAAATAAAGTTGTAAAAGCATTGTTCTCACCAACATGTCATTAGCGAAAGCCATTGGCTTACGAACATTAAAGAAACGGGAGCCAGTGGCTCCCGTTTTTTATTGCATCAATCGATTTGCTGCTCATTGGATTTTGCCACCTGAGCTCGCTCCTGCGACAGCCGCCAGAAATCACTACCGCCCGGCTGCTGATACATCCGCAGCGAGAAGTGGCCGACAATCGCGTAGATATACTCAAAAATGGCCGATTGAGAATCCTCGTAATCCACCCACAGCACTGACGAGGTGAAACAATAAACCTCCACCGGCAAGCCCTCGGGTGAAGGCTTCATGGCGCGTACCACGATATACATATCTTTCTTGATATCGTCGCGCTGCGATAGCCACGCCGTCAGGTATTTACGAAACACCGTGAGATTGGTGATGCCGTTTTCGGCAAACCAGCGTTCGCCCACTGCATTGCTGTCGCGACCATCCATCAGCGCCGAGAGTTGCTCACTGACACCGCGAATTTGGCTCATCTGCTGCACCATATCGTGATCGAGAAAACGAATCGACATCTGATCAAGATGGAAACTGCGCATAATGCGGCGCGCGCCGGAGGAGAACATCGCCTGCCAGTTGGTGTAGGTTTCGGTGAGGAAGTTTTTGGTCGGGATGCGCGACAGGGTATTGTCCCAATTGCGAATGGTGATGGTATGCAGCGCGATATCGATCACTTCGCCACTAATGCCATTGTCAGGCATCTCAATCCAGTCACCGAGTTGCAACACATCGTTAGAGGACACCTGAATATTGGCCACCAGCGACATCAGCGTATGCTGGAACACCAACATTAACACCGCCGCTACCGCACCCAAACTGGAGATAATAATCACCGGTGATTTATTCGACATAATCGCCAGAATCATGATCGCTGAAATAATGTGCACCAGAATCTTGCCGACCTGGATATAACCCTTGATCGAGTGATTCTTACGTTTGGCTTTTTTCGAATAGGAGTTATTAACGATCTCCAGCACTTCGGTAAAGAACAGCGATAAATACACAAAGAACAGGATGCCGCAGATAGTCTTTATCGCAATCAACAGATGCTCTGGTAAATCTGGCATAAACTGCAGCAGATAGTAGACCGTGATCACCGGGATAAAGTTAGAGAGCTTCTCCGACAGCCTGACGTCCTTATCCAGAGGCACCTGATTCTTGTGCGTGCTGAAGAACACCTTCCTGACCACCTTCACAATAAAGAATTTACAGATCAGATGGGCGATCATGCCGGCAAACATCAGTAACACCAGGCTAAATGCGGCCGACAGCACCGTGTTGCCCTCAATAAAACTTTGTATCTTGCTTAAATAATTCATTTCAACCACATGCCGGACAGTGTTGGCGGGAATTCAAACATAAACGCGCCAAAGGCGATATGCTACGTGTGCGCAAAGGCGTTGTTAGTGACACGTTAAGAGTGTGATAACGCTTTACGCGCGGCTTCAGCAAGAAAGTGGCTGCGGCTGTTATAGCGCGCATCATTCCCCACGGCCTGATCTATCTTCTCAATCAACAAGTTCGGCATAGTGATGTTGATGCGCTCAGATTTACCCAGATAACGCGTAATATCGATCTCAACATAAATCCAAATTCCTGTCTGGCTAAAATCGGTGATCCAATTCTGCGAAGGTTCGGGAATGAGCATGCTTTTCTCTGCCATTAATTCAAAATGCGCACTCAGCGCAGACTGGGCATCGTAAAGGGTATGCTCTGGCGTATCTCCAGCAAAGTAGCAGCCGGTTACGTCAGGGAAGAAACCGCTGGCAGAGCCATCAACATCAATTTCAACAAAGGCGGGATACAACATAATTTTCACCTGTGGCTGAGTTTAGTAGGGCGTTATCGCGCTATTTAAGTTTGGCATCCTTCAAAATCTGCATCAGCGTTCCTGTTTTTAGGTCCTTTCGCGGGTGCGGAACAGTGATGAGATAACTGAAATCAGGATGGGAGAACTGATGATGACTGCCTTTGATTCTTTCAATACTCCATCCGGTGTTCACCAGCATTTTAATTAGCTCAGAGCTTTTCATCGCCATCCCTGCCATCAAATTATACACACGATACACACCTGTGCAATCGTCCTACCTTGCCTATGGCGTGCTTAACCGCGCTTAAGTTAACCTGATGACGTCAAAGTTGCGGCAGAGCTAAATTGCAATATGTGCAGCGTATTCCTATCACTTTGCGTTGCTTTACAATTCACTTCATGGAAGTTTGAATCAGTTAACATTTACGTGCTGATGGCAGTGTGTATTAAAGACTAAACCGCTATCTTCAGCGCTTACGATTCAGGAGGTGGTATGCAAGGTGTAATCAAGTTTGTCAAAGGCTGGCTGATTTTTTCCCTGTTGTGGGGCATTTTTATGTGGTTTGTTTCGTGGCAGGCGCAGGGCAAAGAGATCGGCATGGTGATCGTGATGAGCTTGTATGCGGGATTAATTTATCAGGCGCTGATGACCATGGTTGCGCGATACAAAGCACGGCGCGCGCAAGTTTAGTTGTACACAACTGACTACACAGCTTTGCGGCAAGTTGACGCTGATTTGCATTGATTCGGGCAATCTGAGCCGACATATCTCAGCTTGCTGGTAAGAAAACGATGGGAAAGAAGGTTATCGCTGCGTGGTTTTTTCTGCTGCTGTCCGTGGCTGCTTGCGCCCAGCCTTCAGGCTTAATTACGCTCACCATGCCGCACGAACGTCATTTGAAGATGGAAAACAGCACTGCAGATGTGGCTGAAACGCCGGATGAGCATATTCAGGAACGCGTTGAGGATGTTGGACATCGCCAATAAATTGGGGCCTTAAGGCCCCATTTACAGATTACTTACGTCCGAGCAGAAAACCGACAATCACACCAATGCTGGCTGCAACTGCCAGGCCGGTCGCGGGATTATCGCGTACCGATTTCACCACACAATCCGCTGCATCCTGAACCGCATAGCTGGCCTGAGCCGGATAACGACGTGCCGCACCTTTGGCTTGCTGACGGCGTGAACCGGTGAATTCGCCAAATTTTTCCTGAACGGCACCTGCCGCTTCATTCAATTTTGCTTCCGCTTTGTCGCTCATAATTACTCCCTGATCGTGGTGAATGTCCTGTAAAGCGTAGTCAGAGAAACTGCAGGCAGCAAATGACGCAGCGGTAAAGGTTGTAACAGCAGTTTGCAGTACGCAAAAATTCTGCGCGCAGCAGAAAGGCGGGACGCAATAGTCTGAACTAGGGCTTTCCGCGATAAGCCGGATACCAGCTCACAAGGAAGTGACGCAGATGATCAAAACACCATTCGGCATCGTCAGCCTGCTGGCAGTAATAGCGCAAGGTCACTTTTTCATAACGCATGTGGCGCTGCTGCAGCGGTGACCAACCCCAATCCAACACGGCACGCGCATAATTGATCAGCGTGCCGCTCTGCATATTGTGCTGCTTCTCTTGTCGGCTGAGGTAGATTTCAAACGCCTGATCGAGGCTTTGTGTCTCTTCCGTGTTAAAGCCTGCAGTCGTCGGACGAAATGCCACATCGATAAAGCCGCACACGCCGTCGTCACGCTGCTGCCAGTCGCAGGCCAGCGTCATAAACAAGCCCTCCTGCAAATTGACCTCTTCCAGTAGACGCCGCATATTTTCGGAATGTTTACCGGCGGTAATCTCATCAATACGATCGGTTTCCAGCGTCAGGTCGAATCCACAAGGATTCACCGAGCCATCCGCATTGGTGCTGGCCGGGAAGGGGAAATCGACATAGCCGTTGTTATCCAGACTCTTTTCCATCAGGCAGGTCCGCAGCGTGAGATGGTCAGACAATAAACCATCTCGCACTGCGACGCACGGCTTATGGGCACGTCCAGGTGATCATGGTGTTCTGATAGGGATTGATCAGGCGGAACTGTTTATCAGACAGCCGTTGCGCGTAGAAGCCTTCTGCGGTGATGGCCGAAGGCACGTACTGAAAGCGATCGGTGGAGTGCAGCGTGCCGCTTTGCACCTTCACGCCTTCGCGCGAGACGGCGAAGGCGTTCACCAAATCAAAGATGCGCGCCTGCGTATTGCCCATCGATTGTCCATAAATCGTCGACACTTCGCCCGGACAGTCGACACCTTTCGGTGCGGAACTGCAGCCAGCTAAAACTAAAAGGGTGAGTACAACCGTGATTCGCCACATGAGCACCTGCTTCATTCCCTGGTTTGCAATGGCACGCCAATGCGTACTGATAAGTGGATCATAGCAGGTCTGGCGCTGCTTCCCATTTGTCATTTGTATAATCGTTAAGCGGAAGGAATGTAAAGGGGTGACTTTACTAGCAGAGAAACGGTATTCTTGCCAGCGTTGCGCACCGGGTAAGCAAAACAAGGGTAAATTAATGAAAGAAGAAGAAGCGAGTTTAATGATTCTTCAGCACGCGATCGACAAATTAGAAGCCGACAAAAAGAAGCAGGTAATGAACTGCGTAGCGGCCATTCAGGAAGTGATGCAGCGTTTTGAAGCCGAAGAGGCCGGGCTGGCATTGATGTTGGTCGCGGCGCAAGTGGCTGCTGAGTAGTTCCTGCTCCCGCGAAATTTCGCCACGTTTGATGTACCAGGCTTTGCTGCTGTTAGATAACGTTCATGGAATGCAGCAGCAAGGCAAATCACTCCACGAAATCATCATTTAACCTCAGCGGAGAACCCAATGAAGGCGATAGTTATGGCCGTTGGCGTGCTGGCTTGTCAGATTGCGCCCGCCTGGAGCGAAACCGAATATCAAATTACCTGTCCCGGCCGTCCCACCATGACGGTATCGCGTGCCGAGTATGGTTTGAGTACCTTAATGTGGCCGACGCGCCACTTCCAGATCGCTGCTGGTCAGCAGCGCACCAGCCTGAAAGGCGGTGACAAAGTTGCCATCACCCGTTTTCGTAATGGCGATCAGTTAATCGTGAATAAAAATAACGATGAAACCTTCTTCGTCTACGCTAATAGCAACAAGCTATTGCCCTGCAGCCGTACCGATAAGCGCGATGCACAGATTCTGTCGCTGGAACGTTACGACGACAGCGCGCGTCCAAACTCGTGAGTTAATAACCCTGTTTGATCAGTTGCCGTTGGCGCAAATCCAGCGGTGATTGTTCTGCCTCATCGATGGCTGCCAGCCAGCTCTGCAAATTCACTTTGGCCCACGACAGATGTCCACGCGTGGTGCTCATCAAAACCACATCGGGACGCAATGAGCGATAAAGCTCCAGCGACTGCTGCAGTTCGGTGGGATTACTGTCTGGCATTAGCACGCTGATCCAGCGATTGTAGTCGCGGGTCAGCGTATCGCCGACAAACAGATAAGTCTGGCCAAGCGGCGAGTGATACAGATAGCTACTGCTGCCAGGCGTATGTCCGGGCGTCGGCAACAGGTGGAAATCGCCGAAGTGTGTCTCTTGTTGGGTAAAGGTTTCGTCAGGCTCAATCACTAAACTAACCGGTCCCAGCGAACGACTGTGACAATAGAGCGCACTATTAAAGCGCTGCTGAATGGCGATCGCGCCCGGTGCGGCTTCATGCCAGTGGGTCAAATAGTGGCGAATCACGCCGCCGGCATCGTTGAGGAATTCATGATCGAGTGGATGCTCCACGCGACCAATCAATAAATTGCCGCGTGGGTGGCACAGCATAAAGCCATGCATCATTAAATCATTCGCCGTCTCTTCGGCGGGGAATTCTGGCGTGGAGATCCACAAGTCGTCGTACAGTGGCTTCATTGTCGGTCTCCTGCGGCAAAACGTTAGCGCAATGTCGGGTGGCCGGTGAAGGCGAACTGTGCTTCTCCATTCTCAATCTGCAACGTGGCGCTGGCACCCAGCGGCAGCGTCACGGTATCAGCATCGTGTCCAAAAGCCAGATCGCTAATCACCGGAATCTGAAACTCGTCACGGATGCGCTGCCACACGGTGGCAAAATCAAAACCGTTGTCATACGCCGACAGCGAGGTGCTGGTGAAACTGCCGGTAATAATCGCTTGCTGGCGCGACAAAATGCCACTCTGCTGCAGCTGAATCAGCATGCGTTCGATGCGGAACGGATGTTCGTTCACATCTTCGATCACCAGAATCCCGCCTTCGATTTGCGGCATCCACGGCGTACCAATCAGCGAGCAAATCATCGCTAAATTGCCACCCCACAAGGTGCCTTGCCAGCGGCCGTGATCCGGGCTTGTGCTCGGCCAGCTTAGATTGACTGTAGGTGAAGTTAGCGTTTGCCAAAAGTGCGACTCGGTAAAATCAGATAATGCCTCTGCACCAAAGTTACCGGCCAGCATCGGACCGCTAAAGGTAATCAGGCCGATTTGCGCCAGCAACGCCAGCTGCAGCACGGTGAAATCGCTGTGGCCGCACAGCGCCACCGGTTGATTGAGCAATCGACGTTGCAGACCAACATAATCGATCTTATCCAGCAAACGTGAAGCGCCATAGCCGCCACGCACCGCCAGCACGATATCAGGCAGCGCCTCCAGCGTAGCCAGCGCATTGATATCATTCAGCCGCTGCGCATCATTGCCAGCAAAGCGTTGAAAGCGGCGGGTGATGGCAGAGAGATTCTCAAGATGATGGCCTGCGGCCTGTAAACGAAGCACCGCACGTTGGGCGGCGTCCTGATTGTGGCAATAACCGGAAGGGGCGATAAGACGTAGCGTGCGGGGAGTAACCATAACTTCCATCCTGCTGTAGAGTGGCCTGCCGATGATGACGAAATGCGTTATCGAAGTCACGGTAGCATAAGGTTTTTTACCGATTTAGGATAAACGGTAATTTTGCATCGCGCTGCGCCAGGTATGATAGCTTGCGCCAACCCTATTGCGGAACCAAAAATCAGTGAAAATTCGCCTACTTATGCTTTCTGCACTGCTGCTTGCTGGCTGTTCAAGCGAGCCGGAAAAACCGGCACTGCCCGAGAAGAATACGCCTTTGACCCAGGCACCGCCGTCGAAAGTGAATGATGCATGGTCAATGTTTACCGAAGATGCCGCCAGTCATTATGGCGTTGATGAGAAGTTAATCAGCGCCATTATTAGTGTCGAATCCGGAGGCAATCCCACTGTGGTGAGCCGTTCCAATGCGGTCGGTCTGATGCAAATTAAGGCCTCTACTGCAGGCCGCGAAGTTTATCGCACCCAGGGCCGTCATGGTCAGCCATCCTCTTCCGAGCTGCGCGATCCGGCGAAGAACATTGATATCGGCGCCGCCTACCTGAAAATTTTGCAGGACTCCGCATTAGCTGGGATTCGCGATCCGCTCACGCTGCGCTACGCCACTATTGTCTCCTACGCCAACGGCGCGGGCGCCTTGCTGCGTACCTTCTCGCGTGACCGCGACCGTGCGATTGCGATGATTAATTCGATGACGCCGGACGAGTTTTACCAGCACGTACAGAACAAACATCCGGCGGCGCAGGCCCCGCGTTATTTGTGGAAAGTCACCACCGCCTACCGCACCATCGGTTGAATGTAGGGTCGCCATTCATGGCGACCTTTTTAACAACCCCACCAAACTAACCCTCCACCAACACTCTCGCCGTCGGATAATCCACAATCAGCACCTGCACATAACCACCACGTAACGCCCCACGAATCGCCTGCGCTTTCTCTTTGCCGCCCGCTAACGCCACCACCTGCGGACAGCGTTTCACCTGCGCCAGCTCCATGCCAATCACCGGATCTTCCTCTGCACTGAGCACTGGCTGACCATCGGCGTCAAAATAGTGCAGGCAGATATCGCCCACCGCGCCGCGTTCGGCCAGCGTTTGCAGCATCGCACCGTCGTAATAGTTGCCGGAGTTGCGTAGCAGGGCGGAAGGCTCAAGATCGCCAATGCCGACAATCGCCAGATCCACCTGATCAAACTTCTCCAGTACCACCGCGACATCGGGATTAACCGACAAACGCTGGCGATCCTGCACCGAATGCTCGATCGACTGCGACGGCAGCAGCCACGCCGGACAATCCAGCAGTGCCGCCAGATTCTGCGTCAGAATCGTGGCCTGCACGTTGCCGTTGGCGCCCACGCCGCCCAGCAGCTGAATCACGCCTTTGCACGGCGCGCTGAGCGGATGCAGCGCATCCACCATCGCGCGAATCGTGCCGCTCCAGGAAGAAATGCCGATCAGCTCATCGGCGCGCACGCGCGTTTCCAGATAGTGCGCGGCAGCGGAACCGATTGCCTGTTTGATCTGCAACGCCGACGCCTGATCCGGCACATCCACCACAATCACCTGCGGCAGTTGATAGAGCTGCTCAATGGCTTTTTCCAGCTCAGGGAACACATTGGCCGGCGGCACCACGCTGATCTTCACCACACCTTCTTTCACGCTGCGATTGAGGATGCGCGACACAAAGGATTGCGACAGCTTCAGCAGCTGCGCAATGTCGGACTGCTTCCTGCCTTCCACATAATAAAGCGTGGCGATTTTCACCATCAGCCGCTGTTCATCCTGTTTTGCCATGGTTTTTTCTCTCTCTTAACCTGCCTGGTATTGTTAATCAGCCGGTCATAAATAACAACGCAGAACATTTTGTGATCGTTTTCGCTTTTTGAGGATCGGGCAATGGACGTGCTCAGAAAGCCAGCGCATAGTCATTATGCATATAAAATCGCAATTGAATATATATTCAATCGGAGATAACAAATGAAAGCCTCTGTCCTCAAAATCTCTCTACTTGCTTCAATCATGATGATCTCGGCGGCGTCGCTGGCGGCGGATAAGGGGTTGCTGGCCATCATTACGCCATCGCATGACAACCCGTTCTTTAAAGCGGAAGCCGATGGCGCGCAGGAAAAAGCCAAAGCGCTCGGTTACACCACGCTGGTGGCTTCGCACGATGATGACGTGAATAAGCAAAACCAGCTGATTGAAACCGCCATCGCGCGTAAAGCCAAAGCCATCATCCTCGATAACGCCGGTGCGGATGCCACGGTTGGCCCGGTGCAGAAAGCGAAAGATGCCGGCATTCCTACCTTCCTCATCGACCGCGAAATCAACAAAACCGGCATTGCCGTAGCGCAAATCGTCTCCAACAACTATCAGGGCGCACAGCTCGGTGCCGAGAAGTTCGCCAAACTGCTCAACGGCAAAGGGGATTACGTCGAGCTGCTGGGCAAAGAGTCGGATACCAATGCGGGCGTGCGTTCGCAGGGTTATCACGACGTACTGGATGATTATCCCGATCTGAAAATGGTGGCGCAGCAGAGTGCCAACTGGAGCCAGACCGAAGCCTTCAGCCGCATGGAAACCATCCTGCAGAAGAACCCGAATATCGTCGGCGTAATCTCCGGTAACGACACCATGGCGCTCGGTGCGGAAGCCGCGTTGAAAGCGGCGGGCAAAACCAATGTGATTGTGGTCGGCTTCGACGGCAGCGATTACACCCGCGACTCCATCCTCAATAAAGGCAACATCAAAGCCACCGTACTGCAGCCGGGCTGGGATCAGGCGCAGATGGCCGTTGAGCAGGTGGATTACTACCTGAAGAACGGCAAAGCGCAGAAACAGGAGAAGCAGCTGATGGATTGCGTGCTGATTGACGACAGCAACGCCTCGAAGCTGAAAACCTTCAAGCTGGCGCAATAACATGGAGGTCGGCATGAAGGGGAAAGCGCTGAGCGGCATGCTGATCGGGCTGCTGACGCTGATGTTAGCCGCCTGCACCGTGGTGGATCTGGATGCCGACGGCAAACCCATCATGCCGAAAGATCCCAACGCCAAACCGGGCTACAGCGATCAAACGCCGCAGCAGATTGCGGAATCAAGCTGGGCCAGCCGCGTGCAGCAGCCCGCTGAGAAGCAGGCGCTGAGCTGGGCAGATATGGAAACCAAAAGCCACACCGTCAAAGCCGGCGGCAGCGAGAGCGTGTTTGTGCGCGCAGCGGGCACGGTGACGGCGTTTGATAACAGCAACGATCGGGAACGCAGCCTCACCATGACCATCAACGGCAAGCCGGTGAAAGTGTTGATTGGTCCGGTGCTGCGCGGCAACGCCATCCGCGATGCGGCCGGTTTCCGCTTCGAAGAGTTCACCAATCAGGTGCAGTACGCGCAGCTGACCAAAGCGCTGAATCGCCACGCGGTGAAACAGTTGCCAGCGGTGGATGCCAGCTGGGTGGGCAAACCGGCGCAGGCGCTGCTTGCCGTCAGCATGGGCGCAGGCACGGTGGATGATGTGGTGGCGATTCAGCTGAAGCAGGGGAATCCATGATGAGCGACGAGATCATTCTGCAGGCCAATCAGATGTCAATGCTGTTCCCCGGCACCTTAGCGCTGGATCGTGTGGATTACCGCGTGTGGCGCGGCAAAGTCAACGTCATCATCGGCGAGAACGGCGCGGGGAAATCGACGCTAATGAAGATCCTCGCCGGCGTGCAGCAGCCGACCAGCGGAGAAATGTTCCTCAATGGCAACAAAGTGGCGTTTCACAGCACGCGAGACGCCGCGCGCCACGGCATTGGCATGGTGCATCAGGAACTCAACCTGTTTGAGAACCTCAGCGTGGCGGAGAATATTTTCCTCGGCCGCGAAATTCAAAGCGGCATCCGGCCCATCAATGAAGTCGAGCAAAAACGCCGCACCGCCGCGCTGATGCAGCGCCTCGATCAGCCGATTTCACCGGATGAGAAGGTTGGCAGCCTGAAGGTCGGCCAGCAGCAACTGGTGGAGATCGCCAAAGCACTGGCGGAGGACGCCGACATTTTGATCCTCGATGAACCGACCTCGGCGCTGAGTAAAACCGAAGTGGAAATTCTGTTTCGGGTGATCCGCGAACTGACGCGCCAGGGCGTTTCCATCATCTATATCTCGCATCGGCTGGAGGAGCTGATGGCGATTGGCGATGTGATCACCATTCTGCGCGACGGACGTTTTCAGGCCGAAGCGCAGGTCAGCGATATCGACGTGCCGTGGATCGTACGTGAAATGCTGGGTAGCGAACCGGTGGGCACCTTTCTGCCGCCGGACCGCCAGTTTGGTGCGCCGGTGCTGGAAGCCGAACACATCACCTGCGTCAGCCCGAACGGCAACACGCTGGTAGATGACGTTAGCTTCCAGGTGCGTTCCGGAGAGATCGTCGGCATTTACGGATTGATGGGAGCGGGGCGCACCGAGCTGTTTGAGTGTTTGCTCGGCACGCAGCGTAACTATCTCGGCAAGCTGTGGCTCGACAGCAAACCGCTGCCGACGCGTCTGCCGACCGCAGAACGTATCCGTATGGGCATGAGTCTGGTGCCGGAAGATCGCAAACGCTCGGGCATTTTTCCCATCTCATCGGTGGCGAGCAATCTCACCATCGCCAGCCTGTGGCGGCGTCTGTCGCATCGCACGGTGATATCAGAGCAGGCGGAACGCGAAGTGGTGACCAGCACCGTCGGCAATCTGGCGATCAAAATTTCTTCGCCGGATGTCGCCATCAGCGCGCTGAGCGGCGGCAATCAGCAAAAGGTGGTGATTGGCCGTTCGCTGTTGACCAATCCGCGCTTGCTGCTGTTGGATGAACCAAGCCGTGGCATCGACGTCGGGGCCAAAGGCGAAGTGTTCCGCATGATGGTGAAGCTGTCCGAGCAGGGCATTGCGGTGGTGTTCTCCACCTCTGATTTGAAAGAGATCATGGCCGTTGCCGATCGCATCATTGTGATGTCCGGCGGCAAATTGACTGCTGACCTGCCGCGCGCTGAAGCGGAAGAGGCGGCGCTGGTTAAAGCAAGCGCACAAGGGTTCTGATATGAAAAACAACGGCGCGCTCGCGCTCGCATCGCCAGCTAAAGCGTTCAACTCACGCGAAAGCCTGATTTTGCTGCTGCTCAAACTGCGCACCTTTATTGCGCTGTTTCTGATTGTCGGTTTCTTCGCTATCACGGTGCCCGATTTCCTCGCGGTGGGCAGCATGGTGATCATGGTGAAACACATCGCCATTAACGCCTTCCTCGCGCTCGGCATCACATTTGTCATCATCACGGCGGGCATCGATCTCTCCATCGGCGCAACACTCGGCCTGTGTGGCATGATCGCCGGTTGGCTGATCACCAAAGGCATTGTGTTGCCGATGTTTGGCATCGCCATCTTTCCCAGCGTGTGGCTGATCGTACCGATTGTGTTGCTGATTGGCGGTCTGATTGGTGCGGCAAACGGCTGGATCATCACCCGTTATAACGTGGCACCGTTCATTTGCACGCTCGGCACCATGTACATCCTGCGCGGCACGGCGATGCTTACGTCAGGCGGTGAAACCTTCCCCGGTTTACAGGGCAATGAAATGCTCGGCAATACCGGATTCGACAAGATTGGCGCGGGCTATTTTCTCGGTTTGCCGTGGGCCATCTGGATGATGGTGCTGCTGGCGCTGGTGATTGCCTATGTCGCGCGCCGTCTGCCGTTTGGTCGTCAGGTTTACGCGATTGGCGATAACGAACGCGCCGCTGAACTTTCGGGCGTGAAAGTGAAGTCGGTGAAAATCTGGGTGTATGCCATCTCCGGTTTCTGCGCGGCGATTGCCGGCATCGTGGTGTCGTCGCAGCTGGTGGCCAGCCATCCGGCGAACGGAACCTCCTTTGAAATGAACGCGATTGCCGCAGTGGTGCTGGGCGGCACCTCGCTGGCCGGTGGACGCGGCACCATTCTCGGCACGCTGATTGGTGCGTTCGTGATCGGCTTTCTCGCCGACGGTTTGATCATGATGGGCGTGAGCGAGTTCTGGCAAATGGTGATCAAAGGCATCGTGATTATCGTGGCGGTGATCATCGACCAAATGCAGAGCCGCATGCAGCAGAAAGCGGCGGTGGTGGCGCAGAAAGCGCTGATTGAGGAGGGCGGTAGCCCGGCAAAAGGTTAATCGGTTGGGTGCAGGCGCTGATTGTCTGCACCTTTTTTTCTCCATTACGAATAAATATTCATCCATGCTTTAAAATTCAGAGGTGTCTATGAATCCTTTCAAATATTCGGTAGCGGATCTGGCAGCGAAAGCGCGCGCCGTGCGCCGCCGCATCATTCAGCTCAATGCGGGCAGCCCGGCGGGCGGGCATACCGGTGCCGATCTGTCACAGGTGGAGATCCTCACCGCACTCTATTTTCGCATTCTTAACTGCGCGCCGGATCGCACCAACGATCCGCAACGCGACATCTATATCCAGTCGAAAGGCCATGCGGTGGGCGGTTATTACTGCGTGCTGGCAGAAGCCGGTTACTTCCCGACCGAATGGCTGCCGACCTATCAGCATTCGGATTCGCATCTGCCGGGCCATCCGGTGCGCCAAAAAACGCCGGGCGTTGAGCTGAATACCGGTGCGCTGGGCCACGGTTTACCGGTGGCGGTCGGCATTGCGCTGGCGGCGAAGAAAGATAACAGCGATCGACGTATTTTTGTCGTTACCGGCGACGGTGAGCTGGCAGAAGGCAGTAACTGGGAAGCGGCACTGGTGGCGGCGCATTACGGCCTCGATAACCTGGTGATCATCAACGACAAGAACAAGCTGCAGCTGGCGGGCCACACGCGCGACATCATGAACACCGATCCGCTGCCGGAAAAATGGCGCGCCTTTGGTCTGGAGGTGAGCGAGTGCAACGGCAATGACATGGCGGCGGTGGTGGAAGCCATCGAAAACCTGCCGCGTAACAGCGGCAAGCCACAGGTGATTGTGGCGCACACCGAAAAAGGCTTCGGCATCTCCTTTATTCAGGGCAAACCGGAGTGGCATCACCGCGTGCCGAAAGGGGAAGAGATTGAGTTGGCACTGGAGGAGTTGAAAGATGAGTAATGCAAAACACCTGGCGACGGTAATGGTCGAGGCATTTATTGATGCGGTTAATCGCGGCGTCGATTTAGTGCCGGTGGTGGCCGATTCCACCTCAACCGCCAAAATTGCGCCCTTTATCAAAGCCTTTCCCGATCGGCTGGTTAACGTCGGTATCGCCGAGCAAACGCTGGTGGGCACCGCTGCTGGCCTGGCGATTGGCGGCAAAGTGGCCGTGACCTGTAACGCCGCGCCGTTCCTGGTTTCCCGCGCCAATGAGCAGGTTAAAGTCGACGTCTGTTACAACAACACCAATGTGAAATTGTTTGGCCTGAATGCCGGTGCCAGTTACGGTCCACTCGCCAGCACCCATCACAGCATCGACGACATTGCGGTGATGCGCGGCTTCGGCAACATCGAAATTTACGCGCCATCCTGCCCGCTGGAGTGCCGCCAGATTATTGAGTATGCGCTGGCGCATGTCGGGCCGGTGTATATCCGTTTGGACGGTAAAGATCTGCCGCAGCTGCACGATGAGAACTACCAATTCCGTCCTGGCCAAATCGACGTTTTACGTGAAGGTCATGACATTGTGCTGGTGGCGATGGGCTCAACGGTTCACGAGGTGGTTCACGCCGCCGAGCAACTGCATGAGCAAGGCATTACAGCAGGTGTGATCAGCATTCCATCGATTCGACCTTGTGATACCCAACAGCTGCGCGAGCTGTTAAATCACTATCCAGCGGTAATTACCGTGGAAGAACACAACGTCAACGGCGGCGTCGGCAGCCTGGTGGCAGAAGTGCTGGCGGAAGGCGGCTGTGGCATCCCGCTGCTGCGTTTGGGTATCCCCGATGGCGAATACGCGATTGCGGGCGATCGCGCCTCAACCCGTGCCCGACATGGCATTGATGCCGCCAGCGTAGTGAAGAGTGCAGCGCGCATCTGTGCAGGAGCGTAAAGATGGCAGGTTCGGTGATACTGGCAATTGATGAAGGCACCACTAACGCGAAAGCGATTGCGGTCGATCGTGCCGGCAACGTGGTGGCACGCGGTAGCCAGCCGTTGACGCTGGAACATCCGCAGCCGGGTTTGGCGGAGCAGGATCCACTGGCGATTTGGCAGGCGGTGAAACAGGCGGTGAGCGATTGTCTGGCGCAGTGTGCGGGTGCGCAAGTTGCGGCAGTGGCGATCAGCAACCAGCGCGAATCGGTGCTGATCTGGCAGCGACATAACGGTCAGCCGCTGACGCCGCTGGTCAGCTGGCAGGATCGCCGTTCGGAGGCGTTTTGCCGCGATTTACGTGTGGCGGGTAAAGCGCCGCGCATCACTGGGCTTACCGGGTTGGCGGTCGATCCGATGTTTCCGGCCGGCAAACTTACCGGCATGCTGGCCGCGCTGCCGAACGGATTTTCTCGCGCGCAGGCCGGTGAACTCTGTATCGGCACCGTTGATAGCTGGCTGAGCTGGCAACTGAGTGGCGGCGAAAGCTTTGTCACCGATCATGCCAATGCGGCGCGCACCCAGTTGTATAACCTGCACAGCGGCGATTGGGACGAGGAACTGCTGGCGCTGTTCCATATTCCCCGCGCAGCGCTGCCGCAGATTGTGCCCTCGGCCAGCGCGCAGGGTGTAGTGACACGTAACGATATTCCCGGTTTAGCGCCCGGCACGCCGATTTTGTCGCGCATCGGCGATTCGCACGCTGCGTTGCAAGCGCAGCGCAGTGGCAGCGAAGAGGTGGTCAAAGCCACGTACGGCACCGGTTCGTCACTGATGATGTCGATGGCGACGCCGCTGCTAACGGAAAATGGCCTCAGCACCACGGTGGCGTGGCACGACGGCACGCTGCGCTATGCCTTTGAAGGCAATATTACCCACACCGGTTCCGGCGCGGCGTGGCTGGGCCGCATGCTGGGCATCAAGGATCCACGAGAACTCACCGCGCTGGCGCAGCGCAGCGAACACAATCAGGGCATCTATTTTGTACCGGCGCTCTCTGGTCTCGGCGCGCCCTGGTGGGATTTAAAAGCGCGCGGCATGGTGTGTGGTTTGACCGATGCAGCAACGCCGGAAGTGCTGGCGCGCGTGGCGCTGGAATCGATCACTTTCCAGATCGCCGACGTGTTTTTTGCCATGGAGCAGGCCAGCGGTGTGCAACTTCCTGCGCTGTGCGTGGATGGCAGCGCCACGGAAAACGGCTGGTTGATGCAGATGCAGGCCGATGTGTTGCAGCGGCCATTGAAGCGCGTACCGACGGCAGAAGTTTCAGCGCTGGGTGCCGCGCTATTAGCGGGCCGCACCTTAGGCTGGTGGCAGCAGGGCAGTGAGATGCAGGCGTTGCAGGGCGGCAGCGTGATCACGCCGCGTGAAGATCAGGCGAAAAGCATGCAGGAGAATTATCACGGCTGGCTGGATGCGGTGGCGCGTTGCCGTTATCAGCCGCATTGATGGGTGCGGTTTTGTGTGGATCTGGGGATTGGTCGCCATGAATGGCGACCCTACGTCTTTCGGGGTTATTGGAAACGGTTGGCCTTATCGCGCGCCAGACGTTCCAGCGCAAAAATCACCTGCTGCAGCTGGCGTTCCTGAATCGGTTCGATGGCGGTAAAGCGGAAGCTGAGGCGCGGTGTGACGCGAGTTTCATTCTTGCTGGTCACCATGGTGCGCTCACCAATGTGCAGCAGCTGTGCCGTCACCTCAAAGTGGCCGTACTCAGCCAGGTCAACGCGCAGCTTTTTAAAGGTATCGCCGCGATTGAGACCTTCTGGCAGCGCTTCGTCCAGCAGCACGCCCACGCCGCCCAATGACAGATCCTGCAGGCGAAAACGCGCAGTGGTTCCATCCGGCCACTGGCTATGGCAATAAAAAACCGGCTCCAGCGGCGCATTGACACGGAAGAACTCACGGCGTTGAATCTGCCACACCAGTTCAGGTAGCGACGCAGCAAAAGCGGGCAAGCCTTCGAATTCGATACGCTGTAAACCGATTAAGCTAAATTCGACTTTGGCACCGTGCGTTTCGGCAAAGATATTCACTTCACCACCTTGCAGCGCTAAATCGTTATCCAGCGCGTTGCTGCCAAGGTCAAAGATCACCTGATCTTCATCGGCTGACAGCATGCGGCTGATAAACTGACCGCGCGAAAAATTCACCATCAACGGGGTTTGAAAACGCAACAGATCCTTCATCACGCCCAAAACCGCTAACGTGCCTCGCTTGAGGTATTGTTCTTTATCGGCTTCTCCCACGTCCTGCTCCACTTATCCGATTGTTATTTTCACGACTGACAATGCTGTTCGTCAGTTATCGGCGTGGCTGCGCTAACCTTTAGTTAGCTAAAGATTATTTACTACAGCAAGTTGCGAGGCAGATCATAAAATCCCGTCTATACTAGAGGCGGTGAACACATTGATTAATAACGTAAGGAGCAGTACATGGGTATTCTTTCATGGATTATTTTTGGTCTGATTGCCGGGATTATCGCGAAGTGGATTATGCCGGGTAAAGATGGCGGCGGCTTTATCATCACCGTGGTTCTGGGTGTGGTTGGTGCGGTTGTCGGTGGCTGGATCAGTACCCTGTTTGGTTTCGGTAAAGTTGACGGTTTCAACTTCGGTAGCTTCGTGGTGGCCGTGATTGGTGCCATTGTGGTGCTGTGGATTTACCGCAAAGTACGAAGTTAACAGCATAGAGATTTGATGAAATCCGCCATCCCGTAAAGGATGGCGGATTTTTTTATGCCTGATTAAAAGTCGTAGCCGACCGTAGCCATGACCGTACGTTCGGCACCGCGATAGCAGTAACCGGTGCCATAACAAGCGGCCAGATACTTTTTATCGGTCAGGTTGTTGGCATTGACCTGCAGCCAGGCGCCTTTCAGCTGTGAGTTCCATGCGCCCAAATCGGCACGAACCGACGCATCAAACAGCGTCACGGATGGCAGACGCGTGGTGTTCTCGTTATCCGCCCACTGTTTGCCGATATAGCGCACACCGGCTCCGGCGCTCAAGCCGTAGTCAAACTGATAATGTCCCCACAACGATGCCATGCTGTTCGGCGTGACATACGGCGTATGGCCATCGTTACCGTCCACCGAATCTTTGAAGCGCAGATGGTTCAGCGTGTAGCCAGCGATGGTGCTGAAACGCTGCGTCAGCTGATTACGGGCTTCGAGTTCAATGCCCTGCGAATGCACTTTGCCCGACGGCGTGTAGGTGCCGTCCAGCACGTTACGGTTGGCGACATCGTCCTGGGTCAAATCGTACACGGCGATTGAATACATATCGCGCGTGCCTACCGGCTGATATTTCACGCCCGCTTCATATTGCTCAGACGTAGTGGGTTTCAGCTGATTGCCCTGCGGATCGGTTAACGAAGCCGGCGTAATCGCCTGGCTCCAGCTGACGTAAGGCGAGATGCCGTTCTCGAAGGCATACAGCAGCGCGGCGCGGCCGCTGATGTGATCGTCCTGACGACGGCTGGTGCCGTTTTCCGACACAATGCGGTCATAGCGTCCCGACAAATCCAAATGCCAGCGATCGAGCTGCAACTCGTCCTGCAGATACAAACCGGTTTGATAGTAGCGGCGCGTCTGCGATGTCCAGTCGAAGTCCGGCATGATGCCCACTTCTTCGCCGCTCCACGCATTCAGCGCGCTGGCAGCACCGCTGGCTTCGGTGATGTCGTTTTTATAACGGTGATATTCCGCGCCCAGCGTCACGCGATGCTGAACCGCGCCGGTAGCAAAATCAGCCTGCAAGCGGTTGTCGTTAGCCCATGCGCTCAGTGATGAACGCTCGCCAGAGTAGTAACGGTTTAGCAGGTCAGGATTCGTTGCGTTCCAGCCAATTTGATAAACCTGATCGAGATCGGTATTCGAGTGGCTGTAGCTGCCGGTGGAGTACACCGACCAGACTTCGTTGAAGCGGTGTGAGAAGTCATAGCTGTAAATCTGCTCGCGACGTTTGAACTGATCGAGCGAACTGTCGCCTTCGTAGAAACTGTCGCTCAACTTGCGGCCGTTGTGGCTGTAGAGCGTGCCTTCCGCCGGTACCGAACCGTGATAGCCGCCGGAGGGATCTTTCTGCAGATAGGCGCGCAGCACTAAGTTGGTGTCTTCGCTTGGCTGCCACATCAGCTGTGGCGAAATCGCATATTTCTCTTCGCGGGTGTGATCGTACTGCGTATCGCTGTTGCGCGTGATGCCGGTTAAGCGAAACGCCCACTGATCGTTGATGGCGTTGGTGTAATCAAAGGCGGCGCTGTTGGTGGCGTTGGTGCCGCTCGACAGGCGGAAGTGACCCTCTTCGGCAAACTGCGGACGCTTGCTCACCATATTCACTAATCCGCCCGGCACCGTTTGGCCGTAAAGCGCGGAGGAGGGACCTTTGATCACATCGATGCGATCAAGGAACCAGTTGTCCACCTGCAGGATGTTGAAGCTGCCGCCGTCACTCATCACGCGCAGGCCATCGAGGAAGGTGTTGTCGACATCGCCGCCGTGGAAACCACGCAGCGCGATGGTGTCGTAACGCGTGGCGGCACCGCCGAAGTTGGTGAACACGCCCGGCGTGTAGCCCAGCGCCTGGTTGAGATCCTGCGCGCCCTGATCTTCCATCTGCTGACGTGTCACTACCGAAATCGACTGCGGCGTGGTAATCAGCGGCTGATCGCTTTTGCTGGCGCCGCTGCTCCGCGTGGCGAGATAGCCCTGCGTCGGCGTGGTGGCGCTCTCTTGCGGTTGCGCCGTGACGACAATCGACTCTTCGGCGAAGCTTGCAGCGGGTAAAGCCAGCGCAAGCGCGCACAGAACGCGGCCACGGTTAAGGGTAAACAGCGAGGTCATGAGAGGTTCCTGATATTTTAATGGGAATAGCTATCGATATTAGATTGAGAATTATTATCTTTTGTCGCGAGTGTTTCAAGATGTGAGTTTGTTGTAAGAGGGTTGTGAGGAAAATGCACAGGCAGGGCGGGAGTAGCGTGCGAGCATATGAGGTTGTTGGGCGCGCATTAATGCGCACCTGGATTAATGGTCGCCATGAATGGCGACCCTACGACGGATATGCGTGGTTTTCGTAGGGTGCGCATTAATGCGCACCTGGTTTAATGGTCGCCATGAATGGCGACCCTACGACGGTTACGTGCGGTGTTACGCACCAGGAAATTTGTTACTTCGCGCTACTCAAAACCGGCATATTCGGGATATCGCCGGCGTTATTACAGGTTTTATCTTTCGGGCAGTACTTATCGAGCAGCTTTAGCGTCACACCGTTGGTCCAGCCGAAGCCATCCTGCAGCGGATATTCACCGCCGCCACCGCCGCCCAACTGCGCGCCTTCAACCACATATTTCTCAACCAGCTTATGCTCCTTGTCATAGGTTGCCTGCACGTTCTGCAGGAAGCGCTGACCAATCTGCTGCGCCAGTTTCGGCTGCTTGTAATGCTCCAGACCTTCCACCGCCACCCATTGCAGCGGCGCCCAGCCGTTTGGCGCATCCCATTGCTGGCCGTTATTCACTGTGGTGGTCACCAGACCGCCCGGTTTCAGCAGCTGTTTTTCGACGGCGGACGCGGTGCGCTCAGCTTGCTTATCACTCGCCACCTGCATATAGAGCGGGAACAACGTGGCGGCGGTCAGCTGTGGATGAACCTGCTTCTTCTGGAAATCGTAATCGGCGTACCAGCCTTTTTTGTCATCCCAAAGATAGCGATTGATCGCCGCTTGGCGTTTCTCGGCATCCGCCGCGAACTGTTTGGCTTTGTCATCCTGCTTATCCAGTTTGGACGCTTTAGACAATGTCTGTTCGAGGTGGAAAATCAGGCTGTTAAGATCGACCGGCGCCAGCTGCGTGGTACGAATCGACGCCAGATTGTGCGCATCGGTGAACCAGCGCGAACTGAAATCCCAGCCTGATGCCGCGCCTGCACGCAAGTCGCGATAAACCTGCTGCTTATTACGATCCGGCGCTTTATTCGCGGTGTTGACGTCATCAAGCCAGGATTCGGTGCGCGGTGCATCGCGATCGTCCCAGTAGCGGTTAAGCAGCGTGCCGTCGCTAAGTTTAATCACGCGTTTGCTGGCCTGGCCGGCTGCAACTTTGTCGCTGTCCGCCATCCAGTAATCGTACTCTTTCTGCAGCTGCGGCAAGTATTGGCGATAGACATCGTCGCCTTTGTGCGTTGCCAGCAGGTCAACCATCAGGCTGAAGAACGGCGGCTGCGAGCGGCTGAGATAGTAGCTGCGGTTGCCGTTGGGGATATGGCCATATTTATCGAGTTCGGTGGCGAAGTTATCCACCATATCCTGCACGCGATCCCAGTGACCGCTCTCCGCCAGGCCGAGCATAGTGAAGTAGCTGTCCCAGTAATAGACTTCGCGGAATCGGCCGCCTGGCACCACGTAAGGTTTCGGCAGCGGCAGCAGCGAATCGTACTGACTGGCACTTTGCGCGGTGCGTGTCAGCACCGGCCATAAACCGTTGATGTGCTCGCGCAGGCTTTGCCCGGCGGGCGGCACATATTTGTCTCCCTCTTTTGGCAGCGTGAAGTTGCTGTCGACAAAATGCTTGAGATCGAAGTTGCGCTGGCTTTTCTGCATCTGCCAGTCGGCCAGAATCGAAGAGGGATTGGATTTCGGCACCGCATCGGCGAAGGTTTTCTGGTCCGGATAAAATTTCGCCTGCTGCACGGCATTGAAAAGCGGTCCCAGACGCACATCTGGCGGCTGCGGTTGGTTGCTGAGCATGCGGCTTTGATCGTCGGCGTGTGCGTTGCTGGCAGCGGCCAGCAACGCAGCGCTGAGTAAAAAGGTCAGACGCGCGGGCGTGAATACGGCATTTTTTATCATCGGTTTTTCTCCTTGTCCGAAAAGGTGGTGTGCTAACGCATTGACCACCCGAACAACTTTAGTCGCAATCGCACCGCTTAGCCTTGTACAGCGGTGGAAATGTGAAGCGCCCGGAATTAATCACGCGAGAAATTGCATCAAGGCTAAGGTTTTTGCTTGCCCTGTTCGGCTATTTGCCTGAGGCTGAAGCAAAAAAAAGGAGAGTCGAATGGAGATTATCTGGTATCACCCGTCGCTGGCGCCGCAGGGCTGGCTGGAAGGTTTGCATCAGCGTTTACCTGAGGCGCGCGTGCGTTACTGGCAGCCGGGCGACAACGCGCCGGCCGATTACGCTGTGGTGCGTTCGCCGCCGGTTGAGATGCTGGCGGGGCGTCAACTGAAAGGCGTGTTTGCCATGGGCGCGGGCGTGGACGAGATCCTCAAGCAGCTGCGTGACAATCCACAAATGCTGGCTGACAACGTGCCGTTATTCCGCCTCGAAGATACCGGCATGGCGCGCCAGATGCAGGAATACGCTAACTGGTGCGTGCTGGGCTGGTTCCGCCGTTTCGCCGAATATCGTCAACTTCAGCAGCAAGCAAAGTGGCAAGAGCTCGATGGCTTGGATCGCCACAACTTCACCATTGGCGTGCTTGGCGCAGGCGTGTTAGGCCGCAGCGTACTGGAGAGTTTGCGTCAATGGGGCTTCCCGTTACGCAGCTGGAGCCGTTCGCCGAAGCACATCGACGGCGTGCAAAGCTTCCATGGCCGCGATCAACTCAATGCCTTCCTCGAGGGCACGCAGGTGCTGATCGATCTGCTGCCCACCACGCCGGAAACCACCAACCTCATTGATAGCCAGCTGCTCAGCGCGTTGCCGCACGGTGCCTGCTTCCTTAATCTGGCGCGCGGTGCGCATGTGGTGGAAGTCGATCTGCTGGCGGCGCTGAACAGCGGTCAATTGGCCGCCGCCGCGCTGGATGTGTTCCAGACCGAGCCGCTGCCGCACGATCATCCGTTGTGGTCTCATCCGCATGTCACAATCACGCCACATACTGCAGCGATTACCTTGCCAGCCGAGGCGATGGATTACATTGCGGATGCCATACTTGCTCTGGAGCAAGGTCAACAGCCGGGTGGTTTGGTCGATCGCCAGCGCGGTTATTAATTCACATTGGGTCAGGAGATGAAGATGTATCCCGTTGATTTACATATGCACACCGTTGCCAGCACGCATGCTTACAGCACGCTGCATGATTATGTGGCGCAGGCGAAAAAGAACGGCCTGAAGCTGTTCGCGATTACCGATCACGGTCCGGATATGGCCGATGCGCCGCACTATTGGCACTTCGTTAACATGCGCATTTGGCCGCGGGTGATTGATGGCGTTGGCGTGCTGCGCGGTATTGAAGCCAATATCAAAAATCAGCAGGGCGAGATCGATTGCAGCGGCCCGATGCTCGATGCGCTGGATCTGATCGTCGCGGGCTTCCACGAGCCGGTTTATGCACCGCGTGATAAAAAGCATCACACCGAAGCGATGATTGCGGCGATGGCGGGCGGTTTGGTGCATATCATTTCGCATCCGGGCAACCCGAAATTCCCGGTGGATATCCGCGCAATAGCCGAAGCCGCCGCGCATTACGATGTGGCGCTGGAGATCAACAACTCCTCCTTTACCCATTCGCGCCTCGGCAGCGAACCGAACTGTCGCGCTATTGCCGAAGCGGTGCGCGATGCCGGCGGTAAACTGGCATTTGGCTCCGATTCGCATACGGCGTTTACGCTGGGCAATTTCGAACACTGCCTGCGCATCACCAGCGAAGTGGATTTTCCTGAAGATCGCGTGTTAAATGTCACGCCGCGACGCCTGCTCGATTTCCTCGAACTGCGCACCGGTAAAACGATTGCCGAATTTGCTGATTTTTAACTTTTTTGCCTCAAGGAATTCTGTTGCATGAATGAGTTTTCCATTCTCTGCCGCGTCATCGGCTCGCTGTTTAATCGCCAGCCGCAGGATCCGCTGCTGGTGCCGCTGTTCACTCTGCTGCGTGAAGGCAAACTGCAACAGCAGTGGCCGCTGGAGCAGGATGAACTGTTGACGCGCCTGCAGCAGAATAGCGATCCGCAGGCGCTGGCCGCCGACTACAACGCGCTGTTTGTTGGCAGCGATTGCAGCGTGCCGCCGTACGCATCCCAATGGCCGAACGGGGTTGCTGAAGCGGACGTGCGTGCATTTCTCAGCGCGCGCGGCATGCCGCTGAGCGAAGCACCCGCCGATCACTTTGGCGTGCTGCTGCTGGCGGCATCATGGCTGGAAGATCAGTCAGTGGAAGATGAATCCGCCGCGCAACTGGCGCTGTTTGATGAGTATCTGCTGCCGTGGTGCGGCGCGTTCCTCGGCAAAGTGGAAGCGCATGCTACCACGGCGTTTTATCGCACGCTGGCGGCGCTAAGCCGTGAGGCGATTCAGGCGATGTACGACGAGCTGAACGAAGAGCAGGGCGACGAGGCCTAACCGTTACCAGCTGGCTGCGCTGCTGCCGAGCTTCACGCCCGGCGTAGCGCAGATCATTGGCGTGCCGGGCAAATACGCTGCGGCACGCAATCTCTCGGCAATTCCCCATTGATTAATCTCTATCGCGCTCAACGCGTCATCGTGCTGCGCGTGGATACCGTTTTGCACATTCTCCGGCGCGGCACCGAACTGCTGTAACAGCCGCGCGGTGCGCGCCAGCGATAAACGCGCCTGCCAGCCAGCGCCATTGATCAACCGCTGACGTAAACCTTCCAGCACCGCCGCAGCCATCAGATAACCAGTGGCGTGATCGAGCGCCTGCACCGGCAGCGGCGTTGGCTGGTTATTGCCGCTCCAGCGCATGCCTTGTTCGGCGATGCCGCAGCCCATCTGCACCAGACTGTCGAAACCGCGGCGGTTGCGCCATGGCCCGCTCCAGCCCCACGCATTGAGGCTGACATCCACTAAGCCCGGCGCGAGTTTGCGGCGCGTCTCAGCATCCAGGCCGAGTTTTTCCAGCGCATCGGCACGATAACCGTGTACCAGCACATCGCTGTGCTGCAACAGCTGGCGCAGCTGTTCACGCCCGGTGTGGGATTTGATCTCAAGCCGCGCACAGCGTTTGCCGCAGGTGATCTCCTCTTCCAGCGTTGGTTCGTGCCAGTCGGGCGGATCGATGCGCAGCACCTGCGCGCCGAGGCTGGCGAGAAAACGCGTCGCCACCGGACCGGCGATGATGCGCGTGAGATCCAATACGCGTACGCCGAGCAGCGGCCGCGCGGGCGATAATAGCCAGGCTGGCGCGGGTGCAGCGTCGGTGGCCTGTTGGGCAATCAGCGCTTCCTGCTGCACGGCACGGCCTTGCGGGTGTTGCAGCCATTGCGCTTCACTGCGCATCTGCGCGGCGCAGCCGCCGGCATCAATCACCGCCTGTTCCAGCGTGGCGGCGGGCCAGCGTGCCACCGCGCCAGCCAACTCGGCACGATTAGCATGCTGGCCGAGCACGCGCTCCATCGCCGCACGATGATGAGCCGCGTTGGTGTGCAGGCGGATCCAGCCATCGACGCTGGCGTAATCACCGGCGAATTCATCCCACAGCGCGGCAGGTGGTCGATTAAGCGGGATCAGGCTGTGCTGAAACCAGCGCGAGGCGAGACGGACATTGATGCTGACCGGCGCGGCCTGGCCGAGCAGATCGCTCAGTGCCTGGCTGGCAAGACCAATGCTGGTGGCCGCCAGTTCGCTGACCGCAAAGGCAGAGGAAAAGGTGTCGGGCTGGAGAAAAGTAGGCGAGGGAAGCGGGTCCGCGCCTCGCAATCCCTGCCACATTTGCTGCCACAGTGCGGCAGCACGTTGAGAATCCATGTTGAGTCTCCGGATAACGCGCGAGACTCAAGCATAGCAGAGCGGATTATCGGCGGCGTAAGCGCGGGAAACGCGCGTGCATCCGCAGGTTACGCAGGTTGATCACCGCAATGGCGGTACCCAACACCACTAACGAGGCGCCGAGAATCTTAAAGCTGTTCATGCTGTCACCCAAGACAAAAACGCCCATCAACACCGCCAGTACCGGCGTCAGCAGCGAATAGGGCATGATCAGGTTGACGTTGTACTTCTTCAGCAGCGCATACCACAGCGTATAGGCGACAATTGACGAGGCGAGCGCGCTATACAGAATGCCAAACCAGCCGCGCCAGCCCGCGTGGCTCAATGCGTAAAACTGATTGGATTCGGTTAGCCACGAAGCGGCACCGACAATCGGCACCGCGAGGAAGGAGATCCAGCCGGTTAGCGTCAGCGGTTTTATCGGCGGTGATTTTTTCACAATCATATTGCTGATTGCCCAGCCAAACGCGCTACACAGCAGAATACACAGCACCCACCAGGCCGGAATGGTCGGGCTGCCCGACAGCACCGCAACGCCGCTTAGCGAAATGGCGATGCCGATCAGCTGCACCAGGCGCAATTTCTCTTTCAAAATCACCATCGCCAGCAGCATGGCAATCGGCGTGCCGAGCTGAACCACGATGGCGCCGGTGCCGGCATCGGTGTAGCGCATGCCGACAAACAGCAGCGAGAAGTGCATAAAGCCGAAGGTGAATGCCAGCGTCAGCAGCCACGGCAATTGTGCGCGCGTGATGCGGCAAAACGGCACCAGCACAATCGCCACCACCACAAAACGCATCCAGGTGAGAAACAGCGGCGGAAGTTCCAGCAATCCCCACTTCACCGCCACGTTGTTGAAAGCCCAGATGGAAACCACCATCAGAACCATTAAAAAATGCCGCACTGCCACAAGGTCTTCCTTCACGCTGTACAAAGATTATCACCGGCTAATGATGGCATGAAGCCGTCGACTTCGGACATGTCTGACAAAACTTTTTTCGCATAAGCATTAGCTTATGCAGGAAAAAAATAAGACATGTCGCTGATTTACTGTCAAAGTGGACGTCCGAAAGGCGACCATAATGAGGACCGTATTCGGCATGACACACACCCGCGCTTTACCTCTTGCTCTTATTCAACTCGAAGTTCCGCCGCCGCAGGTTGTGGCGCAAATTGGTGAACAACCCCGCTGGTTTATCGACGCGCTGCAATTGCAGCCTGATGACTATGTGATTGTGCGTCCGCATCTGGGTGATGATTTACCGGCCTTTGACCGCGTCAGTGGCGCGATCCTCAGTGGTTCGTGGGCGATGGTGACCGATCACGCTGACTGGAGCGAACGCACCGCCGCCTGGATTCGGGGCGCGCTGGAAGCGGATCTGCCGCTGCTTGGCGTCTGTTACGGACATCAATTGATGGCGTATGCGCTGGGTGGCAAAGTGGGCGATAACCCGCATGGCTGGGAGCGTGGACTGAAACCGCTGACGCGTAGCGCGCAGGCGCACAACGATCCGTGGCTGGCTGCGTTACCGGGTGAATTTCAGGCGTGGTTGTCACATCGGCAATCGGTGCTAACGCCGCCGCAGCATGCGCAGGTGCTGGCGAGCTCGGCGCTGGATGGCTGTCAGATTCTGCGTTATTCGCCGCAGGCGCTGTCGGTGCAGTTCCATCCGGAATTTACCCACGACATTATGAGCGCCTGTTTACCCGCGGGCGTGAGTGACGATGGTACGCAACTGGCGGGGGAAGATTGGTCACGCGAACTGCTGCGCCGCTTCTGGCTGCAAACGCGGCCGCAGCCGCGCGCACAGGTTCAGGGCGCGTAATTACGCGTGCAGCGATAAACCCACGCGGGTGGCATGTTTTTCAGCACCCGCTGGCGTTCCCAGGTGAAGTAGCGTGACAAATTTGGCTGGGTGAACGAGGTGTATTGAAACTGCACGAATACGCCACGTGGACCCAGCGCATCATGCACCGCGCTGAGAATATTGTCGCGTGTGGCGGGCGGTAACGACAGCAGCGGCAAGCCAGAGAAAATCACATCATATTCCCCCGCAAGATATTCCGCCGAGCAGGCGCGCACCTGCATGCGCGTATCGGGCAATCCCCGTAGGCTTTTCACCAGTTCCGGGCTAATTTCGAACACATCCAACTGAGCTTGCGGTGACATACGCGACAGCACGTGGCGTGTGAGTACGCCATCACCGGCGCCGAGTTCGGCGATACGCAGGCTGTTATCCCAATTCACCGCATCGCACATGGTGCGGCACAGCGCGGCGGAAGAGGGCGTGATGCTGCCCATTTTGCGCGGGTTACGGATGAATTGCTGAACAAAGTTCGCTTTGGCGCGCATTAACGTCAGGGCTGAAGCCAACATCTGTTTCTCCTGGTTAGTATCCTGCTTCATATTGACCACATATTTCGCCCATGTTCCGCTTTTTGCGGCATAAGTGGGAAAACTCGGAATTTTCCGTAACGGAACTGGGGATGATACACAGGCTGCATTTTAGGCACACAAGACCTGGCTGAAACTTAGGGCAATGTGAAAAATCGTAAAGCGATGGGCTGTGCCGGATTTCCTTCGATGCGGTCACAGTTTCCCCTTCTGCGATCTGACAGGCTGGCGTTGATCGCTCAATGTTAATAACAGGTTTCATAGTTGTTAATCGCTACTCTGTCCGCAAGGAGAAACACCATGCGTTACGCTGCTCCGGGAGAACAAGGTTCTCTCATTACTCTGCAATCGCGTTATGGCAACTTTATCAACGGCGAATTTGTTGCGCCGGTGAACGGTAACTACTTCGTCAACACCTCACCGATTAATGCTTCCACCATTGGCGAGTTCCCACGCTCGGATCGTGCCGATATCGATAACGCCGTGGCTGCCGCCCAGGCCGCTGCCGATGCGTGGGGCAAAACCTCACCGCAGGCACGCTCGCTGGTGCTGCTGAAAATTGCAGACCGGCTGGAAGAGAATCTGGAATACATCGCGGTCAACGAAACCTGGGATAACGGTAAGCCGGTGCGTGAAACGCTGGCAGCGGATCTGCCGCTGGCGGTCGATCACTTCCGCTATTTCGCTGGCTGCGTGCGTGCGCAGGAAGGCACCGCTGCTGAAATCGATGAGTTTACTGCCGCCTATCACTTCCATGAACCGCTGGGCGTGGTCGGTCAAATCATTCCGTGGAACTTCCCGCTACTGATGGCGGCATGGAAACTGGCACCGGCACTCGGCGCAGGCAACTGCGTGGTGCTAAAACCGGCCGAGCAAACGCCGCTGTCGATCACGCTGTTTATGGAAGTGATCAAAGATCTGCTGCCGCCAGGCGTGATCAACGTGGTGCACGGCTACGGCAAAGAGGCGGGCGAAGCGCTGGCGTCTCATCCGGGCATCGCCAAAATCGCCTTTACCGGTTCCACCGCAACCGGCGGTCATATTCTGGAGCTGGCGGCGAAAAGTCTGATTCCGTCCACCGTTGAACTGGGCGGTAAATCGCCGAATATCTTCTTTGAAGACATCATGGATGCCGAAGAGAGTTTCATTGAGAAAGCGGCAGAAGGTGTGGTGCTCGGCTTCCTTAATCAGGGGGAAGTCTGTACCTGTCCATCACGTGCGCTGGTGCAGGAATCGATTTTTGAGCCGTTTATGGCGGCGGTGATGAAGCGCATCAAAACCATCAAACGTGGCGATCCGCTTGATACCGAAACCATGATTGGCGCGCAGGCGTCACAGCAGCAGTTCGATAAAATCCTCTCCTATCTGGAGATTGCGCAGCAAGAAGGCGCACAGGTGCTGCACGGCGGCGGCGTAGAAAAAGTGGGCGAGGAGTTTGCCAGCGGCTACTACATCCAGCCGACGCTGTTGAAAGGCGATAACAGCATGCGCGTGTTCCAGGAAGAGATCTTTGGCCCGGTGGTTGGCGTGCTGACCTTCAAAGATGAAGCGGAAGCACTGGCTATCGCCAATGACTCGATTTACGGGCTTGGCGCTGGCGTCTGGACGCGTGATATCAACCGCGCCTATCGCATGGGGCGCGCGATTAAAGCTGGTCGCGTGTGGACCAACTGTTATCACCTCTATCCGGCGCACGCGGCGTTTGGCGGCTATAAGAAATCGGGAATTGGCCGCGAAACTCACAAAATGATGCTCGACCATTATCAGCAGACTAAAAACCTGCTGGTGAGCTACAGCACGCAACCGCTTGGTTTCTTCTGATGATAAAAGGCAGCGGAGTGATTCGCTGCCTTTTCATCTCTTCGTCATCTTGCGACCGCAGGATGACTCTATCGCCAGAAACTTCTGATGGAAGTGGCATCTTTAAGCCAGGTCTTGTGTGTTTAAAGGATGCGATTGGGCAGAATAGCCCACCTATTTTCAAGGAGAACCCATGAACACGTTGTATAACTACCTGGAACAGCATGACGAGATGCTGGACGGAGTGGAGCAAAATATTATTACTGTTAACCTGCCTGGACGTCAGGCGGTGTATGTGATTGGTCAGAACGATGCTGACCTGCTGCTGGAAGTGAAAGCACGCGAAATCGCCACGGCGCAGCGGATGGAAACATTGCGTCAGCTGGAGAGCCAATTCCGTTTTTAACTTTTCTGCTTTGCCTCATTTAATGATCAATTCGTCAGAAATATCGCAATAAAAAAGCCGCTATCACGCGATAACGGCTTTTTTGCGGCGCGATGCGTAGATTACTTCACGCAGGCGGCGCAGTTGTTATGAATCTGCTGGAAGAAGTCGTTGCCTTTGTCATCCACCAGAATGAACGCCGGGAAGTTCTCCACTTCAATTTTCCAGATCGCTTCCATGCCGAGCTCGGCATACTCCACGCATTCCAGACTCTTAATACTCTGCTGTGCCAGCACCGCTGCCGGGCCGCCGATGCTACCCAGGTAGAAGCCGCCGTGTTTATGACACGCATCGGTAACCTGCTTGCTGCGGTTGCCCTTCGCCAGCATCACCATGCTGCCGCCGTTGGCTTGCAGCAGGTCAACGTAGGAATCCATACGACCTGCGGTAGTTGGGCCGAGTGAACCAGAGGCATAACCTTCTGGCGTCTTCGCCGGACCTGCGTAATAGACCGGATGATCCTTAATGTACTGCGGCAGACCTTCGCCGTTATCGATGCGCTCTTTCAACTTGGCGTGCGCAATATCACGCGCCACGATGATGGTGCCGTTCAGCGACAAGCGGGTTGAAACCGGATAGGCCGACAGCAGCGCCAGAATCTCGCTCATCGGCTGGTTCAGATCGACATGCACCACTTCGCCTTCGCCCTGCTGACGCAGTTCTTCAGGAATGTAGCGGCCTGGATTGTCTTCCATCTTCTCAATCCAGATACCTTCACGGTTGATCTTGGCCTTGATGTTACGGTCCGCAGAGCAAGAGACGCCCATGCCCACCGGGCAGGATGCGCCATGACGCGGCAGACGTACCACACGGATATCGTGGGCAAAGTATTTTCCACCAAACTGCGCGCCGAGACCCAGCTCCTGCGAGGCTTTCAGCAGCTCTTCTTCCAGCTGAATGTCACGGAAGGCCTGACCGTGTTCATTACCTTCGGTAGGCAGCGAATCGTAATAGTGGGTTGAAGCCAGTTTGACGGTTTTCAGCGTGGCTTCCGCTGAAGTACCGCCAATCACAAACGCGATGTGGTACGGCGGGCAAGCGGCGGTACCCAGCGACATCATCTTATCGACCAGATAGTTCTTGAGCTTGGCTGGCGTAATCAGCGCTTTGGTTTCCTGATACAGATAGGTTTTATTGGCGGAACCGCCACCTTTAGCAATGCACAGGAATTTGTACTCGTCGCCATCAACGCTATACAGGTCAATCTGCGCCGGCAGGTTGGTGCCGGTATTCACCTCTTTATACATATCCAGCGCGGCATTCTGTGAATAGCGCAGGTTATCTTCAATAAAGGTGTTGTAGACGCCTTGCGACAGTGCGGCTTCATCGCCGCCGCCGGTCCAGACGCGCTGGCCTTTTTTGCCCATGATGATGGCGGTGCCGGTATCCTGACAGGTTGGCAGCACGCCTTTGGCGGCAATTTCAGAGTTGCGCAGGAACTGCAGGGCAACGTATTTGTCGTTCTTGCTGGCTTCGTCGTCGGCAAGAATTGACGCGACCTGCGCCTGATGCGAGGCGCGCAGCATGAAAGAGGCATCGTGGAATGCCTGCTTCGCCAGCAGCGTCAGCGCTTTGGGATCGACTTTCAGGACTTCTTCGCCATCGAAGTTGGCCACCGAGACGTAATCAGTGCTCAGCAGATAGTATTCGGTATCATCTTTGGCGAGAGGAAAGGGATTCTGATAATAGAAGGGTTTGTTCGACATGTTGGCTCACTTAGCTTCGTGTTGCCCGCCAGCATGACGGGCGACAAATTAGGCAGTCTGTTATTCGATTTTCTCTCGCCAGCCCTCCGCAGGGGCTGACTGGCGAGCATCATAACATTTTCACGGTAATGCGCGGCTCCGTTTTTAACATCGAAGCAACATCATCAGAACATCATCACCATCCATGGATAGGCGACAACCATCAGAAGAACCAGGAACAGCGCGCCGAAGATGGTGCCCAGGCGCCAGTAATCTTTGGTTGGCAGATAGCCGCTACCGTAATAAATCGGGCTTGGGCCGGTGCCGTACGGGGTGATAATGCCCATCACACCCAGAGAAACACACATCATCAAGCAGAATACCGGCATGTTGATGCCCGGGATTGAGGCGGCGATAGTCAGCATTGCTGGCAGCAGCGCGGTGGTGTGCGCGGTGGTACTGGCGAACAGGTAGTGCAGCAGGTAGAAGGCGATTAACAGCACCACGGCAGAAACCTGTGGGTCGTAACCGTGCAGCAGCATCGCACCTTCTTTACCCAGCCAGGCGATGAAGCCGACGCGCGCTAAACCATCAGCCAGGGCGACCAGCGTGGCGAACCAGGCGAAGGTGTTCCATGCGGCTTTATTGCTGGTGATGTCATTCCAGTTTAGTACACCGGTCCACAACATCAGCACGATGACTAACAGCGCGGCCATTGCCGGTTCAATCCATGCGGTGGCGAAGATCCACATCATCAGCGCGGCAACCACGAAGCCCAGCAGCAGGATTTCGTTACGTTTCAGCTTGCCGAGTTTTTCCAACTCAGCCGTCGCCCAGCGCGGCACTTCGTCATTCACTTTCACTTCTGGCGGATAGAGCCAGTAAGCCAGCAGCGGCATGGTGAGAATCAGCAGCACACCCAGCGGCAGGAAGGCGAGGAACCACATGCCCCATGAGATTTCAAAACCCACCACGCTTTTCACCAGCGCCAGCGCCAGCAGGTTCGGCGCCAGAGCTGAAAGGAACATTGAGCTGGTGATACAGGCGGCGGTGATGGCGACCCACATCAGATAAGAACCAATCTTACGCGCGCTTGGGTCGTTGGGTTTTGAACCGTACAGTGGCGGCAGGTTAGCAATGATTGGATAGATGGTACCGCCACTGCGCGCGGTGTTGGATGGCGTAAACGGTGCCAGCAACAGGTCAGCGAAGGTGATGGCGTAACCCAGCGTCAGGCTGCGACGGCCGAGATATTTCACCAGAATCAGCGCCAGGCGGCGACCGAACTGGGTTTTATCGTAGCCGGCGGCGAACATAAAGGCACCGAAGATCAACCAGACCGTAGAGTTGCCGAAGCCACTTACCGCCCATTTGAACGACTGCGCAGCGGTTTTGAACTTGGGATCCGCCAGTTCTGCCGGGCTAAACAGCACCCACTGGCTGAACAGCGCAATCACTACCACGCCGGTTAAACCGATAACGGCACCCGGCAGCGGTTCGAAAATCAGTCCCACAATAACCCCGACAAAAATGGCGAAGAAGTGCCATGCGTAAGGTTCCAATCCCGCAGGAGTCGGCACCAGCAGCAACAGCACAGCCACAATAATTGGCAGGCACAACATTATCAGGCGGTTCTTTTTCTTCCCCGGTGCCGCGGGAGGCGCGGTGAGGGATTCACTCTGGGTTGTTTGTGTGTTCATAGTTTTGTCTGCAAGTTATGGAGAATGCGTATATACGCCCCGAACCAAGCTGGTTTTTTTAGTTACAAAACTCTTTTAACAGATTAGTCGTGACATTTAAAACTGAGTTTTAATAAATCGCTATTTACAAAATTTGATGCGCGAATTATCTAATGGATGCGCCTATGATGCGATTAATTAAAATATCTATTTTGATCCAGATCAATAAAATTTATTCGTGGTTTTTTTGCTTTAAACATGCAGGCCTTAATAAATGAACCATTAGGTGAAAATTAACTGTGTGAGGTGAATAAAACGGCACAAATCAAGCAAAAAACAGAGAAAGGAGACGGTTTATCTTTATGATAAGGCTGGATTTGTTTTAAATGTAAGGAAAAAGTTGATTTTTGTCAAGTCTTGGTTAAAACTTAGCTCAGCGCAACTTTCAGCAATAGGTATCAAATATTATTTCCATGCGTAAAACTTATATAACTAACGAATAAGGTTATGTAAGTAAATAAAATGGTATATTTACGCCATGAAATCGGACCACTCAAATAATTATAAATGTCTCCGAACCGCCAAAGAATTGAATACAAAGTTTCTTAATTCTGGAGTTGCTCATCATGAATACGCTCACCCCGATTCTTAATCCGCTTACGCTACCGAAAGGTGCGGTGCTTAAAAACCGATTGGTTATGGCGCCGATGACCACCTGTACCGGTTATTACGATGGCGGTGTTACCAGTGACCTTGTCGAATATTATCGCGTGCGTGCCGGCAGCATCGGTACCGTAATTGTAGAGTGCTGCTTTATTGATAACCGTGGACCTGCTTTCCCAGGTGCGCTCGGTATCGACAGCGACAACAAAATCCCCGGTCTGGCGAAAATTGCCCACGCCATCAAATCGCAAGGCTCTAAAGCGGTTCTGCAGATCTATCACGGCGGTCGCATGGTGGAACCGGCGCTGATCGGCGGTAAAACTCCGGTCGCACCAAGCGCTATCGCCGCACCGCGTGACGGTGCCACCAAACCTCAGGCGCTGACTGCAGAAGAAGTGGATGTGATGATCACCAAGTTTGGTGATGCGGTGAACCGTGCGATCAAAGCCGGCTTCGACGGTGTAGAAATCCACGGCGCTAACACCTATCTGATCCAGCAGTTCTACTCGCCAAACTCCAACCAGCGCGACGACAAATGGGGCGGCAGCCGCGACAATCGCGCGCGTTTCCCACTGGAAGTGCTGGAAATAACCCATAAGATGGCGGACCGCTTTGCCGCGGCAGACTTCATCATCGGTTATCGCTTCTCACCGGAAGAGCTCGAAGTGCCGGGCATCCGCTGGGACGACACGCTTTACCTGCTGGAGAAACTGGCGGAACGCGGTCTCGATTACGTGCACTTCTCGGTGGGGCAACTGCTGCGTCCGTCGATTGTCGATACTCAAGACCCAACGCCGCTGATCACCAAATATCTGGCGCAACGTTCTCCTAACCTGGCGAAAGTGCCGGTGATTGGCGTCGGCGGCATCGTTAATAAAGAAGATGCCGAGAACGCGCTGGAGCACGGTTTCGATTTAGTGGCGGTGGGGAAAGCCTGCATCGCCTATCCGGACTGGACCGATCGCGTCATCAAGAATCAGCACATGGAGCTGTATATTGACAGCACCAAGCGCGAAGAGTTGACCATTCCAGAACCGCTGTGGCGCTTCTCGCTGGTGGATGCGATGATCCGTGACACCAGCGATACCGGCCGTAAATACAAAGCGGGCGTGTATCAGGCGAAAGTGGAAGCCGAAGCGCTGAAACTGAAAATCAACGTTACGCTCGACACCGACCGTATCACCGATATCTCGCTGGTGCCGGATCCAAGCCTCGACGTCGACTTCACCAGCACCTTCGAAAGCCTGCGTGAACGCATTCTGGTGGCGAACAGCCCGCACGTGGATGCCATCACCGGCGCTACCACGCAGAGTGAAGCGCTGAAAAAAGCGGTATCGCGCGCCATGACCACCTCAAGCAAAGAGTATGTGATTGAAGAGGGCGGTAACCCGAACGCACCGGTCAATTACGACGTCGTGGTAGTGGGCACCGGCGGTGCCGGTCTGGCGGCGGCGATTCAGGCGCATGATGATGGCGCACGCGTGGTGATCATCGAGAAGATGCCAACCATCGGCGGTAACACCATCAAAGCCTCGGTCGGTATGAACGCAGCGGAAACCCGTTATCAGAAGCTGAAAGGCATCGAAGACAGCAAAGAGCTGTTCTACGAAGAGACGCTGAAAGGCGGCAAATTCAAAAATAATCCGGTGCTGCTGCGCGAGTTTGTTGAGCAAGCGCCCGAAGCGATTGAGTGGCTGGCAGCGAAAGAAATCGAGCTGTGCGATATCACCATCACCGGCGGCATGAGCATTGACCGTACGCACCGTCCGGAAGATCGCTCTGCGGTCGGCGGCTTCCTGATTAGTGGCCTGGTGAAAAACGTTAACCAGCGCAATATCGAAGTGCTACTGGAAACCTCGGTTGCTGAAATTCTGGTGGAAAACGGCGCGGTCACCGGCGTGAAAGTGGTGGATGAGTACAACGACAGCCGCATCATCAACGCCAAAAGCGTGATTGTGGCGACCGGCGGCTTCAGTGCCAACCGCGAAATGGTGGTGAAATACCGCCCTGAGCTGGACGGTTTCGTCACCACCAACCACAAAGGCGCCACCGGCAGCGGCATCGCCATGCTGCAACACATCGGTGCGGATACCGTGGATATGGGCGAAATCCAGATTCACCCAACGGTTGAGCAAACCACCTCGTACCTGATTTCCGAAGCGATGCGCGGCGGCGGGGCGATTCTGGTGAGCCAGGCGGGCATGCGTTTCTACAACGAAATGGAAACCCGTGACAAAGTTTCCGCTGAGATCATCGCGCTGCCAGAGAAGAGTGCGTGGATCGTGTTTGATGAGCAGGTTCGCGCCAATAACAAAGCGGCTGACGAATACATCGCCAAAGGTTTTGTCATCAGCGCACCAACGCCACACGAGTTGGCGGTGAAACTCAACATGGATCAGGAAGCGCTGCAAACCACGCTCGGTCGTTACAACGAGTTCGTGGCGAAGCAGGATGACGAAGACTTCGGTCGTAAAACCGCGCTGCGTCATCCGCTGAATAAAGGACCGTACTTTGCGATTCGTATCGCACCGGGCGTGCACCACACCATGGGCGGCGTGACCATCAACACTGATACTGCGGTGCTGGATGCGCAGAAAGAGGTGATTCCAGGTGCCTGGGCGGCGGGTGAAGTGGTCGGCGGTATCCACGGCGCCAACCGCATCGGCGGTAACGCAGTGGCTGATATCATCATCTTCGGTATCAAAGCCGGTCATAACGCGGCTAAACTGGCGTTAGGACACTAAGCTGTAAAGATGCCCGCCTTGTGCGGGCATCGTTTTATTTAGAGGTATGCAATGACCGCTGGCGTTTTTTCTTACTCTGCCGTTCTGATGGGTTCACCCATTCTGCTCAAATTGTTCGATGACAATCCCACGCTTGCCCGCCACGTATTTCAACTGATCAAACAGCAAGAAAACCTGTTCACCGTTAATCGCGCTGAATCCGAAGTGATGTCGATCAACCACGCCGCAGGCCGCCATCCGGTGATCGTCAGCGAAGCGGTATTCGCCTTGATGAGCGTAGCGCACGCAGTGAGTTTGCTGCCGGAGAGCGCCTTTAATTTCACTATCGGCCCGGTGGTAAAACGCTGGAAAATTGGCTTTCAGGGTCGCGCCGTACCGCCTGCGCTGGAGATCGCTTCACTGCTGAAACTGACCGATCCGCATCAGGTGCTGCTCAATCCCGCCGAACACTCGGTGTTTTTGCAACAGCCGGGCATGGAGATCGATCTCGGTGCCATCGCCAAAGGCTACATCGCCGATCGTGTGCAGGCGTTTTTGCGTCAGCAGGGCGTGCAGCAGGCGCTGATCAATCTGGGGGGCAATGTGCAAACGCTGGGCTCGCCGCCGCACGAACCGCAAGGTTGGGGCATTGGCCTGAAAAAGCCGTTTGGTCGCGATGATGAGCTGTTAGGCGTGCTGCAGGTGCAGGGTAAATCGGTGGTGACGTCGGGGATTTATGAGCGCTACTTCGAACTGGATGGCCGCTGCTGGCACCATATTTTTGATCCGCAAACCGGCTATCCACTTGATAACGAACTGCTGAGCGTGACGGTGATTTCCGATCGCTCAATTGATGGCGATATCTACACCACGCTGCTCTACGGCATGGGCGTGGAGCAAGGGCTGGCTTATCTCGCTGACCAGCCCGACATCGACGCGGTTTTCGTTACGCGCGATCGGCAGATCATCTGCTCCTCGCCGCATCATTTCCACTTCCAGCAGCTCGATTTCGACTGGCAGCTGCGTTACTGACAATATTGCTGCAGCAGCGAATGGTATTCCGGCTGCAGACGATAGCGGTACACCGGACGACCGGTCGCGCCGTAGTGAATACTGGTGAACAGAATATTAATCTGCGCCAGCCAAATCAGATACTTACGGCAGGATACGCGCGAGATGTTCACTTCAGCCGCCAGTTCGTCGGTGGAGAATTCGTGTCCCGGATGCGCATCAATCCACTGACACAGCGTGCGCAGCGTTTGCGGCGTTAAGCCTTTTGGCAGGCGTTTGTTATCGTGCTGCGTCGCCGGACTGCCGTGGATCAGCAGATCCACATCCGCTTGCTGATAGTAATGCTGATTGTCCATCAGCGACTTCTTCTGCCGCCAGCCGGTCAGCGCCTCTTCAAAACGCGGGAACTGGAACGGTTTGATCAGGTAATCCACCACGCCGTAGTGCAGCGAGGTTTTGATATTCTCCGCATCGGCGGCAGACGAAATGATGATCACTTCCACCGCGCTCTGCGCCGTGCGCAGCTCCGGCAACAGATCGAGGCCATTCTCCTGCTGCATATAGATATCCAGCAGCACCAGATCGACCGCGGTATCGCTGTTGAACAGGATCTCTTTCGCCTGCTTCAAGGTTGAGGCGGTGCCACAACAGTGAAAGCCCTGAATTTGGCCGATATACGCGCGATTAAGCTCGGCGACCATGGCGTCATCATCGACCACTAACACATTGATCATGCGGATTGGTTTCCTCCATCCCAGGGAAGTTGGACTAAAAATTGGGTAAATACGCCGGGTTCTGACTCGACACTCACGCTGCCACCGATATTTTCGGTTTGCTGCTGCAGCAGAAACAGCCCGACACCACGGTTTTCACCTTTGGTGGAGAAGCCTTTTTCGAAAATGGTACTGAGGTGATCGGCTTCAATGCCCGGACCATCATCACTCACTTCGCAGGTCAGCCAACCGTTTTGATAGTGCAGCATTACGTGAATCTCGCCTTCTACCTGCTCGCTCATTGCATCCAGCGCGTTCTCAATCAGATTGCCGATCACCGTAATCAGCGCCGCCATCTGCTGCTCATTGCCGCTGTCGGGCAGGAAGCTGGCATCGCTGATGGTCAGGCGATGGCCGCAATCCGATGCGCGATTGATTTTGCTCAGCAAGAAACCGGCAATCACCGGCGACTTAATTTTATCGAGCAGGAAACCGATCTCCGTTTGGTAATTATTGGCGGTTTTGAGAATGTAGCTTTCCACCTGCGTGTAGTTTTTCATATGCAGCAGGCCGAGGATTACATGCAGCTTGTTCATAAATTCGTGCGAGCGCTCACGAAGCGCATCGACGTAGTTTACCATGCCCGTCAAGCGCTGCATCAGTTGACTGATTTCCGTCTTATCCCTGAAGGTGCAGACCGCGCCGATAATCCGTCCCTGGCTGCGCACCGGCACGGTATTACTCAGTAACACGCGGCCGTTCACATTTAACTCTTCATCACGCCGCGCGCGCCCGCTGTGCAGCACATCCTGCAGATGATCGTTGATCACCGAGGCATCGTAGATGCGATCGCCACTGATGGTACCCATCGAATCGTTCAGCAATGAACGCGCCGCCTGATTGACCAGCGTCATCTGCGCCTGATCGTCCATCGCCACCACGCCCTCTTTCAGCGAGTTGAGAATTGCCTGGCGCTGTTCAAACAGGGTAGAAATTTCGTAGGGTTCAAGACCAAACAGGATGCGCTTCAGCACGCGTACCAGCACAAAAGTGCCGATGGCGCCCGCAAAGGTGCCAATCAGGATAGTCCACAAGATGCTCCAGCGGCTTTGGTTAATCTGATCGGTAACGGCGCTGAGTGAAATGCCCACCACCACGACACCAATCTGCTTATGCTGCGCATTATAGACCGGCGTATAGACGCGCATTGCCCGGCCCAGTACACCTTGATTGACGGAGACATTTTCATGGCCGCGTATCGCGGGCTCAATATCCGTACCAATAAAGTGCTGACCGATGAGTTCAGGATTAAGGTGCGAATAGCGGATGGTATCCATATTGGTCACCACCACAAACAGCAGGTTATTGCTCTCCTGCACGGCTTTAGCAATGGGTTGGATGCTGGTGGCATTTGGCGGCAATATCAGCGCGCGCTGAATCTCAGGAAATTTGGCCAGCGTACGCGCCACCGCCATGGCTTTATCTTCCAACTGCGCGCGGGTCGCGGCGCCAATCTGGAAGAAATAGAACATATGCACGCTGAGCAGCACCAGCACAATCACCGCGCTGAGCATCAGAGTGACCAGCGTATTGAGCTTCATTGGCTGCTTGCGCGCCGCGATTCCTTGCTGTGAAGAAGACATGATCGCTCTCGGAGGAGAAGAGGGCGTGTATTATGACGGATAAACTGCAGAAGGTCGCGTATCACGTAGGGTCGCCATTCATGGCGACCCTCTGAACTCACGCGGGAATTAACTCGATTTAACCCGATTGGCAAAACTCTTACGCAGCTTCTGCAGTTTCGGTGGGATCACCGCCATGCAGTAGCCGTTGCGCTGACCTGCGCCTTCCCAATAATCCTGATGATAACCTTCCGCCGCATACCACTCTTTCAGCGGCTCGATGGTGGTGACCACCGGATCGCTCAGGCCTTCCTGCGCACGCGCAATCGCGGCAATGGCTTCGGCTTCTTGCTCAGGATTGGCCGGGAAAATCGCCGAACGATATTGCGTGCCCACATCGTTGCCCTGGCGGTTCAGCGTGGTCGGATCATGGGTGGCGAAGCTGATATCCAGCAGATCGCCATATTTCACCTGCGCCGGATCGAAACCGATGCGAATCGCTTCGACATGGCCGGTCGCACCGCTGCACACCTGCTCGTAGGTTGGGTTCGGACGTGCGCCGCCAGTATAACCACTTTCGACTGACTCGACGCCAATCACATCTTTAAATACTGCTTCAGTACACCAGAAACAGCCACCAGCGATCACCGCATATTCGGTTGCCATTATATTTACTCCTGTCAGGGCGAAAGGTTAAAAGTGGGGGCAAGCCCATATCAATTCAAGCAGTTAAATTAACATTTCTGGCTTAAAGTCGCTGCGCTTGTCGAGCCGCAAATTGCTCATCACGCTAAAGCGTCCTTCGCCGGTGTAGTGCAGCGTCGGGAGGAACTCCGGCGTTTCTGCCACATGCGCTTTGACGATCTCAAAGATAAACAAGTTGTAGTTATCCACCATCGAATCGTCATACAGCTGGCACTCGAAGCTGGCAAAGCACTCATCGATTAACGGCGCATTGACTACGCTGGCCGGTTCGGGCGTCAGGTTAAAGGCATCAAACTTATCAAGGCGATCGCCGTGGCTGTTGCCGATCGCTACCACGTTATCCACCAGATTGGCCGACGGCACGTTAATCACGCACTGGCCGCTCTGGCGAATCAGTTCATGGCTGTAATTGCCGCCGGCAATCATGCAGCCAACCAGCGACGGCGAGAACTCCAGAATGGTGTGCCAGCCGAGCGTCATGATGTCGCGGTGATCCTCAAACTGTGAACTCAGCAGCACCACCGGACCCGGCTCCAGATATTTGCGCGCTTTACTCACCGGAAAGTCGATTTTATGCATCGGGATTCTCCTGTTGTAGGTACAGATGTTCTAAGTGTAGCTGCCACCCTTTACTGGGCTGGCATTTCACGGCATGTTAATGCGTCATCTTATCTGGAGCTGTTTTATGGAATCTGCGTGCGCGTCCACATCTCGTCCTGTGTTGCATCTGCTGTGCGGTAAAATTGCGGCGGGAAAATCGACGCTGGCTCATCAGCTGGCGCAGCAAACCGGTGCGGTGATCATTAGCGAAGATGCCTGGCTGGCGCATCTGTTTGCTGAAGAGATGCAGGATGTGGCGGATTACGTGCGCTGTGCCGGTAAGCTGCGTAACGCGATGACGCCGCATCTGATTTCGCTGTTGCAGTGCGGCGTGTCGGTAGTGCTGGATTTCCCCGCCAACACCGTGGCTCAACGCCAGTGGATGAAGGCGGTGATCAACAGCGCCGAGGCTGAACATCAACTGCATTTCCTCGATGTGTCCGATGAACTGTGCAAATCGCGGCTGCACGCGCGCAATGCATCCGGCCAGCACGACTTCGCCGCCACCGATGCGCAGTTTGCGTTGATCAGCAGCTACTTCGTCGCGCCACACAGCGATGAAGGGTTTAACGTGGTGAATCACCGTTAATTAAGCAGGGAGGCAAAAATGAATTATCCGCTGTGCCAGAAGCTGAACCTCACTTATCCGATCATTCAGGCGCCGATGGCGGGCGTCTCCACGCCGGAACTGGCGGCGGCGGTGAGTAACAGCGGCGCGCTGGGATCGATCAGCGTGGGTGCCTCAACGCCGCAGCAGGCGGAAATCATGATCCGCAAAACGCGCGCGCTGACTGCCGCACCGATCAACGTCAACGTCTTTTGTCACGCGCCGGTGCAGCGCAATCCACAGCTAGAACAGGCGTGGATCGCCCGCTTTCAGCCGGTGTTTGCTCGCTATGAAGCGACACCGCCGGATGCGCTGTCTGAGATTTACCAAACGTTTGTCGATAACGACGCGATGCTGGAGGTGTTGCTGGAGACCGCGCCGGCCGCAGTGAGTTTCCACTTTGGTTTGCCGTCCGCCGCTTTCGTGCAGCGTTTGAAAAGTCGCGGCATTATCACGTTAGCGAGTGCTACCAGTATCAGCGAAGCCCAGGCGATTGAAGCCGCCGACATCGATTTTATTGTGGCGCAGGGCATTGAGGCGGGCGGGCATCGCGGGATATTCCAGCCTGCAGGCGACGATCAGCAGCTCAGCACCTTTACGCTGGTACAAGCGATTGGCAAGATTTCACGCCTGCCGGTAATTGCCGCCGGTGGCGTGATGGACGGCGCGGGCATTGCCGCCATGCTCAAGCTGGGCGCGGCGGGCGTTCAGTTGGGCACCGCGTTTATCTTGTGCCCGGAATCCGCTGCTAATACGGCGTATCGTCAGGCGCTGAAAAGCGAGCAGGCCAATAGCACCGAAATGATCGCCGCCATCTCTGGCCGCTCGGCAAGATGTCTCACCAACGATTTCTGCCACCTGGCGCGCGAATTCGCGCAGGAATCCATTCCACCTTATCCACTCACCTATGCGTTAGGCAAAGCCCTCGCCGCCGCAGCGGCTGCCAAAGGCGTGCACGGCTTTGGCGCGCAGTGGGCCGGACAGGGCGCGGCGCTGGCGCGGGAAATGCCTGCTGCTGAATTGGTCAAAACGCTGGTGAAGGAGTGGCAAGCGGCGTAATGTTCGCCGCCCCATTAATCATCAAAGCGGTAGGTTTTCTCCATAATGCTGTTAGCCATCATGGTTTTAATCCATTCAGTGGGTTCCCGTTTACCGCTGCGTTTGTGTGAATAGATTTTCACGGTGAACCTTGGCGCGGGAAACGGCAGTTTGAACAAGTTTACATCGGCGGCTTGTTTGATTTTACTGGCGACGAAGGACGGGATCGCCATCAGCAATTCACTTTCCGCGATAATAAAGGGTGCGCTCAACATGGATGGCGTTCTAATGGCAATGCGGCGCTTAAGACCCATGCGCGCAAGATGGGAATCCAGCAATCCCTGCTTTTCATTCCACGGCGTAACCACCAAATGCCCGGCGGCAAGATAGTCTTCAAGATTCAGGCTGCTACGTCGCGCATTGGCAATCACAATAAACTCATCACTGAATAAATCGGTCTCTTCCAGGTCTGGATGATGCATGCCGTCCGGCTCGCTAAAACTCAGCGCCATATCGATTTCACCGGCGAGTAATTCAATCAGCGCCGGATTGTGCGGCAAATGGCAGAGTTCAAAACTCAGTTTGGGAGCCGTATTGGTCAGCGCATTCATCAGACCCGGAAACACGCAAAAAGCGGTGTAATCCGTTACCGCAATTCGAAAACAGTCATCGCTGGTCAGGGGATCAAAAGGCTGCAGCGGGCTGAGATGCCGATTTAATCCTGTTAGCGTTTCGGCAATATAGGGTGCTAATTGGCAGGCGTAGACGCTGGGACACATTTTGTGGCCTTCGCGATAAAACAGCGGATCTTTAAAAAAATCACGTAATCGGGACAACGCGTGGCTAAGCGCGGAGGTACTCAGATTGAGTTCAATTGCCGCCAGCCTGACCGAACCGTGCCTGAAAACTGCGTCGAAAACGGGGAGAAGATTCAAGTCCAGTCGACGCAGAACATGATGCATGAAATTCACCTATCATTGATTTTATTGCACTTATTTCATCGAACAATACCCATTATGCTGAGCAGCATCAATCTGATTAAGAAAGAAAATAATGCATGAAGATGACTATTCGGCCAGCTAATCCTGAAGACGCAGACGCCATCTACGGCATGATTGCCGAGTTGTCGGTTTATGAGCATGGATTGCAGCACTCAGTGACGACTGCAGAAGAGATCAGATCGATGCTATTTAATCCCGACAGTAATAGCGAAGCGCTGATGTGCGAGATTGATGGTTCAACTGCCGGTTATGCGGTGATTACGCGTAGCTACTCGGCGTGGCTTGGGCGTCGCGGGATGTATATGGAGGATTTGTACTTCTCGCCCAATTTTCGTGGTCTGGGCGCAGGCAAAGCGCTGCTGCAGTATGTCGCGCAGCACGCGGTCAATCACCAGTGCAATCGTATTGAGTGGAGTGCATTAGATTGGGATCAGTCCGCCAGAGAGTTCTATCTCAGCATCGATGCGCTGCCGTTAAATGAGTGGGTACGTTATCGACTCGACGGGGCAGCATTAGAGAAATTCGCCGCCGCCGCGCCGCAATCAGTATTAGGGCTGTAATTAATTTCGTAGGGTGCGCATTCATGCGCACCTGGTCACTGTAAGTTTTAAATCCGGTGCGGGCGTTGACACATCTGCTGCGTCACGGGCCGTCCTCGCGCCGCTAACGCGGTGCCTTCGGCTTCCACGTCGTGCCAACGGACCGTTCGGGGATCGGCCGTCCAGGCCGGCCCCGAACTGCCTCACGCATCCATGCGCGAGGCTCCTGGCCCAACGTAAAAGCCTCAGCGCTGCGGATAGCCCTTTTGCCGCAGCAGACGCGCCAGCGCCTCTGTAAAATGTGCCCTTTTCAATAACACGCACTCGCCGTTGGTTTCAATGACAAGCATTGGTCACCATAAATGGCGACCCTACGTAGTTACAGCGATTGCAGGAACGTCAGCAGATCCGCGTTGAGCTGATCGGTATGCGTCACTGCAAAGCCGTGCGGTGCGTTGTCATACACTTTCAGCTGCGCACCCGCGATCATTTCGGCGGCGACTTTTCCGGTGGTTTCGAACGGCACGATCTGGTCGTTGCTGCCGTGAATCACCAGTGTAGGCACGTCGATTTTCGCCATATCAGGGCGGAAATCGGTCTCGGAGAAGGCGGTAACGCATTCAATGGTGCCTTTCAGCGAGGCCAGCAGCGCAATATTCAATGTCTGCGTCAGCGCGCCTTGTGAAACCGTTTGACCGGCGTTAATGCCGTAGAACGGTGTGGCAAAATCACTGATAAACTGCGCGCGATCTTTACGTAAACCCTGACGAATGCCTTCAAACACCGACAAATCGACGCCCGCCGGATAATCATCGGCCTTGCCGAAGATCGGTGTCACCGCGCCCAGCAGCACTAAGCTATCAACCCGCGCTGTGCCGTAATTGTTGATGTAGCGCGCCACATCGCCGCCACCCATTGAGAAACCCACCAGCGTAACGTTTTGCAGATCCAGATGAGTAATCAGGTCGTTAATATCCGATGCGAAGGTGTCGTAGTTGTAGCCTTCCCACGGTTGATCGGAACGCCCAAAGCCCCGGCGATCAAAAGCGATAACGCGATAGCCTTTCTCCGCCAGAAAATTCAGCTGGCTATCCCACATATCGCCGTCGAGCGGCCAGCCGTGACTGAACAGCACCGGCTTGCCGGTACCCCAATCTTTGAAATAGATCTGCGTACCATCCTGAGTGTTGAATGTGCTCATGTTCCAGCCTTATTGATGTCGAGAGATGAGAGCGCCTTATTCAGGCGCCACGAGGTAACGAACTTCGGGAAGTGCTGTGCTTTGATGGAATCCCAGCACGCGGTTCTGAATCTTTTGATCGTTCATGGTGTAACGCTCGCGCTGACGCAGATGCTCCATCCATGAGCCGACGACAAACGTCTCGACAAAAATGCCGGGCTGCAGCATCTCTTCATAAAGCGACCAGTTCAGCGCGCCGCCACGCCGTCTGACGCGACGCATATCCTGCATGCACACCGCAAAGGCATGTGCCTCACTGCGGTTGATCTGATAATGATAGCTGACCATCACCGGCCCACGATCGTGACGAATCTCCAACTCGGGCAAGGGATCGCTAACTGTGCTGAGGTCGAGGTTCAAATCCGGATCCTGATCCAGCCGCCAGCGCAGCACCGTCAAACTCGCCAGCAGCATGCCGACGGTGGCGACCGTTAAGGAGAAGGGGATGCTGAATTTTGATGCCAGCTGTCCCCAGATAGCGCTGCCTAACGTCATTGAGCCAAAAAACACAGTCAGATAGACTGCCAGCGCACGGGCTTTCACCCATTTTGCGGCGCTACGTTGCGCGCCAAGATTGAGGGTGGAAAGCACGGCGATCCACGCAAAGCCGGTAAAGAATTCGAACGCATTCAGCAACCAGACGTGACGAATAAACGCCAGCGCCAACATAGTGATGGCAAATATCACGCTCGCCAGCACCATCAGCTGATCGGGATTGAAGCGTTTACGCATACGCGGCAACAGCAGCGCACCGCAAATCGCGCCTACGCCGATGCAACCCAGCATAATGCCGTAGCCGCCTGGCCCGAGGCCCAACTCGCGCCGTGCCACCAGCGGTAGCAACGCCCAACCGGCGCTGCCAAAGACAAAGAAGGCGACTGTGCGTACCAGCACATTGCGCAGTACCGGCGCGGCGTGCACATAGCGCACGCCAGCGCGCACTGCCGGGAAGAAGTGTTCTGGCGGTAAACGCTGCACGCTGGGCTGCGCTTTCCAGAGATACAGCACCAGAAACACGCCGAGTACCGAGAGCGTATTCAGCAGAAACACCATCCACGGACCGGCAAACGACAGAATCAGGCCGCCGAGCGCCGGGCCAATCGCGCGACTGATGTTGATGCCAAGTGAGTTGAGCGCAATCGCCGGACCCAGTTCCTCCTTACTGACCAAATCGGGCACGATGGCCTGGAAGGGCGGAGAACTCATGGCGGCGCCGGTACTCAACAGGAAGGCGGCGATCAGTAGCACCATTGGCGTCACCAGCCCCGCCCACGACAGCAGTGTCAGGCTCGCAGCGGCAATAAATACCCAGATTTGTGAGAACAGCAGGTATTTACGCCGGTCAACGATATCCGCCATCACGCCGGACGGCAGCGCAAACAGGAACATCGGTAAGCTGCTGGCGGCCTGCACCAGCGCCACCGAGAGCGGATCGGCGCTCAGCGTCAGCATGGTCCAGTTAACGCCGACGTCGTTCATCCATGAACCGACATTGGAGACTACGGTAGCGATCCACAACATGCGGAACACGCGTTGGCGCAGCGGCTGCCACGGTGAAATCGTCTGCGGAGCGGGCGGGAGATCCGCCTTTGGAATGTCATGAATGTCGTTAACCTGCGCCACGTGCCACCTCCGCAACTCCGCCAAACACACGCCAGCGACCGGGGCCGGTCAGCGCCAGCGTGGTGAAGATGATCAGCAGCAGCCAGCCAAACTGGCCTTCCGCTATGCTCCAGTCGGGATGGACAAACAGCATCGCCACCAGCAGCACGCCGATAATCGGCAAACAGGCGAGGCGGGTAAAGACACCGAGCAGGATAAACAGCGGGCAGACCACTTCAGCCACGATCGCCGCCAGCAGGCTGAGGTAAGCACCAAGGCCAAACGGATCCTCGATACGCGTCAGTTCTTCGCTGAAATGGAACACCTTCGGCAAGCCGTGCACGTGCAGCAACAGCAGGCAGCCGGTGAGGCGCAGGAAGAACAGCCCCGCATCAATGCGAGGCGGCTGAGAGAGTGAATGTTTCATGGTTAGAAAGCGAAGCAGCTGCAGCCGAGCGCGCCCCAGAAGGCGTTCTCTTCTGAAACCGGCAGGTTGGCGCCGCGCGCAATCTCGTGGGAGTGCGTATGTACGCCGCACGGGCCGCTACAGTGATGCGCTTGCGGCATCATGCCAACGCGCGTGGTGGCGGTGGGCGGCGCACTGCGATAGTGGCCGGGAACCTTGACCACCGGCGACCATTCCGGCAGCACCGGAATTGAGGGCGGCGCTTCGGAACTGAAGGCGCCTGCAGCATAGACGATGTTCCCATCGACCAGGGTCAGCACCGACTCAATGCCTTTGATCTCCTCCTCAGGCACGCTGAAGTAATCTTTGCTCAGCACCACCATGTCGGCCAGCTGACCGGTTTTAATCTGGCCTTTCTTGCCTTGCTCGCTGGAGAACCAGGCGCTGCCCTGCGTCCACAGCATCAGCGCCGTATCACGGTCGAGGCGTGCGTTGACGTCGTACATCTGCATGCCGCCCACGGTGCGTCCCGATACCAGCCAGTAAAGCGCGGTCCACGGGTTGTAACTCGCCACGCGTGTCGCATCGGTTCCCAAACCCACCGGCACGCCGGTCTCCAGCATGCGCGCCACCGGCGGCGTATGGCGTGTCGCCTCAATGCCATATCGCTCAGCAAAGTATTCGCCCTGGAAGGCCATGCGGTGCTGTACGGCAATGCCGCCGCCCAGCTCTTTGATACGATCAAGGTTTCGCTGCGTCACGGTTTCGGCGTGATCGAAGAACCAGTGCAGCCCGTTGAACGGAATGTCACGGTTCACTTTCTCAAACACATCCAGCATGCGGCTGATCGATTCATCGTATGTGGCATGCAGGCGGAACGGCCAGCGATGCTCCACCAGATGGCGCACTACGCGCTCCAGCTCATCTTCCATACCTGGCGCCAGATCCGGACGCGGTTCGAGGAAATCTTCAAAATCGGCGGCAGAGAACACCAGCATCTCACCGGCACCGTTGTGACGGAAATAGTCGCTGCCCTGGCCCGGCGTCAGCATATCGGTCCACTTTTCGAAATCTTCCAGCTCGTGGCCCGGACGCTGGGTAAACAGGTTGTAGGCGATTCGCAGCGTCATCTGCTTCTTCTCATGCAGCTCGGCAATGACTTCGTAATCTTCGGGATAGTTCTGGAAACCGCCACCCGCATCAATCGCGCTGGTCAGGCCGAGGCGGTTCAACTCGCGCATAAACTGGCGGGTGGAATTGACCTGCTGCTCCAGCGGCAGTTTTGGCCCTTTCGCCAGCGTGGCGTAAAGGATCATGGCGTTCGGGCGCGCAATCAGCATGCCGGTTGGGTTGCCATTGCTGTCACGTTGGATCTCACCGCCCGGCGGATTGGGCGTGTCTTTGGTATAGCCCACCACTTTCAACGCGGCGCGGTTGAGCAGGGCGCGGTCATACAGATGCAGGATGAAAACCGGCGTATCGGGCGCGGCTTCATTGATCTCATCCAGCGTCGGCATGCGACGCTCGGCAAATTGAAACTCGGTCCAGCCGCCCACCACGCGCACCCACTGTGGCGATGGCGTGCGCAGCGCCTGTTCTCGCAGCATGCGTAGCGCATCGGCGATGGAGGGCACGCCTTCCCAGCGCAATTCGAGATTGTAATTGAGGCCGCCACGGATCAGGTGCAGGTGGGAATCATTCAGGCCGGGAATGGCGGTATGACCTTTGAGGTCAATTACTTTGGTGCCTTCGCAGTGATGCTGCATCACGTCGGCCAGACTGCCCACTTCGAGAAATTTGCCATCGCGCATCGCCACGGCCTCGGCAATTGGGTTGCCGCGATCGACGGTATGAAACCGCCCATTAGTCAAAATGATATCTGCTTTACCTAACGTAACCATAAAACCTCCTGAATGAGATGTCCTGCCAATTGCGCAGGTGAAATGCGTGGAGGGATTATGTTCAGGAGGTCTGGAAAGCGTCTAGTTATACAAAAGGATAGGTATACCTTCGTATAGTTATACCTTTAGATAATAGTTCGTGTGCCTAAAGGTTCCTACACTGCGTCCAGACATTCACCTCAATGGGCATACAAAAATGACAACCAGTAAATTAGAAGTACTGACGCCGCACAACTGCCAGATCATCTTCATCGACCAGCAGCCACAAATGGCCTTTGGCGTGCAGTCCATCGACCGTCAGGTATTGAAAAATAACGTGGTGGCGCTGGCGAAAGCGGCGAAGGTCTTCAACATTCCTACCGTGTTGACCACGGTTGAGACCGAGAGCTTCTCAGGTAACACCTTCCCGGAGCTGCTGGATGTGTTCCCAGGCCAGGACATTCTCGAGCGTACCTCAATGAACTCGTGGGATGACCAGAAAGTGCGTGACGCCCTGGCGGCCAACGGTAAAAAGAAAATTGTGGTTTCTGGCCTGTGGACCGAAGTGTGTAACAACACTTTCGCGCTGTGCGCCATGCTGGAAGGCGATTATGAAATCTATATGGTGGCTGATGCTTCAGGCGGCACCACCAAAGAAGCCCACGACTATGCCATGCAGCGCATGATTCAGGCGGGCGTGATCCCGATGACCTGGCAGCAGGTGATGCTGGAGTGGCAGCGCGACTGGGCGCACAAAGAGACCTACAACGCGGTGATGGATATCGCCAAAGAGCACTCCGGCGCTTACGGCATCGGCGTGGATTACGCATACACCATGGTGCACAAAGCGCCGTCGCGTCAGAAGAGCGAGCATCGCACGCTGGCGCCGGTTCCTGCACCCGTTCGCTAAATCGTCACGCAGGCGAGCGCTATCGGGCTCGCCTTTCTTTTGCAAGGAGGACCGATGAGTCCTTTACTCATTTCTCTGGCTGCGGGCGTGTTTATCGGCCTGATTTACGCCTTACTCAACGTGCGATCGCCGGCACCGCCCGCCGTGGCGCTGGTGGGATTGCTGGGCATGATCGTGGGCAGCTCGCTGGGCGGAAAATTGACGCATCCCATGGCCGCCGCTGCGCCAGTTGATAAAACGCAACACGCGATTGCCGCTGAGAAGCCGTCACACTCCGCCACGCTCACGCCAAAACAGGCGGGATGAACATGCTGAAAACCTATGCGATTTCGCTCTCCGTCGGCATTTTAGTCGGCATCATTTATGCCGTTATCGACGTCAATTCCCCGGCGCCGCCAGTGATTGCGCTACTTGGCCTGTTTGGTATGCTGGTCGGCGAACAGATTATCCCGCTGTGCAAGCGCCTGATTAACCGTCAACCGGTAACGCTGGCCTGGTTTCGTCATGAGTGCGTGCCTAAAATCAGCGGCACGCCGCCGCCCAGTGACAAAACCTCCTGAGGACGCGCCGCAGGCAGTGAATAATAATTAAGGAACACAGCATGCAGCTGTCGCAGCGCATTGTCGTTGTTGATGATGAACGATCTGTTCGCAGTGGTTTATGCAATCTGCTTCAGTCGGAAGGATACGCAACGCAGGCATTTGAGTCGGCTGAAGCGCTATTGGCGGACGAGACGGCGCTGCACGACGCTGCGCTGTTTATTATTGATGTTGAACTCAACGGCATGTCGGGCTTTGAGTTGTTTCGTGCGCTGGTAGAGCGTCTTGAGAACCCACCCGGTATCATCATCTCCGGCAACGGCGATGAGAATATGCTCTGGTATGCCATCAATCTAGGCGCGATAACCTTTATGCGAAAGCCCATTGATATCGACCTGCTGTTTGAACATATCCGCCTGGCGTTTTCCTCCCAGGCGGCGCGCCAATGAGCACGCTTTTCCTCTCATTAAATATCGCGGATGACGCGGCGCTGGTGCTGGCGGATGACATCGTTTTCACCCCGCTGGCGCAGGAAGGACAAGTTGAGTGGATCGAATGCCGCCACCTGATTTCCGGTGAGTGCTTTGTGCTGGCTACGGCGGCGGCCGAAGAGGCGGTGTTTCCGGTGACGCAACTGCTGAAAAATGAGTATGCGCTGCGCACCTTATTAGCCGAGAGCTGGGCGCTAAAACCGCTGCGCCACACCTTATATCAAGGGCGCTACGCGCTGATTTATCCCGCTTTCCGCTACCAAACGCTGGCGGATTATCTGCGCCTGCCTACCGGGAAAATCCAGAAGTTCATCAGCTGCGCCGTCCTGCTGTGCAATGCGCTCAGCAAGCTGCATCAGCAAGGTTTGGTGCACGGCGACATCAAACCGGCCAATTTCTTCTTCACCGACCAGGGCGACGTGGTACTGGGCGGCTTTGGCCTGGCGTTTATGGAAGCGGACTCACAGCAGCCGCTGCGCGCCGCGGTGACCGGCGGAACGCTGGCCTACATGTCGCCGGAACATACTTCGCGCACCGCGCACGCGGTTAGCCGGGTCAGCGATCTCTACAGCCTTGGCATTGTGCTCTACGAATTGCTCACTGGCAGGCTTCCCTACGGCAGCGCCGAAGGGGGCGCGGCCGAATGGGTGCATCATCACATTGCCTCCGAAGCGCTGCCGCCGCACCGGCTGCGCAAAGATGTGCCGCTGGTGCTCTCGTCCCTCATTTTACGACTGCTGACCAAATCGCCGGAACAGCGTTATCAAACCGTCGAGGGCGTGCTGGCCGATCTGCGACGCTGCGAATCCAACTTAATGCCTGATGGTCTGGTCGAATCCTTTGCGCTGGGCTTACAGGATGTGCCGACCTCGACGCTATCCTCTGATGTGCTGTATAGCGACCATGCTCAGGCCAGTGAGATGCTGGCGGCGTTTGATGAGGTGAGCAGCAGCGGCAAACACTGCATGGTGGCGATTAGCGGCGCGCCCGGCTCCGGAAAATCGTCGCTGATTGCCTCGGCGCTTAAAATCCTGCGGGAAAAAAATGCGCTGCTGACGGTGACCAAAGCCGATCAGCACTCGCCCATTTTGCCCTATGCGGTCTTTACCTCAGCGTTTCGATCGCTGACGCTGCATCTGCTCGGGTTGCCCGCCGTAGAGATGGCGCGCTGGAAAACACACATCACGCGTCAGCTGGGGCATTATGTCGGGCTGGCGGTCAATCTGGTGCCTGAGCTGGGCATCTTGCTCAACCACAAAGCCAGCGTGCAAGCGGATGCGCGCTCGCTGGATGCGCGCAATCGCCTGAATCTGGTGGCCTGCAGCCTGGTGAAAGCTTTTACGGTGCCGGGGCGGCCGCTGATCCTGTTGATTGATGACGTGCACTGGGCCGATCAGGCGACTTTGCAGCTGTTGCAGAATCTACTGCGTTCCAGCGACGATATTCCCTTGTTGCTGGTGATTTCTCACCGCGATCACGCCTCGTTGCCCTGTCCGACGGTGGTCGCCAGCCTTGATCGGATTCGTGCAGCCGCCACGCGCATTGTGGATGTGACGCCCGATCCGCTGTCGGTGAAAAATATCGCCAGCTGGCTGGCCGGCATTTTTCACACGCGCAGTGCAGAGACCGCAGAGCTGGCGCAGATTATTCATGAAAAAACTGCCGGGAATCCGCTCGCCACGCGTGAGTTTTACCGCCAGGCGGTGCGCGATCATCACATCACGCACATCGCATCCCATAAATGGACCTACAATCCGCACGCGCTGAGAAACAGCCATTACACCGCGAACGTTGCAGCCAGCGTGCTGCAACAGCTGCAGTTGCTCGCGCTGCCGGTGCGCCAGCTGCTGGGCCGATTGGCCTGCATCGGCAGCAGCGGCGATCTGCCGGTATTGGCCGGCATTCTGCAGACGGCGGTTAGCGCGATTCATGTCACGTTGCGACCTGCGGCCGAGGCGCGGTTGATCTCGCTGACCGATCACAGCTACGCCTTTATGCATGACAGCATGCATGAGGCCGCGCTGAAGTTGCTGTCGTCGGCAGCAAAAGATGATTTTCACTTTGCCGCCGCCCGCTATTACATGCAGGCCGCGCGCGAGGATAATGCGCATGCGCTGCTGTTCAGTGCCGCGCATCACACCATCACGCTGCAAAACCGCGCACTTTTAACGCCTGAAGCTGCTGCCTTCGGTCTGCTGTTACTCAACGCCACCCGACGCGCGAAAATCATGGGCGATTACTCTTCCGCGCTGCGCTTCTTACACACCGCCCGCGCGCTCAACGCAGAATCAGGCGCGGAGGAGGGCGGCGTAATTTTGTTTGAGCAAGCAGAGTGTGAGTTTCTAAGCGGCAACTTATCGGGCGCGCTGGCGTTGAGCTCTGAGATTCTCGCTACGCCCGGCGCGGTCACCGATAAAGCCGAGGCCGCGACGCTGATAGCGGAAATCCATATGCGTCAGTCCGACAGTCAGCTGGCGCTGGAAACCGCGCTGGCCTGGCTGGCGGTGTTTGGCATTCATCTAAACCGCTATCCGGATAAAGCCGAATGCGATGCCGCCCGGCAATTGCTGAAAAAGGATGTCGGCAAAAATCCCTACACGCGTTTCCGTTCCCTGCCGCGAGTGACCTGCCATAAAACCGAAGCCGTGATGAACCTGATGGCCAGCGCCAGCACCTTCGCCGCCTTTATCAGCCCACGCTTGCAGTTCATTATCCTGTGCAAACTTCTGCACCTGACAATGGAGAAGGGCATCAGCGGTGCCTCCACGCTGGCGCTTGCTTGGTACGGCGTGGTGTGTGGCGATCAGTTCGACGAATATAGCCGTGGTTTTGCCAGCGCGCTGCTGGCCCGCGAGCTGGTGTATAAGCACGATTTCGTCAGCTATAAAGCGCGTACGCTGATGCCGCTGGATCAGGTGAGCGTCTGGACCATGCCGCTCAGTTATGCCATTGAGTGCGCAAAAGCGACCTTTGATGTGGCGGTCGATATTGGCGATCGCACCTCGGCGTGTCTGGCGCTGCGTCACCTCACCATGAACTGCCTGGCGCGCGGTGACCATCTTGATGGGGTGCATACCTCGATCATGCGCGGCATGGTATATGTGCGCAAAGCGCAATACCGCGATGTGGAAGTGATTCTCGGCATGCAGCTGGATTACGTGATGTTCCTGCGTAAACCCGTCGGTGAGACATTGTCCGGCGATGATTTCAGTGCACCTGCGTTAAACGTGGTGCAACCGGAACACGCCATTGAACCGCTGTTTTTGATGCAGTTCTGGGCGCGGCTGTACAAAGGCATGGCGCATTTCTTTGCCGGAGAGTATGCCGCCGCCCATCGCCAGTTCATTGATGCCGCGCCGCTCACTGACGTGATTCCCGGCCATGTGCATATGCTGGATTTTCATCTGTATAGCGCGCTTTCGCTCAGCATACCGCTGCAACCGAATGAGCTTGATGCCACGCAGCGGCAGCAACTGCAGCGCCATCTTGAAAGAATCATCACCTGGTCAGCGGAGAACCCAGGCACCTTTGCCGACAAGGAAGCGCTGCTGCGCGCTGAACTGCTCAGGCTGGAGGATAACAGCGGTGCGGCGCTGGAGCAGTTTGAAAAAGCCATCGAGCTGTCGCGCAAAGGTCAGTTCCATCCTATCAACGGTCTGGCCTGCGAACTGGCGGCGCGCTGCGCCAATGCGCGCGGCATGGCGTTCGCCGCCGAAGGATATATCAAAGGCGCCCTTGCCGCCTGGGATCGCTGGGGCGCGGGTGCCAAGGTGCGCCAGCTTGAAATGCACTATCCGCATCTGGCGGCGCAACCGTTGCAGACCGCGTTAAATACCGTGACCTTTGAGCAGAGCGCGGTGATCAGCGACCTGCAAAGCATGGTGACGGCGATGCGTGCGTTAACCGAAGAGATCAATCTTGATCGGCTGATCCATATTTTGATGATGATGCTGGTTGAGCGCGCTGGGGCGCAGCACTGTATTTTGATCCGTCTCATCGACGGCAATGTGCCGGAAATTCAGGCCCGCGCCTCCTCCACGGTGGAAGGCGTCCGAGTGAAGATCGTCAATGAACTGCCGGTGGCGACCGATCTGCCGCTGTCGATTCTCTCGGCGGTGATCCGCACCGGACAAGAAATCCGTACCGGCAGACCGGAAGTTTTCAGTCCGTTTAGCCAGGATAACTATCTGGTCGCCTCCGGCGCGGCGGTGATGTGCGTACCGATGTTCCGCCAGGCGCAAATGGTGGGCGTACTCTACCTGGAAAACCGGCTGATGCCGGACGTTTTCACCGCTGAGCACTCGCGCATTGTCTCGATGTTGGGCGCGCAGGCCGCAGTCTCCCTGGAAACGGCGCGGCTGTATGCCGAGCTGGTGGAAGAGAACATCCAGCGGCGGAAAATTGAAAAACAGCTGCGCGCCAGCCAGACATCCCTGATGCTGGGTGAAAAGATCAGTAATACCGGCACCTGGCACTGGCATCTGGGGCCGGATATTCAGCTGATATCGGATGAATATAAACGCATCATGGGGTTGCCCGCCGGGCAGTTGAGTACCTCGATGGCGGAGTTTCAGCGGCGGGTACATCCAGACGATATTCAGTGCCTGAAAGCGCTGATTGAATCCAGCGTGGCCAATGGCGTGAGCATGCAGGCTGAATTCCGCATCATCCGTGATGATGGTGAATGCCGTTACATCAAAGGCATCGGTGAGCCGGTGGAGAACTGGCCGGAGGTCGCCGAATATTTCGGCACGCTGACGGATATCACCGCGCAGCGTCAGTCTGAGGATGCCGCCAGGATTGCGCAGGCAGAGCTGGCGCGCGTGGCGCGCGCTACCACGGTAGGACAGCTGACCTCATCGATCGCCCATGAAATCAATCAACCACTGATGTCGATTGTGGCCAATGCCGGTGCCAGCCTGCGTTGGTTGAAGCGCGAACCGGCTCAGCTCGACAAAGCCAGCGAAAGCATTGAGGAGATCATTAACGAAGGGCGGCGCGCCGGCGAAATTATTCGCGGCCTGCAGTCACTGACGCGCAATAATGTCGCGGAGTATGGCGCCGCCAGGCTGCATCTGCTGGCGCGCGATATTTTAACCTTGTCGCGTCTGGAACTTGAGCGCCGTTTTGTGGCGCTGGAACTGGATATCAAAGCGCAATGGGATGAGGTTTTTTGCGAGCGCGTACAGATTCAGCAGGTGTTGTTGAATCTGGTGATTAATGCCATTGAGGCGATGGCCGATAATACTGGCGCGCGTATCTTGCGGCTCTCATCTTCTAATCCTGACGCTAATCTTATTCGTATTGAGGTTGCCGACAACGGTACCGGCTTATCGGCAGAGGTTATCGGCAAGATCTTCGACTCTTTCTATACCACCAAAGCAGAAGGGATGGGAATGGGCCTGACCATCAGTAACGAAATCATCAAACGTCATGGTGGTGTGTTGAGCGCGGAAAATCGCCCGCAGGGTGGCAGCGTATTTAGCTTTACCCTGCCGTTGAATGCGGAGAAATAGTTTATCGTATCCTCCCGCACTATTTCGCGGGAGGATTGTTGTACAGTTATCGTTATAAAGCCTGACGTTATTCATCTTGCAATAAATGGAGTTTCTCTGCGGCTCTGACTAATTCTGAAACCGAACGCACCGCCATTTTTTCCATCACGCGGCGCTTATGCACTTTTGCCGTAATTTCACTGATGCCCATTTCAGCGGCAATCTGCTTATTTAATAAACCGCGAATAACTAACTGCATTAATTCCATTTCGCGTGGCGTTAAAGAGTGATAACGCGCGGTGAGGACAATTTTTTCCTGTGAGAGTGCCGCGCTTTTTTCGGCCAGCGCCATGGCAGCGGATACCACTTGCATCAGCTCATCCGGCATCACCGGTTTAGTGAGAAACTCAAAGGCGCCCGCCTTCATGGCGCGGACCGTTAGGGGAATGGTGCCAAAGCCGGTGAGGAAAATAGTGGGAAGGGTATAGCCGCGCGCGGTGAGATTCTGCGAGACATCAAAGCCGTCGAGGCCGGGCATATTCATATCGACAATTAAACAGCTCGGAGTACGGTAGTGCGGCTGATTTAAAAATTCAGCGGGGGAAGTAAAGGTCGAGATCAGGTAGCCTTCTGAGCTCAGAAGATTTTGCAGCGCGTTGATGACAGCGGCGTCATCATCAACAATATAAATCGTTCTATCCATAAAAACTCATTCAGACTCTTACGAGTTCTATTCACTACATGCGAGCTAATATACCCGCAAAATAGTCTCTTAGGAATGGCGAAAAACTTATATGTGACAGTGATTATCTGCTGCGCTATTCGGTCTAAAAAGGGTGAGGATGAAAAGCCATGCACTCACCCGCCATTCTTAAGGTAATAACTGCGTAACCTTAAGGTTCTTCAATACGCGATACCTTTAAGGTGGTTTGATCGCCACGCCCATACACTTTTCCGCTGACGCGAACTTTATCACTCGCTGAATAGGTTTTCTCTTTGAATGCGGGTTGCTCAGCATTAATGATAATCGTGCCGGTATCATCACGGAATTTATAGCTATCACCTTTCAGCTTTTCAATAATATGGCCTTCGAGCGTGACATAGCCGCCCTGACGGAAATCACGAATACGTGAAATCGGTGTTTGCGCGGTATCTTCCGAACCTTTATAACCGGCATCCTGATTCTGCTGCGGCGGTGCTGTTTCGCCTGATTTATAGCCGCCTTCCGCTGCGCTTACGCCGACGCTGAACATCATGATTACCGAAGCTAAAACAAACTGTTTCATACGCTCTCCATGGATTTTCCTGCTCACACGGTGTTAAGTCTGGCACAAATAAGCGTGGCTGCACGACAAACGCAGCGCTATTTATCAGGATTAATCTCATTAATAAAAAATTAATTAAACGTTTCGCTTAAAATAACCTCGCTTTAAATCAAGCTCATTAATCTCTTTAAACATCATTTATAAGCGAAGCGGAAATTTAAATGCTTTTTTGCTCTACAGTTAATAGGGTCTTAACTGGAGGAGCATGTGAAATGTCGAAAGATAAAAAAGAACAGAATTTAACCCATACCGCGCCGCATAAAGGGCCAGAAACCTCGGAGCCGGGTTTAGGTGACTTAGCGCCGCATGATGGTGGACATAAACCTGTCGCCGAACCTACACCGCCGGGCAAACAGCCCACCGCGCCAGGTAGCCTTAAAGCGCCCGCAACGCAAAACGACAAGCTTGAGCAGCTCGATGAGTACCGTAAAAATGGTGAAAACGCCGACCTGACCACCAATCAGGGCACGCGCATCGCCAACGATCAGAACTCACTGCGCGCCGGTTCACGCGGCCCCACGCTGCTTGAAGACTTCATCATGCGCGAGAAAATCACGCATTTTGACCATGAACGCATTCCTGAACGTATCGTGCATGCGCGCGGTTCGGCGGCGCACGGCTATTTCCAACCTTATCGCTCGCTGGAAAAACTGACCAAAGCGGGCTTCCTCAGCGATGCCGAAAAAATCACACCCGTCTTCGTGCGTTTTTCCACCGTGCAAGGTGGCGCAGGATCGGCCGATACCGTGCGCGATATCCGTGGATTCGCCACCAAGTTCTATACCGATGAGGGCGTATTTGATTTAGTCGGCAACAACACGCCGGTGTTTTTCATTCAGGATGCGCATAAATTCCCGGACTTTGTGCATGCGGTGAAACCCGAGCCGCACAACGAAATCCCGCAAGGGCAGAGCGCGCATGACACCTTCTGGGATTATGTGTCGCTGCAACCGGAAACGCTACATAACGTCATCTGGGCGATGTCGGATCGCGGTATTCCGCGCAGCTATCGCACCATGGAAGGTTTCGGTATCCATACTTTCCGCCTGATTAACGCCGAGGGTAAATCTACCTTTGTGCGTTTCCACTGGAAACCGGTGGCAGGCAAAGCATCGCTGCTGTGGGATGAAGCGCAGAAGCTGACCGGCCGCGATCCTGACTTCCATCGCCGCGATCTGTGGGAAGCGATTGAAGCCGGCGATTTCCCGGAATATGAGCTGGGTCTGCAGCTGATCCCGGAAGAGGATGAGTTCAAGTTCGATTTCGACATACTCGATGCCACCAAACTGATTCCGGAAGAGCTGGTGCCGGTTGAGCTGGTCGGCAAAATGGTGCTCAACCGTAATCCGGACAACTTCTTCGCCGAAACCGAACAGGTGGCGTTCCATCCGGGCCACATCGTGCCGGGGCTGGATTTCAGCAACGATCCGCTGCTGCAGGGCCGCTTGTTCTCCTACACCGATACGCAAATCAGCCGCTTGGGTGGGCCGAACTTCCACGAGATTCCGATCAATCGTCCGGTTTGCCCGTACCACAACTTCCAGCGTCAGGGCATGCATCGTACTGAAATCGATACCAATCCGGCCAACTACGAACCGAACTCCATCAACAACAACTGGCCGCGTGAAGTGCCGCCAGCGGCGAAACAGGGCGGATTTGAGAGTTATCAGGAACGCATTGAAGGCAGCAAGGTGCGCGAGCGCAGCCCATCGTTTGGCGAATATTACTCACAGCCACGGCTGTTTTGGCTGAGCCAGACGGCGGAAGAGCAGCAGCACATTATTGGCGCTTATTCGTTTGAGCTCAGTAAGGTGGCGCGTCCTTATATCCGCGAACGCGTGGTCGATCATCTGTTGCAGATTGATGTCACGCTGGCGCAGGCCGTGGCGAAAAATCTCGGTCTGAAGCTGAGTGATGAGCAGCTGAAAACCGCGCCGCCGAAGGATGTCAATGGACTACAAAAGGACGAAAGTCTCAGCCTGTACGCACAACCGAGCGGCGATATTAAAGGCCGTCAGGTCGCATTACTGTTGAGTGATGGCGTGAAAGCTGCCGACGTGCTGGCGGTTCTGCAGGCGCTAAAAGCGCAGGGCGTGCATGCCAAAATCCTGGCGGCGCATATGGGGCAAGTGCTGGCTGATGACGGATCGGTGCTGCCGGTTGATGCCACCTTTACCGGTCTTCCTTCGCTGACTTTTGATGCGGTGATTGTACCGGATGGCAATATTGATGCGTTGCTGCTGAGCGGCGATGCGCGCTATTTCCTGCTGGAAGCGTACAAGCATCTGAAAGCCATTGGTCTGAGCGGTGATGCGCGCCGGTTCAAAGCGCAGTTCAACGTGCAGGATAATGAAACCGAAGAAGGGCTGGTGGAAGCGGTGAAAGCCGAAGGCAGCTTTATGGCGGATTTCCTCGCGTTGATGGCATCTCATCGCGTCTGGTCGCGCAGTAAAAAAGCGCTGACTGTCGCAGCATAAAACTTCAGGGCGGCGCTTTCTGCTCCGTCCGTTTTCCCTGCATCTAAAATAAAAAAAGCCCGCACTGTGCGGGCTGGTCGATATGACTACCGAATGATCTCGTTGTAAACGCGTGCCGTAGTGCAGCCACTCTGTGTGGTGAAGCTATACTACAGTAATATCTCGTTACTGGTCATATGAGTTATCGATGGTCCGAAAAATATCCGCCTCATCCCGCACTGCATCAATTACATGCTTAACTCTGTTGTAGCTTGAAAACAGAGGACAACATGCAGTTAAAAAGAAAAATGGATCCCAGGACGACATCTGACGCAGGTTTGCAGCAAAGTATTGTGCTGTCCGGTCTCTTTTTAATTATTACCGTCGTGGGGATGAGCATCTGGACGCTGCGCGAAGACTGGCTCGGTACCGTGCGACAAACGCAGCAAACGGCGATGAATCTGGCGCTGTCGCAGTCGCGCCAGGCTGAAGATACCTTTCTGCAGACGGAGCTGTCGCTGCGGCAGATGCAGCGTGATCTCCAGCTTCAGCTGGCAACACATATTCAGGGTGCTGACCTGAGTAACACCATGCGCGAACTGCAACGTCGTCTGCCACAACTGCATGGACTGTTCTATTACGATGCCGAGGGCAAGTGGATCGCGACCTCTGCTGAACGCGTGCCCAACAATATTAATAACTCCGATCGTGAATACTTCACTTTTCAGCGCAGCAACCATCGTAACAGCGTGCATATTAGCCCGGTGATCACCAGCCGCAGCACCGGCGACTTGGTGATCCCTGTTTCCCTGCGCGTCAGTGATGCCAGCGGTGGATTTAAGGGCGTGTTGCTGGCCACTATCAAAGTGGATTTTTTCCGCCGCTTCTACAGCTACTACGAGATCGGTGCACGCGATGTGCTGGTGTTAATGCTGGCCGATAGCACCGTGCTCTATGCGCGTCCGATGCCAGACAGTTATATCGGTAAGAATCTCTCGGCCAGTCCGCTGTTTCAGGAGATGCTGGCCAAAATGGATCGCGGCAGCGGGCAGTGGCGATCGGTGCTCGATGGTCAACCGCGTATCTTTGGTTTTGCCCGTTCCGATCGCTATCCGATTATCGTTGCCGCAGGCTACAACAGCGACGATCTATTCCACGTGTGGGTCAACGGGCGGGCGCAGGATATTCTGCTCAGCATCATTCTGCTGCTGACCATCATTTTACTCGGCACCTTCCAGCTGCGTCAGGCGCGCCGCGTGTTGCGCTATCAGCAGGAGCTGACGCTGCTGCGTGACGAACTGCACAACGCCAACCTGACGCTGAACAAACTCGCGCATGTCGATGGCTTAACCGGGCTGGCGAATCGCCGGGAATTTGATCGTTTCCTGCGTGAAGCGTTAACCAATGCGGCAGCAAGCGGCAAACCGCTCTCGCTTATCATGATGGATATCGATTTCTTCAAACACTACAACGATACTTATGGTCACATTGCCGGGGATAAATGCCTGAAAGTGGTTGGCGAGGTTCTGGCGTCTGCAACCGGAAGACGTTCAGATATGGCCGCGCGTTATGGCGGCGAGGAGTTTGCGCTGATATTACCGGATACCACATTTGGCGAAGGGATGACCATTGCCAACCGCGTGGTTGAAGCGGTGAGGGTGATGCAGCTTCCCCATGTTGCCTCACCCGTTGGCCATGTCACGCTCAGTGCCGGCTGCGCCACCACTGTTACGGCAGCGGCGGTGAGCGCCGTGAAACTGCTGGAATACGCCGATCATGCTTTGTATCAGGCAAAGCGTGAAGGGCGTGATGGGGCGAAAGGCATGAATATCGCCTCGCTGCCAGAAGAGCAGAAATAACCGTGGGCTTATTCCACGGCAGGCAGCTGGTATTTTATATATTGACGCAGCGCTTCGTGCATCTGGCTATTCCTTTCGTCCTCTAAGCCGCGCTCTTCATATTCTTTCGCCAGCTGAATAATCACCTCATCATATTTCCCTTTGAAGGTGATGTTATTTACCGCCACCTGCTTAATCATTAACTCGCGCAAGGCAGCGACTTCAATCTGCAGCTGGTTTACCGTTTCTTCCAGCTCGTTTACGCGTTCTTCATTCGACATAGGTTCTCCGGATGTTATTAAGCTGTGGCTGTGTCAGGGCCTGAATATCGCATTGGCATGCGCGTAATTCAAGCGTGAAGCGGTTACTTCGCCAGCGGAAGATCCTCTAAGGGCTTGAGTCTGCGATGCGCTGTGAAAATAAAAACCAGCGCTGCTTCTTGTTGGGAAATGTACGATAAAGCTGGAAGCATAAGGGATTATAAAAGTTGTTTGAAAAAGGTGATATCAGCGGCGTCCAGGCGCAGGACGCGGAATGCATTCGGCTTCTGGTCATCTATGAAGCGCTCTCCACGGATGAATTCAGAAACTATCCGCGCTGACTGGCGTAATGCTTGTCAGTTAAACCAACGACGAGTGCGCTGACCGGGGACACTTTTGGTCCGGCGGTCCTCGCGCCGCTAGCGCGGTACCTTCACTTCGCTCGTCTGCCTGACGGACCGGCGGAGACGGGACGTCCCTGTCCCGGCTCCGCCTTTCGCCCGCGTCCTGCGGGCTCTCCTGACATCCTCGCTGCGTTCAGCGCTGCGGATTGCCTGCCCAAAAGCGCACCCGGCCTGCTTAAACTTCAGTGCGTGTTATTGAAAAGGGCACATTTGTTTCAGGCGCTGGCGGCGCGAGGACGGCCCGTGACGCAGCAGATGTGTCAGAGCCCGCAACAGATTAGCTGTGGCCGTGTCAGGGCCTGAATATCGCATTGGCATGCATCTAATTCAAGCGTGAAGCGGTTACTTCGCCACAGGCAGATCCGCCAGCCGCGTGGTGTACGCCGGTGACAGCATCTCGCGCTTCATCGACCAGGGTTTCTGAATCCCCTGGCCAGCAAACCATAGCGCGCCGCGCTGGTGAGCATTCATCTTATCGATCAGGGCCATCAGTTGGTCACTATTATGACGCGGCTGATATTCCGCAAACAGATCAAGCTGCGCCACGCCATCGCTAAAGAAATCGCCCAGCATCACGCCGCCTTTCATATAACGCTTACCGGGAACCCAGATACGATCTAAACAATTAAGCGTGGCCTGAATAATATCGCGACTGTCAGCGGTCGGCGTAATCAAAGTTTGACTGGCCGCATTGGCGTAATAAGGATGATGCGCATCGTGCGGGCTAGTGCGAATAAACGTACCGATATGACGACAATATTGCCGCTCGCTGCGCAGCTTTTCTGCGGCGCGCGCGGCGTAATTGGCGATGGCTTCGCGCATATCCTGATATTCGGTAATACGATCGCCAAACGAGCGTGAGCAGAGAATATTTTGTCGGTTGGGAATCACCTCCTCAAACGCCAGACAAGACTCGCCACATAATTCACGCACCGTGCGCTCCAGCACCACGCCGAAGTGTTTCCGGATCAGCGCGGTTGGGGTTTCCGCTAATTCCAGCGCGGTGTTAATCCCCATCAGGTTGAGCTTTTTCGATAAGCGGCGGCCAACGCCCCACACCTCTTCAACCTTGACGAGTTTCATCAACTCGCGCTGACGGCGGGGCAAAGAGAGATCCATCACGTTCTCGGCTTTGGTCCAGCGTTTGGCCGCCCAGTTGGCGAGTTTGGCGAGGGTTTTGGTCGGTGCAATGCCGACACCCACGCGCAGATGGGTGTCCCGATAAATGCGGTCGCGAATGTCGCAGCCTAACTGTTCAAACGTCATGCAGGCGTTGATGCCGGTGACGTCAACGAAGGCTTCGTCGATGGAGTACTCATCCACGCGCGTGGATATCAGCGCCAGCGTCTCCATCACGCGGCGCGACATATCGCCATACAACGCATAGTTAGACGAGAACACCACCACTTTATGGCGCATCAGCTCTTCGCGATGTTTGAAGTAGGGCGCGCCCATCTTGATGCCCAGCGCCTTGGCTTCTCTGCTCAGGGAGATAATGCAGCCGTCGTTATTCGACAGCACCACAATCGGTTTGCCACGCAGATCCGGGCGAAACACCGTTTCACAGCTGGCATAAAACGAGTTCACATCCACCAGGGCAAACATCAGCGGCCTATGGTTTTAATCACGTGTTTAACGATACCGAAGACTTCGAACTCATCGGCGTCAGGAATAGCAATAACCGCATGCGCAGCATTCATCGGTTTGAGATGCAGGTAAGGCTGCAGCATCAGCTGTTTCACAGTGAACTCGCCGGAAAGCGACGCCACCACAATGTCACCGTGTTTGGGTTTCAGCGAGCTGTCCACTACCAGCATGTCGCCTTCATTGATACCGATGTCGATCATTGAGTCACCGCTGACTCGGATGAAGTAGGTTGAGCTGGGGTGGTCGACTAAAAAGTCGTTGAGGTCGATGCGTTGTTCAACGTAGTCCTGCGCCGGGGACGGGAAGCCGCAGGGCACGCGGCTGATGAACAAGGGTAAGGCGAGAATGGCGCGGATTTCCGCGGGTTGATAAAACTGCATGGCTGCGATCTCAAATCATTACTGTATATGTATACAGTAATGTCGATTGGGCAGTTTGATCAAGCCAGAACCCGCAATGATTTGCAAAACAGTTGGCAACAAAGGAAATTTATTTTGTGCCAAAGGGCTTGCCGCTGCGCTTAAATCATCATTCCCATGATCTGCATCGTGCTCTGCTGCGAAGCGGTGACAAACGGAATGTCTTTGATGTGCTGCATACCAAAGGCTTCATAGAATTTACGTGCACGCACGTTATCGCCTAACACTTCCAGCCACAGATAGCCTTCACGCTTGTCGCGCGCCTCATTGATGATGCTCTCGAACATCCAGCGACCGTAGTTTTTGCCGGTTTCTTCCGGATTGAGATACAGCTTATTCAGCAGCGCGCCGCTCATGCCGGAATCCGGTACCGGCGTGTTCCAGGTGACTTTGGCAAAGCCAATCGGCTTGTCGGTCTCGGCGATCAGCCAGCTCTCGTTGGGCGCCGCCAAGCTGCTATTCAGTTCCGCCAGACCGTATTCCTTGTCGATAAAGGCATCCAGCTCTTCTGCGGAAACCCACATATGTTTAAAATGCGCGCTGTAGGTCATGCGGCCCAGCAGGTGCAGCAGCTCTGCATCCTCTGCCTTGGCTTTGCGTATGGTGAACTCCATGCCAGATTTCCTTGCTTCATTCTTGTTATTAATCACATCGTCGGTGCGAGCAGAGGCCACCGAAGGGCAGTTACCATAACGTGTTAGTAACAAAAACCCAAGATAACCAGAGCTTTCTGTTAACAAGGCACCACGCTGATGATCTATAGTGAGTAGTGAGAAGCAAGCGTAAGCCCATATTCTCAGGAGGTAGAAGATGTCAGATTCGCAACCTAAAATTATCGGCGAAGCGGCCTATGCGTTACTGCTACGTCGTGAGGATGTCAGCGTCTCCTCACTGCTGGCAGAACTCGCGTGCATGGCGAGAAAAGAGCAAAACACGCAACAGCAGCAGCGCATTAGCCAGGCTCAGCAATGGCTGCTCACGCACCGTCAACCGGCGGGCAGCGATAACCGCGTCCATTCCGCGTTGCGCGGGTTGAGTCGTCAGGAAGGCAGCGTCAGAATGCCTTCGGCCGATGCCGACGACAGTTGACTAGCCCAACAGGCTCACGCGTCGATGACTTTCGGCGCTGAGCGCACGGATTTGGAAACAAAAGCTTTCCAATTATCCTAATTCACCTTTATTAGCACTTTTTGCAACAAATCCCGCCTGCTAACTTGAGTAAGCTCCTTGTACAGCTTTTTGCTATCTGTACAACTTTACTTAGGTCAAATGACCTAACTTTTTTAATTATTGGGGTCAATTATGCGTCAGAACGGATACACGCCGAGTTCAGTCGAGGCCATTGCCAACTACTTCAGCAAAGCGTCGCTGCCATCGCAGCAGGAAACATTGGGTCAGATCGTGGTTGAAATCTTACGCGAAGGCCGTAATCTCAACCGCAAATCGCTCTGCACTAAGCTGCTGCGCAGACTGGAACTGGCCGCCAATGCCGAAGAAGAGCATCATTATCATCAACTGATTGGCTTGTTATTCGAACGCGAAAGCTGAGAGCCTGTCAGACGTCAAACTTGTACAAGTATTAAAATTTTACTCTGAATACGCTCCCACACTGGCTTCGCCCCGCACCGGGGCGAAGCGGCGATCAGAGATTCGTTATGAATGATTCGTTATGAATAGAAGTGAACAGCAGAAAATAATCGATGAAATTATTGGCGAAGCCGCGCTGGCGTTGCTGCAGCAGCCGGGCCCCGTTAATACTCAGGCGCTGATGGATCAGCTGACGCTGATGAAACAGCAGAGCACCGATGACGAACAGCGTAAGGCGATTACTGCCGCCATCACCGATGTGCGCAACAGCATTTCGGCGGGGAAAAAACTGCGCGAAGAGCAGCCGCAAAGAGATAACGTTCTCCAGCTGTTTGGTCATAACCAGCAGTCTGGCAACAATCGTAAACATTGACCGATTGGCTCGCGTTTAGGACATAGCAATGCGGGCACACACGCAATCACGGGACTGGAATCATGTCGGAAAATCACAACCTCTATGCTGCACTGCCTGATACCGAGTTGGCAGAGCATTTTCGCAATGCAGACAGTACGTTAAGAAACGAAGCTGCCGTATTGGATAGGGTTATCCGCCACGTGCTGGCCACGGAAGGGCGCGTCAGTAATAAATCGATTATTCTTTGTCTGATTATGGCGCTGGAAACCGCAGAAAGTGATGCTGAAGCCGATGTGCTGCGCAAAACGCTGGAAATTGTGGTGGGCTATACGCCTGACGACGCCTGATATTCCTTTCTGTCCCCCATGCGGGGACAATCTCATTACTCCTTTCGTAACAGAGCCAACCGGCGTTTTGCTTTACCAATGTTAATTCTGTGTAACCAGGTGCGAAACTGTTTTAACTGAATATGTGACGCAATCTCAGTAGAAAGCGTGCAAATATAAAGTTGACTCTGGGTATGATTATTGGTGCCGGTGGCGTAAATTTCGCTTTTATTATCACGCTGTTGTAATTCTATTCCTGTGAAGTGTAAATCCCCCCACAGCTGAAGAGTGGCCTCGAACTTTTTAAAGTCCATCATGATTACCTTATTATTTTGACTTATTATGGAGTGTTGCTGGCTCGGTACAACATAAATAATTAAGCCAGCATCTTTGATTATTAAATTATGGATAGTCGCGTTTAGGCGCAGACTTCCGGATCCATTTGCGTTTATTACCGCTTTGCTTATCCATGGCTAATGCGCTGGCGCTAGCCGGATCAAACAGCGACAAACTTTCTATTTGATGCACCATAATCACTTTGCGAAACTCAAGGGCACTTTTCGGTGACGAAGAGAAATCGATGTCGTGATTGTGGTACCACTTGCTGTAATTATGCTCAATTGCCAAATTTAACGTGCGTGAATCGCGATAGCCGCTCAGCATCGGGATCAACACAATATTGGCGGTATTGGCATACTCAAAGGTCGCCGCGTGAATCATGCCGATATAGATACGGCGCGATTTCAGCGTAACCCACGCCAGTTCGCCTTCTTCCATACACTGCAGCAGCAACTGTTCGATGCCGTTGGAGCGTGAAAGGCGCTGATACAGCTCTTTGCGCCCACCGGCGTTGAGCCGGGCGCTCACCGCCCAATTGGAGCGATACATACAGAACAGAATGGCAAAGGCCAACATCAGCACTACCGGCGCCTGAATGCCTAAAAAACTCCACGTCATGAAATCGACGTTCCAGTGCACATTTTCTGCTGAAGTCAGGGCAAAGGCATTGTTCACGCCGGATGCGGCCAGCAGAATTAGCCAGATAATGGCGGTCGCCAACACGCCTTGCAGTACAAATATGCAGCCATACAGTGCAATAAGAAAATAGACATCCCAGCCAAAAGAGCGCTTAATTTTCAAACGGCTCGACATGTCGCGGCTAGTATACCAATAACCGCATACCATCATTACCATAAATATCGCCGTGCCCATTTAAATATCCTTTAATGTGCTGACATGATGGGCAAAATCGCGCTGTACTTCAGGGCTCAATGGATTAACCGAAGCGTTACCATCTTCGTCAATAATAATTCTGTCACCTTCCTCAATCGATTCCTGAATGTCCTGGCGCGTCATGACTTGCACTAATGATTCTGGACTACCAAAAAGAGAGGTTAAAAAGCCAAACATAGCAGGATCCTTTATATTTCATATCAACATGAACTATGGCACATCCTGCAAAGAGAACGCCTCATAACCGAATATTAAGCAAAATTTCCAGATTAATCTGCCGATAGATCTAGCGTAATTGGCGATAAAACGGGAATAACCGATGCGGCTAATAACAGGCAATGCTGTTCATTCAGCATCGCCTATTTAGCATTAATCAGAACAGTTCACGATAAAGCGATCTAATCATTTCAACGCTGCACTCACGTGGATTGCCCGGCGTACACACATCAGCGAAGGCGGCGGCGGCGAGCGCATCCACATCCTGCTCCTGCATGCCGATATCACGCAGTCTGAGCGGAATACCGATATCGTGGTTCAGGGTGATCACCGCATCAATCGCCAGCGCACGTGCGTCGGCTAATGAACAGGCATAGGCACCTTCCATGCCAAGCGCATGCGCGATAGCGCGGTACTTCTCGCCGGTATGCTCAGCATTGAACGCCATGATGTGCGGCAGCAGGACTGCATTGGCGATGCCGTGCGGCGTGCCATAAAACGCGCCCAGCGGATGCGCCATACCGTGCACCAGACCTAATCCGACATTCGAGAAGCCCATTCCGGCGATGTACTGACCCAGCGCCATATCGGCAACGCCCGCCGGCACGCCTTTGACCGAGTCACGCAGCGAGCGGCCAATAATTTCGATTGCCTTGAGATGGAACATGTCGGTGAGCTCCCACGCACCGCGCGTGATGTAGCCTTCAATGGCGTGGGTCAGCGCATCTACACCGGTCGCCGCTTTCAGGCTGGCGGGCATGCTGGCCATCATGTCGGGATCGATGATGGCAATCGCCGGAATATCGTGCGGGTCGTAGCAGACGAACTTGCGCTTCTTCTCTTCATCGGTGATGACGTAATTGATGGTCACTTCCGCTGCGGTACCCGAAGTAGTCGGTACCGCAATGATCGGTACGGAAGGATTACGTGTGGCAGCACCGCCTTCCAGCATGCGCACATCGCTGAACTCGGGATTGGCAATCATCATGCCGATGGCTTTGCAGGTATCCTGCGGCGAGCCGCCGCCCACGGCGATCAGATAATCGGCACCCGAACGACGAAAAGCATCGACGCCCGCATGCACCACATCAACGGTGGGATTAGGAATCACTTCATCATAGATTTCGAAACTGAGGTCGTGCTGCGCCAGCAGATCGGTAATGCGGGTGGCGACAGCAAACTTGATCAAATCTTTGTCGGTGACCACCAACGCTTTAGTAAAACCGCGCTTGTGAATCTCATCGACAATCGAATTAATCGCGCCCGCACCGAAATAAGCGGTCTCATTGAGGATCATTCTGTTAATCATATTAATTACCTTCACGTAGATGCCAGATTTAAGTTTTTTCGATTAAATTCATCAAGATAAGAAGATTTAACCTGATCTAGATCTACGGGGTAATCGGCGGGCAGGTATTGAGATTTCTCAATAAAAACGTGGTTTCCGGGTGGCTGGAATTTTGCGGGCAAACTTCCCCTAACGCGAGATCAGGGGAAGGGGAGAAATTAACGCATCAGAACAAATAGCGTGCGCCCAGCGTAAACTGGTTCTCAACCAGATGGGCTTTCATTTGCTCATCCTTCAAACCACGCGCATTGACGAAGGTGTTATAGCCGCTCTCAATTTTGCCCATATCCACGTAGCGATAGCCGACGTCGATGGCGATGCGATCGATCGGTGCGTAACTCAAGCCGGCACCAATGCTGTAGGTGAGATTGTTTTGCGTGCTTGAGGCGTACTCACGCGATGGCACGCCTTGCCAGCCGCCCGCTTTGATTTTGCTCACGCCCACGCCAGCGGTGCCGTACAGCGAAACGTTATAGCCGAGCTCGATATCACGATAGAGGTTGAACATCAGGCGCTGCACATCGGTTTGCAGATGGTTGTAGCTGGTGGCGAAGGTGGATGAACCGCTGGTGAACTCCGCGCTTTGACCAAAGGTGTATTCACCTTCGGTGCGCCAGCCGTTGCCCCATTGATAACCGAGCGCCAGCGCGGCAGTGGCCTGATGCGCCTTCTCGTTACCCGCAACAAACTGGCCCACGCCCGGACGCGCGCTGGTGTTCATCTCTTTGGCATTCTGTTGGTTTTGCAGATATTTCGCCGAAGCGTAATAGCCTTGATTCACATCCGCTGCCACGGCCGAACCGGCGATGATCATCAAGGGCAGAGCGCAGCATAGTTGTTTTAATTTCATCTGAATCCATTCTCTTCGTCAGGTGGAAAGGAGGAACGCGACTGTTCCTGATGACGAATCATAGGTAATGCTCAGGCGGGAAAAAATGCGGTTGAATACGCAGGGGATTAGGTAGAACTACGCAGGCAGCGCGCCGGAAAACCGGCGCAACAATCACGAACCTAAACGCAGGGTCTCGGCACGCTTTGCGGTGTCGTAGACGTATTGCAGCATCGGTTCCAAATCGGTGTCGGGCCCGGAGCTGATGATCTTGGCGCGCAGCCACTCAATCTCGCTGGTTATATCCGGCGGGAAAATGGTGTTGTTCTGCGCATTACGCAGCCATTTCAGCAGGAAGTTATTCTTGCCGCGCACACCGCCAGACTTCTTAGTTTTGGCGTTGATTTTCAGGGCGACCAGAATGCAGTAATAGAAGTGAACGCGTTGGCTATAGCTCTGCGGGATCATCGTCGTTCACCCGCCATGACATATGAAAAATGTGATGTCGATCGGTTTTCCATCATCTGGATTCCTGCCTGAATTCATCTAAAAGCCGTGATCTATGCGGTTCAGGGCTCTATCTCCGCGCTGTAGCCGCACGGTAAACGCACCATATGATAATCCGCGCGGCGGATGCAAGTCGGCATAATCCGGGAATTAAGGCGGGAGAAGGGCGTAATACTGCCAGAAATAAGCGAAGCGTATGAAAAACCCGTGAGGCGATTCTTTTGCGGCATAACCCCTAAAACTGCCACTTATCCTATAGCGAAGCCGCATGAATCTGGCAATATCGTGATCTGCGTCTACACTTAAAGCTGACGATGTTCGCAGTCAGCCTGGCGAGTGAGTTCAAATGATGTTTGTTTGTGGAGAGTTATCTATCGAAATTCCGTGTTATCTGCAAAACCTCCTCGCACACACTTCTGCGGTTGTAACCGCCTCGATCGCCCAGCCAGCTTCCGAACATCCTGTGATGGTAAATTCCACAAGACAGGAGAAGAGTCGTGACCCCCGCGGTTAATCAGAACAGCACCTTGCCGTCGTTAAGTGGCGGACTTTATGCCTTCTTTTTTGATGTCGACGGCACGCTGGCAGCGATTCAGTCGCAGCCCGAGTCGGTCTCCATTCCCGCCTCGGTACGCCAGCTCCTGCAACAAATTTCCAATCTCAGCCACGGCGCAGTCGCGCTGGTTTCCGGACGTCCGATTGCGCAACTCGACGCCTTAGTGGCACCGCTCGAAGCGCCAGCCGCTGGTGTGCACGGTGCAGAACGCCGCGATGCGGCGGGCCGCGTACATCGCCACAGCTTGCCGGGCGATGTTGCGCAAACGCTGCAAACCGAACTGCAGCAGACGCTGGATCAATGGCCGAATACGCTTTTAGAAGTGAAAGGCATGGCGTTTGCGCTGCACTACCGCAATGCGCCGCAGTATGAAAACGCCATCATGAAGCTGGCCGAAGACGCCGTTGCGCGCTTTCCCGAGCTGGCGCTGCAGCCAGGCAAATGCGTGGTGGAACTGAAGCCGCAAGGCATCGATAAAGGTGCCGCCGTGCGTGAATTTATGCAGGAAGCGCCCTTTGCCGGACGCATTCCGGTATTTGTGGGAGACGACCTGACAGACGAAAAAGGATTCCTCGCGGTCAACGCCATGCAGGGCATTTCTGTCAAAGTCGGTGAAGGGGCCAGCCATGCACGCTATCGCCTCGACAGCGTTGAGGCCGTATGGCACTGGCTTGAACAACTATTATTACAACTAGAACATGACAATGTGGGTAAGGAGTTTAGGTTATGAGTCGTTTAGTCGTCGTATCTAACCGTATCGCGATTCCCGATGGTAGCAAGGCCAGCGCAGGCGGGCTTGCTGTCGGTATTTTGGATGCTCTGCGAGATACCGGAGGATTATGGTTTGGCTGGAACGGAGAGATCAGCGAATTCTCGGGCGAAGAGGAAGATGAAGAACTTTCGCAGATCGAAAAAGACGGCATTACCTACGCGTCACTGCCGCTGAATCAAAACGATTACGATCAATATTATCTCCAGTTCTCCAATACCGTGATTTGGCCGGCTTTCCACTATCGTCTCGATCTGGTGCAGTATCAGCGCGAAGCCTGGGATGGCTATTGCCGCGTCAACACCTTGCTGGCGCAGCGCCTTAAACCGCTGCTCAAGCCTGACGATATTCTGTGGATCCACGATTACCATCTGCTGCCGTTTGCCGCCGAGCTGCGCAAACAGGGCATTAATAACCGCATCGGATTCTTTCTGCATATCCCGTTCCCAACGCCTGAGATCTTCAACGCGTTGCCGCCGCATCAGGAACTGCTGGAGATGCTGTGCGACTACGATCTGCTGGGTTTCCAGACAGAATCCGACCGCGTTGCCTTCCTCGATAGCCTGAGCCAGCTGACGCAGCTGCAGAATAAAGGAGAGAAGAAGCATCGCGCCTTCGGCAACACCTTTATGACCGAGGTCTATCCGATTGGTATTGAGCCGGACACCATTAAAGAGATGGCGGAAGGGCCGTTGCCACCGAAAATGGCGGCGATGAAACGTGATCTGGGCGATCTGCAGAACATCATCGCCTGCGAGCGTCTGGATTACTCCAAAGGGTTGCCGGAGCGTTTCCTCGCCTTTGAAGCCTTGCTGGCCAACTTCCCGCAGCATCGCGGCAATGTTCGCTACTCGCAAATTGCGCCCACCTCGCGCGGCGACGTGCAGGCTTATCAGGACATCCGTCACCAGCTGGAAACGGAAGCGGGGCGCATCAACGGTAAATACGGCACCTTGGGCTGGACGCCGCTCTATTACCTCAATCAGCACTTTGATCGCCGCCTGTTAATGAAGATCTTCCGTCTCACCAACGTGGGCTTGATTACGCCACTGCGTGACGGCATGAATCTGGTGGCGAAAGAGTATGTGGCGGCGCAGGACCCGGATAATCCTGGCGTGCTGGTATTGTCACGCTTTGCCGGTGCGGCCAATGAGCTGACGTCGGCGCTGATCGTCAATCCATACGATCGTGATGAGGTGGCGGCGGCGCTGGACCGCGCGTTGACCATGCCGCGTACCGAACGTATTTCGCGTTATAACGACATGATGGCGGTGTTGCGCAAACAGGATATTTCGCACTGGCGCGAAAGCTTCCTGAAAGATTTAAATACATTGCCGGTACGCAGTGACGATCACGGCACGGCAAATAAAGTCGCTACCTTTCCGAAATTAGCGTAACGCGCACTCAACAAGTAGGGTCGCCATTAATGGCGACCTTTTTTCCAAAAACTCCCAGCCATCAATGACAATCTCCTCACCAAAAAACTTCCCGCCATTACGCCACCGATCGCCACCGCATTTCTGCTTCACTGCACAGCGTTTTCACGCGCCATCCTAACTTCACGAAATCGATTTCATTTCTTTAAGCGCTAATGCGCTGACTCATCAGCAAAAAGCGCACATTTTGGTTAAAAAGCACGCAATCGAAAGGCCAAAAAAGCTTTTTTTCATCTCAACCCTAAAGATCTCAGGTGGTACGCCGATAGTAATCGCGTAGCAAACCGAAAAAACACCGATTCATTCATTTCTCTAATGTAACGCTCTGTTACATCCCCTGCCGTGCGCTAAACACTCCCTACAATCCATTGACAGTTCCCAGGCGCTCTACGCCCAGTCTTCACGCTTCGCTAGCGTCTCGCTTTACGGCACATGGGCAATATTCCCTGTAAGTGATTAATTTAGAAGCGAATAGTTTCGCGCTAATTCAGAGTATTATGCTGCATATAATTCTTTATATGGCGCGTTATAGCACTCTAATTCCAACAAAACAGATATCTGATCGTGTGGTAATGACAATCTTCCGCAGAGCCTAAAATCCGCCTTACTTCAGCAAAATATTAAAGAAATAATCAGAAATCGCGCAAAAAACAGACAACAGAAAAGCGATGCTGAAGGGTTAGCGAAAAAATTTGCCTTAAAAGTGTGACGCAGATCACACTTTATCTAAAATTTCGCGCCACTCACGTTGTATGTCGAAATCAGACGATATAGATTTGCCTTGTTTTCAGATTAGTCTTAAAAAACTGTAAGCAGACGTCACGGAAGATGGTTACTACTCAAGCAAAGAATGGCCTGGAGTTTTGATTACTACTGATCAGTGTCCTGACGGGAAGTGAAACAGTTAGGTACGCGTTGGCTCAAGCCTGATTATTTTTTGCCATCTTTAGATTTACCAACCAGCAGCCCGAACCATAGAACAATTTAATTCTGTGGCCGTATATGTGTCGCGTCTATCAGGATGGAAAAAAATGGGTACATCAGAATTACTAAAACATATATATGACATCAATCTGTCATATTTGCTTCTTGCTCAGCGTTTAATTAACCAGGAAAAAGCTTCAGCAATGTTTCGTTTAGGCATCGATGAATCGATGGCTGATGCATTGTCGCAATTAACCTTACCTGAAATGGTAAAATTAGCGGAAACCAATCAACTGGTTTGCCAGTTCCGTTTTACCGATCACAACCATATTAATCGTCTGACTCAAGAGTCACGCGTGGATGACTTGCAGCAAATCCACACCGGTATTTTATTATCCAGCCGCCTGCTGCGGAATGCGTCTAAAGATGACGTCTCCGCGAAGAAGAGGGCAGTTTAATGACCGAAAAAAGTATTGTTCAGGAAGCGCGCGATATTCAGCTGGCAATGGAGCTGATTACGTTGGGCGCACGACTGCAAATGCTGGAGAGTGAAACGCAGCTGAGCCGTGGTCGCCTGATTAAACTGTATAAAGAACTGCGTGGTGCTCCACCACCGAAAGGCATGCTGCCATTCTCTACTGATTGGTTCATGACCTGGGAACAAAACATCCACTCTTCTATGTTCTGTAACGCCTGGCAGTTCCTGCTGAAAACCGGCTTGAACAGTGGCGTTGAAGCGGTAATCAAAGCTTATCGCTTGTATCTTGAGCAGTGTCCGCAATCGGACGAGGGCCCGCTGTTGGCGCTAACGCGTGCATGGACCCTGGTGCGATTCGTTGAAAGCGGCATGCTGGAACTTTCTGACTGTAAGTGCTGTGGTGGAAGCTTTATTAACCACGCGCACCAGCCCGTTGGCAGCTTTGTCTGCAGCCTGTGCCAGCCGCCATCACGTGCCGTAAAAAGACGTAAACTTTCTGCAGATTCTGCCGATACCTTTCCACAACTGCTGGATGAACAGGTTAAACGCGCCGTTTAAGTTTGTTCGCATCGTGGAAAACATCCAGCAGCGGTTAATACCGCTGCTTTTTTTTTGCCTGCGATAAACGAATAACACCTGCGGCTCTCTGGCTTAACTTCCATCAACACGTTACGGACGTAAGGATTTTTTGTGCTGATAATTCTGGGTTATATCGTGGTCGTCGGCTCCGTGTTGGGCGGCTACGCGATGGTCGGCGGACATTTAGGCGCGCTATATCAACCGGCGGAGCTGATCATTATCGGCGGTGCCGGTATTGGTGCTTTTTTAGTCGGCAATAATGGCAAATCGATTAAGAAAACATTAAAAGCGCTGCCATTGTTAATGCGCGGCTCGAAATATAACAAAGCGGTATACATGGATTTAATGGCGCTGCTGTATCGCCTGATGGCGAAATCGCGTCAGCAAGGCATGTTGTCATTAGAACGTGACATTGAAGATCCCAGCCAGAGTGAAATTTTCGCTAACTATCCGCGTATTTTGTCCGATAAACAGTTAGTCGATTTTATTACCGATTATTTGCGTTTAATGGTCAGCGGAAATATGAACGCCTTCGAAATCGAAGCATTGATGGATGAAGAGATCGAGACCTACGAGCACGAGTGCGAAGTACCAGCGCAAAGTATATCGGCGGTGGGTGATGGCTTACCGGCTTTCGGTATTGTCGCGGCGGTAATGGGCGTGGTGCACGCACTGGCATCAGCCGACCGTCCGGCGGCCGAACTGGGTGCGTTAGTGGCCCACGCGATGGTCGGTACCTTCCTCGGAATTTTGCTGGCTTACGGCTTTATTTCTCCGCTGGCGTCGGTGCTGCGTCAGAAATGTGCCGAAACCACCAAGATGATGCAGTGCGTGAAGGTGACGTTGCTCTCCAGCCTCAATGGTTACGCGCCGCAAATCGCCGTGGAATTTGGGCGTAAAACGCTGTACTCCGCCGAGCGTCCATCGTTCTCAGAGTTGGAAGAGCACGTGCGTAACGCCAAGAACCCGGCGAAACAAACTTCGGATGAGAATTCATGAAAGCAGGCAATCGCCCCATTGTGCTGGTTAAAAAGCGCAAACATAAAGGTCACCATGGGAGCCACGGTTCGTGGAAGATTGCCTATGCCGACTTTATGACGGCGATGATGGCGTTCTTTATGGTGATGTGGTTGCTCTCCATCTCCAGCCCCAAAGAGTTGGTCCAAATTGCGGAATACTTCAAAACGCCGTTGAAAGTGGCGTTAACCGGCGGTCAGCGCAGCAGCGACAGCGAAAGCCCGATCCCCGGCGGCGGCGACGATCCAACGCAGCAAAAGGGTGAAGTAAAGAAGATTGTCGATATGGATGCGCAGAAGAAGAAGCTGGAGGAGATCCGCCTGAATCGCCTGCGTGAAAAGCTCGACCAGCTGATTGAAGCCGATCCGCGTCTGAAAGCGCTGCGTCCGCACCTGATTATCAACATGGTGGAAGAGGGACTGCGCATTCAGATTATCGATAGCCAGAACCGCCCGATGTTTAAAACCGGCAGCGCGGACGTGGAGCCTTATATGCGCGACATCCTGCGCACTATCGCGCCGGTACTGAATGATATCCCGAACAAAATCAGCCTCGCGGGTCACACCGATGATTTCCAGTATGCCAACGGCGACCGTGGCTACAGCAACTGGGAACTGTCGGCGGATCGTGCCAATGCCTCACGGCGCGAGCTGGTGATTGGTGGCCTCGACGGCGCCAAAATGCTGCGTGTGGTCGGTATGGCCGACACCATGAAGCTGAAAAACCGTGGTGCTAATGATGCAGTCAACCGCCGCATTAGCCTGCTGGTGTTGAATCACGACACCGAAGCGGCGATTGAAAAAGAGAATGCCGAGAGCGATGCCGTTCAGGTAAGCGACCCGGCGCAAATTATTCCCGACATTACCGCACCCGCTGTACCGGCTGCGTCGACTGCCCCAACAGGTTCCACTGCGACACCGGCTGCGCCGGCTGCTGCAACGGCACCTGCGGCAGCGGCGACGCCCGCGGCGAGCGCGGTGACACCAGACCAACCCTCACAGCCGAGGTGATCCCGTGAGCATGGACATCAGCGATTTTTACCAGACGTTTTTCGATGAAGCCGATGAGCTGTTAGCGGATATGGAGCAACACCTGTTGGGACTTGATCCCCAGGAGCCCGATTCCGAGCAGTTGAATGCCATCTTCCGCGCCGCCCACTCCATCAAGGGCGGAGCCGGTACGTTTGGCTTTACGGTTTTACAGGAAACCACCCACATCCTGGAAAACATTCTGGATGGTGCGCGCCGCGGCGAGATGCAGCTCAGCACCGATATCATCAACCTGTTTTTGGAAACCAAAGATATTATGCAAGAACAGCTCGATGCCTATAAAACGGCGCAGGAGCCGAATGCAGAAAGCTTTAAATACATCTGCGAAGCGCTGCGTCAGCTGGCACTGGAAGCGAAAGGCATTGCGCCTGAAGTACCGAAAGTGGCCGAAGTGGTTGAGATTGCTGCAGCCGTTGTCGCCAGCGGTCTGCGCCTGCAACTGGTTGACCTGAAAGAGAAAGAGCCGGAGCTGATGCTGGAAGAGCTCGGCAATCTTGGCACCGTCAGCAACGTGGTGAAAGGCGCCAATTCGCTGGAAGTCACCATTGATGGCGTCGGCAAAGATGACATCGTAGCGGTGCTCTGTTTTGTGCTGGATGAAGCACAGATTCACTTCCCGACAGGCGCAGCGGCAGTTACCGAAGCGCCGGTAGCGGAAGTGGCTGCCGAAGCGGTGCAAACCGCCACCGTGACCGATATTACGCCAGCGGTGAAACGTGAACCTAAGCGTGCCGCCGCACCGGCTAAAGGCAGCGAATCCAGCAGCATCCGCGTGGCCGTGGAGAAAGTTGACCAGCTGATTAACCTGGTTGGCGAACTGGTGATCACCCAATCGATGCTGGCGCAACGCTCCGGCGCGCTGGATCCGGTGGCGCACGGCGACCTGCTGAACAGCATGGGTCAGCTGGAGCGTAATGCCCGCGATCTGCAGGAATCGGTGATGTCGATTCGTATGATGCCGATGGAGTATGTCTTCAGCCGCTTCCCGCGTCTGGTGCGCGATCTGGCCAGCAAGCTGGGCAAAGAAGTGGAACTGACGCTGCTCGGCAGCTCGACCGAACTGGATAAGAGCCTGATTGAGCGCATCATCGATCCGTTAACGCATCTGGTGCGTAACAGCCTCGATCACGGCATCGAAACCCCGGAAAAACGTCTGGCGGCGAATAAAACCGCCGTCGGCAACCTGACGCTCTCTGCGGAACATCAGGGCGGCAACATCTGCATCGAAGTGATCGATGACGGTGCCGGTCTGAACCGCGAACGTATTCTGGCGAAAGCGCTGTCGTCTGGTCTGCCGGTGAGCGACAGCATGAGCGACGAAGAAGTCGGCATGCTGATCTTCGCGCCGGGCTTCTCCACCGCTGAGCAGGTTACCGACGTGTCGGGCCGTGGCGTGGGCATGGACGTGGTGAAACGTAATATTCAGGAGATGGGCGGTCACGTCGAAATCTCCTCGAAGCAGGGCAAAGGCACCACCATTCGCATCCTGCTGCCGCTGACGCTGGCGATCCTCGACGGCATGTCAGTGCGCGTGGCTAACGAAGTGTTCATTCTGCCGCTCAACGCAGTGATGGAATCGCTGCAGCCAACCGCCGAAGAGCTGAAACCGCTGGCCGGTGGCGAGCGCGTGCTGGAAGTGCGTGGCGAATATCTGCCGCTGGTGGAGTTGTGGAATGTGTTTGAGGTGCAGAACGCCAAAACCGACGCCACCCAAGGCATCGTGGTGATTCTGCAAAGCGCAGGCCGTCGCTATGCGCTGCTGGTTGATCAGCTGATTGGTCAGCATCAGGTGGTAGTGAAAAACCTTGAAAGCAACTATCGCAAAGTGCCGGGCATCTCTGCCGCCACCATTTTGGGCGATGGTAGCGTGGCGCTGATTGTGGATGTCTCAGCACTGCAATCGTTGAACCGTGAAAAGCGTGTGGCCGGTGCCGCAGCGTAATAGATAACGAAAGGGTAAAAAAATGACTGACATGGCAACCGTGACCAAAATCGCTGGCGAAACCGTGGGCCAGGAATTCTTAGTTTTCACACTGGGTGACGAAGAGTACGGCATCGACATTCTGAAAGTGCAGGAGATTCGTGGCTACGATCAAGTAACCCGCATCGCCAACACGCCGGAATTCATCAAAGGCGTGACCAACCTGCGCGGCGTGATCGTGCCGATCATCGACCTGCGCGTGAAATTCTCGCAGCCGGATGTGGTGTACAACGAGAACACCGTGGTGATCGTACTGAATCTTGAGCATCGCGTGGTGGGCATCGTGGTCGATGGCGTTTCTGACGTGCTGTCGCTGACGCAAGAGCAGATTCGTCCTTCACCAGAGTTCGCCGTCACCATGTCCACCGAGTACCTGACCGGACTGGGCGCGCTGGGTGAACGCATGTTGATTCTGGTCGACATCGAAAAGCTGCTGAGCAGCGAAGAGATGGCGCTGGTGGACAACCTGCGTACCGCATAATCCCCGCAACGGGCCGCGCTGCTGCGGCCCGTTATCATCACGCGCGTGAATTAATTCCTTACAAATCAACAACAAAACCGCGAAAAACCTCTGTAATATCCCTCAATATTCTCCGCCTTTGGTCGATAACGGGTCTGTACCATTTTTCTTCATTTTCCAGGGCAAACTATGTTTACGAGAATCCGCGTGGTCACTAGCTTATTGCTGGTGTTGTTGGTGTTTGGCTTTTTACAGCTGGCATCCGGCTCACTGTTTTTCAAAGCGTTAAGCGATGACAAAAACAGTTTTAACGTTTCACAACTGGCGAGCAAAAACACTGCCGCCATCAACGACGCCTACATGAGCCTCAACCAGAGCCGTGTGGTGTTAACGCGTATTCAGTTGCGCATGGCAACCAGCAAACTCACCGGCAGCGAAGCGGATATCGCCGGTTTGTATGACGACAGCAAAGCCTTCCAGAAAGATGCCGCCGATAACTATCAGCTGTTTAAAGCCACGCCGGACACGCCGGGACAGGATGCTGCACTGAATAAGCGTGTGGATGAAACCTATACCGCCTATGCCAGCGCGCTGGGCCAGTTGCACGATGCGCTGGTGGCAAAAGATCTCGATCAGGCAGCCAAAGCGCCGGTTGCGCCGAGTCAAAACGCCTTCCTGAAGGAGTATCGCCAGTGGCGTGCCGATCAGGATCGCCTGACCGCTGCGGGTGTCGAAGCCAACAGCTCAGCCTACGACCACATGATTTGGCTGTTAGGCGCGGTTCTGGCGATTGTGGTGGCGGTGATTGTGCTGTGCTGGTTTGGCATGCGCAAAATTCTCATCAAGCCGCTTAATGAGAACATCCAGCATATTCAGCACATTGCGCAGGGCGATTTGACGCAGAGCATCGCGGTTGAAGGGCGCAACGAAATGAGCCAGCTGGCGGAAAGCCTGCATGAGATGCAGCAGTCGCTGGTGCGCACGGTGAGTGATGTGCGTGACGGTTCGGATGCCATCTTTACCGGGGCGAGCGAAATCTCTGCGGGCAACAACGATCTCTCGGCACGTACCGAAGAGCAGGCGGCTTCACTGGAGCAGACCGCCGCCAGCATGGAACAGCTGACTGCCACCGTGAAGCAGAACGCCGAAAACGCGCGTCAGGCGTCACAGCTGGCGCTGAGCGCCTCCGAAACCGCGCAGAAGGGCGGCGACGTGGTGCAAGGCGTGGTGCGCACCATGAGTGACATCGCCGGCAGTTCGAAGAAGATTGCCGACATTACCAGCGTGATCGATGGCATCGCTTTCCAGACCAATATCCTGGCGCTGAACGCGGCAGTAGAAGCGGCGCGTGCCGGCGAGCAGGGCCGTGGCTTTGCAGTGGTCGCCGGTGAAGTGCGTAATCTGGCGCAGCGCAGCGCGCAGGCGGCGAAAGAGATCAAAGGGCTGATTGAAGATTCCGTCCAACGTGTGAACAGCGGATCTGAACTGGTTGGCACCGCCGGTGAAACCATGAGCGATATCGTTAATGCGGTGACGCGCGTCACTGACATCATGGGCGAAATTGCCTCGGCGTCGGATGAGCAGAGCCGTGGTATCGATCAGGTTGGTCAGGCGGTAACGGAGATGGATCGCGTGACGCAGCAGAACGCCTCGCTGGTGGAAGAGTCGGCGGCGGCGGCAGCATCGCTGGAAGAGCAGGCCAGCCGCCTGAGCCAGTCGGTAGCAGTGTTCCGCGTACCGCGCGCGGCGCAAGCGCAGCCGCAGGCCAAAGCCGGCGTACGTCATCCACAGATAGCACCACCAACGCTGGGCACACCGCGTAAAGCGGTGACTGCGGCGGCGGGGGACAGTAACTGGGAGACCTTTTAACGCGTTAAATAGCGGTCGGCATTAATGCCGACCCTACGCAAACCTCACTTGTAGGGTCGCCATTCATGGCGACCAACATTAAAAAAATGCGCCTTTATCGCTCACCCGATAAAAGGCGCATTTTTTTTTTACTGTTAATTTTTTTAGTTATAAAACACTGCAATCATGCTCAAACGCAGAGTTTTAATTCGTAAAGTAGCTTAAGCACCCTGAAATATTCAGATTACCGGTCGATAACTGGGGGAGCCGAAACGCATCCCTGGAGAACCCATGTTAAAACGAATCAATGTAGTGACCAGCCTCATCGCCGTATTGCTGGTTTTTGGCGCTTTACAATTACTGTCGGGCGGCCTGTTCTGGTCCGCCTTACAAAAAGATAAAGAGGCGTTTGCGGTAGCGCAGATCTCCTCCAATAACGTCGGCGCGATGTCCGATGCCTGGATTGAATTGAACCAAACCCGCACGGTACTCAACCGCGCCATGTTGCGTATGCAGGGCACCATGGCCGCGCAGGCGAATGGCGGCCAGTTGGCGGCGTTAATTGCGCAAACTGAAAAGCAGCTCAATGTGGCTGCCGGTCACTATCAACGCTACTACGACTTACCGGCCACGCCGGGCTTGCCGGAAGCGCTGCGCGACAAGCTGGAAGCGAACTACGCTGCCTTTAACGACGGATTGAAAGCCATGCTGGATCGCCTGAAAGCCAACGATCTGCAAGGCATGTTTGCGCAGAATATCGAAGCGAAACAGGTGGCGATGAAAGCCACTTACGAAGAGTGGCGGACTGAGCAAAGCAAACTGGCGGCAGAAGGCGTGGCGCAAAACCAGCGCGCCTTCCAGACCATGATGTGGTTGCTGGCGTCCGTGGCGCTGGTGGTGGTGGTGGTGATTGTTGGCTGCTGGTTTGGCCTGCGTAGTGTGCTGATTCAGCCGCTGCATCAGCTGCTGGCGCATATTCGTCATATCGCTGCTGGCGATCTCACGCAACATATCGTGGTGGAAGGGCGCAATGAAATGAGCCAGCTGGCCGGTAGCCTGCACGAGATGCAGCAGTCGCTGGTTAGCACCGTTGGCAATGTGCGTGACGGTTCCGATGCGATTTTCACCGGCGCCAGCGAAATCGCCGCCGGGAATAACGATCTCTCTGCGCGTACCGAAGAGCAGGCCGCCTCACTGGAGCAGACTGCAGCCAGCATGGAGCAGCTCACCGCGACGGTGAAACAGAACGCCGAAAATGCGCGTCAGGCATCGCAGCTGGCGCTCAGCGCGTCCGACACCGCGCGCAAGGGCGGCGAAGTAGTGGATGGCGTAGTGCGTACCATGCAGGATATTGCCGGCAGTTCGAAGAAGATCGCCGACATTATAAGCGTGATTGATGGCATCGCTTTCCAGACCAACATCCTGGCGCTGAACGCGGCGGTTGAAGCGGCGCGCGCCGGTGAACAGGGCCGTGGTTTTGCCGTGGTGGCAGGTGAAGTGCGTAACCTGGCACAGCGCAGTGCGCAGGCGGCGAAAGAGATTAAAGGCTTGATCGAAGACTCGGTGAACCGCGTCAATAACGGTTCGCAGCTGGTAGGCACCGCCGGAGAGACCATGAATGATATCGTCGGTGCCGTCACGCGCGTCACCGATATTATGGGCGAAATCGCTTCGGCATCGGATGAGCAAAGCCGTGGTATCGATCAGGTAGGACAAGCGGTGACCGAGATGGACCGCGTCACCCAGCAGAACGCCTCGCTGGTGGAAGAGTCCGCTGCTGCCGCCGCGTCACTGGAAGAGCAGGCGAGCCGCCTGAGCCAGGCGGTTTCGGTGTTCCGCATTCCACGCGCCGCGCAGGCGCAACCGAAGGCGAGCATGGTACGTCAGATCGCCAGCGCACCGCGCAAAGCGGCTGCCGCGCCGGTGAGTGACGGCAACTGGGAGACGTTTTAACCGTTAGTAACAGGTCGGCATAAATGGCGACCCTATAAAATCCCCCGTAGGGTCGCCATTTATGGCGACCTTCTTCATCTCCAAGCTGGTCCAACCCCTACGAACACACATAAAGATCCCTCTTTGAGCGCCGATAACAGAGGCGATCCGCCAACCAATGAGGTGTTTATGTTTAGTCGTATTCGTGTTGTATCCGGCCTGCTTTGCGTGCTGGCGCTGTTTGCCTTACTGCAGCTGTTCTCCGGTGGAGTGTTCTACTCCACGGTCAAAGCCGATAAAGATAATTTTGCCTATAACCAGCGTCTTAGCACGCTGCAGCGGGCGATGGGCACCTCATGGGTATCGCTGGTTCAGGCGCGTAACACGCTGAACCGTGCGGGGATCCGTTACCTGCTGGACAGTCAGCAGGCTGGCTCAGGCGCAACCGTGAAAGATCTGGTGGCGCTGGCGAGTGAGGAGTTGAAGAACGCCGATCAGGGTTTTGCCGAATTTAACGCCAACCTGTCTGAAAAGGGCAAAAAGGCCGAGAACGTGCTGACGCTGCAGGCCAACTACAACGCCTATCGGGGTGCATTGGGTGAGTTGATCGATTTCCTCGGTAGCGGAAATTTCAAAGGATTTGTTGATCAGCCGACGCAGGGATTCCAGGACAAATTTGCCAAAGATTACAACGCGTGGCTGAGCTACAACATTGTGCTCGCTAATCAGGGCATTGAAGCCAATGACGCGGCGTATACCAAGTCAATCATGCTGGTGGTCGGCACGCTGCTGGTGACCTTGCTGGTGATTGCGCTGGTGTGGAGCGGCATGCGTACGGTACTGATCCGTCCGCTGAAGCAGAGCATCGAGCACATTCGTCACATCGCACGCGGTGATTTGACGCAGCAGGTCGACATCACGGTACGCAACGAGATGGGCGAGCTGCTCACTTCGGTGCAAGAGATGCAGCAAGAGCTGGCGCGGACGGTGCGTACCGTGCGTGACGGTTCCGATGCCATCTACACCGGTGCCAGCGAAATCGCCATGGGCAACAACGATCTCTCCTCGCGTACCGAGCAGCAAGCGGCTTCGTTGGAAGAGACCGCTGCCAGCATGGAGCAATTGACTGCTACCGTGAAGCAGAACGCCGAAAACGCCCGTCAGGCGTCGCAGCTGGCGCTTACCGCCTCGGAAACCGCGCAGCAGGGCGGCAAAGTGGTGGATGGTGTGGTCACCACCATGAAAGAGATCACCGGCAGTTCGAAGAAAATCGCTGACATCATCAGCGTGATCGATGGCATCGCCTTCCAGACCAATATCCTCGCACTGAACGCCGCAGTAGAAGCTGCGCGCGCCGGTGAGCAGGGACGTGGATTTGCTGTGGTAGCGGGCGAGGTGCGCAGTCTGGCACAGCGCAGCGCACAAGCGGCGAAAGAGATTAAAGGATTGATCGAAGATTCGGTCAGCCGCGTCAACACCGGTTCTGTGCTGGTGGAGAGCGCCGGGGAAACCATGACCAACATCGTGAATGCGGTTACGCGCGTCACCGACATCATGGGCGAAATCGCCTCGGCGTCGGACGAGCAGAGCCGTGGTATCGATCAGGTCGGTCTGGCGGTGAACGAGATGGATCGCGTGACGCAGCAGAACGCCGCGCTGGTTGAAGAGTCTGCGACTGCGGCAGCGGCGCTGGAAGATCAGGCCAGCCGACTGAAACAGTCAGTTGCGGTGTTCAATATCGGTAAAGAATTTGTCGTTCAGGCCGTTAACGTATCTACAGCGGCAAAAAATTTGCGTTCTGGCACGCCAAAAGCATTGGCACCGGCAGGCGCACGTAGCACTGACGATAACTGGGAAACCTTTTAATCCTTGTGGCCGCCGCAAGGCGGCCCATAAGAATGGCGCGACTGGCAGCACAGTAGCAACCGCAGTATCACAATTTAAACAGTTTGTTGCCGGGTGACCTGAAATGAAGAAATCGACGTTATTGGATCAAAGTGAAGCGACGACGCTGCTCTCGCAAATGGTGCAGCGCTTACCCCTCTCAGATACGCATTTTCGTCGCATTAGCCAGCTGATCTATCAGCGTGCGGGCATTGTGCTGGCCGACCATAAACGCGAGATGGTTTACAACCGTTTGGTGCGTCGTCTGCGCATGCTGAATATTGATGACTTTGGCCGCTATCTGGCGCTGCTGGAGCAAGACCAAAACAGTGCGGAGTGGCAGGCGTTTATTAACGCGCTGACCACCAATCTGACCTCTTTCTTCCGCGAGGCGCATCACTTCCCGATCCTCGCGGATCACGCGCGTAAGCGCACGGGTAATTACAGCGTCTGGAGCACCGCCGCCTCAACCGGCGAAGAGCCGTACTCCATCGCCATGACGCTGGCGGAAACGCTGGGCACCGGTCCGGGTAAATTCCAGGTCCATGCCAGCGATATCGACACGCAGGTATTAGAGAAAGCCGTGGCGGGCGTGTATCGCCAGGAAGAGCTACGCACGCTATCGCAGTCACAGCTGCAGCGCTTTTTCCTGCGCGGCACCGGTCCGCACGAAGGCATGGTGCGCGTGCGTTCCGACCTCGCCAACATGGTGAACTATACGCAACTGAATTTACTGGCTAACGACTGGGCGTTGCCGGGTCCGTTCGACGCAATTTTCTGTCGCAACGTGATGATCTATTTCGATAAAGAGACGCAGGAACAGATTCTGCGCCGTTTTGTGCCCCTGCTGAAACCCGGCGGTCTGCTGTTTGCCGGGCATTCCGAGAACTTTAGTCAGATCAGCAAAGAGTTCTGGCTGCGTGGACAGACAGTCTATGGACTGAGCAAGGAAAGACGATGAGCAAAATCACCGTGATGTGCGTGGATGACTCTGCGCTAATGCGACAGTTGATGACGGAAATCATCAACAGCCATCCCGATATGGAGATGGTCGCGAGTGCGCCAGATCCGCTGGTGGCGCGGGATTTAATCAAACAGTACAACCCGCAGGTGTTGACGCTGGATGTCGAGATGCCGCGCATGGATGGCCTCGATTTCCTCGAGAAGCTGATGCGCCTGCGCCCGATGCCGGTGGTGATGGTCTCCTCGCTGACCGGTAAAGGTTCAGAAGTAACGCTGCGCGCGCTCGAGTTGGGTGCGGTGGATTTCGTCACCAAGCCGCAGCTTGGTATTCGCGAAGGCATGCTGGCATACAGCCAGATGATTGCCGATAAGATCCGCGCCGCCGCACGCGCCAAGCTGCATGTGCGTGCCTCCACGCCGATGCCGGTGACGCTGAAAGCGGGTCCGCTGCTGAGTAGTGAAAAGCTGATTGCCATCGGCTCTTCCACCGGCGGTACCGAGGCGATTCGCCATGTGCTGCAGCCGCTGCCGGCGACCAGCCCGGCGCTGCTGATTACTCAGCATATGCCGCCTGGCTTTACCCGCTCGTTTGCCGAGCGTCTGAACAAACTGTGCCAGATCACCGTGAAAGAAGCGGAAGACGGCGAGCGTATTTTGCCGGGCCACGCCTATATCGCGCCGGGCGCCATGCACATGGAGCTGGGCCGTAGCGGTGCCAACTATGTGGTGAAACTGAATGACGGTCCGCCAGTGAACCGACACAAGCCATCGGTGGATGTGCTGTTCCGTTCGGTGGCGGTGCACGCAGGACGAAATGCGGTGGGTGTAATTCTGACCGGGATGGGTAACGACGGCGCGGCCGGGATGCTGGAAATGCATCGCGCAGGCGCCTGGACCATCGCGCAGGATGAAGCCAGCTGCGTGGTATTTGGTATGCCGCGCGAAGCGATTGCGATGGGCGGCACCAGTGAAGTGGTCGATTTAGGCCACATCAGTCAGCACATGCTGGCGAAAATTAGCGCCGGACAGGCATTGCGAATTTAACGAGCCCGTCCTGCTGGACGAGACAACACGGGAGTAGATATGGCTGATAAAAATATGCGCTTTTTGGTGGTGGATGACTTCAATACGATGCGTCGTATCGTCCGTAACCTGCTGAAAGAGCTTGGATTCAACAACGTCGAAGAAGCAGAAGATGGCGTCGATGCCCTGACCAAACTGCGTGCCGGTGGCTTTGATTTCGTTGTTTCCGACTGGAACATGCCGAACATGGACGGTCTGGAGCTGCTGCAAACCATTCGTGCTGACGCCACGCTGAACAAACTGCCGGTGCTGATGGTGACCGCGGAAGCGAAGAAAGAGAACATCATCGCGGCCGCGCAGGCGGGCGCCAGCGGCTACGTGGTGAAACCGTTCACGGCGGCCACGCTGGAAGAGAAGTTAGGCAAAATATTCGAAAAACTGGGTATGTAAGGAGATGTGATGAGCGACCTTCCGAAATCAACCGAAGAAGCCTCGGCACACGACATTATTACCCGCATCGGCTCACTGACGCGCATGTTGCGTGACAGTCTGCGTGAGCTGGGGTTAGACCAGGCGATTGCTGAAGCGGCGGAAGCCATTCCTGATGCGCGCGATCGTCTGGATTATGTTGTGCAAATGACGGCGCAAGCGGCAGAACGTGCGTTGAACTGCGTTGATGCAGCGCAGCCACACCAGGACCAAATGGAAGCCGGCGCCAACCAGCTGAAAGGCCGTTGGGATGCGTGGTTTGAAAATCCGATTGAACTGACTGATGCGCGCGAGTTGGTTTCGGATACGCGCCAGTTCCTGACTGACGTTCCGGGACACACGTCGTACACCAATAAGCAGTTGCTCGAAATCATGATGGCGCAGGATTTCCAGGACCTGACCGGTCAGGTGATCAAGCGCATGATGGATGTGATCCAGGAGATCGAGCGTCAGCTGTTGATGGTGCTGCTGGAGAATATGCCAGAAGCCAACGCCGCGGCGCGTAAAGAGGGCAACAGCCTGCTGAACGGTCCGCAGATCCACGCCAATGCACCTGGCGTGGTGGCGAACCAGGATCAGGTTGATGACCTGCTGGATAGCTTAGGGTTTTAACGGTTAGCGAGCGGTCGGTCGGCATCAATGCCGACCCTACAAAACCGCGTAGGGTGGGCATTTATGCCCACCTGGTTTTACACCGCGCGCTTCTGCGCCAACGCCAATTGCGCCACCAACACTTCAACGCCTAACGCCTCAAACGCCGCAACCTGCGCCGGAGAAATGCCGCTATCGGTAATCAGATAGTGAATATGGCTCCAGTCACACGGCAGCGCGAACATCGACACCTTATCGATCTTGCTGGAATCCGCCACCACATACACGGTGTTGGCTGACTTGATCATCGCCATTTTCACCTTGATATCGGTCTCGCTGGGAAAGCTCAACCCCAGACGCGGCGAGATACAGGCCGTGGCAAGAAACAGCTTTTCCGCCAGCACGTTTTCGAAAAACGAAGCCGCTTTCTCGCCCGAAGTCGAAAGCGTCGGGAACTTGAACGTCCCACCGGTCAGCAAAATATTAATGCCCGGCTCGCCGCCCAGCTTCAGCGCAATATTCACCGCCGTGGTAATCACTGATAACCGACGAATATGGCTAATCGCCTCGGCAATCGCCGTGGTGGTGGTACCGGAATCGAAAATCACCGTATCGCCATTTTCTACATGCTGCGCGGCGAGTCGGCCAATCGCCTGTTTTTCTTCAAGATGCGTCTGACGCTCCAGCAACATTGCGCCGGTATTCTGCTTGCCGGTCATCAAGGTGGCGCCGCCGTGATAGCGCTGCACGTGCCCCTCTTGCTGCAACATGCGCAGGTCGGTGCGAATGGTGGCTTCGGTCAGGCCGAAGGTGTCGGTTAGCGCTTTAACCGTGACTGTGCCGTCTTCGCGGATCATCTCCAGAATCTTCTCACGGCGCTGCTGCATATCAGCCAGCTGCTCAGTTTTGCTTTTCAATCGAAATGCTCCCTCTTTCCAATCACGGTCTGGTTTCGCCAATAAGGAAACCCGAGCTGATTTTACTCTGCGTTTTGGGCATTTGCGAGGCAGCTTCCACAATCATTCATTTTCGAACGAAAATAATCATCTGCTATGCGATTGATTTCGCAGAAAGCCACTAGCAGCTCTCTCCATGTAATAAATTCAGTGATTTGCACAAAGTTAATAAAATCATGAGGATAATTTTTCTTGTTGCGATTTGTATGAAATTTGATCTCCTCCACAAACCATTATTAAACGATAGCTTATATTTTTGTTCGAAAATGATATTTACCAAAACGATAACCCGGCCAGCCGTAACCAGAGCCGCCGTACACCATTATGGAGAGAGACGATGAGTGGGGAATATGACGTTAACCTGCGCTACGGCGTGAACATTGAGCAGGATTTAACCGGCAAAGTGGCGGTGGTCACCGGCGGGCTAGGCGGGATTGCGATGGCCAGTAACGCCATGCTGCTGGAGAAGGGCGCACGGCTGGCGCTGCTCTATCCGCCCTTCGAAAGCGACAAAGTGGCTGGCGTGCAGGATCAGTTTGCTGCCGATCGTGTGCTGCTGGTGTGCTGCGACGTGACCGATCCAGCCTCGGTTGAAGCGGCATTTGATAACGTCGAACAGCATTACGGCAAGATTGATATCCTGGTGAACTGCGCGGGCTACGTGATGTTGCAACCGGTGTTAGAAACCGATTTTGCCGAGTGGCAGAAGCAGATCGACGTCAATCTTACCGGACCTTTCCTCTGCTCACAGGCGGCCGGTAAACGCATGGTGCGCGCCGGTAACGGCGGCAAAATTATTAATATCGCCTCGCAGGCCGCTTCCATCGCGATCGATAACCACGTTGCCTACACCTCGGCCAAAGCCGGTCTGCTCGGCATGACCAAAGTGATGGCTAAAGAGTTCGCTCCCTATCGCATCAACGTTAATACCTTATCGCCCACCGTGGTGCTGACGCCGATGGGTGAAAAAGCCTGGCGCGGCGAGAAGGGCGAGCAGATGAAAAAGCTGATCCCACTCGGACGCTTTGCCTATACCGACGAAATCGCCGCCGCAGTGCTGTTCTTCGCCAGCAACGGTAGCGACATGATCACCGGCGCAGATTTAATGATCGACGGTGGCTTTACCATCTGGTAAGCCGCGCCAACACCAGAACGGCTGACCCTGCGTGACCCAATATAACAATGAGAGAACCTCACCATGAAAAAACGTACCCTGCTGTTAACTGCCATTGCCAGTTGCATGATCTCCCAAGCCAGTTTCGCTGCCGATAAAGGCACCATCATGATTCTGGTGAACTCGCTGGATAACCCGTATTACGCCTCCGAAGCCAAAGGTGCCAACCTCAAAGCGCAGCAGCTGGGCTATAAAACCAGCGTGCTGTCGCATGGCGAAGATGTGAAAAAACAAAGTGAACTGATTGATGCCGCCATCGGCAAAAAGGTGCAGGGCATCGTGCTGGATAACGCCGACTCCACCGCCAGCGTGGCCGCCATCAAAAAAGCCAAAGATGCCGGCATTCCGGTGGTGCTGATCAACCGTGAAATTCCGGTAGACGACGTGGCGCTGGCGCAAATCACCCACAACAACTTCCAGGCCGGATCTGACGTGGCCAACGTGTTTGTCGAGAAGATGGGGGAAAAGGGCAGCTACGCGGAACTTACATGTAACCTCGCCGACAACAACTGCGTGACGCGCTCTAAATCCTTCCATCAGGTGCTCGACCAATATTCAGACATGAAAAGCGTCGCGCGTCAGGATGCCAAAGGCACGCTGATTGACGGCAAACGCATCATGGACAGCATTCTTCAGGCGCATCCGGATGTGAAAGGGGTGATCTGCGGTAACGGTCCGGTGGCGCTGGGCGCGATTGCGGCCCTGAAAGCGGCGGGCCGTAACGACGTCATCGTGGTGGGCATTGACGGCAGCAATGATGAACGTGACGCGGTGGAAAAAGGCGATTTGAAAGCCACGGTGATGCTGCAGGCCCAAGCCATCGCCGCGCAGGGCGTGACCGACCTCGACAACTTTATCCAGAAAGGCACCAAGCCTGAGAAGCAACGCGTGATGTTCCGCGGCATTCTCATCACGCCAGACAACGCCAAAGGCGTGCAGGACTTTAACTTCAAGTCGTAATCAATGCGGTGCGCCCGTCTATCGGGCGCCCAGGAGAATGTGATGCACAGACGACTCTGGTTACTGCTTCCTGTCGTGATCCTTAGCGGTTGCCGCATTGTGTCGCAGCAGGAGCTGGCCGACCTGAAAAATCCTCCCAATCCCAAAATGGGCAATATTGCCCAAACGTGGCAACAGAAGCTGGTGCCGCAAGTGCAGCATGATGCGAAGCCGGTGGCTGAGTTGTTGAATGCGCTGAAGTCCGCCAAAGATTTTGATAGCGCCTGTAAAACCTACGGCTATCGCAGCCAGGAAGAGAACCCGTGTGTGTTCAGTGTCAACGTGAGCGGCGAAGTTACCGCCGTCAACACCACGTCGCGTAATGGCCGGATGACGGTGAAGGATGTGTCCGGTGACAACATCACGGTGCAGGTCGGCCCAATATTTCCCGGCACCGTGTTACGCGATGCCTACAAAGGTGCCAGCTATCAGGACTTTAACGATCAGGTGCTGTTCGGCGACTACAGCCGCGCGATCAATCAGCAGGCGGCGAACATGATGAGTGCTTTCAAGCCCAAAGTGGGTGACAAAGTGCAGCTTGCTGGCGTGTTTAGCAGCTTCGATACGCCGGAGCAGGTGCCGAATGTGACACCTGCGGCGATTACACGTCAGTAAGGAGCGGATATGCAACAGCCTCAACATGACGTGATTATTGAAACCCGCAACGTGTCGCGCATCTATCCCGGCGTCACCGCGCTGGATCAGGTCAATTACCGCGTCTATCGCAACAAAGTGAACGTGCTGATTGGCGAAAACGGCGCGGGAAAATCCACCATGATGAAAATGCTGGCGGGCGTGGAGATCCCCTCATCGGGCGAGATTCTGCTGGACGGCGCGGCGGTGTCGCTAAGCTCCACACATCAGGCGGAAAAACAGGGCATCAGCATTATCTTTCAGGAGCTGAACCTGTTTCCCAACATGAATGTGATGGACAACATCTTCATGGCAAATGAGTTTTTCCAGCGCGGCGTGATCAACGAGAAGTACCAATATTCACTGGCCAAAGCGCTGCTGGAACGGCTGGAGCTGGATGTCGATCCCTACGCGCCGCTGGCTGAACTCGGTATTGGCCATCAGCAGCTGGTGGAGATCGCCCGCGCGCTATCAAAAGACACGCGCGTGCTGATCATGGATGAACCGACCAGCGCGCTCAGCCAGTCAGAAGTGAAGGTGCTGTTCAACGTCATCGACCAGCTCAAACGGCGCGGCGTCACCATCATCTATATCTCACATCGACTGGAAGAGCTGATGGAGATTGGCGATCACATCACCATCTTCCGCGACGGACGCTTTATCAGTGAACGCGAAGTCCGCGACGCCTCGATTCCGTGGATCATCGAGCAGATGGTGGGCGACAAGAAGAAACACTTCGACTACCAACCGGCGACCCAGGGCGAAACGGTACTCAGCGTCAGCGGGCTTACCGCGCTGCATCAAAACGGCGGCTACAAACTCAATGATGTCTCTTTCTCGCTGCGCAAAGGCGAAGTGATTGGCATCTACGGCTTGCTGGGCGCCGGGCGCACCGAGTTGTTCAAAGGGCTGATTGGCATGATGCACTGTCAGTCGGGCAGCGTCAGTCTAAATGGCGAAGCGCTGGAGAAACGCAGCTTCCAGCAGCGACTGAAAAAAGGCATCGCGCTGGTTCCAGAAGATCGTCAAACCGAAGGCGTGGTGCAGCTGATGTCGATCACCGCCAACATGACGCTCAGCGATCTCAGTCTGCGCGGCTTCCGCCGCTGCTGGCGCATGCTCAATCCGCACAAAGAAAAGAGCCGCGTAGATGAAATGATTGGTCATCTCGCCATCAAAGTCAGCGATGCCGAATTGCCGATCACCTCGTTAAGCGGTGGCAATCAGCAAAAAGTGGTGCTGGGCAAAGCCCTGATGACCGGGCCGCAGGTGGTGCTGCTGGATGAGCCGACGCGCGGCATCGATGTGGGCGCCAAAACCGACGTCTATCACCTGATTGGCAGTCTGGCGCAACAGGGATTGGCGGTGATGTTCTCCTCGTCCGAGCTGGATGAAGTGATGGCGCTGGCTGACCGCATTTTGGTGATGGCGGATGGTCGTATCACCGCCGATTTACCGCGCGCGGCGGCCACGCGCGAAGCCCTGATTAGCGCCTCAACGCCGCATGATTGAGCCCGCTGGAGAGTAAAACGATGAATCAAAAATACCTGATCTACATGTACCTGCTTAAGGCGCGCACCTTTATTGCCTTATTAATCGTGGTGAGTTTCTTCAGCTTTATGGTGCCTAACTTTCTCACCACCTCCAACTTGCTGATCATGACGCAGCATGTGGCGATCACCGGCTTGCTGGCGATCGGCATGACGCTGGTGATTTTGACCGGCGGCATCGATCTGTCCGTGGGCGCGGTGGCGGGCATATGCGGCATGGTAGCGGGTGCGCTGCTCACTAACGGCGTACCGCTATGGGGCGGCAACGTGCTGTTTTTCAACGTGCCCGAAGTGATTTTGGTGGTGGCGCTGTTTGGCGTGGGGCTGGGGTTGATTAATGGCGCGGTGGTCACGCGACTCGGCGTAGCCCCCTTTATCTGTACGCTCGGCATGATGTACGTGGCACGCGGCGCGGCACTGCTGTTCAACGATGGCAGCACCTACGCTAACCTCGTCGGCACGCCAGCGCTCGGCAACACCGGCTTCGCTTTGCTCGGTTCCGGTTCAGTGCTGGGCGTGTATATACCGATATGGATGATGCTCGGCTTCCTGCTGCTGGGTTTGTATCTGACACGCAAAACGCCGCTCGGACGTTACATCTACGCCACCGGCGGCAACGAATCGGCGGCGCGCCTGGCGGGTGTACCGATCATCAAGGTCAAAGTGTTTGTCTACGCCTTTTCCGGTTTGTGCGCCGCGTTGGTCGGTTTGATTGTGGCGTCGCAGCTGCAAACCGCGCACCCGATGACCGGCAATATGTTCGAGATGGACGCCATCGGTGCCACGGTGCTGGGCGGCACGGCGCTGGCGGGCGGACGCGGGCGGGTCTCGGGCTCGATTATCGGCGCTTTTGTCATCGTGTTCCTCGCCGATGGCATGGTGATGATGGGCGTCAGCGATTTCTGGCAGATGGTGATTAAAGGCTTGGTGATTGTTACTGCGGTGGTGATCGACCAGTTTCAGCAAAAATTACAAAGTAAGGTGGTGCTGCTGCGCAGACATGAAAAAAAGCAGCAATCGGCCGCCCTGCCTGAAGCGACACATGGATAACAGGAGGCAATATGACACGCGATTTTAGTGGAAAAACGGTGGTGATTACCGGCGCATGCCGCGGCATTGGCGCGGGCATCGCGGCGCGTTTTGCCCGCGACGGCGCGCGATTGGTGATGGTGTCGAATTCGGAACGCGTCTTCAGTACTGCGCAGGCCATCGAGCAGCAGTTTGGTAGTGAGATTCTGGCGCTGCAGGTTGATGTTACCGATGAAGCTGAGGTACAGCAGCTCTATCAGCAGGCGGCTGAGCGCTTCGGCAGCATTGATGTGTCGATTCAAAATGCGGGCGTCATCACCATCGATCGCTTTGACTCAATGCCGAAAAGCGACTTCGAGAAGATCCTTGCGGTGAACACCACGGGCGTGTGGTTGTGCTGTCGGGAAGCGGCGAAATATATGGTCAAGCAGGGCAGCGGCAGCCTGATTAACACTTCGTCCGGCCAGGGACGTCAGGGCTTCATTTATACTCCGCACTATGCCGCCAGCAAGATGGGCGTGATCGGGATTACCCAAAGCCTGGCGCTGGAGCTGGCGCCGTGGCATATCACGGTTAATGCCTTCTGTCCGGGCATTATTGAGAGTGAAATGTGGGACTACAACGATCGCGTGTGGGGCGAGATCCTCAGCAGCGATAAAAAGCAGTATGGCAAAGGCGAGCTTATGGCGGAGTGGGTGGAAAATATCCCGCTTAAGCGCGCGGGACAACCGGAAGATGTCGCCGGTTTGGTGGCTTTCCTCGCTTCTGACGATGCACGCTATATCACCGGGCAGACCATCAATGTGGATGGCGGTTTAATCTTCTCCTGATAGAACGCTGTAGGGTCGCCATTTATGGCGACCAGGTTTCCAGGTGCCCATAAATGGGCACCCTACGAAACAATTGCTGCATCCGCCGGGTCGCCATTTATGGCGACCCGGTTTACAGGTGCCCATGAATGGGCACCCTACAAAACAATTGCTGCATCCGTAGGGTCGCCATTTATGGCGACCTGGCTTCCAGGTGCCCATGAATGGGCACCCTACAAAACAATTGCTGCATCCGCCGGGGCGCCATTTATGGCGACCTGGTTTCCAGGGGCGCACGAATGCGCACTCTACAAATCCGAAAATACCCGCCATTGTCTTAATCGAAACCAGACATTTCCGGCACTTGCATCAGAATATGCTAGGGTAGACTTATGCACTTTTGTGAGCCACCTCAAATTCTGAACTGGGTCGAACCCTATTTTTAGCTATGTTATCTACTTTGTTATCACTCAAAAGCGTGCGATATCTCTCTGGTTTTTCATTACTTGCTGCATCCGCACCTGCGCTGGCGTTGATTTCTGACACTAAACTCGCCGATGCGCCGTTTAGCGATCCCACACGTTTTCAGAAAATGGCCGATCAGTTACCTGCGTTGGGCTATCAGGACGAAACCGAAGCGTTCAACAAAAAGCTGGCGACCATTGCCAAAAGCATTGGCGAAGCCAGCCAGAACAGCACGGATGAAAATTCGTTAAGCCAGCAGGCCGGACTTTGGGCTTTTAATCATTTCCGCGATGAAGTGGGAAATCGTCTGGTCAATGAAGGTCAATCATTGCTGTCGCCGTATGGCAACGCGCAGATCGACTTCAACGTGGACATCGATGGCAACTTTAACGGCAGCGGTGCTTCGCTGCTGACGCCGTGGGCAGATAACTATCGCTATTTGACCTTCAGTCAGGTGGGTTTCCATCAAACCGATGATGGGCTGGTGGGCAATGTGGGTCTCGGCCAGCGCTGGATGGCGGGCAAATGGCAGTTGGGCTATAACGGCTTTGTGGACCGCATGTTCAGCAGCGGCCTGCAGCGCGCCTCGCTGGGTACCGAAGCGTGGGGCGATTATCTGCGCTTCTCCGCCAACTACTACACGCCGCTATCGGGCTGGCAGGATCGCAATCCTTTCCAGCAGCAGCGTATGGCGCGCGGCTACGATTTCACCACCCAGGGCTATTTGCCGCAGTATCGCCAGCTCGGTGCATCGGTGAGCTGGCAGCAATATCTTGGCGATAACGTCGATCTGTTTAGCTCCGGCAATCGCTACCACAATCCGTCGGCGTTGACCTTTGGCGTCACTTACACGCCAGTGCCGCTGGTGACCTTATCCGCCAGCCACAAAACCAGCGACAGCGGTGAGAGCCAGGATCAACTCGGCTTGCGCCTCAACTATCGCTTTGGCGTGGCGCTCAGCCAGCAGCTGAGTCCGGATAACGTGGCGGCGGCGCACTCACTGCGCGGTAGTCGCTATGATAACGTGACGCGTAGCTATACGCCGGTGCTGGAATATCGCCAGCGTAAAACGCTGTCGGTGTTTCTCGCCACGCCACCGTGGCAGCTGAATGGCGGAGAAAGTTTGCCGCTGAAACTGCAGATCCGCAGCACCAACCCAATCACTAAAGTGATGTGGCAGGGCGATACGCAGGCGCTGAGCCTGACACCGGGTGCCAATCCCAACGATCCGCAGGGCTGGAGCGTGATCATGCCAGCCTGGGATAGCTCGCCGGGCGCGCATAACAGTTATCGCTTGTCGGTGGTGTTAGAAGACAGCAAACAGAATCGCGTCACTTCGAACGAAATCGTCCTGCAATTGCAACCGCCGTTCTCATTGGATCAGGGTGATGATAATCGTTTTGATTTGATGGCGCCGTAATCGCATCACGCCAATAAAAAAGGGCAGCTTTCGCTGCCCTTTGCGCATATTCAGCCGACACTAGCCGAATAGCAATGAGGGTAAAGCAACTTAGAATTGGTAAACCAGACCTACTGCGGTGACATCGTCAGTTGGGATGTTCAGCGCATTGTTATCTTTCAACAGGTTAATCTTGTATTCAGCATACACAGACATGTTTTTGTTGAAGTAGTAAGTCCCGCCAACACCAACGTATTTGAAGATGTCAGCGTCGCCAATACCTTCAACGTCTTTAGCTTTAGAGGATACGTAGCCGATTGAAGGACGCAGACCGTTCAGGAACTGGTACTGTGCAACCGCTTCAAAGTTAACCGCTTTGTTAGCAAAACCACCCGTGATTGGCGTCGCGTTCAGCGTTTCGCCGTAGATGGTTGCCAGGTAAATTTGGTTTGCGTCGTATTTCAGACCTGCGGTCCAGTGCTGCGCTTTGTCACCGTCACCACGCGCTGCCAGGTTCTGGGTATTGGTACGATCCAGGCTGGCGTAGGCCGCCAGCAGGCTCAGACCGAAATCGAAGTCATATGAGGTTGAAAGCGCATAGCCATCACCATTCGAACGGCGTACTGCAACGCTTGCATCGGTACGATCGTTTTTACCTTCGTACTGAGCCGCAACGTTCCAGCCTTTTACCAGACCGAAGAAATCTTTGTTGCGCCAGGTCAGCACGCCACCAGAGCGGCCAGACAGGAACGCATCGGTATAACCGGAATCACCGCCGAAGAATGGCAGCATATCGGTAACGCCCAGCACGTCATAAATCAGGCCGTAGTTACGACCGTAATCGATAGAGCCAAACTGACCGAACTTCAGACCGGCAAAGCCCAGACGGGTTTTGTTGCCGACGTTGGCATCGCTGCCTTCAGAGTTGGTGAGGCTGTACTGATACTGCCACTGGCCGTAACCGGTCAGTTGGTCGTTGATCTTGGTTTCGCCTTTAAAACCCAGACGGGTATAAGACGAGGTGTCGCCATTTGCTGCATCGTTATCGGAGAACAGATGCGAGACGTTAATTTTGCCAGTCAGGTCCAGCTTGTTGCCATCTTTGTTATAGATTTCGGCGGCCTGAGCCGAAGAAAGTCCCAGCAGTAAAGGCATCACTGCTGCCAGTAAGGAGCGCTTCATCATTTAATTTTTACCCTGTGATATTTTTTAATTTTGTCCCCTTATTCGGGGTGAAAAGAAAATGACACAAAAGGTTCAAGATCGACAGTGCAATATATGTAACTAAATATTTCTCGTTAACTTTTTGTGTGATTTTTAATCTTAAATTCCATTATATGGAATTTTGTATTGGTTAAACTTATCCCTAAAACAACAAGGGATATGAATGTTTAAATAGTTATCTTAATGATTTTATACTATAATTTAAAAATTAAAGATGCGTAAATAAAGTAACTAGCTTGTTCGTGAAATAGCACAAGCCTATGCATAATTGTTCAATAGCAAATATCTGAATCCAGCTAATCGTTAGCATGGTAATTATCTGGTTCATGGCTTTGTGTCTGTTTATTTCTGTTCTGATAATAACCTTGGTCACAAAATGTTATTTAGGTTTCGTTTAATAACGAACTGGCGAAATAACATTCAATTTGAACATGTAAATGTTAAAAACCGATTAATCCACTCCATGCTAAATCTGCACCGCGCTAACACTTTCCTGCACCAATCAGGCACATCTCGCCCCAAAAAAGTGCGTTTATCGCATTAATTTGGCGAAATATTTCCTGCCCGATCACAAAAGCAATATTTCATTTTGCCGATGCATAAATCCGCTAAATAAATTGCTGCTATTCAGCCTGCATCAGACTGATATTCACTTTTTATGCAATTAATGTGAATAGTCGCACTGGTTAAGTTATTGATATTTCGTAGTGGCAAGACGTTTATGCATTTTTGCGGCTGGCTGGCACGCTATCTGCAAGATACAGTAGAGCTGCCACTTAACATTTTTAACAATTTCAAAACAAAGGCTTCACCGGGTGTGGAGCAGGAGAAAGGGCTATGTCACAGCAGGTTTCGCGTCAAAATTTTGATCAATGGATGATGCCAGTTTATGCACCCGCGGCTTTTGTTCCGGTTCGTGCTGAAGGTTCTACGCTGTGGGATCAGCAAGGTAAAGAGTATATCGATTTCGCCGGTGGCATTGCCGTTAACGCCCTGGGTCATGCGCATCCCGCGTTGCAGCAGGCGTTGACCGAACAGGCGAGCAAACTGTGGCATACCGGTAACGGCTACACCAATGAACCGATCCTGCGTCTCGCCAAACAATTGATTGATGCCACCTTTGCCGACCGCGTGTTCTTCTGTAACTCCGGCGCCGAAGCGAATGAAGCCGCGCTGAAGCTGGCGCGTAAAACCGCGCACGACCGTTTCGGCGCTGAGAAAAATGGCATAGTTGCCTTTAATAACGCCTTCCACGGTCGCACGCTGTTTACCGTGACAGCGGGCGGACAACCGGCTTATTCCCGTGATTTTGCGCCGCTGCCGCCAGCAGTTGAGCACGCTAATTTCAACGATCTGGCCTCGGCAGCCGCGCTGATCAATGACCAAACCTGCGCGGTGATCGTCGAGCCGATTCAGGGTGAAGGCGGCGTACTGCCAGCCGATCCGTCTTTCCTGCGCGGATTGCGCGAACTCTGCGATAAGCATCATGCGGTGCTGATTTTTGATGAAGTGCAGAGCGGCGTGGGGCGTACTGGTTCGCTGTACGCCTACATGCATTATGGCGTGACGCCGGATGTGTTAACCACCGCCAAAGCGCTGGGTGGCGGCTTCCCGATTGGCGCCATGCTGACGCGTGAAGATTTAGCGCAGGTGATGGGCGTGGGCACGCACGGCACCACGTACGGCGGCAACCCGCTGGCGGGCGCCGTCGCGGGCAAAGTGATGGAGTTGATTAACCAGCCAGCCTTTATGGCCGGCGTAACCGAGCGTCATCAATGGTTTGTTACTGCGCTGCAGGAACTGAACCAGCGTCTGCCGGTGTTTAAAGAAGTGCGCGGACTGGGACTGCTGATTGGCGCGGTGTTAAACGACGATTTCGCCGGTAAAGCCAAACAGTTCAACCTCACTGCGGCCGAAGAGGGCGTGATGGTGCTGATTGCCGGCGCTAACGTAGTACGTTTCGCGCCAGCGCTGAACATCAGCGAGCGTGAAGTAAAAGAAGGCCTGGCGCGCTTCGAACGTGCCTGTGAACGCGTGCTCAAAGGAGCCACATCATGATGGTGATTCGCCCCGTCGAACGTGACGATCTTTCGCAGTTGTTGTCGCTGGCGGGCAAAACCGGGGGCGGCTTAACCTCGCTGCCTGCGGATAGCGATACGCTCAAAGCCCGTATTGAGCGTTCGCTGCTCACCTGGCAAGGTGCGCTGCCGCCTGCCGAACAAGGCTATGTGTTTGTGCTGGCCGACAGCGCAGACAATCGCGCCGTCGGCATTTGCGCCATCGAAGCGGCGGTAGGTTTGCAGGATCCCTGGTACAACTTCCGCGTCGGCACGCAGGTGCACGCCTCGAAAGAGCTCAATGTCTATGCCAGCTTGCCGACGCTGTCGCTGAGCAACGATCACACCGGCAGCAGCGAGCTGTGTACGCTGTTCCTCGATCCCGATTACCGCGATGGCAAAAACGGCCATCTGCTGTCGAAATCGCGTTTTCTGTTTATGGCCAACTTCCGCGACCGCTTTATGAAGCACGTGGTGGCGGAGATGCGCGGCGTCAGTGATGACAATGGTCACTCGCCCTTCTGGGACAGCGTCGGCAGCCGCTTCTTCTCGATGGAGTTCAGCAAAGCCGATTTCCTCAGCGGCACCGGCCAGAAAGCCTTTATCGCCGAGCTGATGCCCAAACATCCGCTCTACATTCATTACCTGTCTGAAGCGGCGCAAAAAGTGATTGGCGAAGTCCATCCGAAAACCGCACCGGCGCGTGCGGTGCTGGAGGCGGAAGGCTTCCGCTATCTCAACTATGTCGACATCTTCGACGGCGGCCCGACGCTGGAGTGCGAAATCGATCGCATCCGCGCCATTCGCAAGAGTCGCCAGTTAACCGCTGAGAGCGGTGCCGCCGATGAGAGCTGGCCGCTGTGTCTGGTGGCGAACGCCGATTACCAGCATTTCCGCGTGGCGCTGCTGCCGGTGGATATGGCATCCGGTACGGTAAAACTGACTGAAAGCCAGCGCGCGGCGCTGCACTGCAACATTGGCGATCAACTGCGTGTGGTCACGCTGTGTCGCGAGGAGAAAAAAGCATGACGCATTTTATTCAAGGTCAATGGTTGACCGGCGGCGCTGATGCCCTGAGCAAACACAATCCGGTAACCGGCGAAACGCTGTGGCAGGGCAAAGCGGCATCGGCAGCACAAGTGGCTACGGCCTGTGAAGCGGCACGCGCGGCGTTCCCGCAGTGGGCGAAAAAACCGTTTGTGGAACGTCAGGCGCTGGTGGAAGGTTTTGCCCGTCTGCTCGAAAGCCATAAAACCGCGCTGGCGGAAACCATCGCCCAGGAAACCGGCAAGCCGCGCTGGGAAACGCTGACCGAAGTGCAGGCGATGATCAACAAAATCGCCATTTCGATTAAGGCCTATCACAGCCGCACCGGCGAACAGGCCGACGGCGAGAGCTCGCTGCGCCATCGTCCGCACGGCGTGCTGGCGGTGTTTGGTCCGTATAATTTTCCTGGCCATCTGCCGAACGGCCATATCGTGCCGGCTCTGCTGGCGGGGAACTGCGTGGTGTTTAAGCCAAGCGAGCTGACGCCGCTGACGGCAGAAAAAACCGTGCAACTGTGGGAACAAGCCGGTTTACCGGCGGGCGTGATGGCGCTGCTACAGGGCGGTCGTGAAACCGGTCAGGCGCTGGCGAATGCGGCTCAAATTGATGGCCTGCTGTTTACCGGCAGCGCCGCCACCGGCTATCACCTGCATCGTCAGTTCGCCGGGCAGCCGGAAAAAATGCTGGCGCTGGAGATGGGCGGCAACAATGCGCTGATTGTCGAAGATCCTTCCGATCTCGATGGTGCGGTACATATCGCTATTCAGTCGGCCTTTATTACCGCCGGACAGCGCTGCACCTGTGCACGTCGTTTGCTGGTGAAGCGCGGCGCGGCGGGCGATGCCTTCCTGCAGCGATTGGTTGAAGTCAGCGCGCGTTTGCAGCCTGGCGCGTGGAATGCCGAACCGCAGCCGTTTATGGGCAGCGTGATTTCCCCTGCCGCCGCCGGACATATTTTTGCCGCCTGGCAGCAGCAGGTAGAAAAGGGCGGGAAAGTGTTGCTCGGCATGCACTGGTCGGATCGCGACAGCGCCATCATCACGCCGGGCATCATTGATGTGACCGAAGTGAAAGAGTTAGCGGATGAAGAAGTCTTTGGTCCGCTGCTGCAGGTGATTCGCTACGACAGCTTCGAGCAGGCGATTGCCATCGCCAATAACACCCGTTATGGCTTGTCATGCGGCCTGATTTCGCCGCAGCGCGCGCAGTTTGATCAGCTGTTGCTGGAGGCGCGCGCCGGTATCGTTAACTGGAACAAACCGCTGACCGGCGCGGCCAGCACCGCACCTTTTGGTGGCATTGGCGCTTCGGGGAATCATCGTGCCAGCGCATGGTACGCCGCTGATTACTGCGCGTGGCCAATGGCGTCGCTAGAGAGCCCAAGCCTGGCGCTGCCGGGCAGCTTATCGCCGGGCCTCGATTTCTCCGCGCAGGGAGCGAAATAATGAAAGCGTTTGAAGCTAACTTTGATGGGCTGGTCGGCCTGACACATCACTACGCGGGATTGTCTTTTGGTAATGAAGCCTCGACGCGCAATCAGTTGCAACCCTCTAACCCGCGTCTGGCGGCGAAGCAGGGCTTGCTGAAGATGAAAGCGCTGGCGGATATGGGCTACGTGCAGGGCGTGATCCCACCGCACGAGCGTCCTAATCTGCCGCTGCTGCGTCAACTTGGTTTTAGCGGCAGTGATGAGCAGGTGCTGGCGCAGGCGGCGAAGCACGCGCCGCAGCTGCTCTCGGCGGCCAGCTCCGCCTCAGCAATGTGGGTGGCCAATGCCGCCACGGTGTCGCCGTCGGCGGATAGCGCCGATGGTCGCGTGCATTTCACCGTTGCCAATCTGAATAACAAATTCCATCGCGCCATTGAGGCGCCGGAAACTGCCGATCTGCTGCGCGCCATTTTCCGTAACCCGCAGCACTTCAGCGTGCACGATGCGCTGCCGCAAGTGGCGCAATTCGGTGATGAAGGCGCGGCCAATCACAATCGCTTCGGCAGTGATTACGGCGATGCGGGCGTGCAGCTGTTTATTTATGGCCGAGATGGTCAGCAGCAGGGCGCAACACCGGCACGTTATCCGGCGCGCCAAACGCGGGAAGCCAGCGAAGCGGTGGCGCGTTTGCATCAGCTCGATGCGCAGCGCACACTGTTTGCGCAGCAAAATCCGGCGGTGATCGATCAGGGCGTGTTTCATAACGATGTGATTGCGGTGAGCAACCAGCAGGTGCTGTTCTGCCATCAGGATGCCTTTGTCAATCAGCCGCAGTTGCTGAAAGACCTCGCCGCACGCGTTAACGGTTTCCAGCCAATTGAAGTACCGCGCGATAAAGTGTCGGTGACCGATGCGGTCAATACCTATTTGTTTAACAGCCAGTTATTGCAGCGTGCCGATGGTGACATGTTGCTGGTGCTGCCCGAAGAGTCGCGCCAGCATGCGGGCGTGTGGCGTTATCTCACCGAGCTGGTGGAGAGCGGCGGGCCGATTCGTGAACTAAAAGTGTTCGATCTGCGTGAAAGTATGTTTAACGGCGGCGGCCCGGCCTGTTTGCGTCTGCGCGTGGTGCTAACCGAAACCGAGCGTCAGGCGCTGAATCCGGCGGTGCTAATGAACGATCGCCTGTTTGCCACGCTCAACGATTGGGTGGATCGCCACTACCGCGATCGCCTAACCCAGGCCGATTTAGCCGACCCGCAACTGCTGCGTGAAGGGCGCACCGCGCTGGATGAGCTGACGAAGCTGCTAGACTTAGGCAGTGTCTACGCGTTTCAGCGTTAACGCCGGGGTGAGAGGTTCGCCCCACGTCGTTAAAAAGGAGTGAACATGCAGGATTTTTTACAGCAGACCTTGTCTGGTGAGCCGCCACAGCAAAGAGAGGGCAGCAACGATCATCTGAGTTGGCAATGGCATAACGAGGGACTTCTGTCCCTCACGCCGCACACGCCCACGCAGCAGGCGCTGGTGCTCTCTGCGGGCATTCACGGCAACGAAACCGCGCCGGTTGAGATTCTCAATCTGTTGCTGACGCCATTATTGAAAGGCGAGAAACCGCTGGCGGTGCGTTTGCTGGTGATTTTGGGTAATCCCGCTGCGTTGCGCAGCGGCAAGCGTTACCAGCAATACGATATCAACCGCCTGTTTGGTGGCCGCTGGCAGCAGGTGGCCGATGTACCGGAAGCGCAGCGTGTGCTGCAGCTGGAGCAGGAGTTGGAGAGTTTCTGGCGCGCCTGTCTCGATCACGAAGTGCGCTGGCATCTCGATCTGCATACCGCAATTCGCGGCTCGTATCATGCGCGTTTTGGCGTGATGCCGCTGAATCCCAATCCGTGGCCCGAACAGTTTATGCACTGGCTGGCGGCGGCAGAAATGGAGGCGCTGGTGTTCCATCGTTCACCGGGCGGCACTTTCACCCATTACAGCTGTGAGCACCATAATGCGGCGAGCTGCACGCTGGAGCTCGGCAAGGCTTTGCCGTTTGGTGAGAACGATTTGAGTCAGTTTAGCGGCGTGCAACGGGCGCTGGCGGCGTTGCTGTATGGCGAGACCTTGCCGGAGGTGCGCGAGCAGCCGCGCCATTATCGTGTGGCGCAGCAGCTGACCCGCCACGGTGATAAGTTTGTGTTGCACATGGGGCCAGAGACGCTGAACTTCACCGCTTTCCCGCAGGGCACGCTGCTGGCGGAAGAGGGCGATCGGCGCTACTACGTGCAGCAGGCACGTGAGTATGTGCTGTTCCCGAATCCGAATGTCGCGCCGGGATTGCGCGCCGGGCTAATGCTGGTGGAGGAGAATGAACAGACGCAGGCGCTGGCGTTGTAATTTTCCCTCACCCTAACCCTCTCCCGCAGGCGGGAGAGGGAATCGATCGAGCTAACATGTTGCAGCGTTTCCCTCTCCCTGTGGGAGAGGGCCAGGGTGAGGGTATCAAAGTGCAGAGGTGTTAAAACCGCCGACATTTCCCTTCCTGAAAACCGACAATACCGTTACACTCCTCCTTAATTCCTGCGTTTTTCCCTTGATTGTCATAAACTTTTGCAATTCCTCACGCATTTCTTCTCTTTCTCTCCATGATTGCCTGATCTCTGTCTTTTATGCTTTCAGGGCTTTACTCAGCCTCTGAGTAGTTGACGTTCAGCGTCGTATGCTTGTTTCCGAAGACGCGACACAGGCTGTCGTCATTAAACTGATAAGTAAGGACAATATTATGCGTAAATTAACTTCTGTGTTCCTGGCTACCGCAATGGCTCTTGGTGCTGCAAATATCGTCCATGCAGCGGCAGACAACCTGACACCGCCGCCAGCAGGCAGCGAAAAACCGATGCATAAGCCGCCGATGCGCCATCACGGTATGGAGATGATGTTTAAAGGTCTGAACCTGACCGATGCGCAGAAAGCGCAGATCAAAACTATCCTGCGTGATGGCCACAAAGATATGAAACGCCCGTCGCTGGAAGAGCGTCGTGCTGACCATGCCATCATCGCTTCCGATACCTTCGACCGTGCGAAAGCCGAAGCGCAGGCTGAGAAGATGACAGCGAACGCGAAAGACCGCGCGCTGCAGATGATGGAAACCCAGAACAAGATCTATAACGTGCTGACACCAGAGCAGAAGAAACAGTACAACGCCAACTTTGAGAAGCGCTTAACCGAGAAAGGCCCGCACGATGGCAAAATGACGCCACCGCCGGCTGATGCTGAATAAGTTCTTTCGCTAACTGAATAGAGACCGCCGGGGTTGTCCATCGCATCTGATGCTTTGGGCAACCTCGGCGGTTTTGTTTTACAACTCGATCAACGGGAACACCCCAGAAAGCAGCGGACGACAGAGGATTTTATAGCCGTCATGATCGAAGCCGTGCGAGGCGCGCTGCAGCTGGCGTGCTTCGGCTTCACTGTTTACCGATCCCAGCCAGAACCAGTGATCGATCACATGGATTTGCGTGAGGTCCGTGCCCGTTTCCACCATGCCAACCGGGCCTTGCCACGGCCAGCACTGAATGCGCATTTGCTCTAACGCCGCATGCAAGCGCTGCTGATGCTCAGCAACCGATTCGTTGCCACAGCAAGCACCGGCACAGCGTTTCAGGGCGGCACGAAAACAGCCGCGCCCCGGACGCAACGATTCCAGCCCCAGCAAGCCATGACACAAACGCTGCTCATCGGCGATGGCTTTTAGCTTCTCCAGCGCGGCAAAGCGACTGCGAAACAGGCCATAAAGATTGGGCGAGCGCGAGAAGTCGAGATCCTTTGCGTATACCACCTGTGGCGCACCGTCTCCCAGCTGCAGCGAACAGAGCTGGCGATTCTTACGCAGGCGCTTATTAAATAGCGGCTGTTGCGTTTTGATCATCTGCGCTTCCAGCAGCTGTGCGCCGACGTCGCCAGCGGTGGGGATCCAGGTGACGCGTCGCGCCTGACGCAGCATTTTGGCTTCATCCGGCGTGCGGAAATGCGCCATCACCCGACTGCGCAGGTTGACGCTTTTGCCGATATACAGCGGCAGGTTTTCGCTTTCACCGTGAAAGGTATAGACGCCCGGCTGGTTGGGTAAACCTTCCAGCCACTGACGTAAATGTTCGGGATATTGATAGATTGCTGCCGCATCGAAATCGAGGCGGTGGCTGGCTGCACGTCTGACCAAAGCACACTCCAATTACTGGTTGTCTATCCAGTATATCAAACTGTGCTTTTTCTCGCCACTTTAGGTTCTGATTTGAATTAGGTCGACATGAATGGCGACCCTACAGTGATTTGGCGGGGGCGCATTCATGTGCACCTGCGTAACTTACGAGTAAATTACGGTTTCCAGAAATCGTCGAACACGGTGATCGGCGGGCGACGTTTGTGTTCGGTTTTCAGATACCAGCCTTCGATGGTTTTCGCTGCAGCGGCATCGATGGTTTTGCCTTCCAGATAAGCATCGATTTGCTGATAAGTCACGCCGAGCGCCACTTCATCCTGCAAGCCGGGACGATCATCTTCCAAATCGGCGGTGGGATGTTTGAGATAGAGATGCTCCGGGCAGCCCAGCGTTTTCAGCAGTTGTTTGCCCTGGCCTTTGTGCAGACGGAAGATGGGGTTGATGTCGCTGCCGCCGTCACCGTACTTGGTGAAGAAACCGGTGATCGCTTCTGCCGCATGGTCAGTACCGACCACCACGCCTTTGGTCATGCCAGCGATGCTGTACTGCGCTTTCATGCGCTCGCGCGCTTTTTCATTGCCGCGCACGAAATCCGACACCGTGATACCTGCGTCTTTCAACGCACGTTCGCTGGCCAGAATCGCTTCTTTGATGTTTACCACCAGCGTGCGGTCCGGCTGGATAAACGCCAGCGCATCCTGACAATCCTGCTCATCGGCCTGCACGCCATACGGCAAACGCACGGCGATAAAGGTGTAATCGTTATCGCCGGTCTCTTCACGCAGTTCGCGAATCGCGGTCTGCGACAAGATGCCGGTCAGCGTCGAATCCTGGCCGCCGCTGATGCCGAGCACCAGCGTTTTCAAAAAGGGATGGGCTTTCAGGTAAGACTTCAGAAAATCAACGCTGACGCGGATCTCCTGCTGCGGGTCGATAACGGGTTTTACACCAAGGGCTTCAATGATTTCCTGTTGCAGTGACATGAACCTCTCCTCAAGTCAGTAGCCTGACGGCACAATGCGAATCATCTGCTAAAGCTAACGCCTCTCCCCACAAACAACAAGCCGCACGGCTTGTTGTTCAGGTTATTTGCTGGCAAATCAGGCGTTTTTTGCCTTCTGCACCAGCAGATTGAACGACACAATCGCCAGCATAAAGCAGCCAAAGATGGTGCCGGTCATGCTCGCCACCGAGGTGCCGCCCAGGCCGGTGATCGGCACGCTGATGGCACCAAAGGTGAACATGCACACGCCAATCACCGCCGAGGCGCTGCCCGCACGCTGGCCCTGGCTTTGCATCGCCAGCGAAGAAGCGGTGGTAGCAATCACGCCGTTACTGGCAATGGTGAAGAACAGCGCGACCAGCAGAATCGGCAGCGCGGCGCCTGTCAGTCCCGCCAGCAGCAAACAGCTCGAAGCGACAAACGCCAGCGTCAGGCCGCCTTTAAGTACACGGTATTCACCCCACAGCGGACAGAGGCGCGCACTGGTTTGTGATGCAATAATCAGGCCGAGGCCGTTAGCAGCGAAGCAGAAGCTGAAGGCTTGCGGTGTCAGGCCGTACAGCTGTTGCAGTACAAACGGCGAGGCGCCGATGTAGGCAAACATGCCGGACATCATAAAACCTTGCGTCAGGCAGAAGCCCATAAACTGACGATGCGTGACGACCTGGCCGAGCGCCGCCCAGGTAGAAAAGATCGAGCCCTGGCTGCGGCGCTCTGGCGGTAAAGTTTCGTGCAATTTCCAGCGGGCGAGAAAGATCAACACGATGGCGATGCAGCCGAGCACCACGAAAATGCCGCGCCAGTTGAGCACCGTCATCAAGGCGCCGCCCAGCACCGGCGCACCAATTGGCGCTAAACCGTTGACCAGCATCAGCAGGGCAAAGAAACGCGTCAGTTCATGCCCGCTGTACATATCACGGGCAATGGCACGTGACAGCACCGCGCCGCCTGCGCCCGCCAGGCCTTCAAACAGACGCGCCACTAACAGCGAGTTGATATCTTTTGCCAGCGCACAGCCAATCGAGGCAATAAACAGCAGCACCAGCGATAACAGCAGCGGACGCAGGCGACCAAACTTGTCGCTCATTGGCCCAAACAGCAACTGACCGGCACCCAAACCGAGCAAGCCGGCGGTGAGGCTCAGCTGCGCCGTGGCGGTTTCGGTGTGCAGATCGCGCGCCAGTTCCGGCAGCGCCGGCAGATAAAGATCGATACAAAGTGGCCCGAGCGCCGCGAGCAAGCCCAGCGTGATGGCATAAACCAGCCGATTAGAAGGTGCAGGTGTCATTAATCCTCTGTCTTTATTCATTGCTATAGGTATTTTTTCGCGGGTGATTATACGAACCGTAGCGCATCAACACAGCATTTTTAGCAAATCCTAACGCTTCGGAATTTGGCTGAATTTGTCCCATAAAGTTGATAAATCTGGATTTATGTTCCAGGCTTATTCCACATGGACAAAAAACGAGGAACAACAACATGAATAAAGTGATGGGATGTATCGCTGCCGCTATGACGCTGGCAGCCCTGTCTGGTTGTACGACTTATGACAAAGCTGAAAGCTACGTAACCAAGCCGGTGGTGAAGGATGTGAAGAAAGGCATGACACGTGATCAGGTTCGCCAGATTGCCGGTCCAGCCTCCACTGAAATCACCATGGTTCACGCCCGCGGTACTTGCCAGACTTACGTGATTGGCGAGCGCGACGGTAAACCGCAGACCTATTTCGTTAGCTATAACGATACCGGTCGCGTCATGAACTACGGTTTCCAGAGCTGTAAAGACTACGATACCGATCCGCAAGCGGCTCAGTAATCGCAGCAGAATAAGAAACGGCCCGTCATTGACGGGCCGTTTTTCGTTGTGGCGCTTATAAACCGTACGGGCGCGGCACTTCGATATAATCACCACCGATCTCGCGCTGGTAGTAATGGCCTTCCTGAACGTAATAGCGCTTGCCGTTGAAATCCAGCACGCGCATTCCGCCGCCCGGCGGGGCTTCAGGTGGCTGCACCACGACATAGGTGTCGCCCTGGCGCTGATAGTAGTTGCCGTTCAACATGTAATAGGTCAGGCCGCCCAGCAAAACTGCGGTTGCCGCTTCGGGTAAGAAGCGCAGCGGGCCGGGACCGCCCCAATGTGGACCTCCACCCCAATGCGGACCTGGACCAGGGCCCCAACCGCCGGGATGGGCGAAACTGATTGCTGGTGTTAATAAGGTTAACGCCAGCACCGAGGCGATAACTGTTTTCATCGGTGATTCTCCTGCTGTGACTGACAGCAGAATTGGCCTTCCTGAGCGAAAACTCAAGCGAAAAGCGGCTGATTTTTCCTCTGTTTACCATGCTTAACGCTTTCCTGACGCTAGCGCCATGATTGGGGGGAATTGGGGAGGAAAGGGCATAAAAAAACGGCAGACCTTACGATCTGCCGTTGTTGGGACTCATCACATTTAGCGGTGTGCCAGTTCGGCGTGCTCGTCGCTCTCCAGCACTTTTTTGTCGGTCAAACCAAGCCAGCGGCTGGTGAGTGAACCGGCGGTCATTGAACCATTTACGTTGAGCGCGGTACGGCCCATATCGATCAGCGGTTCGATGGAGATCAGCAGCGCCACCAACGTCACCGGCAGGCCCATCGCAGGCAGCACAATCAGAGCAGCGAAGGTTGCACCGCCGCCGACGCCGGCCACACCGGCAGAACTCAGCGTCACGATACCCACCAGCGTCGCAATCCACATTGGGTCAAACGGGTTGATGCCCACGGTTGGCGCAACCATCACCGCCAGCATGGTGGGATAGAGACCCGCGCAACCGTTCTGACCGATGGTGGCACCGAACGATGCCGAGAAGCTGGCGATCGATTCCGGCACGCCCAGACGACGCGTCTGGGTTTCCACGTTCAGTGGAATACTGGCGGCGCTGGAGCGGCTGGTGAAGGCAAAGGTGATCACCGGCCACACTTTACGGAAGAAGCGCATTGGGTTGATGCCGTTAACCGACAGCAGCAGCGCGTGCACGGCAAACATAATTGCCAGACCGAGATAAGAAGCCACCACGAAGCCACCCAGCTTGATGATGTCTTGCAGGTTGGAACCGGCCACCACTTTGGTCATCAGCGCCAGTACGCCGTACGGCGTCAGCTTCATGATCAAACGCACCAGCTTCATCACCCAGGATTGCAGGGTGTCGATTGCAACCAGCACGCGCTCGCCTTTTACCTTGTCATCTTTCAGCAGTTGCAGCGCGGCTACACCGAGGAAGGCAGCGAAAATCACTACGCTGATGATGGAAGTTGGATTGGCACCCGCCAGATCGGCAAACGGGTTTTTCGGAATGAAGGAGAGCAGCAATTGCGGCGTGCTGAGGTCAGCCACTTTGCCTACGTAGTTGCTCTGAATTGCGCTCAGACGCGCGGTTTCCTGCGCACCTTGCACCAGACCTTCCGCGCTCAGGCCAAACAGCCCAGTCACCAGCACGCCGACCAGCGCGGAGATTGCGGTGGTAAACAGCAGCACGCCAATGGTCAGCACGCTGATTTTACCCAGCGATGAGGCATTGTGCAGACGTGCGACCGCGCTCAGGATCGAGGCGAACACCAGCGGCATCACGATCATCTGCAACAGTTGCACGTAGCCGTTACCGACAATGTTGAACCAACCAATCGACGCTTTGACGGTTGGGCTGTTCTCGCCATAGATGGTTTGCAGCGCCAGACCAAAGGCCACACCGAAAACCAAACCTGTCAACACGCGCTTTGACAGGCTCCAGCTTTGGTTGCCAATGCGATTCAGCAGAATCAGCAGCGCGACAAACGCCACGATATTAATAATGAGGGGAAAATCCATGCTCAACTCCAGAGTGTGACGTGCCATCGCCCTGGGATGGCACGTAAAACAGTAAGTCCCCGTTAGGGAATATTTAGAATGTTATCAGTTCAGCGTGGGGCGGGCTTATACCCAAAAAGAATGTTTTATAACTTTATCGCTTGATTCGACTGGTTATTGACCGCCTTGACCATTAACCAACCGACCGACGCCATTTTGGAGCGTATTGAACAGTTGTTCCGGCCAGCCGTTGGCACCAAAAGAGGGCATGCCGGGCGGGAACCACAATGCATAACCGACCAGCGCCAGGCAAAGTGCCCGCTCCAGCTGATTACCTTTCTGGCTATTGAGGATTGGCAAACGGAAGCGCCAGCGGCAAGGCCACAGCAATGGCACGCCAGCGGGCGTTAGCATATCGGCGACAATATGGCTGAGATAGCCGAGCGTCATACCTTGCAGCACATCGGCGGGCAGAAACCAGTCGGCGGGCACATTGATTTGGAATAGCCACAAACTCACCGCTACCGCCAGCAAACTGTGGGTAAAACCGCGATGACCAAAGGCGCGAGCGATGGGATGCGACAGCCACTTTAATCGCTGGCCTAACACGGATTTAGGGTGATCGATATCGGGCAGCAGGCAGGTTAACAGCGCAGCAGGCACTAAATGCCACCAATCGGCGCTGGCCAGGACTGGCGTCAGCTCCGCGCGCTTGGCAAAAATGGCGCTGGCAATGGCAAAAATGATATGGCCTTCGGCCGTCATGATGAAACCTGGCTGCATAAAACTGTCGATGCATCCAGTATAGGGATTTATCCAGTGAATGAGAATGGTGACGCTGTAACGAAGCGTTAATATTTTTCACTTTCCCGCGTCACAATGACGCGGGAAAAGAACGGGTTAGCTTAGCGCGCTAACCATCCACCATCGACGGCCAATGTATAACCTTGCACATAATCGGAGGCGCTGGAGGCGAGGAAGACAATCGGGCCCATCATGTCGTCCGGGACGCCCCAGCGACCTGATGGAATGCGGCCCAAAATTTCCTCGTTGCGTGACTCATCGCTGCGCAGCTGTTCGGTGTTATTGGTGGCCATGTATCCTGGCGCAATGGCGTTAACGTTGATGCCGTGCTTGGCCCATTCGTTGGCCATCAGGCGGGTTAATCCCATCACCGCGCTTTTAGATGCGGTATAAGAAGGCACGCGAATGCCGCCCTGGAACGACAGCATTGAGGCGATATTGATGATCTTGCCGCCGTTGCCTTGCGCGATAAACTGACGCGCGACCTGCTGCGACAGGAAGAACAGGCTTTTGCTGTTGATGTTCATCACATCATCCCAATCCTGTTCGCTGAAGTTGAGTGCATCCTCGCGACGAATGATGCCAGCATTATTTACCAGAATGTCGATGCGGCCGGCATGCGCCACCGCCTGTTCAACAATGTGCGGCACGATGGAGGGTTTGGTCAGATCGGCCTGAATCGACCAAAAGCGGCGGCCTAACGCCTCAACTTTGGCCTGCGTATCATCTGGCCCAGCGCGATTGACGCCAATAACGTCACAACCTGCCTGCGCCAAACCCAGCGCCATGCCTTGTCCTAAACCGGTATTGCAACCGGTGACCAGTGCGACTTTGCCTTCAAGACTAAATGCGTTAAGTATCATGATTCGCTCCTTGTTAGCGCAGCGCGCTGATGGCGACGTGGTCCATGTCATCGAAAACCTGGTTTTCGCCCACCATGCCCCAGATAAAGGTGTAGCGCTGCGTTCCCACGCCCGCGTGAATCGACCAGCTCGGTGAAATCACCGCCTGCTCGTTGTGTACTAATAGATGACGCGTCTCCTGCGGCTGGCCCATCATGTGGAACACGGCGCTGTCGTCGGCCATATCGAAGTAGAAGTAGACTTCCATGCGGCGTTCGTGGGTGTGACACGGCATGGTGTTCCACAAGTTGCCATCATCGAGGCGGGTTAATCCCATGGTTAATTGGCAGGTTGGTAACACGTCGGGCACGATGAATTTATTGATGGTGCGGCGATTCGAGGTGGCCGCGTCGCCCAGCGTGGCTTTCACCGCTTCGGCGAGGGTGATTTTTTTGTCCGGATAATGAGTGTGTGCCGGCGCGCTGTTGTAGTAAAACTTCGCCGGATGATTGGCATCGCTACTGCGGAAAATCACGCTCTGCGCGCCTTGTCCGACATACAACGCTTCCTGATTACCTACTTCCCAGGTTTTGCCATCCACTTCAATCAATCCCGGTCCACCGATGTTGATTACGCCGAGCTCGCGGCGTTCGAGGAAGTAACTGACGCCCAGTTGTTTACCCACTTCATGGCCGATGGTCACGGATTTCTGCACCGGCATTACGCCGCCGATGATGATGCGATCGATATGGCTGTAAGTGAGGGTGTAATTGTCGGCGTCGAAAATCTTGTCGATCAGAAACTCACGGCGTAGGCCGTCAGTGTCCAGCGTTTTGGCATGTTCGCTATGAATGCTTTGACGAATGTCCATCTCAGGCCTCTCAAGAGTCAAAGGAAGTGGTCCCGATGCGGGTCTTTGGGCATCTTAGGCAGGATGGGATATGAATTCAATAAAAATGAAACGATGTTTTATTTATTTGCGTGTGCGATCAAATTGCACAAAAAAGCCCGCGATAAGCGGGCTGCGGTTAACCGTGCAGATGTTCGGGTTTGAGCTGAGTTAAATTATCAAGAATCACATTGGCTAACGCCCAACGCGCATCATCGCGATGATCGGCTGCTGGCACCACGATCGAGCGCATGCGTGCGGCTTTGGTGGCAATCATGCCGTTGAAGGAATCTTCCAGCGTCACACAGTTCAGTGGGTCGATACCCAGTTTGGCTGCGGCGTCGAGATAGACCTGCGGGTGCGGTTTGCTGTACGGCAGCGCTTCCGCAGACGCCAGCACATCAAAGTATTTGCGCAGGTCAAACATCTCCAGCACGCGCTCCAGCATGTGCAGCGGCGAGGCGGAGGCGAGGCCGATTTTCAAACCTTGCTGCTGGCACAGTTGCAGTGCCTGCTCCACGCCAGGCAGCAGCGGACGCGTCTCTTCAACCAGCGCCAGCGCGCGGGCAATGATGCGTTGGGTCACTTCCTGCTGATCCGGGCCGTTCCACGGCAGCGCTTCAAACCACATGCGCACGGTTTGATCGATGCGCAGACCCAGCGTATCGGGCAATTCGTGACGGCGGGTGATGTCGACGCCAAGGCTGGCGAAGATATCCAATTCCGCCTGATCCCACAGCGGTTCTGAGTCGATCAACAATCCGTCCATATCAAAGATGGCGGCCAAAACAGGACGACGATATGACATACAACTGCTCCCTTGGAAATTTGGCTTACCTTAGCACGAGTGCCGGAGAAAGCCGACTTGCGGCAGGCCACGCATTTTTCAGGAAAAATTGCAGTAGTGCAGGTAGACTTAGGCAAAACTATTATCGGTTCAGGGAGACACCATGACTTACCAACAGGCTGGCCGCATCGCCATCCTTAAGCGAGTGGCTGGCTGGGTGATTTTTATACCAGCACTGTTATCCACCCTTATTTCGCTGCTGGGCTTTATGTTTAAGCACAGTGAAAAGCAGCCAGGCATTGATGCCGTGATGCTCGATTTTGTCCATGTTATGGTCGACATGGTGAAGTTCAATACGCCGTTCCTTAATGTGTTTTGGCAGAACTCGCCGGTGCCGGAGTTTAATGGCGGCGCGAATATCGGCTTTTGGCTGATCTATATCCTGATTTTTGTCGGGATTGCGCTGCAGGCTTCGGGGGCGCGGATGTGGCGTCAGTCGCGCCATATTAAAGAGGGCATTGAAGATCAGCTGATCATGGAACAGGCGAAAGGCAGTGAAGGGCGTACGCGAACGCAGCTGGAAGAGAAAATCCATATGCCGCGTCACACCATTTTCTTGCAGATTTTTCCGCTCTACATTTTGCCGATTATCATCGCGATTGCCGGCTACTTTGTGCTGAAGCTACTCGGCATGCTGTAACGCGTCAGGCCGGTCTGGCCTGACGTTCTCCCAACACATCTTCATCCAACAACTGGCCGATGGCGAACTGCGCTTCGCCCGTCCAGTTGCCGCCGAACACATTGGCGCGATTGAGCAGGTAATAAAGCTGATAGACCGGCTGACGCTGTGAGAATCCGTCCTCCAGTGGCCAAACCGCGTGGTAGCCATCATAAATCTGGCGCGGTAAATCGGCGTAGTAGCTCAGCATCGCCAGATCGCATTCGCGGTCGCCCCAATAGCAGGCGGGATCGAACAGCCACGGACCGGTTGCGCTGCCAGCGCAGTTGGCGGGCCATAAATCGCCGTGTAATAAAGAGGGTTGCGGATGATGGTTGGCTAACGTGCGCTGCACACAATCGACAATCAGCTCGGTATCGCCATAATGCACGCCTTTTTCGGCAGCCAGTTGCAGCTGCCAGCCGATGCGCTGCTCAGCGAAGAACACCGACCAGCGGCGTAACCAGCTGTTCGGCTGAGGTGAGGTGGTGATGTTGTTGTCGTAATCAAGACCAAATTGCGGTTGCTCGCTCCATTGGTGCAGATGCGCTAACTGTTGGCCGAGCTGGAAGGCACTCTGATCGGTAAAGGGTTGAGGCGGAATATATTCCAGCAGTAGGAAGCTGGTATCACGATCGTTGCCGACGCCATACACTTTCGGTACGCGAACGGTTTGCGTGCGCGCCAGCAGGTCGAGTTGATCGGCTTCCCAGCTAAACAAGGTGAGCATGTCGCGGGTGTTACATTTGACGAACACATCTAACTCGCCATAGCGGATACGCCAGGCAGGATGGACATCGCCACCGGGAAGTTCCTGACGGTCGGTGATTTCAGCATCACCGGCGTGCTCGCTTAACAGACGACTAATGGCTGACCACATCGGGTAATCCTCTTTGTTCGCTGCGTGAGTTCGATTGTAACGCGCAAAACCTGAGCAAACCTGGCGTCGATGCCGTTTTTTGCACTGCGTCAGGATTGGTCTTTCAAAAATGCCTCTAGCGTGGTGACGGTGACTTCAGGTTTTTGGTCGAGAGCGATTTGCGCGTATCCTGCGGCCTGCTCCGCCACTTCATGTTCCTCTAAAGCGCTGACAATGCCAAAGCTGTTAGTGCCCAGCTCATGCGGATGACCTTCATCATCACTTAACGTGGTGCTATATCCGCCATTGATCATGGCGCTATTCACTGACTGCAAGTCGCCAAGTCCATTTTCCTGATACTTTAGCGTGACAATGTAACGTTTGACATCATGGTCACTCATTATTCACCTCATTGTTATCGAACAGATTTCAGCGTAGACCAGCGGGCAGGATAGAGCGAATTTTAGGCGATTGATCAGCAGGAATGGCAGGTAAAGCTCTGTCAAAAAAGTTCAGAAAATTCTTCTGGCTTTTGGGCTGCTATTTGAGTAATTGCCCCCTATAATGCGCAACGAAAATGGGAAAAGTCCCATTAAAAGAGCGGTCCAGCGACTTTCCTGGCTTTTTTTGCGGGTACATAATTTTTTACAAAACTTACGGTAAATTGCATTGATTGACCGGAGAAACGCTTCAGACTCTTCGTTTTTTAAACTGTCGTACGGGTTACTTTTAATGAAAGCCTTTAACAAGCTGTCCGCTGTTTTATTGCTCTCTGCTGGAGCATTTTGTCACCAGGCATTTGCAGATAACGCCGTTTTCACCTCCATGGATGACCCTTCAACGGCGAAAAAACCGTTTGAAGGCAGTGCGTCAGCGGGTTACCTGGCTCAAACCGGTAACACCACCAGTTCTTCGCTGAGTGCGGCTACCAATATGACGTGGTACCAAACCAACACCGCACTGAGCCTGTGGGGTAACGCCTCGAACAACTCCTCTAACGATGAGCGTTCATCTGAGACCTACAACATCGGTGGCCGTAGCCGTTATAACCTCAACAGCGCCGATTACCTGTTTGGTCAGGCGAGCTGGTTGAGCGACCGTTTCAACGGTTATGACTCACGCGATGTACTGACCGCCGGTTACGGTCGTCAGCTCCTCAACGGTCCGGTTCACTCACTGCGTGCTGAATTCGGTCCGGGTGTGCGTTACGACGATTTCCATGATGGCGGCCATGAAACCAAAGCATTGGGTTATGGTGCAGTGAGCTATCAATGGCAGCTGACAGATACCACCAAATTTATCCAGGGTGTTTCTGTGCTGAGCAGCTTCGGTGAAGACACCACGCTGAACTCAGAAACTGCGCTGCAGGTGGCCATCAATGCGCACTTCGCGCTGAAGTTGGGCTACAACGTGACCTGGAACAACAATCCGCCAGAATCTGCGCCGGATCGTACCGATACCAAAACCACGATCCAGCTCTCATACTCAATGTAAGCGAGACGGATGTGAATCACCGCTGCCAGGCCTGCGCCTCGCAGCGGTTTTTTTTATTTCTCTTTAGCTTAGCGAATTTCCGCACGGGTTTTGATCGGCGGCGAAAGCTGCTATTATCATCGCCGCTTTACATTCCTGGCGTCATTCCGACAACGTGGGTCTGACATCACGCCGGGTTACACACTACAAAACTCATTTTTGCATGTAGGCTTTCGTGTGGCTTACCACTGCAATTAAGGATATGAAATGCCAGTAATTACTCTTCCTGATGGCAGCCAGCGCAGCTTTGACCGTCCGGTCAGCGTGATGGATATTGCGTTGGATATTGGACCGGGTTTGGCGAAAGCCTGTATCGCGGGTCGCGTGAATGGCGAGTTGGTTGATGCGGTTGATCCGATCACCGAAGACGCTCAGGTCGCGATTATTACCGCTAAAGACGACGCCGGTTTAGAAATCATTCGTCACTCTTGCGCGCACCTGTTAGGGCATGCGATTAAGCAGCTGTGGCCAAACACCAAGATGGCTATCGGCCCGGTGATTGATAACGGTTTCTATTATGACGTCGACCTGGAACATACCTTAACCCAGGAAGATCTTGAGCTGCTGGAAAAGCGTATGCACCAGTTGGCTGAAAGCAACTACGATGTGGTGAAGAAAAAGGTGAGCTGGCAGGAAGCACGTGACGTGTTTGCTGAGCGTGGCGAAAGCTACAAAACCACCATTCTTGACGAGAACATCAGCCACAACGATCGTCCTGGCTTGTATCACCATGAAGAATACATCGACATGTGCCGCGGTCCGCACGTGCCGAACATGCGTTTCTGCCATCACTTTAAACTGCAGAAAATCTCCGGGGCTTACTGGCGCGGCAACAGCGATAACAAAATGCTGCAGCGTATTTACGGTACGGCCTGGGCGGATAAAAAGCAGCTGGCTGCTTATTTGCAGCGTCTGGAAGAAGCGGCGAAGCGCGATCACCGTAAAATCGGTAAGCAGCTTGATCTCTACCACATGCAGGAAGAAGCTCCGGGCATGGTGTTCTGGCACAATGACGGCTGGACCATCTTCCGCGAACTGGAAGTGTTTGTGCGTACCAAGCTGAAAGAGTACGACTACCAGGAAGTGAAAGGTCCGTTCATGATGGACCGCGTGCTGTGGGAAAAAACCGGGCACTGGGAGAACTATAAAGAAGCAATGTTCACCACCTCTTCAGAGAACCGTGAATATTGCATCAAGCCGATGAACTGCCCAGGCCACGTTCAGATCTTTAATCAGGGTCTGAAATCCTACCGCGACCTGCCGCTGCGTATGGCGGAATTTGGTAGCTGCCATCGTAACGAGCCATCAGGTGCCTTGCATGGTCTGATGCGCGTACGCGGCTTTACCCAGGATGATGCTCACGTCTTCTGTACCGAAGATCAGGTACGTGATGAAGTGAACAGCTGTATCCGCATGGTCTACGACATGTACAGCACCTTCGGTTTTGAAAAAATCGTGGTGAAACTGTCGACCCGTCCGGAAAAACGTATCGGTACCGACGAAATGTGGGATCGTGCGGAAGTGGATTTGGCAGAAGCGCTGAAAGAGAATGACATTCCATTCGAATATCAGCCGGGAGAAGGTGCCTTCTACGGCCCTAAAATTGAGTTTACCCTGTACGATTGTCTCGACCGCGCCTGGCAGTGTGGTACCGTTCAGCTAGACTTCTCCCTGCCGAAACGTCTGGACGCGACTTTTGTCGGTGAAAACAACGATCGTCAGACACCGGTGATGATTCACCGCGCAATTCTCGGTTCAATGGAGCGCTTTATCGGCATCCTGACCGAAGAGTTCGCTGGATTCTTCCCGAGTTGGCTGGCACCAGTGCAAGCTGTGGTGATGAATATCACCGACAGTCAGTCAGAATACGTCAGCGAATTGACAAAGAAACTGCAGAATGCAGGTATTCGTGTCAAAGCGGACTTGAGAAACGAGAAGATAGGCTTTAAAATCCGCGAGCACACATTACGTCGCGTCCCTTATATGCTGGTTTGCGGTGACAAAGAGGTGGAAGCAGGCAAAGTTGCCGTGCGCACCCGCCGTGGTAAAGACCTTGGGAGCATGGACGTAGATGTGTTTGTTGAGAAGCTGCAACAAGAGATTCGCAGCCGACATCTTCACCAATTAGAGGAAACAGGTTATTAAAGGCGGAAAACGAGTACAACCAACACGTCCGAACCGTATCAACGGCGAAATCCGTGCTACCGAAGTGCGCTTATCTGGCGTAGACGGCGAGCAACTTGGCATTGTCACCCTGCGTGAAGCCATTGAGAAAGCTGAAGAAGCCGGCGTAGATTTAGTTGAAATCAGCCCGAACGCCGAACCGCCGGTTTGCCGTATCATGGATTACGGCAAGTTCCTTTATGAAAAAAGCAAGTCTTCTAAGGAACAGAAGAAGAAGCAGAAAGTTATCCAGGTTAAGGAAATCAAATTCCGTCCTGGTACCGATGATGGCGACTATCAGGTCAAACTACGCAACCTGATTCGCTTTCTGGAAGAGGGCGATAAAGCCAAAATTACGCTGCGTTTCCGCGGTCGTGAGATGGCGCACCAGCAGATCGGTATGGAAGTGCTTAACCGCGTCCGTAAAGATCTGTGTGAAGACATGGATCTGGCGATTGTCGAATCCTTCCCTTCGAAGATCGAAGGTCGTCAGATGATCATGGTGCTCGCTCCTAAGAAGAAACAGTAGGCCTTCAAGTAATAAAGCCGCGCAGCGCTTGCGTTGTGCGGATTTTTATTCGCCTGTCTGATTCATTTTATTAACAATGCGAAGTGGATATTTGTAAAAATGCCAAAGATTAAAACTGTACGTGGCGCCGCTAAGCGCTTCAAGAAGACCGCTTCTGGCGGCTTCAAGCGTAAGCACGCGAACCTGCGTCATATTCTGACTAAAAAGTCTACTAAGCGTAAACGTCACCTGCGTCCGAAAGGCATGGTGTCTAAAGGCGATCTGGGTCTGGTTATTGCCTGCCTGCCGTACGCATAAGTAAGTTTTTTATAAATTTGCCCGAAAACTTTGCGTACTGGCCTTTGGCTTGCAAGGAATAGGGCGTCACAGAATATGATATAGGAGAGCTCACATGGCTCGCGTTAAACGTGGTGTAATTGCTCGCGCACGTCACAAGAAAATCTTAAAACAAGCTAAAGGCTACTACGGTGCACGTTCACGTGTATACCGCGTTGCCTTCCAGGCTGTTATCAAAGCTGGTCAGTATGCTTACCGTGACCGTCGTCAACGTAAGCGTCAGTTCCGTCAACTGTGGATCGCGCGTATCAACGCTGCGGCTCGTCAGAACGGTATCTCTTACAGCCGTTTCATCAATGGCCTGAAAAAAGCCTCTATTGAAATCGACCGTAAGATTCTGGCTGACATCGCTGTATTCGACAAAGTGACATTTACTGCACTTGTTGAAAAAGCAAAATCAGCTCTGGCGTAAGTCAGTTGAAAAAGGGAGCTTGCTCCCTTTTTTATTACCCGCAACTCACGCAAAAGATTGACATTTTGGCCGCTGCGCATTTCAATAGTGCGGTTTCTAAATATGACAAGGTAACGCAAGCATGAATGCTGCTATTTTCCGTTTCTTTTTTTACTTTAGCGCCTGAACATCAGGGGCTTTTGCGCATAAGAAAAGAAACGAAAAATCGCGCTAAAAGCCTCCCTCGTGGAGGCTTTTTTGTTTCTGGCGACACTTAATCGGATCAGCTGATCCCAACGAGAACTGACCAGCCCGGCTGGAAGAAGAGGAAATCATGTCCCAACTCGCAGACCTGGTGGCTCGTGCCACGGCCGCCATCGACGAGGCGGCGGATATCGCTGCTCTGGACGCCGTGCGCGTCGAATTTCTGGGTAAGAAAGGGCATCTGACGCTGCAAATGACCACCCTGCGTGAACTGCCAGCAGAAGAGCGTCCGGCAGCGGGTGCGGTCATCAACGATGCCAAACAGCAAGTGCAGGATCACCTTACCGCGCGCAAAGATACGCTGGAAAGCGCCGAGCTGAATACGCGTCTGGCTGCAGAAACCATCGACGTGTCGCTGCCTGGCCGTCGCGTTGAGAATGGCGGCTTACATCCGGTGACCCGCACGATCGACCGTATCGAAACCTTCTTCGGCGAACTGGGTTTCGCGGTAGTGACAGGTCCGGAAATTGAAGACGATTATCACAACTTTGATGCGCTAAACATTCCCGGCCATCACCCGGCGCGTGCCGATCACGATACCTTCTGGTTCGATGCCACGCGTTTGCTGCGCACCCAAACCTCAGGCGTGCAGATTCGCACCATGAAAAACCAGCAGCCACCGATCCGCATCATCGCGCCAGGCCGTGTTTATCGTAACGACTACGATCAGACGCACACGCCGATGTTCCATCAGATGGAAGGTTTGATTGTCGATAAGGACATCAGCTTCACCAACCTGAAAGGCACACTGCACGATTTCCTGAACAATTTCTTCGAAGAGAATCTGCAAATTCGCTTCCGTCCTTCTTACTTCCCGTTCACCGAACCGTCCGCAGAAGTGGATGTGATGGGTAAAAACGGCAAATGGCTGGAAGTGCTGGGTTGCGGCATGGTGCACCCGAACGTGTTGCGCAATGTTGGCATCGATCCGGAAATTTATTCGGGCTTTGCGTTTGGCATGGGCATGGAGCGTCTCACCATGCTGCGCTACGGTGTGACCGATCTGCGCGCCTTTTTCGAAAATGATTTACGTTTCCTCAAACAATTTAAATAAGGGCAGGTTATCCAATGAAATTCAGTGAACTCTGGTTACGCGAATGGGTAAATCCAGCCCTGGACAGCGCCGCGCTGTCTGAGCAAATCACCATGGCCGGCCTTGAAGTGGACGGCGTGGATCCGGTTGCCGGCGCTTTCAACGGTGTTGTGGTGGGTGAAGTGGTTGAGTGCGGCCAGCATCCAAACGCCGACAAACTGCGCGTCACTAAAATTAACGTCGGTAGCGATCGCCTGTTGGATATCGTCTGCGGCGCGCCAAACTGCCGTCAGGGCCTGAAAGTGGCAGTGGCGACCGTTGGCGCTGTGCTGCCGGGCGATTTCAAAATCAAAGCGGCAAAACTGCGTGGCGAACCCTCTGAAGGCATGCTGTGCTCCTTCTCCGAGCTCGGTATTTCCGACGATCACAGCGGCATTATCGAGCTTCCAGCCGATGCGCCAATTGGTACCGACATCCGCAGCTATCTGCAGTTGGATGACAACACCATCGAAATCAGCGTTACGCCAAACCGCGCCGATTGCCTGGGCATCATCGGGGTTGCGCGTGATGTAGCGGTACTGAACGGTTTGCCGCTGACGGCGCCTGCCATTGAGCCGGTAAAAGCCACCATCACCGATACTTTCCCGATTCGCGTCGATGCTACCGCCGCGTGCCCGCGCTACCTTGGCCGCGTGGTGAAAGGTGTTAACGTAAAAGCCGCTACGCCATTGTGGATGCGTGAAAAGCTGCGTCGTTGCGGTATTCGTTCAATCGATCCGGTGGTTGATATCACCAACTTTGTGCTGCTGGAGCTTGGCCAGCCGATGCACGCCTTTGATCTCGACCGCATCGACGGCGGCATCGTGGTGCGTATGGCAGAAGAGGGCGAAGCCCTGACGTTGCTGGATGGGACCGAAGCTAAACTCAGCAGCGACACGCTGGTGATCGCCGATCACCACAAAGCGCTGGCGATGGGCGGCATCTTTGGTGGCGAGCATTCAGGTGTGAATGAAGAAACGCAGAACGTGCTGTTCGAATGCGCCTACTTTGATCCGCTGGCGATTACCGGCCGCGCACGCCGTCAAGGCCTGCATACCGACGCATCACATCGTTATGAGCGTGGCGTCGATCCGGCTCTGCAGCACAAAGCGATTGAACGCGCGACGCAGCTGCTGCTCGACATCTGTGGCGGCGAAGCGGGCCCGGTCATCGATCAAACTGACGCAAGCGCGCTGCCGCCACGCGCCACCATCACGCTGCGCCGTGAAAAGCTTGATCGCCTGATTGGTCACGTGATTGCTGACGAACAGGTTACTGACATCCTGACGCGTCTCGGCTGTGAAGTGACGGTCGGTGCAGGCGAGTGGCAAGCCGTTGCGCCAAGCTGGCGTTTCGATATGGCCATCGAAGAAGATCTGGTCGAAGAAGTAGCGCGCGTTTACGGCTACAACAACATCCCTGATGTGCCAGTGAAAGCCAGCCTGATCATGACCCAGCATCGCGAAGCCGACCTGTCGCTGAAGCGTGCGAAAAATCTGTTAGTGGATAAAGGCTATCAGGAAGCGATTACTTACAGCTTCGTCGATCCAAAAATGCAGCAGTTGCTGCATCCGGGCGAAGAGGCCCTGATCCTGCCAAGCCCAATCTCCAGCGATATGTCGGCCATGCGCTTGTCACTGTGGACCGGTTTACTGGGCGCGGTGGTGTACAACCAAAACCGTCAGCAGGGCCGCGTACGCCTGTTTGAGAGCGGTTTGCGCTTTGTTCCTGATACACAGGCCGATCTGGGTATCCGCCAGGATCTTATGCTGGCCGGCGTTTTAAGCGGTAATCGCTATGAAGAGCATTGGGATCTGGCGCGTCAGACGGTTGACTTCTATGATTTGAAAGGCGATTTAGAATCGCTGCTGGATTTGACCGGTAAACTTGATGAGATTTCCTTCCGTGCGGAAGCCAATCCGGCGCTGCATCCAGGACAAAGCGCCGCAATTTATTTACGCGGCGAACGAATCGGATTTATCGGGGTGGTTCATCCAGAGCTGGAACGTAAGCTGGATCTTAACGGGCGCACCTTAGTGTTTGAACTGCTTTGGAATAAGGTCGCAGACCGCGTCCTGCCTGATGCGCGCGAGATTTCCCGCTTCCCGGCAAACCGTCGTGATATCGCCGTTGTCGTGGCTGAAAACGTGCCTGCAGCAGATATCATTGCGGAGTGTAAGAAAGTTGGCGTAAATCAGGTAGTTGGCGTAAACTTGTTTGACGTGTACCGTGGTAAGGGCGTGAACGAGGGTGAAAAGAGCCTTGCGATTAGCCTGATTTTGCAGGATACCAGCCGGACACTCGAAGAAGAGGAGATTGCCGCGACCGTTGCCAAATGCGTTGCGGCATTAAAAGAGCGATTCCAGGCAACCTTGAGGGATTGAACCTATGGCGCTTACAAAAGCTGAAATGTCAGAGTACCTGTTTGAAAAACTCGGGTTGAGCAAACGCGATGCCAAAGAGTTGGTAGAACTTTTTTTTGAAGAGGTTCGCCGCGCGTTGGAAAACGGAGAACAGGTAAAACTGTCCGGATTTGGTAATTTTGATCTGCGTGACAAAAACCAGCGTCCGGGCCGTAACCCGAAGACGGGGGAAGATATTCCTATCACCGCGCGCCGAGTGGTGACATTCCGTCCGGGACAGAAGTTGAAAAGTCGCGTCGAGAACGCGACACCCAAGGATGCTGACTAATTTCAGTACGACAAAAAGGCCGCTTAGCGGCCTTTTTTTTGCCTTAAATTTGGTCGTTTTACACGATTTATCCACGATGTAAGGATTTCGTAAGTATCCGGAAAATAGGGCGAAAATCGGTCCTCACTGATAGTGACAGCGTCGACACTTTTGTTATAACAGCGCCATCAAATAACAAGAGGTTCCGCTGATGAAAAAAACAGCACTTTTATTAAGCATCCTGTTAGGCATGCCGCTGCTGGCTAGCGCCAATGTTTCCGTCAACATCAACACACCGGGCGTTTCGATTCATATCGGCGATCAGGATAAGCGTGGCTATTATTGGGATGGCTACGACTGGCGTGCACCAACGTGGTGGAAACAGCACCATAACCAGCGCATTGGCACCAAAGGTCCGCATGGTTACTGGAACGGTAACGGCTGGCAGGCGCAGCATCCGGGCAATGGACCGCATCGGGATGACAAACGTCAGCCACAGCGACAGCCGCAGCCGCAGCATCACGATCAGCATGATAATCAGCAGAAGCGTGATAACCACGGTCAGCCGCTTCCTCCGCACCAATAATGCTTCTCCAGCGGCGCCTCCACAGCGCCGCTTTCTTTTTGCTGTAATCCCACTACAATCAAATCTCTGTTTTCTCAGCCAATCTTATCTATGACTCTGCTGGATCAGCTTGCTTCTCAGGCAAATCGCCGCAGCCAGCGCTGGCTCATCGCACTCAGTGCGCTGTTGTTGCTGCTCATTGGGCTTAGCCTGTCTGCCGGTGATAGCTGGATCTCCCCCACACAATGGTTTTCGGCGCAAGGCGATCTATTCGTTTGGCAACTGCGCATGCCGCGTACGCTGGCGGTGCTGCTGGTGGGTGCGGCGCTGGCGGTGTGCGGCGTGGTGATGCAGGCGCTGTTCAACAATCCGTTAGCGGAACCTGGCTTACTGGGCGTGTCGAATGGGGCGGGGATTGGTCTGGTATTGGGCGTAATGCTCGGTAACGGTTCGTTATGGAGTTTAGCGCTGGCGGCAATGGCCGGTGCGCTGCTGATCACGCTGATTCTGCTGCATTTCGCTCACAAACAACTCTCGGTGAGCCGACTACTGTTAACCGGCGTGGCGCTCGGCATTATCTGTAGCGCCATCATGACGTGGGCGGTGTACTTTAGCACCAGCCTCGATCTGCGCCAGCTGATGTACTGGATGATGGGCGGCTTTAGCGGCATCGACTGGCGCTATGGCTGGATGATGCTGGCGCTGCTGCCGGTTACGCTGCTGCTGATCGCTACCGCGCGCACCCTGAATTTGCTGGCGCTAGGTGAAACCTCGGCGCGTCAGCTCGGATTACCGCTGCTGCTGTGGCGCAACCTGCTGGTGCTGGCGATGGGCTGGTTGGTGGGCGTGAGCGTGGCGATGGCAGGGGCAATCGGCTTTGTCGGTCTGGTGATCCCACATTTGTTGCGTCTCAGCGGATTCAGCGATCATCGTTATTTGTTGCCTGCGGCGGCATTAGCCGGTGCCGCAGTGCTGCTGGGCGCGGATATTATTGCGCGGCTGGTGTTAACCTCCGCCGAACTGCCAATTGGCGTGGTAACGGCCACGCTCGGCGCGCCGCTGTTTATCGTGTTATTAGTGAAGTCTTCGCGCTAGCTACGGCTGGCAACGTGTTATCAACAACAGGAATCGACTATGAGCATTTATCAAACAGAACTGGTGACGCTGGACGGTGAAAAAACCTCGCTGGCCGCCTATGAAGGCAAGGTGCTGCTGGTGGTGAACGTGGCATCGAAATGTGGCCTGACGGCGCAGTACGAACAGTTAGAATCGCTGCAGAAAGCCTGGCAGGATAAGAACTTCAGCGTGCTGGGCTTCCCGTGCAATCAGTTCCTCGAGCAAGAGCCGGGCAGCAACGAAGAGATCAAAACCTTCTGCAGCACCACCTACGGCGTGACTTTCCCGATGTTCGATAAAACTGACGTCAACGGCGAGCATCGTCATCCGCTCTATGCGCAGCTGACGGCGGCGCAGCCAGTGGCGCAACGCCCGGAAGGCAGCGGTTTCCTTGAGCGCATGGAGAGCAAAGGCCGCGCGCCGAAAGCGCCAGGCGATATCCTGTGGAACTTCGAGAAGTTCCTCATTAATAAGCAGGGCAAAGTGATTGCGCGCTTCTCACCGGATATGACGCCGGACGATCCTATCATCCTGAAAAGTGTTGAGCAGGCGCTGGCCGAGTAAATGCTATTGCAGGGTCAGGGAGTCAGCGTCATAGGGCGCCTGGCTCCCGTTGAACTTAGCGTTAACGCCGGTGAATTAGTGCATCTGGTGGGGCCAAACGGCGCTGGCAAAAGTACCTTGCTCAACGCGCTGTCCGGTTTGTTGCCGAGTCAGGGCAGGATTGTGCTGGATGGCGCGCCGCTGTCCACGTTAAACGGTGCGGCATTGTCTCAGCTGCGCGGTTGGCTGCCGCAGCAGCAGATGGCGCCGGGACAAATGCCGGTATGGCATTACTTACGCATGCATATCTCCGCACAAACGGCGGAAACGGACCGCGTTTTACTGGATGTTTTCGCGCAGTTAGCTCTGCAGGACAAGCTGACGCGCAGCCTGACGCAGCTTTCTGGTGGCGAATGGCAACGCGTGCGGCTGGCTGCCGTGGTGTTACAGGTTCATCCGGCGATCAATCCTCGCGGCAAGCTGCTGCTGCTGGATGAGCCGATGAGCGCTCTCGACGTGGCGCAGCAACGCGCAGTTGATAAGTTGATGGCTGAACTGTGTCGCAGCGGTCTGGCGATTGTTGCCAGCGGGCACGACCTCAACCACAGCTTGCGCCATGCCGATCGCGTGTGGCTAATGCATCAAGGCGCGGTTGTGCGTCAGGGCAGCGCCCGCGATGTTTTGACCGCTGCGCAATTAGCACCGCTTTACCAAACCCCGTTTGAACAAATTGATACTGCACAAGGCCCGCTGCTGTTTATTCCCTGACAGAGGATTGCGTGGCGTGGCGCTTTGCCGCTAAAGTGACTGCCGGACGAGGGAGAGAGGAAAAGGCTGATGCGGCTGACAATTTTGATTTTGGCACTGTTGCTGGCGGGCTGTAGCCATCATGCGCCGCCGCCTAATGGTCGCCTTTCTGATTCCATCACCGTGATTGCCCAACTCAACGATCAGCTGAGCCGCTGGCGCGGAACGCCATATCGCTATGGCGGGTTAAGCCGCGGTGGTGTGGACTGTTCCGGTTTCGTCTATCTGACCTTCCGCGATAAATTCGAGATGCAATTGCCGCGCTCGACCATTGACCAAACCGACATTGGTACGCGTATCGATAAAGGCGATCTGCTGCCTGGCGATCTGGTGTTCTTCAAAACCGGCAGCGGAGAAAACGGTTTACACGTGGGTATTTACGATACCGACAACACCTTTATTCACGCCTCGACCAGCCAGGGGGTGATCCGCTCTTCGCTGGATAACGTTTACTGGCGCAAAGTATTTTGGCAGGCGCGTCGCATCTAAATAGCGCTTTTATCGCTTAATAAAGACGCGGAAAAAGAAAGGTTATCTCACCCTGAATTAATTCCGAATCGTGCCGATATTTAACTATCATTTAGAATGGCACTTTACCCGCCATCGATTTAATACTAATAATAAAGCTAAATTTATTTAATTGGTATGGACATTAACCCCGGTTTATTTGGCTTAAGTATTATTTGCGGCTTAAATCGGCGTAATAAGACCTAAAACGGCATCTCTTCAAACGTTTGGTCCTATTGCCTGGTGGTATTCGTTGATATACGATGCGCCAATTGCCATTGCTTCTGGCTTGAAAAATGAAAGTCCATTTGTCTGCCGACTATCAGTCGGAAACCTGGTTTTATCCAGTTTACTCTCTGGCGGGCCAGCTGACTGCGGTCGAGCTGGTGACGCAATTTGTCCACGACAGCGCACCTATTACGCTGCCGCAGGATTTGCTATTGCCACAATTGGACGATGCGCAGCAATTACGTTTGCTGCAGAGCCAGCTTTCATTGCTGGAAAAGTACCGCGACTTTTTTGAGGTTAATCAAATTACCGCTTTGGTACGTATCGATGATTCCATGGCCAATACACTTTTAGCCAGCGAATTTCTGTTAAGGAAATTCCGACAAATTCCTTTTATTGTTTTGGATATCAGCGAAACGTTTCCGCAATTATCTTTGGGTAAATCCCATCCGTTGCTCGCCGCATTACAAAGTGAATTTCGTTTATCGCTTTCGCAATTTGGTGCAGGAAAAGCACCGGCAACGGCGGTGTACGATAATCTGTTTAGTGTGTTAAAACTGGATAAAGCCTTTATTCAGAACCTGGCGAAACGCGCCTCGTTTACGCCTTTTATTCAGACGGTTATCAATAATTTTTCTGATTTTGCGGAGCAGATCATTATTTGTGGTATTGACGATAACCAAATGATGGAAAAGATGAGCACGTTGAGTGGTGCGCAGCTGCAGGGCAGTTTGTTCCCGGTGGTGAAAGCTGAACGTCTTAGCGATCTCATCTATTCCGATCTGAATTTACACACGCCTTCGCAGCAGTAATCCTTTCGCCTGTCTTCCACGCCGCGTCGGCGTTACAATCCTGGTTATCTTAAAACTCAATGCGGGTGCCTTCGTTAAGCGCACCTTCCGGAGTGTCGATGCAATTTACCAATAGCTGGCAGCAAGAATTAGCCGGATTCTACACCGCGCTGGACCCAACGCCGTTGGCAGGTGGACGGCTGTTTTATCACAATGCGCCGCTGGCACAAGAGATGGGTTTAGACGATGCGCTGTTCGCCGGCAACGGGCATGGCGTGTGGTCAGGGCGCGAACTGTTGCCCGGCATGTCGCCGCTGGCGCAGGTGTACAGCGGCCATCAGTTTGGCGTCTGGGCGGGACAACTGGGCGATGGGCGCGGCATTCTGCTGGGTGAACAGCAGCTGACGAATGGGCGTAAGCTCGACTGGCACTTAAAAGGCGCCGGTTTAACCCCTTATTCGCGCATGGGCGACGGCCGCGCGGTGATCCGCTCCAGCGTGCGAGAATTCCTCGCTTCCGAAGCGCTGCATCATCTTGGCATACCCACCACGCGCGCGCTGGCGCTCGCCATCGGCGATGAGCCGGTGCTGCGCGAAACCCAGGAACGCGGTGCGATGCTGATGCGCATTGCCGACAGCCATCTGCGTTTCGGCCATTTTGAGCATTTCTATTACGGCGGTGAACAAGACAAAGTGCGCCAGCTGGCGGATTACGCTATTCGCCATCACTGGCCGCAGCTGAAAGAGGAAGCGGACCGTTATCTGCTGTGGTTCACCGATATCGTTAAACGCACCGCCAGCCTGATCGCCCATTGGCAAAGCGTGGGCTTTGCGCACGGCGTGATGAACACCGATAACATGTCGATTCTGGGCTTAACGCTGGATTACGGTCCGTACGGTTTCCTCGACGACTATCAGCCGGATTACATCTGCAATCACAGTGATTATCAGGGCCGCTACGCCTTTGAAAATCAGCCGATGATTGGCCTGTGGAATCTCAATCGCCTGGCGCATGCCTTGTCGGGTCTGATGACCACCGAGCAGCTTAAACAGGCGCTCGGCCACTATGAAAATGAGCTGATGCGCGTCTGGGGAGAGAAAATGCGCGCCAAACTTGGCTTGCTGACGGCGGATGCCAATGACAACACGCTTCTGACCGGCTTGCTGGCGATGATGACGGCGGAACACAGTGATTACACGCTGACCTTCCGCCTGCTGAGCGATACGCAGCAAGATGAAAGCCGTTCGCCGTTGCGGGATGAGTTTATCGATCGTGACGCTTTTGATCGCTGGTACAGCGATTATCGCCAGCGTTTGTTGCAAGATCACGCCAGCGATGCGCAGCGTCAGGCGGTGATGAAGGCGGCCAATCCGGCGCTGGTGTTGCGCAACTATCTGGCGCAGCAGGTGATTGAAGAGGTTGAGAACGGCGAGACCACGGCGTTAGCCAGGCTGCACAGCGCGTTACAGCAGCCGTTTAGCGATGTGGCCGTCAGCGCGGAGTTGCGCCAACGGCCACCAGAGTGGGGCAAAACGCTGGAAGTAAGTTGTTCCAGCTAGGTCGGGATTAAAAACGGCTGTCGACCGCGGCAGCCAGTTTTGCCAGCACCTCGGCGCTGTCTTCCCAGCCGAGGCACGGATCGGTGATCGATTGGCCGTAGGTCAGCGCTTCACCGCTCACCACTTTCTGATTTCCTTCCTGTAGGAAGCTCTCGATCATCACGCCCGCGACTGCGCGCGATCCGGCACGGATTTGCGCCGCCACGTCATCGGCAACATCACGCTGACGACCATGTTGCTTCAGGCAGTTGCCGTGGCTGAAGTCGATCACCAGCTGCTCCGGCAGATTGAAGTCGCGCAGATTGGCCGCCGCAGCCGCCACATCTTCGGCGTGATAGTTCGGCTGACGACCGCCGCGCAGGATCACGTGACCATGCGGATTGCCGCTGGTTTGATAAATGGTCATCTGACCGTTTTTATCCGGTGACAGGAACATGTGGCTGGCGCGCGCGGCGCGAATCGCATCGACGGCGATCTGCACGTTGCCGTCGGTGCCGTTCTTGAAACCGACCGGGCAGGAGAGCGCCGATGCCATCTCACGGTGAATCTGGCTTTCGGTAGTACGCGCGCCAATCGCGCCCCAGCTGATCAGGTCGGCAATAAACTGGCCGATCACCATATCTAGGAATTCGGTGGCGGTTGGCATGCCGAGCGCGTTGATATCCAGCAGCAGTTTGCGCGCGATGGCGATGCCGCGATTTACATCATAGCTACCATCCAGATCCGGATCGGAAATCAGGCCTTTCCAGCCAATCACGGTGCGCGGTTTTTCAAAATAGGCGCGCATGACAATTTCCAGACGATCTTTATGGCGCTCACGCAGCACGTTCAGACGTTCTGCATACTCAATCGCCGCTTTGGGATCGTGCAGCGAGCAAGGGCCAATAATCACTAAAAGACGCGGATCTTCGCCGGTCAGAATGCGCGCGATGCGTTGACGGGAAGCGGTGACGTTGGCGGCAATCTCTGCCGAAATAGGGTGTTCATGCGCGAGCGCAGCCGGAGTTAACAGGCTACCGATGCGCGCGGTACGCAGTTCATCAGTCTTGTTCATTGGGTTCTCAAAAATTGTTTCTTCGCAGCGGTGAAATACCGGGAAGTGATGGTGGTCACAATAAACTAATAGCCTGCGAATTCAACCTGCTAAAAACAAAGGTCATCAAATCGGACGGAAGCGTGGCTTTACATTGGAATTACAGTGAGATCAGGTCGCCATAAATGGCGACCCTACGGATGTGTAGTGCGGTTTTTGTAGGGCCGCCATTTATGGCGACCGCCAGCAACACCTAATACATGTTGCGGTTCAGGCCCATAATGTCGAGGATTTTGGTGGCGATCTCCTCCACCGAATAGTTGGTGCTGTTGAGATAACGAATCTGATTGGTGCGGAACAACGCTTCCACTTCGCCTACCTCGAGACGGCATTGGCGCAGCGAGGCGTAACGGGTATTTTCCGCGCGTTCCTGGCGAATCGCCGCCAGACGTTCAGGATCGATGGTCAAACCAAACAGCTTGTGCTGATGCGCACGCAGCGCTGGCGGCAGTTTCAGGTTATCCATATCATCGGCGATAAACGGATAGTTAGCGGCACGCACGCCAAACTGCATCGCTAAATACAAGCTGGTGGGCGTTTTCCCGCAGCGAGACACGCCGAGCAAAATCACCTGCGCATCTTCCAAACCGCGCAAAGAAATGCCGTCATCATGCGCAAGGGTGTAATCGATGGCCGCGATACGCGCGTCATATTTGCCGAGGTTGCTGGCGGTTAAACCGTGTGTGCGGTGCGCCACTGGCATTGACGCCACGCCCAACTCGCTCTGCAGCGGTGCCACCAGCGCCTGCACGATGTCCTGACAAAAGCCTTCGCTCTCAAGAATAATTTCGCGTACATCGGGCGTGACAATGGAGAAGAACACCAGCGGGCGTACGCCGCTCTGCTGATAGAGCGCATTGATTTGTGCTTTAACCGCTTGAGCGCGCTGCACATTCTCAACAAACGGCAGCGTCACGCTGTGGGCCATTACCGGGAACTGAGATAACACCGCATGGCCCAGTACTTCGGCGGTTATGGCGGTGCCATCAGAAATGTAGAATACGCTGCGTTCAGTGTTCATCGTGCAAATATCCTCTTGCGTATCAATGCCTAAATTATTGATGACAATATTTCATTTTAATTAATAGTAAAATGAAATATCCATATTTTCCGCTATTGCGCTCTCAAAGATGAATCAGCGAATAATCAATATTAGATGAAATGCTGTTTTGAAAAGCGTTATTTTCGCGCATTTTCCTTTTCGCGCATGAAATAAAGTGTGAAGCCGTTGCGCAACAAAAATCAATCGCTAACCCTCTGAAAAGGGGAAAAATATCGTTGCAGCAATCCATTAGCGCGAAATAGCCAGGTTGCGCAACTCAATTAATTCTAAGTACTAATCCGATTTTGCCGTTCTTTTCCTGCTTTAACGATTCAACACTTAGTCTTTATTTATCGGTTGTGCCAGGCTGTTTTGGCGAATAGCAAAATGTTCCATGTGTATTCACATCATTTAAAAGGATAATCTCAATGTCCAATCAAGACCAACAGTCGCTAGTGCTCTGGTACAACCAGCTTGGCATGCATGATGTTGATCGGGTGGGAGGCAAGAATGCTTCCCTGGGAGAAATGATTACGAATTTGTCGTCGCTGGGTGTTTCCGTGCCAAACGGTTATGCGACCACATCTTATGCGTTTAATCTGTTCCTCGATCAAAGCGGACTGAACCAGCGTATTTATGATTTGCTGGATAAAACGGATGTTGATGATGTTGCTGAGCTCGCACAAGCGGGTAAACAGATTCGTCAATGGGTGGTCGATACGCCATTCCAGCCTGAGCTGGAAGCGGCGATTCGTAGCGCCTACGAACAACTCTCTGCTGATGATGCCGACGCCTCTTTTGCGGTGCGCTCGTCAGCCACCGCCGAGGATATGCCCGACGCCTCGTTTGCCGGCCAGCAGGAGACTTTCCTAAACGTGCAGGGCTATGACGCGGTGATCATCGCGGTGAAGCACGTTTATGCCTCTCTATTTAACGATCGCGCTATCTCTTACCGTGTGCATCAGGGCTACGACCATCGCGGCGTTGCGCTTTCGGCCGGTATTCAGCGCATGGTGCGATCGGATCTCGCCTCCTCGGGCGTAATGTTTACCATTGATACCGAATCAGGCTTCGATCAGGTGGTGTTTATCACCTCAGCCTTTGGTTTGGGCGAAATGGTGGTGCAGGGCGCGGTTAACCCCGACGAGTTCTACGTGCACAAACCGACATTGGCAGCCAACCGTCCGGCGATTGTGCGTCGCACCATGGGCTCGAAAAAGTTGCGCATGGTGTATGCCGATTCGCAGGAGCATGGCGAGCAGGTGCGCATTGAAGATGTCGAGCAGGAACAGCGCGATCGCTTCAGCTTAACCGATGACGAAGTGCAGGCGCTGGCGCGTCAGGCGGTGCTGATTGAGCAGCATTACAAACGCCCAATGGACATTGAGTGGGCGAAAGATGGCCACACCGGCAAACTGTTCATCGTGCAGGCGCGTCCGGAAACGGTGCGCTCCAACGGTCAGGTGATGGAACGCTATACGCTGCAGGGTAAAGGTAAAGTAGTGGTCGAGGGGCGCGCCATTGGTCATCGTATCGGTGCCGGCGAAGTCAAAGTTATTCACGACATCAGCGAAATGCACCGCATTGAAAAAGGCGATGTGCTGGTCACCGACATGACTGATCCCGATTGGGAACCGATCATGAAGAAAGCCTCGGCCATCGTCACCAATCGCGGCGGTCGTACCTGCCACGCGGCGATCATCGCGCGTGAGCTGGGCATTCCGGCGGTGGTGGGCTGTGGCGATGCCACCGATCACCTTAAAGATGGCCATAAAGTCACGGTTTCCTGTGCCGAAGGCGATACCGGTTATGTCTATGACGAACTGCTGGACTTTGAAGTCACCAGCTCGCAGGTCGATACCATGCCGGAACTGCCGCTGAAGATTATGATGAACATCGGTAACCCGGATCGTGCCTTCGATTTCGCCTGCTTGCCGAATGAAGGTGTTGGCCTGGCGCGTCTGGAATTCATTATTAACCGCATGATTGGCGTGCATCCGAAAGCGTTGCTGGAGTTTGATCAGCAAACGCCGGAACTGCAGCAGCAGATTCGTCAGATGATGAAAGGCTTTGATGATCCGATTGAGTTCTACATCGGCCGTCTGACCGAAGGGATTGCGACCTTGGGTGCGGCGTTTGCGCCGAAGCGCGTGATTGTTCGTCTCTCGGATTTCAAAACCAACGAATACGCCAATCTGGTCGGCGGCGAGCGTTATGAGCCGGAAGAAGAGAACCCGATGCTCGGTTTCCGTGGCGCCGGTCGTTACGTTGCTGACAACTTCCGCGACTGCTTCAAGCTGGAGTGCGAAGCGGTGAAGCGCGTGCGTAACGAAATGGGACTGACCAACGTTGAGATCATGATTCCGTTCGTGCGTACCGTCGATCAAGCCGAAGCGGTGGTCGCTGAGCTGGCGAAAAACGGTCTGAAGCGCGGCGAGAACGGCCTGAAAGTGATCATGATGTGTGAGATCCCGTCCAACGCCTTGCTGGCTGAGCAGTTCCTCGAGCACTTCGATGGCTTCTCCATCGGCTCAAACGACATGACGCAGCTGGCGCTGGGCCTCGATCGTGACTCTGGCGTGGTGTCCGCGCTGTTTGATGAGCGTAACGATGCGGTGAAAGCGCTGTTGTCGATGTCGATCAAAGCGGCGAAAAAGCAGGGCAAATACGTTGGTATTTGTGGTCAGGGCCCATCAGATCATCAGGACTTTGCGGCATGGTTAATGGAGCAGGGCATTGATAGCCTGTCGCTGAATCCGGATACCGTGGTTGAAACCTGGTTAGGTTTGGCAGAGTTGAACGCTGCGAAACATTAACCAAGCGGTAATTTGATGCTTCAAATGAGAATTTGACGTGTCATTAAGGTAATTATCAAGGCCAGCGCTGCTGGCCTTGTTGTTTTGCCTGAAAAAAAGCCAAAAAAAAGCCCATCACAGGGGATGGGCAAAGACTACACACAGCAATTCTTCACTTTACTCAGGGGAATAAGGTTGTTTAAAAATCAGTAGCTTGATTCCAAACATAGGAAACATGTTATTGATCAGGCCCGCTGGCGTCTTTAAGAATCCTCTTATTAGTTTAAAGCTGATAACCTTTCGTGGTGATTTTCTTAGTGATCTACCGCTGTTTCAGCTGCAAAAATAATCATTCCGTAAGCGAATCCCACCTAAAGCGCCTAAAACTGCGTTTTTTCTTAAAAATCGCTTATGGAAAAAAATTATTATCGGTAGGGAATGCAAGGTGACGAAGTTAAGGCATTAGGCGGGTTAAAGTAAGGCCAGTGTAAAACGGAGAGTTTATGCATCTTTTGTAGGATGCACTTTCATGTGAATCAGGTCGCCATGAATGGCGACCCTACGAACTTAACGTTGTTCTTCTTCGTGATCGGCTAGTGCTTCGATGGCGGTTTGCATATCGTCATCCGGTTCAGGTGCTTCATGCATCCACACCGAAACCAGACGATAAGAGACCGCCAATACCACCGGACCGATAAATAGCCCAATCATGCCGAAAGCAATCAATCCGCCAATAACGCCGGAGAGAATCAGGATCATCGGTAAATCGGCACCCATACGAATCAACATCGGACGCAACACACTGTCTAGCGTACCGACCACGCAACTCCATACCAACAGCACCGTGCCCCATGTGGTATCGCCGCTCCAGTAGAGCCAGATAATCGCTGGCACTAACACCACCAGCGGTCCGAGCTGCACCAGACAGGTCAGAATCATCAGCACGGTTAACAGCGTGGCGTAAGGAATGCCGGAAATGGCTAAACCGATGCCGCCGAGCACGCCCTGCACCAGCGCGGTGACCACCACGCCGAGCGCCACGGCGCGAATCGCCTGACCAGCCAGCAGCACGGCGGCATCACCACGGCGTCCGCTCATGCGATAAGCAAAATGACGAATCCCGTGACCCACCTGCTCGCCGCGCCAGTAGAGCAACACGCTGAACAGCAGCATCACGATGAGGTGCATCATAAAGCGGCCAAAGTGTCCGGCCTGCGCCACGAAGAAACCCGTTGTACGACCAATATAAGGCTGCACCTGATTGAGCATCGCCGCGCCGCCGCCATCCACTAATTTGTGGTAGCTGGAGTAGAGTTTTCTGCCGACATAGGGAATCTGTCGCAACCAATCGAAGTCTGGCATCACCAGATGGCGCTGCGTTGCCCAGGCAATCACCGGCGCGCTGTTATCAATCAGGCTGCTGACCAGCAGGGCGATAGGAATAATAAACAGCAGTAATAGCAAAATGGTCATGGCGATGACCGCCAGCGAGCGGCGTCCCCATAACATTTGTTGCAGACGAATCATCAACGGCCAGGTGGCGATCACCACCATGCTGGCCCAGGCAAAGCCGAGAATAAAGGGCTGCACCACCCACAGACTGGCGATGATCATGATCAGAATGAACATCAGTGAAAACAGCATTTGCGGTAAATCCATACCGCGTTGCAGGTCTTTCATCACAACGGTTAACCTCGAATGAATCCTTCAGAGTGGGGCTGAACAGCCCTGATTAATGATGATCTATTTCCTGAAAATTAAACAGGAAAAGCAGCGACGGCGGCGCGCTTTCCTGAAAAAACAGCAGCCAGCGGAAAAGTATGATAAAACCAATGGCTGAAAAAAATTACGACGCAAACGTTTACAACATCTCGGTCACTCAATAATGATCCCACAGATTTCTCAGGCACCGGGCCTCGTTCAACTGGTGCTGACATTCCTGCAGTCCTTAAAAGAGCAAGGCTTTACCGGCGATACCGCCACCAGCTATGCCGATCGCCTCTCGCTATCCACCGATAACAGTATTTATCAGCTGCTGCCTGATGCGGCGCTGTTTCCGCGCTCGACGGCGGATGTAGCCTTGATTGCGCGCCTCGCCGGTGAAACCCGCTTTACCAGCCTGGTATTTACGCCACGCGGTGGCGGCACTGGCACCAATGGGCAGTCGCTGAATCAGGGCATCGTGGTGGATATGTCGCGCTACATGAACCGCATCCTGGAAATCAACACTGAGCAAGGTTGGGTGCGTGTCGAAGCGGGCGTGGTGAAAGATCAGCTCAATGCGTGGCTTAAGCCGTATGGCTTCTTCTTCTCGCCGGAGCTCTCCACCAGCAACCGCGCCACGCTTGGCGGCATGATCAACACCGATGCATCGGGTCAGGGTTCGCTGGTGTATGGCAAAACTTCCGATCACGTTGAAGGTCTGCGTGCGGTGCTGCTGGGCGGCGATATCCTGGATACGCGCGCCATGCCGACCGCACTGGCGGAACAGCTGGCGAACACGCCAACGGCGGAAGGGCGCATTTATCAGCAGGTTTTAAGCCGCTGCCGTGAACAGCGCGATCTGATTCTGGAGAAATTTCCCAAACTCAATCGCTTCCTGACCGGCTACGACCTGCGTCATGTGTTCAGCGACGATTTACAGACATTCGATTTGACGCGTCTGCTGTGCGGCGCGGAAGGTACATTGGCCTTTATTACTGAAGCGCGCCTCGACATCACGCCCATCCCGAAAGTGCGGCGTCTGGTGAACATCAAATACGACTCCTTCGACTCGGCGCTGCGTAATGCCCCTTTTATGGTGGAAGCCAAAGCGCTGTCGGTAGAAACCGTTGACTCGAAAGTATTGAACCTGGCGCGTGAAGATATCGTCTGGCATTCGGTGAATGAATTAATTACCGATGTGCCAGACAAAGAGATGCTCGGCCTCAACATCGTGGAGTTTGCCGGTGATGATGGCGAACTGATTGAGCAGCAAATCAGCACGCTGTGCCAGCGCCTGGATGAGCTGATGCAGCAGCAGATGGGCGGCGTGATTGGTTATCAACTGTGCGACGATTTAGGCGGCATTGAGCGCATCTATAATATGCGCAAAAAAGCGGTTGGCCTGTTGGGGAACGCCAAAGGGCGCGCCAAGCCGATTCCGTTTGTCGAAGATACCGCCGTGCCGCCAGAACAGCTGGCGGATTACATCGTCGATTTTCGTGCGCTGCTCGACAGTCACGGCCTGAGCTATGGCATGTTTGGTCACGTGGATGCCGGCGTGTTGCATGTGCGGCCGGCGCTGGATATGTGCGATCCGCAGCAGGAGCTGCTGATGAAGCAGATCTCCGATGAAGTGGTGGCGCTAACCGCGCGCTACGGCGGTTTATTGTGGGGCGAGCACGGCAAAGGCTTCCGCGCGCAGTACAGCCCGGAATTCTTTGGCGAGACGCTGTTCAATGAGTTGCGTCGCATCAAAGCCGCCTTCGATCCTGACAATCGCATGAATCCCGGCAAGATCTGTACGCCGCTGGGCAGTGATGAAGCGATGATGCAGGTTGATGCAGTGAAACGCGGCACCTACGATCGGCAGATTCCGGTTACGGTGCGCAACGAGTGGCGCGGCGCGATGGAGTGTAATGGCAACGGTTTGTGCTTCAACTTTGATGCGCGTAGCCCGATGTGCCCGTCGATGAAGATTACCCGCAACCGCATTCATTCGCCGAAAGGGCGCGCCACACTCACGCGTGAATGGCTGCGCTTGCTCTCCGAGCAGGGCGTGGATCCGGTTCAACTGGAGCAGGCATTGCCCAAACAGGGCGCGAGCTTGCGTACGCTGATTCAGCGCACGCGTAATACCTGGCACGCAAACCAGGGTGAATATGACTTCTCGCACGAAGTGAAAGAGGCGATGTCGGGCTGCCTGGCGTGTAAAGCCTGCTCGACGCAGTGCCCGATCAAGATCGATGTGCCGAACTTCCGTTCACGCTTCCTGCAGCTTTATCACACGCGCTATCTGCGTCCGATGAGCGATCATCTGGTGGCCACAGTGGAAAGTTACGCGCCGTTGATGGCCAAAGCGCCCAAGGTGTTCAACTTCTTCCTCAAACAGCCGTGGATGCGCGAACTGAGCAAAACGCATATCGGCATGGTGGATTTGCCACTGCTGTCATCGCCGAGCCTCAAGCAGCAGTTAAGCGGTCATCCGGCGATGAACCTGACGCTGGAGCAGTTAGAAGCGCTGGATGCGGCGCAACGCGAAAACTGCGTGCTGGTGGTGCAAGATCCTTTCACCAGCTATTACGAGGCGCAGCTGGTCACCGATTTCGTCAAGCTGATTGAGAAACTCGGTTATCGTCCGGTGCTGCTGCCGTTCTCGCCGAACGGCAAGGCGCAGCATGTGAAAGGCTTCCTGCAACGCTTTGCACGTACCGCCAGCAAAACCGCCGATTTTCTCAACCGCGTGGCGAAACTGGGCATGCCGATGGTCGGCGTCGATCCGGCGACCGTGCTTTGCTATCGCGACGAATACAACCAGGTGCTGGGCGAGCAGCGTGGCGAGTTTAACGTGCAGCTGGTGCACGAGTGGCTGCAAACCGCCTTGTCTCCACGCGCGGAACAAACCGCCAGCGGCGAAGCCTGGTATCTGTTTGCGCACTGCACTGAAGTGACCGCGCTGCCATCCACGCCGAATCAGTGGCAGAGCATCTTTGCACGCTTTGGCGCCAGGCTGGAAAACGTCAATGTCGGTTGTTGCGGCATGGCGGGAACCTATGGTCACGAAAGCGCAAACCTGGAGAATTCGCTGGGGATTTACGAGCTTTCCTGGCATCCGCAACTGCAAAAGCTGCCGCGTCAACGCTGTCTGGCAACCGGCTTTTCCTGTCGTAGCCAGGTGAAACGCGCAGAAGGCAATGGCATGCGTCATCCACTGCAAGCGTTACTGGAAATGATGTAAACAAATTGTAGGAGACGTCACAAAGCTGGATTAGAATATCCAGCCTGCGTGGCGAACAAAATCACTCTGCAGGCGGGTAGCTTGATCCCACTCGCCGCTGAGCGCCAGTTGATGACACAAACGTGTTAATGACAGGCGCGCCAGTTGATAGGCCTGAATCCGGAACAAACGGTCACGATCGGCATTGCCCATCTCCTGCACTAAGCGGTGATGGAGCTTGCCCATGGCATGTAGAAAGCTGTGATCGTCGCCGTTAAGTTCGCAGATTTCTGCCATATCGAGGCAGGTGTCGTTGAAGCGACGCAGTTGGTCGAGAGTGCAATCGGTGCGGTTGAGCTTTGCCTGAGCCATGTAGAAGTCAACGGTGATATCGCGCACCGAAAACTTATATTCGTCGATTTTATGTTGTAACCAGGCTGAGACGGTAAGCGTCATATCGCCACCTTTTAGGTTAATGATAATCATTATCATATTCAACCGCGTCAGGAATGCAATTCCCGCTGTGAAATTTTATTGATTTCTTCTGCCTGTTACTAAAATCGGCAATAACAATTTCTTTACATAGTAGAAAGGCGTAACCTATCAATCAGGATTAAATCGTAAAATTGATTTTAAAAATTTTGCGGCAATTTAACGGGTTACGCAGGTCAGGCGCGCACGGGAATGCCGCCGTCAATCTGCTTTGAAGCGACTATGCTTAATAAAGCAGCAGTGAAAAATAGCACGAGATGATTATCCCTGCAAAACAAGAGGTTGAAGTGATATCTGATATCACTACCATAGGGGGATAGCCTGAAAAGGCCCAGACATACGAGGTAGCACAATGTCATCAGTAAATGCCGACTCCTTTTCACCCGAAGATTTCGTCTGGAAAGGGCTCACGCTGACCGAATCGGCAGCGAAACAGATTCTTAACCTGGTAGAACAAGACCCTGAAGTCAAGGGATTGAAACTGGGTGTGAAAACGTCCGGCTGTGCCGGCTTTGGGTACGTTATGGATCTGGTAAAAGATCCTGCCGATGACGACCTGCAGTTTGAGCAATTCGGCGCAAAACTGTTTGTGCCACTTCAGGCGATGCCGTTTGTTGACGGTACCGAGCTGGATTATGTCCGCGAAGGTCTTAACCAGATTTTTAAATTCAACAACCCTAAAGCTCAACACGCCTGCGGGTGCGGTGAAAGCTTTGGCGTCGAGTAAGTAAAACATGTCACGACACACCGAAGCATCTGATGATGTACAAATGTGGGAAGGCAAGCTCAACTATAAAGAGGGCTTCTTTACCCAGTTACAAACCGAAGAATTTGCTCACGGCATCAATGAAGATGTGGTGCGCGCCATTTCGGCTAAACGTAACGAACCTGAATGGATGCTTGAATTCCGTCTCAAGGCGTTCCGCGCCTGGGAGCAAATGGAAGAGCCGCACTGGCTGAAAGCGCACTACGAAAAACTGGATTATCAGGATTACAGCTACTATTCCGCGCCGTCCTGCGGCAACTGCGATGACAGCTGTGCTTCTGAACCTGGCGCGACCCAAACCTCCGGCAGCGTCGCCTCCAGCGACTACCTGACGAAGGAAGTGGAAGACGCGTTCAACCAGTTAGGCGTTCCGGTGCGTGAAGGGCGTGAAGTGGCGGTGGATGCGATTTTCGACTCCGTCTCCGTTTCAACTACCTATCGCGGCAAGCTGGCGGAGCAGGGAATTATCTTCTGCTCGTTCGGCGAAGCGATTCACGATCACCCAGAGCTGGTGCAGAAGTATCTCGGTACTGTCGTGCCGCCAAACGATAACTTCTTTGCCGCGCTGAACTCCGCTGTGGCCTCTGACGGTACCTTCGTGTACATCCCGAAAGGCGTACGTTGCCCGATGGAGCTGTCGACCTATTTCCGCATCAACGCGGCAAAAACCGGTCAGTTCGAGCGCACCATCTTGATCGCCGATGAAGACAGCTACGTCAGCTACATCGAAGGTTGCTCAGCGCCGGTGCGTGACACCTATCAGCTGCACGCCGCAGTGGTAGAAGTGATCATCCACAAGAACGCTGAAGTGAAATATTCAACCGTACAGAACTGGTTCCCAGGCGGTGAAGGCGAGGGCGGTATCCTCAACTTCGTTACCAAGCGTGCCCTGTGCGAAGGCGATCACAGCAAGATGTCCTGGACACAGTCTGAGACCGGTTCGGCGATCACCTGGAAATATCCAAGCTGCATTCTGCGCGGTGACTACTCGATTGGTGAGTTCTACTCCGTCGCGCTAACGGCGGGCCGCCAGCAGGCGGATACCGGTACCAAGATGATTCACATTGGTAAAAACACCAAGTCGACCATCATCTCGAAAGGTATCTCTGCTGGTAAGAGCCAGAACACCTATCGCGGCCTGGTGAAAATCATGCCAACCGCCACCAACGCGCGTAACTTCACCCAGTGTGATTCGATGCTGATTGGTGCCGAGTGCGGTGCGCACACTTTCCCGTATGTGGAAACGCGCAACAATACCGCCCATCTGGAGCACGAAGCCACTACCTCGCGCATCGGTGAAGATCAGATGTTCTACTGCCTGCAGCGTGGCATCAGCGAAGAAGATGCGATCTCAATGATCGTCAACGGCTTCTGCAAAGACGTTTTCTCCGAGCTGCCACTGGAATTCGCCGTGGAAGCGCAAAAATTGTTAGCTATCAGCCTTGAGCACAGTGTGGGCTGATGCCCGTTGCCGGAAGCAATGTGAAGGAAAGAGTATGTTAAGCATTAAAGATTTGCAGGTTAGCGTTGAAGACAAAGAGATTTTGCGCGGTCTGAACCTTGAAGTGAAACCGGGCGAAGTCCACGCCATCATGGGACCGAACGGTTCAGGTAAAAGTACCCTGTCTGCAACGCTGGCTGGTCGTGAAGATTACGAAGTCACTGGCGGTTCTGTCACCTTTAAGGGCAAAGATCTGCTGGAGCTTGAGCCAGAAGAGCGTGCCGGTGAAGGCATCTTCATGGCGTTCCAGTATCCGGTAGAAATCCCGGGCGTCAGCAACCAGTTCTTCCTGCAGACCTCGGTCAACGCGGTACGTAAATACCGTGAGCAGGAGCCGCTGGACCGTTTCGACTTCCAGGACTTTATCGAAGATAAAATCCAGCTGCTGAAGATGCCAGAAGATTTGCTGACCCGTTCTGTGAACGTGGGTTTCTCCGGCGGTGAGAAGAAGCGTAACGACATCCTGCAGATGGCGGCCCTGGAACCTGAGCTGTGCATCCTTGATGAAACCGACTCCGGTCTGGATATCGATGCGCTGAAAATCGTAGCCGAAGGCGTTAACAGCCTGCGCGACGGTAAGCGTTCATTCATCATCGTGACGCACTATCAGCGCATCCTGGATTACATCAAGCCGGATCACGTACACGTGCTGTATCAGGGCAAGATCGTTAAATCTGGCGACTTCTCGCTGGTGAAACAGTTGGAGGAGCAAGGCTATGGCTGGCTTACCGACCAAGAGTGATAACGCCCTGCAGCAGTGGCATCACCTGTTTGAATCGCGCGGTGACGTGCGTTCTTTACAGGCGCAGCAGCACTGGCAGCAACTGATGCGTGTCGGCCTGCCGACGCGTAAGCACGAAAACTGGAAATACACGCCGCTTGATGGCCTGCTGGCGCAGCAATTTGTGCTGCCACAACCGCAGGAAGTGAGCGCTGAGCAAGTTGAAGCGCTGGCGCTGCCGATTGATGCGGTGCGTCTGGTGTTTGTTGACGGTCGCTTTCAGGCCGAATTGAGCAGCCGTGATACCGGCCTGTTTGAAATTCAGCATGCGCAGGCTTCTGAGCGTCGTCCGCTGCCGGCACCGATTCAGCCGGAAGTGTTCCTGCATCTGACCGAAAGCCTGGCGGAAGAAGCTACCACTATTCGTCTGGCGCGTGGCAAATCAGCGGCTAAACCGCTCTATCTGCTGCACATCACCAGCGGTCAGGACGCGGGCACTAACACCGTGCATCATCGCCACCATCTGCAGCTGGAAGCCAGCGCAGAAGCGGAAGTGATTGAGCACTATGTCACGTTGAATGATGTGGCGCACTTTACCGGCGCGCGTTTCACTTTCTATGTGGCCGACAATGCCAAACTGCAGCACATCAAACTGTCATTTGAGAGCGAGAAGGCTTACCACTTCGCGCACAATGATGTGGTGATGGGCCGTGATGCGAATGTGGCCACCACCAGTTTCCTGCTGGGTGCGGGCTTATCGCGTCACAACACCAGCGCGCAGCTAAATGGCGAAAATACCAATCTGGCGATCAACAGCTTGTCGTTGCCGGTGAATCAGGAAGTGTGCGATACCCGCAGCTATCTGGAGCACAACAAAGGCTACTGCACCAGCCGTCAGATGCACAAAGTCATCGCGCGCGATAAAGGTCGTGCGGTGTTCAACGGCATGATCAAAGTGGCACAGCATGCGCTGAAAACCGATGGACAGATGACCAACAACAACCTGTTGCTGGGCCGTTTGGCTGAAGTGGACACCAAGCCGCAGCTGGAAATCTATGCTGATGACGTGAAGTGCAGTCACGGTGCGACCATTGGTCGTATTGATGAAGAGCAGATGTTCTATCTGCGCTCGCGCGGCATCGATGAGACCGCCGCACAGCGTATGATCATCCATGCATTTGCCGCTGAACTCACCGAAACGCTGGAGAATCCGGTACTGCGTCAGGTGGTGCTGCTGCGCATTGCCGCGCGTATTCCGGGAGTTGAGTCATGAGTTTCGATCTCGAACGCATCAGAGCGGAATTTCCGATTCTGAAACGTGAGGTCAACGGACATCCGCTGGCCTACCTTGATAGCGCGGCCAGCGCACAGCGCCCGCTCGCGGTCATCAATGCGGAAAGTTATTTCTACCAGCACGGCTATGCAGCCGTGCACCGCGGTATCCATTCATTGAGCGCGCAGGCGACCACCGACATGGAGAACGTGCGTCATCAGGCCGCGCGTTTTCTTAACGCCGCTTCGCCTGAAGAGATCATCTTCGTCAAAGGCACCACGGAAGCCATCAATCTGGTGGCTAACAGTTGGGGCGGCAGTCAGCTGCAGCCGGGCGATAACATCATCATCACCGAGATGGAGCATCACGCTAACATCGTGCCGTGGCAGATGGTGGCGCAGCGTACCGGCGCAGAAATTCGCGTACTGCCGCTAAATGCGCAGGGCGAGCTGGCGCTAGAGCAGCTGAGCGGCTTGATTGATAGCCGCACTCGTTTGCTGGCGGTGACCCACGTTTCAAACGTGCTCGGAACCGTCAATCCTGTGAAAGCCATCGTGGCGCAAGCGAAAGCCGCTGGCGTAATTACGCTGGTGGATGGCGCGCAAGCTGTGATGCATCACGCGGTGGATGTGCAGGATATCGACTGTGACTTTTACGCCTTCTCCGGCCATAAAATTTATGGTCCGACCGGTATTGGTGTGCTGTACGCGCGTAAAGCGTTGCAGGAGATCATGCCACCGTGGGAAGGCGGCGGTTCGATGATTTCTGAAGTGGTGCTGCCAACCGGCACCACTTTTAACAGTACGCCATGGCGTTTCGAAGCGGGCACGCCAAATACCGGCGGTATCATTGGTTTGGGGGCGGCGTTAACGTGGATCAGCGAACTGGGCCTGGACGTTATTCATCAGCGCGAATCGATGCTGATGCGTTATGCGCTGGATAAACTGGCTTCGGTGCCAGATCTGGTGATTTACGGTCCGGAAAGTCGCAGCGGCGTGGTGGCCTTTAATCTCGGCAAGCATCACGCGTTTGATGTCGGCAGTTTCCTTGATCAATACGGTATTGCGATCCGCACCGGCCATCATTGCGCAATGCCGCTGATGCGTCATTATGCGGTGCCGGCGATGTGTCGTGCCTCCTTCGCGCTGTATAACACCGAAGAAGAAGCCGATCGCCTGGCCGCAGGTTTGACCCGTATTCATCGTCTGCTGGGCGGTTGAGCAGATTTCAGGAGTGATTCATGGCGAATTTGCCAGATAAAGAGAGACTGGTTCGTAACTTTAATCGTTGCGCTAACTGGGAAGAGAAGTACCTCTACATCATTGAACTCGGTGGGAAATTACCAGAATCCTCCGAAAGCTTACAGCAGCCAGAACACGTGATTTCAGGCTGTCAGAGCCAGGTGTGGATACGCATGACCCCGCAGGCTGATGGCACCATCGCCTTCGAAGGTGACAGTGATGCCGCCATCGTTAAAGGGTTGATTGCAGTGGTATTTAGCCTATATCAAGGGCTTAAGGCGCCAGAGATTCTCGATCTCGATGTGCGTCACTGGTTTGGCGAATTGGCGCTGACCTCACATCTCACTCCCTCGCGTTCACAGGGTCTGGAAGCCATGATCCGCGCGATCCGGCATAACGCTCAGACCCTCAGCTAAGTTACACTCTCCAGACCCCGGCTTGACCGGGGTCTGTTCTATCCGACAAAGAGAAAATTGCATGAAACCAGCCTTACGTTTAGCCGGTGCATTGCTGTTGTCCTGTTGCGGACTCTCTGCACCTGCATTTGCTACGGAATATCCCCTACCAGCCGATAACAGCCGTTTAATTGGCGAGAATACCCTGACCACCGTGCCGGATGACAAACGGCCGCTGGAGAGCATTGCCGCGCGTTATAAGATAGGCATGCTCGGCATGCTGGAAGCCAATCCAGGCGTTGATCCCTGGCTGCCAAAGGCTGGCACGCAATTAACCGTGCCGCTGCAGATGCTGCTGCCTGATGCGCCACGCGAAGGAATCGTGATTAACCTCGCAGAACTGCGGCTCTACTACTATCCGAAAGGTGAAGATCGTGTGGTGGTCTATCCGATTGGTATCGGCCAATTGGGGGCCATGACGCCAACCATGGTCACCAGTATCAGCCAGAAAATCCCTAATCCTACCTGGACGCCAACCACTAATATCCGCAAGCGCTATGCCAAAGAGGGCATCACTTTGCCGGGCGTGGTGCCCGCCGGGCCAGATAACCCGATGGGGCTGTTTGCGATGCGTCTGGCGCGCGGTACTGGTCAGTATTTGATTCACGGCACCAATGCTGACTTTGGTATTGGTATGCGCGTAAGCTCTGGCTGCATTCGACTGCGACCGGATGATATTGAAGCGCTGTTCAACAGCGTGCCGAAAGGAACGCGCGTGCAGGTCATCAACCAGCCCATCAAATATGCGATTGAGCCCGACGGTAAGCGCTACGTTGAAGTGCATCAGCCTTTATCGCGCAACGATAAGGATGATCCACAAACCATGCCGATTGCACAGTCTGCGCAGCTGAAAGCCTTCTTAAAGAGTGAGAAGAGCGATACCGCGTTGATTAAGGAAGTGATAGCCCGACGTTCAGGAATGCCGGTGTTAGTGAGCAGCGGTGAGCCGGTAACTAATCAGAGTGCTGAAGCTGTAGGTGAAGCAGTAGCGCAACCCTGAATTCGGACCAGAGAAACGCAGAATCAGGACAAAAAAAATGGTGCCACATGGGCACCATTTTTCAACCAGTACTCTTACTTACGGTAAGAGTGAGCCTGGTTGTCCAGACGCTGGTTAGCGCGAGCTGCGTCATCTTTAGCAGCCTGAACGTCAGAACGGATTGCGTTCACGTCGTTGCTCAGCTGATCAACTTTAGCGTTCAGAGTCTGAACGTCTGAAGACAGTTGGTCGATTTTAGCGTTGCTTGAGCAACCAGCCAGCATAGTTGAAGCCAGGATTACAGCGCCCAGTACCAGTTTAGTGCGATTCATTCTTTATACCCTCTAGATTGAGTTAATCTCCATGTAGCGTTACAAGTATTACACAAAGCTTTTTGAGTTGAGAATAAATTTTTGATGAGAACATGCTTAATTTTGATCGTTCGCTCAAAGAAACAGCATTTCACAGAAGAAGATGAAAATAATTAGCTAAAACAGAGAGATTTAATCGGACTAACCTTAATCATACGAGATTTTGAATAGTTAATTTCGATTGGAAATTTCTGGTTTTTGTATTACATCAGCAATAAAAAAAGCGCCTGGAAAAGGCGCTTTTTAATAAAAATTCAGTTGCTAATCAGATTACATGTACAGAAGCGGTGTTTGTCGTTCCGCTTGGTACTAATGCGCCTGAAACCATGACCACAACATCGCCTTTCTGCGCATATCCGCTTTCCAGCGCCATTTCTTTACCAATGCGATAGAAATCATCAGTTGAGGCAATTTCTGTCACCAGGTGGGTTTCGATACCTTTGCTCAGAATCAGCTGACGCGCGGTGGTTTCGTTGGTGGTGAGCGCCAGAATGGTGGCATCCGGGAAATACTTACGGATCGCTTTGGCAGATTTACCGCCTTCGGTAGCTACAACAATCAGTGGTGCTTCCAGCTTCTCTGCAGTCTCAACCGCACCGCGGCACACTGCTTCGGTGATGCGCAGCTTGCGTGAGTCTTGCAGTGAATCGATGCGGGATTTCATCACGCGATCGGTGCGCTCACAGATGGTCGCCATGATGGTGACCGACTCCAGCGGATAGCGGCCTTTCGCGCTCTCACCAGACAGCATCACCGCATCGGTACCATCGAGGATGGCGTTAGCCACGTCGCCGGCTTCTGCGCGGGTAGGGCGCGGGTTTTTGATCATTGAATCCAGCATCTGCGTCGCGGTGATCACCACTTTGCGGGCTTTATTACATTTTTTGATCATCATCTTCTGCGCGAAGATCACTTCTTCAACTGGGATCTCAACGCCGAGGTCGCCACGCGCAACCATGATGCCGTCTGACGCTTCAAGGATCTCGTCGAAGTTGTTCAGGCCTTCCTGGTTCTCGATTTTCGAGATGATCTGAATGTGTTCGCCGCCGTGCGCTTTCAGGTGCTCACGGATTTCCAGCACGTCAGAACGCTTACGGATAAATGAAGCGGCGACGAAATCAACGTTCTGCTCGCAACCAAAGATCAGGTCGCGCTTATCTTTTTCCGCCAGTGCAGGCAGCTGAATGGAGACACCTGGCAGGTTAACGCCTTTGTTCTCACCCAGATCACCGTTGTTCAGGACATTACAGACCACTGAGTTCTCAGTGACTTCAGTCACCTGCATACCGATCAAGCCATCGTCGACCAGTACGGTGTTACCAATTTTCAGGTCTTCAGTGAAACCGGCGTAGGTCACTGCAACACGTTCGCTGTTACCAATCACCGACTGATCGGTAGTGAAGGTGAAGGTCTGGCCGGCTTTCAACGATACATCGTTGCCGCCTTCCAGTTTCATGGTACGAATTTCCGGACCTTTGGTGTCCAGCAGAATAGCGGCCTGACGACCGGTTTTTTCCATAACAGCACGCATGTTGGTGATGCGTTGGCCGTGTTCAGCGTAATCCCCGTGCGAGAAGTTCAGGCGCATCACGTTCATGCCCGCTTCCAGCAGTTGGGTCAGCATCTCTTCAGATTCGGTTTTTGGACCGATAGTACAAACGATTTTGGTCTTTTTCATGTCAGGTTTTCTATAAGTTGTGATGGATGATAAAGGTCGGAATTCGATGCGCATGGCACCGAAGTGAGAATATTTATGGTGTTGGAACGGATTTCACAGAAATAAGAATAGGAGACGAAAGCAAAGCGTGCAGAGAAGTTATGCAGTACGCGAGGGAACTGAGTGATCAGTGTTGCGCAAATCATTGGAGTTGTTTGCATAGGCACGTTAGCGCTGAAACCTTTCAGGTGGAACAACGCGGCATAGTATAGTCGCTAAGTATGCGAAAACCAATATAAAAGCGGCGTGATAAAGACGATGCAGATCAAGAAAAAGGTGTTGCGCAAGGAGATAAAACCAGAGTGGTGCGCTCTAATGGACTCGAACCATCGACCCCCACCATGTCAAGGTGGTGCTCTAACCAACTGAGCTAAGAGCGCATGCAGAATATTCAATAATTGGTGCGTCCGAGTGGACTCGAACCACCGACCCCCACCATGTCAAGGTGGTGCTCTAACCAACTGAGCTACGGACGCACTTGGTGCGCTCTAATGGACTCGAACCATCGACCCCCACCATGTCAAGGTGGTGCTCTAACCAACTGAGCTAAGAGCGCAACACGCTGTCAGGGCGACAGCGGGGACGAATATTAACGGCAGGCTGTGATGCTGGCAAGGGGAAAAAGTGTTTTTCCCCTACGACTGACCAGCAACTGTGCTATGCGTCGTTTTTTTCGCCGTTACCAGCCACTTAGCGCGCGGCGCGCGCCAAAATCACTTGCGCAGGCAGGCGCTGCAAACGACGGATGCGCCAAATCATCATCACTGCTGCGGAGGTCAGGCCGATAATAAAGCCACACCAGAAACCGGCGGGACCGAGTTTTGGCAATACCCAATCCGTCATCGCCAGTACATAACCCACCGGCAAACCCAGCACCCAATACGCGATAAAAGTAATGAAGAAGATCGAGCGCGTGTCTTTATATCCTCGCAAGATACCGCTGCCAATCACCTGAATCGAATCTGAGAACTGATAGATTGCCGCCAGCAGCATCAGTTGCGCCGCAAGGGTAATGACTTCAGGATTTGCGGTATAAAGCGCGGCGATATCATGACGGAAGATCACGGTAAACAGCGCGGTGATGGCCGCCATGCTGATGCCGACGCCTTGCCCGGTCCACGCGGCAACGCGCGCCTGTTCGGCTGAACCTTGTCCGAGTCGATAGCCAACACGAATGGTGGTGGCCACGCCGAGCGACAACGGCAACACGAACATCAACGAACTGAAGTTGAGCGCAATCTGGTGCCCGGCCACTTTGACGATGCCGAGTGGTGATACTAGAAGCGCAACCACGGCAAACAGTGTCACCTCAAAGAACAGCGCCAACGCCACTGGCAAACCCAGCGTGAACAGGCGTGACAAGATTGCGCGTGACGGCGCGGACCAGCGCGTTTTCATGCGGATATCGCGCATGCTTGCCATGCGTTTCACCCAGAAGCGCATTACCAGGAACATCACCCAATATACCGATGCCGTCGCCACACCGCAGCCGACGCCGCCTAAGGCCGGCATACCGAAATGCCCGTAAATGAAGACATAGTTGAGCGGAATGTTCACCATCAGTCCGAGAAAGCCGAGCAGCATCGCCGGTTTGGTTTTCGACAAACCTTCACACTGGTTGCGCATCACCTGGAACAACAGATATCCCGGTGCGCCCCACAGCAACGCATGCAGGTATCCTTCGGCTTTGGCGGCCAATTCAGGATCGATGTCATGCATGGTGTTAATCAGATAACCGGCATTCCACAGCACCACCATAATCAGTAGCGCAACGGCAATTGCCATCCAGTATCCCTGGCGCACTTGTTCCGCGATACGTTCGCGTCGTCCTGAACCGTTGAGTTGCGCAACGGTAGGCGTCAAAGCCAGTAGAAGACCATGACCAAACAGAATGGCGGGAAGCCAGATAGAGGTGCCGACAGCAACGGCGGCCATATCCGTGGCGCTTACCGCACCGGCCATAACAGTATCTACAAATCCCATCGCCGTCTGGGCCACCTGAGCAAGGATGACCGGGATCGCGAGGGCCAGCAATTGACGCGCTTCTGTAAAATACTTCTGCACGTTACACCTGCTTAATTAAAGAAGAGAGCGGGGCTAAATCCCCAAAGAATGCGCGGCATAGTGTAGCGGCAGCGCTGGCTTCCGCCAAACGTTGATCGCATTTTGTTTAGCAATTTGTGTAAAGTTTGAACTCCGCCAAATTAAGCTGCCGCCAACAAGCTGTGATAAACTGACGCAAAATTTGCAGAGGCTGAGATTATGTTTACTGGAATTGTGCAAGGCACGGCAGAAATTGTCGGCATTGAAGAGAAAGATCTGTTTCGAACCCATATTGTGCGCTTACCGGAGGATCTGTTACCGGGACTGGCGCTTGGCGCATCGGTGGCACACAACGGCTGCTGCCTGACCGTAACCGAGATTAACGGCGATCTGGTCAGCTTCGATCTGATTAAAGAAACACTGCGCATTACCAACCTGGGTGAATTAATGGTGGGTGATGTGGTGAATATTGAACGTGCAGCGAAGTTCAGTGATGAAATTGGCGGTCATTTAATGTCTGGCCATATTATGACCACGGCGGAAATCTGCAAAATCATCCAATCAGAAAACAACCGCGAAATCTGGTTTAAATTACAGGACGCCACGCAGATCAAATATATTCTGCACAAAGGTTTCGTGGGTATCGATGGAATTAGTTTGACCGTTGGCGACGTGACTAAAAGCAAATTCTGTGTGCATTTGATTCCGGAAACGCTGGAGCGCACCACTTTAGGCGCGAAGAAGTTTGGTCATAAGGTCAATATTGAGATTGATCCGCATACGCAGGCCATTGTGGAAACGGTTGAGCGCGTATTAGCGCAGCGTGAAGCCGCTGCACTGGCGCAGATTGCTGGCGCAGAATAATACCGTTAAAAAAGGCGCCATGCGGCGCCTTGATTCATTTGAAAGCTTATTAACGCGCAACGCGTAAACCGCCATCCTTGCCACGACTGAATACTACCTGCCACAGCTGAATATCACGGGCACGAAACGCACCGGCGCAGGCGTTGAGATAATAGTCGAACATTCGTTTAAAACGTTCGCCATATTTCTCAGCCAACTGCGGCCACGCCGCCTGAAAACGTTCATACCATGCCATTAACGTCGTATCGTAATCTGCGCCAAAGTTATGCCAATCTTCCATGACGAAATGTGGCTCACTGGCGTCAGCGATTTGACGCACTGACGGCAAACAACCGTTCGGGAAGATATATTTATCAATCCACGGATCGACATTCATATCTGTGGTGAGGGCGCCAATGGTGTGCAGCAAAAATATGCCGTCTGGTTTGAGGTTGCGGTCAGCAACATCAAAATAAGTGGCATAGTTTTTCGGCCCGACATGTTCAAACATACCGACAGAAACGATGCGATCATATTGATTATTCAGGTCGCGATAGTCCTGAAGTAATATAGTCACATCCAGTCCTTCACAGCGTTGTTGTGCCAGTTTTTGTTGCTCAGCTGAAATAGTCACGCCATGCACCGTGACGCCATAATGGCGCGCGGCGTATTCTGCCAGTCCGCCCCAGCCACAACCGATATCCAACAGCGTCATGCCCGGTTCAAGTTGCAACTTGCGGCAAATCATATCCAGTTTGGCTTGCTGCGCGTTTTCCAGGGTATCAGCATCTTTCCAGTAGCCGCAGGAATATTGCATATAAGGATCAAGCATCAGTGAGAATAGATCATTACCAAGGTCGTAATGCTCTTTACCCACAATCCAGGCGCGTTTTTTTGATTGCAAATTAGTGAGACGCGCGGCGGCGATGCGCAACGTATCTTTAAAATGCCGGGGTAATTGTTTATCCAGATGATGTTTTAAAACGCGATGGAAGAACATATCGAGCTGTTCGCACTCCCACCAACCATCCATGTAACTTTCACCTAATCCGAGCGATCCTTCCTCGAGAACGCGTTTAAAAAAATCTGGATGCTTTACCTGAATATCCCAGGGACGAGTGCCATTAACTGCAATATCAGCCCGCTCTAGCAGTTCATTGACGATCCGATACCAATGGTTTTCTTCAAGGCTCACTTCTTCTATAACAGATGAACTCATAGCTTCTCCATCACCTTCCGATCTGAACCTGAGAAAAAGAATAGCCAATTTCCCAAGACCTGTGAGAGAACTCACGGAAAATCCGTGCGCCAGAAATCCGACGTTGTACGACGTTGTACGACGTTGTACGACGTAGTACAGAGGTATGAATTTGAGCAGAAAAGTGGGTCGCCGCACCGGATAATGTGCAGACGCCATCCCGCGACAGTGTCGCTAAAGGTATTACATTTATATTATTGATTTAATACAGAATTACTGACCCACAGAGTATATGCTCACGTGGGTCAATATTCAACGGGTTATCGTTAGTTTGCTAACGAAAATCGTTGGCTTAGAGATTATCTTCGCAGGGACGGGAAGTGTGGGCAATATCACTTTGTGCGTTTAGCGATCGCTGGCAGACAAAGCCCGCCCACGCCAGTACCACGGTGGCGACCATCACTAACGTGGTGTTGAACAGCGCCTGCTCAAGACCGGCGGAGACCAGCAGGCTGGCAACAAAGCATAATCCTAACTGGAATAAGTTCTGTAATCCTGCGGCTTTACCGGTGGCGTGCGGGAAGGGCGCTAATGCGCTGGCAACCACAATCGGATAGATCGCACCATTGGCCAGCGCCATGCCGCAGAAGGGCATCAACAGCACAAACAGCGGCGCGGAAGGCATCAGGGCGATGACAAACAGACTCAGGATGCTCAGGCTATACAACACCAGCAACCACGGCAGCAGTTGCGCGCCCTGATAACGATTTAACAGCGTGCGGCAGCCAAAGCCGCCAATCAGAAACGCAATGGTCTGCGGAATATAGCTCAGGCCAATATCGCCCGGCGTCAGGCCAGCAGCGGCGAGAATGAAAGGTGATCCCGTCAGCCAGGCGAAAAAGCTCGCCGAACACGCCGAGTAGATCAAGACGTTACCGCTGTAAACGCGGGTGCCCAGCAAGGTCAACCATCCAGGTTGTTTGCCTGCCGCAACTTTCTCGCGCTTAGGCGAGGCTAACTGCAGCGTACCGATCAGCAACACCACGGCAACCAACGTTAGCGTGATAAAGATGCTGCGCCAGTGGAAGTGGCCGATAAGCCAGGCGCCGAGCAGCGGAGCCAGCGCCGGAGACAGCGCAACCAGCGGCATAATCGTCGCAAACACTTTATTGGCTTTCGCTTTTGGATAGTGATCCACCACTAACGCCTGCCAGCTCACGGCAGCAGCACACACACCAATCGCCTGCACAAAACGCAGCGCCAGCATCAGGCGGACATCGGTCACCCAAAGCATCCCCAGACAACCAAGGGCGAAGATGGCTAAACCGGCCAGCAAAATTGGTTTACGGCCGTAACGATCTGACAGCGGCCCCCAAAATACCTGGGCACAGGCGAAACCGCCGAGAAACAGACTCAGGCTGGCGCTAATGGTGCCAGGTGCGCTAGCGAAATCACGCTGCATATCGCCAAAGGCAGGTAAATACATATCCGTGGCAAGAAAGCCGAGCATGCTGAGCACGGCGAGATAAGGCATAAATGCTTTAGACGACAACATGTTGATTCTCTTTTGGGCAGGTTGAACGCCGGGGAGTGTAAAAGGATGCAACGCGCTTTGTGAAACGCTAATATTTGCATAGTGCTGTTAAATTTTTTGAAGGCAAAATTATGTGGTCAGAATATGCGCTTGAAGTGGTGGATGCGGTGGCGCGCACTGGGAGTTTTAGTGCGGCAGCGCAGGAGCTGCATCGTGTGCCTTCTGCCGTCAGCTATACCGTACGACAGCTGGAAACCTGGCTGGCAGTGCCGCTGTTTGAGCGTCAGCACCGCGAAGTGGTGATGACACCCGCGGGCGAGCATTTTGTGCGTGAAGGGCGATCTGTTATCAAAAAAATGCTGGCAACCCGTCGACAGTGTCAGCAACTGGCAAATGGCTGGCGCGGGGAGCTAAGTATCGCGGTTGACTGCATTGTTAAACCGCAGCGCACGCGGCAGTTAGTGAAGGATTTCTATCGCCACTTTCCCGATATGGAGCTGATTATCAGCTACGAAGTGTTTAACGGCGTGTGGGATGCGTTGGCAGATGGCCGGGTTGATGTGGCGATTGGCGCAACCCAGGCGATTCCGGTGGGCGGACGTTTTGCCTTTCAGGATATGGGCGCACTGAACTGGCGTTGTGTAGTGAGTCCCGATCATCCGCTGGTAAACAGCACGGAGCTGGATGATGAAACGTTGCGGGCATGGCCATCGCTGGTGCTGGAAGATACCTCGCGTGCGTTGCCGCGCCGTATGACATGGACGCTGGATAATCAGCGACGTCTGGTGGTGCCAGAGTGGGAAACCGGGATGGATTGTTTGCTGGCAGGATTGTGCGTTGGAATGGTGCCGGGCCATCTGGCACGTCCGCTGCTGGATAGCCATAAACTGGTCGAACTGGCACTGCCGCAAGCCTTTCCGGACAGTCCGTGCTGCGTCAGCTGGTCAGAACAGCGCGCGTCACCGGCGCTGGAGTGGTTACTGGCTTATCTCGGAGATGCCGAAACGCTGAACCACGAATGGCTCAGCGAAGTGTCGGCTTAGCGGCGATAGTCGCGGAACGGACCGTACGCTACCGAACGACGTTCAATCAGCGTTGGCTGGACTTCGATGGTTTGCGGATCTTCACGTTTGCTGGTGATGCGATCCAGCAACATTTCCAGCGCTTTTTCACCCAGTTCGGCTTTTGGCTGATGCACGGTGGTCAGCGCTGGCGTGAAATAGCGCGCGTTGCGCACATTATCGTAGCCGATGACCGAGATATCCTGCGGTACGCGCAAACCCATCTCATCAGCAGCGCAAATCGCGCCCATCGCCATGATATCGCCACCGCAGAACACCGCCGTTGGGCGCTGTTTCTGATTTAAAATCTGCTGCATCGCCTGATAGCCCGATTCAGGCTCAAAGTCGCCCTGAACCACCCATTCCGGACGCACCGTAATGCCCGCTTCGTTCATTGCCTGCAGGAAGCCAGCATGACGGCCGCCGCCGGTGTTGCGCTCCATCTGGCCGGGAATGGCACCGATATCACGATGACCGCGTTCAATCAGATAACGCCCGGCGAGATAGCCGCCCTGAAACGCATTGTCCTGCACGGTATCGGTGAAGTCACCGCGCGATGCACCCCAATCCATCACCACCATGGGAATGTTGCGGTTCTCTTCCAGCATCTGCAGCAAATCGTCTGGATACTCAGAACACATCACCAGCAAGCCATCGACGCGCTTTTGCGCCATCATCGACAGGTAAGCACGTTGCTTTTGCAGATCGTTATGCGCGTTGCCGAGAATCAGCGTGTAGCCGCGTTCGAAACAACGGTTCTCCACCGCTTCGATAATTTCAGCGAAATAGGGCGCTTCGCTGGAGGTCGCCAGCAAACCTAAGGTTTTAGTGTGATTAACTTTGAGACTACGCGCCACGGCACTGGGCGAGTAGTGTAATTCTTTGATCGCTTCCCATACGGCGTTACGCGTCTCTTCCGCAACGAAACGCGTTTTGTTGATGACATGCGAAACCGTGGTGGTTGAGACACCCGCGCGTTTTGCGACATCTTTAATTGTTGCCATGAAAATGGTACTCCTGGGCTTATCGCAACTTACTGATAAGTATATTGTTAAACGTTTGCGTCTGCTAATGCTTTTATAGCCCAAAAAAGCGGGCAAAACGGTGTGTTTTAGCAGGCAAAATCACTTCATCACGCTGAAAATACAGCATGCGCAAAATCTGTTGCGCAACGAAAGGCGGCGATTCTAGCAAGCTGGCGCGGATAACACGAGATTTTTGCCCATTGCTGTGCGAAAATCGCCTTAACCCTAATAATTGTGTGACTAAGGAGTTATGATGAATACCGACCTGAAGCTGGCGCTAATGACCACCGTTGGCGCACTGTTGATGATTATCGCCTTCAGCTTTACCGCGATCATGCATTAACAAAAAAGCCGGAGCTGAGAACAGCATCCGGCTTTTTTATGATTGTTGCGCAACAACTAGCGAATGGTTTTTGGCGTCATCATACGACGCGCGCCCACATAGTGTTTCTGCCAGTAATCCTCACCCAATGCGCTAATCTGAATATCTTTGCCGGTACGCGGCGACTGAATGAATTTCCCGTTGCCGAGATACACGCCAACATGATCGGCAGTGCCGCGATTATTGATGCGGAAGAACACCAGATCACCTTTCTCCAGCATTTCACGCTTAATCGGTGCCGCATCGCGCAGGTGATACATCTCATTGGCGGTGCGTGGGAATTTGAATTTCACCAGATCTTTATAGGCGTACCACACTAAGCCGCTGCAGTCGAAACCGGTGTGTGGCGAAGTGCCGCCCCATTGATAAGGTTTGCCGAGTTGGCCCATTAATTTGGTCATCGCTGTTTCACGCGCTTTTTGATAACGCTGGCGGTGTGCCTTACTCATTTTGATGCCGGTCAGCGCTAACGCTTCATCATCGACGGCGATCTCAGGTGTTTTCTTCGCTAAACGTTGATGACCGTATTTCTTAGCAGAGAGTTTCAGCGGGGATTTTTTGCTGGTGGTCTTGTGCAGCGCGGTTTCTGTTTTGGTCTGTTTTTTGAGTTTGAATTTTTGAACAGCAGTCAGGCGCGATTTTTTAGTGGTGGTTTTCACCGGGCGTCGTTTGCGGCGCTCGTCTTCACGTGCGCTCTTTTTCTCTGCTTTAAGCGAACTGGCATTAACGGGCGCATGCGGAGATGCAGCAGCCACATTAAAAAACAGTTGGGCGAAAGCCAGTATGAAAAGCGTAATTAGTAGACGCATAATCCGGTTACAGGTTAAGCAGGCTGAATGAAAGCAGACTGCGTTAAAGTGAGAGAAATCTGATCAAGCGATCAGCGCCGAGGCAATTCTAATCCACTTTTTTTCCAAAAGGTAAGGCCTTTTTCCATTAATATGTTACCAGATTGATTCTGTAGCAAAAATGAGCTATTTCAGCTGGTTAACGCAGCGAAACTATTGCTAATTATTAATTTATTAATGCCAATTAATGATATGAAAATGTTATTTGTCATGCGTTAACTTAACAAACATGGCGATTTGCCAGTGCAAACGCAAAATCCCGTTTTCAGTCCGGGAGCGAAATCGCTACAATAAACAAACACGAAGTAGAAGATTAAGGAAGGCAATAATGAGTACTGTTGAAAAAATTCAGCGTCAGATCGCAGAAAATCCGATTCTGCTGTACATGAAGGGTTCTCCAAAGCTGCCAAGCTGCGGTTTCTCGGCGCAAGCCGTGCAGGCGCTTTCTGCGTGTGGCGAGCGTTTCGCATACGTGGACATTCTGCAGAACCCGGACATTCGCGCTGAAATGCCAAAATACGCTAACTGGCCAACCTTCCCGCAGCTGTGGGTCGATGGTGAACTGGTCGGCGGCTGCGACATCATCGTTGAGATGTTCCAGCGCGGTGAACTTCAGCCACTGCTGAAAGAAACCGCTGAGAAGTATAAAGAAGCGGAATAATGCAGAAGGCCGACAAATGTCGGCCTTTTCTTAGCTTACTCGGCAGACGCGTCGTCTGCGGATTCTTCACTGAAAGCCAGCGGCCAGCCGCCAAGGCGTTTCCAGCGGTTCACCAACTCACAAAACAGCGTCGCGGTTTGCTCGGTGTCATACAGCGCTGAATGCGCTTGCGTACTATCAAACTCCATTCCCGCCGCTTTACAGGCTTTCGCCAACACGGTTTGCCCCAGCACTAAGCCGCTTAACGCTGCGGTATCAAAGGTGGCAAAAGGGTGGAACGGATTGCGCTTCAGGCTGGCGCGCTCTGCGGCCGCCATCACGAAGTTGAGATCGAAAGTGGCATTGTGCGCCACGATAATGGCGCGATTGCAGCCGCTATCTTTGGTGCCTTTGCGCACCATTTTAAAAATCGCATGCAGCGCTTCATATTCGCTTACCGCACCGCGCAGCGGATTAGTGGGATCGATGCCGGTAAACGCCAGCGCCGCAGGATTCAGAATGGCGCCTTCAAACGGTTCCACATGGAAGTGCAGCGTTTCATCGCGGTGCAACCAGCCGTCTTCATCCATTTTCAGCGTTGTGGCTGCAATTTCCAGCAGTGCATCAGTTTGTGCATTGAAACCTGCGGTTTCAACGTCGATTACAACAGGATAAAAACCGCGGAAGCGTTGGTGGAGAGCGTTTAAAGCGTTCGATTCAGACATCAGGATCTCATGGCAATAAATAGGGCAGCGCGCATTATGGCAAAAATCGCAGGAGGGTGCAGCAGGAGAGGGAAGTCAGCCTGCAATTAGCAGGCTGACCAGCAACCTTAGTTGCCTAAGCCGTGACCGGCATGTTTGTTTTCAATCAGTTCGATCTTGTAGCCGTCTGGATCTTCAACAAACGCAATAATGGTAGAACCGCCTTTTACCGGGCCCGCTTCACGCGTCACGTTGCCGCCCGCGCTGCGAATGCGTTCGCAGGTGTCAGCCACGTTGTCCACGCCCAGCGCGATGTGGCCATAAGCGTTGCCGAGATCGTATTTATCCACGCCCCAGTTGTAAGTCAGCTCAATCACCGCGCCTTCGCTCTCTTCGGTGTAGCCAACGAATGCCAGCGTGTATTTGTACTCGGTGTTTTCGCTCTGACGCAGCACGCGCATGCCGAGCACGCGGGTGTAGAAATCGATAGAACGTTGCAAATCGCCAACGCGTAACATGGTGTGAAGTAAACGCATAACATCCTCTTTTTTAAAACGTCATCAGTGAATGACAAGACAACTTAGTATACACACTGATGAAACAACGCTGCCGCCTATCCAACGCGGCAGCCATTTTCTTACAGGGTTGGATAATCGGTATAGCCTTCCGCGCCGCCGCCGTAGAAGCTCTCAGGACGCTGCGGATTAAGTGGTGCATCCTGCTGCAGACGGGCAACCAAATCCGGGTTAGCGATAAAGTCGCGACCAAACGCCACCGCGTCAATCAGGCCGCGCGCAATCAGATCATCCGCTTTCTCAACGGTGTAGGCACCGGCACCGATAATCACGCCTGGGAACAGCGCACGCACTTTCTCACGGAATGCATCGCTGTATGGCTGTCCGCCTGCCCAGTCTGGCTCAGAAAGGTGCAGATAGGCGATGCCGCGCTTGCCCAACTCGGCGATGTACCACAACGCTGCTTTCTCTTCTTCCGGGCCATTTTCCAGATTCTGGAAGGCACCGATTGGCGAAACGCGGATACCAATACGATCGGCAGACCAGTTAGCAATCGCCGCATCCACCACTTCCAGCGCGAAACGACCACGTTTCTCAATCGAACCGCCATACTCATCGCTACGCTGATTTGAGCCGGGTGCGAGGAACTGATGCATCAGATAACCGTGCGCTGAGTGCAGCTCCAGCAGGTCGAAGTCGGCTTCGCGCGCATTGGCGGCGGCCTGACCAAAATCTTTGACGATTTGCTGAATTTCAGCCACTGACAGCTCGCGCGGCACTGAGGTGTCTTCACGGTAGACCGAACCATCCGCAGCGCGCAGGGAAGTACGTGTACCTGCCGCCAGCGCGGTCGGTGCGACCGGCGCTTTGCCTTCTGGCTGCACGCTATTATGAGAAATGCGGCCGGTGTGCCACAGCTGCACGGCGCTGTGACCTTTAGCGGCATGAATGCCTTCGTTAATCATTTTCCACGCGGCAATTTGCTGCTGTGTGTGCAGACCTGGCGCACCGGCATAGCCTTTCGCCTGGAAAGAGATCTGGGTGGCTTCGGTGATGATCAAACCGGCACTGGCGCGCTGCTGATAATACTCAGCCATCAGCGGCGTCGGAATATCGCCCGGCTCAATGCTGCGCAGGCGCGTCAACGGGGCCATAAAAATGCGGTTCGGTACGGTAATCGCGCCCACTTTGAGTGGGGAGAACAGCTGCTTACTCGCCATATTGATTGCTCCAGGAAGACCGGTCGTCTAGTAACGACGATTTTTAAAAATCAGTGACTTATCAGCCACTGTTCGATGGTTTCGAGCGCCAGACTAATCGGACCCGGCTCTCGGGAAATCTTGCTCTGCAAACTGGCTCCGAGCCACAACAAGTAGCAGCGCTGCGCCAGCTGCTGCGGTGTTTGCCCAAACGGCAGCGGCTGCTCAGCGGCCACCTCAGTCAAACAGCGCGTGTAGGCAGCGATGATGGCATTGGCGCCTTGCTGCAGGGCATCACGCATGGGTTCGGAGAGATCGCACACTTCGGCTGACAATTTCACGCCAAGGCAGCCAACAATATGACCTTGCTCGATAAACAGCCTTTCGCCGTAGCGGAAATGCGCTAACAGGCGTTCGCTCGGCGGTAAACCGGGCTGATTCAGCTGCTGATCGATCTGTTGCTGGAAGTGGGCGAAGTAGCGCTCAATCAGCGCCACGCCAAAGGCCTCTTTCGAACCGAAATAGTGGTAGAACGAGCCTTTAGTGACTTCCGCCAGCGCCAGCATCTCGATCAAACCCATGCCGGTAAAGCCGCGCTGTAAACAAACCTGCTCGCCAATAGCGAGCAGATGTTCACGAGTATCGTTGCGTTGCAGAGTCTTGTTCATGTGGCGCAGGTTATTAGACCAGTCAGTCTAGCGCAACCCTCAGGTGGCGGTTTGGCACGATCTGTTCATATCCAACTGCGGTTGATACTGCTGCGTCTGGATGTTGAACATGCCTAAAATCGTATGGAAAAGATTATCTTGCGACACCTTTGCATCGGCAGCTTGCTGGCGCAAACAGGCTTCATTGATGTGATTCGCCGCCGCGTATCCCGGTGACATCCACATCAGCAGAGGAATGTGTGTTTGCTGCGAGGGCGCAAACATATAAGGCGCACCGTGCAGATACATCCCGCGCTCGCCAAGCGATTCGCCGTGATCGGAGAGATAAACCAGCGCCACATTGAAGCGATCGCTCAGGCCTTTGAGCTTATCGATGGTGCGGCTCAGCATGGCGTCGGTATACAGCAGCGAGTTATCGTAGGTATTTACCAATGCCTGATGATCGCAATCCTGAATCTGTTTGCTGTCGCAGGTGGGCGTAAAACGGCGGAACTCAGCCGGATAACGCTGATAATAGGCTGGACCGTGGCTGCCCATTTGATGCAGTACAATAATGCCGTCGTTGTGTAGGCTATCAACATAGTTATCAAGACGATGCAGCAACACATCATCCTGGCAAAACCCATCGTGACAATATTGCGGCAGTTTCCACTGCGTCATATCGGTGTGCGGCACGCGGTCGCAGGTGCCTTTGCAACCACCATCGTTCTCGCGCCACAGCACGCTCACGCCGGCATGCGCCAGGATATCAAGCACGCCTTCCTGATGGTGCGCCAGATTCGCGTCGTAATGCACGCGTGGCATATTGGAGAACATGCAGGGCACCGATATAGCGGTTTCTGTGCCACAGGAAATGGCGTTGGGATAGTAAATGACCTGCTGTTTTTTCAGCTCCGGATTGGTGTCACGCGCGTAGCCACCCAGCGAAAAATTCTCGGCACGCGCCGTTTCACCCACCACTAACACCACCAGCGTTTTCTTGGTTGCTGCGGAGATTAATGGGCCTTTGTGGGCATCCTCGCCAATCTTTACCAACTCCTGACTACCTTGCAGATAACGTTGATCGACATAGTGGCCAGTACCGCTGACCACGTTGGCCGGAGTAATCATCTTGATCAGGTTTTTATTGTTGCGAATCAGCGAGGCGTAATCTTTGTAAAACAGCGCCGCCATCAGCAATATGATTAATATTGCCCCCAGTGCGCCCGTCAGACGTTGCAGCAGATTCCACCACCAGCGCGTGCCATTATTGATGCGCACGCCGCAAATCAGCACAACCGGCACCATTCCCATCAACAGCATCCAGAGTAGATAGCGACTGCTGATCAGCGCACCGGCTTCCTGCGGGTCGGATTCAAAGACGTTTTGAATCATATTGGTGTCGATCACCGTGCCAAAACTGTGCATGAAGTAATTGGCGGCGGCGCTAACTAATACCAGCGCAATTAGCAACGGTTTGCGCAGATAAGGCCAGGCGGCTAGCGAGAAGAGAAAATAGAAAGCCGAGGCGAGCACCAGCGGAATACTGGCGGCGAACAGATAATCGTGGACGTGATCGTAAGGGATCATTTCCCAGGCGCGCAGCAAGAAAAGGGCATTCAAGACTAATGCGAAAAACAGGGCGGCAATAAGATTAAATCCGTTGGTGCCGCACTGAAAGGTGATCGGGAATCTCATGAAAACTCAACGGTAAGAAGTAATGTGACAATCGTATGAAGACAAGATGAGGAAAACCTTAACGAAGATTAAACATAAGCAATCCAAATCCTTTAAATGCTGGCTTTTTGGTAAACAGGCGTAACGAAATGCCGCGATGGCTTGATTATGCGCAATGCCCGTATACTCTTTGCACAATGTCATTAAGCTGTTATCAATGTGATTTGAGATGTTAATTGCGGAGTGAATGTGGCCGAGCAACTAGAGTTCTTCCCCGTTCCCAGCCCGTGTCGTGGCATTTGCCAGAGTGACGCACGTGGCTATTGTCGTGGCTGTTTACGCAGCCGGGAAGAGCGCTTTAACTGGATGAAATTCAGCGATGCGCAAAAGCGCGATGTGCTGCGCTTGTGCCGGCAACGCTTTTTGCGCCTGCAGCGCCAGCAAAAAGTCGATGAAGATCATGATCCACAACAACCGGAACTGTTTTAAGAAAACGACGATTTGCCTTTCCGTTATACTCCCGCTTTCGTTATCTGGAATCGTGTTTAGGGGAGTTTAACCATGTTACAACCGCAGGCTATTGCACCGCAGGGACCGTCCTTTTCACCGCTGATTGCCGGTTACTGGCGTTTAATGGAGTGGGGCATGACGCCGCAGCAAGTGGTGCAGTTTATTGAGCACCATTTAGCGCTGGGCATCACCACTGTCGATCACGCTGATATCTACGGCGATTACCAGTGTGAAGCCGCCTTTGGTGAAGCACTGCGCCTGGCACCGGGTTTGCGTGAAAAGCTGCAAATCGTCACTAAATGCGGCATTGCGACGCGCGCCAAACCCGAACACCGCATTGGTCACTACATCACCGAAGCCAGCCACATTCTGCACAGCGCCGAAAATTCGCTGCGCCATTTCAATACCGATTACCTCGATTTGCTGCTAATTCATCGTCCGGACCCGTTGATGGACGCGGATGAAATTGCCGAAGCCTTTACGGCGTTGCATCAGAGCGGCAAAGTGCGCCATTTTGGCGTCTCTAACTTCACTGCGTCTCAGTTCACGCTGCTGCAATCGCGTTTGCCATTTAGTCTGGTCACTAATCAACTGGAAATCTCCCCGCTGGAGCAAACGTCGCTGCTGGATGGCTCGCTCGATCAGTGCCAGCAGAACCGTATCCGCCCAATGGCGTGGTCCTGCCTCGGCGGCGGTCGCGTGTTTAACGATCCACACTATCAGCCGTTGCGCGATGAGCTGGAGCAGGTGAAGCAGGAGATTGGCGCCAGCAATATCGAGCAAGTGGTGTATGCATGGGTGATGAAGCTGCCAAGCCATCCGCTGCCGATTATTGGATCAGGCAAAATTGAACGTGTGAAAGAAGCGGTTGGCGCCTGCCAGTTAACCCTCGATCGCCAGCAATGGTTCCGCATCCGCAAAGCCGCCATTGGCTACGATGTGCCCTAAAGCGTAAAGCTGCGTCAAATTACGGCAGCCTGGATGAAAGCAGTCCAGGCTTACAGAGAATCTAACCGTAAGGAGACGTTATGAAGAAAACCCTCATTGTTATGCTGGCTCTGGCCTGCGCCGCAGGCGCGCAGGCGGCGTCAGAAGAAGTCACGCTGCACGAAACCACCGCGCAGGGCATCGGAACGGCAATTGGCAAAGTCACTATCAGCGAAACGCCGTACGGTGTGCAATTTACGCCAGCGTTAAGCGGCCTAAAGCCGGGCGTTCATGGTTTCCACGTGCATGCCAAAGGCAGCTGTGAACCGGGCGAATCGGACGGTAAAACGGTGGCGGCCGGTGCGGCGGGCGGACATCTCGACCCGCAAAAAACCGGCAAGCATCTTGGCCCGTACGCCGATGGTCACCTTGGCGACTTGCCCGCGCTGTTTGTAACCGAAGATGGCAAGGCGAATTATCCGGTGGTTGCGCCACGCATCAAATCCCTGAGTGAAATCAAAGGTAAAGCTTTGATGGTGCATGTGGGTGGCGATAATCATGCCGACCATCCACAACCGCTTGGCGGCGGCGGGGCGCGTTTTGCCTGCGGTGTAATTTAACCTCCTGGGCGGCAGCAGCTTGTCGCCCTGATCTTCTTACTCTGAAAAAAATTGACCCATTTTCTTGCTACTCTCAGCGGTTTTTCCGTCCTATGATATTGATTCAGGAATAAAACCTTCAGGGGCAGGAATGAAAGCGCGTGGGATGATGTTGTTATGTTTATTGCTGGTGGGATGCGATCAACCCAACGACACACAGCTGCGTTTAGATGCCAGTCGACAACTGCAACGCACCATCGATACCAACCCGCTGCGTGTTGAGTGTGAAAAGATTGCGCGTGGGCGTGAATGGCTGACACAGCACACCCTCCATCGTCTGGAAGCCAAAGGCTGCGAAAATGTTCTGCGCAGCGCCACCGAAACTAACTTCACCCACAGCGAAACCTATCATCATGCGATGACGGTGGTATGCGGTGGCATTCAGGGTAAAAGTTTCACCGGCACCACCTTGTATCGACGTTTTATCTACTCTTCAGAAGAGAAGGCGCTGGTGATTGAACCGATGACCGATCAGGACAAAACCCGCTTCGAAGGACAGAAATCGCTGCAGCAGTTGCAGGACGATTTTAATCGCCAGACCACGCAATATTGTCAGTGATTAATCCGGCACCGCCTGCGCTAACTGGGCGAGAGAGCAGCGCAGGCGCCACAAAATACCCGCCAGCGTATTTGCTTCGCTCTCTGCTTGCTGCTGCAGTTGCTCAATCATGGTTTCCAACTCATCCAGCGTGGCCTGCAACGCAGTGTGATGCACGCCGCGCAGACTCATAATCCGTTGCAGATCCTGCAGGCTGCTGTCGCGCATTTGCCCGAGCGTAGCCGAAGTTGGCTGCCATTCGCGCAGCTGCCAGACAATGTGGGAACAGTTGAGTAGCACCACGCCCCAGCGCAGCAGCCAAACACGCGCCTGCTCGTCACGGCTGTTACTGAGCTGACTAATATGATGATAAATTTGCGATTCAAAGTGGCTTTCGCTCAGACGCGGCTGTCGGCGTAGCTGATCGAGAAACGCATGGCGCAGGGCGCGAATATGCCGACGACTACGGCGCGCATCGGAACTGGGACGCAGCACCTGAAACGCCAGCCACGCCAGCAGTACGCCGCACACCTTGGCGATATTGTCATTGAGGAAGCTTTGATAATCCCAATCCGGCGGATTGGTGACGGCGATAAAGGATCCCATAAAAACAATAAATTGACCCCACATTCCCGCACGTTTCTTCTGCTGCAGTTTAAACAACTGCAAGGTGAGCAGCAGCGGAAACAGCACCAGCAAAAACTGCCACAGCGCGCTGATTTGCACCATCAAACCAAACTGCAGCACAAAACTAAACAGCGACAGCCACAGCAAGGTTTTGAGTAACAGCGAGACGCTGCCGCTCGGCGAAGGCGCGGAAGAGTAAAGCACGCACGCGATGGCGGTGAGCGTCAGGGCGGCGGCACCGGAATCCCATTGCGTAGTGATCCAAAAGGCGCAGCCCAGCATAATGACGCTAAAAGTGCGCAGGGCGCTCCAGCCGGCTTCTGCGCTGTCGCTTTCGCGCGCCAGCGACGGCGCATACGGTGGCTGAAATCGGGTATCGGCATCGGCGCGTTCAATCAGGCGAATCCAGCGATTGACGTTGAGATAGACCCAGCAGAAATAGCGCAGTCGCTGGACAAAGGCGCGTTGGCGGTAATCACCGGTTGCTGATGGCGTGATGCCACGCAAAATCAGCGCCAAACGGTATTTGTCGCAGTGCGGCTGCGCCAATTCGTGAAGCAGTTTTGCCATGGCATCGTAAAGTTCGGGCGGTGCATCGGGCCAGTTCAGCAACATGCGGCGCAGACTGGAGAGCACGCTGGTCAGACGCAGCTGCTGATGCAGCACATAGTTCAGCACGTTGTTCTGACGGCGGAAGCGATAGTGGCTCCAGAACGCCTGAATGCGCAGCAGGTTCATGGTAAGAATCTGGCTGATGACATTCTCATGAGCGGTGCGCACGTTATCGGTGCTGCCTTGCTGCAGTAATAACACCGCATGATCCAGCAAACGCGCGTGCATCTGACGCAGTGAACTCATCAGTGCATTGCCATCCGAGGTGCTGGGCAGAATCATCATCATCAATCCGGCGCAAAGAATACCGGAGATCACTTCGCACACGCGCGCCTGGGCGATATCCCACAGCTGAGTGACATCGGTGATATTGACGCTGCTAAAGGCAATGATGGCGGCGGTATATCCCGCCAGCGAAAACGCGTAGGCCACGTTGTTTTGGTAGTGATTGGCGATCCACGTGCAGAACGCCAGCCAACCGGCCATGAAAAAGGCAAACAGCCAGGGCTCGTTTAGCGTGTGTCCGGCAATCAGCAGCGCGGCGCTGGCACCGAGCAAACTGCCAACGATACGCCCCAGACTTTTACTGATGGCACCGCCGACGGTGGGAAAACTCACCACCGCCGCCGATGTCATGGCCCAGTATGGTTCATCGAGTTGCAGCGCATAAGCGATGGTCAAGGCGAGACACATCGCAATGCCATTACGCAGCGCGTAGCGCCACTCGCCCCAGCTTGCTTTTATCCACGGCAGATTTTGCCAGGCCAGCCACTGAAAATTCATCACAACCTCAGTGCGCGATCGAGATGGTGCAGGTGGTGCCTGCCACCAGCGGCACGCCTTCCGGCAACGCATCTAAGCGAATGCGCACCGGCACGCGCTGCGCCAGACGCACCCAGGGCACGTTAGGCTTGATATCCGGCACCAAACCGCCATCGCTGGCGACGCTTTGGTCATAAATGGCGCGTCCAATACTCTCGACTTTGCCCTGCAAACGCGCACCGTTGCTGTACAACACAATCTGCGCCGCAGCGCCGGGTTGAATATGGCGCAGCTTGGTCTCTTCGAAATAGCCCATCACGTAGTAAGAGTGGCTATCGACCAGCGCAAACAGCGGCGTACCGGCGCTGGCATAGTTGCCGGTACGAAGCGTCAGATTGCTGATCCAGCCATCGGTGGGCGCGGTAATTGTAGTTTGATCGAGGTTCCAGCGCGCCTGATCGAGGCTGGCCTGCGCGGCTTTCGCCGTTGATGCGGCGGCATTGGCGGTTAAGCGTGCGGCGTCCATATCTTCCGCTGAAATGACGTTGCGCGGCAGGCTGGCTCGGCGATTGGCTTCATGCTGCGCCTTCGCCAGGTCGGCCTGCGCTTTGGCTAACTGCGCTTCGGCATTGGCCTGTGCGATTTGCCACGGCACCGGATCGAGCTTGAGCAGCACATCACCTTTATGCACGAACTGATTGTCACGCACCTCCAGGGCGATGATGCGCCCGGACACTTCCGGCGTGATATCCACCAGCTCGGCGCGGACTTTGCCATCACGCGTCCACGGCGATTGCATGTAGTAATTCCACATCCACCATCCGGCAAGCAGGGCCAGCGCAAAGATCACTAGGGTTGAAAAATACTTAAAAGGGTTGAATTTCATAGTGATTTATCCGAGGCTCAGTAACCACAATGCGCCAGCAACGCACAGTACAAATAGGGAAAGGTCCATTAAGGTGGGATGCCACACATCGCCGGAGTAGATCCAGCCGCGTATCAGCGGGTGAATCAACAGCCAGAAAAAGAAACCGAGTAACACCGCTTTAAACAGCGGCGGGAAAAACAGCGACGCACCGAACACCAGGTCGGTAAGCGGGGCGCTGGAGGAAAAAGCGGTTAGGGACACGTGTCATCATCCTTTTTGACCGGGAATCATCTAAATAGAGCGTAGACGGCAAGCGTATATGCAGGCCTGGTATTTGTAATTTGCCAGGTAAACTCGCAGAATAGTGTAAAATCTGGCTTAATAGCTAGCAAGCTAATTATAAGGAGATGCAATGGATACGCCCTTGGGAACCGATCTGTCTCGCCTGGTGCGCATTTGGCGCGCGTTAATCGATCAGCGTTTAAAACCGCTCGAGTTGACACAAACACACTGGGTGACGTTACACAACATTCATCAACTTCCGCCAGAGCAGTCTCAGATTCAGCTGGCAAAAGCCATCGGCATTGAGCAGCCTTCACTGGTTCGCACGCTGGATCAGCTGGAAGAGAAGGGATTGATCACCCGCGCGACCTGCGCCAACGATCGCCGTGCCAAGCGCATCAAGCTGACCAAGCAAGCTGAGCCGATCATCGAGCAGGTTGAAAATGTGATTGATGCCACGCGCGATGACATTCTTTCCGGCATCAGCCTGGAAGAGATCAATCAGATGGTGACGCTGATTGCGCGGCTGGAAAAAAACATTCTCGAGTTTCACAACCGCGAGAAATAAAAAAACCGACGCCAGGCGTCGGTTTTTTTTATCTATTCGCTTAACGTGGCGAAACGGTAACCTGGCTGCCGTTTGACGCCATCACGACGCGCTGGCCAACCGAGTAACGGGTGGCAGCTTGCTTCTGCACCACCATGATGGTGTTGCCATCATCCTTGCGGATTTCCAGCTCGACACCGTCAGATTTGTTGACCGCACCCTGAACGCCCTGACCGGCTACGCCACCGAGTACCGCACCGCCTGCGGTTGCCAGACTGCGACCGCTGCCGCCGCCAATGGTGTTACCGAGGAAACCACCCAGCACCGCACCACCAATTGCGCCAATCACGTTGTTTTCATCGCCGCCCTGGATTTTCACCGGACGCACCGAAACCAGCGTGCCATAGGAAACACTTTGTACTTGTTTAGCTTCGCTGGCGCTGTAAACGTCACCGGAAAGGGTGCTGTCGTTGGCACAACCTGCCAGAGTTAAGCCGGTCAACGCCACGGCTACAAAACGCTTAATCATCAGAACGCTCCTTAATGCAAAAAAACGCCATATTTCTCATCCTGTACTGCACAGAGTATAAGACAGAAAACTGGCAAATGACTCTAAGTCCGTATAATACGCGGCTGAGGCGAAGCATAGACCGTCTCCCATCAACAAAAATTCAATTACCTGCAGAAAATATTTCTGAGCTGGAACACACTGCGCAGTGACGCTGAAAAGCGGAATTTTATCATAGAATTAGCCCCGGTAATTTGCCAGGCTTAAGCCAGATGATGTTAAGGGAGTGAACCGCTATGAAATCAGGACGCTATATTGGCGTGATGTCCGGCACCAGCCTTGATGGCGTGGACGTAGTACTGGCGGCCATTGATGGGCAAATGGTGGCGCAGCAGGCCAGCTATTGTCATCCCATCCCGCAGGAATTACGCCAGCAGGTGTTGGCCATTTGTCAGGGACAATCATTGACGCTATCGCAGCTCGGACAACTGGACACGCGGCTTGGCAAACTGTTCGCCGAGGCGGTATTGACCTTGATGCACCAGCAGTCGCTGGAAGCCAGCGACATTATGGCGATTGGCTGCCACGGACAAACGGTGTGGCATGAGCCGCAAAGTGATGCGCCGAATACGCTGCAAATTGGCGATAACAACCAGATTGCGGCGGCCACCGGCGTGACGGTGATCGGTGATTTTCGTCGCCGCGATATGGCGCTCGGCGGGCAGGGCGCGCCGCTGGTGCCGGCCTTCCATCAGGCGCTGTTAATGAACAGCGTCGAGCGCCGCATGGTGCTGAATATTGGCGGTATCGCCAATCTGTCGCTATTAATTCCCGGCCAGCCGGTACGCGGTTTTGATACCGGTCCGGGCAATATGCTGATCGATGCGTGGATTTGGCGCAATAAAGGTTTGCCGTACGATAAAGATGCCGCCTGGGCGCGCAGCGGTCAGGTGGTTCCGGCGCTACTGGAGTTAATGCTAGGCGATCCATGGTTTGCGCTGCCGCCGCCAAAAAGCACCGGACGCGAATATTTCAATCTCAGCTGGATTGAGCAGCAGTTGCAGCGTTTCCCGGCGCTGGCACCACAAGATGTGCAAGCCACGTTGACTGAGCTGACGGCGTTGACCATCGCGCAGCAGGTGCAGCTCAACGACGGTTGCGATCGCCTGTTGGTGTGCGGCGGAGGCAGCCGAAATCCGCTGCTGATGGCGCGCCTCGCCACGCATCTGTCGGGTACTGAAGTCGGTACCACCGACGAAGCGGGCATCAGCGGTGATGATATGGAAGCGCTGGCCTTTGCCTGGCTGGCGTTTCGCACATTAAATGGGTTACCGGGCAACCTGCCAGCGGTAACCGGCGCGCGGGAGATGAGTGTATTGGGCGCGATCTATCCGGCCAATCCCCGACCTATTCGTTAAGAGGTGAAGATGAAAAAAACAATTATGATGCTGAGTAGCGTGGCGATATTAAGTGGTTGCGGCATGATGCATAAACAGGAAGAGACGCCACAACAGCTGCGCTACCAGTGCGGCACCTTGCCGCTGACGGTCACCCAGGATAACGCGAAGCAGCAGGTAAGCTTTATTCTTGATGGCAAGCCGCTGACGCTGGCACAAACGGTCTCGGCCTCTGGCGCGCGGTACAGCGACGGCACTTACGTCTTCTGGTCAAAAGGCAATGGTGCTTTTGTTGAACGTAATAACAAAATCGTGATTAATGATTGTGAATTGCAGAACGCGGATACCTCCGCTCAGTAAACGTTAGAGAAAGAGAAACAGCATGAGCGACAGTGACAGCTTGCAAAATATTGCCCATCTGCGTCGTGAATACACTCGCGGCGGGCTGCGACGTAAAGATCTGCCCGATAATCCTCTGGCGCTGTTTGAGCAGTGGCTGCAGCAGGCTTGCACCGCGCAGTTGCCAGATCCGACGGCGATGACGGTGGCCACCGTTGACAGCAGCGGCCAGCCTTATCAGCGCATCGTGCTGCTTAAGCACTACGACGAGCAAGGAATGGTGTTCTATACCAACCTCGGCAGCCGCAAGGCGTTGCAGTTGGCAGAGAATCCGCGTATCTCGCTGCACTTCCCGTGGCACTTCCTGGAGCGTCAGGTGATGGTGCTGGGTGAAGTGGAAAAACTGTCGCCGCTCGAGGTGCTGAAATACTTCAGCAGTCGCCCGCGTGATAGCCAGATTGGTGCGTGGGTGTCGAAGCAGTCGAGCCGCATTTCGGCGCGCGGCGTGCTGGAAGGGAAGTTCCTCGAACTTAAACAAAAATTCCAGCAGGGTGAAGTACCGCTGCCGAGTTTCTGGGGCGGTTACCGCGTAAAATTCCACACCGTTGAGTTCTGGCAGGGCGGCGAACATCGCCTGCACGATCGCTTCCTCTATCAGCGTAATGACAATGGCTGGTCGATTGACCGTTTAGCCCCGTAAAACTGCGTTTTATCCCCTTTCAACGCTGGCGCAGTTGGCGTCAGCGCTTTATGCTATAGCCCTCTTTTTTTTCGTCTCCGCACGTCGGCGGAAAGCTGTGTACCAGCCTAGGTGCAGTCTGATCAATTTGGAGTCAGTGATGACCAGCAGTAACCTGATACAACAATTGCAAGAAAGGGGCTTAGTCGCCCAGGTAACGGATGAAGAAGCGTTAGCAGAGCGACTGGCGCAAGGGCCAATTGCACTCTATTGCGGCTTCGATCCTACCGCTGATAGCTTGCATTTGGGCCATCTGGTGCCGCTGCTCTGCCTGAAACGTTTTCAGGATGCCGGACACAAGCCGGTCGCGCTGGTGGGTGGTGCCACCGGTCTGATTGGCGATCCCAGCTTTAAAGCAGCAGAACGTAAACTTAACACCGCTGAAACCGTTAGCGAGTGGGTCGACAAGATCCGCAACCAGGTCGCGCCTTTCCTGAGCTTCGATTGCGGCGACAACAGCGCAATTGCCGCGAACAACTACGACTGGTTTGGCGGCATGAACGTGCTGACCTTCCTGCGTGACATCGGTAAGCACTTCTCCGTCAACCAGATGATCAACCGTGAAGCGGTGAAACAGCGTCTGAACCGCGAAGATCAGGGCATCTCCTACACCGAGTTCTCTTACAATCTGCTGCAGGGTTATGACTTTGCTGAGCTGAACAAGCGTCACGATGTGGTGCTGCAGATTGGCGGTTCCGATCAGTGGGGCAACATTACTTCTGGTATCGACCTGACGCGTCGTCTGCATCAGCAGCAGGCGTGGGGATTGACCGTACCGCTAATCACCAAATCTGACGGCACCAAATTCGGTAAAACCGAAGGTGGCGCGGTGTGGCTGGATGCGAAGAAAACCAGTCCGTACAAGTTCTACCAGTTCTGGATCAACACCGCAGATGCAGACGTGTATCGCTTCCTGAAGTTCTTCACCTTCATGAGCATTGAAGAGATCAATGCGCTGGAAGAAGAGGACAAAAACAGCGGCAAAGCGCCACGCGCGCAGTACGTGCTGGCTGAGCAGGTCACGCGTCTGGTGCACGGCGAAAGCGGCTTAACCGCGGCAAAACGCATCACCGAGAGCCTGTTCTCTGGCAGTTTGAGTGCGATGACCGAAGCAGACTTCGAGCAGCTGGCGCAGGACGGCATGCCAACCATCACGCTGACGGCAGAAGACGATCTGCAGCAGGCGCTGGTAGCGGCTGAGTTGGTGCCATCACGCGGCCAGGCGCGCACCATGATCGGTTCCAACGCGGTCTCGCTGAATGGCGAAAAACAGTCAGATGCGGAGTACCTTTTCAGCGACAGCGATAAACTGTTTGGACGTTTCACGTTGTTGCGTCGCGGTAAAAAACATTACTGCCTGATTAACTGGCAGTAAGCGTTCAGGGCCGGCTTCCGGCCCTTTTTTTATGGCAAGACAGCAGTACAGGGCAAAATGAAAAATATTCTCGCAATTCAATCTCACGTTGTTTACGGACACGCCGGTAACAGCGCTGCCGAATTCCCGATGCGCCGCATGGGCGCAAACGTTTGGCCGCTGAATACCGTGCAATTTTCTAATCACACCCAGTATGGTCACTGGACCGGCACTGTGATGCCCGCCACGCATTTGACCGACATCGTTAAAGGCATTGCGGCAGTTGATCGCCTGAAGACCTGTGATGCGGTATTAAGTGGCTATCTGGGATCGGCGGAGCAGGGCGAACAGATTCTGGAGATCGTGCGTCTGGTGAAAGAAGCCAACCCGAACGCATGGTTCTTCTGCGATCCTGTGATGGGCCATCCGGAAAAAGGCTGCATTGTGGCGCCGGGCGTGGCGGAGTTTCACTGCAAAATGGCGTTGCCCGCCAGCGACATCATCGCGCCGAACCTGCTGGAGCTGGAGATGCTCAGCGGGCATGAAGTGGCCAACGTGGAGCAAGCGGTGGTTGCGGCACGTGAACTGATTAGTAAAGGCCCGAAAGTGGTGCTGGTGAAACATCTGGCGCGCGCCGGACGCCGCAGCGACCGCTTTGAGATGCTGCTGGTGACCGCTGATGAGTGCTGGCACATCAGCCGTCCGTTGGTGGACTTTGGCGTGCGTCAGCCGGTTGGCGTGGGCGATCTCACCAGCGGCCTGCTGCTGGTCGATCTGCTGCACGGTAAGTCGCTGCAGGATGCGCTGGAGCACATTACGGCGGCGGTGTATGAAGTGATGCTGAAAACCCACGAAATGGGCGAGTACGAGTTGCAGCTGGTGGCCGCTCAGGATGCGATTGCCAAACCGACGCAGCATTTCGCCGCCGAAAAGCTGTAAATTCCCGTAGGGTGCGCATTAATGCGCACCTGTAATCCAGGTCGCCATAAATGGCGACCTTACAAGAGATTAAACCAAACCTTCCGCCTTCAACGCCGCCTGCACCGCTGGGCGCTCCGCAACCCGGCTAAACCAGGCTTCCAGCGCATCCAGTCCCGCTAAATCCAGCTTGATGGCTTTAGCCCAGCGCGTCACCACGAACAGATACACATCGGCAACGGTAAAACGCAATCCCAGCAGCCACTGTTTATCCTGCAACGCCTCATTCACCTGTTGGTACTTCTTCTCCAGCTGCGCACGCGCAATGGCTTTGTACTCTTCCGGCGTATCAGGACGGAACAGCGGGCTAAAACCCTTGTGCAGTTCGCTGCTGACATAACTCAGCCATTCCAGCGTGTGATAGCGCGTCAGGCTGCCGGTTGGTGCCAGCAGGTTGCGATCCGGCTTGAGGTCCGCCAGATACTGCACAATCGCCACGCCTTCGGTCAGGATGCTGCCATCATCAAACTGCAGCGCCGGCACTTGTCCTTTCGGGTTAATCTGCCAGTAATCTTCTCCTTGCTCGGTCACTTTCTTCTGCAGGTCCACGTTCACTTGGGTAAAGTCCAGTCCGCATTCAAGCGCGACAATATGCGGTGATAGCGAACAGGCACCGGGCTTACAATAGAGTTTCATCATGGCTTCTCCTTGAGTGTTGTGGTGATCGAAGCAGCATAAGTCTGCCAGGGATTTTTGCCCGTGACAGCGATCAGGAATTGCGGTCACCGTTCAGGTTTATTCAGCAAAGCATGGCAGTAATGGCAGCTTTTCGAGCGCGAAATCCCAAAATTGCCGCACTTTAGGCGTCATATTCTTCACGCGCTGGGTGACTAACTGCACCGGCAACGGTGCCGGCTCCCATTCAGGCAGTAAACGCAGCAGTTTTCCGCTGTGGATATCGTCGAGAACCTGATACGACAGCAGCCGTCCAATGCCGTGTGCGCTGCGCAGCGCTTCCAGCTGGCTCTCCACATCATTAACCCGCAGACGCGGTGTGATGCGCACGCGCAGATCCTGGGCGAAGCGCCACTCGCGCGTATGGCGCAGGCTCGTCACTAGCGCATGTTGAGTCAGTTCAGTGGGATGAAGAGGCGTGCCAGCCTGTTGCAGATAGTCGGGGCTGGCAACCAGCGTTGAACGCACCGTGCCAACCTGACGCGCCACCATCGAAGAGTCCTGCAGTTCGCCAATGCGTAGCGCGATATCAAGGCCGTTTTCAATCAGGTCCTGATAGGTGTCGCTGAGCACCACCTCAATCTGCATCTCCGCATGCTGTTGCAGGAAGGCATTCACTAAGGGCATGACGTGGCGACGACCAAACTGCACCGGTACGGTTAAACGCAGCAAGCCATGCAGGCCGCTGTGGTGAGCGCTGTCGATGGCGCGCTGATAATCGCTCAACACCCGTTGCGCCTGCTCAAACAGCTGCCAGCCGGCTTCGGTGGGGGCCAGCTGGCGGGTGGTGCGTTCAATCAGGGTGGTGGCGAGACGGGCTTCGAGCGTATTAAGAGTGCGAGTGATCACCGGTGGCGATCGCTGTAACAAGCGTGCAGCGCCAGCCAAACTGCCTTGCTGGATAACCGCGACAAACACCTCAAGCTCATCAAACCTGTCCATGCTTCTTCCACGCTGATTAACAGTGAGCCGACATCATGAAGTTAAGCGAGCAAAAAGCGAAGTGTGAGCAGCAGAAATCGTTAAAGGAAATGTGAATAGCAGGCAGAAAAAAGCCGGGACAAGCCCGGCTTTCTCATTACTGATTGGCGCTAGCGCGTTTCAGTTCAGTTTGACTGTCATCCTGCGTCATGCGGTTCAGCAATGGCGCGGTGATCAACATCAGCAGGGCAATCACGCCGGTAGCAATACCAATCTGCTGGAACACATGGCTGTAAACTGCCAGTGAAGTATGCGGATCGGTCACATCACTCGGCACTGCCATCAGGTTGGCGACTTTACCCGCAATCATTGCTGCACCTGCGGTGGTCAGGAACCAGGAACCCATGATGAAGCCCATCAGGCGCTGTGGTACCAACTGTGCCACCATCGCCAGGCCCAGACCGGAAATCATCAGCTCACCGATGCTCTGCAGCGCATAGCTGAGGATCAGCCAGTTCACCGAGACAATACCGGCTTCGTTGGCAAATTTGGCACCAAACGGCAGCACCAGGAAGGCCGCTGAACACAGCACCATACCGAAGGCGAATTTGTGTGGCATCGGCATTTTATCGCCGAGCTTGTTATACACCGCCGCCAGAATCGGGCTTGCCAGCATAATCCAGAACGGGTTCAGCGCCTGGAACTGCTCTGGTTCAAAGGTGATGCCGAGAATGGCATGCTCAACGTTGCGGATAGCGAAGAAGTTGAGTGAGGTCGGCATCTGCATATAGAGCACGAAGAACACAATCGCTTCTACCATCAGCAGGAAGGCCACGATCATCTTACGACGGGCGGCACCTTTCAGCGCGAAAGCTTCTTTGGCGAAGATCACCACGATACCCGCGGCGATGACGCCCAGCGTCATACGCGCGATGCTCTGGTGATGCAGCAGCCAGGCCGCCAGCGCAATCAGCGCTACCACGCCAACCAGCGTCATCAGCAGTTTACCCATCTGCAGCGGGGCAAAATCCGGCTTGGAGCCGTAGTTTTTCACCACACGCTGGAAGAACAGGAAGTTCAGCAGCGTGATCACCAGACCGACAACCGACAGCGAGAACGCCGCGCCCCAGCCATATTTCGCAGCCAGCCACGGCGTCAGCATCATCGAGAACAGCGAACCGATGTTGATCGACATGTAGAACATGGTGAAGGCACCGTCGAGGCGCGCGTCATCTTTCTCATAGCAGGTCGACAGCAGGGAAGAAGGGTTAGCTTTAAACAAGCCGCTACCCACCGCGATGGTCGCCATACCGATGTACACCATTGAGGTGTCATGGCCGGAGAAGGCAATCAGCGCATAACCCAGCGCCAGTACCATCACGCCAAGCACGATAACGCGTTTGGTACCCAGCACTTTATCGCCGAGCCAGCCGCCGATGGCGACCAAACCATACACCAGCGCGCTAAACGAGGTGAACAGCGTAATGGAGTCCGCTTCGGACATGCCCAGCTGTTTAACCAGGTAAACCGCCATGATGGCTTGCAGACCGTAGTAACCAAAACGTTCCCACAGTTCGATGGAGAAGATCAGATAAAACGCTTTCGGTTGCTTAAAAGCGTTGAGGCTTGGCGCCCCGTCAGTGTGTTTGTTTGCAGTTGACACGTGTACCTCAGTTTTAACATAGCCTGTTTTGCGACAGGAATTAAGTCTGCGTCGGGCTGGGTAATCCCGCGCAACATTGTTATTAGAAAGGAAAAACGGCGACTAATTTGGCTGAATCAGTCCAACAGGGCAAGCATTTTCTACACGCTGAAATACTTGCAATAGGTAGGGTTAATGCCGTTATACAAAGTTGTAAATCAGTGTTAAATCTCGCTGCGTGGCATTATATCAGGATAAACAGGTGAAATGCAGATCTGGAAGATCATTTTCCTGATATAAACTGCTCAGAGAGACATTATTGGAATATAACGCTAAGGTTCATAAATTAAACAGAGATAATTATTGCTGTTGTGCATAATATAAGCACAACAGCTTGATTGGTGAGCGTAATAAGCAGTCAAAAGATTCCAGATCGCTAATTAGTTGATCCTGCGCACAAAATCGTGAATTAATTAGCAAGGTAAAAGAAGAAAACGTTTGCGCAGCAGACATCTGACGAATTTTAGCGCGAATGGATACATTATTTGCCAGATAAACAGGTCGCCATAAGCGCAATGCGTGGAAAAGGAAGACGCAAAAATCGGCAATTAAGGCGTTTAGACAGAGCATTAACTTTGCTGTAACCTCCTTTTTTCCCTGAAAGGACGTAGTCATGACGAAGTCGATTCGTGTTGCCCTGATTGGCGATTACCGTGTTGATGCCGTTGCGCATCAAGCCATTCCTCCCGCCGTACAACTCGCTGCAAAAACCCTTTCCCTTAACGTTAGCGCCGACTGGATTGCCACGCCCGAGCTCGATCAGCACAACCTCAATGATTACCAGGCGATTTGGCTGGTGCCGGGCAGTCCTTATCTTAATGACGCGGGCGTGTTTGCCACTCTTCGCTGGGCGCGGGAAAGCGGTAAGCCATTTTTAGGTTCGTGTGGCGGATTCCAGTACGCCATCGTGGAGTACGCGCGCAATGTGCTGGGCTGGGAAGATGCAGCACATGCGGAAACCGATCCCAGCGGTCGCTGGGTGATTGCGCCGCTGGCCTGTTCACTGGTGGAACAGCGCGGAAGCGTCACCTTCCAGCCGGGTTCACGTATTGCAAAGGCTTACGGCACATTGCAGAGCGATGAGGGTTACCACTGCAACTTTGGCGTTAACCCTGAATTCAGCGAAGCGCTGGCGACACAAAATCTGCAGATCACTTCCTGGGATTTGGAAGGCGACGTGCGCGGCATTGAATTGACCGATCACCCGTTCTTTATTGCCACCTTGTTCCAGTCCGAGCGGGCAGCGTTACAAAACCGGCTTTCCCCGCTGGTGGTCGCGTGGCTGCAGGCCGCCGCAGTTTAAATACGTAGGGTCGCCATTCATGGCGACCGCTTTCAACTAATCTGCAACAGCGGCTTATGCTCCCGCCCCGATTGGTGATAGCACTGAATAGCATCCCGCCAGTGCGCCAGCGGGAAAATCTCGACCTCGCCACACTCACTGGCACGCAACAGCGGCCAGATCTCACGGAATAACGTTTGCCAATCCTGATGTGCTAAATCCTCTAGCGTATGCCGGACGTGGAACCAGTGCAGCGCCGGACGTGGCGCATTAACCCGCACCGGCTTGCCACTCAGCACGCCATAAGCAATGAATTCAGCGTCGGGAGACAAAGCTTGCCAAATCAACTGGCCGATTTCGCCGCCCACCGCATCAAACACCAAATCGCACTGCTGCGCAGCCGTAGCAATCTCGGCACGCTGCGTTTCAGCCAGCGCAGCGATCCCCAATTGCTGCAAGCGTGCGCCATGCTGCGGCGCACGATAAATTATGGTGATATCAATCGCGCCCGTCAGCCTTGCCCACTGCGCCAGTAACAGGGCACAAGCGGAACCGCCTGCGGTGATCAACACGCGCTTACCGGCTGGCGACCACTGTTTGAGCATCAGCAACGCCGCCAGTGGATTGATATAAGCGCGCGCCGCCAGCGTGGTGCTGATGTCGGGCGGAACCGGCACCGCAATCAGCGGATCGCAATCGACATAACGTTGCCAGGTGCCGGCGCCTCGCAGCGGCAGCACGCGCTGGCCGAGCAAATGGCTAAACGCAGGCGGAGCAGTCATCACCGTGCCAACGCCCTCATAGCCGGCGATGAGCGGCGGCGAGACGCGATGGCGATAGGCGCCGGTAATCGGAATCAGATCGGAAGCATTAATGGGAGCAAACTGCATCGCCACGCGCAGCAGGCCAGCCGCGCAGGGCGCTAAAGCAGAGGATTCGAGCGTAAGTACGCTGGCAGGATCGCCAAACTGCCGATAAGCGAGGGCGAGATTGCTTATCGGCAGCGATTCAGAGTTCGGTTTTGGCGTCGAATTCACACAGATCTTCGATCAAACAGGATCCGCAGCGCGGTTTGCGTGCCACGCAGGTATAGCGACCGTGCAGAATCAGCCAGTGATGGCAGTCGACTTTAAACGCCGCCGGCACCACTTTCAGCAGTTTGTCTTCTACTTCTTCTACATTCTTACCCGGCGCGAAGCGGGTGCGATTACTGACGCGGAAAATATGCGTATCGACAGCAATCGTCGGCCAGCCAAAAGCAGTATTGAGCACCACGTTGGCGGTTTTTCGCCCAACTCCCGGCAGCGCTTCCAGCGCCGCACGATCTTCCGGCACTTCGCCGCCGTGCTGTTCCAGCAGAATGCGGCAGGTCTTGATGACGTTCTCCGCTTTGCTGTTAAACAGGCCGATGGTTTTGATGTACTCCTTCACGCCATCAACGCCGAGCGCCAGAATGGTTGCTGGCGTATTCGCCACTGGATAGAGCTTCGCGGTGGCTTTGTTGACGCTGACGTCAGTGGCTTGCGCGGAGAGTAACACCGCAATCAGCAGCTCAAATGGCGAGCTGAAGTTCAGTTCTGTGGTTGGATGCGGATTCTCATCACGCAGGCGCGTCAGGATTTGCGCGCGTTTCTCTTTATTCACACCGCTTTCCCGGTTGCGCCTTGCGGCTCGGCTTCAGGCGCTGCCACACGCAGGGCTGCACGCTGTTTCATCTTCTGATCGATCAGGTATTTCGCCGCCAGCAGCATGCCGAGGCCGATAAAGGCGCCCGGTGGCAGCATCGCCAGCAGCATTGGGGAATCAAAATGCACCACTTCAATACGCAGCGCTTTGGCCCACGGTCCCAGCAGTTGATCCGCACCGTTAAACAGTGTGCCGCTGCCAATCAGTTCACGAATCGAACCCAGCGTCACCATCGCGCAGGTTGCGCCCATGCCGATGGCAAAACCATCCAGCGCGGAGAGCGGAATGCTGCTCTTCGAGGCGACCGCTTCGGCGCGACCCACCACGATGCAGTTGGTGACGATCAGCGGGATAAAGATGCCGAGCGACTGATACAAACCATATGCGTAGGCGTTGATCAGCATCTGCACGCAGCTCACCACCGAGGCGATGATCATCACGTAAATCGGGATACGGATTTCAGCCGGCACCCAACGACGTGAAGCAGAAATTGCGCTGTTGGTGATGGTCAGCACCAGCGTGGTCGCCAGGCCTAAGCCGAGGGCATTCGTGGCGGTTGAGGTGACCGCCAGCAGCGGACACAGGCCGAGCAGCTGCACCAGCGCGGAGTTATTTTTCCACAGGCCGCCGACCAGTAAATTCTTGGCTTCACTCATTTGCATCTCCACATTCAGGCAGCGAAGTGAGCTTCGCTGGCAGTGTTTCAATCAGCAGCGCGGTGCGCTTAGTGGCATTTACCACCGCACGTGGCGTAATGGTTGCGCCGGTAAATTGGTCGAATTCACCGCCGTCTTTTTTCACCGCAAAATTTTTGTCATCAGCGCCGTGGATCACTTTGCCATTGAAGCTGTTGATCCAGTCTGAAATACGCAGTTCGATTTTATCGCCAAGGCCCGGCGTTTCATGATGCTCAACCACGCGCACGCCCAGCACTTTGCCGTGGAAATCGGCCCCGACCAACATCTGAATCGCCCCAGAATAGCCGTCTGGCGCGGTGGTCTCAAGCGCCGCCGCCACCGGTTGATCGCCTTTACGCGCTAAATAGAGATGATGCGGTTTACCATTGCCCAGCGCCACCGCATCGGTCACCAGATAACACTCTTGCTGGATGTGATTGTCGTACAGATCGGTCGGCACCACCTGATCTAACAGATTTTTCTGTTGCAGTGCGGTTTGATGCTCCACCGTCGGCTTGGTGACATAGTTAACCACCGCCGTCACGCCGGTGGTGATCACCGCAAACGCCGCCAGCGTCACCGCATTTTTACGAATAGCTTCGATCATCTTCAGTCCTTGCGATGGCCGTAAACGCGCGGCTGGGTGTAGTAATCAATCAGCGGCACACAAATATTGGCCAGCAATACCGCGAAGGCGACGCCGTCTGGATAGCCGCCAAAGCTACGAATTAGCCACACCAGCAAACCAATCAGCGCGCCGTAAATCAGGCGTCCGCGATTGGTGGTCGATGCCGTTACCGGATCGGTGGCAATAAAGAACGCGCCAAGCATGGTGGCACCGGAGAACAGGTGAATCAGCGGTGAGTTAAGCGACTCCGGCGAGAACAGCCAGCCCAGCGTGGCGCAGAACGCCAGCGAGACGAGGAAGCTAACCGGAATGTGCCAGCGGATGGCATTTTTCGCCAGCAGCAGCACACCGCCCAGCAGATAACCGAGGTTAACCCACTGCCAGCCGAGACCGGCTAACACGCCGCTGTAAATCGGCTGCGCCAGCAATTGATCGGCGCTGTGTCCGGCACGCAGACCGGTTTTAAAAGTATCGAGCGGCGTCGCCTGGCTGACGCCATCAACGCCGAGTTGCAGCTGCTGCATGGTTTCACCGGCCAGCGTGTGGTGGGTGAAGATCATGCTGAGCGAATCCAGCAGGCCAGGCTTGATCGCCTGCAAACTATCGGGCGGCAGCCAGCTGGTCATCTGCACTGGGAAAGAGATCAGCAGCACCACGTAACCCACCATCGCCGGGTTAAACGGGTTTTGCCCCAAACCCCCGTACAGCTGTTTGGCGATGACGATGGCGAAAATGGTACCCAATACCACCAACCACCACGGCGCAAGCGGCGGCAGGCTAATGCCGAGCAGCAACGCGGTGAGCAGGGCGGAGTTATCGGATAAGGTCGGCACCACCGGCGTTTTGCGCAGGCGCAGAATCGCCCCTTCGGTGGCCCACGCGGTGGCGGTCGCCAGCAAAACCTGAATTAAAAAACCCACGCCAAAGAAATACCATTGTGCGGCCATGCCCGGCACTGCGGCCAACACCACCAACAGCATAATATTGCCGGTGCTGCGGCGGTTGTGGGTATAGGGAGAACTTGCGATACGAAAAGCCATTTAATCCTCAGTCGTCGAAGGCTGCTGCTGCGCTTTACGCGCTTTGGCACGGGCGACCGCAGCGGCAATTGCCGCTTTGCGTGGGTCGGCGGAGTCAGGAGAGGCAGCAGCCTCCACTTCAGGAGATGGTGTTTCAGCCTGCTGCGCGGCTGCCGCAGCGGCTTTTTTGGCTTTAGCGCGCGCTATTGCCGCTTCAACGGCGGCTTTGCGCGGATCGACTTCAGCAGTAGGCGCGTCAGCTGGCGGCTCGACTGGCGCAGGTTCAGCAGGTTGTGCGGCAGCGGCGGCTTTCTTCGCTTTCGCGCGGGCAATCGCTGCTTCAACGGCAGCTTTGCGTGGATCGACTTCAGGAGCAGGCGCGTCAGATGGCGTCTCGGCAGGTGCCGGTTCAGCGGCAGCGGCGGCTTTTTTCGCTTTCGCACGCGCAATCGCGGCTTCCACGGCCGCTTTGCGCGGATCAACCTCAGCCGCAGGTTCAGCGGCAGGCGCTACCTCAGCCGCTGGTGCGCCCGCTTTCTTCGCCTTCGCACGCGCAATTGCCGCTTCCACCGCCGCTTTACGCGGATCGCCAGATTGACGACTCAGCGCCTGAGTTTCAGCTTGCTTCTCGGCCTGCTGCGCTAAGGCTTGCGCGTGACGCGCTTCGCGCTCTGCAGCATCCTGCTCTGGCGTTTTTTCCTGACGCGCTTTCACACGTGCCACGGCAGCGTCTCGTTCACCCTGGTCGCTGCGCGCCACGCGCTGTTTGGCGTTTTCATGACGCGCTTCACGCGCCTGTTTTTCGCGCTCTAAACGGGCCAGACGCGCTTCAAAACGCGCTTTCGCTTCGGCGGTGCGTTTCGCTTCGAGGTCGATGGCGCGCAGTTCCGCCTTCTCCTGGCGATAATATTGCACCAGCGGAATGTTACTTGGGCAAACGTAAGCGCAGGCACCACACTCAATGCAGTCATCAATATTGTGTGCGCGCGCTTTTTCGTGATCGCCGCCCTGGCTGTACCAGAACAGCTGCTGCGGCAGCAGCTTGGCCGGACAAGCATCAGCGCAGGCGCTGCAGCGGATACAGGATTGTTCTTCCTGATCGTTGCCCATTTCGCTGGCGGACGGCGCCAGAATACAGTTGGAGATTTTCACCAGCGGCACGTTGAGCGACGGCAGGGTAAAGCCCATCAGCGGACCGCCCATGATCACCATCTGGCGCGGTCCCGGCGTAAAACCAGCATGCTGCAGCAGGTGGCTCACCGGCGTACCGAGACGTCCCCAGACGTTGCGCGGGCGCGCCAGCGCTTCGCCGGTCAGCGTCACCACGCGTTCGGTGATTGGTTCGCCGTCAACGATGGCGCGTTTTACCGCCCATGCAGTGCCGACGTTCTGCATCAACACACCGATATCGGTGGAGCGTCCGCCGTGTGGCACTTCGAGACCGGTAAGAATCTGCGTCAGCTGCTTCGCGCCGCCAGAAGGATACTTGGTGGGGATGACGCGAATCTGCAATTCACGATCGCCACCCAATGCCTGCTTCAGCGCAGCAATCGCTTCAGGTTTATTATCTTCAACGCCGATCAGCACGCGTTCCGCCTGCAACACCCACGCCAGAATGCGGCAGCCTTCCAGCACTTCGGCGGCACAATCCTGCATTAAACGGTCATCGGCGGTGATGTAAGGCTCGCACTCGGCGGCGTTGATGATCAGGGTTTTGACGCCGCGCAGGCCGCCGCGCAGTTTGGTGGCGGTCGGAAAGCCCGCGCCGCCTAAACCGGCAATGCCGGCATCGTGAATGCGTTTTACCGCCTCTTCACGCGAAAGGGCGCGGTAATCGGGCTGCGGATCGAGCGTGGTCCAGCGATCTTCGCCGTCGGCACGCAGGAAAATGCACAGCTCGGAGAGTCCAGAAGGATGCGCCGTCATGTGTGGCGCAATCTCTTCGATAGTGCCGGATGTCGGAGCGTGTACCGGCAGCATGCGTCCGCCGCCAAAGGTCAGCGGCTGACCGCGTAACACTTTGTCGCCGGGCGCGACGCAAATCTCACCTTCATGACCGATATGCTGTTTTAACGGGATGATAAAGCGCTCAGGCAGCGGTAACTGACTCAGCGGCGTGCCGTTGGACTGTGTTTTCATTTCCGGCGGATGAATGCCGCCCTGAAAATCCCACAGCTTCTCTTTGCGGAACAGGTTAAACAAATTAAGCATGGGTTGTTTCTACCGGGATCACCCGTACAGGAATGGTGTCGAGATTCCACTTCCAGTTGGCCGTGGTGGTGGCAACCGGGCGCATCTCAATGCAGTCGGTCGGGCAAGGCGCAACGCAGAGATCGCAGCCGGTGCAGACATCGCTCAGTACGGTGTGCATGGCGCGCGTGGCACCAACGATGGCGTCCACCGGGCAAGCCTGAATACATTTGGTGCAGCCGATGCAGTTCTCTTCATCGATCCACGCCACGGTACGTATTGGCTCCAGCACTTCTGCGCCGCCGTCGAGCGGTTGCGGTTCAACGTTGAGCAGCGCGGCCAGCTTGAGCATGGTCTGCTCGCCGCCAGGCGCGCACTTATTGATGGCTTCGCCGTTATTACCTACCGCATCGGCATACGGACGACAGCCGGGATAGCCGCACTGCCCACACTGGCTCTGCGGTAAAATCTCATCGATCTGTTCAACAATCGGATCTTCTTCCACCTCGAAGCGACGCGAGGCGTAACCGAGCAGGGCACCGAACACCAGGCCCAATGCAGCAAGTGCGACAATCGCAATCCAAATCGCGGTCATTAGAATTTCACCAGCCCGGTGAAGCCCATAAAGGCCAGCGCCATCAAACCGGCGGTGATCAGCGCAATTGAGTTGCCTTTAAACGGTGCAGGAACATTCGCCAGCACCAGCCGCTCACGCATACCCGCGAATAGCACCATCACCAGCGAGAAGCCGAGTGACGCGCTGAAGCCGTACAGCGCCGCTTGCAGGAAGGTGTGATTCAAATTAACGCTCAAGAGTGGCACGCCCAGTACCGCGCAGTTGGTGGTGATCAGCGGCAAAAAGATACCCAGCAGGCGATAAAGTGACGGGCTGGTTTTGCGCACCACCATTTCGGTGAACTGCACGACAACAGCAATCACCAGGATGTAGGCGAGGGTACGCAGATAAACCAGATCGAGCGGCACCAGAATCAGGTGGTTCACCAGCCAGGCGCAGATCGCCGCCAGCGTGATCACGAAAGTGGTGGCAAGTCCCATGCCGATGGCCGTTTCCAGTTTTTTTGACACGCCCATAAAGGGACAAAGGCCGAGGAATTTGACCAACACGAAGTTGTTCACCAGCACTGTGCCAATAAAGAGAAGTAAGTAATCGGTCATTTTTTAACCTGGGAAGCCGAAAGGCGTCTATTATCCGGAATTGAGAGGTGCATCTCAACCTTCACCGGGTTTGTGTGGTCGTTGAGAGCACTCAGAATTAAATTGCTGACGAAACTCACATCATTATGGCTGGATAAACGTCTGTTTCACGCGTTGAGAGCGTTTGAAATAGGGCACAAACACCGCCGCAGCCAACAGCGACAGCAGCAACGTCTGAATCGCCTTGCCGTCGGCAACGGGCGTGAAGGCAAAGGTTTTTAACGCCAGCAAAATCGTCATCAACAGCCACAGAATGTAGTGGCGCGGTAAGCGACGCGAACGTTTACAGAAAATCCAGCACACCCACATGCTGTAAAGCCAAACCACTGCGGCGGTCAGCAGTGAGATCGACCATTGCGTGAGCAAAATGCCGCCGTGTGAAAACAGCGTAGTACGCAATTCGGGATTGAACAGCGGGCTCAGATACATCGCCACCACCAGCGCGCTGGTCAGCATGGTCATGATCAGCCACGCCAGCGGCAGCAATAACCAGCCAGCGATACGCGGCGGGAACACCTGTTCGGTCATCGGGAAGATCCTGTTTGCAGAAAAGAGGGCGATGCAGAGCGTATCATGTCCAAACGGGGCACGCCCGACCTGGACAACGCAAGAGCGCAGATAAAGAGGGGATAAATCAATTAGATCACGTAACGCCAGACGGTTTTAGGCACGCGGCCCATGTCGAACAGACGTCCGCCAGAGACCAGTTCAGCACGTCGATGGTCGGCAGCGCGATACATATTGATGATCTCATTATCATCAGTCAGCGAATAATTAAGATGGTCGTAGAGTTTTTCCAGACTATCGAGATTATTCACTTTGCGGAATTTCAGCAGGTAATCTAACGCAGTCATGATTGCCATTTAAATATAAAGTACTCGGAAGTGTCCAAGTATAGGGAGCACGCAGCGAGAGTCCATACGCGACTTGTAAAAAAATACAAAATTCAGACAACATGCGCTAATTCGCTCATGAAACGACACTTTTTTGCCTTTTAAATGTTTTAAACGCGTATTTGAAAAGCGATTTAAGGCAAATTCAGGCCGGTAATTAGCGGGTATGTGAGAAAATCTCACACTAATTAATCCATACTGGTTAGCCATTATTTATCCGTCTCTATAATAGTTATTTCCGATCGTGCTGCTGACGAATCCGCTAATTATTAGCGACTGGTCGGCAAATTTATGCACACGCCATGAAACCAGCACTCACAATCTGTGCGAGCAGTCACAAAACCAATAATTGATTGTCCGGACAGACAATAACCATTCTTTACGTACCTGCTGTAATCGTTTCCAGTAGTGAGAAACATAACCGATTCTGTTTATTACATTTATTTAACCACCTGCGCAATAATTAGCAGGCATTTTGTCCATAACGGCACTCTCCTTAAAGCCTTGCTCGTTCGCGTAACTCCTTTAATTCACTCTGATTTGTGAAGTAAGTCGCGCTTGTTTACGCGCTTTTCAGCCAGGCTTAATTCGCGTTTTGTACCCCTACAACACACTCCCTTCAGAGGAATGAAATTATGTGGAAACGTTTACTCTTGACCGCCATGGTGAGCTCGGCACTGAGTACGTCGGTGTTGGCTGCTGATATGACGGTGGGCTTCTCACAGGTTGGCTCGGAATCTGGCTGGCGTTCAGCAGAAACCAATGTGGCAAAAAGTGAAGCGCAAAAGCGCGGCATCACACTGAAAATCGCCGATGGCCAACAGAAACAAGAGAACCAAATCAAAGCGGTGCGCTCGTTCATTGCGCAGGGCGTTGATGCCATCTTCATTGCGCCGGTGGTGCAAACGGGATGGGAGCCGGTGCTGGAAGAAGCCAAAGACGCCAAAATTCCGGTGTTCTTACTTGATCGCGCCATCGTGGTGAAAGACAAATCGCTGTACATGGCGGTGGTCACCGCTGACAACGTGCTGGAAGGCAAGTTGATTGGTGACTGGTTGGTCAAAACCGTTGCGGACAAAAAATGTAACGTCGTCGAGTTGCAAGGCACCGTTGGCGCTAGCGTGGCAATCGACCGTAAGAAAGGCTTTGCCGAGGCCATCGCGGGACACGACAACATCAAAGTGATTCGCTCTCAGTCCGGCGACTTTACCCGCAGCAAAGGTAAAGAGGTGATGGAGAGTTTCATCAAGGCGGAAAACAACGGCAAGAACATCTGCATGGTTTACGCGCATAACGATGATATGGCGATCGGTGCAATTCAGGCGATCAAAGAAGCCGGCCTAAAGCCAGGTAAAGATATCCTGACCGGTTCGATTGACGGCGTGCCCGATATCTACAAAGCGATGCTGGCCGGTGAAGCCAATGCCAACGTGGAGCTGACGCCAAACATGGCGGGGCCGGCATTTGACGCGCTGGAGAAATTCAAGAAAGACGGCACGATGCCGCCGAAAATCATCAAAACAGAATCGAAACTGTATCTGCCGGACTCCGCGCAGGCACAGCTCGATACCAAAAAAGGCATGGGTTACTGATCCCCGCAACCGCCCTTCGGGGCGGTTTTTGATGACGTAAAGCGAGGTAGAACCCGATGAGCACCTCCGATGAAACCGCACTGCTGACCATCAGCGGCGTCAGCAAAGGCTTTCCCGGCGTGAAGGCGCTGGATAATGTTTCGTTCAGCATCCGTAAGGGCGAGATCATGGCGCTGCTGGGCGAAAATGGCGCGGGCAAATCTACGCTGATTAAAGTCCTGACCGGCGTTTACACCCGCGATGCCGGCACCGTAACCCTGAATGGCAAGGCGATTACGCCGCACAATACCGCTGATGCGCAGGAGATGGGCATTGGCACCGTTTATCAGGAAGTGAATCTGCTGCCGAATATGTCGGTGGCGGATAATTTATATATTGGCCGCGAGCCGCGTCGCTTTGGCATGATCGATCGCAAGCGCATGGTGCGCGATGCCGATGCGCTGATGCGCAATTACGGCTTCGTGCTCGACGTAACGCGTCCGCTGGGCCATTACTCGGTGGCAATGCAGCAGATCATCGCAATTTGCCGCGCGGTCGATCTCTCCGCGCAGGTGCTGATCCTCGATGAACCGACCGCCAGCCTCGATGCCAACGAAGTCGAAATGCTGTTTACCCTGATGGCGCAGCTGAAAGCCAAAGGGATGAGCCTGATTTTTGTGACCCACTTTCTCGACCAGGTTTACCGCATTACCGATCGCATCACCGTGCTGCGAAACGGCCAGTTTATTGCCACACGCGATACCGCCACGCTGCCGCAGATTGAACTGATTAAACTGATGCTGGGGCGCGAGCTGCTGGAAACCGCTTTGCAGCGTCAGGGCAGCACGCTGCGTAGCAATCAGCCGGTGGTGTCGTTTGAAGATTACGGCAAGAAGGGCACTATTGAACCGTTCAACCTGCAGGTGCGACCGGGCGAAGTGGTAGGCCTGGCCGGCTTGCTCGGTTCCGGTCGTACCGAAACCGCCGAAGTGCTGTTTGGTATCCGCCGCGCCGATCGCGGTACCGCGACCATCAAGGGTAAAGTGCAAAACATTCGCACACCCGCGAAGGCCTCGCGCCTTGGTATGGGTTTCTGCCCGGAAGATCGTAAAACCGACGGCATCATTGGTGGCGCATCGGTACGCGAAAATATCATCCTGGCATTGCAGGCACAGCGCGGCTGGCTGCGACCGATTAAGCGGCGTGAGCAGCAGGAGATCGCCGAGCGCTTTATCAAGAGCCTTGGCATTCGCACGCCGCATGCCGATCAACCGGTTGAGCTGTTGTCCGGCGGCAACCAGCAAAAGGTGCTGCTGTCGCGCTGGCTGGTGACCAAACCGCAATTCCTGATCCTCGACGAGCCCACGCGCGGCATCGATGTGGGCGCCCACGCCGAGATCATTCGCTTAATTGAAACCCTGTGCGCCGACGGATTGGCGCTGCTGGTTATCTCCTCTGAACTCGAAGAACTGGTGGGCTATGCCGATCGCGTGTTGATTATGCGCGATTTGAAGCAGGTGGCCGAAATCCCGCTGGAGCAGCTGTCGGTGGCCGCGATCGTCAACGCCATCGCTGACGGAGGAGCACAACATGCTTGAATCCCCTATGACACATGACAAACCCGAACGGCGTAAGCCGAAGCTGCCGCCCGGCATGCCGCAGATTGTGGCGCTGATTCTGGTGCTGCTGGTGGATAGCCTGGTGGCGAATAACTTTTTTGCTATCCACATTCAGGATGGCCGTTTGTTCGGTAGCCCGATTGATATTCTCAATCGCGCCGCGCCGGTGGCGCTGCTGGCGATCGGCATGACGCTGGTGATTGCCACCGGCGGCATCGATCTGTCGGTGGGCGCGGTGATGGCAATTGCGGGCGCGACGGCGGCGACGCTGACCGTGGCGGGGCACAGTTTGCCGTTCATCATTCTGGTGACGCTCGGTACCGGCCTGGCCTGCGGTTTGTGGAATGGCATTTTAGTGGCGCTACTAAAAATTCAGCCGTTTGTCGCCACCTTGATTTTGATGGTGGCGGGACGCGGCGTGGCGCAGCTGATTACGCAGGGGCAAATCGTCACCTTCAACAGCGATAGCCTGGCGTGGTTCGGCAGCGGTTCGCTGTGGCTGTTGCCAGTGCCAGTATGGATTACGCTGCTGGTGGCGTTAGTGGTGTGGTTGCTGACGCGCAAAACCGCGCTTGGGCTGTTTATCGAGGCGGTGGGTATCAACCTGCGCGCGGCGCGCAATGCCGGTGTGAATGGCTGGCTGGTGGTGATGTCGACCTATGTGATTAGCGGCATGTGTGCAGCGGTGGCGGGCATGATCGTCGCGGCAGATATCCGTGGGGCCGATGCCAATAACGCCGGTTTGTGGCTGGAGCTGGATGCGATTCTGGCGGTGGTGATTGGCGGTGCCTCGCTGATGGGCGGACGCTTTAATCTGGTGCTATCGCTGATTGGCGCGTTGATTATTCAGTCGATGAATACCGGTATTTTGCTGTCCGGCTTCCAGCCTGAACTCAATCAGGTAGTGAAAGCGGTGGTGGTGATGTGCGTGCTGCTGCTGCAGTCGCCACGCTTTATTGCCATGTTGAAACGGAGACGCCCGAAATGATTAAACGTCATCTGCCCTTAATGATCACGCTGCTGGTGTTTGTGGCGGGTTATCTGTTTTGCCTGAGTCAATTTCCCGGCTTCGCCTCAACGCGCGTGATCTGCAATATCCTTACCGATAATGCCTTCCTCGGCATTATTGCCGTGGGAATGACGTTCGTAATTTTGTCTGGCGGGATTGATCTGTCGGTGGGCGCGGTGATCGCCTTCAGCGGCGTGTTCCTCGCGCGAGTGATTGGCGATTATCATCTCGATCCAATTCTGGCGTTTGCGCTGGTGCTGGCGATGGGCGCGCTGTTTGGCGCGATGATGGGCTGGTTGATCGATGCGCTGAAAATCCCGGCATTTATCATTACGTTGGCTGGGATGTTTTTCCTGCGCGGCTGTAGCTATCTGGTGTCGGAGAATTCGATTCCTATCGATCATCCGCTCTACACCACGCTGTCGAGTCTGGCGTGGAAGATCCCCGGCGGCGGGCGTTTGAGCTTGCTGGCGCTGATTATGCTGGTGGTGGTGCTGGGCGGCATTATTCTGGCGCACCGCACGCGTTTTGGTAATCAGGTATATGCGATTGGCGGCAGCCTGACTTCGGCACAGCTGATGGGCGTGTCTACGCGCGCGACCACCATTAAGATTTATATGTTGTCGACCACGCTGGCGACGCTGGCGGGCATTGTGTTCTCGATTTATACCTCGGCGGGTTATGCGTTGGCGGGTTTGGGCGTGGAACTGGACGCGATTGCCTCAGTGGTGATTGGCGGGACGTTGTTGTCCGGCGGCGTCGGCACGGTATTAGGCACGCTGTTCGGCGTGTTGATTCAGGGATTGATCCAGACCTGGATTAACTTCGATGGAACCTTGAGTTCATGGTGGACAAAAATCGCCATCGGCATTCTGCTGTTCGCCTTTATCGCGCTGCAACGCCTGTTAACGGTTATGTGGGATCGCCAGCAGAACGCCCCTGTCAAAAGATTAACCTCGTAATTGTCGTAGGGTGGCCATTAATGGCCACCTGGTTTTCTTGATGGCTGCTGGATCGGCGCCAGGGCCAGAAAAGGCCAGCCCGATCGCAAAGAAACCCTGCATCCATGCAGATCGGCCTCGCCATCAATGGCTCGGACGCTTTGCTCTTCGGGCTGGCCTTTCCTGTCCCCCGTGGATAATTTCATCGCTGTTTCACACTAGGTGCGCATGAATGCGCACCCTACGAAGATGTAGGGTCGCCATTTATGGCGACCACCGTTACCGCCGCCAACAAAAAGGCCGCGAATCATCGCGGCCTTGTTCATTCCAGACCACATCAACGCGCTAAGCGGTAATACGCCTCATTCCAGCGCAGCGCATCTTTAAATGCCGGTAAGCGCGTCTCCTCATCAATCACCAGCACTTCAATGCCGTTCAGTTCGCCGTACAGATACATATCATCAAGATCCAGCGCCTGGCTGAACACCGTGTGATGCGCGCCGCCGGCCAGAATCCAGGCTTCGGAGGCCGTTGCCAGCGACGGCTGGGCACGCCACAGTGCACGTGCCACCGGCAGTTTTGGCAGTGGTTTAGGTTGTTCGATGGCATCCACCACATTCACCAGCAGGCGGAAACGATCGCCCATATCGATGACGCTGGCATTCACCGCACGTCCGGCCGGCGTGGAGAAGATCATGCGCGCTGGATCGGCTTTGTCGCCAATGCCGAGGAACTGCACATCAATCAGCGGCTTCTCCTCTTTGGCGATGGACGGACACACTTCCAGCATGTGCGAACCCAGCACCAAATCGTTGCCCGGTGAGAAGTGATAAGTGTAATCCTCCATAAAGGAAGTGCCGCCTGCACGCGTGCCCGCTTGTACCTTGAGGATGTGCAGCAGCGCGGCGGTTTTCCAGTCGCCTTCACCAGCGAAGCCGTAGCCCTGGCCCATCAAGCGCTGCACCGCCAAACCGGGCAGTTGCGTCATACCGTGCAAGGTCTGGAAGTTGGTGGTGAAGGCTTTGCAACCCTCGGCTTCGAGGAAGCGCTTCAGACCGAGCTCAATGCGTGCCGCATCCAGTACGTTTTGACGCTTTTCACCGTTAACCGCTGCAACATCGGTAAAGCGATATTGGCTTTCGTATTCATCAATTAACGCGTTGACGTCGCCATCGCTGACGCTGTTCACCACCTCGACCAGATCGCCCACGCCCCAGCCATTCACGGAATAACCGAACTGAATCTGCGCTGCGACTTTATCGCCTTCTGTTACCGCCACTTCGCGCATGTTGTCGCCGAAGCGCGCCACTTTCAGCTGCTGACTGGCCTGTTTTGCCAGCGCGGCATTGATCCAGCGTCCAATCCGCTGCTGGCTGGCTTTATCCTGCCAGTGACCGGTGACCACGCTGTGCTGCAAGCCCATGCGCGCGCCGATAAAGCCGAACTCGCGGCCGCCGTGTGCGGTTTGGTTGAGGTTCATAAAGTCCATATCCATGCTGTCCCACGGAATCTCCGCGTTGAACTGGGTATGGAATTGCAGCAGCGGCTTATTGAGGATGCTCAGACCACCAATCCACATCTTGGCTGGCGAGAAGGTGTGCAGCCAGGTAATGATGCCGACGCACTGATTGTCGTGGTTGGCAGCGCGGCACAGGGCCAGCGCTTCGTCCGGCGATTTCACCAGCGGCTTCAACACCAGCGACACCGGCAGCGTGCCAGCCTGATTCAAGCCTTCCATCACCTGGCGAGCGTGCTGTTCCACCTGACGCAAGGTTTCCGCGCCGTAAAGGTGCTGCGTACCAATAACAAACCACACCTGTTGTACGTTGTGCTGTTCCATTAAATCTCTCCTTTACTGAGCGGATGCGGTGCGTGCGGCATACTGCGGTTCAGCGGCCTGGCACCAGTTTTGATAACGTTGATAAAGTTGCTGATAAACCACCACGCGCTCGGCGTTGGGTTGCAGCGTGACATCAATTGGACTGGCCATCACGTGCTGGGCGGCAGGCACATCGGCATACACGCCCGCAGCGACGGCGGCAAAAATGGCGGCGCCGAGTGCGCAGCATTCGTCAGAGGCGACGATATCCAGCGGACGGTTCATTACGTCGCAGCACGCCTGCATGATGGCGGGGGATTTGCGGGCAATGCCGCCGAGCGTCAGGATGCTCTGCACCGGAATCTGCTGCTGCTCGAAACACTCCATAATGGCGCGCGCGCCAAACGCGGTCGCGGCGATCAAGCCACCAAACAGCGCTGGCGCATCGGTGCCAAGGTTGAGATCGGTGATCACGCCTTTTAAGCGCTGATTAGCATCCGGCGTGCGGCGGCCGTTGAACCAGTCAAGCACCACCGGCAGGTGATCGAGCTGCGGATTGGCCGCCCAGGCTTCGGTGAGATTACGGATCAGATCCTTTTGCAGCGCGGCTAACTGCGGTTGCAGCTCCGGATGCTGCTGCGCCGCCTGCTGCAATGGCCAGCCGAGCAAGCGGCTGAACCAGGCATAAATATCGCCAAACGCCGACTGACCGGCTTCGCAGCCAATCGCGCCCGGCACCACGCTGCCATCCACCTGGCCGCAGATCCCTTTGATGGCGCGGTCGCCAACGGTGTCGCTGTCGGCAATCAGAATGTCGCAGGTTGAGGTGCCAATCACTTTCACCAGCGTATATGGCTGCGCACCGGCACCGACCGCGCCCATGTGGCAGTCAAACGCACCGCCCGAAAGTATCACCTTTTCCGATAAACCGAGGCGCTGCGCCCATTCGCTGCTGAGCGTGCCAACCGGCACATCGGCGGTCCAGGTTTCTTCGAACAGGGGAGAATCAAGCTGCTCGACCAGCAGAGGATCGAGTGCGCGGAAGAAGTCAGCCGGTGGCAAGCCTTGCCACTCTGGATGCCACAGTGATTTGTGCCCGGCGGCACAGCGTCCACGACGAAGTTGCGCAGGTGCAGTGGTGCCGCTGAGTAACGCGGGCACCCAATCGCACAGTTCCACCCAAGACACTGCCGCGTCACGTACCGCAGCATCGGCGCGTGACACGTGCAGTATCTTGGCCCAGAACCACTCCGACGAATACACGCCGCCAATATAGCGGGTGTAATCGTTGAAACGACCGCTACGACACAGCTGATTGATCTCTTCGGCTTCTTCAATCGCGGTGTGATCTTTCCACAGCACAAACATCGCGTTGGGGTTATTGGCGAATTCCGGGCGCAGCGCCAGCACGTTGCCATCACGATCGATGGGCGCGGGCGTCGAGCCGGTGGAATCCACGCCAATCCCGACCACGGCGGCGCGCTGTTCAGGTGTTAAGGCGTTAACCACGGTGACAATCGCCTGTTCTAACGCATCAATATAGTCCTGCGGATGGTGACGAAAACGGTTGGCGTGCGCGTCGCAAAATTCGGCGTTGGCCCAGCGTGCATAGTTGACCACCGCTTTTTCCAGCTCTTTGCCACTGTGGCAGTCCACGGCCAGCGCACGCACCGAGTCACTGCCGAAATCCAGCCCAATTGTTATGGTGCCAGCACCCATTGGGATTCTCCTGTGTGAGTTATCTGGCTCTATCCTGGAATGGGGCGGCAGAAGCGGTTAGTCATCAGTCGCTGAGAATATGCACTTTTCTGCCATCGGCGAGGATGTGTGATCCATAGCAAAAGTTAACGACCGGTTAAATTTGCTGAATATATGGAGGATTTTGTCATCGTTTTGGGATGTGATACCGCTCTACATTTTTCATCTCCATTCCCGCTACAACTAGCCCAGCGTTTGCGCAGCCTTTGTACAACCTTTGTGCTAAAGCGCTGATTTTTAGCTGTACCCCACAGAATTATTTGATTGGTAACGTTTACACCGATTGGTTAATAACAGCCTAAAACAACATTGTGCCGGAGAGCATCATGCATAAATTCACTAAAACGCTGGCGGCGGTTGGTCTCGCTGCGGTTATGTCACAATCCGCTATCGCCGAGACCATGAAACTCGGTTTCCTCGTCAAACAACCGGAAGAGCCCTGGTTCCAGACCGAATGGAAATTCGCGGATAAAGCCGGCAAGGATCTCGGTTTCGAAGTGATCAAAATTGCGGTGCCTGACGGCGAGAAAACCCTCAACGCTATCGATAGCCTGGCCGCCAGCGGCGCGAAGGGCTTCGTTATCTGTACGCCGGATCCCAAACTCGGCTCGGCGATTGTCGCCAAAGCGCGCGGTTACGGCTTGAAAGTGATCGCCGTCGATGACCAGTTCGTCACCGCCAAAGGCAAGCCGATGGATACCGTGCCATTAGTGATGATGGCCGCGACCAAGATCGGCGAGCGTCAGGGACAAGAACTGTATAAAGAGATGCAGAAACGCGGCTGGGATGTAAAAGAGACCGGCGTGATGGCCATCACCGCCAACGAGCTCGACACCGCACGCCGTCGCACTAGCGGTTCGATGGATGCGCTGAAAGCTGCCGGTTTCCCGGAGAAGCAGATTTATCAGGTACCAACCAAATCCAACGATATTCCTGGTGCGTTTGACGCCGGTAACTCGCTGCTGGTGCAGCATCCGGGAGTTAAACACTGGCTGATTCTCGGCATGAACGATAACACCGTGCTGGGCGGCGTACGCGCCACCGAAGGTCAGGGCTTCAAGGCGCCAGATGTGATCGGTATCGGCATCAACGGTGTTGATGCGGTAAGTGAGCTGTCGAAAGGTTCCGCCACCGGCTTCTACGGTTCGCTGCTGCCAAGCCCGGACGTGCACGGTTATAAGAGCAGCCAGATGCTCTACAACTGGGTAACCAAAGATCAGGAGCCGCCGAAGTTCACCGAAGTCACCGATGTGGTGCTGATTACCCGCGATAACTTCAAAGCCGAGCTGGATAAGAAAGGGCTGAAGTAATCCCATTTCCCCAAAACCTGCCTAACAGGCAGCCAAAATGATTCGTGCTGTAACAAGGCGGCAAGTGCACTTATCCCCGGGAGCTTATTTTTGTAAGTGACCGGGGTAAGTTCACGCAGCCAACGCAGTTACAGTGCGAAGCATGAAGGCTTAGAGGAGTCACCATGAACATAGATCAAGCCTTTCTGTCGTTTCATGGCATCAGCAAAACCTTCCCCGGCGTGAAAGCGCTGCAGGACATCTCATTCAGCTGCCGCGCCGGAGAAGTGCACGCGCTGATGGGGGAAAACGGTGCCGGTAAATCGACGCTGTTGAAAATCCTCAGTGGCAGTTATCAGCCGAGCGGCGGCGAAATTCGCATTAAAGGCGAGCCGAAGAGTTTCAACACTACCGTGGATGCGCTGGACGCCGGCGTGGCGATCATTTACCAGGAACTGCATCTGGTGCCAGAAATGAGCGTGGCGGAGAACATCTATCTCGGCCAGCTGCCGCACAAGCGCGGTTTGGTGAATCGCAAACTGCTGCGCTATGAAGCCGGTTTGCAGCTGCAAAATCTCGGCATGGATATCGATCCGGATATGCCGCTGAAATACCTGTCACTCGGCCAGTGGCAGATGGTGGAGATCGCCAAAGCGCTGGCGCGTAACGCGCGCATTATCGCCTTTGACGAACCGACCAGCTCGCTGTCAGCGCGCGAGATTGATCACTTGTTCCGCGTCATCCGCCAGCTGCGCGAGCAGGGCCGCACCGTGCTGTATGTCTCGCACCGCATGGAAGAGATTTTCGCGTTGAGCGATGCCATCACCGTGTTTAAAGATGGTCGCTACGTGCGCACCTTCACCGACATGAAAAACACCCATCATGACGATTTAGTGCAGGCGATGGTGGGACGCAATCTGGGAGATATCTATGGTTACGCGCCGCGTGATTTGGGCCCGGTGCGTCTGCAGCTGGACGCGGTAGAGGCGAAGGGCGTGCGCACGCCGATTTCGCTGACGGTGCGCGCCGGTGAAATCGTTGGGCTATTTGGCTTAGTTGGCGCAGGACGCAGCGAATTGATGAAAGGGCTGTTCGGTGCCACCAAACTGCGCGGCGGCACCGTGACGCTGGATGGCAACAAGCTCAACATTCGCCAGCCGATCGACGCTATCCGCGCTGGCATCATGCTGTGCCCGGAAGATCGCAAATCTGAGGGCATCATTCCGGTGCATTCGGTGCGCGATAACATCAACATCAGCGCGCGTCGCCACAATCTCACCGCCGGTTGCCTGATCAAACCGAGCTGGGAGGCGAAAAATGCCGATATCCACATTCGTTCACTCAACATCAAAACGCCGGGTCCGCAGCAGCTGATCATGAACCTTTCGGGCGGCAACCAGCAGAAGGCAATTCTGGGCCGTTGGCTGTCGGAAGAGATGAACGTGATTCTGCTTGATGAGCCGACGCGCGGAATTGACGTCGGTGCCAAACACGAAATCTACAACCTGATTTATGCCCTGGCGAAAAAAGGCATTGCGGTGCTGTTTGCCTCCAGCGACTTGCCGGAAGTGATGGGATTAGCCGATCGCATTCTGGTGATGCGTGAAGGTGAAATTGCCGGTGAACTGTCCCACGACACGGCCACAGAGCAGCTGACGCTGAGCCTGGCGATGCCGAAAACCACTCAAGCGGCCGCCGTGGCCTGATGTAAAGGAGAGCAATAATGGCTTCATCTACCACTTCCAACACGCCACCGGTGCAGCGCAACGGGCTGCAACTCGGGCGGATTTGGGACAACTTCGGCATGCTGGTGGTGTTCGCACTGCTGTTTATCGTTTGTGCCATTTTCGTGCCGAACTTTGGCTCCATCATCAATATGAAAGGGCTCGGTCTGGCGATGTCGATGTCCGGCATGGTGGCGTGCGGCATGCTGTTCTGCCTTGCCTCCGGTGACTTTGACCTTTCTGTGGCGTCGGTGATCGCCTGCGCCGGTGTGGTCACCGCAGTGGTGATCAATATGACCGAAAGCCTGTGGATTGGCGTTGCGGCCGGTTTACTGCTCGGCATGGCCACCGGCTTTATTAACGGCTTTGTCATCGCGCGGTTGAAAATCAACGCCTTAATCACCACGCTGGCCACCATGCAGATTGTGCGCGGTCTGGCTTATATCTTCTCCGACGGCAAAGCGGTGGGCATTGAAGACGAGCGCTTCTTTACCCTCGGTTACGCCAACTGGCTCGGCGTGCCGGCACCCATTTGGCTCACTATCGCCACCATGGTGCTGTTCGGCTTCCTGCTAAATAAAACCACCTTTGGCCGCAATACGCTGGCGATTGGCGGCAACGAAGAAGCCGCGCGTCTGGCCGGTGTGCCGGTGGTGCGTACGCGCATCATCATTTTCATCTTGTCGGGTTTAGTGTCGGCGGCGGCGGGCATCATTCTGGCGTCGCGCATGACCAGCGGCCAGCCGATGACTTCGCTCGGTTACGAGTTGATTGTGATTTCGGCTTGCGTGCTGGGCGGCGTTTCGCTGAAAGGCGGCATCGGCAAAATTTCGTACGTGGTAGCGGGCGTGCTGATACTGGGCACGGTTGAGAATGCGATGAATTTATTGAATATCTCGCCATTCTCACAGTATGTGGTGCGCGGTTTGATACTGTTAGCGGCGGTGATTTTTGACCGCTACAAACAGAAAAGTAAAGCCGCCTGATAACCAAGGCTGAGCGCGCCGGATAGCGGGCGCGCTCGCCGCATTTCACGCGATAAGTGAGGCCACTATGTACCATCGTGAACCCCCGAGTGAGCAGCAGAATCCCTTATTGCCGGGCTATGCGTTCAATGCCTGGCTGGTGGCAGGATTGACGCCGATTAACGCCAATGACGCGCTCGATTTCTTTATCGATCGTCCGCACGGCATGAAAGGCTACATCCTCAATCTGACCATTAAAGGTCAGGGCCGCGTGTTTGATGGTGAATCCGCCTTCGACTGCGAGCCGGGCGATCTGCTGCTGTTTCAACCGAAAACCCCGCACTATTACGGACGCGCACCCGATAGTCCGTGCTGGTTTCATCGCTGGGTCTATTTCCGTCCGCGCGCCTACTGGACCGATTGGCTGCAATGGCAGGATGAAAGTCAGGGCGTGGGGCGTTTGCGTCTGTCAGAAGCGCAGCGTGCCGAGTTTGATCGCCTGTTCGCCAGCATCGAACAAACCCACAACTCCGGACGTCGCTTCGCCGAAGAGCTGGCGATGAACCTGCTGGAGCGCCTGCTGCTGCGCGCGGTGGAAGAGGACCCGCGCAGCCATCAACAGATTCGCGATCCACGCGTGATTGAAGCTTGCCAGTACGTCACCAATCATCTGGCGGGCGAAGTGAAGATTGAAGAAGTGGCGCGCCATGTTTGCCTGTCGCCGTCACGGCTGGCGCATCTGTTCCGCGAGCAAATGGGCATTAATCTACTGCGCTGGCGTGAAGATCAGCGGGTTATCCGCGCCAAACTGCTTTTGCAAACCACCCAGGAACCGATCGCTTCTGTTGGCCGCGAAGTGGGCTACGATGACCAGCTCTACTTCTCGCGCGTGTTCCGTAAACGCGTTGGCGTCAGCCCCAGCGACTTCCGCCGCCGCAGCCAGGATGCACAGGACGCTTTGGTGGCTCACGAGAGCTGGCAATCCGCACGGAGTGCTATTTCCTGAGTTTTCAGGTGATTCCGCCTTGTTCTTATAGACCGATTCGTCTTAAATCAGTCTGGTAACGAACAAGAGGAATGAGAATGAGCGATAAATTACGTGTCGGCCTAATCGGCTACGGTTTTGCCAGCAAAACCTTTCATGCACCCTTGATCGCCGGTACGCCGGATGTTGAGCTGGCGGCGATCTCGAGCAGCGATGCCAGCAAAGTGCATGCTGACTGGCCGTCAGTGCAGGTGGTTTCCGATCCACAGGCGCTGCTGGACGACCCGACACTGCAACTGATTGTTATTCCGACCCCGAATGACACCCATTTTCCCTTAGCCAAAGCGGCACTTAACGCCGGTAAACACGTGGTGGTCGATAAGCCATTTACCGTGACGTTGTCACAGGCGCGTGAACTGGATGCGCTGGCGAAAGCCAAAGGTTTGCTGCTGTCGGTGTTCCATAACCGCCGCTGGGACAGCGATTTCCTGACGCTGAAATCCTTGCTGAACGACGGCACCTTGGGCGAAGTGCGTTACTTCGAATCCCACTTTGACCGTTTCCGCCCTGAAGTGCGTCAGCGCTGGCGTGAAATGAAAGGCGCGGGCAGCGGCATTTGGTTCGATCTCGGACCGCACGTGCTGGACCAGGCGCTGCAGCTATTTGGCACGCCGGTCGCTATCAATGTCGATATGGCAGAGCTGCGTCCAGGCGCTCAAACCACCGATTACTTCCATGCCGTGTTGACCTATCCAACGCGCCGCGTGGTGCTGCACGCCAGCATGCTGGTGGCGGCGGAATCAGCACGCTTTGTGGTGCACGGCACGCGCGGCAGCTACGTGAAATACGGACTCGATCCGCAGGAAGATCGTCTGAAAGCGGGTGAACGTCCGCCGCAGGAAGATTGGGGCTACGACATGCGCAACGGCACGCTGACGCTGGCGGAAGGTGATGTGATGGTGGAGAAAGAGCTGCTGACCTTGCCGGGCAACTATCCGGCGTATTATGCAGGCATTCGTGATGCGATTGCGGGCACAGGTGCAAATCCGGTGCAGGCAGAAGAAGCGATTCAGGTGATGGAGTTGATCGAGCTGGGCTTGCAGTCCGCCGAGAAGCGCCAGACTATGTCGTTGCGTTAATTCTGTAAAGCGGTCGCCAGGAATGGCGACCTTACATTGTAAGGTGCGCGTTATGCGCACTTTTTTTATCCCGCCACGCGTGCGCGCAGCGCGGCTTTCTCTGCATCACTCAGGAACGCGATGGTCACGCCATTATCCTGCGCCTGACGCATCTCTTCCGCCGTCAATCCCGCTTGCGGTGCCGCCACTTCATACTCATGTGCCAACTCAACGCCCTGGACCGCCGGATCGTCAGTGTTAATGGTGGCGAGAATGCCGTGCTGCAGGAAGGTTTTTAGCGGATGGCTGCTCAGCGATGATACGGTGCTGGTCTGAATATTCGAGGTCAGGCAAGACTCAATACCAATGCGCTGCTCGGCAAGGAAATCCATCAGTGCGCGGTCTTCAATCGCCTTCACGCCGTGACCAATACGCTCTGCGCCCAGCTCGCGAATCGCTTGCCAGATGCTTTCCGGGCCCGCGGCTTCACCGGCGTGAACGGTAATGCGGAAACCGGCATCACGCGCACGATTAAAGTGGCTGAGGAATTCGCTGCCTGGGAAGCCTAACTCGTCACCGGCCAAATCGACGGCGGTGATGCCATCGCGATGCGCCAGCAAACCTTCCAGCTCGCGCAGGCAAGCTTCTTCACCAAAGGTACGGCTCATAATGCCGGTCAGGCGCACATCAACGCCATATTGCTGAATACCGGCCCGCACGCCATCAATCACCGCTTCAACCACGCCGGCAATCGGCAGCTTGTGGGTCATTGCCATATAGCCCGGTGAGAAGCGCAGTTCCGCATAGTGAATGCCAGCGCTCGCCGCATCTTCGACGTTTTCCAGCGCGATACGGCGGCAGGCATCAAGATCGCCCAACACTTTCACGCCCCAGTCGAGTTTCTGCAGGAAGCTCACCAGATCCGGTTCATTCGCGGTGACCTGCACATGCGGGCGCAATGCATCAAGCGAATCAGCGGGCAGCGCAAGATTATGCTGACGACCTAAATCGAGAATGGTTTGTGCGCGGATATTGCCATCAAGGTGGCGGTGAATGTCGGTGAGGGGGAGTTTTAGATCAATCATGGCGCACTCGCTTAAGTTTCATAAAGTGCAGAGGATTATAAAAACATCTTGCGCAACAGCGCCAGCGATTTGCGCAAACAGGAAAACGGATGCTGAATTAATCAGCATCCGTCGCATTTCAGAACGATTTTAACCCGGCGATGAGACGATCCAGCCCATCATCCAGCTTGCTGCGCGGGCAACCGGCGTTGAGGCGCAGATAACCCTGGCTCGCCGCGCCGTAAGTCGAACCGGGCATGATCGCCACTTTGTGTTGATGAATCAGACGCTGTTGCAGCGCCTGTTCGTCAATGCCAAGCGGATTGAGATCGATCCACGCCAGGTAAGTCGCGGCTGGCGGCTGCCAGTTAAGCTGCGAAAACGCCGTGTTCATCCGTTCTGCAATGTGCTGCATATTGCCACGTAAGTGGGTACGCAGCGCATCCAGCCACGGCGCGCCATCGCGATACGCAGCGATGGTGGCGGCAAGCGCCATTACTGCCGGCGAGGATAAACCATCCTGCTGCTTCAGCGCGTGGAACCACGCCTGACGATCGCGCTCATCTGGAATGATGCCCCACGCGCCGGTCAGCGCCGGAATATTGAAGCTCTTGGAGGCCGAGGTGAACAGCGCCCAATCGGACTGCGCAACCTGGCTCCACGGCGTATGCCGCGCATCACTCAGCACCATATCCATATGGATTTCATCGCTGATCACCTTCACGCCATGCTTTTCGCATAGCGCTGCCATCTGCCGCAGCTCCTCTTCGCGCCACACTTTGCCGGTAGGATTGTGCGGACTGCACAGCAGCATCATTTTACAGCGCGGACGCGCCAGCAAGCTTTCCAGCTGCGCCATGTCGCACAGCCATTCACTTCCGTGGCGCTGCAGCGGCAGCTCCAGCACGCGACGCTGATTGCCGTTGATGGTGTGGTAAAACGCATCGTAAGCAGGCGTGTGGATCAGCACTTCATCGTCCGGCTGCGTCCAGTGGCGCAACAGCTGCGCCACCATGTAAATCACCGACGGGCCATAAATCAACGATTCTGCCGCGACTTCAGTAGCGAAACGGCTGCGCATCCAGTGTTGAATGGCAGAAAGAAAATCATCATGCTGCCAGCGGCTGTAACCAAACACCCCGTGCGTGAGGCGCTGTTGCAGCGCCTCGATGATGCAAGGCGCGGTGGCGAAATCCATGTCGGAGATGGTGAAGGGCAGTAAATCCGCCACGCCAAACCGATCGGCCACGAAATCCCACTGCGTACACCAGCTGCCGTGGCGATCCACCACCTGATTGAAATTAAAATCCGGCATCATTACACCGTCGCACTCATCAGGTGTGCCATCTCATCTTTGACCGACTGCACCTGCGGGCCCATCACCACTTGCAGATTGGTGGCATTGACATGCACCACGCCAATCGCGCCGTTGGCTTTCAGTATTGCATCATCCACCTTGCTCATATCGACCACGGTAATGCGCAGACGCGTCAGGCAGTTATCCAGTGAAGCGATGTTTTCCACGCCGCCCAGCGCCGACAGAATCGCTGGCGTGTTGAAGCCCGATTTACCGACAGCTGCGCGATTAACCTGCTGCTCCACGCTGTTGGTTTCCACTTCGCGACCTGGGGTTTTGATATTGAAGTGGCTGATGGCAAAACGGAAGATAACGTAATAAGACACGAACCACACCGCAGCAATGACCGGCACCCAATACCATTTGGTGGAGAGGCCGTGCAGCACGCCGAAGACGAAGAAGTCGATCACGTTGCCGTCGGTGTTACCGATAGTCACACCCAGCATCGCCATCACGGTGAAGCCTAAACCGGTCAGCAGTGCGTGGATCAGATACAGCACCGGCGCGACAAACAGGAACAGGAACTCCAGCGGTTCCGTGGTGCCACCTACGACGCAAGCCACCACGCCGGAAATCAGCAGGCCTTTAATTTTATGACGGTTTTCCGGACGGGCGCAGTGATACATCGCCAATGCTGCACCCGGCAAACCGCCGAGGAAGGCCGGCATTTTACCCTGCGACAGGAAGCGCGTGGCGCTCTCGGCAAAGCCGTGCGTATCCGCACACGCCAATTGCGCCTGGAAGATGGTTAACGCACCGCTGACACTTTTACCGCACACATCCATGGTGCCGCCGGCATCGGTAAAGCGGATGATCGCCACCAGAATGTGCTGCAAACCAAACGGCAGCAGCAGACGTTCGCCGGTACCAAAAATCATCGGACCAAATTCACCGGCGCTGTTAATCACCCAGCCAAGGCCGGTAATCGCACGGGCGAAGAATGGCCAGATATGCGGAACCACTAAGCCCAGCACGCCCATCGCCATCGCGGTGACGATCGGCACAAAGCGCGTGCCACCGAAGAACGCCAGCGCATCTGGCAGGCGAATGTTGTGGAAACGCTCATGCAACCAGAACACCACGATACCGACGATAACCGCGCCGAGAATACCGGTGTCGATGGACTGAATGCCGAGAATATTTTGTACGTTATTAGCTTTCAGCACCGCCGCATCGGTGGTCGGCAGAATGCCATTGATGTTGAGCCAGAAGTTGATGCTCAGGTTCAGCACCGCATAGCCAACAAAACCGGCAAACGCTGCCACGCCTTTGTTCTCGCGCGCCATACCGAGCGGAATGGCAATGGCAAACATCACCGGCAGATAGCTAAAGGCAAAGGAACCGATTTTCGCCAGCCAGATAAACATATATTGCAGGAAAGGATGATCGAGCGCGGGGATGAGCGTGAGCACATCGCGGCTGCTGAGCGAACTGCCGATGCCGAGCAGGATACCGCAGAACGAAAGCAGTGCGACGGGCAACATAAATGTTTTGCCCAGACTTTGGAAAAACTCCCAAAGTGACATTTTGGGACGACTGGCGGACATAGACTCTCCTGGCAATAAAAGTTAAAGGCTTCAATGTGGTCAAGGATGATAAAACGTTTTACCACTTATTTTTGTGGCTATAATCACAAAGAGTGACTAATTGCAGACTTTATTTTTGATGCAATCAGTGTAACGTTTTACCTCTTTGAATTTGGACGTTGGTAACGGAACGCTATGTCCCAGCAGAAAACCACTATTCATGATGTGGCGTTGGTCGCCGGGGTGTCGGTCTCTACCGTGTCGTTGGTGCTCTCCGGCAAAGGGCGCATTTCGCCCGCTACGGCCACACGTGTCAATCAGGCGATTGAGCAGCTTGGCTACGTGCGTAATCGTTCGGCCTCAATCCTGCGCGGCGGCGAAAGCGGCGTGATCGGCTTGATCGTGCGCGATCTCAGCCAGCCATTTTATGCCGCGATGACGGCAGGACTAAGCGAAGTGCTGGAGCAGCAGGGCAAAGTGCTGGTGCTGACACAAAGCGGTCAGCACGGCCAACATCTTAAACGCTGTTTTGACACGCTGGTGGCGCAGGGCGCGGAAGGGATTGTGCTCGGCGGCGCGGTGGCGCAGGCAGAAATGCTGGTGCCGCAGGCGCAGGAGCAGAACATTGCGTTAGTCTGCGCCTCACGCGCCAGCAGCCTGGATAACGTTGACTCATTGCGTCCCGATAATAGTCAGGCGGCGCGTATGGCGACGGAGTATTTGATTCGTCAGGGCCATCAGCGCATCGCCTGGATGGGCGGTTTGGGTTCGTCACTGACGCGCGCCGAGCGGATTGGCGGCTATTGCGCCACTTTGCTGCAATACGGTTTGCCGTTTCGATCCGACTGGATTATTGAGTGTGACGATCGCCAGCAAAGCGTGTCGGCACTAACACTGCAGTTGTTGCGCCAACATCCCGGCATTACCGCGATTTTGGCGCATAACGGCAGCACCGCGCTCGGCTGCTATTTCGGCGCGTTACGCTGTGGGCGAACCTTTGGTGAAGGCGCGGTGGATAGCTACTACACGCAGCAACTGGCGCTGGTGGGCTTTAATGACGATCCGCAGCGGGAGTTGCACGATCCCACCATGACCTTTGTCAGTAGCGAAGCGCGTGATGTAGGAAGAAGGGCGGCGGAACGGATGTTGCAGCGGCTGGCGCAGCCGGAAGCGGAGATTCAAAGCTTGATTGTGCCGCCGCAGCTGATGCGCGGGGAAGTTTAAGGGCGGCCAATTGGCCTAATGCTTGTCAGTTAAGCGTGAAAAGGTCGCCATAAATGGCGACCCTACGGGGATTTGGCGGGATTTTCGTAGGGTGCGCATTCATGCGCACCTGCATACATTGGCAATTTATTGCTTAAGTGATTTACTCAGGCATGCCTTCGCTGGTCGGTGCGCCAAGCATATAACGTGACAGGAACTGCTCCAGCGTCATCTTGTCGCCGTTCATGGTTACCTGACCGTTGCCGTATTGCAGGCTGGTGACGATGTTGTCATCCTGCTGCTGCGTCAGGCGGAACATCTGGCCCATCGCCGCTAAACCTTTCACCTGCTGATCCGCCAGCTTCTGCGCATCATCACCCTGATAACCTTCCGCTAAACCGACATGACGCATGGTTTCTGTCGCCATCGGCATATTGATCGCCAGCTTGCCGTCGAGGGTTTTCAGCACGCGATCCACTGCGGCACCCAAACTCTGCGCTTCGCCGGTGACGGTGGCCGGATCGTTAAAGCCGACGTTCAGATTAAAGGTGCTTTCACCTTTGTCATTTTTCCAGCTCAACGGCGCGATGCTCAGCGTTGGCGAGCCTTTCAACAGCGTTGGCAGGTTATTACGCAGGATGGTTTGCACGCTGGCCTGATAGCGAATTGGATCTTCCGCTACGCCCGGCTGGTTCAGCAGATCCTGCATCTGCGCGTTGTAAGTATCGGAGAAGGCTTTCACCGCTTGCGCATCGAACTGCGCAAACTTCATCGCCAGCTTAGCTTCACCAAATGGCTGCTTCTGCAGGGTGATCTTGTCAACGTTGACGTCCAGCTGCCCGCCAATCTTGCCTTCTTTGTTGTCGAAGGAAGAGGTAGTTTTCAGCTTCTCCAGTGACAAACCTTCCTGACCGTTGATGCTGGCATCCAGTTTATCCAGAGAGATCGACTGATCGCCAACGCGCACGCCTTCCGGGCTGAGGTGGGTATCGCCGCTCAGCTTCAGGCCATTGAGCGTGAACAGCACTGGCTGTTCCACCTGATTTTTGCTGGTGACCGCGATGCTGGAGAAGTCGCCGTCGAGGCTGACTTTGTCGCCTTTGCTGTCGGCGCTGATGTTCAGCGTGCCGCCGTTGGTGGCCAGACGATCGCCGGTCTGCGGATTGTTGTAATCCACCGCCAGCAGGTTGAGATCGGTATTGGTCGCACCGCTGTAACCGACGCGGGTATCAGCATTAACCAGCGATTTGCCGTTGGTCAGTTCAAACAGTTTCTTCACCGCATCGGTGTTTTCCAGCTCGGTGTGCACCGACGCCATGCTTGGGATCAGGCTGCCGCGCTTCAACTGGGCGAACGGGAAAGGACCGTGATCGATAGTCTCGTTCAGCACGATGCTTTGACCAGGCTTCAACAGCGGGTTGTCATTGGTTTGCGAGCTAGCCTGCACGACCAATTTGGTTTTGCTGCTAAACACGCCGCGCTGGTAATCCTGATAGCTCAGCGTCAGTCGGCTGTTCGGCGCGTAAGCATTTAGCTGCGCATTGGCATTCTGCAACATCTGATCCATGTGGCTTTCCAGTTGTTTACCGGTAAACCATGCAGCACCAGTCCAAATCACGCCGAGCGCCACAATTACACCTACGGCAACCTGGGTCTTTTTCATCGCTGTGTCGTCCTTATCCTTGCGTCCGCACGCCGCTGGTCGGTGCGCGACGGGTGAAGAAAAACGCCCGCAGGCGTTTTAAATTAATAGTTTGAAAGAATAGCAGTTAATGCTGGCAGCGTCAGCCGGAACTCAGTTGAGCGTGTTAAATACGCGCGCCAGACGACCGGTGCCCGCCGCGTTGACCGGCGACTCATTGGCGGCGACAAAGCAGGATTCACCCGGCTTCAGCACCAGCTGTTGACCGGACTTCTCAATCACCGCCTGGCCTTCAATGCAGAACAGCAGGGCAGCGCTGTTTTGTGCCAGCGATTGCGGCGCAGCGGAAAGCCCATGAATGGCAAAGGCAAAGTCTTCTACCGGAATCGGGAAGTTCAGGGTTTCGCCGTCGCGCTGCGGCTGAGTCAACAGCGTCGCGGCCGGTTTTGCCTGGAACTTCAGGTTAGCCAGCAGTTCCGGGATATCGATAAACTTCGGCGTCAGACCGGCGCGCAGCACATTATCGGAGTTCGCCATCACTTCCAGCGCCACGCCTTTCAGATATGCGTGCGGCGTTTCGGCAAACAGGAACATCGCTTCGCCCGGCTGCAGGGTGATGACATTGAGCAGCAGCGGCGAAAACAGCCCGCTATCATCCGGATAATCGGTGGCGATGGATTTGATCGTCTGCCACGGTTCGCCTTCACGCGCATTGAGCGCCGATTTCAGTACGCCAATAGCGCGCGATTTGGCCTCGTCTTGCAACGAAAGCAGCGTGGCTAACAGTTTTGCCAGGTTGGCTTCGTCAGCATTTTCCAGGAAGTGGGCGATTTGCGGATGCGCACCGGCCACCGGCTCCAGCAGCGAGACAATTTCATGCAGCTCGCGGAAACCGTTCATCGCCTGGAATGGCGTCAGCGCATACACCAGCTCGGGCTTGTGATTGGCGTCTTTATAGTTACGTTCAGCGGCGCTGAGTGGGATACCAGCGGCATTTTCACGTGCAAAACCCTCTTCAGCAGCGGCTTTGCTCGGGTGTACCTGAATCGACAAAGGCTGATCGGCGCACAGCACTTTAAACAGGAATGGCAGCTCGCCGAAACGTTCCGCCACCGCATTGCCTAGCGTGGCGACCTTGTCGGCATCAATCACTTCGCGCAGCGAACGCGCTTCACCGTTGACCTCAACGGTCGAAGGGCTTTTCGGGTGTGCGCCCATCCACAGTTCCGCCATCGGCAAACCTTGTGGATTTTCGATGCCGTAGAGTTCTGTCAGCGCAGTTTTGCTGCCCCAGGCGTAATTTTGCAGCGAATTGTTCAATTTTTGCATCGTTTACCCTTAATAACCGTAAGTAAATAGGCTTATTAAAGCAGAAAGTGCCATAGAAAATACACGAACAAGTGCAATAAAGGCGATAGGCTCGCATAATGTTAAATTCTTGTATGTGACAATCTTGCTCGCTCAACGGCGTCGCGGGAAGGCGTTTAGAGCGGAAACCTCAAAATCTGAGCTAAGGAGACGTAGTCATGGCAGCCAATCGCATTGAAAAAGACTCAATGGGACCGATCGAAGTACCGGCAGATAAGTTGTGGGGCGCACAAACCCAGCGTTCGCTGGAACATTTCAAAATCTCAACCGAGAAAATGCCAGTGGCATTGGTGCATGCGCTGGCGCTGACCAAGCGTGCGGCGGCGCAGGTGAACCAGGATCTCGGCTTGCTTCCTGCCGATCGCGCCCAGGCGATTCTTAAAGCCGCCGACGAAGTGCTGGCAGATAAACACAGCGACGAGTTCCCGCTGGCGATCTGGCAGACTGGCTCCGGCACCCAGACCAACATGAACATGAATGAAGTGCTGGCCAACCGCGCCAGTGAAATTCTTGGCGGCGAGCGTGGCATGTCGCGTCTGGTGCATCCCAATGACGACGTGAATAAAAGCCAAAGCTCCAACGATGTGTTCCCCACCGCCATGCACGTGGCCGCGGTCATCGCCGTGCGGGAGCAGCTGATTCCGCAGATTCACGTGTTGAAAAAGACGCTGAGTGAGAAGTCCGACGCTTTCAAAGATATCGTCAAGATTGGTCGTACCCACTTGCAGGATGCGACCCCGCTGACGCTCGGCCAGGAGATCTCCGGCTGGGTGGCGATGCTCGAGCACAATCTCAAGCACATCGAGAACAGTATTCCGCACGTGGCGGAGCTGGCGCTGGGCGGCACGGCGGTTGGTACCGGCCTGAATACCCATCCGGAATACGCGGTACGCGTGGCCAAAGCGCTGGCCGATTTGACCAAACAGCCGTTTGTTACCGCGCCGAATAAGTTTGAAGCGCTGGCGACCTGCGATGCGCTAGTCCACGCGCACGGTGCGCTGAAAGGTCTGGCGGCTTCGTTGATGAAAATTGCCAACGACGTACGCTGGCTGGCCTCTGGCCCGCGTTGCGGCATCGGCGAACTGGCAATCCCGGAAAACGAGCCTGGCAGCTCGATCATGCCGGGCAAAGTGAACCCGACGCAGTGCGAAGCGCTGACCATGCTGTGTTGCCAGGTGATGGGCAACGACGTGGCGGTGAACATTGGCGGCGCGTCCGGCAACTTTGAGCTCAACGTATTCCGTCCGATGGTGATCCACAACTTCCTGCAATCGGTGCGTCTGCTTGCCGACGGTATGGACAGCTTCAATCATCATTGCGCGATTGGTATTGAACCGGTACGCGAGCGTATCGATCAGTTGCTGAACGAATCGCTGATGCTGGTGACCGCGCTGAATACCCATATCGGTTACGACAAAGCGGCAGAAATCGCTAAGAAAGCGCATAAAGAGGGCCTGACGCTGAAAGGCTCGGCGCTGAAGCTCGGCTATCTGACCGAAGAGCAGTTCGATGAATGGGTACGTCCAGAAGAGATGGTTGGCAGCATGAAGCAATAGCTGTTGAATAAACTAAGGCCGTTCAGATGAACGGCCTTTTTTGTTTACAGCTGCCCACTATACAACACCGGACCGGTTGGCTGGCCCGTTGGCGAGCCGCCGCGCGGTTCAAGACTGATAGCGATCACGCCTGAGCGGGAAATCGTGCTATTTAACGCAACATCGGTTGCCTTCTGGTTATCCAGCAAACCCAGCGAAATAGGCGCTTTACCTGGCGGAATCAGCCACAGCTGCAAACTGTTGCTGTCGGCGATGGCCACCGGATGTAACGGCGTCAGGCTCAACTGCGCCAGTTTGCTGTCCGCGCTGACCACCCATTGCTGTTGATGCTGAGCATCGTTAAGTACCGTCAACGGCGTTAACGTCGGCTGCTGCAGGAACAGTGAGGCGAGCAGGGCGATCGCCGCGATACTGGCGGCCGCCAGCCAGCCGGCATAATGGCGTTTAGGTTGAATCGCGCGTTGCTCGGGCAAGCTCAACGTAATCTTCTTCCACACCTTTTCCGGCGGCGTGACCGGCGCAAGCTGATTATCAAGGCCCGCCAGCATGGTTTGCCAGCGCGCGACGTTAGCCGCGAGTTCAGGCTCGTTACGCAGCCGGCGCTCAAAGCGCAAACGCGCCAGCTCGCTTAAAGTGCCCAGCGCATACTCGGCAGCTAAGGCATCATCGCGTTGTAAGTTTTCGTTCATAGGCCCACACACTCCCGCAGATGCTCCAGCGCGCGGCGAATCCAGCTTTTTACCGAGCCAACCGGCTGTTGCAGCCAGGCGGCAATATCACTGTGGGACATCCCCTGATAATAGGCGAGCGTGATGCTTTGCTGCTGTTCGCTACTCAGATGGCCAATGCAGTGTCGCAGGCGATCGGCTTGCGCCGGATCGTGCCAGGTATTTTGTTCGTCTTCCGCCGTTATCTGCATTAGATCGTCAAACTCTTCTGTATTAAGCGTCATGCGCGCTTGTCCGCTGCGTAACCCGTCAATGCAGCGATTGCGCACAATGTGCGTCATCCATGTCATCGGCGCGCTAAGGGCGGCATCGTAGGCGTTGGCGCGGTTCCAGATAGTCAGATAGCAATCGTGCAGCACCTCTTCCGCCCAGCCTTGCTGGCGTAGCATGCGCAGGGTGAGGGCGAAGAGATGTGGCGAAGTCAGTCGATAGAGTTGTTCAAACGCGCGGCGATCGCCCTGTGCGATCGCCGGCAATAACGTCACTAATTGTTCTGTTAGCCTATTATCCATAATCTTCCCGGTTGGCTAAAATGCCCAATCCGAGTATAGGCAATTACTTAGGCATTAAGACGGTATCAATCACATCAATCACACCATTTTTCTGATTGACGTCATAAGTGCTGATATTCGCCACATTGCCTTGACCATCTTTCAGCTGAATATTGTGCGGGCCATTATTCATAATCCACAACGGTTGGCCGTTAACAGTTTTCAGCTCGGCATGACCGCCACCTTGCTTGATTTTCATCTCCAGCGCTTTCATGTCGTATTTGCCCGCCACCACATGATAAGTCAGGATGCTGGTCAACTTCGCTTTGTTCTCCGGTTTCACCAGGCTATCAACGGTGCCCGCTGGCAACTTGGCGAAGGCCGCATTGGTTGGCGCGAAGACGGTAAACGGACCTTTACCTTCGAGGGTTTCCACCAAGCCCGCCGCTTTAACAGCAGCAACCAGCGTGGTGTGATCTTTAGAGTTCAGCGCGTTTTCAACGATGTTCTTTTGCGGATACATCGCGGCTCCGCCTACCATCACGGAGCCATTATCCATCGCGGCGAATGCACCTGCGGTGAACAGTAAAGTGCTGGATACGACTGCAATGCCCATTAGCTTTTTCATCATAAATCCTCGTAGTAGGGAGCGAAGAAGTTGCTCACACTCTGATATACGAGGGCAGGTGATGAATTGGATGCAGTGATTTTGAAATTTATTTTTAAACCTGCCGATCGCTCCATAAATGCAGGCGCGGAATGATCAGATGCAGCGGCTCGGCCAGCGGTTTGTGGCGATAAGCCACGTTATCGGCATCGTAATTCAGCAGCTCACCCAGAATCGGTACCTGGGTGCGATCGCGGCACAGCACCAGCAGCGGAGAAGGGCAGGCAAGCTGCACCTGTTTCTTTTCGCTGGCGCGCCACATGCGGGCAATCGGCTGCACCTTAACCGGACGTTTGATTTTCAGTTTCGCACCCGCCGGTAACGCAAGAATTGCTTCCAGCTCCAATTGCACTTTTTCCGCCCACTGCTCGCGCGTCCACGGCGCCTGAGCGCGATTGGCCTTCAGGCTGCGCTCCAGCTGTTCGACCACCTCATCACGCGTAACGTTTTTGATGATATTTTTATTCGCCCAGCCGAAGCGCAAACTGTCCGGTGAGTTAAGCAGCGTCACGCTGCGGTAAGCGTTAAGCGTAATTAACCCGCGCAGATGCTGGTGGACAAACTCAAAACGCGCCTCGCTCGGCAAGCCCGATTCCACGGTAATCAGCTGTTCCAGCCGCTGCTTGAGGGTATTTATCTCCGCAACCTGCTGCGTAATCTGTTCATGTATATCGCCATCAGCTTCGATGCAAATTGCGCCCGGCAAGCGCACAGCGGCTTTGGTGCTGAGCTTTTCCGATTGATGCTGTATAAACAGGCGGCAATAGTGCGCCAGCGCTAAGTCGCGCGCCGTTTTGCCAAGATGCTGCGTCACCGCGATGTGTTCAATTTCATCATGTTCGCGGCCTTTCTCGATTTCCGGCAGGCTAAACACGCGCGCAATCAGCAGCGGTTGCTGCTCAATCTGTTGACGCAACGCGCCCAAACCCGCTTCCAGCGCGTTGACGCAGTCATGCAGATCGGCAACCAAATCATAACGAGCCATAAATGGCCTCCATAGTTACAACATACTTTTAAGTGTACTGACTTAGACGCTGGTCTGCCAGCGCAGCGCAAGGTTTTTGTTAAGCAGCTAACGGCGGGATTTTTCCAGCGGGATGAACGTGTTATAACAATGCTTTGCCTGCTAATGGATAATTGTTGTGAAGCCTCAGCCAAAGCCACCTGCTGCCGCCATCGTTACGCTTGGATTAGTGCAAATCCTGTCATGGGGCGGATCCTTCTATCTTATGGCGGTGATGGCTAATCCCATCGTGGCGGAAACCGGCTGGTCGCAACAATGGGTGTATGGCGCGCTATCGCTCGGCATGCTGATTTCCGGTTTGCTGGCACCGTTGAGCGGGCGACTGATTTCCCGCACTTATGGCCGCGCATTGCTGGCGGCGAGCGGGGCGGTGATGGCGCTCGGTCTGGTAATTATGGGATTGAGTCATAACCTGCCGCTGTTTCTGTTTGCCTGGCTGATTATCGGCATTGGCATGGCGATGGGCCTGTACGATGCGCTGTTTGCCACGCTCGGCACGCTTTACGGCGGCCAGGCGCGCGGTGCGATTACCGGCATCACACTGATCTCCGGCTTCTGTACAACCTTGGTGTGGCCGGGCACCGCGCTGCTGATTCACTGGCTGGATTGGCGCGGCGCCTGTTTTGCTATCGCCGGATTGTTATGTGTTTCAGTGTTGCCCGCGTATCTTTACGCGCTTCCCGCGCCAGAAGGGAAAATCGCCGCCGCCAAAACAAAACCAACCGCGCAGGGCGACGAACTGGCGCCAACGCTGTTTTGGCTGCTGTGCAGCATTTTCACTCTCGCATCGGTGATCATGACGGCCATTTCGGTACAGCTGATCACCTTGCTGCAGGCCAGCGGCCACACGCTGGCGTCGGCGCTGGCCATCAGCGCGATTCTCGGCCCGTGTCAGGTGGGATCACGCATCGTGGATATCGCCTTTAAGCGCGGTCACCCGATCTGGACCACCTTTTTCTCGGTGGGATTAGTGGCGCTCGGCTTGCTGCTGCTGGCGTGTTATCCGCAATTTGCGGTGCTCAGCATGGTGCTGTACGGTGCCGGGAATGGGTTGCGTGCCATTGTGCGGGGAACTTTACCGCTGGTGATGGTCAAACCAGAGGCTTACGCGATTGTGGTAGGGCGCATGGCGCGTCCCGCTTTAATCGGCCAGGCATTGACGCCGCTGGTTGGCGGCTATGTGTTTCAGCACCTCGGAGCCAGCGCCACGCTGTGGTTGTTGTGCGTTCTGGCGTTGATTAACGTGCTGTTGGTGGTGCTTTTGCAGCAGAAGTTGCCGCAGGCCAGCCCACAGTCGGAAAGGGGAGTGATAAACTAAGCAGCCTGTGCGCTTCTGCCCGATTAAATGGGGAATACGTGCCTGGATCACGGACGTTGACTTCTAAAAAGCAACAGTGTTTGTTATATTTATTGCTCATTGATTACTCACTGTCGCGGCATAAAAACAACAAGATAACCGCAACTCAGGATATAGAAATGCTTGATTACCGCTTCCCGACAGCTTTGCAGATGGTTTTGAGCGTAGCGATGGCGGAGCAACTGGGTAAACGCTCGACCAGTGCCATATTGGCGTATGGTCTTGAAGCGAACCCCAGTTTCATTCGGAAACTTATGGTTCCGCTCACGCGTGACGGCATCATCGTCTCAACGCTTGGCCGCACCGGCTCGATTCATTTGGGTCGCCCGGCCGCTGAGATCACGCTGCGCGATATTTATACTTCTGTGATTGAAGATAAAAAACTCTGGGCATCACGCCCTGATGTGGCACCGCGTTGTTTGGTCAGTGCCAACCTGTGTTGGTATTTCAAATCGATTGCTGAAGAGGCTGAAGAAGCGTCGCTAAAAGTGCTGGAAACCCGCACCGTCGCGGACGCGCTGGCCGAACTGAAGCATAACGACACCAGCAACTGCGAAGAGCTGCCCGATCTCGAACTCGCCGAGCTGTGTAAGAAAGGCCGCTAAAACCACACCCCGTAGGGTCGCCATTCATGGCGACCTTTTTTATTACCTCATGCTCCAGCCATACAATTCCATGCACATTAGCGAACTGCACTTCATTTTTAGCTAATCGGTCACCATAAATGGCGACCCTACGGTTGTTTGACAAGGTTTCTGTAGGCTGCACATTTATAAAAAATCCGGGCACTTGGCCCGGATTGTTCATTTAACCTAAAACCTTCACACCGTTTGCACTTCACCCTGCGGCTGCTTGCGCGTCACCAGCTTACGCAGCGTCACATAGAACACTGGTGTCAGGAACAGACCAAACAGCGTCACGCCCAGCATGCCAGAGAACACGGTAATCCCGGTTACGCCGCGCACTTCCTCGCCTGCACCTTCGCCAAGAATCAGCGGAATGGTACCGGCGATAAAGGCAATCGAGGTCATGACGATGGGACGCAGACGCAGACGACAGGCTTCCAGCGCCGCATCGACAATGCTCTTGCCCTGCATCTCCAGCTCACGCGCAAACTCAACGATAAGAATCGCGTTCTTACACGCCAGCCCCATCAGCACCACCAGCCCAACCTGCACAAACACGTTGTTATCGCCACCGGTCAGCCACACGCCGACCAGCGCAGAGAGCATGGTGACCGGCACAATCAGGATCACCGCCAGCGGCAACGTCCAGCTTTCATACAGCGCCGCCAGCACCAGGAACGCCAGTAAAACGGCGACCGGGAAGACGATCAGCGCGGTATTGCCCTGCGTTGATTGCTGATAACTCAGGTCAGTCCATTCAATGTTCATGCCGTTCGGCAGTACCTGCGTCGACATCTCTTCCAGCTTCTGCATCGCCTGCGCCGAAGAGAGCACGCGTGGGTCGGCATCGCCAATCAGGTCCGCTGCCGGATAACCGTTGTAGCGAATCACCGGATCCGGGCCGTACGTGGTGGTGATATTCACCATGCTGCCAATCGGCACCATTTCGCCGCGATCGTTGCGGGTACGCAGATTACCGATATCCTGCACGCTATCGCGGAAATCGCCGTCCGCCTGCGCCATTACGCGCCAGGTACGACCAAACTTATTGAAATCGTTAACGTACGACGATCCCAGATAGGTTTGCAGCGTGCTGAACAGTTCGGTCAGCGACACGCCTTGCGCTTTGGCTTTATCACGATCCACCTGCACATCCAGCTGCGGCACGTTGGCCTGGTAGGATGAAATCGGGAACATCATGCCCGGCGTCTGTAACACCGCACCCGTCATGGTATTGATGGCGGTTTGCAGCGCACCGTAACCGAGGCCCGCGCGATCCTGCACATACAGTGAATAACCCGAACCTTGTCCCAGACCCAAAATCGGCGGCGGCATAATCGAGAAGCCAAAGCCTTGCTGGATTTTGGAGATTTTGGCGTTGATCTCGGCATTGATCTCCGCCGCACTGCGCTTACGCTCGTTGAACGGTTTCAGGCCGAAGAACACCGTGCCGGTATTCGGCGTGTTGGTGAACTGCAACGCATTCAGACCGGGGAAGGCGACCGAATAGGCCACGCCTTCGGTGTTCATGCCGATTTCGCTCATCTTGCGAATCACTTCATCGGTACGTGCCAGCGATGAACCTTCCGGCATCTTCACGCCGCCAATCAGATAGAGCTTATCCTGGGTCGGAATAAAGCCGCCCGGCACGGTATGGAACATAAAGCCCGCACCCGCCAGCAGCAGCACGTATACGCCGAACACTGCGCCACGGCGACGCAAGGTTTTACCCACCAGCGATTCATAGCCATCCGAGCTGCGCTGGAAGAAGCGGTTAAACGGACGGAACAGCCAGCCGAGCAGGCGATCGATAATGCGCGTCGGCATATCCTTCGCGGCATCATGCGGCTTCAGCAGCAGCGCCGCCAGCGCCGGTGACAGCGTCAGTGAGTTGATAGCGGAGATCACCGTTGAAATGGCAATCGTCACCGCAAACTGCTTATAGAACTGACCGGTCACGCCGGACAGGAACGCCATCGGCACGAAAACCGCACACAGCACCAGCGCGATGGCGATAATCGGGCCGGACACTTCACGCATCGCCTGATGCGCCGCCGCCGTCGGCGACAAGCCTTGCTCGATATTACGCTCGACGTTCTCCACCACCACGATGGCGTCATCCACCACGATACCGATCGCCAACACCAGCCCGAACAAACTCAAGGTATTCAGCGAGAAGCCGAGTAGATAGAGGATGCTGAAGGTACCAACCACCGAAACCGGCACCGCCAGCAGCGGGATGATCGACGCGCGCCAGGTTTGCAGGAACAGAATCACCACCAGCACCACCAGCACAATCGCTTCGAACAGCGTTTGCACCACGGCACGAATTGAATCTCGCACGAACACCGTTGGATCGTACGGCGCGGCCCACTGCACATCGTCCGGGAAGCGGGTTGCCAGTTCAGCCATTTTGTCGCGCACCGCATTCGACAGGTCGATAGCATTGGCGCCCGGCGCCTGGAAGATACCAATACCCACCGCATCTTTGTTGTTCAGCTGCGAACGCAACGCGTAGCTGCCGGAACCCATCTCAATGCGCGCCACGTCACGCAGGCGCACCAGCGTGCCGTCGTCGGCGGTTTTCAGGATGATATTGCCGAACTGCTCTTCGCTCTCCAGACGACCCTGGGTGTTGATCGACAGCAGGAAATCGCTCTGTTTTTTCAGCGGCTCTGCGCCAAGCTGACCGGCAGAAACCTGCACGTTCTGCTCCTGCATCGCGCTGACCACATCGGATGCGGTCAAGCCACGCGCCGCCACCTTATTGGGATCGAGCCACACGCGCATCGCGTATTCACCGGCCCCGAAGATCTGAATCTGACCCACGCCCGGCAGGCGCGCCAGTTCATCTTTCACCTTCAACGTCGCGTAGTTGCGCAGATAGAGCGAATCATACTTGCCGTGCGGCGAGAACATATGCACCACCAGCGTCAGCGTCGGCGACATCTTCTGCGTGGTGAGGCCGAGTTGGCGAACCTCTTCCGGCAGACGCGCTTCGGCCTGCGCCACGCGGTTCTGCACCTGAACCTGCGCCTGATCCGGATCGGTACCTGGACGGAAGGTCACGGTGGTGACCAGCACGCCGTCGGAACCGGCCACGGATTTCATGTACATCATGTTTTCCACCCCGTTGATGGCTTCTTCCAGCGGCGTCGCCACGGAATCTGCAATCACTTTGGGGTTGGCGCCGGGATATTCCGCGCGCACCTGCACGCTGGGTGGCACCACGTTGGGATATTCACTGATCGGCAGCAGCGGAATGGCGATCAATCCGGTGGTAAAGATCAAAATCGACAGCACCGCGGCGAAAATCGGTCGGTCGATAAAAAAGCGGGAGAAATCCATAAAAGGCAGTCTCGAAGGTTATTGAGCGGAGCGCATCGCCACCGGTTGGGCGGTCACCGGCATGCCAGGCATAAAGACTTTCTGCAAGCCGTTAACGATCACCTTGTCGCCAGGTTTCAGGCCTTGCTGCACAATGCGCAGGCCATCGGCTAAATCACCGGCCTGAATATCGCGGCGCTGGGCTTTACCTTGCGCATCAACCACGTAAACGTACTTACGATCCTGATCGGTGAGCACGGCTTTATCGTCGATTAACAGGGCGGTGAAGTCGGCGCTGCCCGGCAGGCGTACGCGGGCAAACAGGCCTGGCGTGAACTGACGCTGCTGATTATCCAGCGAGGCGCGCATGCGGATGGTACCGGTGCTGGCGGTCAGCTGGTTATCAAGGAAATCCACGGTGCCGCGATGCGGAAAACCCTCTTCGCCGGTCAACGCCACTTCTACCGGCAGCGATCCGCGATTTTCGCCTTTACGCGCCATCGCCTGATAATGCAGATAGGTGGCTTCGTCGACGTCGAAGTAGACGTACATGCGATCCTGCGACACCAACGTGGTCAGCACGCTGGCGCTGTCACCGGCGGTCACCAGGTTGCCGGTGGTGATCATCGCGCGGCTGGCGCGGCCTTCAATCGGTGCGGTGACGCGGGTGAAATCGAGATTCAGCTGCGCCATATCCACCGCCGCTTGGGCTGACAGCACGCTGGCCTGCGCTTGATTAGCCGCCGAGCGACGCTGTTCCCACTCTTCGCGTGACACCACATTGGTGCCGATCAGTTTATCGGTACGTGCCGATTCACTGCGGGCCAGCGTGGCCTGGCTGCGCGCGTTGGCGAGTTCGGCCTGCGCCTGTTCGAGCGTGGCGCGATAGGTGCGATCGTCAATAGTGAACAGCACCTGACCTTTTTTCACCTCGTCGCCTTCGCGATAATTGACCTGATCGATATAGCCGGAAACGCGCGGCCGCAGCTGCACGCTCTGCACCGCTTCGAAACGGCCATTGAAGCTATCCCATTGGCTGACTTTCTGCTCTACCACCTGCGCGACACTTACTTCGGGCGGCGGCGGCGGGGCGTTTTGCGCCACCCCGCGATCGCAACCGGCCAGCAGGCTTCCCAGCAACATCACTCCTGACAGGCTTACCGCCCATTGAACCCTATATGTTTGCAGATGCATTGTTGTTATTCCGCATTGGTGAAAAAGAAAGGAGACGTACGAAAAATCTGCAACTTTTATGATTGCATTAAAACGCCACGAGTGTAGGCTTGCTCAAACTGCATCTGCAAGAATATCTGATACACTTTATGTGCTGTTTTGATCATTACGTTGCAGAAGGATCAAAGCCCCTACGCGCAGTGCGGCATTTAATGCAATAATAAAACTTGCATTAACTGGCATAGTCGTTCAACCTTAAAGTGTAATTGCAACTGATACTGATACTGTTCGCAACGGCGACCGGAGAAAACGAGATGATGACCACCGCATTTATTCACGATTTGATCGACTGGATTGACAACAATATTGAAACGCGTCTGGATCTGGATACCGTAGCGGGGCGCGCCGGTTATTCGAAATGGCACCTGCAACGTATGTTCAAAGAGCACACGGGTTTGCCTCTGGGCGAATACATTCGTGAGAAGAAGCTGAAGAAGTCAGCGGATCGCTTGACCACCAGCAATGAACCAATTCTTAACGTGGCGATTTCACTCGGTTTCGACTCGCAGCAGTCGTTTAACCGCAGCTTCAAACGCCAGTATGGCGTAGCGCCGGGAGCATGGCGTCGTCACGCCGCGCCATCCGCCAGCGCAATGCAGTAAACCCCGCCAGGGCCAGCTTAGCTGGCCCGCGTTTTTCCCTGCCTTAAATCTGTTATTATCGTCGTCCTGTTTTTCAGGATGCCACCATGTCAAAAAAACTCTGGATTGCCTTAATTCTGGTCCTCGCCGCGCTGTGGCTCGGGCTGAAACCGCGTTTGTCCGATAAATGGTCCGCCAGCCACCCCGATATCTCGCAACTCACCGATGCCAACACCGTGGCGCGTTGGGTGCAGCAGCATCACAAATTACCCGACCTCTATCTCACCAAAAATGAAGCGCGTCGCCAGGGCTGGAATCCCAGCAAGGGCAACTTGTGTGAAGTCTTGCCGGGCCGCGCGATTGGTGGCGATCGTTTTAGCAATCGCGAAAGAAGGTTGCCGATGCAGGCGGGCAGGCAATGGTATGAAGCGGACGTCAATTACGATTGCGGTCACCGCGATGCCGATCGTCTGCTTTACTCTTCCGATGGACTGATTTTCCTCACCACCGATCACTATCGCAGCTTCAAACAGGTGCCTTAACCATGTTGACGCTCCATTTTGACTTTGAAAACTTGTCGGATCGCCAGGCGTTTTACCGCGCACTGGTGCAGCAGAGTGCTTGCCCAGTGGATTTCGGTAACAATCTTGATGCGCTGTGGGATTGGCTGACCGGCGGCATGGCGCTGCCGGCGACCTTCTATTTAGCGCATGCTGATGACGCCAGCGAGAGTGCCGAATTCGCGCCGGTGCTGGCGTTACTGGAAGAGGCGCAGCAGCAGTTAGAAGGCGAGCTGCGCCTGGTGCGTGGCGAGTAAATTACGCGTGCAGCGGTAACAGCAAAATCGCCAGCATCTGGCGGGCATTCGCGGGCAAATCGCCACCGCCGGTATAGCCATTGTTCTCAACGATCACCGAATTCAACCCCACCAGCCAGTCATAGATGTAGTAAGCGGTATGATTGGCGGGCGCGGCCGACAGACGTGTTAAGCGCTGTCCCGGCGAGAAGCTCACGCTCGGCGCAGGCGGACGGGCAAAAATCGTCTGACCGCGATTGACGCGGCTTTCAGGACGCTCGCTCTCCGGACGCTGTAAAAAGCCCAGCCACGCGACAAAATCACCCAGCACCGTCATGGCGCGTGAAACCTGACGATCGGTTCGCGCTTCGTGGGCGCTGGCCTGCGCATCCGGCTCATTCAGCGCGTTTTGCAGTTTGCTCAGCACCTTGAGACGGAAGCTGGCGGTAATCAACTCTTCCACCAGCATCTCCAGCGTCGGCTTATCGACGTTGAGCAGTGCCAGTAGGCTGCGGCTCTCCGGCAACTGACGCAAATGCTCAAGCCACAACGCAAACACCTGCTGCGGGAATTGCTGATCGCGCTGACCGCCCGAGCTGCGCGGCTCAGCGGCGGCGACCGGCTCGTCTTTAAACAGATCAAACTCAAAGCCGATGCCAAAATAGCTCTGCTCAGCGGCTGCGGTTTTGGCGCTGTGCTGAATAGTAGTGCTGCTGCTCTGGCTCAGCCACAGCTGACGTACCGCTTCACGCGACGGCTGCAAACGTTCCAGCAGTTCACCGTGCAAACCGGTGCGATGTTGCAAACATTTCAGCAACGTATCGGAGATCGCCTGCTTGCGAGCGGCCTGTTCTGGCGTGGCGCTGGATTCGGTCCACGGCTGCAAACGTTCCACCAGCTTCTGCTGCAGCGCGCCGAGCTGCAATGCCAGACGATCGCGGCGCGCTTCCGGCTGCATCTCATCCTGCAACCAGCTGCCCATACGATCGACGCCCGCGCGATCCAGCGCCAGCATCGAACCCCAGCTCTGTCCCGGCTGACCAATCTGCCGTTGCACTGCTTCATCAACGTTAATTTGCTGCTGCTGATAGCGCGCGTCATGCGGCGTGATTGCCCAAATCAGACGCGGCTTTTCAACGCTGGCGGCGATGGTTTGATGCATGTGCCACTCGCGCAGTGCGCTGGCAGCGACATCGGTATCCTGACGCTGGCTGGCGGCGGTACAGATCAGCATCAAATCGATGCCCTGACGCGCGGCGTACAGGCCCGGCAGCAGCGCACGTTTCTGTTCCAGCAGCGTGGCGCGCAGCGGATCGCGTTTGCGCAGCTGCGCCAGTTCATCCTGTTGGGCGCGATCGGCTGGCGTGCCCGGCGCGGGCAGCTCGAGCATATCCGCATCATCGTACAGCGCCTGACGCGGCGTGGAGCTGAGCGGCAAGGTGATCTCCAGCGTCAGCAGCGACAGCAATCCCAGCGGCACATGCTGCGCTTTCCCCACACGATTGGCGACGATCGGACACACTTCGATCATCTCCTGCCAGTCGGCATCGTTGCCAATCAGTTTTTCTGCCGGCAGTGCGGCGTCGTCCACCAACACGCTAAGCGGCGCTAACACGCGCGGTGCGTGGCGCAGCTGGTGACGCAAGTGCATCAGGCTACGCAGGCTTTCGTTCAGCGCGTTTTGGCCCGGCCACAGCAGGGCAAACAGCTGCACGCGATCGTCGACGTTGAGCCACGGTGCCAGCGCAATCGCCTGCGGCCAGAAGTGACGATCGAGAATCTCGGCATGGCGATGATGACGACGGCTCCACGCCCACAGCGTGATCAGCGCATCGCTGTCGAGGCCAGGCTGCGGTTCATCCTGGCGATGGCGCTGCAAACGCTGCAAAGCAGCATCGATCTGCGCGGTGTCGGGCTGAAGCTCGGTTTTGGCGCAGGCCAGCATCAAACGAATCAGCTCCACTTCGCTCAGCAGCGTCATCTCCAGCGGCCAGGCGTTGGATTGGGTTTCGCGCTGATGGCTGAAGCGGGTAGCGATAGCGAAATCGAGATTGCCGGGATTGATGTTCTGGAAATAGTTCAGGGTTTTATCGCCGAGACGCGCGATCAGTTGGCCCTGCGCATCACCGACCATTTCACTCAGCAGCCAGGCTTTGCCCGCCTGCGACTGACCAAACAGCGCCAACGTCACCGGACGCGCCAGCTGGCGCGCCAGGGCATGGCTTTCCACGCGCGCGCGGCGCAGCTGCAGCGTCAGGGTTTCGGCTTCCAGTGCCAGACGCGGCGCGTGCGACTGATGGGTTTCCACCCAGTTCAGCGCGCCATCCAGCGTTTCCTGCATCAGGCTCAGACGTTTCGCGGGTGTAACCGGCGAGGCTTTTTTGGCAGTTCTCATCGTTTGCAGACGCTCCCGCTGTCGATCCAATATTGCGCATTCGCGTTGCCGGTGGCGGAAAGCGTATTCAGTTTCAGACTCAGCTGCTCCAGCGGCACGCGCGTGCCGTCATCCATGCGTGCATCGCTTAACACTAAGCGTTCTGGGCCGAGATTATCCGGTCCAGGCTGCACCGCCAGCTTGATGCGCAGTACGCTTTCACCGGCAACCTGACGTGCCAGCGTCGGGTCGACAATGCTCAGGCTATACAGCGGCGATGCCGGCCAGCGATCGTTTTCCAGCTGGCGGAAACCAAGGCAAACGTTGCCGCGAATGCGGAAGCTGCTTTTGCGATCCAGCGCGAAACTGCTGCTGTCGAGGTCGATCTCGCTATAGCACAGATTATCGTCGCTAAGCGCCGAGGTCTCATCCAGCACGCCGAGATAGCGAATGGTGGAGTAAGGTTCGAAATCACCGGCGCGGAACCAGAAGCTGCTGAGGCGCAGATCGAGCGCCAGCAGGCACAGCATCGCGCCCACCGCGGCGGTGGATTTCGGGTTATCAATACGGCCTTGCTTGTTGAACGGATACCAGTCGCTGGTGTGATAGCCTTCCAGCGACAAAATACGGCTACCCGGCAAGGGTTGCAGATGGCGCACCAGCGCCTGAATGCCGGGGAAGCGTGACGGACGACCGGTAAGCAGCAGCACATCGCACTGATACAAGGAAACCACTTCGCACATCGCGCGCAGCGCCGGAATAATTGCCATACGGTGTTGCAGGAACTCGCCGTGCAGCTGCGCCATGCTCACCACCAGCGGCACCTCAAGCAGATCGAAACGGCTATCGCCGCCGAGCGTGCGCTGAATTTCGCCGTTCACAAACGCCAGCACGCTACTGGCCGGTTTTTGTGGCACCAGCTCGCCAAACAGCGCGTTGATTTCGCTGTGGCTGTCGAGCGGATCCCAGTTTTCATACTGCTCCAGCACCGCCTGCGCCAGCGGAATGAACAGCTGCAGCGTCACCTGCTGACGCAGCGTGGCTTGTCCGTCCATGCGGCTGTCGTGACCAAACAGCTTATTCATTAGCGGTTCGGCCAGCTGTAATCCGGCTTTCTGCAAGCTCTGCTGCAATGCCGGCAGAATCCACAGCTGAATTACATCCAGCAGAATATCGTCACCGGCGACTTTGAAGCCTTCGCGGAACAGTAAGCGCGGGGTGATTTTGACGTTGTTGCCCTGGCCGTCATCGAGGCGATATTGGGTGATGGCTAAATCGGTGGTGCCGCCGCCGATATCAATCGAGGCGATGCGCAGGCTTTTACCCGGCAGCTCATCGACTTCACGCGGACGATCCGGGCGCGCCATGCTGCTGAAGAAATCTTCTGCGCGACCAGCAAAGTTGACCTGAGTTTCGTTGAACAGCCACACCATCTGACCGCAGGTGGCTTCGTCCCACTCCATCTGCACATCCGGCACCGGACGCAGGCTGGTTGCCTGGCTGGCGGCGGTGAACTCTTCTTCGGCCGGATGCCAGCCTTCGGCTTTCCACACCAGCGCGATGGCTTCCTGCATGCGGCGACGGAAAATCTCACGCTCTGGCTTTGGCATCGCCGACGGCAATGTCAGAATCACATGACGCAGCTGACGCGGCGCCTGGCTTTGCGGCATGCGCTGGCGCTGCGCCACGCTGTTCATCTGCATCATCGCCTGCGCCAGCAGTTCGCACAGCATAAAGGTCATCAGCGAACTGCGGCTGTAGCTGGCGGAGAACACCGGCAGACGATCGTCTTCCGCCAGCGCGTGCAGCGGCTGGCCTTCGTCATTGATCAGTAAAGTGAACGGCAGCGCAGTCGCCTGCGGCTCATCGCTGCTGCCGTTGGCGTTGAAGCGCCAGCCTGGCTGATAGCGTGCTTCATCCCATAAATAGCGGCGCGGACTGGACAAGCCGGTGCTGCCTTCGGTGCCAGCACGCAGCAGCGCCAGACGGCTGGCTTCACGGCCCACGCGCGTCAGCGACGGCCACATAAAGGCATTTTCACGGCCGCTCTCCAGCGAGAAGTTGGCCTTGCCGAAACGGGTTTCAGCAAACTCCAGACGGCTGTCGAACAGTTCGTTGTACACCTGATGCGGCTCAGAGAGATCGCGCAGCTGCAGCTCGTAAGTTTGACGCAGGCCGCTGCTCTCTTCGGCGTGATCTTCCACCAGAATGCCGCAGGTATGCGAGTTGCCGACGTCGAGAATGATATCGACGTTGACCGCCGGCGTTTGCAGCGACGTCGCCTGGATATAGATCTCCGCCAGATCGAGCTGTTCGCCCAGTAGTTCCAGCAGGTTGAGATAGTGCGCCTGATATTCGAATTCACGCAGCGCCTGGTTTAGCTCCTGTTCGCGACGCGACTCCAGCGCATGCACCTGCTGGCTAAAGGTTTCACGCAGCCAGCCATCGACCCACGTATGGTCGAGGAATTCGCCCAGCTCGTAGTTGTGCCAGGCAAGGGCGAAACTGACGCCGTTCTGCGCATCGGCTTTGCTTAAACCGTGCTGCTCGCCGCCATCTTGTTCTGAAACAATGCGCGTATCGAAGGCGAGGGTAATGCGATGAGTGTTGCCTGCCGCATCAGGTTGCGCCAGCGGCGCCAGATGCAGACGTGCCCAGTTATCCGGGCCGCCGATAAAACGACGTCCGCTGGTGCAGCGCAGCACCGGCAGCGGCAGCCATTGATGAGCCAGCAGCTTCAGCGAATCGGCCAGCGCGATATCCGTTTCCGGACGCACCACTTCCGCCGCGCCGCCATCTTCCGGATAGAGCAGAAACTTGCCGCTGTTGCCGTCGACGTTGAGGCGCAGCAGCGGGCCGTTGGCGGTTTGACGCACGAACTGGCGGCGAGCCTGCAACGCAGGCAAACGCAAACCGAAATCAAGAAACTGCACACCGCTATCTTCAATCAGCGTGATTTTCTGTTTGTCATCGATGAGGGGAGCCAACATGTTTACTTACTCTCACGCTTAATCGTCAACGGGAAGACCTGATCTGCGCCGTATTGCGCAGTACAGCTGGCGATACCATCACCGGCCTTACACACCAATTCCGGCATGCGGTAACGCGATTTGTCGCTGCAGGTCGCAGTATAGCGGCTGCGCACTTCCATGCTGCCGGCGCTGGTCATCGCGGCTGTGACATCGGCTTTGCAGCGGATGTTGTCGCCCTGGGTAATGGTGGCGGTGCCTTTGCCGTTGCGAATTTGATAGCGCAGGCTTGGTGGTTTGCCGGTCGGCAGATTGGTTTGACGCAAGGTCACGCGCCAGGTGCCATTGATAAATTTCACCGAGCCAACGCGCGCATCTTCGGTGGTCATCACCAAATCATCCGCTTTGGCCGGTTCGGTGTGTTCAGCGACCACCTCAGGCGGCGCGACAGGCGCAGTAACCGGCGCTGGGGCGGCAATGACGGTGGCGGCGGTTTGTGGCAGCGTGGCGGCGAGTTTTTCCGCTTTCACCATCACGGCCGGCGGCTTACTTACCGGCACAGGCACATCGGCAACGCTAATCGCAGCCGGTTGTGGTGCGCTGTGCAGCCAGAAGGCGACGCCCGCAGCGACCACCGCCGCAACCGGCAACAGTAGCATCAGCGGACGCACGTTAAAGGCGCGACGTGGCGGCGCGACAGGTGCCGGTTCAGGCGCTGGTTCAGGAATGACTTCGGCTTCTGGTTCTTCGACTTCAGGTTCCGGCTCGATCAGCGGTTCGGCAGCAGCAGGCGGCACGTCGATCAGCGGCGCAATTACTGGCGCGACCACCAGCGGAGCGGGCGCTGGCGGTTCTGGCAGTAGCGGCGGCAGTTCATCTTCCAGCGAATCACGCAGGCAAGCCAGCGCGTCATCACGTGAACGCGCCTGCGGATCAACAAAGCCCCAGAAGGTGATCACCGGTTTGCCATCCACCAGATAAACGTACTGCTGATCCGGGAACTGCAACGTCTTGCTCAGCAACGCACCAAACAAGCGCATCGCCGGATTCTCCGCGTCGCGTGCGCGCAGGCTCAGTGCCTGCAAATCTTGCTGGTTCAGCGTCAGCAGCTCCAGCGCCTGACGGCGCTCGTGATCGCTGGCACCCAGCCAGGATTTTACTTTGCCATTAAACGGGGCGTACCAATCGAGGCGGTCACCGCGCTCGTTGACCTGCGGAATCGCGAGGCAATTGGCCAGCGTGGTTTGGCGGCGCAGGCGCAGGGTTTCACGGATTTGCAGCGCGGACGTCCAGACCGGCTGGCCGTTTTCACCCAGTGCCAGTACCGTGTCCAGATTGCCGCTGCGCAGAAAAGTTTTTGCCACTCGTTGGGCCCTTATCGGTGGTTGTCTGAGGCAGAACAGTGTGTGTTTTTGGCGATGATAGTGATCTTAAGCCAAATGCTGCGAAATCAAACGGCTGATAAAGGGGGAAAAACAGGGCGTTTTTCCCGGGTGCGGAGAAGATTGCTGAAATTTTAAGCGCGGCGTCGTGGGGAAAGAATCAAATAGGTCAGCATGCCTCCGAGCAAGCCCCAAAAGGCGGAGCCGATGCCGAGTAGCGAAATGCCGCTGGCGGTGATCAGGAACGCCACGATAGCGCTATCGCGCTGATCCGGCTCCGCTAAAGCGCGCTGCAAGCTGCCGGAGAGCGTGGCCAGCAGCGCCAAACCGGCTAGCGTGGCAATCAATACCGGCGGCAAGGCGCTCAGCATGATGGCGATCAATCCGCCGGTAAAGCCGGTCAGCAGGTAGAACACGCCCGCCAATGCGGAGGCCATCCAGCGGCGCGCCGGATTCGGATCGACATCGTCGCCCATACAGATAGCGGCGGTAATGGCGGCGATACATACCGAAAATCCACCAAACGGCGACAGCACTAAGGCGATAAATCCGGTCCAGCCGGTCAGCGCCGAAACCGGCGGCTGGTAACCGTGCGCCTGCAAGGTGGCGATGCCCGGTGCGTTTTGCGACGCCATGGTGACGAGAAAATAGGGCAAACCCACGCCAATCAGCGCTGCCAGATTAAATTGCGGCATGATGAATTCGGGACGACTGATCGCCAGCGCATGCGGCGGAAAGTGGATCGATTGCTGGCCCAGCGCCACCAGCACGCCGGCGATCAACGCCAGAATAATCGCGTAGCGCGGCAGCCAGCGACGGCTCAACAACCACACCAGACACATGCTGCCGCACAGCGCGAAATTGCTCTGCAAACCGCTAAAGGTGCCGATGCCAAACTTCAGCAGAATCCCGGCCAACATCGCCGCCGCCAGCGACTGCGGAATGTGATTCATCAGACGAGCGAACAGGCCGGTGACGCCGCATAACACAATCAGCAGGTTAGTCGCGACAAATACGCCAACCACTTCATTCAACGTCAAACCCTGCACGCTGGTGGCGAGCAGCGCCGCGCCAGGCGTTGACCATGCGGCGAGGATTGGCATGCGCGTCCACAGCGATAAACCGAACGAGGCCAAACCCATGCCGACACCGAGCATCGACAGCCAGCCGCCAATCTGCTCCGGCGAAGCGCCCGCCGCCTGCGCCGCCTGAAAAATCAGCGCCGCCGTGCTGCTGTAGCCCACCAGCACGGCGATAAATCCAGAAATCAGCATCGGGAAAGAGAAAGCACTGCGCGTGGTGGCGGTTGTCATCAGGTCACATCCGGTTGTGCGTTATAGCGCACATAGTGGCATGGAGCGTTATAGCGCACAAGTGTTACACTGCGCGCGAGCTTTTCGGGAGAACACATGGAAAATTTGCATCAACATTTGAGTCTGGCGCTGAAGCAGCTGCGTCAGGCCAACGGCTGGAGCCTGACACTGGCAGCGGATCGCACCGGCGTGAGCAAAGCGATGCTCGGCCAGATCGAGCGCGGCGAATCGAGCCCCACGGTGGCGACGCTGTGGAAAATCGCCACCGGCTTTAACGTGCCGTTTTCCTTCTTTGTGCAGGGCAGCGATCAACCGCCGGGCAGCGTGGCGACCTTCAGCCAGCCCAACGCACAGATGCAGGTTAAGCCGCTGCTACCGTACGATGCCAAACTGCGTTTTGATCTACTGGAAGTGACGTTAGCGGGTGGCGCGCAGAGCGATTCATCGGCGCATGAAAGCGGGGTGATTGAGCAGGTGGTGGTGCTGGAGGGTGAATTGTTGCTTGGCGTGGAAGGCACATGGCGCCGCTTGCTCGCGGGCGAAGCCAGCCAATTCGCCGCCGATACCCCGCACAGCTATCGCAATCCTCTCAGCACGCCGCTGCGTTTCCACAGTTTGATCCATTATCTGCAACGCCCGTAGGGTCGCCATTCATGGCGACCACCTCATAACCCGGCACCATTACAAATTGATACGAAGGTAAACTACACAGTTTGCCTTCGTATTTATATACTCGCGGCTCATCAGTAAGGAGAAGGTGCCATGAGCGACCTCAACAGCGCGGCGGCGTTACTGCGCAGCATCAATGGCAAACTGGCGCGTCGCCTGCGTGAATCGGCGCCGCCGGGCGATCTCACCTGGCCGCAAGTATCGGTACTCGGTTATCTGGTGCGCGAGGGTGCCATGACGGTAACGGAATTGGCTACGCTGGAAGGTGTGCGCACGCAGTCGATGGGCGCTACCGTCGCCAGCTTGCAAACGCTGGGCATGGTGCAGGGTGCCGCCGATCCGCAGGATGGCCGCAAAACCCGTTATCAACCTACCGATGCTTGCCTGAAATTGATCGCTGCCAACCGCGCACAACGTGATGACTGGCTGCTCAACAGCATCGCGACGCAGTTGAATGCGCAGGAACAACACACGCTGCTGGCCGCGATTCCCTTACTGCAACGACTTGCCGACCAATAATCCTGAGAGGACTCAACATGGCTTTAACTACCCTTGACGACAACACCGCGCTGATTGTAATTGACCTGCAGAACGGCATCGTTGCGCTGCCTGTCGCTCCGTTAGAGGCGCATGAAGTGATTGAGCGCTCAGCGCGTCTGGCTGATGCCTTCCGTGGGCAAAAGCGCCCGGTGGTGCTGGTTAACGTTGCGGGCGGCGCACCTGGCCGTAATGAGCAGCCGAAACACGGTGGCGATCTGCCTGCCGATTGGGCCACGTTGGTGCCGGATCTGGCGCAGCAGCGCGGTGATATCGCCATCACCAAAAAAACCTGGGGCGCATTCCACAACACCGATCTGCATGAGCAGCTGCAGCAGCGCGGCATCACGCAAGTGGTTATTTGCGGTATTGCCACCAGCATCGGCGTGGAGTCCACGGCGCGCCAGGCGTATGAATTGGGTTACAACGTCACGTTGGCAACCGATGCTATGACCTGCCTGAATGCCGAAACGCACAAAAACAGCGTCGAGCGCATCTTCCCGCGCCTGGGTGAGACCGGCACAACCGATGATGTGCTGGCGTTGTTGAAGTAATTTTTCGTAGGGTCGCCATTTATGGTGACCGATATATAAAAAAGCCCCGCAATTTCTAGCAGGGCTTTTTTATTTCATACGATAACCGGGTTATTTACTGAAACGCGTAACTCACCGTCAGACCCACGCTGTAATTGCGGCCCGGTGCCGGTTCGTAATAGCGGCCGTTGCTTTCATTGACGATTACTGAACCGATGTAGTTGCGGTCGAACAGGTTATCGACGCGGGCAAACAGATCCAGCGTCCAGTTCTGCACCAGCCACTTATAACCGCTGTTTACGCCGACCACGGTGTAAGACGGCGCTTTCACATCGTTCTCATCATCCGCCGCGATATCGCTCAGGTAGCGCACATCGGTTCCGGCATACCAGCCTTGATCGGGCGCGTAAGCCAATGCGGCGTAAGCCATGTTACGGGCAATGCCGGGAATACGGTTGCCGTCGCAGCTTTCGGTGCCGCAGGCGTTGGAGCGATAGCGGGCATCCAGCAAGGTCCATGCGGCTTTGAAGCGCCAGCTTTCGCCAAACTGCTGGTCGAGGCCGAGTTCTAATCCACGGCGGCGGGTTTCCCCGGCGTTTTTGTAGCTGGTGCGGCCTTCAAAGCTGCTGTCAGAAACGATCTCATTTTTGGTGTCGGTCTGGAAAATAGCCGCAGTCAACAGGCCATTGCCGATACGTTTTTTACTGCCCAGTTCAACCGTTTCGCTGGTAGCGGGTTGCAGGTTGAGATTCAGTCCGGCTTGATCGGCGGCGCGATAGGACAACTCATTCAGCGTCGGCGTTTCGAAGCCGCGACCAGCAGAAACATAGGCGTTCCAGCTGTTATCAATCGCGTAGTTCAGCGCAGCGGCAGGCAACCAGCGATGGTAGCGACGATTGCCGCTGTCGTCCGGATCGGTTGAGGTGACGTAATAGTCGTTGGAGTCGAAATTCACCGTGCTGAAACGCACGCCCGCATCCAGCGATAACTTATCGGTCAGCTGCCACGCGGTTTGCAGATAAGGATCGAGGTTCCACATCAGGTTGCGTTCGTTACGACGCATCTCGCCCTGTACGCCCAATTCGTCGCCGCTAAAGTTCTGATAACCTTTGCGCTTCTCGGTCATAGTTTCATAGTCGAGGCCGCCGGTGAAGGTCACCGGAATGGTGAACAGCGCGTCTCGGTGCGTCCAGCGGGTATCGATGCCCTGATAATGACGTGACAGAGAGATGACGCCGCCGGGATAACCTGGGCGCAGCTGCGTAGCTTTAGGTATCGATTGATACTGCGTGGTTTCACGTTCCCCCGCGTACATCATCACGCTCAGGTCATCGTTTTCACTCATCTGGCGCTGATAATGCAGGCCCGCCTGGGTTTGATCGACAGTTTTACGCGCGTCATACAAGGTCACGTTGCTGGCGACCTGGCGCGGATTGTCTTTCCACTGTTCAGCGGTCAAACCGCCCGGATCCTGCGCATCAACGTGCACGCTGTTGAACAGCAGCGTCAGGGTGCTGACATCATCAATGCGCACGCCGAGTTTGGCGTTGCCGAGGTTCTTGTCCGCCGAGCTGTGATCGCGGAAGCCGTGCGTGGTAAAGCGTGAGGCGGAAACCGTGTAATTAACGTCGCCGGCTTGCGTACCGTCACCGGTCGCGCCGCTGGCTTTAACGCTGTTGCGCCAGCTACCGTAACTTCCGTACCAGCTGCTGGCTTCCAGCGTGGTGGGTTGCTGACCGGTTTCGGTTTCAACGTTAATCACGCCGCCCGACGAGTTGCCATATAGCGCCGAGAACGGGCCGCGCAGCACGTCAATGTGATCAATTGAGCCGATATCGATGTTAGAGGTTTGTCCCTGGCCGTCGGGCATGGTCGCTGGAATGCCGTCAACGTACATACGAATGCCACGCAGGCCGAAGGTGGAACGCGAACCAAAACCGCGCACCGAAATCTGCAAATCCTGCGCATAGTTCTGCCTATTCTGAATCTGCAAACCCGGCACGCTGCTGAGGTTTTCTGACAAATTGACGCGCGGTGCCGCATGGCGCATATCGTCGCCGGAAACCACGCTAACTGCTGCTGGCGTATCAAGTTCAGAAAGTCCGGATGCGGACGGCGCCGCACTCACCACCATGGTGTTATTGGCCGCGTTCGCTGCCAGCGCTGAGACCGGCAACATCGCAGGCAGCATCAGCAACGAAGCCTGTCGCAGTAAAGCTATTTTCATTATGAAAGACCGTAAAAAGGGGCGTGGAATGTACCGAATGGAACATTAATGGCGCGTATGTTAATCGTTTTATCATTTGTTTGAAAAGCGTTAATAGTATGACGGATTATTAATAATTGCGGTGTTGAAAATGTTTTTTCATCGCATCTCTGGCCTGGCTGCGTCAGGGAAATTCTGTCAGTCTGGCGGTTTTGTCTGAAAGCACAAAAGAGAGGGAATGATGAGTCAACAACCTGTGGTCGCGGTACTGGGATTGGGCGCGATGGGCCATGCGTTTGCCGCTAACCTGTTGAAAAAAGGCTTCACGGTGCGCGGCTGGAACCGTACACGCGCCAAAGGCGAAGATCTGCTGGATGTTGGCATCACGCTGACCGATAGCGCCGCGCAAGCGGTAGAAGGTGCGGATGTGGTGATCGCCATGCTGTCCGACGGCGATACCACACGGCAGGCGCTGAACGACGCCAGCTCTGCGCTCAAGCAGGGCGCGACCATTTGTCAGATGGGCACCATCGGCGTGGAAGCCACCGATCAACTGATTGCCGAATTCAAAAGCGCGCGTCCAGACGTGGTGTTTATCGATGCACCGGTTTCCGGCACCAAAGCGCCGGCAGAAAATGCGCAAATTCTGGTGATGGCCAGCGGCGACCAGAGCAAAGCGCAGGCCGCCGAGCAGGTGTTCGCGGCAATCGGTAAAGGCACGCAGTGGCTGGGCGAGGCGGGCGCTAGCTCACGCATGAAGCTGGTGGTGAATAGCTGGCTGATTGGCCTGATGCAGAGCCTGGCGGAAAGTACGCGTCTGGCGGAAGAGTTTGGTTTCAGCACCGACGATCTGTGGAAAGTGCTGGATGGCGGTCCGCTGGCGGCACCGTACGCCAAAATGAAACTCGGCATGATTGCCAGCGGCGATTTCACGCCGCAGATGCATCTGGTGTGGGCGCTGAAAGACGCCAAACTGGCGCTGGATGCGGCAGGCGACAGCAAGATGCCGGCGCTGGAAAACATCGTAGATGTCTGGCAGCAAGCGGTGGACGCCGGTTACGGCGAGCAGGATCTGGCGGCGGTTTATCAATATCTGAAACGCTAACATGAGTGCGCGGCTCAACTTCGACTTCGCCCATCGTCCGCTGGTGCCTTATGCGCATGATTATGCGCATGGCGACGCGGAGCCGTGGCATCACCACGATTGCGCGCAGCTGATCCATACGCTGAGCGGCGTGGTGAAAGTTGAAACGCAGCACGGCAGCTGGATTGTGCCGCCGAGTCGCGGCGTCTGGCTGCCGGCGGGAACGCGTCACGCGCTGCACATCGTCGGTGCAGTTGCTGCGCGCACGCTGTTTGTTGATCCACTGGCGCGCGCCGATCTGCCCGCCAGTTGTCAGGTGGTACAGATCTCGCCGCTGCTACGTGAGTTGATTGTCAGCGCGCTGGCGCTGCCGGACCAGTACGTTCCCGGCAGTCGCGCAGAGCGTATTTACGAATTGATCCTCGATGAGATCCGCGTGATGGATGTGCTGCCGTTTGGCCTGCCGCTGCCGGAGAGCGAGCGGCTGCTGAGTTTGTGCCAGCACATCCAGCAAGCACCCGGCGAAAACTGGACGCTGGCCCGCGCGGCTACGCAACTTTGTGTGGCGGAACGCACGCTGGCGCGCCATTTCAGCCGCGAAACCGGTTTACAGTTCAGCGATTGGGTGCGCCGCGCGCGACTGAGCGTGGCATTGACCCGCTTAGCGCAGGGCGAAAGCGTGCTGACGGTGGCGCTCGATCTCGGTTACGACAGCCCGAGCGCCTTCAGTGCGATGTTTCGTCGCGTGCTCGGCGTTACGCCAGCGAACTACTTTCCTGCGGCAGAAAAGCGTGCGCTGCGTTGAGCAGCGCCTGCAATGAAGCGCGCGCCACATCGTTATCAATGCCCACGCCCCACGCGCGTTCACCGCGTGCGTTAATACAACTAATGTACGTCACCGAACGGCTGTCGCTGCGTTTGCCCAGCGTGTGTTCGTGATAATCCTCAATGGTGATACTTACATCATAGCGCTGACGCAAGGCGGAGACGGCAGCAGAGAGCAAGCCGTTACCTTTGCCTTCCAGCGTCACCGGCTGCGCGCCCTGTTGCAGTCGCGCTTTGAAACGCGTTTCGCCTTTATCGTCGCTGTGGCTTTCCGCTTCCAGCAAACGACGCGCCGGCTGGGTTAAGCCGTAATGCTGACAGAACAGCTGCCACAGCGCGTGGTGCGTCATCTCCTGACCGTGCTGGTCGGTTTGTTGCTGCACCAGGCGGCTGAAATCCTGCTGCAAGCCGCGCGGCAGCTGCAGGCCGTGATTCTGCTCCAGCAGCCACGCGGCGCCACCTTTGCCGGATTGACTATTGACGCGGATCACTGCTTCGTAGCTGCAGCCGATATCCAGCGGATCGAGCGGCAGATACGGCATCTGCCAGAAGGTTTCTTCACGCTCAGCGCGTTCGGCAAAGCCTTTGCGAATCGCATCCTGATGTGAACCGGAGAAGGCGGTAAACACCAGCTCACCGGCATACGGATGGCGCGGATGCACCGGCAGCTGGTTGCAGCGCGTCACCACTTCCAGCACCTGCTGGATATCGCTGAAATCGAGTTGCGGCGCCACGCCTTGGGTATAGAGATTGAGCGCCAGCGTGACGATATCGACGTTGCCGGTGCGTTCGCCGTTGCCGAACAAACAGCCTTCGACGCGATCGGCACCCGCCAACAGCGCCAGCTCGGCGCAGGCAATGCCAGTACCGCGATCGTTATGCGGATGCACGCTGATCGACACCTGCGATCGCTGGCTGAAGTGGCGACAGAAATACTCAATCTGATCGGCGTAGACGTTTGGCGTATTCACTTCGACGGTGGCAGGCAGGTTGATGATCATCGGACGCGCCGGGCCCGGTTGCCAAATCGCCGCCACCGCTTCGCAAATCTCCAGCGCAAACTCCGGCTCGGTAAAGCAGAAGGTTTCTGGCGAATACTCGAAGGTCCACGCGGTATCCTTTTGCGCTTCGCAGCGGGCGCGAATTTGCCGTGCACCGGCGCAGGCCAGTTCAATAATTTCGGCTTTACTCTGGCGGAACACACGCTCGCGGAACAGCGGCGCGGTGGCGTTGTACAGATGAATAATGGCGTTCGCTGCGCCACGCAGCGCCTCAAAGGTGCGATCGATCAGGTCGCTGCGCGCCTGGGTTAGCACCTGAATCGCCACATCGTCTGGAATGTGGTTCTGCTCAATCAGCAAACGGACAAAATCAAAATCGGTCTGCGATGCCGCCGGGAACGCCACCTCAATCTCCTTGAAGCCACAGCGCAACAGCAGTTGCCAGAACTCCAGCTTGCGCGCGCTGTCCATCGGCGTCGCAAGCGCCTGATTGCCATCGCGTAAATCGGTAGAGAGCCAGCGCGGTGCCTGCGTCAGCTGGCGTGATGGCCATTGACGGTCGGGTAAGTCGATGACCGGAAACGGGCGGTATTTTGCTGCGGGTTGCGTGAGCATAACGATCTCCTTGTGATGTTGTATTCAGTCTCACCCAGCAGCACGCGGCGCGGCTCGCGCATTGCTGACAACCACACGCGCAAAAGTGACAACTGTGCGGTCATGCCGTTGGTCGCCATAAAAGGCGTAATGCTTATTAGATAAGCTGTGAACTGGCATCGCAGGGGTTCCGCCCGCTAAGCATCTGGCAGTTTCAGAATGCCTGAAGCAGGCGGCCGGGCTAAGGTCCGAAGGCGCGGACCTTAGCAATCCGCGCCTGCGCCGTCCTCGCTGTTCCCTCGCTTATCGCTCCGGCCTGACGGACCACGCGGATTCGCCTTCCTGGCTCATGCCGCGCTTTCGCCGACGTCCTGTCGGCTCATCCTGGCCGTCACTCTGCGCTCGGCGCTGCGGATGGCGCGCAACACCGCTGCCTGTGATGACAGTGCTCAAACTGGTTTTTCGTAGGGTGCGCATTCATGCGCACCTGGTCGCCATAAATGACGACCCTACGGGATTTGTAGCGACTGTGAGTCAAAATAATGCATTGATGCAGCAGCGCGGGTGTTGAGGCGGCATCCCAAACCGCTGAGCGAAAGAGGGATTCCAGGGCGAGCCGCATGGATGCGGCGAGAGGTGGCGCTGAGCAGGAGCGAATCGCCGCCGGTCCGTCAGGAATAGTGAATGAGTGAAGGCACCGCGAAGCGGCGGGTTGGGCTGGCGCAAGGCCCGGGAGTGAAGAGGGCGCGGCCAGGCGTCCTCTTCTCGGTCGCCGCACAAAGTTACTGCAACTGCCCCAGCACATGGCGAACGAAAGTTGCTCCGCGCCTAACTGAGCGGCATCTCACCGCTATATACCATTGTCGGCATATCTCATGCGAAATCGGCATCGGTCATTTGGCGCACACGGGTTAGGCTGGGGTTTTGCGCGATGGGATAAAACACAATGAAAAGAGCAGCTTTGGCACTATTGATCGTGGCAGCGGGCAGCGCGGTAGCGGCAGAACCCGTGACGCTGCGCATTGCCGATCAGAAGGGAAATATGCACGCGGAAATGGCCGCAGCGCAGCAGTTGAACAACCTCAATTACAAAATCGAATGGGCCGAGTTCCCGGCGGCGGCACCGCTGGCGGAGGCGCTGAATGCCGGTGCGGTGGATGCCGGTATTATCGGCGATGCGCCGCTGCTGTTCTCGCTGGCGGCCGGTTCGCAGGTGAAAGCAGTGGCGGTGAGTAAGTCGATACCTGAAGGTTTGGCGGTGCTGGTCAGCCCGGATTCACCCATCAAAACCGTGGCCGAGCTGAAGGGCAAAAATATCGCCACTGGACGCGGATCGATTGGCCATTTTGAGGCGCTTAAAGCGCTGGAGCAGGCGGGCGTCAGCGATAAAGAGGTTAAGTGGCGCTTCTTAACGCCGGCGGATGCACGCATAGCGCTGGCAAACGGTTCGGTGGATGCCTGGTCAACGTGGGATCCCTATACCGCGCTGGCGGAAGTGACCAACACCGGACGTGTGTTGGTGAACGGCGTTGGCTTGTCCAGCGGCAACAGTTTCCTCGCCGCCACCGACGCCGCGTTGCAAGATGAGGCCAAACGCGCGGCGCTGCAGGATTATGTCAATCGTTTAGCGGCTGCCGATCGCTGGGCCAACAGCCATGTCGATGAGTACTCCACTACGTTGGCGAAAATCATCGGCTTCCCGAAAGAAGCGGCGGCGAAATCCTTCTCACGCCGCAAATCGCACTGGCAGAGCATTGATGATGCTACCATCGCCCAGCAGCAGGAGACCGCCGATTTCTACCAAAAATACGGTTTGATCCAGCAGCATCTGGATGTGAAACCGACCTTCTATCACGGCTTAAAGGTTGCGCAGAACTAACCCTTTGTGCGCCCGCATTTGGCGAAACAGCAGCGCGCGCGTAGCATGGCGGCATGTTGTTTCGCCAAAGATCTCCCCATGTTGCTAAAAACCTTCGACGGTCATAACGACCTGCTTCTCAATCTGTGGCTGCATCATCGCGATGATCCGGCGCAGGCATTTTTTCACGGCATCGAAAAGGGCCACCTCGATTTTCCGCGCATGCAGCAGGGCGGTTTTGCCGGTGGGCTGTTCGCGATGTTTGTGCCACCACCGCGTTATGTCAAAGAAGTCGCGCCGCAGCGAGCGGAGGAAAATCTCGATCCGCTGGAGATTCTCTGGCAGCAGCTCGACATTCTGAAAACGCTGGCGGCGCAATCTGACGGTCGCGCGCGGTTATGCCTCCGTGCCTCTGATATTGCTGCCTGCCGCGCGGATGGTGTGCTGGCGCTGGTGGCGCACATTGAAGGCGCAGATGGGTTTGATGGCGATGGCGTCGTGCTTGATGCGTTTTACAAAGCGGGCGTGCGCAGCGTCGGGCCGTTCTGGAATCTGCCTAATCGCTTTGGTGAAGGCGTCAGTGGATCATTCCCCAACTCACCAGACACAGGACCGGGTTTGACCGCACAAGGCGAGCAATTGATCGCCGCAGCCAATCGCCATCGCATGCTGATCGATATGTCGCACATGAACGAGAAAGCCTTCTGGGACACCGCGCGCCTGTCAACTGCACCGCTGGTGGCGACGCACTCCAATGCGCATGCGCTCTGCGCGCAGCCACGTAATCTTACTGACGATCAGCTGCGCGCCATCCGCGACAGCGGCGGCGTGGTGGGCGTGAATTTTGGCAACGCGTTCCTGCGCAGCGATGGAAAACGCGACAGCGACACCGCATTGATCGAAATTGTTAAACATGTTGAGCACCTGATCGCGATAATGGGCCGCGATCATGTGGCGCTGGGCTCCGATTTTGACGGCATCAGCGTGCCTGATGCGCTAAAAGATGTCAGCGGATTACCGCATCTTTATGCGTTGTTGCGTTCGTTCGACTACGATCAAACAGCACTTGAGCAGCTCGCATGGGGCAACTGGCAGCGCGTGTTGCAACAAATTTGGCAGGATTAGCACAATTCCCTTACCGAATCAGGGTTGATCTGCTCGCTACATTGGCGCAACATCTGCGCGCGTACGGATTGCGATGTGATCTACGTCACAGCTGCAATCCTCTTCAGCAGAGATTTCTCTGCGTTTTAGCTTTAAGAGGAAGACCATTATGTGGAAAAAACCTGCGTTTATTGACCTGCGTCTGGGCCTGGAAGTGACTCTGTACATCTCCAACCGCTAAGACTTCTGCCCGCCGTTCGTGCGGGCATTTTGTTTTCTCTCTCTGGTCAACTTTCATGTTTATTAAAGTCCTCGGTTCAGCGGCGGGCGGCGGCTTCCCGCAGTGGAACTGCAACTGCGCCAATTGCAGCGGCCTGCGTAACGGCAGCATCCAGGCGCAGGCGCGCACGCAATCTTCGATTATTGTCAGCGACAACGGTGAAGATTGGGTGCTGTGTAACGCCTCGCCGGACATCAGCCAGCAAATTGCCCACACGCCAGAACTGATCAAAAAGGGTGTGCTGCGCGGCACGGCAATTGGCAGCATCATTCTGACCGACAGCCAAATCGATCACACCACCGGCTTGCTGAGCCTGCGCGAAGGTTGCCCACATCAGGTGTGGTGCACGCCGGAAGTGCATGGCGATCTCACCAGCGGCTTCCCGATTTTCACCATGTTGCAGCACTGGAATGGCGGCTTGCAGCATCATGCGTTAACGCCGCTGGAACCGTTCCGCGTCGATGTCTGCCACAGTTTGCAGTTCACCGCGATCCCGATTCTTAGCAACGCGCCACCGTATTCGCCGTATCGCGATCGCCCGCTGCCGGGCCACAACGTGGCGCTGTTTATTGAAAACACCGCCAACGGCCAAACGCTGCTGTACGCGCCGGGACTGGGTGAGCCGGATGCGGTGATCATGCCGTGGCTGCAAAAAGCCGATTGCCTGTTGATTGATGGCACGGTGTGGCAGGACGACGAGCTGCTCGCTACCGGCGTCGGCAAAAATACCGGCAAAGCGATGGGCCACTTAGCGCTGGCCGAAGAACAAGGTTTGATGGCGCTGCTGGGCGCGCTGCCGGCCAAACGCAAGATTTTGATCCACATTAACAACACCAATCCGATCCTCAATGAGCAATCGCCGCAGCGCGCCTATCTGACGCAGCAGGGCATTGAAGTGAGTTGGGATGGCATGGCGATTCATCTGCAGGAGTTTGCATCGTGATCATTACTGAAGCGTTATCACCCGCCGCGTTTGAGCAGGCGCTGCGCGATAAAGGCGCGTTCTACCACATTCATCATCCGTACCACATCGCCATGCACAATGGCGATGCGACGCGCGAGCAGATTCAAGGCTGGGTGGCGAACCGCTTCTATTATCAGACCAATATTCCGCTGAAAGACGCGGCGATCATGGCGAACTGCCCGGATGCGGCGACGCGGCGTAAATGGGTGCAGCGCATCCTCGATCACGACGGCAGCAACGGTCACGAAGGCGGCATTGAAGCCTGGCTGCAGTTGGGTGAAGCGGTGGGGTTGGATCGTGAAGTGTTGCTATCCGAGAAGCTGGTGCTGCCGGGCGTGCGCTTTGCGGTGGACGCTTACGTTAACTTTGCGCGTCGCGCCAACTGGCAGGAAGCGGCCTGCAGCTCGCTGACCGAACTGTTTGCGCCGCAGATTCATCAGTCGCGCCTCGACAGCTGGCCGCAGCACTATCCGTGGATCAAAGAGGAAGGCTATTTCTACTTCCGCAGCCGTCTGAGCCAGGCGAACCGCGATGTGGAGCATGGACTGGCGCTGGCGCTTGAGGTGTTCACCAGCGCCGAACAGCAGAACCGCATGCTGGAGATCCTGCAGTTTAAGCTCGATATTCTCTGGACCATGCTCGATGCCATGACCATGGCGTATGCGCTGCAACGTCCGCCTTATCATACGGTCACCGATCAGGTGTCCTGGCACAGCACAAGACTGGTATAACAACATGAAAGATAATGTGATTCCGGCTTTCCGTCGCGGCTACCGCATGCAGTGGGAAGCGGCGCAGGATAGCCATGTGGTGCTCTATCCTGAAGGCATGGCCAAACTGAACGAGACCGCCGTGGCGATCCTCGAACTGGTGGATGGCAAACAGGATGTGGCGGCAATCGTTGCCACGCTGGATGCGCGTTTCCCGGACGCGGGCGGCGTCGGCGATGACGTCAAAGAGTTCCTGCAATCAGCCATCGAACAAAAATGGATACAGTGTCGTGAACCCGAGTAAAAGCGTGACGCCGCCGCTGTGGCTGCTGGCAGAACTGACCTATCGCTGCCCGCTGCAGTGTCCGTATTGCTCCAATCCGCTGGATTTTTCCCAGCAGGAGAAAGAGCTGACCACCGAACAGTGGATTGAGGTGTTTCGTCAGGCGCGCGCCATGGGCAGCGTGCAGCTCGGTTTTTCCGGCGGCGAACCGCTGACGCGTAAAGACCTGCCGGAACTGATCCGCGCCGCGCGCGATCTCGGTTTCTATACCAACCTGATCACCTCCGGCATTGGCCTGACGGCGAAAAAACTCGACGCCTTTGCTGATGCCGGGCTCGATCATATTCAGATCAGTTTCCAGGCCAGCGATGAAACGCTCAACGCCGCGCTGGCCGGATCGAAAAAGGCCTTCCAGCAGAAGCTGGAGATGGCAAAAGCGGTGAAAGCGCACGGCTATCCGATGGTGCTGAACTTCGTGCTGCATCGCCACAATATCGACCAGATCGACAAGATCATCGATCTCTGTATCGAACTGGAAGCCGACGATGTCGAGCTGGCCACCTGTCAGTTCTACGGCTGGGCGCAACTCAATCGCGAAGGATTACTGCCGACGCGCGAGCAGATCGCCAACGCCGAAGCGGTGGTGGCCGATTATCGTCAGCGCATGAGCGCCAGCGGCAATCTCACCAATCTGCTGTTCGTCACGCCGGATTATTACGAAGAGCGGCCGAAACCCTGCATGGGCGGTTGGGGATCGATCTTCCTCAGCGTCACGCCTGATGGCACCGCGTTGCCGTGCCACAGCGCGCGTCAGCTGCCGGTCGAGTTCCCGTCGGTGCTGGAACGCACGCTGGACGATATCTGGTACAACTCGTTTGGCTTTAACCGCTATCGCGGCTTTGACTGGATGCCGGAACCCTGTCGCTCCTGCGATGAGAAAGAGAAAGACTTTGGCGGCTGTCGCTGTCAGGCCTTTATGCTGACCGGCGATGCCGATAACACCGATCCGGTGTGTAGCAAATCGCCGCATCACGGCAAGATCCTCGAAGCACGGCGTGAAGCCAACTGCAGCGATATCAAAATCCAGCAGCTACAGTTCCGCAATCGCAGCAACTCCGAACTGATCTTTAAGCAGCGCGTTACCTGATGAACACGCGCCAGCTCACGCTTACCAACGGCCTGCGCTGCCATCTTTATCATCAGCCCGACGCGCGTGAGGCGGCGGCGCTGGTGCGCGTGCAGGCCGGCAGTCTGGATGAAGCCGATCGCTGGCCGGGTTTGGCGCATCTGCTGGAACATCTGCTGTTCTGCGGCAGCCAGGACTTTAACGGCGACGATCGCCTGATGCCGTGGCTGCAGCAGCAGGGCGGCCAGGTGAATGCCACCACACAGTTGAGCCGCAGCGCCTATTTCTTTCAGCTCCCAGCACCGGCGTTGTCGGCAGGCGTGCAGCGGCTGTGCGATATGTTGGCGTCGCCGTTGCTGACGACGCAGGCCATTCAACAGGAAGCAGCGGTGATTGAAGCAGAGTTTCAACTGCTGCAAAAACATGCCGACACGCTGAGTGAAGCTGCCATCCTGGATAAGCTAAAGGGACGCTTTCAGCGCTTTCGTGTCGGCAGTCGGCTTGCGTTTAGTGACAATGTCACGGAATTGCAATCCGCACTCCGCAATTTTCATTGCCGCTTCTATCGCGCTGAAAATATGGAACTTTGGCTGCAAGGGCCGCAATCGCTTGACGAGTTAGCACAGCTGGCGGCGCGCTATGGCGGCAGTTTGCTGGCGGGTGGAAAACGCGCTGCGGCGGTTAGACCTACGCTGCTGCCCGGCGATCGTTTGCTGCAATTAGGCGGTGAAGAAAATTTCTGGCTGACGCTATTGATCGCGGGCGATGAACAGACTTTTCGTGACAATGTCACCTTGCTTAAGGTGTTCTGGCAAGACGAAGCGCCGGGCAGTTTGCTGGCGCAATTGCGGGCTGAAGCGCTATGTGAAGCCCTTGACGTGCAATGGTTATGGCAAGATGAGCAACACGCATTTTTGGCGCTGCGTTTTAGCGCAACGCGCATTTCTTCGGTGCAGGCGCAACAGATTGAACAACGCGTTTGGCAGCATCTGGCTGCGTTAGTCGAGTGTAATGCGATTCAGCTGCAGCATTACGCGCAACTCGCGCAGCAGGATTTCGCGGCCTTGTCGCCGCTGGAACAGTTGCGCGGCCGGGCGTTGGGCTTCGCGCCTGACTTAGCGGTTTCGGATAGCTTCACGGATTTTGCCGCCGCGTTGCCGCATTGGCCGCGCACGCGTCTGCTGACGCAGCGACAGATCGACGGCGCACCGCATCAGACGCAAGGCTTTACACTGCAACTGGCCGAGTGGCTGCCAGCGACGCTGAATGTGGCAGAATCCACAGCGTTTCACTTCTATCCCGCTTCAGGCAACATTCAGCTCCCTCGTCTTCCGCCCGTGGCGCAAACGTTGCCGATTATTGCGCCGGTAAAACAGGTCGAAACGCTGCTGCTGCGTCCGGCGTTTTATCAAACCTTGAGCGATGAAGAAGCGCAGGCGCGGCAGCGCCAGTTGCGCCCAGTGCTGGCGGAACTTCGCCACGCCGGCGGCAACGGCACCTGGCAACCAACGCAGGGAAGCTGGCAGCTGTTGCTCAATCTGCCCGCATCCGAAGAACGCGCGTTGTTAAGCGTGCATCAGGCATTACGGGCGCTGAACAAGCCGGTGCTGGCACAATCCGCAGCGCCAACGCACTCTATTGTGATTCGTCAGTTGCTCGCCGCTTTGCCAACCACATTGATTAAGCCATCGCTATCGCCGCACTGGCTGGCGGCATGGTGCGGCTCCAATAGCGCGCTAAGCCAGCGCGTGGCGCTTCTGCTCAGCGATTTTGCGCCGGATCTGGCGCGCTACACGCCGCCCGCACAACTGCAACGCGGCATTGTGCCCATCAACTGCGATGGACCCGATCAGGCGCTGTTGCTGTTTATGCCGTTATCGCACGCCGACGATGCCGCCCTGGCTGCTTTACGCGTGCTGGCACTGATGCTGGAAACGCGTTTCTTCCAGCGGCTGCGCGTGGATCAGCAAATTGGTTATGTGGTGTCAGCGCGTTATCAACGGGTGGCAGATGTGGATGGCTTAATGCTGGCGCTGCAATCGCCGGATATCACCTGGCGCGCGTTGCTGGGTCACTGCAAACGCTTTATGCGTGAGATGGTTGCCGAGATCGCAGCAGTTTCCCCTGAAAAGCTGGCGGCATGGCAGGCAAGCTTACTGACGCAGTGCGCAAGCAAAGACAATGGCGATGCCGCACTCGAAACCCTGCGCCAGCAGCACGGCCTGGCGACGCTCAATCGCGCAGCCATTCAGGCTCTGACGCTGCCGCAGCTTGAGCAACTGCACCAGCGTCTGCTGCGCGAACGGCATCGTTGGTTGATTTTGGTGACCAGGTGCGCATGAATGCGCACCCTACGAAACCCGCACCGTTGTCGTAGGGTCGCCATTTATGGCGACCAGGTGCGCATGAATGCGCACCTTACGAAACTCCGACGCTACATCTCCCGCCAAAACTTCTTCTTACTGGTTTTACCAATCCCCGGATTACAGCTATTGGTCGGATCAAGTTGTTTCCAGTGCTCGACATGCTCACACGATGCCTGATAGAGGTGTCCGACATTGTGCTCGGCAGGATACTTCGCGCCGCGCTGCTCCAGATAGCGCTTCACCTCTTCCTTAAACACTTTCGCGTCGTAGCCCGGCTTCAGCACGTAATCCTGATGATTGACGAAGCAGAAGAAGTGTCCACAGCAGGAATCACCTGTACCTGGGCCGCCAGATGATCCGGCAGCGTCAAACGCCACGCGTCATCATTGCGGCGCAGCGCCACGTCAAACGCCACCAGCCGTTCGTTGGGGTTGTAGCCCAGCGCATCGCAGTAGGAAATGGTGCAGCCACCCACGCCGAAACGCACCAAAAACGCGTCCGCCGCTTCACGCGCATTGCAACGGAAAAAGCCGCCTGGCTGCTCAGCAAAGAACTGCTGTAACAAGCTCTGTAACTCAGCGGTTTGCGGCGACTCCACTTTGATCATCAGATGATGTTGATACTCGCTGCGGTAATCCATGATGCGCGGCGCGATAAAGCTCGGCGTTAGCTGGTTGAAAAATTGCAGCACCCGATCAACAAAATTGCGCGGCAGGAATTTCAGGTGGCTGACGCGCACATCCCATTTGGCTTTATTGGCCATCATCTGCGGAATGGCCTGCGGACCCAGTTTGCGGATTGCCAGATACATATGTTTGGCGTAGCGCACGGTTAAATCGAAGGCGTTGCGATGGATGTATTCCGCCTGCAGCGGCAGTTCGCTCATCTTCGTTAGCAGGAAACGGCGCAGCGCCACCAGCACGCTCTCATCATTAGTGCCGATGTAGAAGGTATCGCTGCCGGCGCTGGCTTCGAAGGTCGGCAAGCGCACGGCGAACACCACTACTTTACCGGCGCTGCCTGAACTGTCGTGCAGGTAACGCAGATCGCCATTGAAGCGCGCCGGGGAATCTGCGGCCACATCTCGCAGGCGGTCGGCATAATCATCCGCCCAGATTTTTCCCTGCCAGTCGGGCTGCTCACCGGTTTGATAGCGCTGCTGCGTCAGGTTTTCCAGCATCACTTCTGGCGTGTCGCCCAACTCGATGCCGAGATGGTTGACCATCTCTAAACGACCATCGTCGTGAATGCGGGCGAACAAGGATTTTTCTGTGAAAGCGGGGCCGCGCCGAATCAGCGAGCCACCGGAATTATTACAAATCCCGCCGACCACCGACGCGCCGATGCAGGATGATCCAATCACCGAATGTGGCTCACGACCGAGCGGCTGCAAGGTGTGCTCCAGTTCGGTCAAGGTGGTGCCAGGGAAAGCAATCACCTGACGCGCCTGATCAATCACCTGCACGCCTTTGAGCTGGCGGGTACTGATAATCACGATATCGCGGTCATAATCATTGCCGTCGGGCGTTGAGCCGCCGGTAACACCGGTATTCGACGCCTGCATCAGCACAATGACATCGTGCGCCACGCAAACCTGCAGCGTTTGCCACAGCTGCAACAGTGTTTGCGGTAACGCCACCGCCAGCGCTTCACCGCGTCCGACGCGGAATCCCTTTATGTACCAGGCTTTATCATCCGCATGGGTTAATACCTGTTTCTCGCCAACCACCTCTGCCAACTTACGCAACATATCCTTCTGCATGCTCATTTTTTCTCTTCTTTATTCTTTATCTGCCACGGTATTGGACAAGTGCATCGGCATTGAGTCAATCCTTCACTGGCCCTGACGCATAAATAACGCACGTAATCATTATCCCTTTATCTGATACGGAATAAGCGTCAGAAACCGATAAAAATGCGCGGGAAATCACAAAATAGATCGAAAGAAAAACAGCGAGTAGGGTGTTTATTTAAGTCGCCGGTTTTACTGCGCAAAATGAATATAAGTCTATGATTTTATTTGTTATTAATGCTTTAAGGTGAAAAGTGGCATGTGATTTATATCACAAAATCTAGCCTGTATTGGATGCTGTCAATGATCTCACTCGGGGAATTCATCGCAAAAGTGTGACATTCGTTGCAAATAACAATGTCGTTAATCGGAAGAATGAATTCCAGACGCACAGCATAAAGGATGATGACAATGAGAATTGGCATGGTGATCAGCGGTGGCGATGTCACTGGGATTAATAACTTTGTGTATCAAATATCGCGCTTAACCCAGGCGGAAATGGTGTTATTTAACGGTGGCATTCCGGGATTACTGGAAAACAATCACCAGGAAATATCCCAACGCGATTTAGTGGATTATGCCATCGCTGCTATTCCGGTGATGCAATCGGGACGAACCAATAGAAAATTAATTCGTCCAGAATATGAAACCATCGCCAAACATCTTAAGTCGCTGCGCATCGATGTATTAATTATGGCGGGCGGCGATGGCTCATTACAATTCCTGCATACGCTAAGCGAATTTGGCGTTAACTGTTTTGGCGTCGGCATGACCATCGATAACGATGTGTTTGGCAGTGATTACAGCATCGGTTTCTCCACCGCCTGCGAGCAGGTGTTAAAAGAGGTGGCGAAATTACGCAATACCGGCCGCGCCTTAACCGGTCGTGTGTTTATGGTGGAGCTGCTTGGCGGTTATTGCGGTGAATTAACCTTGCAGTCGGCGATCAAATCCAATGCGGATTTCGCGCTGATCCCGGAATGCCAGATTGCGCCGCAGGAGCTGGCCGAGCGCATCACGCAGCGTCTGGCGGCGCAGAACAGCGTCATTATTTTGTGTTCGGAAGGCTACACCCGTGAATATTCGCCGGGCTTTCAGGGCGCCATCGATACCTTAATTAAACAAATTGAACCGTTAATTGGTGTGCGTATTCGTAAAACAATTATCGGTTATGGTCTGCGTAATGGCGATCCTACCTGTGAAGAGATTTATCAGGGCACCATTATGGCCAGTGAAGTCGCGCGTTGTATTCAGTCGGGAATGCGCAACAAAGCGGTGATTATTAATGGCAGTAATCGACCGATTCCGATTGATTTAATAAGCATGAAAAAACGCCTGGTCGATACGGAAGGGCATCATTATAAACTCGCTAAACAACTGCAAATTCTGTGAGGAAATAGCCATGCTGAAAATATTATGTGTCTGTGGATGTGGTTTGGGTTCAAGCTTTGCGATTGAGATGAGCGCCAAGTCAGTATTAAAGAAACTCGAAATTGATGCTGATATCGATCACACCACCATTTCTGAAGCCAACGCCTTTAAATCCGACATGATTTTAACCCAGAAAGCTTTTGCTGATGTGTTAAATGCCGATGCCAGCCCGGAACAGATCAAACGGGTGATTATTCTCAATAAGCTGACCGACAAAGCGGAAATTGAAGAGAAAATCGTGGCGTTTATGAAAGAACGTAACTTAAAGGTTGCTAATCATGAATAGTGTGATCGACTTCCTGGTAAAAGACTTATTGGGGCAGGCATCAATTCTGATCGCCTTTATTGCCCTGATTGGTCTGCTACTGCAAAAAAAATCAGCAGGCAAGGTGGTGGAAGGCACCTTTAAAACCCTGCTTGGTTTCTTAATTATGATGGCCGGTATCAACATTATTGTCGGTACGCTGACCTTCCTGAACACCATTTTTACCCACGGTTTTGGCATGCAGGGTTATATCACCGACGTTGCCGCCATTGCAGGGTTAGCAAACCGCGAGCTGGGTTCAGAAGTGGCGCTGACGCTGTTGGTGATCTTTATCGTCAACATCATCATTGCCCGTCTGACACCGTTCAAATACATCTTCCTTACCGGTCAGGCGCTGCTGTGGATGGCGACCATCGGTGCGGTGATTGGCTATAAAGCGGGGCTAACAGGCTTACCTCTGATCCTTACCGGTGGCATCTTTGGCGGCATTATGGCGGTCGTGATGCCTGCGCTGGCACAACCGGTGGTGCGTCGTATCACCGATTCCGACGATGTGGCGCTCGGTCACTTCTGCACCATCGGCTACCTGCTGACGGCGGCGGTGGCGAAGGTGGTGGGCAAAGGTTCGCGCTCCACGGAAGACCTCAAACTGCCCGACAACTTTAAATTCCTGCAGGACACTTATCTGTCGATGGCGGTGGTGATGGTGCCGATGTACCTGATTCCTGCGGTCGCCGCCGGCCCGGAATTTATCGGCCAGTACAGCAACGGCATGAACTATCTGATGTACGCCTTTATGCAGTCGATTCAGTTCGTGTGCGGTGTGTTCGTGCTGTATAGCGGCGTGCGTCTGCTGCTGAACGAACTGGTGCCAGCTTTCCGTGGTATCGCCATGCGTCTGGTTCCGGATGCGAAACCGGCGCTCGACTGCCCGGTGATGTTCCCATACGCCCCGAATGCGGTGATCGTCGGCTTCCTCGCCACCACGCTGGGTTCGGTGGTGGGCATGCTGGTGTTCCCGATGTTTGGTCTGGCGATGATTCTGCCAGGTCTGCTGACCAACTTCTTTGCCGGTGGCACCGCAGGCGTGTTTGGTAATGCGCTTGGTGGTCGTCGCGGGGCGATGATCGGCGGTTTCGTGCACGGTCTATTCATCACCTTCCTGCCGGCGATTCTGGTGCCGATGCTGGAAAGTTACGGTTTTACCGGCGTCACCTTCAGTGATTCGGATGTGATCAGTACCGGCCTGGTGCTCGGCCATGCCTTCCAGAATAACTGGCTGTTCGTCGCGCTGTTTATTGCCTTTATTACTCTCATCGCCTGGTTTGTTAACGGAAAATCCACCAAGTCTAAATCCCATGAGGAAAAGCTCCATGAAACTTTATAACTTTACCGATCTGTTACAGGTGGCTAAAGAACGTGAATTTAAAGCGCTCGGTTCCTTTAATTTGCACTGCCTGGAAATGCTGCCGGCCTTTTTTAAAGCGGCGGAGAAAACCAATAGTCCATTAATGATTCAGATCTCAACTGGCACCGCCAAATATCTCGGACATAAATTATTGGTGGATGCGATTCGCTCACTGTCAGAAAGCCGTAACGTGCCGACCTGTTTGCACCTCGATCACTGTTCGGATTTAGACGCTATTCAAACCGCGCTGGATGCGGGCTTTAGTTCAATTATGTATGACGGCTCACATTTGCCGATTGAAGAGAACATCGCCAATACGCGCCGTGTTATTGATATGGCACGCCCGCTGGCGGTGTCAGTGGAAGCGGAACTGGGCGCGATTGGCGGCTCGGAAGATGGCAAAGAAGTAGAAATGAACGATGCGGCATTTACCACCGTCGATGAAGCCAAACGCTTTGTCGATGAAACCGGCGTTGATATGCTGGCGATCTCCATCGGTACCGTGCACGGCTTGTATACCGGCAAAGCGCATATTCAGCATCAACGCCTGGCGGATATCACCGATGCCACTAAAACGCCGCTGGTGCTGCACGGCGGAACCGGCGTCAGCGATGAAGATATGCGTCTTGCGGTGCGCAGCGGCATTGAGAAAGTCAACGTCGGCACCGAGATGAATGTGCAGTGGGTCGCAAACTGCAAGCAGACATTTGAAAAGGGCAAGGTCAACGACAGCGTGCGTAATTTCCTTGTGCCGGCCAACGATGCCGTAACCAATGTGCTGGTAGAAAAGATTCAGCTGTTCCGCTAATTCCGACTCACTCATGACGTAATAACCTGAGGTGCCCGGCGCCATTCGGGGCAGGAGACGCTATGTTTGGATTCTTGAAAAAGGGCTCCGATAATAAGAGCCAGGATTCACAGGAAATAGATCTTCAGGCTGAAACCATCAGCGGGAAAATAAGCGAACTGGAACAACAGTTAGCCAATAATCCGCAGGCGACAGAGACGCAAAAACAATTAATGCTGGAATATAATCGTGCATTAAATATCTTTGCGAAAAGCCGCCGCTTTCGTCAGGAAATTGATCCGCTGTTTGTCAAAATCGATGAACTGCGCAACACCATTCGCAAATCATTTTAAGGAGGCAGTATGAGTATTAAACAGCTGCTGCAGGAGGCAAGTGCGATTCAGGTGGGGATCAGCGCCAGGGATTGGCGCGAGGTGATCGCGCTGGCGGCGCTGCCGCTGGTGAACGGCGGTTACATCAAAGCCAGTTATCCGGAAGCGGTGATCGCCAACACGCTGGAGCATGGCGCTTATTACGTGTTTGAGGAGGGCATCGCTATTCCCCATGCGCGGCCTGAAACCGGCGTGCTGAAAGATTGTTTCAGCATGATTGTGCTGGATGAGCCGATTTCCTTCGACGGCAGCGACAAAGCCGACATCGTGATTATGTTCGGTGCGCGTGACAGCAACGCCCACATTGAAGAGGGCATCCGCGCGATTGTCACGCTGCTGGAAGATGAGGAGACGCTGGTGCGCTTGCGCAACGCCAGCAGTGCTGCGGAGGTGATAGAGATCCTATGACAACCGACACTGAAGAGAAGATGGTGGTGCTGGTGAACGGCATTCCGGCTTCCGGCAAAAGCACCCTCACGCGCGCGCTGGCCGAGCAATTCGGCTTTCCGGTGCTGACGCTGGATAGCCTGAAAGAGCCGTTTATGGCCAGCTTTGCGCCGGTGGATCGCCTGCGCAATCGCCAGTTAGGTTGTGCGGCGTATCAGGCGATCTGGCAAGTGGTGGCGCAAGCACCGACGCGTTGCATCTATGTCATCGATGCCTGGTTTGGCTTCCAGCCGAAAGAGGTGTTGCAGCAAGGATTGCAGAAGGCGGGCGTGACGCGGGTGCTGGAGCTGTGGCTGGCGATCACGCCGGATGAGGCGGTGGCGCGGTATCAGGCACGCTTGACCGATCGCATGCCGGGACATCCGGGCGCTGAGTATCTGCCAGAACTGCGCAAGCTGGCGGAAACGGCACAGCCGATGGCGCTGGGTCCGGTGTTGCAGCTTAACGCGCGCAACCCGGACCAGGCAGCGGCCTGCGCCTGGTTGCAGCGTCAACTGCGGCTGCCAATCAGCGCTCAACCGGCTTTATCGGCCTCGGGTTGAACCATGTCGGCAGCAGGCTGAACGCACATCAGCATTGCGGCCGACACCTCCATCGCATGATTCGTCAATGCATCTTCTCCTGCCTGAACCAGGCTTTGTGATTACGCTCACAGAGTAAAGCATAATGAATATCGATCTACACGGAAAAACAGCCTTAGTTACCGCATCAACCGGCGGCATCGGTTTTGCCATTGCACAAGGTCTGGCGGCCAGCGGGGCGGAAGTGGTGCTGAACGGGCGCAGCGAAGCCTCGGTGAGTCGTGCGCGCGAGAAGCTCAACGGCTTAGTGGCGGGGGCGAAAATTCACACCTTTATCGCCGATCTCGGCAGTGCGCAAGGTGTTAAGCAACTGCTCAACGGTTTGCCGCCGATCGATATTCTGGTGAATAACGCCGGGATTTACGGTCCGCAAGATTTTTATCAAGTGGATGACGAAACCTGGGATGCCTACTGGCAAACCAACGTGATGTCCGGTGTGCGCCTGTCGCGGGCTTTATTGCCGGAGATGGTGAAACGCGGTTGGGGTCGCGTGGTGTTTATTTCCTCAGAGTCGGCGCTGAATATTCCCGCTGATATGCTGCATTACGGCGTGAGTAAAACCGCGCAGTTGTCGTTGGCGCGCGGGCTGGCGAAAGTGGTGGCGGGCAGCGGCGTGACGGTGAACAGCGTGTTGCCGGGCCCAACGCTCTCTGATGGTTTTGCCGCAATGATGGAAGATGAAGTGAAACGCACCGGTAAACCGCTGGAGGAGTTGGCGAAAGAGTTTGTAATGGCCCAGCGTCCGAGTTCGGTGATCCAGCGTGCTGCTACGGTGGAAGAGGTGGCGAATATGGTGGTGTATGTCTGTTCGAAACAGGCATCCGCGACGTCCGGTGCCGCGCTGCGCGTCGATGGCGGCGTGGTGGATGATATTGTTTAGCCGGGTGCGATGATTGACCAGGTCGCCATGAATGGCGACCCTACGACGCTCGCACCACAAAGACAAAAGTTTACACAGCAAAGCTTGGTGTTTCTGCTGCAGATGCTTAAAATGCCCGCACTTTTCTCTGAGGCTGCGGCATGACGATATCGCTATCACGCGCAAAATGGATTCTGGCACTGGTTTGTCTGGTGCTGGCGTTTTGTCTCGTCCAGCGCAGCTTCAATTTGCCTTCCGCACCTTTAGCGCAGGTCAGCGCGTCCGCGCAAACTCACAGCAGTGACGATGCCAGCGGCAGTGAAAAACCCTGTGCGCTGAGCGCCAAATCGTTGAGTGCCGCCGCGCCCATCCTTGATACCGCATTGCCTTTCCTGCTGTTGCTGCTGGCGCTGATCGCCACCTTCACACAAACCACCACGTCCGTCGGCTATCGCCGCGCACCGCTGTTTCCGCCTCTGCGACGGCGGCATCTGACCTTCTGCGTCTTCCGGGAATAACACCTGCGCGTTGCATCGCGTAAACCCTGTTATTCACTGGAGAATTCACATGACTGTATTGATCAGGAGCCTGCTGCTCCTGCTGGCGAGCTGCGCGATCACTGCGCAGGCGGCAGACACTGGCTGGCTGCGTAATGCGCAAAATAGCCATGCCGAAGTGCGCCTGCGCAGCGCCAGCCACAACGATAATCAGCAATTGCTGCTGGATATTCGCCTGCAACCCGGCTGGAAAACCTACTGGCGTACGCCAGGCGAAGGCGGCGTTGCGCCGGAAATCCGCTGGCAAACGCCGGAGGTAAAGGCGCAATGGTTCTGGCCTGCGCCTGAGCGTTTTGACGTTAGCGGCTTGACCACCCAAGGCTACAAAGGCGATATCACGCTGCCGATTGAACTGGCGAAACTGTCCAGTCAGCAGCTCGCAGGAACGCTGACGCTCTCGACCTGCAGCGACGTCTGCATCCTCACCGACTTCCCGTTCAGCCTCGATCTGACGCAGCCCGCTGACGCCGATTTTGCCCGCGATTTCGCCGAAGCGATGGGACGAATCCCGGCCGCCAGCGGCTTAACCGATCAACTCGACGCCAGCTTTGTGAATGGCGAATTGCAGATTCGCGCACAGCGTCAGGGCGGCTGGCAACAACCTGAACTGTTCTTCGATTATCCGCAGGGCAGCATGCTGGCGGCACCGCTAATCAGTGTCAAAGGCGACACGCTCAGCGCACGCGTGGCGGTCACCGATGAATGGGGCGAAGCGGCTCCGGATCTGCGCGGCAAAACGCTGTCGCTGGTGGTTGCCGATGGTGGGATTGCACAGCAAAGCGCGATTAATATTGGCGCGGAAGCGTTGGTATACGGCGATGGCGCGCAAACCTTCTGGTCGGTGTTGCTGCTGGCGCTGCTCGGTGGCTTGATCCTCAACCTGATGCCGTGCGTATTGCCGGTGCTAGCGATCAAGCTCAGCAGCCTGGTGCAGCAGCAAGGGCAAACGCAGCGTCAGACGCGCCAACAGTTTCTTGCTTCCAGCGCCGGGATCATTTTCTCCTTCCTGCTTTTGGCGCTGCTGATGACCGGACTGCGGCTCAGCGGTCAGGCGCTTGGCTGGGGCATTCAGTTCCAGAGCAGCGGCTTCCTGCTGGTGATGGTGCTGGTGATGTTCCTGTTCAGCGCCAGCCTGTTTGATCTGCTGCATTTCCGCTTGCCGTCGGGTTTGAATACCAAACTGGCGACGCAGGGCGGCGACGGCTTGCTTGGGCATTTCGGCCAGGGCGCGTTTGCCACTTTGCTGGCCACGCCGTGCAGCGCGCCGTTTCTCGGTACAGCGGTGGCTTATGCGCTGACGGCACCGCTGCCGCAGCTGTGGCTGCTGTTTGTCGCGCTCGGCGTCGGCATGAGTTTGCCGTGGCTGCTGGTGGCGGCGTTGCCGGGCATGGCCCGCTGCCTGCCGCGTCCGGGGCGCTGGATGGTGCATCTGCGCAGCGTGCTCGGCCTGTTTATGCTGCTCGCCACCTTCTGGCTGGTGACATTGCTGGTACCGCATTGGGGCAGCACCTTCGCGCTGGTGCTGGCGGGTATGTTACTCGCGGTACTTTGCGGCTGGCTGGTGAAACGTCGCGCGCTGCAGCAGGCGGGGGTGGTGTTTATCACTCTGACGCTGGCTGGTGCGCTATTCCTGATGACGCGCATCACGCCGGAAGAGGAAACGCTGCACTGGCAGCCGCTGACCGAAGCGGCGATCCATCAGGCACTCGAGCAGGATAAACGGGTGTTTGTCGATGTCACCGCCGACTGGTGCATCACCTGCAAAGTGAACAAATCCCGCGTTCTGAATCAGCCCGATGTGCGTGCTGCGCTAAGAGCCGATGACGTGGTGCTGCTGCGCGGTGACTGGACGCAGCCCGATCCCGCCATCGGTGAATTCCTGCGCCGCCGCGACCGCGTGGCAATCCCTTTTAACCAAATTTATGGCCCGGCACTGCCGCAAGGCCAGATTTTGTCACCGCTGCTGAGTCGTGAAGCGGTGATCTCCACTCTCTCTGAGGCGAAAAAATAATGAAGAAATCCCTGTTACTGCCACTGATGTTCCTTGCCATGCCTGCACTGGCGGCCGCGCCTTTTACTCCTGAGCAGGAAGCGCGCATCAAAGAGCTGATCCGTGAAACCCTGGTGCAGAATCCGTCAATTCTGGCGGAAGCGGCTGATGCGTTTGATAAAGAGGCCGCACAACAGCAGCAAAATGTGGTGGCGCAGATGGTGAAGAAAAACCATGACGCGTTGTTCAACGATGCAGGTTCACCGCGCATCGGTGCTGAAAAACCGGCGCTGACGCTGGTCTATTTCACCGATTACAACTGCGTGTTCTGCAAGAAGTTTGAAGCCGATATCGAAAAACTGCTGAAAGCGTATCCGCAGGTTGCGGTGGTGATTAAACCGCTGCCGTATCGCTCTGAAACCTCACTCACCTCGGCGCGTCTGGCGCTCACTGTGTGGGAGCAGCAGCCGAAAAACTTCCTTAAATTGCATGAACGTTTGATGGCGAAAAAGGGCAATCACGATACCGCCAGCATTGACGCGGCGCTGGAGAAAACCGGCATCAAGCTGAAAGAGCCAAGCAAAGTGAGCCTCGACACCATCAACAGCAACCTGACACTGGCGCAGCAGCTCGGCGTGCAAGGTACGCCAGCGACGCTGGTGGGCGACCAGATGATCAGCGGCGCGGTGCCGTATGAGCAACTGGAAGCGGCAGTGAAAGGCGCGCTGCAGGCAAAGCCATGAGTCGACTAAAGCGCTGGCTGCGTGAGGCGCTGCTATTGGTGCTGATTGTCGCGGCGGCGCTGTGGGGCATGGATTGGCTGCGCGCGCCGCAGCTGCCTGCCGACCTGGCGCAACAGCCGCTCACCTCGCTGCAAGGCGAGGTCAATCTGGCGGAGCTCAGTCAGGATCGGCCATTGCTGGTTTACGTCTGGGCAACCTGGTGCGGCGTATGCAAACTCACCACGCCAACTGTGGCGGCGATGAGCCAGCAAGGTTACAAGGTGGCGAGTATTGCGCTGCGATCCGGTAACGATACGCGCGTAGCAACCTGGCTGGAAAAGAAAGGGCTGCAAGGCGTGGCGATCAATGATGAGAGCGGGGCGATCGGCCAGCGCTGGGATATTCAGGCCACGCCGACCTTTATCGTGCTGCATCAGGGCAAAGTCATCAGCACCAGCAGCGGCTGGACCAGCGCTTGGGGGCTGAAGCTGCGCCTCTGGTGGGCTTCCCGCTAGTCTCTCTGGCGGCACGTTACGGTGCCGCCAGAAAATCCTCGCGCTGCGGCGTAAAGGTATCCAGCAATACGCCCGCTTCCAGACACACGCAGCCGTGCACAATGTTCGGCGCTTTATACAGCGTATCGCCGGCGCTGACTTCTTTGGTCACGCCATCAATGGTGAAGGCAAAACGTCCGGACAGCACGTAGGTGAGCTGCTCATGCGGATGATGATGCAACGGACCAACAGCATCCTGCTCAAAGGTGACTTCCACCGCCATCATGGTGCCGCCGTGCGCCAGAATTCGGCGCGTCACGCCGTTGCCTAAATCGTCCAGTTGGGTTGCGCTTTTATAGATAAACATGGTTTCTCCTTGCAGGTTGCATCGTCAATGTGTGACTTAACTCACAGTCAAAAAGGCATTTAAAGGCTGCATTTTAACGATCTTTGATTAAAATGAAACGGTGTTTCAATTTAATCTGAGGATGGATCATGAAAATCGCTTTGATGATGGAAAACAGCCAGGCTGCGAAGAACGCAACGGTGTTGAAAGAGCTTCAGTCTGTGGCGCAACCGCTCGGGCATCAGGTGTTTAACGTCGGTATGAGCGACGAACAGGATCACCATCTTACCTATATTCACCTCGGCATCATGGCCAACGTACTGCTTAACAGCAAAGCGGTGGACTTCGTGGTAGCTGGTTGCGGCACCGGCCAGGGTGCGCTGATGTCGCTGAACCTGCATCCCGGCGTGGTTTGCGGCTACTGCATCGATCCAGCAGATGCCTATCTGTTTGCGCAAATCAACAACGGTAATGCGCTGTCGCTGCCGTTCGCCAAAGGCTTTGGCTGGGGCGCGGAACTGAACCTGCGCTTTATCTTCGAAAAAGCCTTCACCGGCGAAAAAGGGCACGGTTATCCGCCAGAGCGCAAAGAGCCACAGGTGCGCAACGCAGGTATCCTGAACGAAGTGAAAGCCGCGCTGTTGAAAGAGAATTACCTCGATTCACTGCGCGCCATCGATCCTGAACTGGTGAAGACCGCTGTAAGCGGCCCGCGCTTGCAGCATTGCCTGTTTGAGCATGGGCAGAACCAGGATATCGTGGGTTTTGTGCGTGAACTGTCGCAGTAATTTCCTGGGTTTTACGTAGGGTGCGCATTCATGCGCACCTGGTAAAGTGGTCGCCATAAATGGCGACCCTACGCCAAAACCCCGTTATCCTGCCGGCTCGCATCCACCAGCATCTGCGTATAGGCCACCTGCGCGCGATTGTGCACCAGCGCATCGACATCCAGCGTCTCCAGCACTTTGCCGTGCTGCATCACCGCCACGCGATGGCACAAATGCGCCACCACGCCGAGATCGTGCGTCACCATCAAATAGGTTAGCTTCTCCTGCTGCTGCAAATCGCTGAGCAGATTGAGGATCTCCGCTTGCACCGACACATCCAGCGCCGAGGTCGGTTCATCGAGCAGCAGCACGCGCGGTTCCAGAATCAGCGCACGGGCAATCGCGACACGCTGGCGCTGACCGCCGGACAACTGGTGCGGATAGCGGGTTTGCCACGCGCGATTAAGGCCGACTTTCTCCAGCATGGCGATAACGCGCTGCTGGCGCTGACCGATGCCGTGAATCTGCAGCGGCTCCTCAAGAATATCGCCGATGGTGTGACGCGGATGCAGCGATCCGTAGGGATCCTGAAACACCATCTGCACGCTGCGGCAGCGCTCGCGTGCGATACGATGTTCGAGCGGCACGCCATCAATCGCCAGCTCGCCGTGCCAGTGGGTGAACAGCCCGGCAAGGCACTTCAATACCGTGGTTTTGCCCGATCCCGACTCGCCAACCAGGCCAAAGATTTCACCCTCGCGAATCGACAAATTGACGTCGAACAGCACCTGATTACGCCGCTCCTCCTCACCGAAACTGAGGTTGAGATTACTTACGCGGATCATCTCGTTCATCATTGCTCCTTAGGATTGCAGCCAACTGGCTTGACGTTGCAGCACCGGCAGACGGGCGCGACGTTGATCCATATCCGGCAGCGCGGCGAGTAGGCCTTGCGTATAGGGATGCTGCGCCTGATTGAGCTCGCTGGCCGCCAGCGACTCCACCACGCGCCCGGCATACATCACCAATACGCGGTCACAGAAGCGGCGCACCAGATTGATGTCGTGACTGATAAAAATCAGCCCCAGACCGCGCTGTTTAACCAAATCGTCCAGTAGCGCCAATACCTGCAAACGCACCGACACATCCAGCGCCGAAGTGGGTTCATCGGCAATCAGCAGTTCAGGATCGGTAATCAGCATCATGGCGATCATCACGCGCTGGCCCTGACCGCCGGAAATTTCGTGCGGATAACATTGGTAGATGCGGCCCGGATCGCGTACCTGCACCACTTCGAGCATCTCCATCGCTCGCTGCCGCGCAACCTCGCGCTGGCCGGGATGATGACTGCGCCAGGCTTCAGCAATCTGCTCGCCCACACGCACCACCGGATTCAGCGAGTATTTCGGGTCCTGCATAATCATTGAGATGCGCTTACCGCGAATGGCGCGCATCTGTGCTGGCGTGGCGCGCAGCAGATCCACGTCACCAAACTGCATGCGCTGTGCCGTAACCTGCGCGCTGCGCGGATGCAGCTGTAACAGCGCGCGACCCACGGTGGATTTGCCGGAACCGGATTCGCCGACAATCGCCAGTTTCTCCTTGCCCAGTTGGAAGGAGATGCCGCGCACGGCGGGCGTCACCAGCCGGCCATTGACGAAATTGACCTGTAAATCCTGCACGTCGAGCAACGGTGCAGCGCTATTCGCTGCGGGGATCGAGGATGTCACGTAAGCCATCTCCTAAGAAGTTGAACGCTAAGCTGTTGATCAGAATCGCCAAACCTGGCACCGTCACTACCCACCAGCACTCCAGCATGTAAGTGCGGCCGCTGGCGATCATTGCGCCCCATTCGGGGTCCGGTGGCTGCGCGCCTAAACCGAGAAAACCCAGTCCGGCAGCGGTCAGGATGATGCCTGCCATATTCATGGTGATGCGGATAATCACCGACGGCAGGCACAGCGGCACGATGTGCTTCCACAAAATGCGCAGTGAAGAAGCGCCCTGTAGGCGCACCGCGGAGACAAAATCGGCCTGGCGCAGCGACAGCGCTTCGGCGCGCGCCAGGCGTGCAATCGGCGGCCAGGCGGTGAGGGTAATAGCGATCACCACATGCTCCAGTCCCGGACCGAGCGCGGCGACAAACGCCAGCGCCAGCACCAGGCTCGGGAAGGAGATGAAGATATCGGTGACGCGCATCAATACGCTATCGACTTTGCCGCCGAAATAACCGGCAGTGACGCCGAGCAGCAAACCCAGCGGGCCAACGGTGATCGACACCAGCAGCACGATATACAGCGTGATGCGCGCGCCCCACACCAGACGGCTGAAGATGTCGCGGCCAAACTCATCGGTGCCAAACCAGTGCTGCGTGTTGGGCGGCGTCAGCGCATTGTTGAGATCCTGAATCAGCGGATGGTAGGGTGCGATCCACGGCGCGAACAGCGCCACTATCAGCAGCAGCAAAATGATGCCGCCGCCAATCGCGGTTAACGGGTTGCGCGCCATCTGCCAGAGAAAATGGCCGATGCGTGCGCCGGTGCGGCGACAGCGCGCCAGCCGTTCGCGCGTCTGGCTGGCTAGCGGCGTATCGAGAGAAATCGTCATACTTTGGTCCTCGGATCGAACACCTGATAGAGCAGGTCAGAGAGAAGATTGAGCAGCACGAAAATCAGGCCGACCACCAGCACGCAGCCCATCACCGCATTCATATCGCCGAGCATCAAACTGCCGGTGAGATAGGAACCAAAACCGGGCCACGAGAACACGGTTTCAATCAGCACCGCGCCCTCCAGCAGCGAGCCGTACGCCAGCGCTACCACCGTCAGCAGCTGCACCAGAATATTGCGGAACGCGTGCTGCCAAATCACCTGCCATTCGCTGAGCCCTTTCACCCGCGCGGTCAAAATGAACTCCTGCGACAGCTGCGCCAGCATAAAGCTGCGCGTCATGCGGCTGATGTAAGCCAGCGAGTGAAAGCCGAGCAGCGACGCGGGCAGAATCAGGTGATTGAGCGCATTGCTGAACACCGTGAAGTTGCCCACCAGCAAGGCATCAATGAGCAGAAAACCGGTGCGACGCGGCACAATGCCATCAAGACTGAAATCAACACGCCCGGCGCCGCCGACCCAGCCGAGATGGGCATAAAACAGCAGCAGGCCGACCATGCCCACCCAGAAGATTGGCGTGGAGTAACCCGCCAGGCTGATGATGCGCACCAGATAGTCAATCACGCTGTTGCGGCGCGCGGCGGCCCACACGCCCAGCGGGACGCCGAGGCCGGTACCAATCACAATCGCCAGCGTTGCCAGTTCCACCGTGGCCGGGAAGACGCGCAGGATATCGTTGATCACCGGTTGTCCGGTCAGCAGCGCCAGCCCGAGGTTGCCGTGCAGCAGGCCTTGCAGATAGATACCAAACTGCACCCACAGCGGTTTATCGAAGCCGAGCTGGTGATAAACCTGCTGATAGGTGTTGTGATCGGCATCCGGCCCGACAATCGCCAGCACCGGATCGAGCGGCATGACGCGACCAATAAAGAAGGTCAGCAGCAGCAGGCCAAACAGCGTGATCGCGACCTGCACGCTGCGGCTACGCAGGCGTCGCCAGTGGCTTTTTGTTAGCTTCATTGCGCACCTCCCGCCAGGCTGTCTGGCGTTTTCCAAACGTCACGCAGGAAAGTGGTGGCCGACGGATGCGGCACGTAATCCTGCACGCGATTATTCACCACCACCGAATCGGTCATTTGCGAGATTGGCATCAGCGCCGGAATCAGCTGGTCGTAACGCTGCTGGATGGCGAAGTAATCCTGCTGTTGCTGTTTAACATCGCGCTCCAGCAGCGCTTTATCGATCATGCTGTTCAGCTGCGCGTCATAAAAACCGGTGCGCCAGCCCTGAAAATTGGTGAGTCGCGCGCTATCGGCATTATTCGGGTTATACACCAGTGCGCGCAGGCTGGAGTGCGGATGCGGCTCAACGCCGCTGCCGCCGCGTCCCACCAGCAGGTTGAACTGACGTTCCCGCATCGCACCGTAAATCTGGTTGCCGGTGCCGGTGATGATTTTGGCGCGAATGCCGCCTTGCATCAGCGTGGACTGAATCGCAATCGCGACATTAAGGAACGGCTGATCGGCCAGCACGCGCAGCGTGGTATCAAAACCGTTGGGATAACCGGCGGCGGCCAGCAGCGCTTTGGCGCGTGGCACATCCAGCTTGTAGCCCGGATCGGGCAGCGTTGCTGGCATGCCGGATTGAATCGGCCGCTGATGCAGCGTGCCGTAACCGGCCATCAGCGTTTTGTTAATCCCCTGATAATCCACCAGATAACGCAGCGCTTCGCGCACCTGCGGATTGGCGAAGTGATCGTCCTTCATGCTCATCGCCAGGTAATAAATAGTGCCTTTTTGTACCGCGTCGATGGTGAGATCGGGATCGTGGCGCAGCGCTTTCACATCGGGGATCGCCATATTGCTGGCGATATCAAGATCGCCTTTCTCCATCATCAGGCGCAAGGTTTGCGACTCCTGCAGATGGCGGAACACCACGCGCGTCAGCTTCGGCGCACCGCGCCAGTAGTTGGCATCGCGGCTGATGCGCAGCACATCTTTGGCCTGCCATACATCAAGGCGGAACGGCCCGGAACCTGCTTCGTGGGTGGTGAGCCAGCGATTGCCCCAATCGTTATTCACCGCCTGCGCCTGCACGGTTTTGCTGTCGAGCACCACCATGCTGCCGAGCGCCGCCAGCGAGTAGAGCACCAGCTTGGGATCGTTAGGCTTGGGCAGGCGAATCACCACCGTGCGCGCGTCCGGCGCGGTGATCATCTGATCCACGTTCTCTTTGCTAAAGCCGTAAGATTTCCATACCGACGCCTGCGCCAGATTAAGGTGCAGCACGCGGCGCATCGACCAAATCACATCGGCGCTGCTCAACGGATTGCCGGAGTGGAAGGTGACATTGTCACGAAGATGGAAGGTGAGTTGACGATTGTCGGAGCTGATCTCCCAACGCTCCGCCAGCGCCGGGCGCACGTTGGTGAGCTGTTGCGGATCTAACTCGACTAAACCGTCATAGAGATTAACCACAATGCCAACCACTTCATTGCCGGTCATGGCGGCGGGATCGAGCGTGAGTAAGTTGTTCATGTTCATGCCCACAATCAGCTGGTCGTCTGGCGTGGACGCCAGTAGCGACGGGCTACAGGTGAGCAGCAGCAGCGCGGCGCACCACGCTCTGCAGGGGTTCATCAGGTTCATAAGCAAAGTCCAGCAGGTCAGAGGTTTATAGTTTTTTGCCGTACTGCTTGTGTTGGGCGCTTACCAGCGATTTAGCGTGTGCGTCTCAATCCACGCGAAATTGATGTCCTCCCCAAGTCCAGGGCGCGTTGGCAGATGCACAAAACCGTCGGCGTCCATGGGATCGACCAGCGCGTTGAGATAGGCGGGTGGCTGTTCGTAATCAAGGAACGGATGCAGCAGACCGCGTTCGTACCAGCGGCAGTTGCGGATGGCGCCAACCACCGCGATGCTGGCGGCGCCGTTGCCGTGCACTTCGCAATCCATACCAAAGGCTTCGGCCAGGCTGGCGACCTTCATGGTGGCGGAGATGCCGCCAACGCCGTTCGCACCGGCGCGCAGAATGTCGCAGGCACCGGCACGCACCCAATCGGCGCGGCTGTGGTGTTTACCGCCGAGACTTTCCGGGCCGAGCACGTCAATGCTGAGGTTTTCCGCCAGCCACGCGTACGACGCCATGCTTTCTTCTTCCATCGGCTCTTCGAACCAGGCGAAATTGAGTTTTTCCAGCGCTTTACCGATGGTGAGCGCATCGCTGCGGCTGTACCAGTGATAGCCGTCGAGCATCAGGGCGATGTCTGGACCAACCGCTTCGCGCACCGCAGCGCAAGCTTTGATGTCCATTTGTGGACTTGGTGCGAACGACACCGGCGGCATCCAGGTGTGCAGTTTAATGGCTTGATAACCGCGTGCGACCAGCTTTTCGGCAAACTGCGCGTATTCATCGGGTGTGGATAAACCTCCTTCCAGCTCATCGCCGCACATGGTGCTGCCGTAAGCAGGGATTTTCTCGCGATAGCCGCCAAGCAACTTATGCACCGGCTGCTTGAGTTTGCGGCCAATCAAATCCCACAGCGCCTGTTCCACCGCCGACAACGCGCGTTCGGTGAGTTGATGGGCGCTACCGCGCTGCCAGTGCACCAGATCCTGCCACAGACGTTCGCGATCAAAGGCATTTTGCCCAATCAGCACTTTGCGGAAGAAGGCATTCACCACGTGCGGACGAATCACTTCGGCCGGGGCGAAGCTGTAGCCGCAATCGCCATCTTCGCTGGTGATGGTTAGCAGCGCCATTTGCGCATCGGTCTCTGCGCCGGGATGCGAATGTCCGGCGCTGTCAGAGACGCGGCGCGTAGGGTAGCTAAACAGGGTGACATCAATGGCACTGATCTTCACGGTAACTCCTCCTTCAACTCGGTAGCTTGCCCAGCTGGGCATTAACATAAAAAATAAAACGCCGTTTCATTTTGTAATTTAGCGTTCACATTTTGTTTACGCATTAGCCAAAGCGCGGGATAGCGCGGCGATTAATTGGGCATTTGCCCGGTGCGCTGTGAGGTTTTTCACGAATGAAGGGCATTTTGTGAGCGATTGCACAGTGGGAAATCTCTGAGTGAATGTAAAAAAATGTGTCTCCGGGGCTTTTCATTTGCTGTCAGCCAGGTAATAGTGACGCCGCGAAATTTTAATAATAATCATTATCATTCCGGGTCGATCAAATGAAAAAATGGCTGTTTGCACTGGGGTTACTGGCGGTGGCGAGTCACGCTTCTGCTAAAACGATTACCGATGTGGCTGGACGACAGGTTGAAGTCAAAGAAGAATCCAAACGCATTATTCTCGGCGAAGGGCGCCAGATGTATCTGCTGGCGGCGTTTGATACTGCTGCGCCGTTCCAGCGCGTGGTGGGCTGGCGCGACGATTTCCATAAAGCCGATTACGACGGCTATATGGCGTATGAGAAGAAATATCCGCAGATCAAAAAGCTGCCGACCTTTGGTGGCGCGAAAGATGGCACCTTTAACGTCGAGCAGGCGCTGACGCTGAAGCCGGATTTGGTGCTGATGAACCTCGAATCCAAAGCCGCGACTGACGAAGGCAAGCTGATCGAGAAGTTGCAAGCGGTGGGCGTGCCGGTGGTATTTATCGACTTCCGCGAGAAGCCGATGGAACATGCTGAGCAAAGCATTCGCATTATGGGCGAGCTGGTCAACAATCCGCAGCGCGCCGAAGAGATCGTAGCGTTCCGCCGTGCGCAAATCGAAAAGGTGACCGATCGCCTGAAGAACTTTAACGGCACGCGCCCGAAAGTGATGATTGATCGCGCCGGCGGCTACACCGACGAGTGCTGCATGTCGTTTGGTAACGAGAACTTTGGTCAGATGGTGGAACTGGCGGGCGGCAGCAATATTGCCAAAGACCTGATTCCAGGCACCTTCGGCACGCTCAATCCAGAACAAATCATCGCCAGCCGTCCCGATGTGGTGGTGGTAACCGGTGCGAACTGGAAAAACTACAACACCGTCGGCAAATGGGTCGGCGTGGGCCCCGGTGCGGATGTGAAAGAAGCGACGGCGCGTTTGCAGCTGCTAATGATGCGTGATGCCTTCAAAACGCTACCGGTCGCGCACAACGGTAACGCGCATGCCATCTGGCATCAGTTCTACGACAGCCCGTATCAGTTTGTCGCGATTCAGGCGCTGGCGAAGTGGCTGCATCCTGAACTGTTTGCCGATCTCGATCCGGACGCCACGTTCCGTGAGTTCCACGAAAAGTTCCTGCCATTGCCGTATCAGCCTGGTTATTGGGTAAGCCTGCCGGCAGATAAGTCTTAAGTTTGAAGGTGTTAGATAAGTGTTAAACGTTACTGTTTATCTTTACTAATATTTCACAGGTGGTGGCACGTTGTTTCAGAAAAGCGAAACGCGTGCACCATCTGATGTTAATACGGTAAAAGGGAGAGAGTAATGTTTCATACCTCAGGAAGATCGGTGTTCGGTGTGACGTTGTATACGCTGCTGGAACCGTTGCCGCTGGGCTTTTTTGTTGCCGCCTGGTTTTTCGATATCCTCTATTTGCAAACCTTCGTCATCATGTGGACCAAATCGGCCAGCTGGCTGATCACCATTGGTCTGGTGCTGGCTATCCTGCCACGATTAATCAGTTTGGTTTATTTATTCCGTGGCGCGCGGCCGAATGAGAAAACCCATTTCTGGTTGTCGCTGCTGGCAATCGTGCTGGCGGTGGTTAATGCCTTTATTCACAGCCGCGATGCTTACGCAGTGGTGCCACTGGGCGTGACGCTGTCGACGCTGGTGGTGGCGCTGCTGCTGATCGCTAACGTGCAGCTGGTGTTGCGCGAACGTCGCACACAAGGAGGTCGCGTATGAAATACTTACTCAGCGCGGTAGCCATCGCGATGCTGCTTAGCGCCTGTGACGACGGGGCGCTGATCGATCCTCAAAAGCAGATTGGTCCAAATCCTGAACTGCCGCAGGCGCAGAACTTCTTTATGCCGCCGATGCAGGTGCCGGAAGGCACGCCGTGGAAAGCCGGTGAAATGCCGAAAGTGGCGGATGGGTTGAAGATCGAAAAGATCGCCGAAAATCTGCAGCATCCGCGTCAGGTACTGGTGCTGCCGAATAATGATGTGCTGGTGGCGGAATCCAATGGTATGGCTAAAACCATCAGCGCGCCCAAAGAGTTGATCATGGGACTGGTGCAGAAAGCGTCCGGTAAAGGCGGCGCGGGCGGTAATCGCATCACCTTGTTGCGTAACGTTAACGGCAAATGGGAACAGCATCGCTTCATCGAAAATCTGACCGCACCGTTTGGCATGCAGCTGGTGGGCAACACCTTGTATGTGGCGAATGCCGATAGCCTGGTGAAATTCCCGTATGAGACCGGGCAAACCGAGATCCGCACACCGCCGGTGGAAGTGACTGAACTGCCGGGCGGGCCGATTAACCATCACTGGACCAAATCGCTGCTCGCCAGTCCCGACGGCAGTAAGCTTTATGTCGGCGTGGGATCGAACAGTAACGTGACGGAAAACGGCATTGGCGAAGAGTATCGCCGTGCGGCGGTGCTGGAAGTGGATGCGGCCAGCGGTGCCAGCCGGATTTATGCCAGCGGCCTGCGCAATCCAACTGGCTTACAGTGGGAGCCGCAGAGCGGCAAGCTGTGGGCTGTCGTCAATGAACGCGACGAGATCGGTTCTGATTTAGTGCCGGATTACCTGACGTCGGTGCAGGACAAAGGCTTCTACGGCTGGCCGTACAGTTATTATGGCCAGCATGTAGATGAGCGCGCGCAGCCGCAAAGGCCAGATTTGGTGGAGAAAGCGATCAAACCGGATTACGCCCTGAGCTCGCATGTCGCACCGCTCGGCCTGTTGTTCTATGGCGCGGATAATATGCCGCAGTATCGCGGCGGGGCGTTTATCAGCGAACACGGCAGCTGGAACCGCACGCCACTCAACGGCTATCAGGTGGTGTGGGTGAAATTCGAGAACGGGAAACCGGTAGGACAACCGCAGCCAGTCGTGACCGGTTTCCTGACTGACGATCAGAAGCAGGTGCGCGGTTTGCCGGTGGGCTTAGCCACCGATCGGCAGGGCGGCGTGTTGATTGCCGATGATGCGGGAAATACCATTTGGCGTATCAGTTCCGCCAGATAATTAATCGCAGGCAATAAAAAAGGATTTGGCGTTAAGCCAAATCCTTTTTTTTATGTTCGCTAACCGGCTGGTAACCGCGCCGCGAACGGGGTGCTCAGCACTCCTCACAAAGGCGATAATAAAATGTGCGGCGATATATTTCAAGTTTTGCCATAATACTGTATGGTTATACAGGTGTTGAGTGACGAGCGAAGCCTCATTGTTTTTCTGATGACTCCAGGGGCGCGGATAGTCAAATCCCGGCAGGTTTCAGGTGGTGCTGGCCTGTGGCTTTCACAATGAGAGCCGCTCAGCACTCCTCACAATTGTGCTTAGGCGGTCGGCGGGTGGAGTCAAAGCCCCGGCAGCTGAAAGGCGCGCTCCTCTCAGAGGAGAAGGAAAGTGATGGAACTTGTTCGATTGCTGCTGGACATCGTCCGCATCATTCTTCAAATCATCGTTGCCCTTTTGCAACTGACCGGTCAGGCACACTGATCGGAACTTGAGACAAGGCGGAGCTCACCCCTCCGCCTTTTTTCGCGTGGATCAAAATCCGCTGCGCTAAAAACGCTACTATCCTCATCTCATTCTGTAATGCGAGGAAGTGCATCATGGCAATCACGTTCGGGCCGATTAGCGCGCCGGTGACGTTCAGCGACGTTGAACCGGTTTTTCTCACGGATGATACACTGTTGCAGCGCAAAAACGCGTTGCTGGCGGGTATGCAGCGCGAGAGTTTTGACTGGTTGGTGATCTACGCCGACAAGGAACACGGCAGCAATTTCGAGTATCTCACCGGATTTATCCCGCGTTTCGAAGAAGGATTGCTGCTGCTGAATCAGTCCGGGGATTGCACGCTGGTACTGGGCAACGAAAACCTCAAAATGGCGCGCTTTTCACGCACAGCGGCCGCGCTGCTGCACACACCATACTTCTCGCTACCCAATCAGCCGATGGACAATGAAGCGCCGCTGGAAAGCCTGTTCAAACACGCTGGCTTAGCGAACGGCGATAAAGTCGGGCTGGTGGGCTGGAAGATGTTTACGCCTGCTGCGGATAATGGGCGCGCGATGTTTGATTTGCCGTATTTTATCGTCGACGCCATCCAGCGCACGCTCAGCGATGACGCCATGTTGGAAAATGCCATCCACTTGTTTATTGGCGATAACGGCGCGCGCACCACCTGCAATGCCAATGAAATCGCGCATTACGAATACGGCGCAAACCTCGCATCAAATTGCATGCTGGAGGCGCTGAATGCCATCGAGGTGGGCGTGCGTGAAACCGAGTTGGGCGCATTACTTCACGCCGAAGGGCAATGCAACACGGTAGTGACCATCGCCGCGACCGGCAGCCGTTTCGACAAGGCGAATCTCTATCCGACTTACAAAAAAGTGCAGCGCGGCGATCCGCTCTCGCTGACCACCGCCTTCAAGGGCGGGCTCTCCAGCCGCAGCGGTTTTGTTATTGCCGAGCAAAGCGAACTGCCGTCAGCTCAGCAAGATTATCTGGATCGCATCGCCAAACCCTATTTCACTGCGGTGGTAGCGTGGCTGGAAAATATTCGCTGCGGCATGAGCGGCGGGGCGCTGTATCAGCTTATCGAGCAGGTGTTGCCGCAAGAGCACTTCGGCTGGCATCTCAATCCGGGACATCTGGTGGCGGATGAAGAGTGGATGTCTTCGCCGATTTATCACCATTCCACCGAATTGCTCAAGAGCGGCATGATGCTGCAAATTGATATCATCCCATCGGTGCCGGGCTACAACGGTGCCAGCGCTGAAGAGTGCGTGCTGCTGGCTGATGCAGCGCTACAAAGCGACATCCGCAATCAATATCCGGCGCTGTGGCAGCGCATCGAAACCCGCCGCCGCTATTTGCGGGAAACCATCGGCATTCAGTTCAGCGATGAAATCTTGCCGTTATCGAATAGCGTGGGGTATTTAAGGCCGTTCTTTTTAGCCAAAGATCTCGCGTTGAGCGTGGAGCAATAATCATCGGATTTGGTGTGGCGATCATTTTGCTGGCTTGAGATCGCCATACCAATAAGAAGCGGTAACACCACCATCCATCAGGAAATCACTGCCGGTAATAAAGGTGCCTTCCGGCCCCATCAGCAGTGCGGCGACCGCCGCCACTTCATCCGGTGAACCGCCGCGACCCACCGGAGAGCGCTCAAGCATGTCGCGATAGCCCGCGCCACGCGGTCCCGAAAGCTCATCATTGGCCAGCGGCGTGTAGATGATGCCGGGACTGATGGTATTGACGCGCGCGCCCCGTTTGCCCCATTTCACCGCTTCCGCCATCACACGCAGCGCATTGCCACGTTTGGAATATTGATACGCCAGCAGGGAATCGCTGATGTTATCTGCCTGCAGAAACGGCAGATCGAGCAGCGCTTCGGTCGGTGTGGTGGCGAGGGCTTCATTCTGCTCCACCGAAAGCGGCGGCAGGCGATGTCCGGATTGCGAAGCGATCACAATCCCCGATCCGCCTGGCGCAATTACGGCACCAAACTCCTCGAGCACCACCGCCGTGCCGTAGAGGTCAACTTGCATGATGGTGGCAGATGAAGCCTGTGAAGGCGACACGCCAGCGGAGTGGATAACGCCTTTGATCGCACCCAGCGAACCTGCCAGCTTGACCAGTTCCTGAATGGATTGCCGTAAAGAGACATCCACCTGTGCGGTGTTAACCACAAAACCGGCATCGCGCAGCGTCTTTGCGGCGGCCTCAGTATTTTCAGGACGCAGGTCGGCCAGCAGAATCACTTTCCCCTGGCTCACCCGGCGTGCAATTGCTTGCCCAATCGATCCGGCACCAATTACCACATATACGTCTGTCATATCCACTCCTGAAGTCAGCTTGTTTTAACGTCAATCACTATAAGCGTTCAGGTCGCGGCTGACTGTACTCATTAATCGCAAGACTTTATGAGTACAGCTCATGAACTAGGTGTTTGCTGGCAACTTGAGGAGGTTACGTAACGCTTCGGCATCCGTATTTGCGCGAAAACCCGGTCCGCCACGCTGGAAAACTTTAGCTGAAGCCAGGTTGCCGGTGATCACTGGAACCGAACCCACATCAATCACTAACCTGGCGACCACGTTCAGTGCCGCCTGATCGTCACTGGCGATAGGAACCCCCAACTTTTGCGTTTGTCGCGAGGCCGATGACTCGATTGCGGTGGCATCCACTGCGCTGAAGGCGCGGACGTAGCGCGTGCCGGCCAGCAGTCGCCGACTGGTTTCAGCGACATCGTTTTGTCGGGCTTCTTGAGTAAGCGCATTGACCTGCGTGGCGGAAGGATTACAGGCATCAAGCACAATTTTGCCTTTCAGATCGGAGGCCAGCGCTGCGCCGAGTTGCGGCAGCGCGTCGTAAGGAACGGCAAACAGCACAATATCGGCAAACTTCGCGGTTTCAGCCGGCGTGCCAACCGTGGCATTCGGCCCTAAAGGCGCGATTTTCCGGCGTAGCTCATCCAGATGGCGGGTGGAGAACATGACATGATGACCGGCTTTGACCCACAGTTTGGCTACTGTTCCACCGAGCCAGCCGGCGCCGATCACGCCGATTTTTAGCGCACCTTTTGGCGATGTGTCATCCGCGAAAGCGGAGGTGATCGAGGCAATACCTGACATAGAGATGGCTCCTGTTAATGCGGCAAATTTGACGAGATTGCGTCGTGACAAAGACATTATTCACCTCCGGGATTGAGGGTGTGAGAAAGGGATTTGCGGCCAAGCCAGCACGCCAGCGCCAACCAAAGCAGTGAAATTGGGATGGCGATGTAGGCGAGAAAACCGCTGTTGTTGCCCAGATTCATTAATCCGCCATAACTCCAGCTGCCAACCTGATCGCCGAGGCGATAGACAACGGTATCAATGAAATTTTTGGCTTTATAACGGCCTTCGCGATCGATGCGGGTAAATAAAATCTCTCTGCTGGGCCGGGCAAACGTGAAATTACTGATTCGGCGCGCGACCTGGAAAACAACAAATATAAGCAACGTGGGAAAGGCCAGTAACACGGAAAATCCGGCTAAGGTAATCAGCGGTAAAATAGCCAGAGTGAGAGAAAGTCCCAACCACTTTAATGCTTTGGCTGTCAGGAATATTTGGGCGATCAACGTCATAATATTGACCCATAAATCCAGCGTAGCGAAAAACGCCGTTCTCTCCGCACGACCAGAAAACGTGTTGGCGGCAATGCTCGCCTGTTCGAGATAAAGAAAAGTTGAGGTCACACTGTAAAAGAGCATAAACAGCGCGATACCGGAGAGATAAGGGGAACGTAGCGTCTGGGTAATCCCCGCGAACAGAGAACCGCCGATCGGCAGTTCGGACGCAATCTGCGCGGGTTGGTTTAGCGAAGGCTGGGTTTGAGAGTGGTAAACCGCGCGATGGGCGGCAACCACGCTCACTTCCAGCATGACAAACGCCAGTAAAATCAATCCCTGTTGGTCAAGGCACTTAACCAGAACCAACGTGAGAAGGGAACCGACCATCGCGCCGAGCGTTGCGCCTGCGGAGAGCATGCCAAACAGTCGCATCCCTTGTTGTGAAGTGAAGATATCGACAATCAGCGACCAAAAAATAGAGACGACAAATAAGTTAAACACCGAAAGCCAGATGAAGAAAAATCGGCCCGTCCACAGGCGATATTCATTAAAGGCCGGTATCAGCAACAGATAAAATATCAGCAGGTTTAAAGCAAAAAAATGGTAACTCAGGTTAATGGCTGTGAGCCGGTTATATTTTTTGATAAGTAATGAGAAGAGGGGGCTGAGCAGCAGCATCGCGATCAGCGTACCGGTAAACAGCCACGGCAGATTTTTTATCCCACCGGCCACGCCTAATTCGTCACGTATCGGTCGCAACAAATAGTAAGCCACGAACAGCGAAAAAACATACAGCATCGAACAGGCCAATGTTTTTATTTCGTTCTTTTTAATCCGTCCAGACAGCAGATTGGCGTTGGGCTTCACAGAGAAAGGCCTTAATCATGACGTGAGTTGCAATGACTAATACAGTGCAGTTTACTTAACTTCCTGTATTAGCCATTTGCGGCATTAATGATGACTCACGCTCATAAGGCTATTCTGCCGGGAAGGATAATCTCAACCCTTATATTTTATCGCTTCTATTAATTTCTCAAACGCGGCGGTGTGCTGTTTACGGCTTGGATAATAGAGATAATATCCGCTAAAGGGTTCACACCAATCTGCCAACAGAGATTGCAGTTCGCCCTTGGCGATATGCTGTTTGACGGTGTCTTCGGGCACATAAGCAATGCCCATACCGGAAAGTGCCGCATCAATACGCGAAGCGAGATTATTAAATATCAGCTGACCTTCAACTTTAACGCGAATATCTTTGCCATCTTTGCTGAATTCCCAGCTATATATTCCTCCCAGCGTAGGAAGGCGCATATTAATGCAGTTGTGATTCTGCAATTCATAGGGCGTGGCCGGAATGCCGTGTTTTTGCAGATAGTCTGGCGATGCCACCGCGACCATTTTCCAGTCCGGTCCGATTCTAACCGCCACCATATCTTTCTCAATGCTCTCGCCAAGTCGTACGCCAGCATCGAAACGTCCGCTGACGATATCCGTTAAGGTGTTATCAACGGAGAGCTCCACATTCACTTCGGGATAGGCTTGCAGAAACGGTTTTAGCAGCGGCCACAAGGTGGAAGACAACGCATGTTCACCGGCGGTAATACGAATATTTCCCGACGGCTTGCCCTGATTATCGGTCAGTTGCAGCAGGGCTTTCTCAATATCGGCCATCATCGGTGCCACGCTCTGAATCAGGTTTTCACCTGCTTCGGTCGGCGCGACACTGCGCGTGGTGCGCGTTAATAAACGCGTATTTAATCGCTCTTCAAGACCGCGAATCGAGTGGCTTAACGCCGATTGCGACACGCCTAATTTGGCTGCGGCGCGTGTGAAGCTACATTCGCGCGCCACCATCACTAAATAGATCAGGTCGTTGAAGTTTTCCCGCAGCATGGCTTTACCTTTATCAATTTTGGTTAGGTTTAAGCCTAACGCCTGCACATAACCTGAAATATATGTGAGATTCTCACGAATTTTCCAGTAAAAACTGACGCAAAGTGATGGTCATCAAGATTTAAGCCGCTCGACTTGCTTCTGCTTAACCTTTTGCCGCTTCATTAATGATTTTGCCTCATAAACCTTTCCCATTTTCACTGCCTAATAAAAAGCAACTTGTAATGATACGCTTCTTTTCCATCAATGCTGTGACTTCCCGTGGCTGTGAGAGAAGAGGTGAAAAATGGATCGACATGAAATTATTATCCGCGACCTGCTGTCGTGGATAAATGCGAACATTCGTAGCTCGATTAAGATCGAAGATGTGGCTCTTCGTTCCGGTTATTCTAAATGGCATCTGCAGCGTATGTTTCAGCGCATCATGCATATTAGTCTCGGGAATTATATTCGCGATAAAAAGCTAGAGTTAGCCGCGCATGATTTACTCGATAGCAGCGCGGCAGTGATTGATATCTCCATGAAGTATGGCTACGACTCGCAACAATCTTTTACTCGCTCATTTGCCCGTAAATATCGTGTGCCACCAGCGACCTATCGCCGTTTAAATACCCACAATTTTAACTTCCCACATTAATTTTTCATTACCGGTTTCCGGGAGATAATTTCAATGCCCAAACACGAGGCAATTAAGCCTTTGGCTTTGCTATGCGCGTTTTTCATTTTACCCACCACAGGATGTGATGATTCATCAAATAAAACCGCTCAGGCGCCGGCCGCGCCCGAGGTGAAAGTCATTACGCTTACCACGCAATCACAAGCGATCACCAGCGAATTACCTGGCCGCACTCTGGCGTATCGGGTCGCTGATGTGCGTCCTCAGGTTTCCGGAATTGTGCTGAAACGCAGCTTTACCGAAGGCAGTGATGTGATCGCCGGGCAGACGTTGTATCAAATTGATCCTGCACCGTTCCGCGCCAGTTTCACCAGTGCCAAAGCGTACGTCGCGCAAGCCGAAGCCAACGCGCGTATCGCGCAGGTGACGCTGAATCGCTATCGCTCGCTCAGCGGCAGCCAATTTATCAGCCGACAGGATTATGACCAGGCGCAAGCCACCGCTGCGCAAACCCGTGCCGCGGTGGATGTCGCCAAAGCCACGATGCAAAGTGCGCGCATCAATCTGGCGTGGAGCACCATTACCGCGCCGATAAGCGGTCGCATCGGGCGTTCGTCGGTCACCGAAGGCGCGCTGGTGGCTGATGCGCAGAGCGATTCGCTGGCCACCGTGCAGCAACTGGATCCGATGTACGTCGATGTCACCCAGTCGAGCCAGGATTTCCTGCGTTTACAGCAGGAGTTTGCCGCGGGTCGTTTACGTCAGAACGATGGTAAAGCGCTAGTTAGCGTGGTGATGGGCGACGGCTCACTCTATTCGCAACGCGGCACGCTGGCGTTTTCCGATGTCACCGTCGATCGCACTACCGGTTCCATTACGCTGCGCGCCATTGTCCCCAATCCCAACCATACGCTGCTGCCCGGCATGTTTGTACGCGCGCGGCTGGATGAAGGCACCGATCCCAAGGCCATGCTGATTCCGCAGCAGGCGGTGACGCGCACGCCGCGCGGCGACGCCACGGCGATGGTGGTGGGCAGTGACAACAAAGTGGAAATCCGCACTATCCAGGTTTTTCAGGCGCTCGGTGATCAATGGCGCGTGGCGGGTGGCTTGCAGGCGGGTGAACGCGTGATTGTTTCCGGCGTTCAGCGTGCTCAGCCCGGCATGATCGTCACTCCTCTTGCTGCTGATGCAACATCCTCCCCGTCGAAAGGAACCGCTTTCTGATGTCCCGATTTTTTATTGATCGCCCCATTTTTGCCTGGGTACTCGCGATTATCGTCATGCTGGTGGGTGGCATTTCGATCCTGAAGTTGCCGGTTGAGCAATATCCGGATGTCGCGCCCACTGCGGTTCAGGTGCGTGCAACCTATCCGGGTGCTGATGCCACCACCTTGCAGAATAGCGTGACGCAGGTGATCGAGCAGAACATGAGCGGGCTGGATGGCCTGATGTATATGTCCTCGACCAGCGATTCCTCCGGCACCTTGCAGCTGACGCTGTCGTTTGAGAACGGCACCGATCCTGATATCGCGCAAGTGCAGGTGCAGAACAAATTACAGCTGGCAACGCCATTGTTGCCGCAGGAAGTGCAGCAGCAGGGCATCACCGTGCGCAAATCGTCCAGCGTCTTCTTCCTTGTCCCCGGCTTTGTGGATGAGTCGGGCCGCATGAGCATGGAAGACATTGCCGATTACGTGGCAACCAACCTGAAAGATCCCATCAGTCGCATTAACGGCGTAGGCGATACCACGCTATTTGGCTCGCAATACGCGATGCGCATCTGGCTCGATCCTAACAAGCTCAACACCTATCAGCTGACACCGGTGGATGTGATCAGCATGCTGGAAACGCAGAATGCTCAGGTCGCGGCGGGCCAGTTGGGCGGCGCGCCGCCGGTGAAAGGGCAGCAGCTAAACGCTTCGATTATCGCGCAGACGCGCCTAACCTCACCGGAAGCCTTTGGCAATATCCTGATGAAGGTCAACAGCGATGGTTCTCAGGTGCGGCTGCATGATGTTGCGCGCATCGAGCGCGGCGGTGAAAACTACAACTTTGTGGTGAAAATCAACGGTAAACCGGCGTCAGCGCTGGGTATTCAGCTGGCGAGCGGCGCCAATGCGCTGGATACCGCCAATGCGATTCGCGGCAAAATCGACGAGCTGAAACCCTATTTCCCGCAAGGGCTGAAAGTGGTTTATCCGTACGACACCACACCGTTTATCAGCATTTCGATTCACGAAGTGGTGAAAACGCTGTTTGAAGCCATCGTGCTGGTGTTCCTGGTGATGTACCTGTTCTTGCAGAATCTGCGCGCCACGCTGATTCCCACCATTGCTGTACCGGTGGTATTGCTGGGGACGTTCGGCATTCTTAATGCCTTTGGTTATTCCATTAATACTCTCACCATGTTTGGCATGGTGCTGGCGATTGGGTTGCTGGTGGATGACGCCATTGTGGTGGTGGAGAACGTTGAGCGCGTCATGGCGGAAGAGGGGCTAAAACCCAAAGCCGCCACCCGCAAATCGATGGGCCAGATTCAGGGTGCGCTGGTGGGGATTGCGCTGGTGCTATCGGCGGTATTTGTGCCGATGGCGTTCTTTGGCGGCAGTACCGGCGTGATCTATCGCCAGTTCTCCATCACCATTGTTTCGGCGATGGTGCTGTCGGTGCTGGTGGCGTTGATCCTCACGCCCGCGCTGTGCGTCACCATCCTGAAGCCAGTAAAACCGGGTTCCCACGGCCAGCAGCGTGGATTCTTTGGCTGGTTTAATCGCAAGTTCGATCAAAGCGCTCATCATTACTCCAGCTCCGTGGCGCGCATGGTGTACCGCAGCGGGCGCTATCTGGTGATTTATGGCGTGATTGTGGTCGGTATGGCGCTGCTGTTTATGCGCTTGCCGACCTCGTTCCTGCCTTCGGAAGATCAGGGCGTGTTGGCAACGCAGGCGATTTTGCCGGCGGGTGCAACCCAGGAACGCACGCAAGTGGTGCTGGATCAGGTGAATGACTATTATCTCTCCAGTGAAAAGAGCAACGTCGAGAACGTCCTGACGGTTAATGGCTTCGGTTTTGCCGGACGTGGTCAGAACGTCGGTATTGCTTTCATCGGTTTGAAGGATTGGTCCGAGCGCGCCGGTGATGAAAACAAAGTCGACGCTATTGTGGCCCGCGCCATGAAAAGCTTCGGCAATATCATGGACGGCAATGTGGTTGCCTTTAACCTGCCGCCGATCATCGCGCTGGGCAATGCCACCGGCTTTGATTTTGAGCTGATTGATCAGGCAGGGCTTGGCCATGACAAGCTGATCGCCGCGCGTAATCAGCTACTGGATCTGGCGCGTCAGCATCCTGAAACCCTGGCGGCGGTGCGTCCCAACGGCATGGAAGACAGCCCGCAGTTCAAGCTCAACATTGATCAGGAAAAAGCCACCGCGCTGGGCGTCTATCTCTCTGACATCAACACCACGCTGAGCAGCGCGTGGGGCGGCAGTTACGTGAACGACTTTGTCGACAATGGCAGGGTGAAGAAGGTGTACGTCATGAGTGACGCGCCGTATCGCATGATGCCGGAAGACCTGAATAAGTGGTACGTGCGTGCCAGCAACGACAAGATGGTGCCTTTTGCCAGCTTCTCGACGGCAGAATGGGTGTATGGATCGCCGCGTCTGGAGCGCTTTAATGGCCTTTCAGCTGTGGAAATTCTTGGGCAACCTGCACCGGGCAAAAGTTCGGGTGAAGCGATGGCCTTGATGGAGCAACTGGCGCAGCAACTGCCCTCAGGCATTGGCTACGACTGGACAGGAATGTCGTATCAGGAGCGCATGACCGGAGAACAGGCACCGGCGTTGTATGCGCTTTCGCTGATTGTGGTGTTTCTGTGTCTGGCCGCACTGTACGAGAGTTGGTCAATTCCGTTCTCGGTGATGTTGGTGGTGCCGTTGGGCGTGTTTGGTGCACTGGTAGCCACGCTGCTGCGCGGCTTAAACAATGACGTGTATTTCGTGGTCGGACTGCTGACTACCATTGGCTTGTCGGCAAAGAACGCCATTCTTATCGTCGAGTTTGCCAAAGATCAGATTGAGAAAGAGGGTAAAAGCGTGATTGAAGCCACGCTGGACGCGGCACGTATGCGACTGCGACCGATTTTGATGACATCGCTGGCCTTTATTCTTGGCGTGTTACCTTTAGCCATCAGCTCCGGCGCGGGTTCTGGCGCACAGAATGCGGTGGGTACCGGCGTGATTGGCGGCATGGTAGCGGCAACGCTGTTAGCCATTTACTTTGTGCCGGTATTCTTTGTGGTGGTGCGCAATCGCTTTGGCGGCAAAGCAGCCGATGAGGATGATGAGTAAATCTTAGCGAAAGTGCTGGCGTTGTCCGGTCACCATGAATGGCGACCCTACGATTTGGCGAGGATTTTCGTAGGGTGCGCATTCATGCGCACCTGCATACGTACGGCATTCATGCCGATCAAGTGCATCAATTATTGGGATTGCTGGCTGCATACAGCGGCCAGGATTCAAACAGATAGCCATCAAAATCAATATCATCAACGTCTGAGAACTCCAGCAGCCGTTGTTTTACGTTTTCCAGATGTTGCCACATCGCCAGTTTGGCGGCGCGCGCGTCTTTTTTAATCAGCGTCGCGAGGATCTTTTTGTGATCGTCGAGCCACTGTTTGCGGTAATTGTTGTTGACCAGGTGGCGATGCAGTTGGCTCCACATCACGTTATCTTCACGCCATTGCCAGGATTGTTTAAACAGCTCAACCAGCATGCTGTTGTGCGTGGCTTCGGCAATCGCCAGATGGAAATCACGATCGCCGTTTTCACTTTGGTTGACCGCACCGGAAGCCAGCTCTTTCTCTTCCAGCTCCAGTGCCTGGCGCATCTTCATGATGTCTTCACGCGTGGCTTGCAGCGCGGCAAACTCAGCGATATTGCTCTCCAGCAGCTGGCGCGCCTGCAACATCTCAAACGGTCCAGCATCGTTGCTGGCCTTGTGAAGCGAAACGGGCTGTTGCGGCGAGTCGTGAATCACGTAGATGCCCGCACCGCGACGCACCTCGATTAATCCTTCCAGCTCCAGCATGATCAGCGCTTCACGCACCAGCGTGCGCGTCACGTCCAGCAGCGCGGCGAGTTCGCGCTCCGGCGGCAGCCGTTCGCCCACCGCATACTGCTTCTGGGTGATCATCTGGCGGAGCATTTCCCCGACTTCCTGATAAGGGCGCTGTGCTGAAGTTTGAGTTTTCATCGTGCTCTTTTCTGTGTGTTAAAGGATTCACAACCTCTGATACAGCCTCACTCAGAGACGCGCACTATAGCATAGCGAATAAGAATCGGCCTGGTCACGACTTGCAGTACCAGGCCTTAATGACTAAGCGTTAAGTGCGAAATAGCGTTCGGCATTATTGAAGCAGATGTCGCGCAGCATGCTGCCAAGCATCGGCTCATCATGCGGCACAATGCCCTCTTTCACCCACTGCGCCAGCAGATTGCACAGAATACGGCGGAAGTATTCGTGGCGCGTGTAGGAGAGGAAGCTGCGCGAATCGGTCAGCATGCCAACAAACTGGCTGAGTAAGCCGATTTGCGACAGCTGCTCCAGCTGACGCAGCATGCCGTCGCGCTGATCGTTGAACCACCAGCCGGAGCCAAACTGCACTTTGCCAGCGATACCCGCGCCCTGGAAGTTGCCCGCCATGGTGGCCAGCACTTCGTTATCACGCGGATTGAGGCAATAGAGAATGGTTTTCGGCAGCTGATCGTTGAGGTCCATCGCATCCAGCAGGCGCGCCAGCGGCCAGGCGATATTGTTATCGCCAATCGAATCAAACCCGCTGTCTGGCCCAAGCTGGCGGAACATGCGCGTACTGTTATTACGAATCGCGCCGATGTGCAGCTGCATCACCCAGCCGCGCTGCGCATATTCACTGCCGAGCCACACCAATACTGCGCTGCTGAACTGGGCGATTTCCAATTCATCCAGCACATCGCCACGGCGACGTTTCGCCAAAATTGTATCGAGCACGCTGTCTTCAGGCACCGGCGCAAAGCGCAGGGTTTCGATACCGTGATCCGATGCGCGACAACCGTGAGCGGAGAAGTGGTCAAGGCGTCGTAACAGCGCGCGGCGTAACGCATCAAAGCTGTCGATGGCGACATCGGCGGCGGCTTCCAGGCGACCAAGATAGTCGACAAAACCCTCAAGCTCGATTTTGAAGACTTTGTCCGGACGCCAGCTCGGCGCAACGTCAATATCAAAGCTGTTGTCATCGGCGATTTGGCGGTGATAGCGCAGCGAATCAACCGGATCGTCGGTGGTGCCCACCATGCGCACCTTCATCTGGCGCATGATGCCGCGCGCGGAGAATTCCGGCGTCGCCAGCTGTTCCGCGCAGCGCTGCCAGATCGCAGGCGCGGTGTCCGGGCCAAACAGCGTGTCAGTGATGCCAAACGGGCGACGCAATTCAAGGTGCGTCCAGTGATAAAGCGGGTTACCGAGGGTTTTGGGCACCGTTTGCGCCCACGCGAGATACTTGTCGTAGTCGCTGGTGCTCTTGCCGGTAATTAACGACTCATCCACGCCGGCGGCACGCAGCGCGCGCCATTTGTAGTGATCGCCTTCCAGCCAGATTTGGCCGAGGTTGGCAAAGCGACGATCTTCAGCAATCTCCTGCGGATTGAGGTGACAGTGATAATCGTAGATCGGCATATCCGCAGCGAAGTCGTGGTACAAGCGTCGCGCGATGTCGCTCTGCAGCAGAAAATCTTCATCCATAAAGCGCATTATTGGGCTTCCTGAGCAAAATAGGCGCGGTGGATCGCCAGTTCGACGCCGCGAATTTCAGCCAATCCTTTCAGTCGACCAATCGCCGAATAGCCGGGATTGGTTTTCTTCTTCAAGTCATCCAGCATTTGGTGGCCGTGGTCGGGACGCATTGGAATCAAATCTTCCTCGCCCGCAGCTTTACGGCGCTGCTCCTCTTCGGCAATCGCCTTGATCACCGCAAACATATCCACATCGCCACCTAAATGCGCGGCCTCGTGGAAGCTGTTGGGGTTCTCTTCACGTTTGGTGGATCGCAGATGCGCGAAGTAGATGCGCGGGCCAAAGCGTTTGACCATGCCGGCTAAATCATTCTCTGCCAGTACGCCGTACGAGCCGGTACACATGGTGAAACCGTTAGCGGGACTGCTGACGGTATCGATCATCCACTGCAGATCATCAGCGTTGGAAACAATACGCGGTAAGCCAAGAATCGGGCGCGGCGGATCGTCCGGATGCACCGCCATGCGCACGCCCACTTCTTCGGCAACCGCAACAATGGCGCGCAGGAAGGTGGCAAAGTTCTCACGCAGTTCGGCTTTTCCGATGCCTTCATAGCGCGCCAGCTGGGCGCGGAATTGATCCAGCGTGTAACCTTCCTCAGCGCCCGGCAAACCAGCTATGATATTACGCATCAGGCGGTTACGGTGCTCTTCACTCATCGTCGCAAACCGTTCAGCGGCCTCGGCGATCTCTTCCGCACTGTAATCCTGCTCCGCGCCAGGACGTTGCAGAATATGCAGTTCAAACACCGCGAACTCAATCTGATCAAAGCGCAGGGCTTTCGCGCCATCCGGCAGCAGATATTCGAGATCGGTACGCGTCCAGTCGAGGATTGGCATGAAGTTGTAGCACACGGTTTTGATGCCGCATTGCGCCAGGTTGCGCAGCGACTGCTGATAGTTGCTGATCCAGTGCTGACAGCGGCCGCTGCCGGTTTTAATCTCTTCATGAATCGGCACACTCTCCACCACCGACCACACCAAACCTGCGGCTTCCACCAGCGCCTTACGCTGCATGATTTCGTCTACTGACCACACTTCGCCGTTGGGGATGTGATGCAGTGCGGTGACGATGCCGGTTGCGCCCGCCTGGCGCGCATCGGCCAGAGAGACAGGATCGTTGGGGCCGTACCAGCGCCAGGTCTGCTTCATGTTGTTACCTCACTCACGATTGGTTGACCAATATTCCTTGCTAGCGTGTTACTTCAAACATTAACCACGCGATTCGCGGTTAAAACTCTGCTCTTTGTCCGGTTAAGTCAACCTGGCGAGTGATTTTGGTTAACCAGATCACATTTGCGACATCAAGCTGGCGACCACTTTTCGCAACTGTGGTTCACTCCTGGCGAATGGTCATAGATGATTCACTTAGGGAGAACCCGATGAACCGCAGTTTAAATCCAGGGATAACCGCCGCTGGCACCAAACGCACCTTCCGCCATATGCGCTGGTGGGTGCTGGTGCTGTTCTTAGCCGGCGTGACGGTCAATTACATCACGCGTAACTCGTTAGGGCTGCTGGCCCCAGAGCTCAAAGACAGCCTTAACATCACCACCGAGCAATATTCCTACATCGTCGGTGCCTTCCAGCTGGCCTATACGTTCTTCCAACCGATTTGTGGCTGGTTGATTGATGTGACTGGCCTGAAAATAGGCTTCCTGATCTGCGCCTCGGTGTGGGCCATTGCCTGTTTATTCCATGCTGGAGCGGGCAGTTGGCTGCATCTGGCGATTCTGCGTTTTGTTATGGGCAGCGCAGAAGCCGCTGCCACGCCAGCCAACGCCAAAGTAATTGGTGAATGGTTCCCGAAAAAAGAGCGTCCTATCGCCGCGGGTTGGGCGGGTGTCGGATTCTCCCTCGGCGCTATGCTGGCACCGCCGATTATCTACTTTGCCCATGCGGCGTTTGGCGGCTGGCAGGGCGCATTCCTGTTCACCGGCGCGCTGGCACTGGGTTGGGTGTTGCTGTGGTGGTGGCTGTATCGCGATCCCGATCAGCACCCTAATTTGTCGAAATCCGAACTGGATTTCATCCGCCAGGACAACGAACCACCGGCAGTGAAACTGCCATTCTTTACCGCGTTGAAAACCGTATCGAAGAACAAGCGTTTCTACGGCATTGCCATTCCGGCATTCATGGCCGAACCGGCGTGGGGCGTACTGAGTTTCTGGGTGCCGCTCTATCTGGCAAAAGAGCTCGGCATGGATCTAAAACAGATCGTCATGTTCGCCTGGCTGCCGTTCCTCGCCGCCGACCTCGGCAGCGCCGCCAGCGGCTATTTGACGCGCCTTTACACCAAAATTTTTGGCTTCACCCAGGTGAACTCGGTAGTCGCCAGTTCAGTTACCGGCGCGTTCCTGATGCTGTCTCTGGCCGCAGTGGCGATGACCAAAGATCCGTATGTGGCGATTGCGTTGATCTCAATTGGTGGTTTCGGTCATCAGATCATCTCCTGCATGCTGAGCGCGCTGGTGGTAGAGAAGTTTGATAAAGGCCAAATGGCTACCGTCAACGGCATGCGTGGCTCGTTCGCGTGGATCTCCAGCTTCCTGTTCTCACTGCTGATCGGTGTTACTGCCGACACCATTGGATTTAACCCACTGTTTGTCGCCATGGGCTTCTTTGACCTGATTGGCGCCGTATTCCTGATTGCTTTTATTGCTGAACGTCGCGCACAGCGCGCATGAAAAAGTAGGTAACGATGAAAACGTTAAAAAATTGGTCATTAGCCGGTTCCGATGCGCACCACGTGGCGTTAACCGTCGACGGCAAACACACGCTGTGTCTGTATGTGCTGGAAACGGGCATGTTCCGCGTGGTGATTAAACGTCAGGGCGCGTATAGCCTTGACCGCACCTGGAGCATCGCGCCTGAAAGCGATGTGCCGTGGGAAGGGCGTCAGCGCGACAGCCTGGCCGGCTTCGCCTTGCCATCGTTCACGCTGGAAGAAGAGGGCGACACGCTGGTGGTCGCCACCGATAAGCTGCGGGTGATCGTCCATCAACCGCTGGCGCTGGAGTGGCAATATTGCGACTGCCACGGCGCATGGCAGTTGCTGACCTGTGACCGTCCAACCAGCGCTTATCAAATTAACGCCCACGGCGATGGCGTGGCGCACTATCAGTGCCGCATGAACGACGATCGTTATTACGGCCTCGGCGAGAAAAGCGGTGATTTGCAGCGTAACGGCCAGCGCTATGAGATGCGTAACCTTGATGCGATGGGTTACAACGCGGCCGCGACCGATCCGCTGTACAAGCATGTGCCGTTTACCATCACGCGCCGCACCGACGTCAGCTTTGGCCTCTATTACGATAACCTCAGCAGCAGCTGGTTTGATCTGGGTAATGAGCTCGATAACTATCACAAGCCTTATCGCCGCTGGCAGGCCGAAAGCGGTGATATCGACTATTACCTGTTTGTTGGTGACAAGGTGCTGGATATCACCAAAGCCTTTGTGCGTCTGACCGGTAAAACGCTGTTCGGCCCGAAATGGAGCCTTGGCTACAGCGGTTCAACCATGCATTACACCGATGCGCCGGACGCGCAAAATCAGCTGATGAACTTCATCCGCCTGTGTGAAGAACACGATATTCCGTGCGATTCGTTCCAGCTCTCGTCCGGTTACACCTCGATTAACAACAAGCGCTACGTGTTCAACTGGAACTACGACAAAGTGCCGCAGCCGGAAGTGATGAGCCAGGCGTTTCACGACGCGGGCTTGCGCCTTGCCGCTAATATCAAACCGTGCCTGTTGCAGGATCATCCGCGTTACAACGAAGTGGCTGAACAAGGTCTGTTTATTCGTGACTCGGAAGAGGATGCGCCCGAGCGTTCGGTGTTCTGGGATGATGAAGGTTCACATCTCGATTTTACCCATCCGCAAGCCGTTGCCTGGTGGCAGGACAACGTCACCAAACAGCTGCTGGAAAAGGGCATTGATTCCACCTGGAACGATAACAACGAATATGAAGTGTGGGATGGCGAAGCGCGCTGCCATGGTTTCGGCACGCCGATTGCTATTAAGCACATTCGCCCGGTGATGCCGCTGCTGATGATGCGCGCCTCAATGGAAGCGCAGCAGCGTTTCGCGCCGGAAAAGCGCCCATTCCTGATTTCCCGTTCGGGCTGCGCCGGGATGCAGCGCTACGTGCAAACCTGGAGTGGCGATAACCGCACCAACTGGACCACGCTGCGTTACAACATCCGCATGGGATTGGGCATGAGCCTGTCCGGTTTGTACAACGTGGGACATGATGTGGGTGGCTTCTCTGGCGATAAGCCAGATGCAGAACTGTTTGTGCGCTGGGTACAGAACGGCGTGATGCATCCGCGTTTCACTATTCACTCGTGGAATGACGATCACAGCGTCAATGAACCCTGGATGTATCCAGCGGCCACGCCTGCAATCCGCGCCGCAATTGAGCTGCGTTATCGTCTGCTGCCTTATCTCTATACGCTTCTGTGGCAGGCGCATGCTGACGATGAACCGATGCTGCGTCCGACTTTCCTCGATCATGAACAGGATACGCAGACGTTCGCCGAGTGCGATGAGTTTATGCTGGGCCGCGATCTGCTGGTGGCCAGCGTGGTTGAGCCCGGTCAGCGCGAACGTCGCCTCTGGCTGCCTGACAACCAAACCGGCTGGTATGACTTTGCCACTCAGCAATGGTACAGCGGCGGTCAATGGATCACGCTGGCAGCACCGCTGGAAACTCAGCCGATGCTGGTGCGTGCCGGTGCGGGCTTACCGCTTAGCGAGCGCCTGCGTCATGTTGATGCTAAAACTGACGATCGCCGCACCTTGCAGCTGTTCCCGCTCAAAGGCAAAGGCGTCAGCCACGGTGTGCTGTTTGAGGATGATGGCGAAAGCTGGGGTTATCAGCAGGGCAATGCGCTGTGGCTCAACTGGGAAATGCGCAGCGATGCTGAGGCAATCCACCTTAACTTCCAGCGCAAAGGCAGCTTCCTGCCAGCCTGGCAAACGCTGAACGTTACGTTGCCGCCGGGTGAACAGCGTCAGTTGTTTATTGATGGCGTAGCGGTGGATAAGGCGCAGGCAGAAGTTATATTGGCGGAGATAAAATAGTCACTATTTTCGGGGTGCGCATCTTTGCGCCCCCCGACACAGGCAGTGCCATCATTAAATAGGAATTTTTACCTTCCAGCGCGTACGAAAAACCCCTAAATTCACGTCGACAACCAGTACCACTCACAACACGTGAGTATCTAAACAACAATCAAATAAACATTTTTGCATGCCAAAATTCGTGGCAGTGAGGATTTGTATGCTTTTAAAACGCAGCTGTAATATTGCCATTGTTCTGGTGGTTATGTTTTCTGTCACCGCTTGTGGAATGTCGCATCGTGGACGCAATACTGCTATCGGTGCCGGAGTAGGTGCGGTGGGTGGTGCAGTATTAACCGGCGGCAGCACGTTCGGAACACTGGGTGGTGCGGCCATTGGTGGTTTGATTGGGCACGAAGTCAGCCGTTAACGAATATAGATAATGCAAATAAAAAAGGGCCTTAAAGGCCCTTTTTTATTTGCATTCGCAACGCTGAAAATAATCTGTTTTTTCGCTGGAATGTGTTTTCAATATATCTTGTTTAAGCAAATTAAAATACCAGGCTGAGTCATAGTTGTTACGTATGTTGTGTTAGATATGAGTATGCCAAAAATTAATGGCTTTCATGTGAATGAATATTTACGCAGTCAAATTCAGCAGATCAAAATTTTAGTTCTGACTTCTCAGGCAAAGATTCACTTTGCTCATCGCTGTCAGAAGACCGGGGCGAATAGTTTTGTCACTAAAACGGAAGACCTTTCTGGATTAGTTTATGCTGCACGCGTGATAGGACGAGGACCCAATTAGCTGGGTATCAAAGGCTATATAACTAAACGCGAGAGTGGCGCAGTCTATAGCTCCGCGATTCGTACTGTAGCGCATGGTCAGCGGTTTATTCCGCCGGCTATCGCGGAACAACTGGTGCAGTTCACCGGCAAAAATAATGACTATCTGCCTAAGCCGCACTCTCATGATGTGGATGCTTCATCCGTACTGGATAAACTGTTAACACCCAGTGAAACGACGGTGATCAGCTATTTCTTGTCAGGAATGTCGATCAGCGATATTGCCAAAGAACTTGAGCGCAGTCGTAAAACAGTCGCCGGACATAAAAATAATGCGCTCAGGAAAATGGGGATGAAAAGTGATTTAGAATTATTCAAATTCCACAATGATTTTTTTAAGCAAAAAATCGCCTGAGGTACGCGCATCCAGTGATATCAAGCGCCATTAGGTTATAGTGTTTCTTATTTAGCTGTCGTCTATTCAGGAGCACTATGACCATCGCCTGTTTGCATACCGCCGCCAGTAATATCGCTATTTTCGATGACGCTGCGCGCTCATTGGCCCTCCGTAATCCCCTTAGCCATATCGTCATGCCACATTTGCTGGCGGAAGCGGAGCTGACCGGTGGCATGACAGCGCCGCAGCAGCACAAGCTGGAACAATTGTTACACAGCCTGACGCCGTGGTTCGACGCGATTCTGATTACCTGCTCGACGCTGGGCCCGGTTGCCGATGGTTTTCGCGCTGAAGGGCATGATTGCCCGGTTTATCGCACCGATCGCATGCTGGCCGATGCGGTGCACCGTTTGCCGGGAAAATCGCTGGTGCTGTGTGCGGCAGAATCCACGCTGGCGGCAACGCGCGCGCTGTTTTGCCCAGCGACGCTGCCGGTTGCACAGCATCCTGACGTGCAGCTGATTCCTGGCGCCTGGGCGGCGTTTAAAGCGGGTCAGCAGGATGTGTATTTGCAGATGATTGCGCAAGCGGTGGCCGACGGGAAACAGCAGGGCGCGGATCACGTGGCGCTGGCCCAGGTTTCGATGGCGGCTGCGGCAAAGCTTTTTAGCCCCGGTAGTCAGCCATTAACCAGCCCGCAGTTGGCGTTGAAGGTTGTAAGTCATATTTCATAGGGGCGCATTTATGCGCACCTGGCTGGAGGTCACCATGAATGGCGACCCTACAACTTACCTGTAAATAATAATCATTTGCATTAATGCTTATTACTCATTATCTTTAGCAACACTTTGTAACCTATCGCGATTTAACCACTATAAATCCTCAATCAAAGAGGACGCTTTTCTGCTGCCGCTTTTCAGGATCGCTCTTTTCATTTTCCTGACATACGCCCACATCTGAGATTTGATAGACTTAAAACTGAGAATGAACGTTCACTACAGGATTATTCATGAAGAATTTTCAGCGCACGGCCATCGCCGGGCTGGTGTTATTGCTCGCCGCCTGTGACCAAAATAGCGCCCCGCCAGCGGGCGAGATGACCACCGAAGTCGGCGTGAAAACGCTGCAAACCGAGCCGGTGACGCTCGATAGCCAGCTCACCGGACGTGTGGTGGGCAGCATGGTGTCGGAAGTGCGTCCGCAGGTGGATGGCATCATCCAGAAGCGCCTGTTTACCGAAGGCGATGAGGTCAAGGCTGGTCAGGTGCTGTATCAAATCGATGCGGCTAGCTATCAGGCCAGTTACGATCAGGCCGTTGCGCAGTTGAAAAATGCGCAGGCGTTAGTCAAAAGCAGCCAGTTAAAATCCGCGCGTTACAGCGCGCTGGTGAAAGAGAATGGCGTGTCGCGCCAGGATGCCGACGATGCGCTGGCAACCTATCAACAAAACGTGGCGTCGGTTGATCAATATCGTGCCGCCGTCGAAAGCGCCCGCATCAACCTCAACTACACGCAAATCAAAGCGCCGATTTCGGGCCGCATCGGCATCTCGTCGGTAACGCCGGGCGCGCTGGTGACGTCCGCACAAACCACCGCGCTGGCGACCATTCGCGCGCTTGATCCGATCTATGTCGATCTCACCCAATCCAGCGTGCAACTGCTGAAACTGAAGCGTCAGCAGGCTTCTTTACAGCAGAGCGGCGATGTGGTGCCGGTGACGGTCAAACTGGAAGATGGCAGCAATTATGATCATTCCGGCAAGCTGGAACTGACCGAAGTGGCGGTTGATGAAGCCACCGGAACCGTCACGCTGCGCGCGATCTTCCCCAATCCGCAGCATGAATTGTTGCCGGGCATGTATGTGCGTGCCAGCGTCACCAACGGGGTTAAAAACGATGCGATTCTGGCCCCGCAGCAGGGCATCACGCGTGATGCCAAAGGCAACGCCACGGCGCTGGTGGTGGATAAAGAGAACAAAGTGCAGAGCCGGGAAGTGGTGACCGATCGGGTTATCGGCAATACCTGGCTGGTGACCAGCGGCTTAAACAGCGGCGACAAACTGATTGTCGAAGGCACCGCCAAAGTGCAGGCCGGAATGACGGTGAAAGCGGTTGAAGTGACGCCGAACAGCGCCAGCAGCGGAGGCCAGTAATTATGTTGGCTCAGTTCTTTATTCGCCGCCCGGTATTCGCCTGGGTGATCGCCATCTGCATCATGATGTTTGGCGTGCTCAGCATCAAAAGTCTGCCGATTGCGCAGTATCCCGACGTCGCGCCGCCGCAGATCAGTATTCAGGCCACTTACACCGGTGCATCTGCGGAAACGCTGGAAAGCAGCGTCACGCAGGTGATTGAGCAGCAGCTCACCGGTATCGACGGCTTGCTCTATTTCGATTCCACCAGCACCGCTTCAACCGGCCAGGTGAAAATCAACGTCACCTTCCAGCAGGGCACCGATCCGGACATTGCGCAGGTGCAGGTGCAGAACAAAGTGCAGCAGGCCGAAAGCCGCTTGCCGACGTCCGTCACCACGCAAGGCGTGACGGTAGAGAAGGCGCAGAGCGACTTCCTGCTGATTCTGGCGCTGTACGATAAAACCAACAAAAGCACCTCGGCCGATGTAGCGGACTACATGGTCAGCAACATGGAAGACTCGCTGGCGCGCGTGCCGGGCGTCGGCAGCGTAGAGGTGTTTGGTGCCGAATACGCCATGCGCATCTGGCTCGATCCCGCCAAACTCGCCTCCTATTCGCTGATGCCGTCCGATGTCACAACCGCGCTGGAGAGCCAGAATACCCAGGTTTCATCGGGTCAGTTAGGTGCGCAACCGGCCAGCAAAGAGCAGCAGCTGGTGGCAACCGTGCGCTCGCGTTCGCGTCTGCAAACGCCGGAACAGTTCCGCAATATCGTGCTGAAAAGCCAAAGCGACGGCTCGGTGGTGCATCTTAGCGATGTGGCACGCGTAGAAATGGGAGATGAGGATTACAGCGCCAACGTGCTGGCCAACGGTCATCCGGCTTCGGGGATTGCGGTGCAGCTGGCGTCCGGCGCCAATGCGCTGTCAACCGCTGAACAGGTGAAAGCCACCATCGACGAATTCCGCAGCAGCATGCCAGCGGGCTATGAAGTGGCGTATCCGCTCGACAGCACCGACTTCGTGAAAATCTCGATCGAAGAAGTGGTGAAAACCCTGATTGAGGCGGTGATTTTGGTGGTGATCGTGATGTTCGTGTTCCTGCAGAACATCCGCACCACGCTGATTCCGGCGATTGCCGTGCCAGTGGTGTTGCTCGGAACCTTTGGCGTGCTGTCGCTGTTCGGATACTCGATCAACACCTTAACCATGTTCGGCATGGTGCTCGCCATCGGGCTGTTAGTGGATGATGCGATTGTGGTGGTGGAAAACGTCGAGCGCGTGATGCGCGAAGAGGGTTTACCGCCGCGTCAGGCCACCGAGAAATCGATGAAAGAGATCACCGGCGCGTTGATTGGTATCGCGCTGGTGCTGTCGGCGGTGTTCCTGCCGATGACCTTCTTCAGCGGCTCAACCGGCGTTATCTATCGTCAGTTCTCCATCACTATTGTTTCATCGATGGTGCTGTCGGTGATTGTGGCGCTTACGCTGACGCCAGCGCTGTGCGCCACGCTGCTTAAACCGCATAACGAAGAAGGCGGCAAAAAGGGCTTTTTCGGCTGGTTTAATCGCAGCTACGAGCGCGTGCAGGCGCGTTATCACAATGGCGTTGGTCACGTGCTGCACAGTTCGGTGCGCTATCTGCTGCTCTATGCGGTGCTGCTGATCGGTTGCGCGGTGATGTACATGCGGTTGCCGACCGGCTTCCTGCCGACTGAAGATCAGGGTTACATCATGGTGCAATATCAGCTGGCACCGGGCGCGACGGAAAACCGCACCAGCGAGGTTCGTCGTCAGGTACAGGAATACTTTGCCACCAAAGAAAAAGACAACGTCAACGTCAGCATGCTGGTGAACGGCTTCAGCTTTGCCGGCAGCGGCCAGAACGCCGGGATTGGCTTTATCTCGCTAAAGAACTGGAGCGAGCGAAAAGGTACAGAAAACAGTGCCGATGCGATTGCCGCACGTGCCATGGCGAGCCTGGCCAGCATTCGTGATGCGCAGATCTTCGTGCTGTCGCCGCCGTCGGTGTCCGGTTTAGGGCAGTCAGACGGATTCACCTTTGAGCTGCAGGCGCGTGGCACCACCGGGCGCGACCAGCTACTGAAGATGCGCAATCAGCTGATTGCTGAAGCCAATCAGGATCCGCTGCTCAGCGCGGTGCGCGCCAACACCTTGCCGGATTTACCGCAGCTGCAGGTCAATATCGACGATGAAAAAGCGCAGTCGCTGGGGCTCACCATCAGCGACATCAACGACACGCTCAGTGCGGCGATTGGCGGCAGCTACATCAACGACTTCACCGATCGTGGCCGAGTGAAAAAGGTCTACATGCAGGGCGATCAGCAATTCCGCAGCAAGCCGGAAGATATCGATCACTGGTACGTGCGCGGCAGCGATAGTAACAGCAATACCACCATGGTGCCGTTTGCGTCGTTTGCCTCCTCCGAATGGGCGTACGGCCCGGATGTGCTGTCACGCTATAACGGCCTGGCCTCCTACGAAATCGAAGGTTCGGCGGCGGCAGGCAAGAGTTCCGGGGACGCGATCAGCGCGATGGAAAAACTGGCGGCGAAGCTACCGGCGGGCACCACCTTTGCGTGGAGCGGTTTGTCCTATCAGGAAAAACTCTCCGGCAACCAGGCGATGTCGCTGTATGGCATCTCGCTGATTGTGGTGTTCCTGTGCCTGGCTGCATTGTATGAAAGCTGGTCGGTGCCGTTCTCGGTGATGATGGTAGTGCCGCTCGGCGTGATCGGTTCGTTGCTGGCAATCAGCCTGCGCGGACTGGAAAACGACGTCTATTTCCAGGTGGCGCTGTTAACCATCATTGGCTTGTCGGCGAAGAACGCGATTCTGATCGTTGAGTTCGCCGAAGACAATTACCGCAAAGGGGAAAACCTGGTGAAGGCGGCGACGCATGCGGCATCGATGCGCCTGCGTCCTATCATCATGACTTCACTGGCGTTTACCGCTGGCGTATTGCCACTGGCGATTTCCACCGGCGCGGGCGCCAACAGCCGCATTGCGATTGGTACCGGCATTATTGGCGGCACGCTGACCGCCACCTTGCTGGCGCTCTTCTTTGTACCGCTGTTCTTTGTTTTGGTGCGTCGCGTCTTCCCGGCGATTCCGCATGACGATAATCATCAATCTGTGGCGAAGGCGGGGGAATAACATGTCGGCAAAACTCTTAATGGTATTAATTCCCGCGCTGCTGTCGGGTTGTGTCTCGCTCGATCCGCACTATGACCGCCCGCAAGGCGCGGTCAGCAGCCAGATGCCGAGCGGTGATGCCTATCGTTCATTGCAAGGCACGCAGGCCAGCAACTACCGCGACCTGAGCTGGCAGGATTATGTGCTCGACGCCAAACTGCGTCAGGTGGTGGCGATGGCGCTGGATAGCAGCCGCGACTTGCGTGAAGCGGTGGCCAGCGTGAAGTCTGCGCATGCGCAATATGGCGAAGAGCGCGCCAATCTGTTCCCGACCCTCAGCGCAGGCGTGAGCGGCACGCGTTCACGCGCGTTAACCGGCGAAGGCAATCAAACCGCCATCAGCAACAGCTATTCGGCGGAAGGCAGCGTGAGTTCGTTTGAACTCGATCTGTTTGGCAAAAACCAGAGCCTGACGCGCGAACAGTATGAAACCTACCTCGGCACGCTGCAGGGCGCTCGCAGTACGCGTCTGACGGTGTTGTACAACTCGGTGGATTACTGGCTGCAACTCGCCGCCGATCGCAGCAATCTGGCGATTGCCAAAGAGACCGCCGAGAGCGCGCGTCAATCGTGGCAGGTCACGCGTAAGCAGATGGAAAATGGCATCGCTTCGATGGTGGATGTCTCGTCTGCGGAAACCACTTATCAATCTGCGCAGGCCGATGTCGCCAGCTACACCACGCTGGTGGCGCAGGATAAAAATGCGCTGGATTTAGTGGTGGGCCGCAGCGTGCCGGATAATCTGCTGCCTGACAGCATTGAATCGATTGGTAACGCATTACGCGAGGTGCCGGCGGGCGTCTCGTCGGATGCGCTGCTGAATCGTCCTGATGTGTTGCAAGCCGAGCACAATCTCAAGTCTGCCAACGCCAGTATTGGTGCGGCGCGTGCCAACTTCTTCCCGAGCATTACGCTGACCGGTAGCGGCGGCGTCGGCAGTGCCGATCTGTCGACGCTGTTTAAAAACGGAGCAGGCATTTGGTCGTTTGCGCCGAGCATTTCGCTGCCGATTTTCCAGGGCGGCTACAACGTTTCTTACCTGAAATACACCAAAGCACAGAAAGAGTATTACGTGGCGGCGTATGAGAAAGCGGTGCAAACCGCCTTTCAGGAAGTGGCGGATGCGCTGGCGCGTCGCGGCACCATCAACGATCAGCTCAGCAGTCAGCAGAGTAATGTGGCGGCATCGCAAACCTATTACCATCTGGCGGATTTGCGCTATCGCAACGGCGTTGATACTTATCTCAATGCCCTGACCGCGCAGCGCACGCTGTACAGTGCCCGCACCAGTCTGGTGAGTACGCAGCAAGCCTATTACCTGAATTTGATCACCTTCTATAAAGTGATGGGCGGCGGCACGGCGTTGAAAGAGTCTGAAATAATGAGCACGCAATAAATTGCGTAATGCTCGTCAGTTAATTGTCTTTCGGTCACCATAAATGGCGACCCTACAAAGGATTGGCGCGTTTTTCGTAGGGTGCGCATTTATGCGCACCAACCGCAAATATTGGAAACATTGTCATGGTTTCTCACCGGATACGCATCGCGTATGATAACGCAATTAAAACGATAAATTCTTTTTCGGAGCTAATGTGAGCCACTCTGAACATGACGAATTCTTTTTGCAGCGTCAGCAGCAGATTATTAATGCGGCAAAAGTTTGTTTCAGTCGCTCCGGATTTCATGGCGCCAGCATGGCGGATATTAGCCGTGAATCCGCTTTAGGGGCAGGGCAAATATATCGTTACTTCAGCAGTAAAGAGCTAATTGTCACGGAAACAATCAAAAGCATCGCACAGAACTGGCGCCAGTTTTTAGTACAACATTTACCTGCGCAACAATCGACTCAGGATATTATCAACGCCGATTCCCCATTCTGGCAGCATTGGCCGAGTCAGGACCGGAAATTATTACTGGAAATGTATTCTGAGGCGTCGCGTAATGAATCGGTACGCACCATTCTGGCCCAGCAAGAGCAATTATTACTCGCCGAATTAGATGTGCGTTTTGCCGCACAAACAGCTGAAACCAACGCAACGCAAAGTGCCAACCGCATTCAATTTTTATTGCTGCTGGTGGATGGTGTCGCCTGCCGTGCCTTTGGCGATAGCGACCTTGATCAGAATGAAATGCAGCGCGTGAACGGCATTCTTAGCCAGCATCTATTCGGTTGAGATTAGGCAGCACTGTGCGGGTAGACGTCATTCACCACCGCATTGAAAAACGGCATAAAGCCTGGTGCGATATCGCGCTGCTTCATGTAACGGCGAATAATGATGCCATCAATAATCAGCGACATCACATATAAGCGGGTATGAATAGCATTGGCGTCCTGTTCAGGATGCAGCGCCTGCTCCTGAGCGATAAAGTTATTTTTAAGCTCATGCCAGGCATCGAACATAATTTGCTGGATGCGATTATTACGCGTGGCTTCAGACGACACTTCCATCAGCAGAATAATACTGTTTTCCACGGCCGCAGGCACAATATCTTCCGCTTCATGATAATGTCCTTTCATATGTGCGATACGTTCGAAATCAGCATTCAATAGCGTGATCATTCGCTGCACCACACTGGTGACTAACGCCTCAATGATCGCCTCTTTATTTTTATAATATTTATAAATTAAACCGATGCTGACGTCGGCCTGAGTGGCAATATTCTGAATCGATGTCTGGTCAAAACCTTTTTGCCGCATGCACTGCTCGGCGGCGGCAAGAATCTGTTCGCTTCGGTTCATGGTTATTACACTCGCAGAATAAAGCGGCTATTTTACGCAATTAAGCCTGCGCTGGCGATGAATAAAAACATTAACCTGCTCTTATTATTTCGGCACTTAATCGTTGTTCAGTTTTTTTGATTTAAGCGAGCAGTTTTGCCTGCTGTTCATGATTTTCCAGACCTCTATGATGGTGGACAGAGAAAAATCATCGAGGAGTTACACCATGAACATTCTGCGCGCCCAACGCGATCAGCTGTTTGAATATGGTCCGTTCAACATTCGCCGTCAGCGTCCTGGTGAAGCGTTTGGACCGCTGGAGATTATCGATCAAATGACGCTGCAGCTGGATGCCACCATCCCGCTGCATTCGCATCAGGACAGTGAGATTTTCAGCTACGTTTGGCGCGGTTCGCTGCTGCACAGCACCGAGCAAGGAGAAACGCATTCCCTCAACGCCAAACGCGCGCTAATGCTGAGTGCTGGAAGCGGGATACGCTTTGCCGAGTCTGCGCCTTTTATCGAAACCGAACTGCTGCAGGCCACCATTCGCCCAGCGCAAACCGGCGGTGAACCGCAGGTCAATACCTTTACTCGTGTGGACGGTGCGGCAGCAAACGCATGGACGTTACTGGCAGGGCCGCACGGCAGCGAGGCGCCGCTGCCACTGAATCAGGCGGTATATATTTATGACCTGAAACTGGAACGCGGCCAACAGGTGGATGTGCCACAGCGTGCAGGCTATTCTAGCTGGATTACCGTGCTGGACGGCATTGTGCGTATCGATAATGAACGGTTGCACAAGGGCGATTCCGTGAGCGATACCGCGCCATTACCCGCGCTGACGGGAGAAAGGGATGCAACACTAATCGCCTTTCTGGTGCAGTAATACATGTAGGGTCGCCATTCGTGGCGACCTATGCCCATTGATGCACACCTAACCCTTTCTCCTCATAACATCGTGTTATCATCTGCGAACACAACACAGGAGCAGGCTAATCCCATGAAAAAGAAAGAGTTCGTTACCCAGGATTTGCTGAGCAAGATCTATCAGGAAGATACCTCCGCGCCACGCAAATTACCGCCTGAACGCCAGCTGGCCGAAGAGTATGGCGTATCGCGTTTCACCATCCGGCAAGCACTGGAGAAACTGGTCAGTATCGGGGCGGTACGTATCGTGCAGGGATCGGGCATCTGGATTAACGAGACGGTGCGCAATAACCCGCTGGTGTATAATTCGATCACCGAAAAGCGCTTTGACCAAATGCGTTATCGCACAATCAGTCTGCGTAAAAGACGGCCCGACAGTGACGAGCAACAGATATTCGCTATTAACGACGATGCTTTTATCTGGGAGTTTTCCCGCCTGCGCTATGTCGATAATGTGGCCGTGCAGATTGAAATATCGCGCATGCCAGCAACCTTATTTAGCGATCTCAACGGTGACATTATTGAGCGCTCAATACAGCAATATGTGTTGTCCAAAGGCTATCAAATCTCACATTTACTCACCAGCTACCGCGCAATTAGCGTTAATCGCGAACAGGCGACGTTACTGGGCTGTAAAAAAGGCAGTCCGGCTATGCACATTATTAATCGTGGTATTTTGCAAGGTGGGCAGGTGTATGAAATCAGCGACATCGTTGATATTAATTACACCTGCACTTATTTGATTCCGCATAACCCGGATAATCTGCGTTTCCGCCAGCAACAGCGCTAAATTATGGCGTGTGAATGGTGCCGTCCGGCAGGCGACTCTGCGTCCATTCATGCGGACGGTAAACCACCGGATGTTTTTCCGCTAACGCTTGATCAAAGCCGACGCCAATACCCGATGCTTGTGGTGGATAAATATAGCCATTTTTAATCTCCGGCGCGCCAGGGAAAACGGCATCCGTCAGCCTTGATCTCGGAATAAATTCCTGAATTGCTGCATTGTGCAGATGAATATTCAGGTGTGTATTGATTGCCACGCCAATCGGCGTCATATCGCCCGGTCCGTGCCATGCCAGTCGCACGCCAAATGCCTGACACAGCGCGGCCAGTTTTAACGCTGGCGTAATGCCACCAATCTGTGAGATGTGACAACGAATAAAGTCGATGCGACGATTAACAATTAACTCGTGCCATTCCGCTGGATTATTAAATAATTCGCCCAAGGCTAACGGCACCGCGCTTTGCTGACGCAGTTGCTCTAGCCAACCGGTTTGCGCGGGAGGAAGCACATCTTCAAGGAAATAGGGCATATACGGCTCAAGCAGCTTCACCAGTTGAATCGCCTGCTGCGGGAATAGGCGCTCATGCACGTCATGCAGAATTTCGAAACGATGTCCGTATTTCTCTCTTAACGCCCGGAACATCTCAACCGTATTTGCCATGTACTCTTGCTGCGAGTAATAAGCGCCTGAGGTGCTATTTTCCGGTGCGTTGAGTTCTTTGGGCGTTCCGCCGTAAAAACCCAGCTGACAGCGGATATGGCGATAGCCTTTCTCTAAGGCGTTATCGACCGAGGTATAAAGTTCGTCCAGTGTTTCACCGCTGGCATGGGTGTAAGCCGCAATTGCATCGCGCGCCTTGCCGCCCCACAGCTGATAAAGAGGCATATCGGCTAACTGCGCCTTAATATCCCACAACGCCATATCCACGCCTGAAATAGCATTGTTAGTCACCGGCCCGTTACGCCAATAAGCATTAACGTTCATCATCTGCCACAGGTCTTCAATATTGTTGGCATCGCGTCCCATTAATAGCGGCACCAGATACTCATCCACCATGGTTTTTACCGCTAAGGGACGCTGTTGAAAGGTGGCGCAGCCGTGACCGGTAATTCCTTTATTAGTGGTGACACGTACGGTAATAAGATTATGACGATCGGGGCGGGTAATAAAACACTCAATACTTTCAATAATGGTTGGGGTCACGAGAAATACTCCTGTGGTGCAGTGACTGCACGCAATATCAAGGCATGTTGATAAGCTACTTTTGCCGTATCATTACCGGGTTTTTATAGAGACGCAAACCCTTTTTTGGGCAATAAATATTGGTCAGTAAATCAGAGCGTTTATCGCCATAAAACAGACCAATTCGCCAGTTTAGGGCTTAATGAGTCTTATGCAGCGGCTTTTGTGATCGCAGTCATGATTTATTGGTTTGTTTTGTCCGGTGTCATTTATTACCATCCAGTGCAGATTTCATCAGGCTGTTTTTCTTCCCTCAGGAGCACGTATGGGAACGCAGGAAGTAATAAAAAATATAATCCACTTAGTGGGTGGGAAGAATAATATCAATAAAGTCTGGCATTGCATGACGCGTTTGCGCTTTGACCTTATTGATGACAATAAAGTTAACCAGAGCGAAATTAAAACCTTGCCCGGTGTGCTGGGCGCGCAAATGCAGAGCGAACAATTCCAGATTATTATCGGGCCCAAGGTGAATAGCTGGTATGAGCAAATCGTTCCGGTATTAAATAATGATGGCGTACAGCCTGCGCAAAATGAGAAAACACGTAAAAGCCTGATATCGCTGTTTATGGATACCGTCTCGGGCGTGTTTGGACCGATTGTTCCCGCGATTGCCGGCGCAGGGATGATCAAAGGATTGCTGGCTGGATTAGTGGCGTTGCAGCTGGTCTCGGCCAAAAGTGACACGGTGATGGTGATTGATTTAATTGCCAGCGGCGTGTTCTATTTCCTGCCGTTCTTTTTAGCGGTCTCCGCCGCCAAAATTTTCAAAACCAACGAGTATTTAGCCGCGGCCGTGGCGGCTTGTTTAATGTATCCCTCTTTGATTGATGCAGCAAAAGCGCTGGCGGCGCATCAGGAGGGCGCAGTGAGCGCGTTTTGGCTGATGGGCGTGCTGCCGGTTTCGGTATTTAATTATGCCTCCAGCGTTATCCCGGTCATCTTCTCTATCCTGGCGCTCAGCTATATCCATCGCTGGGTGGATCGCATTATGCCGGAAGTATTGAAAACCGTATTTACCCCAACCTTGACGCTGTTCCTCGCGGCATTGACCGCGCTAGTGGTGATTGGCCCGATGGGGATTTGGCTTGGCAAAGGTTTGGCGCTGTTTATTGAGGGCTTATTCAGTATCTCAGCGAGCTTTGCTGGCTTAATTGTCGGCGCCATTCGCCCGGTTGCCGTGCTAACCGGCATGCATCACGCGATGACACCGATTGCGCTACAGAACTTTAGCGATCGCGGTTATGACATGTTGATGCCGATGATGTTTATGGCAAATATGTCGATTGCCGGAGCAACGTTTGCTATCTGGAAATTGAGTAAAAATCGCCAGGACAAAGTGGTCACGCTTTCAGCCGCTATTTCAGCATTATTAGGCATCACGGAACCGGCGCTGTTTGGTGTATTAACGCGCTACAAAAAAGCCTTTATCGCGGCAACGGTTTCCAGTGCGTTGGCTTCAGCCTTTATCGGTTTCTTTGGCGTGCGTTTATACGGCTACATTCTTTCCAGTATATTCAGTCTGCCGGCCTATATTGGCCCGTACTTTATCTGGGCCGTTTCCGGCGTCGCCATTGCGCTTGTTTTGTCATTTAGTCTGACGTTGATTTTGGTGGGTAAGGAACCTGATTTAATTATTCAGGCAGAGAATAAGTAATAAATTGCCTATGCAACCAGGTGCGCATGAATGCGCACCCTACGAAAAGCCCGCCAAACAAATGTAGGGTCGCCATTCATGGCGACCAATATTACCTAGCTCACACTCGCCACCAGCCAGCTTTCCAGCTGGCTGAGTTCATTAAGCTGCTCCGGAAATTCCGTTTTCAACAGCGTTAATTGCGCCAACATGGTTTCAGGTCGATATACCGCGCCTTGCAGACGTAACGCCAGCGCTTCTAATGGCGAAGGGTTCAGGCTGTCGGTGAAAATCTGGCAGCGGGAAATCACGCCACGCTCCACATCTAAATGGATCTCTACGCCGCCCCAGACAAAGCGCTCATTAAGCAGATGCGAGAAATCCGGTGCGTTACCAAAATTCCATTCCCAGCTGCTTAGCCGCGCAAACTGCTCTTCAAAACCGGGCAAATCAGGCAGTGCGGCGGGGGAAATATGCTCCGGTTCGCACTCTTCCTGGTAGTAAGCGAAATAGGCGGCAATCACCTCACGGCAGATTGCGTCAAAGCTGATGCCCGGCACCAAATCGGCAATGTTGGCTACGCGTGAACGCACCGAGGTAATGCCTTTCGCCTGTAATTTTTTAATGTCTGGATTGAGGTAATCGGCGAGACGTGAAAGGTCGGCATCCATCAAAAATGTGCCGTGATGAAAACCGCGATCCGGCGTTTCACGATAGGCAGATCCGGAAATCTTGCGCACCTCGCCATCCACATTCACCACGATATCGTTGCGACCCGAGGCCTCAGCTGGAATGCCAAGCTGTTCCAGCGCGCGCAGGATAATCGCCGTTGACACCGATTTATCATATTCCGGTTTGCCGGCCATAAAGGTGAAGCAGCAGTTTCCCAAATCGTGAAACACCGCGCCACCGCCGCTGCTGCGTCGTGCCAGCTTGATACCGTCTTCCGCCATCCGCCGCGTATTGCACTCTTTCCACGGATTCTGGGCGTGCCCGATCACCACCGTTTCGGCGTTCTGCCAAAGAAACAGCACGCGCTGCGTTGTCGGCATCTGGCGGAAAATACACTCTTCTACTGCGAGGTTGAACCAGGGATCGTGTGAGTCAGAAATCAGCAAACGTAGGGTGGACATGATTTTTCGGTTCCGTGAGAAAGGGCAAATCGGGATAGAGTACGCTTAAGCTAATCGAAAGATAAGAAACAGCGGCGCATTTCATTTCAGTAAAAAAATGATTTAACCACTAGACGACTGGTCTATTAGCTGTTACTTTGAATTCAAGCGCTAGACGACTGGTCTAGTTTAGATGTTTAAATCCAGCAGCAGGAGATTGATGATGAAGATTCTTATGGTTTTAACCTCACACGACCAATTGGGTAACACCGGACGTAAAACCGGTTTCTGGCTGGAAGAGCTGGCCGCGCCTTACTACGCATTCAAAGATGCTGGCGCAGAAATCACGCTGGCGTCGCCAAAAGGGGGCAACCCGCCGTTAGATCCTAAAAGCAATGAGCCGGATTTCCAGACGGAGCAAACGCATCGTTTTGAAGCGGATGCCGCAGCAACCGCGCAACTCGCCGCCACCGTGCGTCTGGACAGCGTATCGCCAGCCGATTTCGACGCGGTGTTTTACCCAGGCGGTCACGGTCCGCTGTGGGATTTAGCAGAAGATCAGCACTCAATCGCGCTGATCGAAGGCTTCCTGGCCGCCAACAAGCACGTTGCGTTGGTGTGTCATGCGCCGGGCGTGCTGCGCCACGTCAAAACACCGGAAGGAAAACCGCTGGTAGCAGGCCGTAAAGTTACCGGCTTTACCAACAGCGAAGAGGAAGCGGTTGGTCTGACTCAGGTGGTGCCTTTCCTGGTGGAAGACGAGCTGATTGCGAAGGGCGGTCTGTATTCGAAAGGCGCGGACTGGAGTTCCTATGTGGTCAGCGATGGTTTGCTGATTACCGGACAAAACCCAACGTCTTCAGCAGAGACGGCGCAACAGTTGATCAAGCAACTGGCGCAATAAACGCATCGGGAGGCGAACCGCTGTCCGCCTCCCTTTTTATGCATCGTGAAAATTGTGGAGAGAAAAATCATGTTTAAAAAATCATTAACCACGTTAGCGTTAGGCGCAGTTCTGTCGGTGTATGCGCAGGCGTCACTGGCTGAGCCGGTGAAAAACATTGTGCTGGTTCACGGTGCGTTTGTGGATGGCTCGGGCTGGAATCCGGTGGCGCGCATTCTCGATAAAGCCGGTTATAAAGTGTCGATTGTGCAGGACCCGCAAACTTCGCTGGCTGATGATGCGGCAGCCACCCGACGCGTTCTGGCATTGCAGCAGGGCAAATCACTGCTGGTCGGACACAGTTATGGCGGCATGATTATCAGCGATGCGGGTAACGATCCGTCGGTTGCTGGCCTGGTGTACATTGCCGCGTTCCAGCCAGATCAAGGGGATTCGCTGTTGAGTCTGGCGAAAAAATATCCGCCCGCCGCGCAATCCATCGCTGAAACGCCCGACCATTATCTCTATTTGAAACCGGAAAAATTCCACGCTGATTTCGCCGCCGATTTGCCCGTTAAAGAGACCGATTTGCTGGCGCGTTCTCAGGTGATGCCTGCTGTCGCGGCCTTTGCTGCACCGGCCGGTGCGCCAGCGTGGAAAAACAAACCCAGCTGGGCGGTGGTAGCAACCGAAGATCGCGCGATCAATCCGCAACTGGAACGCTTTATGGCGCAACGTGCGCACAGCAGCGTGACGGAGTTAAAAGGAAATCATGCGATTTACGCCTCACAGCCTAAAGAGATTGCGGCGGTGATCGAGAAAGCGGCACGCAGCTTATCGCAGTAGTAAACGCATGCTCTGCATCTAGACGACTGGTCTAGTATTTGGTAATCTAACGCTATGACGACTACATCCCAATTGCATAGCAATGAAATCCGCGATCACATCCTTGCCACTGGCCAACGCATTATGGCCGGCAAGGGTTTTTCGGCTGTCGGATTAAATGAAATCCTCACCGATGCCGGTGTGCCCAAGGGCTCGTTCTATCACTACTTCAGCTCGAAAGAGGCTTTTGGGGTGGATATGCTGGCGCGCTACTTCGATGATTATCTGGCTGAGCTTGATGCGACGTTGAGTCAGCCGGGCCTGACGATGGCCCAGCGGCTGATGAATTACTGGCAGCTGTGGCGTGAATCGCAATCGTTCTCCGATTGTCAGGGCAAGTGTCTGGCGGTGAAGCTGGGCGCGGAAGTTGCCGATCTCTCGGATAGCATGCGCGGCACGCTACAGACCGGCACGGCCGGCATTATCGCGCGACTGGCGGATGCGTTAGAAGCGGGTGTTGAGGAAGGTTCGCTGTCTATCGATGATAAACCGAGCCGTGTGGCAGAAAGCCTGTATCAGCTGTGGGTGGGCGCCAGCGTGATGGTGAAAATCGTGCGCAATACCGGCCCGTTTGATTCTGCCATGAGCATGACGCAAAAGATCATTCGTATCACCGCGTAGTAAGAAGGGCGACTCAACAGAGCCGCCCTTTATTTTGTCGGGTTGGCATGAATGCGCACCCTACGAAAACCTCGCCAAACAACCGTAGGGTCGCCATTAATGGCGACCTGAAATCACAAAACCGATTTCGCCGTATTAACCACGTTCTCAACGGTGAAGCCAAACTCCTTGAACAGCTTATCCGCAGGCGCTGACTCACCGAAGGTGGTCATGCCGACGATCGCACCGTTCAGGCCGGTGTATTTGAACCAGTAATCCGCGATACCCGCTTCAATCGCCACGCGTGCGGCAACCGCTTTCGGCAGCACGGATTCACGGTACGCCGCGTCCTGCTTGTCGAAGGCGTCGGTGGATGGCATAGCCACCACGCGCACCTTGCGGCCTTCCGCCGTCAGCTGCTCATAAGCGCTCACCGCCAGCTCCACTTCTGAACCGGTAGCGATCAGGATCAGCTCTGGCGTACCTTCGCTGTCTTTCAGCACGTAACCACCGCGCGCCACGTTAGCCAGCTGCTCAGCGCTACGATCCTGCTGCGCCAGGTTCTGACGCGAGAAGATCAGCGCCGACGGGCCATCAACACGTTCGATTGCGTACTTCCACGCCACCGCTGACTCAACCTGGTCGCACGGGCGCCACAGGCTCATGTTAGGCGTCATGCGCAGGCTGGCCATCTGCTCAACCGGCTGGTGCGTCGGGCCATCTTCGCCCAGACCAATCGAGTCGTGGGTGTAAACCATGATCTGACGGATTTTCATCAGCGCGGCCATACGTGCGGCGTTGCGCGCGTACTCGACGAACATCAGGAAAGTGGCGGTGTACGGCAGGAAGCCGCCGTGCAGCGCCAGGCCGTTGGCGATGGCGGTCATACCGAACTCGCGCACGCCGTAATGAATGTAGTTGCCCGCCGCGTCTTCATTGATTGGCTTCGAGCCGGACCACATGGTGAGGTTGCTTGGTGCCAGATCAGCGGAGCCGCCCAGATATTCCGGCAGGATTTTACCGAAAGCTTCGATGGCGTTCTGCGAGGCTTTACGGCTGGCGATTTTCGCCGGATTGGCCTGCAGCTGCTCGATAAACTTCTGCGACTCAGTTGCCCAGTTAGCTGGCAGCTCGTTGTTGACGCGACGTTTGAACTCCGCAGCCAGTTCCGGATGTGCAGCGGCGTAGGCCGCAAACTTCTGGTCCCACGCGGACTCTTTCGCCTGGCCGGCTTCTTTGGCATCCCACTGCGCGTAGATGTCTGAAGGGATTTCAAACGGACCGTGGTTCCAGCCCAGCTGCTTGCGGGTCAGCGCGATTTCATCGGCACCCAGCGGCGCGCCGTGCGAATCGTGCGTACCGGCTTTGTTCGGCGAACCGAAGCCAATCACGGTTTTGCACATCAGCAGCGAAGGTTTGTCGGAAACCGCTTTGGCTTCTTCAACCGCTTTCTTAATTGCGTCTGCGTCGTGACCGTCCACGCCGCGCACCACGTGCCAGCCGTAGGCTTCAAAACGCTTGGCGGTGTCGTCAGTGAACCAGCCGTCAACGTGACCGTCGATGGAGATGCCGTTGTCATCGTAGAAGGCAACCAGTTTGCCCAGCTTCAGGGTACCGGCGATGGAGCAGACTTCGTGTGAGATGCCTTCCATCATGCAGCCGTCGCCCATAAACACGTAGGTGTTATGGTCTACGATGTCATGGCCCGGACGGTTGAACTGCGCCGCCAGCGTGCGCTCGGCAATGGCAAAACCGACTGCGTTCGCGATGCCCTGACCGAGCGGGCCGGTGGTGGTTTCAACGCCTGCGGTATAACCGTATTCCGGGTGCCCTGGCGTTTTAGAGTGCAGCTGGCGGAAATTTTTTAATTCGCTGAGCGGTAAATCGTAACCGCTCAGGTGGAGCAGGCTGTAAATCAGCATTGAGCCATGACCGTTCGACAGCACAAAGCGGTCGCGGTTAGCCCAGTTGGGATTGCGTGGATTGTGCTGCAAAAAGTCGAGCCACAAGACTTCAGCGATATCCGCCATGCCCATCGGGGCACCCGGATGTCCCGAATTGGCTTGTTGTACGCCATCCATACTCAAAGCGCGGATGGCGTTGGCTCTTTCCCGGCGTGTAGACATAAGGTTCTCCAGAGGTGCGACGTCGGCGCTTATTTAGCGTGAGATACTTGTTCGTAGTAACCAATCTTCTCAACTTTGGCGGTTGAGCCGCCACCTTCAAACTCCGATGCCAGCCAGGCATTCACGATGTTCTTCGCCAGCTCAGGCCCGATGACGCGCGCGCCCATGGTCATGATCTGTGCATTGTTGCTCTTGCGAGCACGCTCGGCAGAGAAGGTGTCGTGACACTGCGCTGCACGCACGCCTTCCACCTTGTTAGCGACAATCGCCACACCGATGCCGGTGCCGCACAGCAGAATACCGCGCTCAAATTCGTTCTTCTGGATGGCGGTGGCGAGCGCAAATGCCACATCCGGGTACATCGGACGGTCGTTTTGCGCGTCATTAGTGTAATCCGTCACCACATACTCTTTCTCTTCCAGCAGCTTTTTAATCACATTTTTCAATTCGATAGCCGCATCATCGGCGCCAATTGCGATAGTTTTCATCGTCGTTCTCCAGCAGGGTGTGCAATGACGCCTGCACGTTTGTTCAGCAGGCGAGAATATGTTCATGGTTAGCCTGCCATAAATACAATCATATGTTCAATGGCTGTTCATATGAATTGCCTTCAGGATCGCGCCTGAATTCCTCAGGAAACCCTGTCAAACCGCCTTTGCTGCGCTGGATGGGCGCAGTAATCCGATAAATTGACCAAAATCAAATCTCATGAAGCCGCTCACACTTTCACGTGTTGCAGTTGAGAGATGCACAATTATCCGTGTAGTGTTCATATGTTCGCATGACTATACCAATGTACAAGAAGACCCATCGAGGACTCGAACATGTGTCATTTACACCGTACCTCTCAGTACTCCTGCAGCCAGCGCCTCTTTGGCGATTGGTCAACACCACATAAAGAAATGATCACTCACGCACGTCGTGGAGGTGCGTTATGAACCAACAAACAATGACGGCGGTGGAACAATCCACCATCCGAAAAATCTCCTGGCGCTTAGTGCCGTTCGTGGCGCTGATGTTCTTTATCAACTTCCTCGATCGCACCGCGATTTCGTTTGCCGGCCCCAACGGCATGACGCAAGACCTTGGCCTCACCGCGCTGCAGTTTGGCCTGGCGTCGGGCATCTTCTTTATTGGTTACATCCTGCTGGAAGTGCCAAGCAACCTGGCGCTGCATAAGTTCGGCGCGCGTCGCTGGCTGGCGCGCATCATGATCAGCTGGGGCATTGTCTCGCTGCTGTTCACCTGGGTGAGCAGTGTGGAAGGCTTGTATACGCTCCGTCTGTTGCTGGGTATCGCTGAAGCCGGCTTCTTCCCTGGCGCGATTCTCTATCTCAGCATGTGGGTGCCGGGACGTCATCGCAGCAAAATCCTGTCGCTGTTCTATCTTGCGCAGCCGCTGACGGTGGTGTTCGGTGCACCTTTAGCCGCGTCACTGATTCAGCAGCATGGCCTGTTTGGTATGGAAGGCTGGCGCGTGATGTTTATGGGCGTCTCAATTCCCGCGATTCTGATTGGTATCGTCGCACTGTTCTGGTTGGTGGATTCGCCGCGTCAAGCCAAGTGGCTGAGCGCCGAAGAGAAAACCTGGCTGACCACCGAACTGGAAGCCGAGCATCAACAGAAGCAGGGCCATCAAAAACATAGCCTGCGTTCGGTGATGGGTAACGGCCGCGTCTGGATGCTATGCCTGATTTACTTCGGCTTTATCTATGGCCTGTATGCGCTGGCGTTCTTCCTGCCGACCATCATCGCGGGCTTCCAGCAGCAGTTTGGCACCACCTTTAACGTGATGCAGAAAGGGCTGATTACCGGCGTGCCGTACCTGATCGCGGCGGTGGTGATGTTCTTCTGGTCGAAAGATGCCACACGTCGTGGCTGCAAAACCTGGCACATCGCCATTCCGGCGCTGGCAGGCGGCATCAGCGTGCCGTTGGCGCTATATATGGATTCGCCGTTCACCACCATCATGGTGATTGCGATTACTGCCAGCTCCATCTTCGCCGCGCTGCCGAACTTCTGGACCTTACCGACGCAATTCCTGACCGGCGCATCTGCCGCCGCAGCCATTGCCTTGATCAACACCTTAGGAAATGTAGCGGGCTTCTCTGCGGGCTACATCACCGGCGCACTGCATGACGCCACCAACAGCTACGCCTTGCCGATGTTTGTGGTAGGTGGATTCATGCTGCTGTCCGCGTTCCTCATGCTGTTACTTAATCGCCGTCGCTCGCCGTCTCAGCCGACCTCTTTAGCTCAGGAGCATTAATATGACGTACCTGTTTAACCAACCTTCAGCCTTTGCCGCTGAGCTTATCGAAGGCTTTGTTGCCGCCAACGCCGATAAAGTCCGTCAGGTCGCCGGAGGCGTGGTGCGCAGCACCCGCAGCCAGCCGAATACGGTGGCGGTGATTGTGGGCGGCGGGTCCGGTCACTATCCGGCGTTCGCCGGGTTGGTTGGACAAGGTCTGGCGCACGGCGCGGCGATGGGCAACTTATTCGCGTCGCCGTCGGCACAGCAGATCTACAACGTGGCGCGAGCGGCCCATAACGGCGCGGGCGTATTGCTGATGTTCGGTAACTACGCTGGCGATGTGCTGCACTTCGGCCAGGCCTGCGAGCGTCTGCGCGCGGAAGGCATCGCTTGTAAAGTGCTGGCGGTAACCGACGATATCTCCAGCGCGGGTAAAGATGAGCTGGAGAAGCGTCGCGGTGTGGCAGGCGATCTCTGCGTGTTCAAAGCCGCCTGCGCCGCAGCTGAAGCGGGTCACGATTTATCACAGGTGTTGCAGCTGGCACAGCACGCGAATAACCGCACGCGTACATTTGGCGTGGCGTTTTCCGGTTGCAGCTTGCCGGGTGCTTCACATCCGCTGTTTGAAGTGGAAAAAGGGCGCATGGCGCTGGGACTTGGCATTCACGGCGAGCCGGGGATCAAAGAGACCGACATGCCGAGTGCGGATGAGCTGGCCGAGATCTTCGTGGAGCGCTTGCTCAATGAACTGCCAGCCGACATCCCGCAGGCTGAAGGTCAGCGCGTGGCGGTGATCCTCAACGGGCTGGGCTCGGTGAAATATGAAGAGCTGTTTGTCGTTTATCGTCGCGTTGCGCAACTGCTGGAGGCGGCTAAGCTGCAGGTGGTTGAGCCGGACGTCGGTGAGTTTGTCACCAGCTTCAATATGGCTGGTGCGTCACTGACGCTGATGTGGCTGGACGATCAGCTGGAAACTTTGTGGCGTGCGCCGACCAATACGCCCGCTTACCGTAAAGGCAGCGTATTGGTGGCCGAGCCGTTAAGCGCCGCAGAGTTGGTGGAAAGCACGGAAGAAGCCTTGCCAGCAGCTACAGCCGAATCGCAAGAGAGCGCGAAACGCGTGCTGCAGCTGCTCGAAGCAGTGGCAGAAATGTTACAGCGTAACGCTGAGCGTCTTGGCGATATCGATGCGGTGGCCGGCGACGGCGATCACGGTATCGGCATGGAGCGCGGCGTGCTGGGCGCGGTTGAGAAGGCGCGTGAAGTTGCGGCGCGCGGTGCCGGTGCGGGCAGCTTGCTGTGCCGCGCGGCGGATGCGTGGGCCGATAAAGCCGGTGGCACGTCGGGCGCATTGTGGGGCGTGGCGCTTACCGCGTTGGGTACCGCGCTTGGCGATCGTCAGACGCCAGATGCGCAGCGCGTGGCAACCGGCGTACGTGAAGCGAAAGAAGGCATCATGCACTTTGGTAAAGCGCGCGTCGGCGATAAAACCATGGTGGATGTGCTGGTGCCGTTTAGCGACAGCCTGAACGACGCCGTTGCCGCTGGCGCGTCACTAACTGATGCCTGGCTGAAGGCGGCGCAGGTGGCCGATAAAGCCGCGCAGGACACCGCCCAGCTGGTACCCAAAATGGGGCGCGCGCGTCCGCTGGCAGAAAAAAGTGTTGGCACGCCGGATGCCGGAGCGATTTCGCTGGCATTGATCGTCAATACCGTCGGCGATCTGCTAAAAGAACACAGTGCCTCTGAACAAGGAGCTTGAAGCATGTCTCAGCCAAAAATCTGGCTCGGCGTCAGTTTGAAAATGTACTTCGGCTACCAGCAAACCTTGCAATGGTGTCGCGATGTGGCGGCATTAGCCAACCATGCTGCGGTGAAAAACGGCGAAGTGGGCTTGTTTGTGTTACCGGCTTATCCGGCGATTCCGGCGGTTGCAGAGATCTTCGCTAACACACCAGTGCGCTTCGGCGGCCAGGATGTTTGCCAGGCGGAGAACGGCGCCTGGACTGGCGAAGTCAGCGCCAGCATGTTGCAGGAGTTGGGCTGCTCGCTGGCCGAAATTGGTCACGCTGAGCGCCGTCGTCATTTCCACGAAGATAAAGTGCAAATTGCCGCCAAAGTGGCAATGTCGCTGCGTCACGGCATCACGCCGGTGCTGTGCATCGGTGAAGAAGTGCAGGCAGAACCGCAGCAGGCGATCGCACTGTGCCAGCAGCAGCTGGCCGAAGCGCTGGCCGAGTCGGCGCAGCAGGGCTTAAAGGGCGAAGTGTTCTTTGCCTACGAACCGCAGTGGGCGATTGGTGCGCCGCAACCGGCACCGGACAGCTACATCCGCGCCGTGTGCGCCGGGTTGCAGCAACTCGCTACGCCGCCCGGCATCACTCTCAAAATCATCTACGGCGGCAGCGCGGGTCCGGGACTGATTCAGCGGCTTGGCGCGGACATGAATGGCCTGTTCCTGGGGCGCTTTGCCCACGATCCCAACGCGTTGGCACAAATAATTGATGAAGCCAGTGAGCTGGCTCAGGAGCTCGATTCATGAGCCGTATCGGACTCAGTACCTACGCCTTTTTCTGGCGCATGTCGTCGAAAGTACCTCATCCGCTGACGCTGGAGCAGATGCTGCAACAGACCGCCGATCTCGATGTGTCGGTGTTTCAAATCTGCGACTACCCGGCGATTGAAAGCTGGTCTGACGCACAGCTGTTGACGCTGCGTCAGCAGGCCGATGCGCTCGGCATCACGCTGGAACTCGGCACGCGCGGCCTTGGCACAGAGCATCTGCGTCGTTATCTGCATATGGCGGAAATCCTCGATGCGCGCGTAATACGCTCGATGTTCTACACCGCCGATCACCGTCCTTCGCTCGACGAAGCTGCCGCGCTGATTGGCGCGGTGTTGCCAGATTTTGCCCGCCAGCAGGTGCGTCTCTGTCTGGAGACATACGAGCAGGTGAACAGCGGCGCGATGATGTCGGTGATCAACAAGTTCCTGTCGCCGTGGCTCGGCGTGTGTCTCGATCCCGCCAACTGTGTCGCCGGACTCGAATTGCCAGAGCAGGTGATTGCCAACACCGCCGCGCGCGTCGGCAATCTGCACATCAAAGACTTTGCTTTCACGCGTCGTGATGGCTGGGTCGGCTTTACCTTTGCCGGTTGCCCAATGGGCGAAGGCTTGCTGGATTACGACCGGATGATCGCCAGCGTGCGCCCGGCGGATAAAGGCATTAACCAAATCGTCGAACATTGGTTGCCGTGGCAGGACGATGCCGCGCTGACCTGCGAGCGAGAAGCCGAATGGACTCGCCGCACCGTTGAATTCTTACGTAGTAAACAAGATCAGGAGTAACAACATGAGCGTGCAACTGAAAACCATCACCGTGATTGGCGCGGGCGGCAAAATGGGTATGCGTATTTCTGCCAACTTCCAGAAAAGCGATTACCAGGTGTTTTACTGTGAGAACTCACCTAAGGCGCAAGAGCAGGTAAGCGCACAGGGGCGTGAACTCTCTGATGCGGCCTCCGTGGTGCCATTGAGCGACGTGGTGATTCTGGCGGTGCCGGACATCGTGCTGGGCAAAGTCTCTGAAGGCGTGGTGCCACAGATGAAAGCGGGCGCAATTCTGCTGACGCTGGACCCCGCAGCGGCCTACGCCAATCTGATTGCCCATCGTGATGGCATTGAATACGCGGTGGCGCATCCTTGCCATCCGTCGGTATTCCTTGAGCGTTACACCAAAGAAGAACATGCCGATGCCTTCGGCGGGATCGCGGCGATTCAGCACGTGGCGGCTTCGTATGAAACCGGTTCGGATGAGCAGAAAGCCGAGCTGAGCAAAGTGATCAGCGTGATGTACGGCCCGGTGGAGCAAGTGCATTGGGTTACCGTGACGCAGCTGGCGTATCTGGAACCCACGCTGGTGGAAACCGTGGCCTGCATGGTCGGCGCGTTCATGAAAGAAGCGCTGGATGAAACTGTGAAACACAGCGGCGTGCCGGAAGAGGCAGCCAAAGCGATGTTATACGGCCACATTCAGATCGCGCTGGCCGTGGCGTTCCGCGCCACCAACCCGTTCTCGGATGCCTGCATGATCGCCATGGAGTACGGTCGTGAGAAGATTGTGAAACCGGACTGGAAACAGATCTTCGATCAGAAAGAGCTGGATATCGTGATTGCCCGTATGCTGAAAATCGACGCCATCAAGCGCTAAGCGTGATGCTCGATCGACTCGCGGCGCTGTTGTCTGGCGAAGCGAGTCGTATCAATGATATAACTCCTTCCCAAAATCCCTGGTCGCCATAAATGGCGACCCTACAACGATCCGCTTGCGCCCGTGCGCACGATTCCAACAAAAGACAGGTTACGGATGGAAAAAAACACGCTTTCTCAGGACTCCGAGCTGCTGACGGAAATAGCTGTCGCCTATTATCAGGACGAAATCACCCAGGAGGAGATTGCGCGTAAGTTTGGTATTTCCCGCATTAAAGTCGGTCGACTGCTCAAACGCGCGCGCGAAGAAGGCATCGTCGAAATCAACGTGCGTTACCATCCCGTCTTCAGTACCCGCCTTGAACAACAGCTGCAAAATCGCTTCCCACAACTGCAACGTGCGCTAATAGCGCTCGATCAGCCCGATCAGGAAGAGCAGCGACGTCAGGTTGCCGCGCTGGTGTCGTCACATTTAGCGCAGTCGCTGAAAGACGACGCCATTGTCGCCGTTGGGCAAGGGCGCAACGTTGCCGCTGTCGCCGATTATCCCGGCCAGGTACCGACGCGTAACTGCCTGTTCATTAGCGGCATTGGCGGCACGCATCGTCCAGGCGATGCCATCAATGCTGACCATATCAGCCGTCGTCTGGCGAAGAAGTTTGGTGGCATCAGCGAAACGCTGTATGCGCCCGCCTATGTTGAAAACCGCGCGCTGCGCGATGCCTTTATGCAAAACGGCACCATCAAAGAGACACTGGACCGCGCGCGCAAAGCAGATGTGGCGCTGGTGGGCATCGGTGACATGAATGAAAACAGCTACATGGTGAAACTCGGCTGGTTCACGCCGCACGAAATCATCGACGCCAGCGTTAATCAGGGCGTGACGGGCGATGTCGCCGGCTATGACTTCTTTAATTCACAAGGCCAACACGTAGATACCGTGATGAACGATCGCGTGATTGGACTGAGCATCGATGAGCTGCGCAAAATTCCCTGCGTGATCGCCATTGCCGCCGAAAATACCAAAGCGATGGCGATCCTCGGTGCACTGCGCACTGGCGCGATCGATATCATTGCCACCACCGCGCAGAACATCCGCACCATTTTGAGTTTGTCGCAGGAAAAGGTTTAGTTAGACGGCCAACCACTGCTGAGCATCGCGTTTGATGTTTTGCTCCAGTTCACTGCCGCGCGTAGCAAAAACCCGCTGTAACGGGAAGCCGCTCTGCTCCAGCAAATACGCCAGCGTGGCGTATTCACGCGGATATTTCGCTACCACGGCGGGGTCTATTTCCACCAAACCCAGCGGGAAGGTAAAGGTCCCCATATCGTAAATACTTTGGCGACGCACCAGTCGCCACACGCCGTCGCGTTTTTCAGCCATGTCATAAAAGCGGTTATGGCATTCACAGCCGACATTCAGTTTCACATTCTCCGCAATGATCATCGCATTGGTTTCAAGAATCGCTTTGTTGCCACTGGCGTTGAAGGTGATCGCTGGAGTCGCAATGAAGTGTTTGGTGCGAAGATCGGATTTACCCATGCGCATTGAACCCGTGACAAAGTCACTCGCCAGCCCTTCAAACCAGGTAATTTCAATCGTGCCATCGGCGTGGAACAGATCGCGTAATTGATCCCATTCACCCAAATCGCGGTGCATCCAGCCATTCATAAGGTCATTGAGTTGTTGGCGATCCTGTAATTGGTTTTGCATGTTATTGCTCCTGTAAGTTGACGGCGTTCAGTTTGTGCGCTGATTACGCTAAACTCAAATAGATAGAAATTACGGATCAATCATTTTTAGTGATTAATGAGGCGATTATGGAATTGCGTCATCTGCGCTACTTTTTAACTGTTGCAGAAGAAGGGCATTTTGGCCGCGCGGCGCAACGGCTGAATATTGTGCAACCGGCATTGAGTATGCAGATTAAAGCGCTGGAAGCTGAGCTAGGCGGCCCGCTATTTTTGCGCACCAGTCGTCGCGTCGAACTCACCGAAGCGGGCCTGCTATTGCAAGCCGAGGCGAAACGGACGCTGGAGCAAGCTGAGCACACCCGTCACGTAGTTGAACGTTCAATGCGCGGTGAAATTGGTCGCGTACGCGTTGGCTTCGCTGGCAACGCCGTGTTTAGCGGCAGATTGATGCGCGACATACGCGCCTTTCATCATGCATATCCGCAGGCGGAATTGGTGTGTCAGGAGATGGCACCGCATCTGCAACATGAGGCGATTAACAGCGGCATGCTCGATGTCGGTTATATGCCTGACTATCATCCAGAACCGACCTCTGCGCTGGCGTATGAATTAATTGGCGAATGGCCACGCGTGGTGGTGATGTCCAGCGATCATCCGCTGGCGGCGAAGCCGAGCGTGACCATTGAGATGCTGGCGCATCAGCCACTGATTATGTACGCCACCCATGAAGGTCAGTCACATTTTGACGCCGTTTTACATCACCTGTTGGGTGACAGATTGCATATCGCGTATCGCATCTCCAGCACACTAAGCGTGCTCGCGATGGCCGGTGCCGGGCTTGGCATCGCGCTGGTGCCAGCACCGTTAACACAAGTGGCAATCCCCGGCGTGGTTTATCGAACGCTGGACTTAGCTGAGTTATCGGCGAATTTAATGATGGTCAGTCGTAAGGATGCGTGCAGCGGCGCGGTTTTGGCGTATCTTGCTACCGCGCGGGTAACAGCTTCTGAAGTGTAAATCTTTAAGCCATGCCCGAAGTGCCCCCGTCCAGCTCCGAAACTTCATTACGTGTTGTTAAAAAGGGCTGATTAGCGTCAGGCGCTGGCATGTCTGCTGCGGCAAAAAGGGCTATTCGCAGCGCTGAGGCTTTTGCGTTGGGCCAGGAGCTTCACGCATGGATGCGTGAGGCAGTTCGGGGCCGGCCAGGACGGCCGATCCCCGAACGGTCCGTCGGCACAATGTGAAAGCCGAAGGTACCGCGCCAGCGGCGCGAGGACGGCCCGTGCCGCAGCAGATGTGTCAGTGCCCGCACTAACTTTAAAGCAAAATGCATTTTTATCGACAAGCATTAGGCAATAATTGCCGTCGTTATAAATTAAAAACCACATAACCAACAGGTTTGCCATTTTGCTCATCGACGGCAATTACTGCCGTTAATACGGGATATGTTAAACCCATTCGCCAGACTTATTCCGCAACGCGCAGTGCCATAACCGAACGGTCTTGTTCGTGCTATGTTCAGGATATATCCTGTATTTTTCCTTGTTGAGAATCCCTGCCAGATGACTAATGCGCGCTTGCTCTCGGTTGAAAACCTCTCGCTGCACAATCACGATCAGCGCTTGCTGGTGGATAACGTCTCTTTTGATCTCGATCGCAAGGAAATCCTGGCGTTAGTCGGCGAGTCGGGCTCGGGTAAAACCTTAACGTCGCTGGCGCTGATGAGCTTGCTGCCGCCGGGCGTGCAGCAGAGTGGTGGTCGCGTGGTGTTTAATGGCGAGCCGCTCGATGCGCGTAAGACCCAGCAATTACGCGGCTGCCGCATCGCCACGGTGTTTCAGGAGCCGATGACCAGCATGAATCCCACGCTGCGTATTGGTGAGCAGATTGCCGAAGTGCTGGTACGGCATCGACAGTTCAGCTGGAAACAGGCGCAGCAGGAAGCGATAGCGCTGCTGGAACGCGTTGGCATCGTCAATCCCGCACAGCGTGCGCGGCAGTATATTCATCAGCTGTCGGGCGGCATGCGTCAACGTGTGATGATCGCCAGTGCCATTAGCGGTCAGCCGGAATTATTGATTGCCGATGAACCGACCACCGCGCTGGACGTCACCATTCAGGCGCAGATTCTGGCGCTGCTGCAGGAACTGCAACAAGATATGGGCATGGGGATCTTATTGATCACCCACGATCTCTCGGTGGTGGCGCGCTACGCCGATCGCGTCTGCGTGATGCAGCAAGGGCAACTGGTTGAACAGGGCGCGGTGCTGAGCACGCTCGGCGCGCCAACGCATCCTTACACGCGCAAATTGATTGCCGCTTCAGCGACGCAAATCCCTGAGGCAATTGCGCCGGTTGAGCAGCCGCCGCTGCTGGTGCTGCGTGACATCAGTAAAAGCTATCCGCTGCCGCGCCGCATGCCGCTGTGGCCAGCCAAACGGCAAACCGTTTTGCATCCGGCTAATCTGTCGATTGCGCAAGGCGAAATCGTCGGGCTGATTGGCGAATCCGGCTCCGGCAAAACCACCTTGGGTAGCGCGGCGATTGGCCTGATTACGGCGGATGGCGGCGAGGTGCATTTTCAGGGGCAGCATCTGCAAGGCCGCCAACTGAATACGTTACGCCGTCACGCGCAGATCATCTTACAGGACCCTTACGCCAGTTTGAATCCCAAAATTTCAGTCGGTGAGCAGATCGCCGAACCGCTGCGCGTCTGGCAGCTGCGCAAAGGCGCGGCGGTGGATGAGCGGGTTAAAGAGCTGCTGACGTTGGTGGGATTAAAAGCCGAACATGCCGGACGTCTGCCGGGCGCGTTTTCCGGCGGTCAGCGTCAGCGAATTGCCATTGCGCGCGCGCTGGCGATGGAGCCGAAGTTGCTGGTGGCGGATGAAGCGGTGGCGGCACTGGATTTATCAGTGCGCGGGCAGATTCTGGCGCTGTTTAATGATTTACGCCACAAGCTGGGATTATCGGTGCTGTTTATCAGCCACGATCTCAGCGCGGTGCGTCAGTTGTGCGATCGCGTGGTGGTGATGTATCACGGCAGGATTGTGGAGTCCGGCGCGACCGCCAGCGTGATTAATTATCCGCAGGACAATTACACACGCCAACTGCTCGCCGCTGCGCCGGACGTTCAGCAGGCGCTGGCGCTGCGATCAGCTGCCGTGTAACAGCGGCAGTTCGTGATGTTCGGCCCATTCGTGCCAGGAACCGACATACACCGAAACATGGGGATAGCCCGCCAGCTTCAACGCCGCCAACACCGTGGCGGCGCGGGCACCGCGATGGCAATAAACCTGCAGCTTCGCGTCTTTACTCAATCCTGCCGCCTCGGCGCGTGCGGCAATCTGCTGCGCTGATAAGAAATGGCCGTTGGCAATGACATCCTCCCAAAACAGCAGCTGAGAATGCGGAATGCGTCCGGCGCGCTGGCAGCAGGCATGCGCAAAGCTGCCGTCAAATTCGCTGCGGCGACGAGCATCAACGTTGATCACATTCACTCCATCTGCTGCCAATACCTGTTCCCGGCTGCACACCAATTCGCGGTTCCACGCGGGTGCGTTTGCTGCGGGTGGATGCGCCACCGTGCGGCTTAACCCCAATCCCGGACTGAGTTCATAGCCTGACGCAATCCACGCCTCCACGCCGCCATCCAGAATCAGCGCATCATCACGCTTCAGCAGCCAGGCGAACCAGGCCCCACGCGGCGAACGCATGCCAACCTGCTGTTCGAAAAACACCGGCGTGGCGTTGGGATAGGCGGTAAACATCGGTTGCAGCGCGGTGGCGGCTTCTGCAGCCATCACCGCTAAACCTGCCTCGCTGCAATCCTCAATAAAATAGTCGTAGACGTTACAATGCTGCGCGCCGGGCAAGGTGGCGCGTTGCCAGTCGGCGAACTCGCGCACGTCGATCAGCAGAAACGCTTCGCCTTTTGCCTGGCGCTGATGCAGGGATAGCACATCAATGATCATGCAGAACTCCTGAAAACAGCGACTGCAACGAACCGAGTTCGTCGTGCTCGGCGGCCTGCAACACGCGGGCGGCGAGGGCGATATCAAACACGTTGAGGCCAAACGAGGAAAAATAGACGCTATCTTCAGGCTGTGGACGCCAGTTATCCAGCAGCAGCGCGGCGAGATCGGCCGCCACATCCTGCTCACCAAACTCACCGGCGCGGAACATCTGGAACAGGCTTTTGGCGCTGCGCTGGGCAAAATCGCCCCACGCATCAACCACCACCTTGCTGCTGGCTTTGATGGCGGCAAAACTGACTTCGTGATAGCCGACCTGCACAATGATCCTGCCAGGCTGGACTGCTGTGGCATCAATAATCGGCTGCTCGGCGCTGGTGCAGGTCAGCACCGCGTCATAAGGCTGCGCCAGAGCGAGCTGCAAATCAGTTTCGATCTGCACTTCGCGCAACGCATTGAGTTTAAAAGGCGAGCGATTCCACACGCCAATCTGTTCCAGCTGCGGAAACAACTGCTGCAACATGCGCAGATGCGCCTGAGCATGCAAACCGGCACCAAGCAGCAGCACGCGTTTCACCGGACGCGGCGCGGCCAGCTGTAACGCCAGTGCGCTCACCGCCGCGGTGCGCGCAGCGGTTAATGCGCCGCTGGCCAGCAAACCACGCGGAATACCGCTTTGCGCATCGTTAATCAGGGTTAAGGCTAAGGCGGCGGGCAACGCATCGGGTCGCTGTGGACGATGTGCCGTCCACTTTACGCCCGCAGCGTTGTAGCTGCCGCCCACGCGCGCCGGTAAGGCATAAGCTTTACCAAGCGGCGTACCGAGATCGATGTGATTTTCAGCGGGCATTTGCGCCTCGCCGAGACGCATCAGGCGAATCACCGCTTTGACGTCTTCCAGCGCCAGAGCGACATCGCCGCCGCCTAATTGCGCGACGGTGGCTTCATCCAGTACACGCAATAACGCTTCCATTACTGCTCCAGCAGGCGATCGGCGAAGGGATAGAGCGCCGGAGAACCGCCACAATGCACAAAGGTAACGCGCGATCCTTGCGGAATGTGCCCTTGCTCGACCAACGAGAACAGGCCGTGCATCGCTTTACCGGTGTAAACCGGATCCAGCAGCACGCCTTCCAGCTGGGCGAGTTGATAGATGGCGGCAATGCCGCCGTCCGATGGCACGCCGTACGCCTGACCGACATAACCATCTTCAATCCAGATATCCTCCGGCTGCCACTGCTGCGGCCATTGCAGCAGATCGGCACAATCCTGCGCCATGCCGGCAATGCGTGGCTGGAACCAGTCGGCTTTGGCGCTAACGCTCACGCCAATCACCCTGGTATCGGGCCAATAGCGGCGCGTGCCCACATGCAATCCCGCCAGCGTGCCGCCAGAACCGGTGGGCGCGACGATGAAATCAGGCGCGGGCGTCTGGCTGGGTGCCAGCTGCGCCGCAATCTCTTCCACTGCCCGCACATAACCCAATGCGCCGAGTGGCGTTGCGCCACCCAGCGGAATAATCATTGGGGTTTCACCTTGCGCGACAGCCGCATCAGCGTGCGCCTGCATCGCACCTTCAATCTGCGTGAAATAGCCGTCGGGATCGAGGAACTGCACCTCGGCCCCGAACAGCTTGTCCAGCAGCAGATTACCTTGCCAGCTTGCGGGCGGATTGCCCCGCAACACCAGCACAGGACGCATACCAAACTTGCGTGCCGCAGCGGCCACCATGCGGGCGTGGTTCGACTGATGCCCGCCGGTGGTGATCACCACATTCACGCCTGTTTTGCAGGCCTCCGCCATCAGATACTCCAGCTTACGGACTTTGTTACCGCCGCCGCCGAAGCCACTGTAGTCATCACGTTTGATCGTCAGCGTAATCCCAAGTGCCTCACTGAGCCGCGGCAGCGGCTCGTGAGGCGTGGGGAAGAAGCCGAGCGGAACGCGTTCAAACTCTTCAACTGATTTCATTATGTGTTACCTATATTTTTATGTACTGCGGTGTTTCCCTGGTGTGGCGCGACCCGGCCAATGGCCGAATCATTGAATGCGTTGAGCCATAAGCTCATGGATTGCTGGAAGCGTTCGAGTCCCGCCAGCGTGACAAACTCATTGACGGCATGGGCGTTGCCGCCGTGGCCTAATCCGCCAATCAGAAAGGCGGGAGCGACGGCCGCGAAAGCGTAAGCGGGCGCACAGCCCGGTGCCCACGGCCAGATTTGCGGTGCCGCGCCCAGCGTTTGATAGCTGGCGATCAAAGCATCGACGCCGCTGGCGCTGCGGCTAAAACGCACGCCGGGATAGCGATCAAACAGGTGCAGTTCGCTGCCGGCTAAATCGGGTTGTGCCAGGCGCTGCTGCACGGCTTCAATCATCGCGTCCTGATCGAAACCCGGCGGAATGCGGAACGCCAGTTCCGCGCTGGCACGGAACGGGATGACGCCGCGTCCGCCCGGCGGATCGCTGTGCAGTTCGGCCAGCGTTAAGACCGCGCTGCCGAGCAGCGTTTGCAGGCAGCTTAGCGTGTCGCCTTCAATCATCAGGCGCTGGCTGCGACGGAACTGTAGTTCATCATTGATGCTGAATTCGGCGGCTAAGGTTATCAATAACTGATTTGCCTCATCGTCCGTGGCGTGACACGCCAGCACGCCGCTGTGTGCGGCCGGTGCGATGGCATCTAATGCCTGCACTAAGCGCCACGCCGGATTGGCGATCCAACCGGCATTGCTGGCATGAATCGCGGAGGAAGGTCCGCCCCATGTGCCGCCGCTGACGCTGAGACGTCCGCTGGCCAGTCCGGTAAAGCCGAGATAGACGCGCGGTGCGCCGCCACCGTATTCGCACAGTGAGGGGAACAGCACCGCTTCAGCGGGAGCGATCGGGCAAGGCTGCTGCGCCAGATAACGTCGCAGTGCGCCGCTGCCGATTTCCTCTTCACCTTCGAGCAAGATTTCGATATTGAAATCGAGCAGCTGGCTTTGCTGCAGTTCGCGCAGCAGGATCAGCAGGGCAGCGACCGGGCCTTTGTTGTTCTCTGCGCCGCGTCCGACAAAGACCGCGCCGAGTTCGTCCCAGTGACACACGCCACCGACAAACGGCGGCACATCCCAACCGTCATCATCCGCAGGCATCACGTCATACATGTTGTACAGCACCACGGTTTTGGCGCTGTCGTTATCGATGCGCACATGCACCAGCGGCGGAGAATTGTCGGTTTGCGACGCCACCGGATAAATCACGCTGGCGCCAAGTTGCTCCACCATCCACTGTTCCAGCCAGGCGGCCAACCCGCGCTGCGAGGATAACTGACCGGCCACGCTCGGCCAGCGCGTCAGTTCACTCAGCAGTTCAAGCGTGGCATCAAGGCGACTCATAAACGAATCCTCGGGTTCAGCACCAGATAGAGCAGGTCGATCAGCAAATTGATCGCCACAAACACCACCGCAGCGAGCAACACAATCGCTTGCACCAGCGGGAAGTCGCGGTTTTGAATCGCCTGAATCGCCAGACGACCAATACCTGGCCAGGCAAAAATAATCTCTGTTACCAGGGCGCCGCCGAGCAGCGAGGCGAAATACATGCCTTGTACGGTGATCACCGGAATCAGTGCGTTACGCAAACCATGGCGTACCACAATGCGCCAGGCGCTGAGCCCTTTGGCGCGCGCGGTGCGGATATAATCCTGTTGCAGCACATCCAGCAGGCTGGCACGCGTCAAACGTGCTACGGCGCTCATGTAAAACGCACCAAGGCTGAGTGCGGGCATCACCAGCGCGGCGAAAGTGCCGTAACCGCTGGAAGGCAGCCACTGTAACTTCAGGCTAAACAGCAAAATCAGCAGCAGACCCAGCCAGAACACCGGAATCGCCTGGCCGGAGAAGGCCAGCAGGCGGCACAGCAAATCCCACATGCTGTGCGGTCGCAGGGCGCTGATAATGCCCAGCAGCAGACCGAGCAGCGAACTCCACGCCAGCGCACTCACCGCCAGCAGCGCTGTTGCGGGCAAGCGCTCGGCAATCAGCGCCAGCACCGGCTGGCTGTAGCGCAGCGATTCACCAAAATCGCCGTGCAGCACGCCGCCAAGATAGTGGCTGTATTGCCACAGCAGCGGGCGATCAAAGCCCATGCTGTGACGGAACGTATCAATCTCCTGCTGGCTGGAGCCTGGCGGCATCATCAACGCCGCCGGATCGCCCGTCATGTGCAGGCTGAAGAAAATCAGCAGCGACACGCCAAGCAGCACTAATACCGACTGACCAAGGCGATTGAGCAGAATGTTCAGCATCTTAATCCAGCCTTGTGTGCGTGCGACGTAACAGCGCATCGCCGAGCAGGTTGCAGCCAATCACCAGCGCGGCAATCACCAAGCCGGGATAGAGCACCAGCCATTGCGACAGCAGCATGTAAGAGCGGCCTTCGCCAATTAAGTTGCCCAGCGTCGGCGTGGGCGGCTGAATGCCCATGCCAAGAAATCCCACGGAGGCTTCGAGCACGATTAAGCGTGGGATATCCAGCGTCAGCAGCACCACCAGTGGCGTCAGCAGATTGGGCAGGATATGCCGCAGCAGCACGCGCAGCGGCGAAAAGCCCATGGCGCGCACCGCCTGAATATATTCCAGTTCACGAATTTCTAAGGTTTTGGCGCGCGCCACGCGGGCATAAATCGCCCAGCTGGTGCAGCCCATAATCACAATGATGTTGGTAAGTGAGGCGCCCATTAGCGCAATCACCAGCAGAATCAACAGAATAAACGGCACCGCCAGTTGGATGTCGATCAGGCGCATGATCAGCGCATCAACCCAACCGCCGGCGTAACCGGCAATCATGCCGAGCGCGACGCCAATCACCGCGCCAATCGCCGCCGCGACTAATACCACCAGCAGCGACAAGCGCGTGCCGGAGAGAATGCGCGCCAGCAGATCGCGGCCCAGTTGATCAGTGCCAAGCCAATGCGTGGTTTGCGCACCGGGCGAACCCGGCGGCAGGAACATCTCATTAAGGTTGTTACTTAAGGCATCGGGCAACGGCAGCCACGGGGAGAGCAGCGCCGCAGCAATCACCACGATCAGCAATACGCCGCCGATCACCGCATCGCCGTAAATCAGGCGGCGCGGACGGCGCTGCAGCACGGTGCCCGGTGAAATCATTTCAGCCTCAGATCAAACAGCGGGATGCGGGCATCGACGCGGCCTTTGAAGTTGAGCGAGGTGCTGTGCGCATACAAGGTGTCTTCACGATACAGCGGCAGCAGCGGCTGTTGTTCAGCGACGCGTTGCTGAATCTGCTCTAACACCTTTTTGCGTGCAACGGGATCAACAATCTGGCGACTTTGGTCGAGCAGCTTATCCAGCTCTGCATCATGCACGGTGGAATAGGGCTCGCCGCTGCGCAGAATCGGGAACAGCGCGGCATCGGCATCCAGCGTTTGGGTTGAGCCCCACGCCAGCATATACATCGGAGCCTGTTTCTGTGATGCGACCTGCTGGGTGTAAACCGACCATTCCGGCACTTCCAGCTCGGCTTTCACGCCAATTGCGGCTAAATCCTGCACGATGGCTTGCGCCACATCGGCGCTTGCAATGTAGCGGCGCGGCGCCTGGAAGCGCAGGGTAAAGCCGTTAGCGTAACCGGCTTCCGCCAGCAGCGATTTGGCTTTCGCCACATCCTGCGCGGTACCCGGAACCGCCAGATAACCGAAGTCATTAGCACCGGCCATGGTGCCGGTTGGCGTACCGAAACCGTGCAATAGCTGTTGGGTATAAGCCTGACGATTCAACGCCAGCGAGAGCGCCTGACGTACCCGTACATCACTCAGCGGTTTCTCATCATCTTTAAGGCCGAGGTAAATCGTCAACCCGCCGCCTTTCACCTGTTCCAGCTCGACGTTGGGGCGATTTTTCAACGCGGGGACTAAATCGGCGGGCACGCTTTCAATCAGCTGCACTTCACCGGTCAGCAGCGCGGTAAGGCGCGCGGTCGCTTCGGGAATTGGACGCCAGGTAACGCGATCAATCGCCGGTTTGCCGCGCCAGTAAGTTTCATTGGCGACCATCACCACTTTTTCGTCCGGGATAAAGCTGTCCAGCTTGTAAGCGCCGCTGCCCACTGGCTTGCGCGCAAACTCGCTGGCACCGACTTTCTTCACGTATGCGGGTGGCACAATGTAAGCCGGGTAGCGGCTCATGCGCGTCGGCAGCAGAGGATCCGGGCCGTTGGTGTGGATCTGCACCTGATAATCGTTGATCACCTCCACCGATTTGATGGTGCGGATATAGGAAATCGTCGGCGCGTGATTGGCGGGGTCTAAAATACGATCGATGGAGAATTTCACCGCTTCGGCGTTCACCGGCTCGCCATCGGTAAATTTCACGCCCTGGCGCAGGGTAAATTGCCAGGTGGTTTCGTTAATCGCTTTCCACTCAGTGGCTAAGCCCGGCTGCAATGACATGTCATCAGCGCGGCGCACTAAGGTATCGAAGATGTTATCTACCAGCGTGGCAGATTCTTTAAGAAAGCCGGGATCCATCGCCGTCGCAGACGTGGGTTGGCCAATGGTCAGTTCTGCAGCCTGGACGGCTGGCATTAGAGCAAATAGCAACGCGGTAGTGACAAACTTCACTGCAGGTAGTCTCATAACGTTTTCCAAAAATTGCCAGGGCAAGGTAGTGAAAAGAGTGGCTGCGGCCAGAATCAAGACTGTGCTTATTTGTAATACATGATATATCCTATAATCTGGCCGGTTGGCAATAAAACATTAAAAATAACTTACCATTTGCGGATTTCGGTAAAGGGCTCACAAAAAATGATCGAAATGGATAAAGCGCAGCGCATGAGTTTGACCGCGCAGGTGGAATCGTCACTGCGCAGCGCGCTGATTGTCGGCAAGCTAAAACCTGGCGCACGGCTGGTGACGCGCGATCTGGCGGCTCAACTGGGTACCAGCATCACGCCGGTGCGTGAAGCCTTATTGCGTCTGGTTTCTGCTGGCGCGCTGGATGCCACGCCCGCCGCCGCCTTTTTAGTGCCGGAAATGTCACTGCAACGCTTCGAGGAAATCACGCTAATTCGTAAGCAGCTTGAAGGTTTAGCCGTGAGGACGGCGACGCCCTTTGTGGGAAAAAAACAGCTTTCTGAGCTGAAAAAACTCTGCGTCAGCTTTATGCAGGCCAAGTTAAGCGGTGATGCAGCCTTGGCGCTCGAAGCCAATCGCGCGTTTCGTTTTACGCTGTATGGCTATGCGCAAATGCCTACGCTTGAAGCGCTGATTGAACAGCTTTGGGTGCAGATTGGTCCGTGCTTTAACTATCTCTATCCGCAGCCGGCCGAGGTGGTGAATGGGCATCATAATTATGATCATCTGCTGGAAGCGTTGCAGGCGGGTGATGGCGTTACCAGTGAGAAGATTTTGATGAAAGCGATTGATGATGGGGCTGGGATTCTGAAGCAGCATTATTTTAATCAGTGATTCATTTTAGAAGGTCGTCATAAATGACGACCCTACGAAATACGGGTGGGTTCACGTAGGGTCGCCATTTATGGTGACCGCCGATGCCTCCCTTTAACCGCGCAGTCACCGCAGTGACATAAATCCTTCATTTCCTTCCGCTAGCTTACCGCCATTCTGATTTCTGGATTGCGGATGCATGAGCCACCTTTCGCTTCATCACATCACTAAAGCCTGGGGCGAGAAAATCGCCCTGGACGACATCAGCTTCGACGCGGCAGAAGGCTCGTTTGTCGCGCTGCTCGGTCCATCGGGCTGCGGTAAATCGACGCTGCTACGCACCATTGCCGGGCTGGAAACGGCCGATCGCGGGTCGATCCACTTTAAACACGCCGATATCACTCATCTGCCGCCGTCGCAGCGCAAGCTGTCGATGGTGTTTCAATCCTACGCGCTGTTTCCCCATCTCAACGTGCGTGAAAACCTGCTGTTTGGTTTGAAAGCGCGCGGCGAGGAGAAGCAGTCGTTTGCTGCACGCCTCGATAACGTCAGTAAGCTGATGGAGCTGGATAAGCTGCTGGATCGTCTGCCGTCGCAGCTCTCCGGCGGACAGCAGCAACGCGTGGCGCTGGGCCGTGCGGTGATCGCCAATAATACGCTTTGCCTGATGGATGAGCCGCTGTCGAACCTCGATGCCAAGCTGCGTCAGAGCATGCGCCGTGAAATCCGCGCGCTGCAGAGGAAACTTGGCCTGACCATGCTGTATGTCACGCACGATCAGACCGAAGCGATGAGTATGGCCGACAGCATTATCCTGCTCAACGAGGGCCACATCGAACAGCACGGCACGCCAGACGATCTCTACAACAATCCCGCCAGTGTCTTTGCCGCGCAGTTCATTGGCGCACCGCCGATGAATATCCTGCCGCTGCAGCGCAACGGCGCACATCACACCCTGATGCACCTCACCGCGCCTGTTGTGGAATACCACGAAGCAGCGCTGAGTCTTGGATTGCGTGCCGAAGATATCCAGCTGATCGCCGCAGATCAGGCAGCGCTGACCGCGCGAGTGATCAGTTCCGAATATATGGGGGCGGATACCTTGCTGGTGTGCCAGCTTGCCGGCATCAGCGAGCCGCTGACGGTCAAAGTGCCGGGCATGCAGCGCTTTACCGATGGCAGCGAAGTGGGATTGCAGTGGTCCGCCGCGCGGCAATATCTGTTTCATAGCGAGAGCGGTAAGCGCTGTGCACCAGCTGAACAACACATGTTTGCCTCACAGAAAAAATACGCCGTTTAACCGTTGTCATTTGCCCAAGGGAAAATCATGTCTGCGATTCGTTATTCACGTCTTTCTGCATTACTCCTCGCCGTTAGCACCTCAGCTTTTGCGGCTGAACCGGTCAAGCTGCAAATGTATTACCCGATCGCGGTGGGCGGCAAAGTGAGCCACACCGTGGATACGCTGGTGGCGGATTTCCAGAAAGTGCATCCGGACGTGAGCATTCAGCCGGTGTATACCGGTGACTACGCTACCACCGTGACTAAAGCGCTGACCGCATTTCGTGGTGGCAACGCGCCGCAGCTGGCGGTGATCGGCGATATCGAAGCCTATTCTCTGATTGATGCCGGTGCGATTGTGGCGGCCAGCGATTTAGCGCAGGGCGATGAAGGCAAAAAATGGATCGACGGTTTCTATCCGGCGTTTCTGCGTCACATTGACGGCAAAGTGTGGGGCGTACCGTTCCAGCGTTCAACCGTGGTGATGTACTGGAACAAACAGGCGTTTGAGAAAGCCGGTTTGAACGCCGATACGCCACCGGCCAACTGGCAGCAAGTGGTCGAGTTCAGTAAGAAACTCACGATCAAAGATGCTAACGGCGTCAGCCAATGGGGCATCGAGATTCCGTCCACGCCAAACGGCTACTGGAACTTCCAGGGCTTGTCTGCCACCAACGGCGGTCGTCTGGATAACGGCAAAGGCACGGCGGTGCACTTCAACACGCCGGGCAACGTGGAAACGCTGCAGTGGCTGACCGATCTCGGCCAGAAAGAAGAAGTGTCGCCGAAGGGTGCGATTGCGTGGGGCACCACGCCACAGGACTTCATCAGCGGCAAAACCGCCATGATGGTGACCACCACCGGCAACCTGACAAACGTGCGTGATAACGCCAAGTTCCCGTTCGGCGTAGCAATGCTGCCGGAGAAAACCCAGCGCGGCAGCCCAACCGGCGGCGGCAACCTGTATGTCTTCAAAAATGCTTCGCCAGAACAGCAGAAAGCGGCGATGGAATTTATCCGTTGGGTCACGTCACCAGAGCAGGCGGCGCGCTGGAGTATCGCCACCGGTTATGTTGCGACATCTCCGGCCGCGTGGGACACCACGGTGATGAAGGATTACGTCAAAGACGTTCCGCAGGCATTGGTAGCGCGTGAACAGCTGAAGTATGCCCAGCCGGAACTCTCTACTTACAACAGCGTGCAGATTCAGGATGCGCTCAATCACGCGGTAGAAGCGGCGGTAACGCAGGCGAAAACCCCAGCCGAAGCCCTGGAAGGCGCGCAGAAGCAAGCCGATCGTCTACTGAAGTCATACCAATAATTATGAGCACGATTCTCACCGTCGCGCCGGTTCGTCGTCCCCGGTTATGGTCGATGCAGCTGTATGGCTATCTGCTGATTTTGCCGGCACTGAGCTTTTTGCTGCTGTTCACCCACTATCCGGCGGTTGCGACCGTGTGGGAAAGCCTGTTCAGCGCAGCGCGTAACGGTCGTCCAGCCCATTTTGTTGGGCTGGATAACTATCTCGCGCTGCTGGATGACGACATCTTCATCCAGTCGCTGTGGAATAACCTGTTATATGCGCTGATCACCATTCCGCTGGCGGTCACGCTGGCGCTGCTGATGGCGCTGGCGGTCAATCGCCATATGCGTGCGAATGCGCTGGTGCGCACCGCGTTCTTTATTCCTTCGCTGCTGCCGATGATTGCTATCGCCAATCTGTGGCTGTTCTTCTACACGCCGCAGTTGGGCTTGCTGAATAAGCTGCTGGCGCTGTTTTCCCTGCCGGCGATTAACTGGCTCGGCGAACCGGGTAGCGCGTTGTACTGCTTGATGGCAGTTTCGGTGTGGCGCGAAGCGGGCTTCTTTATGATCTTTTATCTCGCCGCTTTGCAGCAGATCGATCCACGCCTCAGCGAAGCCGCGCAGATAGAAGGGGCGTCGCGCAGCTATTTCTTCCGGCGCGTGCAGTGGCCGCTGCTGATGCCTACCACGCTGTTTGTACTGATCAATGCGTCGATGAATGCCTTCCGCATTGTCGATCAGGTGATCGCTATGACCAACGGCGGACCGAATAACAGCAGTAGCTTGCTGCTGTTCTACATCTATCGTACCGCTTTCAGCTTCTGGGATATGCCCGCAGCGGCGGCCATGACGGTGGTGCTGTTAGTGATCCTCGCCGCGATTGCGCTGCTTAAATTCAACCTGCTGGACAAACGAGCCCATTACCAATGAAGCTGACAATCACGTTTGGTCGCCTGTGTCTGAATACGGCCATTGGGCTTGCCGCTTTACTATGGTTTTTACCGATTCTGGTGGCGTTTTGGGTGGCGATTCATCCTGCATCCGATCAGGCGAGCTTTTCGCTTTTTTCGCCGCTGACGGTACAAAACTTCGTTAATGCCTGGCATGCCGCGCCCTTTGGTCGCTACTTCCTCAATACCAGTTTGCTGGTGCTGATGATTGTGGTGGTGCAGCTGATTCTGGCGACCATGGCCGCTTACGCATTAGTGCGTTTCCGTCTGAAATTCTCGGGCGCGATCTTTGCGCTGATTCTGTTGCAGCTGATGATTAGCCCCGACGTGCTGATTCTGAATAACTACAAAACCATCGGCGCGCTGGGTTTCCGCGATACGCTAACCGGCATCGCGCTGCCGTATTTCTCCTCGGCCTTCGCCATCTTTCTGCTGCGGCAGACCTTTAAAAGTATTCCGCTGGTATTAGAAGAGGCGGCGATTGTCGAAGGTGCCAGCCGCTTTTACATTCTGCGCAAGATCTACATTCCGTTGGCAAAGCCGATTTATGTGGCCTTTGCGCTGGTATCGATCAGCTTCCACTGGAATGATTTCCTTTGGCCGCTGGTGATTACTGATTCCGTCAACGTGCGGCCGCTTACCGTTGGCCTGCAGCTGTTTTCGGCGCCAGAGCAGGGCGTGCAATGGGCGTTGATTGGCGCTGCTACGTTGATGACCACCTTGCCGCTGCTGGTGCTGTTCCTGATTTTCCAACGTCAGTTTATTCAATCGTTTATGCGTGCCGGTATTCGCTAAGGAGTGCTTTTCGTGTCTTATCCGCATCCGCTGACTGAATTGCAGCGTGAACTGCTGGGCGATGTCGCCGAGCTCTATGCTTTACCCGATGTGCGTTCCGCACCGCTGAGCGGCACGCTGCGTTTTGGTTTGATTGCCGATCCACAATATGCCGACATCGACGCCGATATTGCGAAAAATCTCTTCTATCGTCATGCGCTGCGCAAGTTACCGCAGGCGATTGAAGTGTTGAATCAACAGCCGCTGGATTTTGTCGTCACGCTGGGGGATTTAGTCGATCGCGACTGGAGCAGCTACGCGGCGATATTGCCGATATACGATCGCCTCGAACATCCGCATGCGGTGGTGCTGGGCAATCACGATGCGCAGACCATCGCGCAGCATCTCAACGAAGCTGCCGCGCTGCCAAAAAGCTACTACGCCTTTGGATTGCAGGGCTGGCGTTTTATTGTTTATGACGGCAACGACATCAGCCTCTATTGCAACACGCAGAATGGTGACGATCGCGCACAGGCGGAGGCGCTGCTGGTGGACCTGACCGAGCGCCAGCAGCCGCAGGCGAAACCGTGGAACGGCGCGGTAGGAACGCAGCAACTGGCATGGATTGAGCAGCAGTTGCAACAAGCCCAGCAGCAAGGGGAGAAAGTGGTGGTGTTTGGCCATTATCCGCTGGCACCGCACAACAGCCACAACTTGCTGAACGGCGGTGTGCTGGCAGAGCTGTTTTCTAGTTACAACATACATTTCTGTTTCTCTGGACACGACCACCGCGGCGGCTTTGCGCGCATCGGTCAAACAGGCTTTTATACGCTTAAAGGCATGCTTGATGGGGCTGACGAAGTACCGTTTGCAGTAGTTGAGATTGAGGGCGATGAGGTACGCGTGAAAGAATACGGCGTTGGGTCGCCGTTTATGGCGACCGCTCATGATGATACTGGCATTTGCCCGCGCTGACGAAGAATCGCAATCTCCTCGGCGCGCTGCAGCAACTGCTGCAAATCATCTTCATCAATATCCAACACTTCACCGCTTTCCAGCGCCTGATGCAGGTCTTCACGCGTAATCGGTACGTCGATCACCACAGGCGGTGCTTTGATTTCAGTTGCCGCCAGCGGATGCGGGTAACGACGCCCGGCGAGATTATTAAACACCAACGCCAGCAGCGCCAAACAAACCGAGTTCAACAATACCGGCGTTAAAATAAAGTGGTAACCCAGCTGCTGGACGCCGTTACCTCCTAAAATCGCGGTCAGCGCTACCGCGCCGCTCGGTGGATGCAGGCAGCGCAGTTGAAACATCAGCGCAATGGTCAAACAGGCCGCGATGCCGCACGCCAATGCAGCATGGGGAACCAACAGCGCAATGGTAACACCGACAACGCCCACCACCAGATTGCCGCCGACAATTGACCACGGCTGCGCCAGCGGACTGTTCGGCAAACCAAACAGCAACACCGCCGAAGCGCCCATTGGCGCGACAAACCACAGATTCACTTCGCCCAGCAGCCAGTGACTGGTCAGGCTGGTTATCATTAAACCCAATCCCGCGCCAACACTGGCGATGACCATCTGCTTTTTGCCTCCCGGTAACGGATGAGGCCAAAGGCGGGCCAGAAAGGTGCGCACGGATGCAATCCACGTCACCGATGGCTGATTTGTCATGAGGGAATCACTCTGTCATAAGAAAAAACGATGGGTGCGAATTGTCGCTGATCGATCTGCTGACAACAACCACATTGTTAGTGTGCTGTTATATCGTGGTGAGAGAAATGCTGATGATTGTCGCGATGCTTAACCAACGCCTAAGGTTGCTGTATAGTCCGTTTTTTTTCGGAGGAACCATGCTGCCTAACTCATCCACACGCCTGAACAAATACATCAGCGAGAGCGGTATCTGCTCACGCCGCGATGCCGATCGTTACATCGAGCAAGGCAACGTTTTCATTAACGGTAAACGCGCTGCCGTCGGTGCGCAGGTGTTTGCGGGGGATGAAGTCAAAGTAAACGGGCAGCTGATTGAGCCGCGTGACGAAGAAGATTTGGTGCTGATTGCGCTGAACAAACCGGTTGGCATCATCACCACCATGGAAGAGGGTGAACGCGACAACATTGGTGATTTCGTCAATCACAGCAAACGCGTGTTCCCGATTGGTCGTCTGGATAAAGATTCGCAGGGGCTGATTTTTCTCACCAACCACGGCGATCTGGTGAATAAAATCCTGCGTGCCGGTAATAACCACGAAAAAGAGTATGTAGTTACCGTCGATAAGCCGATCACCGATGAATTTATTGCCGGAATGGGCGCGGGCGTGCCGATGCTCGGCACCGTCACCAAAAAGTGCAAAGTTAAAAAAGAGTCGACCTTTGTCTTCCGCATTATTCTGGTTCAGGGGCTGAATCGTCAGATTCGTCGTATGACCAAGCACTTCGGCTTTGAAGTCACCAAGCTTGAACGTACGCGCATCATGAACGTCAGTTTGAAAGGGATTCCGCTCGGCGAATGGCGTGATTTAACCGATGACGAGCTGATCGACCTGTTCAAACTGATTGAAGACTCTTCATCGGAAGATCAAAAAACGCAGAAGACGCAGGCGAAGAAGAAACCGGCCAGCCCCGCGAAAAAGCCCGCTGCCGGAGCTAAGCCGGGTGAGAAAGCGGGTGCAAAACCAGCGAATCGCCAGCGTTTCGCGCAGCCGGGTCGTAAGAAGAAAGGGCGTTAATTTTTCATTCCCCGCGCAGAGTGCGCGGGGAAAAGCCGTTACTTGTCGTTACCAAATCCTTGCTTCTTCAGCGCGTCCAGCACGTGCGGGAAGTAAATCTTGTGATAATAACCGCTGACGCTTTCGCTCCAGCTCTCGCCATCATCACGACCGGTATTTTTCCAGTGCTGCACCATCTCCTGATTGTAGGCGGCGATGTGCTGCTCCAGTCCATCACGCTGATAGCGCTCTTCATGACGGAAGGTTGCCAGCGGCAGACGCGGCTTCTGATGCGCAGGCTGATCGACATGGCCAATCACCACGCCCGCCACCGGGAAAGTGTATTCCGGCAAATCCAACAAGCTAATTAACGCCTGTGGATCGCGACGAATACCGCCAATCGGCACAATGCCCAAACCTTCTGCGCGCGCCGCTGCCATGATCGAACCCAGCGCAATACCGACGTCGGTTGAGCCCGACACAATGCTTTCGATGCTCTGCTGGGCGATTTGCTCGCGGTCGATCGCATTCATCGCCAGGCGCGATTTATGCATATCCAGCACCAGGGTAATAAACACCGGCGCTTTGGCAATCCACGGTTGGCCGCCGGCAATCTGTGAGATTTGTGCGCGTTTCTCAGCATCGCGCGTCACCACCAAAGAGACCTGCTGCGAGTTCACCGAGGTTGGCGCGCGATACGCGGCCGAAATGATGCGATCCAGCACCGCATCCTCAACGGGAAGGTCGGTAAAATTGCGATCGCTTTTATGACTGGTGAAAATATCGATTAATGAACTCATGGATCCTCCTGATTGGGAGGCGAGAGCGTAACAGAAGAGGGATAGATCGGACTTAACCGTTGTTGCCGTGGCTAACTACTTCTTTTGAATAAGCAAAGTGCGGAATGCGATAAACGGTGAGACCGGTGCATAATGCACCGGCTAAGCAACTTTGGCTGCAGCGACAGCCGGATGAATGCTGCGATCTGGCCCGCTGAGCATCACCGGTTTACCGGAACGTAATCCGCGCTGGAATTGGGTCATGCGTTCTTGGCTGATTCCGGCACCGCACCACAGCAGGTGATGATCGTGACGGCTTTCTGATCCGTACAGCATCGGTTGTGAGGTTTGATCGACATCAACGCAGAATCCTTGTCCGCTAAGGCGAATGGCTTCCAGCCACACTTCAGTTTCATCGCCGGTGCTGACCACTTCAAGCAACAGTGGCATCTGCTGCTGACGGGCTGACGCGCGTTTTACGCAGTCGCTATGATGCACGATCGCCTCATGGAAGCGCGTTAACCGACGCGATGCGCCACGACGTGTATCATCACGCAGCCAGCGATTAAGCGGTTTCATAAGCACGTTGACGAAATCATCGCTGCTATAATCGCCCGCCAGATTGCGCACGGTACGCGCCAGTTCGCGGTCAGAACCTAGCTCCAGTTGTCGTAACAGATCGCCACGGCGTGCCACCCAGCCAGACGAAGAGTACTCAAGCCCGCAGTGTCTGCCTTGATAGATTTGCCACAGCGTGGCGCCACCGGCGGTCAATGCCATCATGGCGAGCACTTCATCAACCTGATGTCGGCTCCAATCCTTATTGACGTGATTCTCAGAAATTAATCCACCGCGCAACCAGCGACGAAGATTGGCGCGGTTGGCACCGGTAATGGCGCAAACGGTTTCAGTTGAGTAAAAGTACATAACGTGCCCTCAGATTGAGGGTGAATTGCCGTGGGTGCTAATCCAGGATGAGCGACCATCCTGAACCTTATCTGTATAAATTACCAGTATCTTTACTTAACTCGTCATAAACGGGCGAAGATCGCTTTCGCCACGAAAAGCGTTAACTGACTTTAACCACGGTTTTACCGAAGTTTTTGCCTTTCAGCATATCGAAAAACGCCTGAGGTGCGTTTTCCAGCCCGTCGATCATGTGCTCGCGGTAGTGGATTTTTTGCTGCTCCACCAGCGGCGTCATCGCTTTGAGGAATTCAGGGTAACGATCACCGTAATCCTGGAAGATGATAAAGCCCTGCATGCGAATACGACGTTTGAGAATGCCGCCCATGATTTGCGGGGTGCGATCCGGGCCCGGCGGTAATTCGCGGCTGCTGTAGCCAGAAACCAGACCACATACCGGCACGCGCGCAGCAGTATTCAGCAGCGGGAATACGGCATCAAACACCTTGCCGCCGACGTTTTCGAAGTAGATATCAATGCCGTCCGGGCAGGCCGCCGCAAGCTGTTCTGCAAAGTCGTCACGATGGTGATCGATACAGGCAGAGAAACCGAGTTTCTCAATCGCATAGCGGCATTTCTCTTCGCCACCGGCGACACCCACAACATGGCAGCCTTGAAGTTTGCCAAGCTGACCCACCGTGGCACCGACCGGGCCGGTAGCTGCTGCAACCACTAAGGTTTCGCCCTGTTTCGGCTGGCCGATATCCATCAAGCCCATATAGGCGGTAAAGCCCGGCATCCCGAGAATGCCCAGCGCCCAGGAAGGATGGGGCAGATCGCCCAGTTTCGCCACGCCGTTTCCGTCCGAAACCGCATAGCTTTGCCAGCCGCTCTGCGCGAGGACCACATCGCCTTGTTTGAAATCCGCATGTTGAGATTCAACCACTTCGCTCACCGTGCCGCCGACCATCGGTTGGTCGAGTTCAGCGGGTGCAGCATAAGATTTGCTGTCATCCATGCGCCCGCGCATATACGGATCGAGCGACAAATAGAGCGTGCGCAGCAGGATTTGGCCGTCCTTCACCTCAGGAATTGGCTGCTCCACAAGGCGAAAGTTCTCTTTTACCGGTTCGCCATGCGGGCGTGAGGCTAATAGCCAAGCTTGATTACGTTGATTTGATTGCGACATTTTTACCTCTATTAGCGTTTTCACGTGAGGCAAGTGTAGACGAGGAAAAGGCAAATTTGAGGATAAGGTCGCCATTAATGGCGACCCTACGAAACATCTGTAGGGTGCGCATTTATGCGCACCTGGTAAAAACGCCAGTGAGCCAGCGCACAAACCAAGCGTAAACTTTTCGACGAGAATTAATATAACACCATGAATTTTAACAATCATAGGGCATTTGCCTAAGCGGTCTCAGGCAATGCCACATACACCAGAGCCAACTCTGCTGCGTATACCTATAGCGATGCTTTTCTCCCTACAGGTGACGCATGACACAACAACAATACGCACTATCGCCCGATCATGACGCGCATATCGCCTCAGCCATCGGCAAGTTCTTCCGCCGCATCATTCCGATGCTGGCGCTGATGTTAATTGTGAACCAGATTGACCGGGCAAACATTGGCTTCGTTAAAGCCGAACTGCAAACGGATGCGGGCATCAGCGCCGCCGCCTTCGGTTTAGGCGCAGGACTGTTCTTTATCGGCTATGCGCTGTTTGAAGTGCCGAGCAACATGATGCTGAAGAAACTCGGCGCACGCGTGTGGCTGACGCGCATCATGATTACGTGGGGCATGGTGGTAGTGCTTACCGGTTTTGTCAGTACGCCGCTGCATTTCTATCTGCTGCGTTTTCTGCTCGGCGTAGCGGAAGCCGGATTCTTCCCAGGCGTGCTGTTCTATTTCCGTCAATGGGTGCCGAATGCCTGGCGAGGACGCGCTACCGCTATGGTGTTGAGCGCCACGGCCAGCGCCTTTCTGTTCTCCGGTCCGCTCACCGGCGCCATTCTGATGATGCATGATGTTGGCGGGATCGCGGGCTGGAAATGGGTGATGTTTATGGAAGGCGGCGGATCGATTGTGATCGGCTTGCTGGCCGCCTTTGTGCTGGTATCCAAACCGGAAGGCGCAAAGTGGCTCAGCGATGCAGAGAAGCAGGCGCTGGCGCAGCAGTTAGCGCTGGAAGATGCCGCTCGCGAAGAGCACGCGGTAACACACGGCCGCTGGGGCTTGATCACCGATCGCAGCCTTTTGTCTTACTGCCTGATCTTCTTCACCATGACTATGACTGGCTACACGTTAGTGTTCTGGCTACCGCAGATCATTCAGCGTATTCAGGGCTTTAACAGTTTTGAAACCGGATTGCTGACCGCCGTTCCGTGGTTGTTCGCGATTGTCGCGCTGTTTCTGCTGGGCAAAGCCACCGACCGCTATCGCGATAAGCTGGATAGAGGCCTCGGCATCGCCATGCTGATCGCCGCGTGCGGCACCTTTATGGCCACGCTGGGCACGCCGTGGTTTGGTTTTGTGGCGATGATTGTGGCTTGTATCGGCTCCAAAGTGAGCGCGGCGTTCTTCTGGCCGATGCCACAAAGTGAATTACCGGCCTCGATTGCCGCGCCAGGCATTGCGCTGATCAACTCGATTGGCAACCTGGGCGGCTTCTTTGCGCCCACGGTATTCGGCTACCTCGAAATGCACACAGGCAGCACCACCGGCGGACTTTACGCGCTAACCAGCGTGTCTGTGGTTACCGGACTCTATTTGCTGCTGCGTCGCAAGCCTGTTCCACCCGCATTCGGTCACACGGAGAGAAACCATGTCAGACAGTCCAGTCATTAAATCGATGCGCATCGTGCCGGTTGCCGGTTACGACAGCATGTTATTGAACATTGGCGGCGCCCATAACTGCTATTTCACGCGCATCATCGTGATATTGACCGATTCCGCCGGGCATACCGGCGTTGGCGAAACGCCGTGTCATGCATCCACCTTGCAGCTGCTGGAGCAGTTTCGTCCGCTGATCGAAGGCAGTTCGCTGCTGCGCCTCAACGCGACGCTAGGCCAGTTGTTCAGCAGCGAGGCACGTCAGCAACAAACTTCGCACACCAATGACATTCATATACCGCAGATGAATCCGGAGAAGTTTTATAACGCTGCCGCCGCGATTGAAGCGGCGCTGCTGGATCTGCAAGGCAAGCTGTTCAATCTGCCGGTAGCGGATCTGCTGGCCAGCGGCAAACAGCGCGACCGCATTCCAGTGCTCGGCTATTTGTTCTACATCGCCGATCGCCAGCGCACCAATATGAACTATCGTTCGGGAGAGCATGAGCAAGATGGCTGGTTCCGTCTGCGTCATGAAGCGGCGATGGACAGCGATGCTGTGGTGCGGCTCGCCGAAGCGGCGGTTGAGCAATACGGCTTCCGCGATTTTAAGCTGAAAGGCGGCGTGCAGGCAGGCGAAGTGGAAGTGGCAACGGTTGAGGCGCTGCTGGCTCGCTTCCCTGACGCGCGTGTCACCGTCGATCCCAATGCCAGCTGGTCGCTGGATGAGGCGATTCGCTTTGGTAAGCAGCTGGCCGGGAAAGTGCCGTATCTGGAAGATCCTTGCGGCGCTGAACAGGGCTATTCCGGCCGGGAAACGCTGGCCGAGTTTCGCCGCGCCACCGGCGTGCCGGTCGCGACGAACATGATCGCCAACGACTGGCGCCAGCTGCATCATGCGCTGCAGCTAAATGCTATCGATATCCCGCTCGCCGATCCGCACTTCTGGACGATGCGTAACGCCAACGTGGTGGCGCAGCTGTGCAACGAATGGGGGCTGACAACCGGCTGCCACTCCAATAATCATTTTGATATTTCGCTGGCGATGGTCGCGCACCTTGGCGCCGCGGCACCGGGCGATCGTCAAACCGCCTTTGATACGCACTGGATTTGGCAGGATGGTCAGCAGCTTACACGTCAACCGCCGCAGATCCGTGACGGCTATCTGGAGTTGCCGCACGGGCCGGGATTGGGCATCGAGCTGGATATGGATCGCATCGAGCAAGCGCATGCGCTCTACAACGCGCTGCCGGATAAAAATCGCAACGATGCGCTGGGTATGCAGTTTTTGATCGATAACTGGCGCTATGACGCCAAACGTCCGTCATTGGTACGCTAAGGAAGCAGCATGAAGAAGATATTACGCGCGGCGACGCTGTTAGCGTCGTTAGCTGCCAGCGCGCCGTTACTGGCGCAAACTTTTGTCTACGTTTCAGAAGCCGATGATGGCACCATCGCGCGCTACGCCCTGAACGAGCAAACCGGTGCGCTACAATTGTTGGGACGCACGCAAGCCGGTGGCAAAGTGATGCCGATGGCGTTAAGCGCCGATCATAAACATCTGTACGCCGCGATTCGCAGCAAACCGCTGCAACTTGTCAGCTGGAATATCGACAGCAAATCGGGCGATCTCAGCCCATTGAACGCCGTATCCGCTGCGGCCAGCTATCCCTACATCAGCACGGACCCGCAAGGGCGTTTTCTGCTGGGCGCATCCTATGATGGCGATGTGGTGCACGTTTACAAACTCAATAACGATGGCAAGCTGATTGCGCCTCCAGTCGGCAGCTACAAAACCGGAAATGCCGCACACTCGGTGATTGTCGATGCGAGTGGAGAACATGCTTATGTCGGCAATCTTGGCACCGATCGCGTGCTGCAATTAAAGCTAAACGCCGAAGGCGAACTGTCGGGCTTGGGCAACGGTTATGTTAAAACGGCGACAGAAAACGGACCGCGCCATTCGGTGTTGTCGCCGGATAATCGCTATCTCTACAATATCGGTGAAATGGGCGGCATCATTACGCAGTTTCGGCGCGAAGCCAGCGGCGAGCTAGTGAAAGTGGCGGAGACGCCGAATGCCGTCGCTGAGAAATATAAGCTGCAACACGGCAAAGAGCGGCCGCCGGGCTATAGCGACACCACGCCGCGCATCTGGGCGGCCGATATTCGTCTCACACCGGACGGCCGTTTTCTGTATGTCAGCGAGCGGACCAGCAGCACCATCAGCGGATATCGGATCAATAAAGATGACGGCAAACTGACGCTGATTGATAGCTGGCAAGTCGAGGAGCAGCCGCGCGGTATCGCGATTACCGCTGACGAACGTTGGCTGATTGCCAGCGGCGAAAAGAGTGCGGTTACCGGCAGCTACGCCATTGATCAAGAAAGCGGGGCGCTGAAACGCGTTAGCGAGGCACCGGCCGGCGGAGATGCCAACTGGGTGACGGTGGTGAGTTACAAATAATACCGTAGGGTCGCCATTCATGGCGACCGCTATCAAAATGCGCAACTTACAGTTGCTGATATTCCTCGTCAGAAACCGGCTCCAGCCACTCATTGGAAGCGCCTTCAGCCGGTACTGCGATAGCAATGTGTGCGAACCAGCTATCGGCCGATGCGCCATGCCAATGCTTCAGTCCCGCCGGAATGTTTACCACATCGCCAGCCACTAACTGACGCGCCGGCTGATTCCACTCCTGATACCAACCGGTTCCGCCAGTCACCAGCAAAATCTGGCCGCCGCCATGATGGATATGCCAGTTATTACGGCAGCCGGGTTCAAACACCACGTTGCCGATGTTGACGCCTTCAGTCGTCAGCATGCTCAGATAGCTGGTACCGGTAAAGTATTGCGCAAAAGCGTCGTTTTTAGGCCCTTTCGGGAAGATACCATTGCCATCAAATTGGTCTTTCATCTTTATCTCCATGTAAGTGCAGCATGGTTAAAGTGTAGCGGCGGGATGGCTGAATGATAATGCGCTCAAAGCTGCAAGCACTTGTGAGCGCAATTCATTAATGCAAGTTGCGTGACATTGTCACTAATTGGGGTAAACAGATTGTGCTAACATTCCGCGACGATCGAACTTTCTTGCGGCTAACCACAGCAGCGCGGTGACAAACCAACCAATAATCCACGACACATCGTTACCGGCAAAAATCCAGGTTAACGAACCGTGATGCAGCGGATTATCAATGAACGGCAACTGAACCAGCACGCCGCAAAAGTAGACAACAATCCCCGCCCAGTTCCAGCGCCCGTAACGTCCGTTGGGCTGGGAAAGCGCCGGAACATCGACTTTACCTTTGGTGATCAGGTAGAAATCGGTGAGGCTAATGGCGCTCCACGGTACAAAAAAGGCCAGTAAAAACAGCAGGAAATGGGTAAATGACTTTAAGAACGCGGGTTCGCTGATCAGCGCAATCACACATGAAATCGTCACCATCAGCACCACAAACAGAATGCGGCCGCCACGACTCAATGAAGTTTTCTGCCGGAAGCCTGAAACGATGGTGGTGAGCGACATAAAGCTGCCGTAAGCATTCAGCGTGGTGAAGGTGATTTTGCCGAAGCAGATCGCGAAGTAAATCACCATCGCCATCGTGGCGCTGCTGCCTAAACTGACGATATAGCCTACCTCGTTGCCAGAAAAAGCCTTACCGGCAATCGCTGCGACAATCACACCCAAGGTCATTGAAGCTTGTGTGCCTAAAACGGTACCGAAGAAAACGCAGCTAAAGAGTTTTTTTGCCGAGACGTTGGCTGGTAAATAGCGCGAATAGTCAGAAACATACGGACAGAATGCAATCTGCCATGACGACGACAACGAAACCGCCAGCAGGAAGTTAGCGACGGTGAAATGCTGGTTTTGCCACACCGCAGAAAGATCATGGGTTGAGAGCAGCGTGATAAACAGGTAAACAAAGGCGAGCACGCCAATCACGCTGGCCACTTTTCCGAGCTTGTGAATCACGCGATATCCCAGCACCGCGATGACCACGATAATCGCGCTGAACAGGATCATGCCTGATGCATTGCTGGTATTGATCAGTTTGGCGAGCGCCTGTCCGGCCAACACCGTGCCGCTGGCAGAAAATCCGACATACATGATGCACACCAACACTAACGGAATAACCGCACCATAAACGCCAAACTGCATGCGGCTGGTGATCATTTGCGGCAATCCGAGGCGCGGTCCCTGAATCGCGTGCAGCGACATGATCGCCGCACCGACAACTTGCCCAACCAACAAGCCAATGATCGACCACACCACATCGCCGCCCAACACTACAGCCAGTGCGCCGGTCACGATAGCGGTGATCTGCAAATTGCCGCCAAACCATAAGGTGAACTGGCTAAAAGGGTGTCCGTGGCGTTCGCTCGGAGGAATGTAATCAATGGATCGCGTTTCTGACAGGCGCTGTTTCTCTGCGCCGGCGTAATCTGCTGCAGGTGATTCGGCTGACATAGTTTCCTCGCTGAAGCGTCTAAAGAGGGCGAATTATTGTTAGTATGATGTGGCTTCTGTTGGTGATACATGTATATACATGTAGCGATATTGTCACGCAGAATAGAAACTTACAATACGATCGGTCATTGGAAAATGTGATGACGCGGGCAAGGTTGGCAGGAAGTGAAAACTTAAAGAATAACGCTGGCTTTAGAAAAGCCAGCGGACAAAATGCTTACTGATGTGAACAGCGTTGAGCAATTAAACGATCAATTCCCCACGGGCCACAGCCCTGAACCATTAACATCACGCACATCAAAATGTAACTGGATTCAGGCAGATACAGCAGCCAACTATACCAGGTTAATAAATTCAGGTCGGCGGGAATGTGATGCAGTCCAACGGTAAAAAGTGCCACAAGGCTTATCACCAGCAACACTAAAGCGCCTAAACGCGTAAATAAACCCAGCGCCAGAAGTAATCCAAACAGCGTTTCACAACTGGCGACAAACACCGACATGAACTCTGGAAAGGTAATGCCGGCTTCAGTGATGGTTTCCAGCATCAGCGCCTGATTAGCCGCAACAAACACTTTGTTAAAACCGGATGCGAAGAAGAACAAACCGAAAGCGACGCGCATGAGCGTCAACGGCAGGAAGCTAGCGCTTCCAGGGGATTGAAATAGAGTGAGGCATCGTGCCATCTGAAATCTCCTTAATAATTTAGGAGCGGTAGTATATCAGGATCGTCTGTTTTGATGCGGTCTTAAGGCTAATTTCGCTGACGACGCTACGTGAATTCTGTGAAAAGAGCAGGGTGGAAGTTAGCGAGAATTCACGTAGCACTGCCGATTTTATCGCCAGAAATTACTTATCTTTGCCCATGGTCCAGGGATTTGTCGCTGAATCATCCGGCTTATCCGCAGCAAAATCATCCAGTGAATCCAGATAAAGTGCTTCAACTTCAGCGCGCGCCCACGGTGTGCGGCGCAAAAACTTCAGGCTCGATTTGACGCTCGGATCGCTTTTGAAGCAGTTGATGTTGATAAGCTTGCCCAGTTCAGCCCAGCCATAATGGGCGACCAGCGCATTAATTTGCATCTCAAGCGTCACGCCGTGCAAGGGATCTTTGGAGCGATGATCGTTCATAGGAAATCCTTAAAATGTTGACGGCAAAGGTTACAAGAAAGCCTCGCCAGCGGCAATGGTGCGATCTTCATTGCAGGTAAATGCGGTACACTTGTTGCCAGAAAATCACTATTGGACGGTACGCTATGAACGACAAGAAAATGATTTCCATCGATCAATTCAATCTCAATGAACGCGTTGCAGTAGAAGAAGCGTTTAAAGGATTGATGGAGAAGTATCGCCAGCGCACCGGCAAAGAGCCGGATGCAAAGAAAGAGAAAGAGTTCACGGCGGAAGCCCGGCAGCAAATCATGACGACGAAACTGGCCAAAGAGAAAGCGCTGGCTGACAAAGCAAAGAAAACGCCAACGCGCAGGAAGAAACCGGAGTCGTTGAAAGAGAGCGAGGTCAGTGATTTCAACTGGAAGGCGTCAGTGATCAAAGGGCGCAGATAACGGCATCGTGAGTTCAACAGTCCGTCGCCAGAGATATCGCTGGTTACGGATTGTTGGTGAATGTGGTGTTTGAAGACAGGTGATGGGCTGATGGCGATTTGAGTGCGCGCTTAGATACTTAATTTAACATAATATACATTATGCGCCCTTTGGTTGTGAGTGCTATTTGATAATGTCACTTTTTAGCTAGTTCATAATGTCACCCAGATATGGCGCTTTTGCCACCTTTTCTGGGAGATCTCTGCTGATGCTGGTGACCATGTCGAACAAAGAACTTCACCGCCTTCCCGTCATTCAGGCTGTCATCGAAAAGCGTCTGCGCCGTCGTGATGCGGCCTCCCAGCTTGATCTTACCGAGCGTCAGGTTCAGCGGCTCATGAACCGCTATCGCGAGTCCGGCGCTGTCGGGCTGACTAACGCGCGTCGCGGTCAACCAGGCACTCACCGGATTGATGATGCATTGCACTGCCAGATACTGACGCTGCTACGTGAAAATTACGTAGGTTTCGGGCCCACACTTGCCGTAGAAAAGCTTCAGGAGCGTCACGGGATCGCTGTCTCCGTTGAGACGCTGCGATGCTGGATGATTGCTGACGGACTCTGGATCCCGCACGCTCGCCGTCAGCCCCGGATTTATCAGCCACGCCAGCGGCGGGATTGTCTTGGCGAACTTATCCAGATCGACGGCTCTCACCATGACTGGTTCGAAGGCCGCGCACCAAAATGCTGTCTGCTGGTTTACATCGATGACGCGACCGGTCGTCTGATGCACCTGCGCTTCTGCCAGAGTGAATCGGCCTTTGATTACATGATGGCCACGCGCAATTACATCGACAAGCACGGCAAGCCGGTGGCGTTTTACAGTGATAAGCACGCGGTATTTCGCGTTAGCCAGGCAGAAACACGCCGTACCGGCATGACGCAGTTCGGACGTGCTTTGCACGACCTGAACATCGACCTTATCTGTGCCAA